>CAZKJL010000004.1:0-3545 GCA_964553135.1 uncultured Candidatus Peribacteria bacterium | reverse complement strand
TACGGACACGAACACTCAATGGTCCAATACCGGTGCTCTCCAAACGGCCTTCGATAACCGTTACGTGAATACGTCCGGAGACACGATGACCGGCGCACTCAGCGTCCGCGCAACGCTCTCGGGCTCCCGCCTCGTCATCAGCAACAACGCCAACATCTCGGGTTCACTCCTCGTTCTGAACGACATCGTCGCTCGCGGCACACTCTCCGGTACCAAGCTCACGGTCAGTTCTTCGGCCACGATCTCGGGTGCCTTGCTCGTCAAAACCGGCATCACCTCGAAGGGTTCCATCTCCGGTTCCACCCTCCTTGGCTTCGGCTTGGGCTCTTGTAATGGCGCTTCGCAGAAGCTTCTCTACAACAGTTCCACGAACAAATTCGAGTGTGGCATCGTCACCGCCGCAGGTACGTTCGGTACGGGCAACGTCATCACGATCGGTGATGCTCGTTACGTGAATGCGTCCGGCGACACGATGACCGGCGCTCTCTCCGTTCGCGCCACGCTCTCGGGCTCTCGTCTCGTGATCTCCGGCAACGCCAACATCACCGGCGCTCTCCTTACTGTGGGCAATATCACGAGCCGCGGAACCATCTCCGGTTCCGTCCTCCATGCATCCGCAACGCTCAGCTCGTCCGGCGGCCTGGTCTTCGAGGGCTCCGCCTCGGGCTCCAGCCTCTACATCGCGTCGTCCCTCCAGGGTGCCGGCCTCACGGATTGTGATGCTGCAACCCAGACCCTGAATTGGGATTCGTCCACCGGACGCTTCTCGTGCGGAACGGATTTGGACACCGATACGGATACGCAGTTCAGTAACACGGGCTCGCTCCAGACTGCGTTCGACGCTCGTTACGTGAACACCTCGGGTGACACGATGACCGGCGCTCTCTCCGTTCGCGCCACGCTCTCCGGTTCCAGGCTCGTCATCTCCGGCAACGCCGGCATCACGGGTGCCTTGCTCGTGCAGGGCAACATTACGACGCGCGGAACCTTGTCCGGTTACAACCTGACGGTTTCCCGCTCCGCTTCCATCTCCGGCACGCTCATCGTGAAAACCGGCATCACCTCCAAGGGTTCCGTCTCCGGTTCCACCATCCTCGGATTCGGCTTGGGCTCTTGTAACGGTGCAAGTCAGAAGCTTCTCTACAACAGTTCCACGAACAAATTTGAATGCGGCACCATTTCCGCGGCAGGAACCTTCTCCACGGGTAACGTGCTGACCATCGGTGATGCTCGGTACGTGAAGAAGTCCGGCGACACGATGACGGGAGCTCTCACGATCAACATCACGAACGGCGCACTCGGAACCGTCGGACTCAAGGTCATCAACACGCTCTCGGGTGCCAACATTCACGCCGAGAAATCGCTCTCGTCCTCGGGCTCCGTCATCTCGAACTCCGGCTACCTGCTCTCCGCCGCACGTGATCAGGTCATCCGCATGCAGACGGGCACCGGTACGGGCAAGAACCTCTCGATTCTCGGAGCTTCCGGCAGCGGAGGCAACGCCGGCGGATCGATCAATATCGAAGCGGGCACCAGCGTCCGCTCGCTCGTCGGTACCTCGGGATCCGCAACATCCTCCGGACCGCTCTATGCTACGACACAGAACGGTTCACCGGGTGACTTCGGTGGCGATGACTGGACCAAGCTCAATGCCGACGATGGGCAGTACGACAACTATGCGTGGAACAATCCTTTTGATGACGCGGGATCTGATCTGCAGGGGGGAAGAGCCCTCGGTTTCGCCATTCCGTCCGACGCGACGGTCACCGGCATCACGTACGAAGTCGAATGTAAGGGCTCCGGCATGAGTCTTAACAACGTTTATCTTTCTAAGTCCGCGACGACGAACTTCAACACAACCTCCTACACCAAAGTTTCCGGTGCAGCGTTGACCGGCACGGACACGATTTACACCTTCGGTAACTCTTCCGATTTGTGGGGAACAACGTGGACGCCCACTCAAATCAACTCCAATGATTTCGGTATCGGATTTACGCTCGGTGCCGCAGCATTCTCCAGCGCATCCTGTGATTTCCAGCGTGTCACGGTGCACTACACCACTGCCGCATCCCAGTCCTTGAAGCAGACGTCCGCAGGCACGCTCACGCTCAACGCCGGTTCCGGTTCCAGCCCCGTCATCATCATCGGTAACAAGTACAGCCCCACCGTCCGCCTCGTGCAGAGCGGCGGAGCGGTTGCCATCGGCAAGACCACGCCGAGCGGCAATGCCAAGCTCGATGTGCTCGGCACCATCTCGGGCTCCCGCCTCGTCATCAGCAACAACGCCGCTGTCTCCGGTTCTCTCCTGAGCGTCGGCAACATCGTGACGCGTGCAACGATGTCGGGCACGAGACTCGTCGTCTCGAGCAACGCCAACATCTCGGGCTCGCTCGTCGTACTCAACAACATCACGGCTCGCGGCACGCTCTCGGGTTCCCGCCTCATCGTCAGCGGTCACGCCAACATCTCGGGTGCACTGCTTGTCCTCAACAACATCACCACCCGCGGAACCCTGAGCGGAGCCAATCTTACGGTTTCCAAGTCCGCCAGCATCTCCGGCTCCTTGCTTGTGAAAACGAGCATCGCTTCCAAGGGCTCCGTCTCCGGTGCCACGATCTTCGGCTTCGGACTCGGTTCTTGCTCCGGTGCCGGACAGAAACTCGTGTACAACAACTCCACGAACGTCTTCGGATGCTCGAGCGATCTCAACACGCAGTTCTCCAACACCGGTTCTCTCCAGCTCGCCTTCGATTCCCGCTACGTCAATACCTCGGGCGACACGATGACCGGTGCACTCTCCGTCCGTGCCACGCTCTCGGGCTCCCGTCTCGTCATCAGCGGCAACGCGAACATCACGGGAGCTCTGCTCGTTCAAGGCAACATCACGTCGCGCGGAACGATCTCCGGTGCCACACTCGTGTCTAGCGGCAACATCCGTGGCAGCGGCTCACTGTTCCTCACCGGCACCGGCACGGGAGGAATCTTCATGGGAAGCGGCACCGACATTCGTTTCAAAGACACGCAAGGCACGTATCGCCAGGCCATCACGTATGCGCGCAACAACCTTTCTATCGTCAACAACGCTCTCGGCGTCGGCGGACTCATTCGCTTCCTCAACAGAGCCGGCGGAGACGAAACGATGCGCCTGACGTCGGAAGGAAATATCGGTATCGGAACCGTGACGGCCAACTCCCGTCTCACGATCTCCGGATCGATGATCATCGGCATGGGAATTTCCACCCAGTCGGCCGATCAAAACGTCGTCATCGAAGCTCTCGGGACGATCTCCGGTTCCGTGCTCCACGCATCCGCCACACTCAGTTCCTCGGGTGGAGTGGTGTGGGAAGGAATGGCTTCCGGATCGGCTCTCTACCTCGGTACATCACTCCGCGGAGCAGGTCTGACGGACTGTACGGGCGGCAACAAGCTGCTCTGGGACGCCACGAGCGGACGCTTCAGTTGTGCAGCCGACCAGTCCGCCGCATCCGGCCTCGACCAGAACTCCGGTGATGCTCGTTACGTCCGCAAGTCCGGCGACACCATGA
>CAZKJL010000003.1:0-48554 GCA_964553135.1 uncultured Candidatus Peribacteria bacterium | reverse complement strand
TAAACAACCAGGAGGTTTGCTTAGAAGCAGCCATCCTTTAAAGAAAGCGTAACAGCTCACTGGTCGATTGCGATGCCGCGCCGAAAATTTACGGGATTAAACTGTTCACCGACGCAGCGAGTGCGTAGAACCTGAGGGTTCTATGCGCAGTAGAGGAGCGTTCTATTCAGCAATGAAGCCCGACTGTAAGGTCGAGTGGAGCGGATAGAAGTGAGACTGTTGGCATGAGTAACCACAAGGCAGGTGAAAACCCTGCCCGCCGAATTCCCAAGGTTTCCCACGCAACGTCGATCGGCGTGGGGTTAGTCGGTCCTAAGGTGAGGCTGAAAAGCGTAGCCGATGGACAGCAGGTCAATATTCCTGCACCTTGCACAGATCGCCCAAGAGAGTAGTTTGAGAGCCTTATTGGCCTCTGGTCCACGCAAGTGGATCATGTCGACGAGGAAGGATGACTACGATCTAAGAAAGGCGTGACGGAGACGGAACACCAGAGCGTCTGCATTGACTGGACGTGGAAAGCACGAAGCGTTGAGAGCCGGAGGCAAATCCCCGGTTTGAGCAAAGTGTCGACCTATTACCCCTCTTTGAGGGCTGAGTCTGAGTGTTTCGGCTTCCAAGAAAACCGTCGTTCTGAGAGATGTGCAAGACCGTACCGCAAACCAACACTGGTGGGATGGTCGAGTAGACCAAGGCGATCGGGACAACTTGCGTTAAGGAACTCTGCAAAAAAGCGTCCGTAACTTCGGGATAAGGACTGCCCTTGATTTATCAAGGGCCGCAGCGAAAGGTGTCCCTGCGACTGTTTACCAAAAACACAGGTCCCTGCTAAGCCGTAAGGCGATGTATAGGGGCTGATGCCTGGCCAGTGCTAGAAGGTCACGTGAGGGGGTGTATGCCTCCGATCTAAGCCCTAGCGAACGCCGGCCGTAACTATAACGGTCCTAAGGTAGCGAAATTCCTTGTCGGGTGGTCGGTTAACGACACTTGCCCGAATCACGAGCAATCGTGAGCACTAAGGAACTCGCTGTGTATTGGTACGTCACTCTGAGATTTTCTCGGAGTTGCTTCGGCCGTAAGGCGCGAAGCGGACATAGATTTAGCAAAATCATCTTTCAATCGAGAAGAACGTCTTCTCGTTTCAGTTCCATGACAGAAATCCGTCGAAAGTACCGAATTAGTGATACAACGTAGCTATATGCTGGAACATCCGAGTATGAAGCGGTACCCTGAGCAGTTTGTTTGCTTGCAAACAAGCGTCGAAGGGTGAAAATCCGTCTTCTGCGGACAATCAGCAGGAAATCCTTTTATTCATATCCTTCACTCCCATGCGAAGTGCATCAGATTCATTGCGAGAACTCGAAGATCAATACGGCAAAGATACTCGATACGCCGATGACCTTTGGAAATTGCAGATGGAACTGGCGGGAGTAGAACAAGCGGGGATCGGTGATCCCGCTTTGGTGCTTCAGCACTTGGATGACTTCAGAGCTCGCGTCAGCGGCTTTGCAGAAATGTAGGAGCTCCTCAGAGACTGCACGCTACGCAACCGGTTATCGGTTGATGATACAGTCCGATCCCTGCAGCGATGCAGGGTGGCGAGAATTCGTTCGCCTCTAAAACCAGCGCCGCCGATGTGGCGGAGGTAGTGCGCCTTAGCCTTTGAGCTAGGGACGTCGGTTAACCACCGACGGGAACCTACAACGAAGTTCCGACCCGCACGAATGGTATCACGGTGGGGGTACTGTCTCGACGCAAGGCCCGGTGAAATTGCAGACCAGGTAAAAATGCCTGGTGAATCACGGTAGGACGAAAAGACCCTATGAAGCTTTACTGTAGGCTGGCATTGTGCCATTGGTTTACGTGCGCAGGATAGGTGGGACCCTTTGAAGCGGTTGCTTTGGCAGCCGTGGAGGGGCCGTTGAGATACCACCCTCGTGTTCCGATGTCACTCACCTACGGTGTTAGAAGTACTTAGGTCGTTGTCGGTTTCTCTGCATTCGCAGAAGAAACCAAGGCAACCAAAGAAACCAGAGAAACCAACGATTCGTTGGTTCCCTTGGATTCCTAGGTTTCTTTGGTTTCTCCTCGCAGAGGAAAATAGCCGGAACGATTTGTTTAAGTGTTTCTACCACCGTAGGGACATTGCTTGCTGGGCAGTTTAACTGGGGCGGTTGCCTCCTAAAAAGTAACGGAGGCGCGCGATGGTTACCTAGCGCCGGATGGAAATCGGCGTAGTCGTGTAATCGCACAAGGTAGCCTAACTGTGAGACGGACATGTCGATCAGAAGCGAAAGCTGGTGATAGTGATCCGGCAACCGAGCATTTTTAATGCTCTTACCACGTGGGTGGGTTGTCGCTCAACGGATAAAAGTTACTCTAGGGATAACAGGCTGATCAGTTCCAAGCGCCCACAGCGACGAACTGGTTTGGCACCTCGATGTCGGCTCATCACATCCTGGGGCTGGAGAAGGTCCCAAGGGTTTGGCTGTTCGCCAATTAAAGTGGTACGCGAGCTGGGTTCAGAACGTCGTGAGACAGTTTGGCCTCTATCCTCCGTGATCGATTGGATAATTGCGGGAACTTGCTCCTAGTACGAGAGGACCGGAGTGAACGAACCTCTGGTGTACCTGTTGTCGCGTCAGCGGCACTGCAGGGTAGCTATGTTTGGTCGTGATAACCGCTGAAAGCATCTAAGTGGGAAACACATCCCAAGATCAATTATCCCCATAATCCCCCTTGAAGACTACGAGGTAGATAGGCCATAGGTGTACGCACAGCAATGTGTTTAGCCGAGTGGTACTAACGGGAGATTGAACATTTAATTTCGATTGTGCCTCGCACAATACTTCTGTGCTGTTCATGCATCATGAGCGGGCAATACGTGGACATGGATGAAGAGATTCTCCATAGTCTGCAGTTGTCAGAATCAGATTGATCCTTTTTTCATCAGCATTTTGTCTTGGTGCCTATAGCCTTGGGGCAACACCCGTTCCCATTCCGAACACGGCAGTTAAGCTCAAGCGCGCCGATGGTAGTATGGTTCCGCCATGCCAGAGTAGGTCGGTGCCAAGACAAAGTGCTGATAGAAGAGAGAAACTTCCTCAGTGATATGACTTTAACCGCAACGGTATGCGGTTTTTTGGCGTATGAATTTCTAGAAATTGACGCGCTCACGTTCGCCACTACACTCACTCCAACTCTCTCCCCCACTTATCATCATGTCACGCTTCAACGGTATGCAGCAGCAAAAGTCCGCGGATACATCAATTCCGGCTTTCAAGTTGCAAGAGCTTCGACAAAATCCTGAGTTCAACGAGACGTGGGCCCAGGTGTGCGATGCCGCACGCAGCGATTTTACGAGCCAGTATCGTACCTTCTTTGCCGGCACGCCTCTCGATCAAGTCACACCCAATGATGCAGTTCGAGTGCTGCAAGCTCGCAATATCGTGCATGCTGAAGAAAGAGATGCCATGGATCACTCGTGGTACAAGGGTCGTCCTGCCGGAAAGGGCAGCAAAAGGTCGACGACCTCCAAACTGTAAGACATACAAAAACGCCCCGATTGCTCAGGGCGTTTTTGACGTAGGGGTCTTTAGTTTGCCGTCGATGACGTGACGTTCACGTCGATGACAGGCGTACCGTTGTCATCCGTCTTCGTGTTCATCATTTGAACGGCGAAGTACACGACGGCGAGCACGGCCACGATGGCCACGATGCCGACGATGACGCTCATACCGGAGTCGTTGGAGTTATTGTCCATGGAGAGAGGGGGAAGAGGGGTAGAAAAGAGAATTAAGCACGTTTAATGAGCTTGATGATGAAGAGGAAGACGATGGCACCGACCACGGACATCACGAGAAAGCCCATCGTGCCGTAGGCCGTGAGACCGAAGAGGCCGAAGAGCCAGCCGCCGATGACGGCACCGATGACACCCACGATGAGGTCACCGATGAGTCCGAAGCCGCCGCCTTTCATCAGTAGTCCTGCGATCCAGCCGGCAACGATGCCGATGACGATGGAGTAGAGAAGGTTCATACGAAGTGGAGAAAAGAAGTAGAGATGTGAGAACGGAATGTCGGTGCCCACGTTGGTGGTCGCATCCGAAACATTCGGTAGTCCTGAGATTACGACGTGTTGGCCCGGTTATATTGACAGGCGTCGTTCGCAAATTGTGATCACGCAGCATCTGTATTCACGTGATACCACAGTGAATAATGGCTTCAATAAGTGCAAAAACAACCGCAGATGATGGCCGAACTACGCTAGTATGGATACATGCTCGAACGGTTGCAGAAAATTCTTTCACAGCGCGGCATCGCTTCCAGGCGCAAGTCCGAGGAGTACATCGAAGCCGGGCTCGTGAAAGTGAACGGCAAAGTGATGAAGCTCGGCGATAAAGCCGATCCGACCGTCGATACCATCGAGGTGGATGGCAAGGTTCTCGAGGAACGCACAAAAATGCTCTATTACGTGATGAACAAGCTGGTGGGGGTTGAGACAGTCAATATCGATCGAACGACGCCCAAGGCGCCAAAGAAAGTCGAAAAAACGGTACGTGAAGGCACGCGCACGGTTCGGGACATGCTTCCGGCCGAACTCCGCGGTCGCGTTTTCCCCGTGGGACGCTTGGACAAAGATTCCTCGGGATTGCTGCTCTTTACGAACGACGGTGTCTTGGCGTACCGCCTCACACACCCCAAATTCAATCATGAGAAAGAGTACGAGGTGGAAACCGTGCAGCCCATCAGCCCTTTGGTCTGCCGAAAGATCGAAGAGGGCTTCGAGATGGACGGTGCCATGACCAAGCAGCTGAAGTGCTGGAAGATCGCTCCGAATAGGGCTCGAGTAATCCTCACCGAAGGCAAGAACCGACAAGTCCGCCGCATGTTCCAGCAGACGGGCTACACGGTGAAGTACCTCAAGCGTGTCCGCATCATGAACTTCACCGATGATGCACTTCCACTTGGAGGCGTTCGAGCCCTGACGGACGCGGAAAAGACAGATCTCCTGAAGTCCGTCGGCTTGTAACGATTAGGATTTTCGACGCAGGCCGCTAGAATCATCTCCGATGGACATTGAGATCATCTCCCACGGCGCGGCCCGAGAAGTCACCGGCACGTGCCACGAGATTCGTATCGGCGATACTTCCATTTTGCTCGATTGCGGATTTTTCCAGGGGCGTCGCAAAGAAGCCGCCGAGAAGAACGCGGTCTTCACGTTCGATCCCAAAAAAATCGATGCCGTCGTGCTTTCGCACGCGCACATGGACCACAGCGGGCGCATTCCGCTCTTGTACAAGAAGGGCTTCCAGGGCCCCATTTACTGCACGTACGCCACCCAGGACCTCACGGCCGTCATGCTCCAGGACAGCGCCTACATCCAAGAGAAAGACGAAGACTTCTTCCGTCGTCATCTCAAGAATTCCATGATTCCGAGCCCGGGTCCGCTCTACACCATGAAGGACGCGAGCGAATGCATGAAGCTCTTCGTCGGAAAGAATTACCACGAAGAATTCCAAGTGGTCCCCGGCATCTCGTGCCAATTCTTCGAGGCCGGTCACATCTTGGGTTCGGCGATGGTGCTTCTCACCATCGATTTGCACGGCAAGAAAAAGCGCATCGGATTCTCCGGGGATATCGGCAGGAACACGCTTCCCATCATCCGTGATCCCGAGGCCATGCCTTCCGTCGACGTGCTCATTTGCGAAAGCACGTACGGCGATCGTGAGCACGACAGCATTCTCACCGCCCGCGACAGGCTCCGCGACATCATCGTGAAAACAGCATCCCGAGGCGGAAAAGTCCTCATTCCGGCGTTCTCGCTCGAGCGCACGCAGGAGATCGTCTACGACCTGCACACGCTCTGGGACGCCAAGGAAATTCCCGCCATCCCCATCGTCATCGACTCTCCTCTTGCATCGAAAGTCACGCAGATTTTCCAGAAACATCCCGAGTGTTTCGACCAGGACATGTACGACAAATTTTTGAAGCGCGCACACAATCCGTTCCAATTTTCACTCGTGAGTTACACCGAGAGCGTCGATGAAAGCAAAGAGCTCAACGGTACTCGCGGGCCCATCATCATCATGGCCGGCAGCGGGATGTGCGAGGCCGGACGCATTCGTCATCACCTCAAGAATGAGCTCGAGGATCCGCGCAACACCGTCGTTGCCGTCGGTTACATGGCCGAGAATACGCTCGGGCGTCGCATCATCGATCCGCAGTACACGGACGTGAAAATCTTCGATGAAATCATCCGCAAGAAGGCCGAGATTCAGTACATCAACGCGTACTCGGGCCACGCCGACAAGAACGACTTGGACCGTTTCATTCAGGCCGTGCCCGACCTCAAGAAATTATTCTTGGTCCACGGCGAAGAGCGCGGCATGTTCGCGCTCGCCGAGCGGAACGCCGTCGCAAAAAAGATCGAGGTGGAACTCCCCGAGCGCGCCAAGGAGTACATCATTTCATAGCAGCCTTAAGCCATGTTACGGATGAACCACTCGGCAACCGCCGGGTCTTCCGTCGCTTCTTTCTGCATTTCGGCGATAAGTTTCGATGGTACCGGAGTCGAACATTCTCCCGTGCTCAGACCCGAAAATGTCGTTCGCAGATTCCTTGAAGGACAGTCAGTGCGATGGACGAGTGTGCTGAGCCAGGGAACCATTTGGGTAAAATCAGTGAACGCAGGGAATGTCGGTACATCATGCGTCGCGACCGGCGCAGCTACGTCGCCGCCTCTTTCGTGAAGTTGATCCATATGGCTTGGGAAAAGTGTCGCAGTATTGTACATAATATTGTACATTGCAAGCGTCCGATTTAGAGACCTAAATCACTTGCCACGGCTTTCATCGCATCCAGCGTGAGGCCGATCATTTCGTCGAGCGGCATGCCGAGCAGCGTCTCGCATTCCTTGATCTGTTCACGGCTTACCTGAGCGGCGAAACCCTTGTCCTTGAGCTTCTTCTTCACGCTGCTCACTTCCACGTCCGCGATCTTCTTGCTCGGGCGAACGTACGTCACGGCGATGATGAAGCCGGTGAGTTCATCGACGCAGTACAAACATTTGCGGAGCTGTGAATTCAGCGGGTACTCGGCGCCGTACTTGTGCGCGTAGTGCGCGCGAATGTCGGCGAGGAGTTCCTGCGGAGCTTTGATCGTCGCGAGCAATTCTTCGAGCGTTTTTCCGCAGTGCTGTTCGGCGTCTTTGTTCAGCTTGTCCCAATCCAAATCGTGGAGCATGCCCGCCACTTTCCATGTCTGCGGGTCGCCGCCGAACTTCTTGGCGAGCGCTTCCATGGCCGCACCCGTGGCGATCAAGTGCGCCTTCGTTTGCACGGCATGGGTTTCCACGAGCCCGTGCGCACCCGTGAGCAGGTGGCCGTAGTCGGCGTGCTGCAAAAGCCCCGAGGTTCCCTCAGGCAACGATTCTTTCTTGGGGGACTGCGAAGATTGCAAAGAAGGCAAGGATTGCGAGGAACTCTTTGCATTCTTTGCAGTCGTGGCAGTCTTTGCATTCCTGTCTTCGACCGGTTTCATGATCGGGAACAGCACGACGTCGCGCAGGTTTTCCTGTGCGGTGAGCAGCGTCACGATGCGGTCGATACCCATGCCCCAGCCGCTGCACGGCGGGCAGCCGTATTCCAGTGCTTCCACGTATTCATCGTCTTTGCCGTGCGCGTCGGCGTCACCGCCCGCCTTGGCTGCGGACTGCTGTACGAAGCGCTCGGCTTGGTCCACGGGGTCCACGAGCTCCGAGTACGCATTCACGATTTCCCATCCGCCCACGACGAGCTGGAAGCGATCCGTGATGGCGGGATTTTCGTCGTTGCGGCGTGCCAGCGGGGAGAGATCCAGCGGGTGCTGCGTGATGAACGTGGGTGCGATGATCTTGGGGCGACTCACTTTTTTGTAGAGCTGATCGATGAGGTTGCCGCGGCCGAGCTTGGAGATGTCCACGTCGAGCTGAATCTTCTTTTCCTTCATCGCTTTGCGCAGCGCGTCTGCCGTGGGGCACAGGTCGTAGTCGATGCCGCAGTCGCGCAGAATCACTTCGCGCATGCTGAGCACGGGCCACGTTCCGCCGAAATCCACATCCAACAGTTTTCCGTCGCGGTCGGGGATTTTTGCTTTCGTCGTGCCGATCGCTTTCATCAGAAGAGACGCGAGCATCTTCTCCGTGAACGTCATGTTGTCCTTGTAATCCCAGTACGCGGCGTAGTGTTCGCACATCGTGAATTCCTGCAAGTGCGAGGGATCCATGCCTTCGTTGCGGAAGACCGAACCCAGTGAAAACGTCCTGTCGAAGCCACCAACGAGGCATTCTTTCTGATGCGTCTCGAGTGCGATGCGCAGGTAAATATCGAGGTCGAGCGCGTTGTGGTGCGTCGTGAACGGCGTGGCGAGTGCGCCGGACGGAGAGTTCACGAGCACCGGCAAATCCACTTCGACGAAATCATGTTCCCAGTAAAACTCGCGCATCGCGCGGATGAATTTCGAGCGCAGCAAAAACCTGTCGAGCGAGTCGCGATTGCTCATCGTGTCCAGGTAACGCTTGCGATACGCCGTCTCGCGATCACTGATCCCGTGCCACTTCTCGGGCGGCTGACGGAGCGTCTTCGTGAGCATGGTCCACGAACTCACTTCCACCGTGGGCTCGCCTTTTTGCGTGGTGAATCTTTCGCCTTCGATACCGATGAAGTCGCCGAGGTCGATGAGTTTCTGCAAAAGTTTGTATTCTTCTTTACCCAATTTTTCCTCGCGGAACGCTATCTGCAAACGGCCCGTGTGGTCCTGCAGCTGTGCAAACGTCAGTTTTCCCATTTCGCGAAACAGCATCACGCGGCCCGCCACACGCACTTTTGCACCATCTTTGGCGCCGTGGCCTTGGAGGAGCGTATGCGTGCGATCGAACTTGGCGGCATACGGCGGACGCTTCAGCTCGCGGAGTTTTTTGGCTTTCTCAAAACGAATGGGATCCATACGTTGTGCATTGTGCCGAATTCATCCGAGAAACGCACGACGTTCGATGCTTATTGCTGTTGTTCACGAGCAAGTGCTTCCTGAAGCATCTCGCGCATGATCGCCTGCAAATCCGGCGTTGCGTCGGATTCCCCGTATCGGGCGTTGATGCGATTCAGAAACTCTGTCGTGCCCTCCGGCGTGATGCGCTCCACATTGATGTTCACATTCGAGCCGGGCTGATGATTCGGATTCATAAGAAAGGAGATGTTGAAATGAGGTCGCATTCTAAGGAGGGGAGCGGCGGTGTCAATTTTTATCGTTATGCAGCTTCGATCGCCGGTTCCTGTGGCGCGTCAGTGCGTTGTTTCTTGAAACTTCTTTTGGCGTTGAGTGTCGCGGGTGGCGGATTTTGCCGCTGCACGATGCGTTCCAGTGCGTCGGCAACGTCGTAGAGTTCCGTGGCGTGGAAGGTGCTTGTGCCTTGCGTGAAGAGTTCGAATGCTCTGCGCATGAGCGGGGCACTTTCTTCCAACACGGCGCGCCCGACGCTTGCGTCGAGTTTGTCATGGGCCGCGATGCAGGCGCCATAGGCTTCTGCAACTGCGTTCGGATGTGGTGCGAGGTGGAGCGACATTGTTGAGCGGCGCTGTATTATCCTCGTTTTTTGGCTTATGTCAATGCTGCAACCCCCGTCGAAACAGTGGAGATAAAAATCATGTCGTATTCTCTTGACCGTGTGTTTTTACGCCAGTAGAGTGCGTCGGCTCCACGGAAATACAGGAGCGCTTACGTTCCGATCCGCCTCTCCAAGACTTAGCGAGACAAGCGGATGCGATGGAACCTCCAAGCAACTCATATGGCTCTCGGTGTTATCGCCCGCAAAATCGGCATGTCTCGCGTGTTTCTCCCTACGGGCGAAGCCGTCCCCGTCACCTACTTGAAGGTGGAGGACAATGCCATCGTCCGCACCAAGACCGCTGAAAAGGACGGTTACCAGGCTCTCGTCCTCGGTATCGGCGAGAATATCGTCCGCACGCGCAAAGGAAAGGAGCTCAAGAAGCACAAGCACCAGAAGGAATTCACCGTTGATTCGCTCGAAGGCCATGCCATCGGAGGCAAGATCACCATTGAATCCCTTCCCGTCGAAAGCATCGTCACCATTCAGGGTGTCTCCAAGGGTAAGGGTTTCCAGGGTGTCATGAAGCGTCACCACTTCTCCGGAGGTCCCGCATCGCACGGTTCTCACTTCAAGCGCGAGCCCGGTTCCGTGGGTATGCGCACGTGGCCCGGTCGTATCCATGCCGGTAAGCGCATGGCCGGTCACATGGGAGATGACACCGTCACCATCAAAGATCGCGCCGTACTCGTCTGCGACCTCGAAAAGAAGATCATCGGCGTCAAAGGACCGGTTCCCGGCGCCAACGGATGCACCGTCTACGTTTCGCTTCAACCCGCTCCCAAAGCTTCCAAGAAATAATCATGAAGATCGACCTCTACACAGCAACGGGTACCAAGAAGGGCTCTCTCGAGCTCCCGGCCGGGCTGTTCGAAGCTCCGATCAACAAGGGTCTCATGCACCTCGCGGTCGTCCGCCAGCAGAGCAACCGCAGAAACCCCATCGCTCACGTCAAAACTCGCGGTGACGTCGTCGGTACCACCAAGAAGGCCTACGCACAGAAGCACACCGGTAACGCCCGTCGCGGCGCTCTCCGAAGCCCGCTCGTCCGCGGTGGAGGCAAGACCTTCGGACCCCGCAGCAACGCCAACTTCCAGAAGGACATGCCGAAGAAAATGCGCCGCGCCGCTCTCTTCTCTTGTCTCTCGCTCCGCGCCAAAGAGGGTGCGATCATCGGACTCGAGAACTATCCCGATGACATCAAGACCAAGACGTTCTACTCCTTGCTCCAAAAACTTCCCGTCGATATCGGCCGCCGCATCGTCGTCGTCACGGCCAAGGAGCACCTCGGCATTCAGCTCTCCGCCCGCAACGTTCCCCGCGTGAAGACCATCTACGCTCAGTACTTGAACCCGGAAGACATCCTCCTCGCCAAGAACATCATCTTCATGGCCGACGCCGTGAAGGCCGCCGAGGAGATCTTCGGCAAGAAGGATGACGAGCGCATCGAGAAGCGCGTCACGAAGCAGGCCGACAAAGTCACGAAGAAGGCGAAAGAACTGAAGGACTACCGCGACACCAAACTCGCCGCGAAGAAAGCGGCCAAGAAAGACGGTGCAGAGGCTCCCAAAGCCAAAAAGCTCGCTGCCAAGAAAGCCGCCAAAGCTCCCAAAGCCGCCTAAAACATCATGCATCTCTCATCCGTCATCATCGGCCCCGTCGTCACGGAGAAGGCAGAACGCCTGAAGACCGAAGGTACGTACACGCTCAAGGTCAACCAGGCTGCCACGAAGATCGACGTGAAGAACGCACTCCGCAAATACTACGACGTGGAAGTCGCATCGGTTCGCGTGCTGCGCACCCGCCCCAAGACCCGCATCGTCGGACAGGGAACGGTCATGGAGAAGCGTCACCGCAGCAAGCGCATGATCGTCCGCCTCACCAAGAAGAGCAAAGCTCTTGATCTCACCACTCTCCGCACCGCCGCCTAATCATGCCAGTCATCCAGCAGAAACCAACGAGCAACGCACGGAGACAGATGTCGATCGCCGACTTCTCCGGCCTCACGAAGAAGCGCCCTGAAAAGCGTCTCTCCGCAGGCAAGCAGCGCATCTCCGGCCGCAACAACTTGGGCCGCGTCACCGTTCGCCACCGCGGCGGAGGACACAAGCGTCTGCTCCGCTTCATCGACTTCAAGCAGTCCGACAAGCAGGGTGTCATCGGCCGCATCGCCGCCATCGAGTACGATCCCAACCGTTCCGCCTACATCGCTCTCGTCCACTACATGGACGGCGACAAGCGCTACATCCTTGCCCCGGAAGGCATGAAGGTCGCCGACGAAATCGTCTGCGCAGACCGTACCAAAGTGAAGCCGGGCAATCGCATGCGCCTTGAGCACGTGCCCGTCGGTTACCGCATCTACAACGTGGAACTCCAGATGGGACGCGGCGGACAGATCGTCCGTTCCGCAGGATCCAGCGCGGTTCTCGTCGGTCTCGACGGTGACTTCGCCATCCTCCAGCTCCCGAGCGGCGAAATGCGCAAAGTGCGTCACGAGTGCTTCGCCTCCATCGGCACCGTCAGCAACCCCGACCACCACCTCATCAGCATCGGCAAAGCAGGTCGCATGCGCTGGATGGGACGCAAACCGCAGGTTCTCGGTAAGTCCATGAACGCCGTCGATCACCCGCACGGAGGAGGAGAAGGACACTCGCCCATCGGTCTGAAGTATCCGAAGACCCCGTGGGGCAAACACGCTCTTGGCGTCAAAACACGCAAGCCCAAGCGCAAGAGTGACGATCTCATTATCCGCCGCCGCATCAAGAAAAAGGCGAAAAAGTAGTGTAGTATCCGTCGGCTGACATTCGGTCAGTCTTTCCCCCTTATCCGTCATGTACCAAGTCATCATCCCGCTCATCGCCATCGCTTTCATCCTCACGACTACCGCTCTCTAATCTCATGACTCGCTCCATCAAAAAAGGCCCCCACGTTGATCCCAAGCTCCTGAAAAAGGTCATGAAGATGATCGAACGCCAGGAGAAGAAGATCATCAAGACTTGGGCACGCGACTGTGACATCCCGCCGGAATTCGTAGGATTCACGTTCGCCGTCCACAACGGCAAGGAATTCCCGCCGGTCTACGTCACGGAGCAGATGGTCGGTCACAAACTCGGAGAGTTCTCCTTCACCACCAAGTTCCGTGTCCACGGAGGCAAGATGTCCGCCGCCCAGGCCACCGCAGCATCCGCACCCAAGCCCGCTCCCGCTCCCGCCAAGTAATCCACCCCCATGCAAGCTCACCACTATTCCGCTCGGCTCGCTCCCAAAAAGGCCAACCTCATGGCCAAGATGGTTCGTGGCATGACCGTGCCCGATGCCGTGGAGTTGCTCCGCAAGACGCACAAGAAGAGCGCTCGTCTGTTCGAAGATGTTCTCCGTTCGGCCATCGCCAACGCCGAGCACAACTTCAAGCAGAACGCCCAGTCGATGATCGTCAAAACGGTCGTCGTCAACCAGGGGACATCCTACCGCCGCGGCGTGCCGATGGCTCGCGGACGCGTTCGCCCCATCCGCAAGTTCCTCTGCCACATCAGTATCAGCCTCGGTTTCGCCGGCGAGAAAGGCGTCACTCCTCCGCGCACCTCCGACATCAAGACGACCGCCGTCAAACCTTCGTCCGAGAAGAAGAAGGTGAAGGCCGCCGCAGCCGCTCCCAAGACCGCAACCCCCAAGAAGAAATCATCCGCTTCATCTTCCTCCTCCAAGTAAATGGGACAGAAAGTTAACCCCAACGGCTTCCGTATCGGTATCACCCACTCGTGGGCATCGACATGGTTCGCGAAGAAGCAGAAGTTCCAGGACAACCTCCTGGCCGACGTCCGCATCCGCCGCTACATCGACAAGAAGTTCAAGGATTCCGGCATCAGCCTCATCGAGATCGATCGCGGCAAGAAGACGTCCGTCGTGATCCACAGCAGCAAGCCCGGCGTCATCATCGGAAAGCAGGGTGCCGCCATCGAGGATCTTCGCAAGGACATGGAGAAGCAGTTCGGAGGTTCGTTCGAAATCAACGTTCACGAAATCCGCACGCCCGACGCCGACGCCGCTTGCGTCGCCGAGAGCATCCAGGGACAGATCGAGCGACGCATGCCGTACCGCCGCGCTTGCAAGATGGCCATGGAAAAGGCCATGCAGTCCGGTGCCGTCGGTATCAAGATCTCCGTCTCCGGTCGCTTGAACGGCGCTGAAATCGCCCGCGACGACGCGTTCCGCAGCGGCAACGTTCCGCTCCAGACGCTCCGCGCGAACATCCAATTCGCAACCCGCCACGCTCGCACCGCCTACGGCACCATCGGTGTCCAGGTCTGGATCTACAAGGGAATGGTCTTCAAGAAGATCCGCGAAGCGAAGTCCGCCGCACTTACCTCTCTCCCGAAAGCCGCCTAAGCGCCTCCTATCATGCTGCAACCCATTCGCACCAAATATCGGAAAGCCCACCGCGGCCGCGGCCAGTTCAAAGGCAAGGCCACGCGCGGTGCAACGCTCTCCTTCGGCAGCTACGGTCTCAAGGCTCAGGAGGCCGGGGAAATCACGTCGCGCCAGCTCGAAGCGGCACGCCGCGCCATCACGCACGAAGTGGGTCGCAGCGGAAGCATTTGGTGTCGCATCTTCCCTCACAAGCCCATCACGCGTAAGTCGCCGGAGGTGCCCATGGGAGCCGGAAAAGGCGCCGTGGAATTCTACGCCGCAGTCGTGAAGCCCGGCACCATCCTCTTCGAACTCGACGGTCTCAAGGAAGAAGTCGCCAGAGAAGCATTCCGTCTCGCATCGCACAAACTCCCGGTAGCCACCAAGTTCATCGTCTCCCTCCAGAAGCACGCCGGTTCCGAATCCTCCCTCGCAGCATGAGCACCACCACCTCCATCATCGAGCTTCGCCGCATGACGGCTTCGGAACTCCGCAAGGAGCTCTCCATCAAGCGTGCCGAGTGCGCCAAGATGCGCATGGGCATCGAGATGCAGAGCGAGAAGAATTCGGGTCTGTACCGCACGCTCCGCAAAGAGATTGCTCGCATGTCGATGGTCCTCCACGAGCTTGAGAAGATGCCTGCCGCTCCGAAGAAGGCGGTCGAGGCCGCGGCTCCGGCAGTCGCCGAGGCTCCCAAGAAAAAAACGAAATCTCCCGCAAAAGCTTCCCAAGCCGCCAAAAAGTCTGTAAAAGGTGTCGGCTCCCGTTCCAAGAAATCCTAACTTCTACCCACTTTTATGCGCACGAAGACCGGAACTGTCACATCGGCCAAGATGCAAAAAACCGTGGCTGTGACGGTGCACCGCTACGTGATGCACCCGACCTACGACAAGCGCTTCCGCGTCAGCAAGAAGTTCCTTGCCGACACCAACGGATTCGACCTCGGAGAAGGGGATGAAGTCGTCATCGCCGAGTGCCGTCCGATGAGCGCACGCAAGTGTTTCAAAGTCACCGAGATCATCAAGCAAGCTCCCCGTGTCGCCGCCATGAAGACCGAGGAAGTGGAGATGACCACCAAGCGCGACCACCGCGACACCCTCGCCGAGAAGAAGAAGCCCAAAGACTCCCCCGCATCATGATCCAGCAACAGACCATCCTTAACGTGGCAGACAATACGGGCGCCAAGACCTGCATGTGCATCAAAGTGCTCGGAGGCTCCAAGCGCCGCTACGCCGCAGTCGGCGACATCATCGTCGTTGCCATCAAGACGGCGGCCCCGCGCGGCACCGTCAAGCAGCACGCCGTGGAGCGCGCCGTCATCGTCCGCACCAGGAAGATCACGCGTCGCAAAGATGGAAGCGGCATCCGCTTCGATGACAACGCCTGCGTCATCATCGACGCCAACAAGGAACCCAAAGGAACCCGCGTCTTCGGACCCATCGCTCGCGAACTCCGTTCCGCCGGTTACCAGAAGATCATCTCCCAAGCCCCCGACGTTCTCTAAACTCCCATGAAGCTCTCACTCGGTGACTCCGTCATCATCATCTCCGGCAAGGACAAGGGTAAGAAAGGCACCATCATGCGCGTGCTCCACACCCAAAACCGCGTCATCGTGAGCGGCGTCAACATGGTCACCAAGCACGTCAAAAAGACGACGCAGGAGGCCGGCCGCAAGATGCAGTACGAGTCCTCCATCCACGCCAGCAACGTCATGATTCTCGACCCCAAGACGGGCAAGGGCGTCCGCATCGGTTACAAGGTGGACACCAAGACCGGCAAGAAGACCCGCGTCGCCCGTGGCAGCGGAACCGAGCTCACTCGCGTGAAGGGTGCCGCCAAAGCCGCCGACGCTCCCAAGAATGCCAAGCCCAACAAGAAGTCCCCGTTCTGGAAGCGCGTCGGATTCGGCGCCGATGCCGCAGTCGATGAAGTCGGCGGCGCCAAGACCGAGGCAGCAGTTCCCGCAGCACCCACGCACACCCGTTCCGCCGGTCGCGGTTCCTAATCTCCCATGGCTTTCGTCCCTCTCCAGAAACGGCTCAAGACCGACATCGCAGAAGCGCTCAAGCGCGAGCTGAAGGTCGACAACGTGAACGCGCTTCCCCGCATCACCAAGGTGATCGTGAACGTGGGTCTCAGCCAGAAGAAGTACTCCAGCAAGGACATTCAGCAGTTCATCTCGGAGTCACTCGCCACGATCACCGGCCAGAAGCCGGCCGTCCGCAAGTCGCGCATGTCCATCAGCAACTTCAACATCCGCGAGAACATGATCGTCGGCATGGTGGTCACGCTCCGCGGCAAGGCCATGTATAACTTCCTCGATCGCCTGCTCGGTTACGCCCTTCCCCGCATCCGCGACTTCCGCGGACTCCCGACCAAATTGGACGGACGCGGCAACTACGCCATCGGACTCACCGACCAGTCGATCTTCCCCGAGCTTCCCGCTCCGGACGCCACCAAGATCTTCGGCATGCAGATTCAGATCACCACCAACGCCGGCTCCGACGAGCGCGGTCTCGCACTCCTGAAACAGATCGGCATGCCGTTCCGCCGCCCGACCAAAAAGTCAGGCGAGGTTGCATCCGCCGCATAACATTGCGATAATCCTCACCCCTTTTCCCCTCTAACTTTTACTCCTCATGGCTCGCGACGCACTCGTCATCGGCTGGAAAAAGAAGCGCGCAGCCGTGGAAAAGGCCCGTGCCGCAGGCAAGAAGCCGGTGATGGCCGTTCGCTCCTACAACCGTTGCAAACTCTGCTTCCGCCGCGGCGGCTACATGCGTTTCTTCGGTACCTGCCGCATTTGCTTCCGTGAGCTCGCCGTGAACGGCGACATCCCGGGTCTCAAGAAATCTTCCTGGTAATCCCTCACTCTCATGCCTCTCACTGATCCCATCGGCGACTTCGTTACCCGCATGCGCAACGCACAGCACGGACGCAGGTCCGAATGCAGCGCACCGTGGTCGCGCCTGAAGGAGTCCATCGCGAAACTCCTCAAGGAGCAGAAGTTCATCCAGGACTTCCGCGTGGAAGGTGAGACCGCCGACAAGAAACTCATCGTCATGTTCCGCGCCGATCGTCCGGCTCTGGAACTGAAGCGCATCTCCACGCCCGGCGCACGCAAGTACGTCGGTGCCACGGACATCCGCACGCATCTCCACGGTGCCAGCGTCGCCATCATCTCCACCAGCAGCGGTCTCGTCACCGGAAAGGACGCCCGCAAGCAGAATATCGGCGGTGAAATCCTCTGTACCGTTTCCTAATCTCCTCTCATGTCTCGCATTGGTGCCAAAACCATCGCAGTACCGTCCGGAGTCACCGTTGAGGTGAAATCGGGTGTCGTACACGTGAAAGGATCGAAGGGCGAACTCACGTACAAGCTCCTCCCGGAAATCGGCATCGATGTCGAGGGCAGCACGGTCCGCGTGAAGCGCGTTCTCGAGAATCCCGAGTCCAAGGCACGTCACGGTCTGACCCGGGCTCTCCTCGTCAACATGGTGAAGGGAGTCGCCGAAGGTCACGAGCGAAAAATCGAAATCGTCGGTGTGGGTTACAAGGCGCAAATCAAGGGCAAGGTCCTCGCCATGAGCCTCGGATTCTCTCACCCGGTCGACTTCAAGCTCCCCGACGGCATCGAAGTCGTTCAGGACGAGAAGAACAAGAACCTCCTCACCATCCGCGGCATCGACAAGCAGCTCGTCGGTCAGGTTGCCAGCAACCTCCGCGAACTCCGTCCGCCGGAGCCGTATAAGGGCAAGGGCATCCGCTACACCGATGAAACCGTCCGTCGCAAGCCGGGCAAGGCCGCAGCCGCCAAGGCCACCGCCGCTTAATCACCTCCGCAACTCATGAAGCCCACCAAGCACCAACTCCGAGCCAGCCGTAAGCGCCGCATCCGCGCCAAGGTCGCAGGCACCCCCGCACGTCCGCGCCTCACGGTGTACGTGTCGCTCACCAAAGTCTACGCCCAGATCATCGATGATTCCGTAGGCAAGACGCTTGCCGCCGTGTCCTCGGCCAAGGGCAAGAACATGGCTTCGGCCACCAAGGTCGGCCAGGAGATCGCCAAGAAAGCCAAAGATCTGAAACTCACCTCCGTCGTCTTCGACCGTAACGGACGCCGTTACCACGGCCGCATCAAGGCTTTGGCCGATGCCGCTCGCGAAGGCGGACTCACGTTCTAACCTCCCGCTTCCAATTCTTCTTTCATGTCAGCCAAGACCTCCCGCCCCGACCGCAAACGTAACGACCGCCGTGATAAGCGCGAACCCAGCGAGTACGACGACGTTACGCTCGCCATCGATCGCGTCACGCGCGTCGTGAAAGGTGGACGCCGCATGCGTTTCCGCGCCGTCGTGGTTCTCGGTAATCGCAAAGGCAAGGTGGGTCTCGGAACCGGAAAGGCGACCGAAGTTCAGCAAGCCATCCAGAAAGCTCAGCGCGATGCGAAGCGTGCCATGATCATCGTTCCGATGAAGGGCGACACCATCCCGCACGAAGTGAACGTGAAGCACAAAGCTGCCGTTCTCCGCCTCATGCCCGCCAGTAAGGGTACGGGTATCATCGCCGGAGGTCCGCTCCGCGCGATCCTCGACCTCGCGGGAGTCAAAGACATCCTTGCCAAGCGTTTCGGTACGGGGAACAAACTCGTCAACGCTCAGGCTTCCATCAAGGCTCTCCAGATGCTCCGCGGCAGCCGCGCAGCCAAGGCCGCCGACAGCAAGCCCATCGTGAAGTCCGACGTCCCGGGTCACATCGAAGAGAATCTTCCGATTAAAGAAGTGAAGATGACCGAGAAGGACAAGAAGGCCATGGACAAGGGTATCAATGGCTAATCGCATCCCTCAGGATTTGAGACGAGCACGATATGGTTTTTTTCGTGCCACTCGGTTCATACTCCCCTCATGAAGAAGGCACTCCTCGTCATCGCGCAGAAGGGCTACCAAGACGTTGAACTGAAAGGCACGCGCGACGGTCTTCTTGCCGCAGGTTTTTCCGTCGTGTTCTGCAGCTCGGAAGCGGGGGAGTGTATCGGCAAATACGACGGTCGTGAGACGGCCCAGATCGCGATGAAAGACGTTGAACTTTCCGAGTACGACCGCGTTGCCTTCATCGGAGGCCCCGGGGCCTTTGCTTTGGCCGATGATAACGATGCGCTGACCCTCGCCGGAGCCGTCGAAAAAGCCAAGAAGCCCCTTGGTGCCATCTGCATCGCTCCGACGATCCTGGCCGCAGCGGGAGTGCTCCGGGGCAAGAAGGCGACGGTAGCCACACCCTCGGAGGAGCAGGTGCCGTTTTTGGAATCGAAAGGCGCGACGTATACGGGCGAGCCCGTGACGGTAGACGGTTTGATCGTTACCGCGAATGGTCCGAATGCGGCGGTGGAGTTTGGGAAGACCTTTGCTGAGATGTAGTTTGATCATTGTTCTTTTGTTACTTCTTTGTCGTGCAAATCTTCTTCCACTTTCTTTTGACGCAAAAGAAAGTGGCAAAGAAAAACAGTCGCTCGTGGAAAAATGGCCTACGCTTCTACGTTCGCAGAGCTAAAAAGTCCAAACTCGTCCTCGCTGCGGCTCGGACTCAGACAGTGGACTTTTTCACGCTCTGCTTCACGTGAAGCGTCACGGCATTTTTCCAATGCGACACGCTGCTCAGGTATTTCAAAGTCAGGCGTGCTTCCTTGCATTCTTTGTACTCCTACTTCAGCGCCTTCTTCGCCTTCTCAATATCATCGACGGCGAGATAGCACATGGCGTCTTTGCCCAGCGACGTGGCGTAGATGTGGCGGATGTTGATGCCGGCTCCGGCGCAGAGGCGAGCCACCTGTGCGATGGCGCCCGGCTTGTTCTTCACTTCAAAGGCCAGGACTTCGGTCGTCGTCACTTCACCCAAATCGCGGAGCACGAGCTTGGCCGTTTCCACGTCATCCAAAATAAGATGAACGACGGAGTGTTTCTCTCCGTCCGTGCAGAACAGCGCCTCGATGTTCACCTCGGCCGAGCGCAGTTTGTCCGACATGCGGGCGAGCGAACCCGGGTTATTCGGGATGCCGACGTTGAGCTGGGTGGCGATTTGGACCATAAATAGTTGGCAGACAGTTTGAGTACAGTATTCAGAGGTGTCAAGGCAGCTGCATTTACTTTCCGTTGTCTGCAGCGGTTTTCTGATGCGACGGGGTGCCAATAGCAGTGTCGTAGCACCCCGCCGCGTTCCGTATTCGTTTACGCGGGAACATCGATATTACTCTGTCCGATGTATCCGAAGCGTCGCAGGATTTCCTGGGTTTCTTCGCCGATAGCCCGTACTTCTTGTTGGAATGACGGATCGTTTACATTGGGCATGTGGCCGTAATAACCGCGTGGGTCGTGGGTCACGTCGTCAGGGAAACCACCGTAACCCGCTTCATCGGCGATGGGCGTTTGGGGATTGAAACGTCGGTTTGCCGCATCGGAGAATGCATCGATATCGGCGGTGGTGAAGGTGCGAGGAGTATTCATGGGAAGGGTTGGAAAAATGAAATAAGAAAAATCGCCTCTGCGGGGGAAAGAGGCTCTGCTTGGGTTTTCGTATTCCCGTTTACGCAGCCAGCCGCCTTCCCGCCATAAGCGAGAGAAGGAGGTTGAGGCCGAGGGACAAGAAACGTCTGTTCATGGAAGAGCCCAAGTCTGAGGTATTTTTCTGAAAAATCAAGAAAATATGCCCGAGATGCATCGGCGCAGATGCCCGATTGCCGCCCTTTTCCCCTTGTCGTCCTGCCATTTCATCTGTAGCCTCTGACCCCGCTACGGTAGAGTAGGGCTTACGAAACGACTTTACTTAGAACCGTGACGGATTTTCCACTCGTACCGCACTTTCCAATGCTCCATAAGCTCAAGCCCAACAAAGGTTCCACGCACAGAAGCGTTCGCGTTGCCCGCGGCAACGGTTCCGGTATCGGAACCACGGCCGGTCGTGGAACGAAAGGTCAGCAATCTCGCGCAGGCAAGGGCCGCCGCCTCGGTTTCGAGGGAGGCCAGACCCCGCTCATCCGCCGCCAGCCCAAGCTCGGAGGATTCTTGCACCCGCGTCGCGAAGACACGGAGACCATCAACATCGACACGCTCGAAGCCAAGGCTCCGGCAGGAACCCATGACGTCAGCACGCTGGCCACACTACGCCTCATCGGTGGCAAGCGCCCCGTGAAGCTCCTCGGCCGCGGCAAAGTCACGAAGAAATTCCAGATCACCGTGAACGCCGCATCCAAGTCCGCCAAGCAGGCGGTGGAGAAAGCAGGCGGATCCGTCACCATCGTCAAAGCGTAATGTTCACCTACCTCAAGCAGCTTTGGCAGTCTCGTGAGTTGCGCCGCCGCATCTTCATCACGATCGGTTTGCTCATCGCGTACCGTCTCATTTCGCACATCACCATTCCGGGTGCCGACCGCGCACTCTTGCAGCAGTTCCTCAACAACAGCGCCGGAGCCGGAGCTCTCGGCATCTTCGCCGCACTCACCGGTGGCGCCATCCAGAACTTCTCCATCGCCCTGCTCGGTCTGTCGCCCTACATCAACGCATCCATCATCTTGCAGCTCTGCACCGTCATCTTCCCCAAGCTCGAGGCTCTCAGCAAAGAGGGTGTCCAGGGTCAGCAGAAGATCAACACGTACACGCGTTGGATGAGCATCGTGCTCGCCTTCATGCAGAGCTACGGCTTCCTCCTGCTCCTCAACCGCGGCGGCAGCGGCAACATCGTCCCCACGACGTTTCCCGACGTCCTCTTCCCGATGCTCTTCGTATCGGTGGGATGTGTGTTCGTGATGTGGATCGGTGAGCTCATCACGGAGATGGGCATCGGCAACGGCATCTCGCTCATCATCTTCACGGGCATCGTCGCACGCATGCCCGCAACGCTCTCCACGATGTTCATCGCCGGTCAGGAAAAGATCTCGGCGTTCTACCTCTTCGTCATCGTTTCGCTGGCCATGCTCGTGGCCGTGGTGCTCTTCACCGATGCGCACCGTGCCATTCCCATCACCTACGCCAACCAAGGTGCGGGCCGCGGCGTGAAGGGCAATATTCCCGTGCGCCTGAACCAGGCAGGCATGGTGCCCATCATCTTCGCCGTCTCCCTCATCACGTTCCCCGGCATCATCGCGCAGTTCCTCCAGACCGCTCCGCGTTTTCAGGGCATCGTGAGCTTCATCAACCTGAATCTCAACTCGCAGCAGCCCAGCATGTTGTACATGGCCGTTTACTTCCTGCTCGTCATCGCCTTCACGTACTTCTACGTATCGGTCACCTTCAAGCCCGATGACGTCGCGGAGAACATTCAGAAGCGCGGCGGCTTCATCCCCGGCGTTCGCCCCGGACGCGAGACTGCCAAAATGCTTGAGCGCGTCAGCAATCGCCTGAACCTGTGGGGCGGCGTCTTCCTCGGCATCGTCGCCATCGTCCCGCTCATCTTCACGCGCTACTCCACGCTCTCGTCCCAGGACCTCATCATCTCGGGTTCCGGTCTCATCATCATCGTCGGCGTGGTGCTCGAACTCATTCGTCAGATCAACGCGCAGCTCCTCGCACACGATTACGAGAAGTTGGTGTAGGTGTGGAAGGTGAGGAAGGTGTGGAAAGTTTGGCAGGTTCGATTTTTTGAGAGTGTATGAGTTTGCTTAAAAGGAATGAAACTCGATTCAGAAGACCAAGAAGTGTTTGGTACTCATCGTTGTTCAGGTATTGCAAATCCTTCGAGAGCTCCAGAAAATTATCAACTTCTGCGGCCGAGGCATATGCACGTTGGTAGTATAAAAGCTTATGGGGTAGCGTGGGCATCTGAGCTCCTTCTGCAATTTGCGCCGCGATTGAGCTCGATGCGCGTCTGAGTTGCGACGTAATGCCAAAACGCTCGTCGGATGGGAAGGTTTTTGTATATTTATATATCGCAAGCGTCAGTGTGTGGGATTCTCGCCAAACGATGAGCTGCCGAAATGTTTTGGTCATAGCCCGATATTCCATGTGTACGAACGTACACCCTATGGCTCATCAAATCAAACCTTATTGCGAAAGCCTCTTCCCCCACCTACCGTACTTACCACACCTTCCCAACCTTCCTCAACTCTCATGGATTTAGTTTTCTTCGGCATCCAAGGCTCCGGCAAAGGAACGCAGGCAAAGAAGCTTGCCGCCGAATTCGGCTACGACATTTTTGAGGCGGGAGGGGAGCTCCGCAAGATCGCCGCTTCGGGCAGTAAGCTCGGTGAGACGGTGAAGAGTTACATCGACCAAGGTCACTTGGTGCCGCACGAGATCATCATGGAGGTGGTCAAAGCTGCCGTGGGAATGCGCCCCACATCCATGAAGATTCTCTTCGACGGTATTCCCCGCGACCTGGACCAAATGCGCGATTTCGACGCGATTATGAAGGCCGCAGGACGCGATTTCCGCTGCATTCACTTCCTTCTGGATGCCAATGAGGCGGAAAAGCGCATTCTGGGCCGCGCCAAGGCCGAAGGACGTGCCGATGATGCAAATACCGAGATCATCCGACGCCGTATGGGTACATTTTCCGGGAAGACACTTCCGGTCATCGAGAAGTACATGCAGGCCAAAAAAGTGGCAGAAATAAGAGCCGATCGAGGGGTCGACGAAGTGTACTTGGAGCTGAAAAAGCTTGTCTGAGACTCAAAAAATCATTGTTGACCCTTGCCAGGAAAGTACGGTTTTCGTATCATTCGCGAGTCCTGTTTTATTGACTTATTTCATTTTTATTTTATCATACTACTATGAGTAACCTCCTCCGTTCCAACATCGACACTGTGAACGTCATCTCCCCTTACCCTGCCGCAGGCAAGGGAACGGTCATCAAGCCTTTGAAGAATGACATTGCTGCACGGGGCAAGGTTGGCCACATGGAAATCGGCCAAATCGTTCGCACGCACAAGGAAGAGGGGACACTCATCGGTCAGGCCGCGAAAGATTATGAGAGCAGGGGCCTGATGGTTCCGGACGAAGTGATCGTTCCCGAAATTCGTCGCAACATCAAATTGCTCGATCCCGAATCGACGTGGCTTTTCGACGGATTCCCTCGTACGGGCAGCCAGATTCTTCAGTACGAAGAGCTCATGGCCCGCTTGGAGCGTTCCGATCACTTCGTGTATCTCAACGTTCCCCGTGAAGTTGCCGAAGAGCGCATGGTTCTTCGTGGCAAAAAGGCGATTGCCGCAGGTCAAAAGCCGCGCTCCGACGATATCGATGCCGAAGCACGCAAGAACCGCTTGGATGGAGCCGAGGCCGATATGAAGCCGGTCATCGACCACTTCGGTGCCAAGGGCCTCATCACGGAAATCGACGGTTCGATGACCCCCGATGAGGTATTTGCAGCCGTGCAAGCCGCCATCTACAAGCGCCTTCCGATCCTGGAAAAGGCGAGCGCGTAGGTCTGAAAAGCCTGCTTTTTTGGAGCGTTTCGGTGTACGATAAGCGCGTATGACGTACGCAGACACGTGCCAGGTTTTCAGCAAGTCCGAGCAGGATTCCCTCCGCAAGGGAGGAGCCATCTTGCGCGACTGTTTGCAGTACGTCGCACCGCTCGCAAAGCCCGGCGTCTCTACGCTCGCGCTCGATAGGGCCGCCGAAGAATTCATCCTGAGTCGCGGGGGTAAACCCGCGTTCAAGGGATACCACGGTTTTCCGGGTACGCTCTGCACGTCGGTGAACGATCATGTCGTCCACGGCATTCCTTCGGACAAACAAATTTTGCAGGAAGGGGACGTCGTGTCGCTCGATTGCGGCGTGATTTACGATGATCTCTACACCGACGCATGCGTGACGGTCGGCGTCGGGAGCATCAGCCCCGGCATCAAAAAGTTTTTGAAGACCGTAAGCGACACGCTCGAAGAAGCCATCAGTGAAATCGTGCAAGGCGGCATGCAGGTGGGGGACTTGTCCTCGTTCATCGAGAAGAAGCTCCAGAAAGGCGGTTACGGCGTTGTACGTGCGCTTACGGGCCACGGCCTCGGCGAGACCCTGCACCAGTTCCCGGATGTCCCGAACGTCGGCAAAGCGGGCACCGGCCCCATCCTCCCGGTCGGCACGATGATCGCCATCGAGCCCATCGCCACCATGGGATCACCCGAGGTCTACACGTCCACCGACCAGTGGACCGTGCTCACGAAAGACGGATCGCTTGCGTGCCACTTCGAACACTCGGTGCTGCTCACCGAGGACGGGTACGAAATCATCGCCTGACGAAAAACCGCGACCCCTCGGGCCGCGGCATTCCGTTCGTTTGAAGCGATGTTATTTGTCGAGATCCTTGATGATCGTCTCGATGTTTCCGGTTTTCACTTTTTCCAGGATCGTTTTGAGAATCGGTCCGATGATCGTGAAATTTTTGTCGAACGATTTGACCTGAACGGCCCTGTTGTTTGCCGGATCTTTCTCAACGGTGATCATTCCCGCGATGAGCTTCATCGCTTTGGTACCGAAGATGCGAACGACGGCGTCGCGCGTTTCGGGCTTGTCGAGCGTCAGAACGACGGCGTCGCCCTTCACGTCGACCCCATCGAGAAGGCCCTTAAGCAGCTCTTTCAGACCATTCAAACGGGCTGTGTCGGGATTCTCCGTCGTGGCTTCCGGTGTCGTGCCCGACGAATTCAGCGCATCATCGATTTTCTTGATGGATGCCTGCAGAGGTTTGCGATCATCCTGCTTGTCGGCGGTGAGCCCCCTCATTTTCGTATCGAGCGAGACACGAATGCCTTTCAACTTCCCGTCGATGTCGGCGATCTCGCCCAAGAGTTTCGTGCGGCCGGCGGTGTCGCCGATCTTGAGATCGGGCACTTTCTTCGTCAGTTCGCCGCGTTTCTTGATGAGCTCGTCGATGTCTTTGTCGTTTGATTCCTTCGAGTCCAGGCCCTTGAGCTCGGCTTCCTTGGCGGCGATTTTGGCATCGAGCTCTTTGGCTTTGGCTTCGAGCTCGTCGAGCTTCTTGAAGCCCTTGTCGCCGTCGGCATGGAGCGCGTCGTAGCCTTTGGACACTTCGGTTTTCCAGTCGACGTCCACCTGAGCGCGTTCGGCCTTCAGCTTGGCGATGTCGGCGGCGAGTTCCTTGGAGCGATCGACTTTATCGACGGGCTTTTCAGGAGAAGAAGGGGTGGAGTCGCCCGACTTGGCCGGGGCCTGCTTGGCTTCCAATGCCTTGAGGATCGTTTGGAGTTCCTCAATGAGTTTCTGGACCTCCGGAGATACCGTTGCTTCCTTCGGCTTTTCGCTCGGTGCATCGGCACCCTTGGCAGGAGGCGTCTCGGCGGGCTTGAGATAGTTCGCCGTGAGTTGTTCTTTCAGCGTGGTCTGTTTGGCGATGCCGTCCTTGAGCTGCATCTTACGCGTCTCGGACTCCTCATCGTTGATGGGCATGAGCTTATTGAACTCCGCCTCCGCGGCCTTTACGTAGTCGTCGATGGCTTTGATGATGTTCTCGGCGTCGGCCTTATCGAACTTGCCGTCGAGGGCGACGGCATCGCGCGTGACGTCATCGATCTTCGTGCGTGCTTTTTCGGTGGCTTCGCGGAGCTTGGCCACGTCGGTCGCTTCGCGTGATTCGGGGGCTTTCGTGGGTTTGGCAGGAGCCGCAGGTCTTTCAGCCGGCTTTGCCGGGGGAGTGACTTTCGTAACATCTTTGATGTCGAACCGGCCGTCCTTCTGGACGACGGAGTACGTGCGGGCGTCGCCGCTCAGAATGTTTCCGAGTTCCGGGTGGTTGGCGATAAGCGCGTCCATTTTGGCGTGCAGTTCCATCGCATCACCCTTATTCAATTCGGCGGCTTCCGTCGCTTTCGTGTTGAGAGCTTCGAGGAGTGCCACGGTCTCGGGGTGCTTCGGACCTTGGTCCATGATCGACGTACCGAGCGCCCGGAGAGCCGTATCGATCTCTCCGAGAACAGTCTCGGATGTGCGATCGACGGACTCAGGCTTCTTGTCGGCGGGTTTATCCGCAGGCTTGCTCAAATCTTCGATCTTCACGGCGCCCGCCTCTTTCACGAATTTCACGTGGAACTTCGGCTCTGAAAATTCTTTGCCGACGGTTCCCACGATCGCATCCAGCGCTTTTGCCTGTTCGGCGGGATCCGTCATGAGGTCGAGTGCGGCATTCGTCGTGTTGTCGATGATGCGCTGTGCGTCGACGACGGATTTGCCCTCGCGGAGAGCGGCGACGGCGTCCATGTATCCTTGGTACGCCTCGGCCTGCAGATCGCGCGGCTTTTCGGATGACTCGGGCTTCGTATCGGTCTTCTTCGACGGTGTCTTCTTTTCAGGCGTCTTCGTTACGTCTTCCACCACGAGGGTGTCGGTCGTCACGTCGTAGCGGATCTTGAAATCCCGGTTGTTGTTTCCGTCGTGAGCGTCCACGCCGCCCCTGAGCTTGAGGGCGTCCACGGCGTCTTCGCGATCCATCTCACGCGAGATTTTGTGGAACTGTTTGTTGGCCAGCTTGAGCGCGGAACCGACTTCGTTGCCGTCTTTGCCGTGGCCGGCTTCCAGGTGGAACTTCACCTGATCGATGCCGCCGCGGAGATTCTCCACGAGATTTTCCGCAGGCTTTTCAGCTTTCTTTTCAACGGGCTTGCTTTCCACGGTTTTCACTTCTTCGACGCTCACCGTGTCTTTCGTGACATCGTAGCGGATGACGAATTTGTCATCGGCACCGTCGAGCGTGTGTTCCACGTTCACGCCCTTGGAAAGATCGAGTTCGTCGATCATGTCCTGCTTGTCCAATTCTCGGAGCTTGTTGAGTGCGGCGTTGAATTTGTCGATCATTTCGCCCTTGGCGCTCTCGATGTGGCCCGTTTCCAGGTGAGACGTGAGGAGCTTGAAGAGGTCGCGGACGTTCTGCTTGTCCTTCTCAAGATTCTCACGAGACTTCGCGGCGGCGTCCATGTCTTTGGCCATCGCATCAAACTTGTTGTAGGTCTTCTTCAAATCTTCGATGCGCGGGATCTGCGCGCGCTCCGTCGACGTGATCTTCTGAGCACTGTATTCCGTGAGCTCGGCCGTGATGGCGTTCATCGCCGTTTCAAGGGCGGCACGCTTTTCACCGTCGGCGATGGAAACCTCGGCACTGCCGATGGCTTGGTCGGTTTTCTGCCTGAGTCCATTGAGCTTCTCACGGTTCTGTTCGGCCGTGATGTCCTTGTCGCGCATATCGCGGAGGACGTCTTCGTAGGCGTTGTATTTGGCGCGGATGTCTTCGTAGCGTCCGACTTTTACCTTTTCCTTGGATGCCAAGCCCTGCTTGGAAAGCTCTTCCATTTCGTCGGTAATGGCTTTCATGGCCGCACCGAGATCGCGACGCGTATCAAAGCTGTTTGTCTTGAGCGAGAGCGTCTTGTCCGCGGTCGCGACCGCGGCATCCGTTTTGCCGCGCAATTCGGCACGCAGCTTGTCTTTTCCTTCCTGCGCCTTGTCCTCCGCTTCGAACTGATTGCGAAGAGCACGGAATTCGGACTGCAGTTTCTGCAGCGCGATGTAGCGCATGTTTCTTGAGTCCGTACCGTCAACGCCGCTCTGGTCCCTGGCGCTGTGCTCGGCCATTTCCTTTTCGATGGCGGCGAGGCCGCGCTTCACGCCGTTACGCCGGCTGAAGCCGTTGCCCGACCCGATCTCCTTTCTGGCATCGGCAACGATGGCATCCGTTTCTTTCGCGAGTGCGGCCATCCGTTCTTTGTCGGCCTGCTTCGTGTCTTTCTCCGGTATGCTCGGCGTTGAGTCCGGCTTGAGAGGGGAGGCGACTTTTGCTTCGGCAGCCGCCGGTTCCGGAGTTTCGGGTTCCGGTGCAGGCATCGGCTTTGCGTCCGTTGCCTTTTCCAGCGTGAAGACGAGGTTGCCGTTCTCGCCCGCGTCGCGGGTGATCATGGCTTTCATTTCCGTGCCTTTGACGCCGCGGCTCTCGGCATCGGCGGCGTTCGTTTCTTTCTCGTACACCATCACCGTGATGGTCTTGCCGTTCAAGTACCTGGCACCTTCTTCGGTGACCTGGGTGTACTTGATGCCGTTGCTCATGCCGTAGTTCGACTTGAATCCGTTCTCCGGCATGCCGTCTCCGAAGCGGAGCGACACGTTGGCCGGCGTGCGGAGCAAGAAGTAACTCGGCTTCATTTCCATCTTTCCGTAATCGGCACTCAGGCCGTGGATGTCCACGGATTTGAAATCGGAGCTGTTCTTGAATTGTTCGGTGCGTCCGTCGCGTACGCGTTCGGCGTACGTCGGCTTCACGGCCTCGCCGCGTGCCGCAAGTTTGGCTTCCAGCTGGGCGATACGATCTTCAATCTGGTTGTAGCAGCTCTCGATTTTCTGCAGGTTTGCGTACGAGCCGGTGCTCATCTTTTCGTAGATGTTCTTCATGTTGTCGATCCACGCGTTGATCTTCTGCTTGTATTGCACATGCTCTTCGTCGTTCCCGTATTTGTCGTTGGGGTTCGCCAATTTGTCCGTGAGACTCTTGATCTCCTGCTTGTAACCGCCCAGACGCTTGTCCATCTCATCGTAGACGCGGTCGTACTTTCCGTTGAACTGAGACCTGCGCTCGTCGTCTTTGCGGACGCTCAGCTTATTCAGGCCTTCCGGTGCCTTACCTTTTTCTCCCGGAGCCTGAGCTTCTTCCCATCCTTTTCCGTTAACCTTGGCCTTCGGAGCGTTGTTACCGCCTTGGGTCGGGCTCAAGTTGAGTCCGAGCAGTCGTGCTTCCCGGTCACCGGAGAATCGGAGAGTGTCCATACTGTGTGTTGGTATTGGCGAACGAGGGAATTAGAGGTTTTTCATTTTCTTATCCAGTTTGGCTTCGGCCGAGCTGCGTTCCATTTTTTCAGCGGCGGCTTTGATCTTGGGCAGCTCCTTCTTCTTGAGCTGATCCATTTCCGCGTGGCCTTCGGCGAGCAATTCATCGTTCTCACGTTCCAGTGCCTCCACTTGTTCGCTGAGGGACGAGAACTGCTGCACGGTCTCCTCACGCTCTTTTTCCGTGAGTTTGGGTGCGAGCCCTTTGAGGTGCTCCATCATGCCGGGAAGGATTCCTTTCATGCCGGACAGAGCGTCCACGAATGCTGATGCGGTCATACGGAAGAATGGGAATTGATATGAAATTTTCTCACCATTATACAGTATTCTTCACTTTGGGACAATAGTGAGTTTTGGAGCATCGAAAAGATACCGTCGTTCTGTATGACTTTTTGTACCCCGCCGCTGTCCGACAATCGGATCGGCGAAGCCAAATTTAACAATAAAATAATTTAAATATTTTGCAATTCAATTCTGATGTTTCCCTCGATTTGGTCAGTCTCAGGGCTTGCAGGCGGCCAATTCCATCGGTAGGATCCCTCGGCTTTCATCACCCCGTTTTTCTCTTTGTCTAAGGATGTTATCGAACTTGTCGGCGTCGTAGAGGAGTGTTATCCCAATACGACGTTCCGCGTGAAGATCTCCTCAGCTGAAGCCAAGGATCACGAGTTGTTGTGTCATCTCGCGGGTCGCATGCGAGTGCATAAAGTACGGATCCTTCCCGGCGACCGCGTTCGCGTCGAAATGACTCCCTACGATCTGAAAAAGGGACGCATCGTCTACCGATTCCGTTCCGACGACCCGACGTTCAACGCTCCCTCTCCAAGCAGTACCCCGACTCCGACACCCGTCGTTCCCTCAGAATCCGCTCCCGCCTCATGAAAGTTTCTCCCTCCATCCGCATCCGCTGCAAAGACTGTCGTCGCGTCATCCGCAAGGGTGTCCGCTACATCGTCTGCAAGAACCCTCGTCACAAGCAGCGTCAGGGTTAATCCTCAGTAACTTTTCACTCTTCACTCTCAACTTTTCACTCCCATGGTTCGTATCGCAGGCGTCGTCCTCCCCGGCAACAAGCACATCTGCATCGCGCTCACCGCGATCAAAGGTGTCGGTCGTCCCATGGCCAAACGCTTGCTGAAGGAGGCAAAAATCGACCCCGAGATCGCAGCAGAGAAGCTTACGGATATGCAGGAAGCTCTGCTTCGCTCTTTGGTTGAAAAGCTCCCCACGGAAGGCGACCTCACGCGCAAAGTGTCCTTGGACGTGAAGCGTCTGCAGGACATCGGCACGTGGCGCGGACACCGCCACAAGAAAAAGCTCCCGAGCCGCGGACAGACGTCCCGCCGCAACGCGCGCACGCGCCGCGGTAAGCGCAAGACGGGTCTCTCCGGACGCGTTACCCTTACCAAGACGTAAACCATTTGCACTCCGCATTCGCGGAGTCGCCCCCTCTCCCTATGGCCGAACCCAAGACCCCACAGTTCAAGACTCCGGATCCCGCTGCAAAAGCTCCGGAAGCCGACGCAAAGGCCAAGCGCAAGGTCAAGAAGAACAAGCGCACGGTGCTCAAGGCTCGCGCCTGCATCTCCGCAACCGAGAACAACACCATCGTCACCATTACGGACATGGACGGCAAAGTGCTGTCCTGGGCCAGCTCCGGTTCGTCCGGTTTCAAGGGTGCACGCAAGTCCACGCCGTACGCAGCCAAAGTGGCGGCGGAGCGCGCCATGACCGCCGCACAGCCCCTCGGAATCCAGACGCTCCAGATCGAAGTGAAGGGCATCGGCCCCGGTCGCGAGCAGGCAATCCGCGGACTCCAGGTCGCAGGAATCAACTTCGACGCCATCGTGGACACCACGCCCATGGCACACGGCGGTTGCCGCGCTCCCAAGCCGCGCCGCGTTTAATTTTTAACTCTTCGCTCTCACTCTCTCCTTTTCTCCCATGAGGTATACAGGTCCAAAAGCACGGCGCGTTCGCAGACAGGGATTCAACGTCTACGGTTCCGAGAAGTACGACAAGATCTTGCAGCGCAAGCCGTACGCCCCGGGTATGCAGGCAGCAGCCGCAGGCGGACGCCGCACGAAGATCTCCGAGTATGGAAAGCAGCTCCTCGAGAAGCAGAAGGCTTGCTACATGTACGGCGTTCACGACAAGCAACTCCGCTCCATCTACGCCGAGGCCAGCCGGACCATGGGCCAGACCGACTCCATGATGCACTCGCTCCTCGAGTCCCGCTTGGACAGCACGCTCTACCGCGCAGGCTTCGCCAAGACTCGTTTGCAGGCCCGCCAGTTCATCTCGCACGGACTCTTCACCGTCAACGGCGTTCGCGTCACGATCCCTTCGTACCGCATCAAGCCCGGTGACAAGATCAAGATCCGCGAGAACCGCAAATCGTCTCCCGTGTTCGGTCCCATCATCACCGCTCACGAAAAGTACCTTCCGCCCGATTGGCTGAAGGCCGATCCGGCCACCATCAGCGCCGAAGTCATCGCCATTCCGAACAACGAAAAGCACTTCGAGATGGCCGTCGACATGCGCAAAGTGATCGGTTTCTACTCTCGCTAAAAAAATCCCTTTCTTCACTTCTTCAGTTTCCACCCATTCCTATGCATATCATTCAGGAAGAGATCGGTCTCCCCAAGGTGACGCAGGTCCAAGTGAAGAAGGGCGATACCACGCACGTCGTGTTTTCCGTCGGCCCCTTGCCCCCGGGATACGGCATGACGCTCGGCAACACGCTTCGTCGCGTTCTCCTGAGCAGCCTTCCGGGTGCTGCCATCAGCTCCATCCGCGTTGCGGGCGCCAACCATGAGTACACCACGCTCAAGGGCGTTCGCGAATCCGTCATGGACATCGCTCTCAACCTGAAGCAGGTGAAGCTCCGCAAGCACCACAAGGATCCCGAGGTTGCCGTTCTGCAGGGCAAAGGCCCCAAGGTTCTCAAGGCTTCGGACATCGAGTGCAGTTCCGACGTGGAAGTCATGAACCCGGACCTGGAACTCGTCCACCTCGAGAAGGGCGCAAGCTTCAAGATGGATCTCACCATCGAGAAGGGCGTCGGCTTCCAGCCCGCATCCGAGCGCAACAAGAAGCACAACGAGCCGGGACTCGTGCACATCGACACGATCTTCAGCCCCGTGGAGCGCGTCCGCTTCGAAGTGGAGCCCACCCGCGTCGGTCAGCGCACGAACTTGGAGAAGCTCGTCATCGAGATCGTCACGAACGGCTCTCTGTCCGCCGACGAAGCCATCCGCTTCGCCAGCCAGCTCATGTCGCAGTACTTCAACTTCTTCTCGCTCGATCAGGAGACCGTGGAGAAAGAGTTCATGGCCGACTTCACGCGCACGAGCCAGGTCGTTCCCGAGGCCGACCGCGCTGCCGCCAAGGAGAGCTACACGCCCATCGAAATCCTCAACCTTTCGCCTCGCACCCTCAACTCGCTCATCAACGCCGGCGTCGGCTCCATTGAGCAGCTCGTGAAGTGCACGCCCGCCACGCTCAGCAACTTCCGCGGTTTCGGCACCAAGGCCCTGGATGAAGTCACGCAGACCCTTGCCACCCGCAACCTCAAACTTTCCGAGGAGTAAACCCTAGCCAGACCCCCCGAATTTCCCTAGAATCTCGCCCTCATGCGACATCGCAATCACAGCAAACGGCTCGCCAGGAAACCGAATCAATCTCGGTTACTGCTCAAGAACTTGGTCACGTCCGTGATCCTGTACGAGAAGGTGCGCACCACCAAGAAGCGCGCCCAGGTCGCCAAATCCCTCGTGGACCGCGTGATTGCCATCGGCAAGCGTGAGCGCGCAGATCTCGCCATCCGCAAGATCAACACGATGCTCACGGATGAGAATGCCTGCCGCAAGATTCTCGAAGTTCTCAAGACCCGTTACGCCAAGCGTCCCTCCGGTTTCACCCGCATCGTCCCCGCAGGACAGCGCGTCGGCGACGGCGCCTTCCTCGTGGATTTCATGCTCGTGGATGCCGCCGCTCCCGTCGTGGAGAAAGAGGCCGCCGAGCCCGCCCCCAAGAAAGTTACCCGCACCAAAAAAGCCTCCTAATCATGAAGACTTCTCACCCCAAGCCGGCCAAACCCCAGTGGTTCATCGTTGATGCCACCGATAAGGTGCTCGGACGCCTCTCCACGGAGATCGCGAACGTGCTCCGCGGCCGCACCAAGCCCAGCTACGTTCCTCACCTCATGTGCGGTGACCACGTCATCGTCATCAACGCCGAGAAGATCAAAGTCTCCGGCTCCAAGAGCGAGCAGAAGGAATACTTCCGCCACACCGGTTACCTCGGCCACCTCCGTGTCACGAGCATCAAGGACATGATGGAGAAGAGCCCCGAGAAAGTGCTGGAGCACTCGGTGAAGGGTATGCTCCCGAAGAACCAGACCCGCCAGCACACCATGAAGAATTTGCACGTTTTCGCCGGCCCCACGCACACGCACGAGGCACAGAAGCCGGCTCCGTTCCCTCATCCCGTCATTTAGTATGGCCACCACTCGCCCCTACTTCTACGCACTCGGTAAGCGCAAGAGCGCCATCGCTCAGGTTCGCTTGTTCCAGGACGGCGAAGGTAAGGCCATGGTCAACGGCGACACGCTCAAGAAGTATTTCTTCTCCACGCACGGAGAGAATGCCCTGGCTCCGCTCGTCCTCACGGACTTGGCCAAGAAAGTCGACGTGGAAGTCATCCTCATCGGCGGCGGCAAGCCGTCCCAGAGCGATGCCATCCGTCTCGGTATCGCACGCGCACTCGTTCTCATGGACCCCAACTTCCGCACCACGCTCAAGCAGGCAGGCTTCCTTCGCCGCGACAGCCGCATCAAGGAACGCAAGAAGCCGGGTCTCAAGCGCGCTCGCCGCGCTCCGCAGTTCGCCAAGCGTTAGTCGGATTGGAGCGACGCCAGGAATGCAAAGACTGCAAGGATTTTTTGGCTTATCTCAGGCCTGGAGATTGGTTTCTTCGGTATGTTCTTGCGCCTGATGCGAAGCACGCTTAGCATGCGGCACCCTTTTCCCCACCCCGACTCATGGCCTCCCGTACCGAAGTACGCCAAGCAGGACTGCAAGAATGTGCCGTGGCGCTCACCGATAAAGCGGTGAAGCTCGGTATTCTGAATGCCAGCGACCCGTTGGTCACCGGTAACAGAAGGGAAGCCGCCGTATCGGCATTGCAGCTGCTCGGCAATATGCCCAACGATGACGATCAGGGAAGCGTGTCGCGCATTCTCCATGAAGAAGCCTCGCTCTCCGTGGCCCTTGCCGCATCGACGGAGACCGTCGTTGCCGGCGTCTCGGCGCTCCGCAAGGGTACGTACGGCAAATGCGAACGCTGTCTCGGCGATATCCCGCTCGACCGCATGCGGGCCGTTCCCGAAGCAACGACACACGTCGTGTGTCCGCCTACCAAGAAACCGAAAGAAGCTTAAGCCGCGAGCTCGAGCTTCATGTAGTACACGCTGACACCTTCGTTGTTGTCGGCGATGAAGCGTGCGTCGATGGTGGAGAGCTGCAGGATCGTCTGACACATCTTGAGCATCATCTCGGCCGGCAGGTTCACGCCGGCGCGCAAACACGTCACGCAGAGACCTGCGGCGTCCTTGGACTTAATGTAGGGCTCGCCAAGCGATTTAACGGCCTTTACGAGCGAGGACTGGAGATTTTGGATATATCCATCGATGTGCTGCTCCAAGTCTTCCATAGGCAATTCATAGACGTCGGGCAATGCCTCGAGAATGTCGAGGTCCTTGTGGATCGCGTGAGCGATGCATGCTTCGATCGTCATGTGTTTGTGTGGAAGTGAGTGTTTGTGTGATCCGCGTTTTTGCAAATCCAACCAGTATAGCAAAAAACCGCACTTTTTGCACGGGGGTGAACCTTGAAAGAAGGAAGGAAGATGGTGCCGTAGTTTTCTGATGTGTGTGGAATGCTCTGCCGTCCTCATGAGAACAAGGGCGGCAGAGACATCGACTACTTGGGGTCCATCGGCGTGTCGCCCGTTTTGGGCTCATCCATGGGCTCCGTACCCGGAGCGTCGGTCTTCGGCTCGTCCTGGAAATACGTCATACGAAAAAGGGGAAGAAAATATGGGATCGGCTTTTACGCCCCGTTCGGCGTACGGTCCCTGGGGAACTAAGCGAAATGCGAGGGTAAAGCCGCAGATAAGACGCTCAAGACCGAGAATGCTTACCGGGGTTCTTTTTGATATCCACCTGCTCCCACATGAATTCAAAGAGCGCGCGCATCGTATCCGCCATCATGCGGCTCTCGATCATCACCGCCATGTGCTCGGCATTCCCGGCCGAGAAATACACGACGTAATCCCCGTAAATATGGATGTTGCCCGGAAGCGTGTACTTGCTGGGGATAAAGCGCCGTACTCGGAGTTCCGTCGGATCATTCAGCTTGAGCTTGTCGGCTTCATCGGTGTGGCCGACCAAAACACGCATGGGAATCCTTTTCTTCTGGATGCGCATCGGCATGTAGAACTCCACGTCGTTCTTGCGGATGACGGGCGTGCGCAAAAATTGATACGACGTGAAGAACAGAATTTCTGTGATGCCTTCCACGAACAGGCTGTGGTTGAACGCCTCGATGACGCCGTCTTTGCCCTCGAAGTACCGCACCTTGGGCACGACGTTCCTCTGGTCGTGCAGTGCCGAGAGCAGGGGAAGGGACTCTTTCAGTTGCTCGAGCTGTTTTGCCGCTTCCTCGATGTCCCTCTTCTTATAGTCCAGCAGTGCGGACGGCTTTTTGCATGCGTAGTACTGCGTATTCCTCTTATAGATCTTACTCACGATGCCGCGTTCACAGAGCTTATCGAGCGTGTTGCGAACGGTGCTGCGCGGGAGCTTGAGTGCCGATGCGACTTTGGAGCCCGCTTGTTCGCCGTATTCCAGCAGGTACAGGTAGATGGAACTTTCGTGGTGGTTCAGGCCGATGCTTTCGAGGAGTGCCTGGGCGTTTTTCATCAAAGTGGCGAAACTGACCGCCAGATTGAAACATACTTCTGAAAACGTTTCAATGGGCGCGTATTTCTTCCCACTTCTTTATGAACAGCTCTTCCGTTCCCTCGGCACACGATTTGGAAAAAGCCGCCGATCGCTTGTCATTCTTCATTCCTGAAACGCCGGTGCTTCGTTCCGAGGCCATCGACAAAGCGTCAGGTGCGTCGCTCTTCTTCAAGATGGAAAATTTGATGCCTGACGTCGGTGCGTTCAAGGCGCGCGGTGCGATGAATGCTTTGCTTATGTTGCAGCCGAAAGAACGTGAGCGCGGTATCGTGACGCATTCGTCCGGAAACCATGCCCAGGCCATCGCCTGGGCCGCAAAGTCATACAAACAAAATGTCGGGGGAGATTCCATTTCCACGTTCATCGTGATGCCGAGCAATGCCAATGAGATGAAGAAACGCGGCGTTCGTGAATTCGGCGGTACGATCATTGAGTGTGAGCCGAGCCAATCTCGGCGAGAGGAAAAAGTTGTCGAAATTCAGGAGCAAACGGGAGCCTCGATCATTCATCCCTTCAATGACTATCAGGTGATTGCCGGACAATCGACGGCCGTTCGTGAGCTTATCAACCGTATCCACGCCCTGCATGACATCGTCGTTCCTGTCGGCGGGGGAGGCCTCATCAGCGGCAGTGCGCTGGCCGCGCATTACATGGTGCCAGGCATCAATGTCATCGGGGCAGAGCCCGAAGGAGCGAACGATGCGTTCCGCTCAATGCAGACCGGCGTGCTCCAAAAAAACGATACGGTGAATACGATTGCCGACGGGCTCCTTACGAGCTTGGGTGAGAAAAATTTCCCCATCATTCAGGAGTTCGTGGACCGCATCATCACCGTGAGCGATGAAGAAATCATCGCCGCCATGCGCATGATGTGGGAACGTCTTCGCGTCATCGTGGAACCCTCGGGGGCCGTGCCACTGGCCGCCATCCTCAAGCAGCGCGAGGTCTTCAAAGGCAAACGCGTGGGCGTGATCGTGAGCGGTGGGAATGTTGATCTGGAAAGCGCCCTTGGATTATTCAAAGCGAATGTCTGAGGATTCAGGAATGCTTATCGACATTCACGGCTCCGCTCGTTCCGTATTTTGTACGCGTCGCACTCACCAGCTCTTGAGTAGCGGCAGCAACCTGTTTGCCGCTCTCTTGAGCGGGAGGAAGAGTGGAATCGCTTTTTGCGCTCAGTTTCTCCAGGGCCGCTTGCTCGATGTTGTATGTACGAAGTCCCATAGATGGAGATAATAATGGAGCCGACGACCGGGATTGAACCGGTGAACCTAGGTTTACAGGTACCTATGCCGCTGCGCGGCAGACCTTTCCTTACTGCGCGCTTCGGCAGGCCTCAGCGCGCCAGCTGAGCTACGTCTTGGAGATAATAATGGAGCCGACGACCGGGATTGAACCGGTGACCCTAGGTTTACGATACCTATGCTCTACCAGCTGAGCTACGTCGGCGCATTCTGCGAATTTCAAGGCGTTCTACACGTGAAAAGATCGGTTGCGCACGGCGTATTCTGGGCAAAAACCCCTACCTTGGCAATAGAACAATCTTGTTTTGCAGTCGGTGCGATACGGGGCTCGGTATACTGGCTCCATGCAGATGCAAAATGCCCTCCGCTGGTCGTATCTCAACGTGCTGAACCGCAAACGTGCCGATGTGCTCACCGAACGTTTCGGCTCGCTCGATGCCGCCATCGAGCACGTGTCGCCCGAACTTCTGAAGGAACTCGGACTGCGTGATGACTACATCATCAACGTTCTGCTCAGACATGAGGAATTCAATATCGGTGCGTATGCATCCATGCTCACGAAGAACAATATCCAGATGCTCAGCATCGAAGACGATCTGTACCCGGCGTCACTCAAAAATCTCCCCGACCCGCCGATATTCCTCTACATCAAGGGCTCGCTCGAAGTTTTGGACCAACCGTGCATCGCACTTGTGGGGAGCCGTGAGATGAACGATTATGGCCGTAGAGCGGTCTCCGAGCTTGTAGCACCGCTCGTAGCCGCAGGAACGGTCACCGTGAGCGGTCTTGCCTTCGGGATCGACGCAGAGGTCGCAAAAGAAACTCTGCACGCGGGTGGGCGAACTGTGGCGGTTCTGGGCCATGGCCTCGGGTATATCTATCCCAAGGCCAACGAGCGTTTGGCCGACGACATCGTGAAGAAAGGCGGGCTCCTCATCTCCGAGTTCCCGCTCGATATGCAGGCCGACAAATACACGTTCCCTGCACGCAACCGCATCATTGCCGGACTCTCGCTCTGTACCGTCGTGGTGCAGGCTGCCAAAGAATCGGGCTCGCTCATTACCGCCGAGCTCGCACTCGAGTACGGACGCGACGTGTGTGCCGTACCGGGCAGCATCTTCGATCCGCAGTACGCGGGATGTCATGAACTCATCGCCCGCGGACACGCGAGGCTCGTCACCTCCGCCGCCGACATTCTCGCCGAAGTCGGCATGGTGGGTCCGTCTTCGGGTGCGACGCGCACCAATTTCACCGCCGATTCTCCCGATGAAGAAGCGGTCTACGGCTCGCTTTCGTCGCTTCCCGCCGCGCTCGATGACCTCGTCGTGAAAGCCAAGCTCGATGCCGCGACGGTGAACGCCGTGCTCACCGTACTCGAAATAAAGGGTGCCGTGAAAAATGTCGGCGGGGGAACGTGGGTACGGGCTTAGTGAAAAAGTACGAAAGTGCAAAAAGTGCGAAAGTGACAGAACGTTTCACTGTCCATGCTCATTTTCCTATTTTTTTGCAGCTTCCACGATGCCTGCAAAGTCGTCGGGCTTCAGTGAGCAACCGCCGACCAAAGCTCCATCGATATTTTTTTGTGCGAAGAACGCAGCGGCATTTTTGGCATTCACCGATCCGCCGTAGATGATGCGAGTGGCGGAGTCGGGGAGTGCGCCGCGAATGAGTGCGTGGGCTTTGTCGGCATCCGAGGCGTCCGGCGTTTTTCCGCTGCCGATGGCCCAAATCGGCTCGTACGCAACGATGAAATTCTTGGCGGTCAATTTCTTGCCGCACACATCCGTCACGGCCTTGAGCTGGCGCAAGAGCACCTCTTCGGTTTGATCCATCTCGCGCTGGTCGGCGTTCTCGCCGATGCAGAGCACGGGAACCAGACCGTTCCGAATCGCCGATGCGACTTGTTTGGCCACCATGGCATCGCTTTCTTCGTGATGGTGCCTTCTCTCGGAGTGGCCGCAGAGCACGTACTGCACCTGCATGCCGGCAAGCATCGCCATGCTGACGTCGCCGGTGAAGGCGCCCGAGTCATCGGGATGCCCGTACTGCGCGCCCACCGTGAGTTTGCCGTACATGCAGCCGTGCAGTTCCAGGAACGTGGGAAAGACCACCACATCCACGTCTTTCGTCGCGTGGTACGCGGTCGTTTTGCCTTCGCTGCAGGCCATCTCCAGCTCCATGGGGCACTCGTTCATTTTGAAGTTCGCGCCGATGAAAAGCTTTTTCTTGGACATCGCGGGAGAGTGTACGCGGTTTCTTGGCGGGGACTCAATTCATTCTGTTATGATCGGGCCATGAAGAAGCCTGCTCGCGTCGTTCTCGGCACCGATCATGCGGGTTACGTCCTCAAAGAGGCCGTGAAGAAACACCTGCTCGGCAACAAGATCGACGTCGTGGACTGCGGATGTTTCAGCGAAGAGAGCTGCGACTATCCGCCCATCATGATGCAGGCCGCCGCGGCGGTGAAAGAACACGGTTGCCCCGGCGTCATCTTCGGCGGCAGCGGCAACGGAGAGGCGATGGTGGCGAACAAGGTGAGCGGCATTCGCTGCGCACGCTGTGTGTCGCTCTGGGATGCCGAAATGGGCCGCAAGCACAACGATGCCAACGTCATGAGCCTCGGTGGCCGCGTCACGGAGCCCGCCCTCGCCTGCGAGATGGTCGATTTGTTCCTCTCCACCGATTTTGAAGGAGGCAGACATCAAAAGAGATTGGAGCAGTTTCCGGACGTCAAAAAGTAAAAAAGTACGAAAGTGCCACGAGTGCGGAAGTGGAAAATCAGTCGTAAACGGTTCATAGTACTTTCGCACTTATTCACTTCCGCACTTCCGCACGTGAACATCATCATCGCACCCTCCATCCTCTCGGCCGACTTCGGAAGGCTCCAAGACGAAGTGGCGTCCATTGAAGACAGTGCCGACTGGTTGCAACTCGACGTCATGGACGGACACTTCGTACCGAACTTGAGCTTCGGTGCGCCCGTCGCCAAGTGGATCAAAACCAGGCTGCATCTCGACGTGCATCTCATGGTGGAAAATCCGGCCGATCGCATTGCCGAGTTCCAAGCCATCGGAGCCAAGCACATCACGTTCCATGCCGAAGCCGTGAAAGACACGGCAACGCGCCGAGCCCTCATCAAAGCCATCCGCTCCACCGGAGCCACGGCCGGCATCGCACTGAATCCCGAGACTCCCGTCTCCGCCATCGATGACGTCGTCGGCGAAGTGGACATGGTGCTGGTCATGTCCGTGCATCCCGGTTTCGGCGGGCAGCAGTTCATCTCCGACGTTCTCAAAAAAGTCGAAGCGCTTCGCGACAAACACCCGACGCTCATGATTCAAATCGACGGCGGCATCGATCATGTCACGGCCGCCAAGGCGCGCGCCGCGGGAGCGAACAATTTGGTCGCCGGTTCCTACATCTTCCGTGCATCGGACAGAGATGCGGCCATCGCTCTTCTCCGAGGATAAATCGGCTTTCGGAGGGACGCTGGACGTTCTATGCTATCCCCCTGTTTCCTCATCTTTCCATGCGCAAACTTCTCCCTCTCGTCGCCTTTTCCCTCATGCTCACCGCTTGCGGACCACAGGCTCTCACACTCTCTTCGTTCGACGGATCCAAGTCCGTCACGATCCAAGTGGAAGTGGCCGATACGGCCAAGGAACGCGAGAAAGGCCTCATGAACCGCGAATCACTGAAGCCCAATACGGGCATGCTCTTCGCCTTCAAGGAACCTCAGATGCTCGTGTTTTGGATGAAGAACACCAAGATTCCGCTCGAGATCATCTACTTCGATGCCGAAGGAAAGTTCGTGAACTCGCTCGAGATGGTGCCGTGCGTCACCGATGAGTGCGAGCAGTACAAGTCCGCTTCGCTTGCCAAGTATGCGCTGGAGGTGCAGCCCGATTTCCGCAAAGGCAACGGCGTCGGCGTCGGTTGGAAACTGGACCTCAAGCAAGTGGAGGCCATGTCCAATCCGAAATAGCGCCTACTTCACGTACGGTTTCAGATTCTTTTCGATGCGTCCCTTCACGTCCGGGTCGGACGGAATCTTGAATGTGTCGCCCGTGATTTTTTCGTAGAGCCGGATGTATTTGCTTGCGAGCATCACGCGGACGTCATCGGTGATTTCGGGCTTCGGCTTGCCGTAATCGAAGCCTTGGTCACGCAGCCACAGACGGAAGAATTCCTTGTCCAGGCTCTCCGGTTCCTTGCCTTCCGCCATGCGCCGTTCATACGAATCCGCCACCCAGTAGCGCGAGGAATCCGGCGTGTGCACTTCGTCGGCCATCGTGACGACGCCGTTTTCATCGAGTCCCATTTCGTACTTCGTATCCACCAAGATGAGTCCGCGCTTGAGCGCGAGTTCCTGTCCGCGCTTGAACACGGCGAGTGCTTTGTCGCTGATTTCGGCCCACTGCTTTTCCGTCGCGAGTCCGCGCTCGATGATGCCTTTCGGATCGATGAGTTCGTCGTGCTCGCCCTTCGTCGTCGGCGTGATGATCGTGGCGTTGAACTTCTGATTTTTGATCATGCCGTCGGGGAGTTTGTTGCCGCAATAATCGCGCACGCCCTTGGAGTAGTTCACCCATGCGGATGTGCCCGTGGAGCCCGTCAAATACGCTCGGACGACGATTTCAACTTTCAACATGTCGAGCTTTTTCACGACCATCGCGTTGGGGTCCGGCGTTGCGATGACGTGCGTGGGTACCAGGTCTTTGATCTGCGAGAACCACCATGCGCTGATCTGGTTCAACGTTTGTCCTTTGAGAGGAATCGCGCACCATGAAATGTCGAACGCCGACTGACGATCCGTCGCGATGAGAATGCTTTTGTCACCCTGGCTGTAGACGTCGCGCACTTTGCCGACATACTTTGTTCCGAGTCCTTTGAAGTCGGTTTCTTCCAGGGTCGTCGCGAGAAACGGTCGGAGTTCTTGGAGCGTGGGGGAGGGCATGTACGGATCGTAGCATCGGATGCGTCGAAGAAACCAGCGCCTCCGTTCGTTGTTCGCCGGGAAGCGTTTCGATACAATGATCTCCATGCTCAAACGGGTGTGGGTCACGGCACTTTCCTTCGGACTGCTCTTCGCGATGCCGCTCGTCTCATATGCTCAGAAAAAGCCTTCGGAAAGCCAAAATCAAGTCATCATCGTGCAACAGACCGGACTCGAAGCGAAGAGTGATTTCGATGTCGATCCGCCGCGGTCCGTGGTGGAAATGAGGCCGGGTGAAACACGAATCATCGACATCGAGCTCACCAGTTACGAGGGTGAGCCACGGACGTACTCCGTCGGCACGGAAGATTTTTCGATGGCCGATGACGAGACGAATGTCATTCAATTCCACGGTACGAACGACGGTCCGTTTTCGGCGCGGCACTGGATCACGCTTCCGACCGAAAGCATTGCACTCCTGCACGGCGAGAAAGCGACGGTGCCGGTGCGCATCTCCGTTCCGCTCGATGCGATGCCCGGCGATCGCCAATCCGTCATCGTCTTCCGTCGCGACCCCAAGGCTTCCTCAAGCGATAAATCCAGCCTCATTGCTCGGGCAGGAGCGCTCATGTTCGTCACCGTGACGGGCGGAGAGGGGCCGTCCGGCGAGCTGAAAAATTTCACGCCGTCATCACGCGTCAGCTGGTCTCTGCCCGCCCGTTTCTTCCTGCAGTTTCGGAACACCGGAGCAGTGCACGCCGTACCGAGCGGGACCATCGAGATCAAGAACGTTTTCGGCGTGAACGTCGACACGCTTCCGATTGCGAATTGGTACGTCCTCCGCAATTCCACCCGTTCGCAGGAAATCGGCTGGCGACCGGCGTTCGCTCTCGGCCACTACACCGCGACGTTGCACCTGCAAACATCCGAAGATTCGGATCCGGAAATCCGTACGGAGTCGTTCTGGGTCATCCCTGTTTTTTCGGTCATCACGGTGCTGCTCTGCATCTTCATCGTGTCGTTTTTGATCCAGGCGGTTTTGAGTCATCGTGTACCGACCAAAAAGCGCACAAAGAGGTAGATAAGCATGGTTAGCGGGTATTTGTTATATATCAAAAATGTGGTATAATAATATAAATACCCCACACGGACACACTATGTTCACGTTCTTGTTTCAGCACGTTTCTCGGAAGCACGCTTGGCGTGCGGTGAGTTTGGCGCTGGTGTCGACGGCAGTGTTGTATCTTGCGTTCCTCGTCGTTGCCGAACCCTTGCATGCCTTTGCAGCCATAATCGCTTCCATCGATCCGAAGAGTTTGATGACGATCTGACGCGAACATCCTTGCCGTTCATGTACAGGATGCTGGACATAACGGCGTCATTTTTTTGTTTCGTATTGTTAAGGACATGCGCTTCTGTCCTTAATTTTTGTCGTCAGCATGCTTCGTCGATCAGTTTTGACATGACTATAATTTATTGCCCAATATACACCCCTACCATCCTCAAAACCGCATAAATGTGATAAAATAGAGAGATTTCCCGCGTTGCATATATAAAAAAACGCGCGCGAGAAATAAACACACACATGCACACGAACACACGCCGTCGGCTGAAGATCGCTGCAGCAGTGCTGCTGATCGTGGTGCTCATCGCCATGTTTTTCCTGATGGCCCACGCCACATCGACGTGGACCAAGACCGGTCCCGGCGGAATCGTCGCCACCGAAACGTCGTCCACGACCATTGTCGCAGCTACGGATCAGTCGGCACCGACGCCGAATATTCCGAAGCCCACCTGGATCAACTTCGACGACGCCGTGTGGTCCATGCACGATGACACCGTGACGTACGGTTCTGCCGATGCGACCCATGCCGCCGCCATCGGAACCGATGCCACGACGCTTCGTTCCAACACGCAGACTCGTCTGCTCGAGCGTCTCGGTGCCACGAGCTTCAACCTGCTTGCCGCATTCGGCAAGGGCAGAAACGGCCAAGTCCTGACGTACGTGAACGGCAAGATCGAGTGGCGAGACGTTCCGGTATTCCACGGAGCGGCAGCCGAGAGTGAACGCGGCTTGGGTCGCAGGCCCGAATCGTTCATCGACGGTGAGCGTCACTACGGCGGCGGGGGATCGAACACCACGACCACGGTCGTGACGAGCGGCGGTGGTACCGGTGACCTGACGCAGGCAAATGCCGACGGTCGTTACGTGAACATCTCCGGTGACACGATGAACGGCGGACTCACGATTGCCTACGACGGACTGGGACTCAACGTTACGGGCACCGCATCCGGCGACACGATCCACGCCGAGAAACATCTCAGCGTCAGCGGCACCACGGTCTTCGATGGCAATGCACGTTTCAATTCGTCGCTCACGATCAACAGCGTGACGTACAGCTTCCCGGCCAGCGACGGCGCGGGCAGCGGCAAGGTCCTGAAGAGCGATGGCAACGGCAACTTGTCCTGGGCCGACGACAACACCGTCGGCACCGGACTCAGCATCGCCACGGGCGACCAGCGCTACGTGAAGAAACAGGGCGACACCATGACGGGCGCACTCGTCATCGACATCCGCAACGGAGCACTTGGCACGGTGGGCCTGAAGATCGTGAACACGCTCTCGGGTGCCAACATTCACGCCGAGCGTTCGCTCTCGACGTCGGGCTCCCTCGTCTTCGAGGGCTCCGCCTCGGGCTCGAGCCTCTACATCGCTTCGTCCCTCCAGGGCGCGGGCCTTACGGATTGTGATGCCGCGGCGCAGACGCTCAAGTGGGACGCATCCACGGGACGCTTCTCGTGCGGCACGGACATCAACACGCAGTTCTCCAACACGGGTTCGCTGCAGAACGCATTCGATGCTCGGTATGTGAACACGAGCGGCGACACGATGACCGGTTCGCTTGCCGTTCGTGCAACGCTCTCCGGATCCCGCCTTGTCATCAGCGGCAACGCGAACATCACCGGTGCACTTCTCACGCTCGGCAACATCACGACTCGCGGAACGCTCTCGGGTTCCAGACTCGTTGTCTCCGGCCACGCCAATATCTCGGGAACGCTGCTCGTCATGAACGGCATCACGTCCCGCGCCACGATCTCCGGCAGCAACATCTACGCCGCCAAGTCCGTGACGGGTTCTCACCTGTACGCCGCGCAAACGTTCGGCGGTGCAGGGCTCGCCGATTGTGACACCGCCGGCAGCAGCAAGCTTCTCTGGGATGCCACGACGAAACGCTTCTCGTGCGGAACCGACCAGGGAACGCAGTGGTCCAACACGGGCGCACTGCAGACCGCGTTCGATGCTCGTTACGTGAATACGTCCGGGGACACGATGACCGGCGCGCTCAGCGTCCGCGCAACGCTCTCGGGTGCTCGCCTCGTCATCAGCAACAACGCGAACATCTCCGGCTCGCTCCTGGTCCTGAACGACATCGTCGCTCGCGGAACGCTTTCCGGCACCAAGCTTACGGTGAGTTCTTCCGCCACGATCTCGGGTGCTCTTCTCGTGAAAACCAGCATCACCTCGAAGGGCTCGATCTCCGGCTCCACACTCCTGGGCTTCGGCTTGGGCTCTTGTACGGGTGCTTCGCAGAAGCTTCTGTACAACAGTTCCACGAACAAGTTCGAATGCGGAACGATCACCGCATCGACGGCATTCGGTACCGGCAACGTCATCACGATCGGCGATGCTCGCTACGTCAACGCCAGCGGAGATACGATGACCGGCGCTCTCTCCGTTCGCGGAACGCTTTCGGGTGCTCGTCTCGTCATCAGCAACAACGCGAACATCTCGGGTTCGCTCTTGGTTCTGAACGATATCACTGCTCGCGGAACACTCTCCGGAACCAAGCTTACGGTCAGTTCTTCGGCCACCATCTCGGGAGCGTTGCTCGTCAAAAACTCCATCACGTCGAAGGGCTCGCTCTCGGGCTCATCGTTCTTCGGAGCCGGTCTCGGCACGTGCAACGGCATCAACCAGAAAGTCGTTTACGACGCCGGATCCGGCAAGTTCAGCTGCGCGACGGACCAGACCGGCGGTAGCGGAACCTTCGGTACGGGTAACGTCATCACGATCGGTGATGCTCGTTACGTGAACGCCTCCGGCGACACGATGACGGGCGCACTCAGCGTCCGCGCCACGCTCTCGGGTTCCAGACTGGTCATCTCCGGCAACGCCAACATCACGGGTGCCTTGCTCGTCCAGGGCAATATCACGAGCCGCGGAACGATCTCGGGTTCCGTTCTCCACGCATCCGCAACGCTCAGTTCCTCCGGCGGCCTCGTGTTCGAGGGCTCCGCCTCGGGCTCCAGCCTCTACATCGCTTCGTCGATCCAGGGCGCGGGCCTCACCGACTGTGACGCAGCGACGCAGACGCTCAAGTGGGACGCCGCAACCGGACGCTTCTCCTGCGGCACGGACATCAACACGCAGTTCTCCAACACGGGCTCACTCCAAGCTGCTTTCGACGCACGCTACGTGAATCAAAGTGGCGATACTGTCACGGGCTCGCTCCTCGTGAAAGGCAACCTCTCGGGTGCTCGTCTCATCATCTCCGGCAACGCGAACGTCTCCGGCGCACTGCTTGTTCTGAATGGTATTACGACCCGCGGGAACCTCTCCGGTTCCACGCTGACCGTTTCGGCGTCCGGCACCAAGATCAACAACGTTCAGTACTACTGGCCCGGCTACACCTACTCCGGCGGCTACCTTCGTGTTTCCGCAAACGGTACGTTGCAGTGGACCACCGTTCCCACGCCTCAAACGCCCAACGAAGTGGGTACCGCCGCCTTCAGCGGTGCGGTGCGCATCATCAGCGACTCGCGCTACGTCAACGTCTCGGGTGACACCATGACCGGTTCGCTCAGCGTGCGAGGCAACCTCTCCGGTTCCACGCTCAGCATCTCCGCTTCGGGTACCAATATCCGCAACGTTCAGTACTACTGGCCCGGCTACACCTACTCCGGCGGGTACTTGCGCGTATCGAACGACGGCAGGCTGCAGTGGAGCACCGTGTCGATTCCGAGTACGCCCGACGAGGTCGGTACGGCGGCGTTCAGCGGCGCCGTGCAGGTCGTCAGCGACTCGCGCTACGTCAATATTTCCGGCGATACGATGACCGGCGCTCTCTCCGTTCGCGGCACGCTCTCCGGTTCCAGACTCGTGATCAGCGGCAACGCGAACATCACGGGTTCACTCCTTGTGCTCAACAACATCGTCGCACGCGGAACGATCTCCGGTTCCGTGCTCCATGCATCCGCCACACTCAGCTCTTCCGGCGGCGTCGTATGGGAAGGAATGGCTTCGGGATCATCTCTTTATATAGGCACGTCGCTGCGCGGCGCAGGCCTTACCGATTGTACCGGCGGCAACAAGCTGCTCTGGGACGCCACCAGCGGACGCTTCAGCTGCGGCGCGGATCAGTCGGCGGGTTCCGGTCTCGACCAGAACTCCGGTGATGCTCGTTACGTCCGCAAGTCCGGCGACACCATGA
>CAZKJL010000002.1:80650-437742 GCA_964553135.1 uncultured Candidatus Peribacteria bacterium | reverse complement strand
GTTCGGGACTATGCCGAACGCGAAGCGCGAGTCCTTTCGCTCCGACCAGTCACATCACCATCGATCAGTCAGCTACACGAACGCGGGTTCGGGACTATGCCGAACGCGAAGCGCGAGTCCTTTCGCTCCGACCAGTCACATTCAACCATCGGCAACTCGATACAAATTCTTTGCTTTGGACGATATCGTTTAATTTGTATCGTTCAATTTCTCAAGCAGGTCTTGGTCCTGCGACACCGCCTCCATCATCTTCTTGCGAAATCGGTACGTATAGACATATCCCGTCGCTTCTTTGAGTCCGGTACCTTCCACAATGTGCGTCATCGCCTCGCCGTTCAAATAGCGCTCCATCATGCGCTGAACCTTGGGGTCCATTTCCTTAAGAACGGCTTCCACCTTCAGCTGCACTTCGAGCAAAAGCTCCGGCGTGACGCTGCTCGTCACATTCTCCGCAGGCTTTGCCTCCAGCTCGAATTTCCCGGCTGCCGGGCTTGTCCCCGACATATCCGTGAACGTGATTTCCCGAACGCCCTTCACCTTGCGCTTCAAACCGTATTTCTGATCGGCAAAAGACTTTGCGGCATTCGAGACGATCACGCACGCCCACGCATCGAACGGTCGCGACGGATCGTACGAAGCTGCCGCCTTCTGGATTTTGATCCACGATGTCGAAACCACGTCCTGGGCATCATGCAAACTCTTGACGTATGTCATCGCAATGGTGACGAAGAGCCCTCTTTTCGCGTGAAACTGCTCGGCCAAGTTCACCAAGAACTCCGGCGAAACGGCATTTTGTGGCTGTGATTCGGGGGTCGATTCCTGTGAAAAATCGATGGTTTCGCCTGACATAGACGGACGATACCGATAATTATTTCACTAGCAAATTAATTGACTCTGACCATAATAAAATGGCTTACATAAGCCGTTATCGGTCGCTCCCCTCCTCTTAATGAACAATAATTGTATACATAATTTGTGGACAAGCTGCCTTGTCACATTAGAATGCCGCACCTTCTGATTTCCCCCATACTTATGGTGAGACGTCTTCGATCGGTCGGATACAGCCTTTCTCTGCCCATGGTGCTCGTGCACCTGGCACTCGTCGCCCTCGTCACGATGGCGATGATCACGACTCTGCCCACGGTCGCTCTCCACGTCTAAACCGACGGAGTTATTTCGTCTCGGTCGGCTCTTTCAGTATGCCTTCGGCAACCGTGGCACTCGGTGACTTTACGTTCTCCGATACTTCGACGGTGACGAAGACCTTCGGCGTTCCGGTGACCTTGCTCTCGGTTTCGAACTTCACGGAATGGCGCGCATCGCCGACGATGCTCCTGAGTTCGCCGACCTTCACGACGTTCTTGCCGTCCGCATCACTGAGCCACACGACGAAGACCTTCTTGTCCGTGCGCGGGAGAATGTTGAGATTTGCGGTGAGCACCGACGTTCCGTCTTCGAACAGGTGAATGTAACCCACGCCGTTGGCGTTCGTATCCCCCGTTCCGAGGATGGCTCCGTACCAGAACTTCTGTTCGGTACCGTGTACGGGGTCCACGAGGACTTTGCCGTTTTTCATGACCTGCGTGTACTCCTTGATTTCCAGCACTTTGTCGTTGGGGTCGATGGGTTTGGTTCCGCATGAAGCGAGTACCAAGGTGAATGCGAGAGCGGCGATGATCTTCTTGTTCATGAATGAGTGAGAAATGAGTGGATACGTACCTTATACTACGTTGAACCGAGCAAACAGTTACACTTTTTACCAAAGCAGTCCCCTGGGCCTGGATGCCAGTTTGGCACGCTCTTCCTTCGCGTGTTCGGTAATGCGCCTGCCGAGGAGTCTGTACTCCTGAGCGTCATCCGGGAATAAGCGCGCGAATTGATCGACGAGCGCCGAAAGCTCCTCCACGTTGCGGCTGAGAGCGATGAAGTGAACGTTGTGCTCAATGGCGAGCCCGAACTCATTGATGAGCGAATCGAACTCCGCTCGCCTTCGCACGAGCGCAGGACGATCTTCCGTGGAGAGCAGCGTCACGAGCCCATGCGTGATGCCGATGTCGTTGTACCTGTCCAAAGCGTAGGCCTTCTCGTAGGCACGCAGCGCTTCGGACCTCTTGTTCCAGCGCAGGTACACGTCGCCGAGCAGTCGCCACGCGCGACCGTCTTCTTCGTTGAGCGTGATGGATTTGTTCACCGCCGATTCGGCCTCGGGGAGTTCGTTCTGACTCAGGAGGATCGCTCCCCTGCTCAGCCAACCGTCGCGCGGATACACGGACCAATCGGTTTTGGCATACCACTCCAGTGCCTTCATCGAATCCCCCGCCGCATCGGCATGACGCGCGCGAGAAGACAACGCGAGCGCCGTTCCCTCGACGAACGTGACGACGAGCAACGACAGTGCCAGCACGACACGGACGTGCCTGGCCCACTCCCCTGCCCTCGTTTCGGTCGCAAGCAGAATACCCATCGCCATCCACACGGGAAGCGCGATGCCGACGAATTGCAGATTGAAATCGATGAGGTTGTGGGCGAACACTCCGGCGATGCCGACGACCAAGAAAAACGAGAGGGGCACGTGCTTGCCCTTCGCCTGCGACATTTTCTTGAGTCCCGCGACGAGCGACCACGCGACGATCACGACGAGAAAGACGGCGGCCGGCACTCCCCTCTCCGACGCGTATTTCAGGAACACGTTGTGCGGATGATCGGACGTGGCGAGAACGCTGCTCTGGTCGTGCGGCTGCACGAAGCGGAAGCTGTACGGACCGTATCCGAGAACCGGATGCGTCTTCATCATGCGAAGCGACTGACGCCAGAATTCACTGCGCTCGGTGACCGACGACGTTCCCTCGTCCGAGGAAAACGTGGCCTTCTCCGCCACGGATTGAACGGGGTAAAGCCGTGCGCGGAGATTGTTCACCGCGAAAAAGATGAGAACGGCGGTGGCGATGGTCCCCGCAACAATTCTGATGAGACGGACGAGCGGAAACTTTTTGCGTGCGATCCACAGTCCGAGAATCATCATGAGGACGCACTGCCCCAAAAGTGCCAAAAATCCTCCGCGCGAGTAGCTGAGGAACAGGCACCCGATACCGAGACCCAGCACCAAGCACCTCGCCGCATCGGTGGAGAGGATCTTCGGCAGTTTCTTGGGGTCGCGTGTCCACAGCACCCACGCAAGAACGGGCCATGCAAAGAGGACAAACTCGGCCCACGCGTTGGGCCAGTAATCGGTGTGGAATCGGTAGTCGAAAAACGTACCGACGAATCTGGTCACCGGCTGCAGAACGTACACACCCACACCGACGGCGCACGCGATGACGAGTGCCGCCGCGACGGTCTGCGCGAATCTCTCGGCAAAGACTCCCGTTCGCCTCGTTTCCTTGGCAGCCCAGAAGAGGAGGAGCGTCAGCGATGCCGTCTGCAGAACTTCATCGAAGCCGTACGTCCGTGTGGCGGAAAAAACGAAGCTCGCAACGGTGCACAGAAGCAGCGCGATGAGCAGCCACCATACGCCCCTGGGAATCGACATTCGTTCATCGCCCTTGCCGTAGCCGTACAGGGAAACGAAGCCCGCGGCGAGTGCGGTCAGCCACACCACATCGAGCGCCTTTCCACCCTTCCACAGCATCGCGAGTGCCAAAAGCACCAGTATGCCCGTACCCGCTGCGCGCTCCACTGAACTTCGCATGTCCCGATGGTACCCAAAAAGGCGCATCGTACGAAGTTCATTCGTCTTGTAGAATCGGTTTCGACCCGTGACCTATCTTCGCCTTTTCATTCGGCTTGTCGCGACCGTCCACAACTGGCCGGTGTATGTTTTGCAGCGCCTCAAGCTGATGAAGCGGAACTTCCGCTACGAACTCCGCGGCGGCTACTCGGTGTGGATCCGCCCCACTGCGGGTGACTCGGGCTGCCTCAATGACGTGTGGTTCGACAAAAGCTACGACCCGAACGCCTATGGCATCGCGTTCGATTGGACCACCGTGAAAAACGTCATCGATGTCGGCGGACACGTGGGAATGGCCACACTCTTCTTTGCGCACAAAGCATCGAAAGCGAACATCGTGACGCTGGAGCCCGACCCGGAGAATTTCATCATGCTTTCGGCGAACGTTTCGGAAAATAAGCTGCTGGACCGCGTGACGCTTCATAACGTGGGGCTTGGCAACGGCGAGCCGATCACGCTCTACATTTTCCCCAAAGACCGCGGAGGCAACTCGGTGTACCGCAGCGACGAAGGCGGCACGCCGGTGACGATCGAAACGGTCTCGCTTGCGACACTCATGGACAAGCACGAGATGCAGACGGTCGATTTCCTCAAACTCGACTGCGAAGGCGCGGAGTACGAGGCGCTCTACACACTTTCGCCCGAGTACCTCAGGCGCATCCGTTGCATCGGCATGGAATACCACCACTTTTCCAAAGATCCGATGCATAACTCCGACAAACTGAAGGAGTTTTTGGAGAAAAACGGATTCAAGGTCGTTCGCCACAGGAAGTCGATGATGCTGGCTCTCAGAGCCTAGAAGCGGGAAATCACGTCGATTTTTCTTTACAGAAATTCGGCGATTCCTTAATTTGTGGCACCCATTTGCCATGGTAAAACTTCCCCCATTCCTGGAGGCCGATAATCCGCTCGCACGAAACGGCATGCGAGACAATGCGCTGCGGATGATGAAGGGCGACCCGAACGGCTACAGGCTGAACAGTCTTCTCGTTCGCAATGAACCCGTGATCGCACTCGCATCCGTTCTGGATGCCGTGGGATATTCCATCGAAAGGCTGAAGATTTATTCGGGTTATGTCGGCATGCGCGGTGACATTTCGGAAGTGCTTGACGTCGCCCGCGAGCATGACGTGGTTCCGTACATCGGCGGGGGCGTGTTCGACGGAAGGACGAAAAAAGGTGAAGTGAACGCCGTCGCGACTCACTTGGAAAAATTGAGCATCGATACGGTGGAAGTTTCCAACGATAAAGGAGACATGAACCTGAAAGCCTTCCGGGGCCTGGTCATCGAAATGAAAAAGCGTTTCAAAACCGTTATGGTGGAAGTGGGCAGGAAAACGGATGACCCCGCAAAACTGGAGGAATCGATCGCCGAAATAGAAATGGCTTTGGACTTGGGAGTTCAGGACATCGTGCTCGAAGGCGGCGGAAACGGAAACTACGGAATTTATAACGAAGATCACAATGTTCGCTCGCTACTTCTCGGACTACTGGAAAGGAAAGTCCGTAGTTACGGGAAAAGCCCGATCGTCGAGGCCGCGACGGACAATCAGCACTCGTATTTGGTTTCTTGTTCGGGCTTGCCGTGGAATACCAGAATCGGAAATGTCACGCCTTCCATCAGTCAATTGTTCGACATTTCGGATTTCCGCATGCGCTCGATGTCGAAGGAAGGCGATGCCGAAAACATCAAAAGAAGGAGGAGATTTTCCGAAGTCATCGATTATGCAGTGAGGACGTGCGTGGAAAGACACTATAAACTTACAGATCTTGTGAACGATGAACGCATGACGAATATTTGCATGTGTCACGATGATCATGTGACGGGAGCAATGAACGCGATCGACGAAGCGATTCGCGAAGGCGGACGAGGCGGGCGAAAAAGAAGGATGCCAGGAGACGGCATTTCGTCGTTGAGTGAGTTGTTTGGACGACTGGGATTCGAAATTGAAGACTGAACCCCTTGCGGTACCGTAGGCGGAGGCCGAGAATGAATCCATGGCCAACAACTGGAACAAACTCACCGCCGAGGAAGCCGACGTCATCGAAAACGCCGGAACCGAGGCGCCGTTTACGGGCGAGTATGACAACGAATTCCGGGACGGCACGTACGCTTGCCGCAGGTGCGACGCCAAACTCTACACGTCCGATGCCAAGTTTCACTCGGGCTGCGGTTGGCCGAGCTTCGATCAGGAAATTCCGGGGGCGGTGAAAAGAATTCCGGATCGTGACGGCAGACGCATCGAGATTCGTTGCCAAAACTGCGACGGTCACCTGGGCCACGTGTTTCTGGGCGAAGGACTCACGGCCAAGAACACCCGTCACTGCGTGAATTCGCTCTCGATGAAGTTCATTCCGAAAGCCTGATGACATCCGAAACGCACGACCCCAGGGCCATCGCCGATACGGTGATCGCCGCATTCGGCACAACTGATTCTCGTCCGACCGAAACTGATGTTGAGCGAGTGATGAGACCATTCGGCATCATCTCGACCGCGACGCAACACCGCATCGATATGCTGCTTCATGAAGCGGGCGCATGGAAATTGGGCCTGTGGATCGGGTCGTGGATCGAAGCGAACGTCGTGGTGTCGGGTGAACCCGATGACCGTGCAGGGCGGCTTGAGTTTTTACTGAGGGACACATGCACATGCGTGCTCGCACATCTGCCCGAGGCGATACGGCATGCGTCGGGCGATGTCGATGAACGCGTTCTTCGGCTTATCCAAAGTGAAAATACAAGGGTCGACGGAACCGACGTTCCTGCTTGAAAGCCCTCGGATTCACTATACTATGTCCGCACGACTTGCCGTCGTGGCGGAATTGGTAGACGCGCACGCTTCAGGAGCGTGTAGGAGCAATCCTGTGAGAGTTCGATTCTCTCCGACGGCACCATTCGACTAGCTCATGGTCCTCGCACTTCGGTGCTCGGGCCATCTTATCCAGTCGAATGACCCTGAGCGAAGTCGAAGGGCCTTACCCCATCACACCGCCAAGGTTCGACAGAAAGCTTGCAAACTCCTCGGCCTTTTTGGCGTTCATCGACGGAAGCAGATCCTCGGACAGCACTTCGGCATGGTCCATGGAGTCCTTGAGTTTCTGTTTGCCGCCGGAGGCGAGCACCACGTTACTCACGCGAGCGTCGTTGGGGTTCGCTTCACGTCGAACGAGTCCGATTTTCTCCATCGGTGCAAGCAGGCGCGTCACGCCCGATGCGGTCAGGCCGATTCTCTCGGCCAGGTCCACGCGCCGCATGGTTTGGTTCGGCGCTTGGCTCAAATAATACAAGATCATAAAGTCGCTCAAACTCAAACCATTGAGTCCGTTGTCGAACTTTCTGGTGAGAATGGCCTGCGCCTTCGCCATGCTGATGAAAAGCTTAAGGGATGGAGTGAGGTGTGTCATGCGTGAATGATACTTGATCTATCAAGCATTAGTCAAGTATTTGGGTGATTTTTTAGGCCAACATGTTGGCTTCATACTTGGCGATGAGTGCGTCCTTATCCAGAATCCTGCGCCTGAGCAGTTCCACCTCGTACTGCAGCACCAAGTTCTGCTGCCGGAGTTCATCGTTCTCATTCTGCAAGCGACGGTTCTCCGAATTGCGCAGCAAGAACGCCTTCCACTTGGGGTCCTCCATGGTGGCGCGGAACTTCACCTTGTCTTCCTTGAGGCGTGCATCGGCCCTGGCGACCATCAAGCGGAATGCGTCGATGCCCACGTCCTCCAGCGTCTTGGCCGTTTCGGTGTCCGGGGACAACGCTTCTCGCAGGGCCTCCATAAAGGTGGCTGAACCGGAACTGACGGACGGCACGAACTTCTCGGGCAACTTCTCGCGTGACGCCCGCATTCTGCCGCTCATGGACTCCTTGTCCGCCTTGTACCGTGCACGATCTTCATCGGTCCATTCGTCGTACTCCATGACGAAGTCATCGTCATCGAACGTGATGAAGGAGTTGAGCTTGGCATCGGCGGCAATCGCCTTCTGGACTTGCACGGCAAATTCATCCAGCGTGGCCTTATCGAGCGGCAAGTCGTTGGACCGCAGCACGACGATGAACTCGTCCCCCGCCACGGTGTACGCATCGCCCTTCAGCTTGCGTTCCTTCAGCCACTCCCGCATGGGCTCCAGCTTGGACAAGAACTCCGCGAGCGCCTCCAAGTATTTTCCGGTGTGAGCGTGGCTCGTACAGTCCACGAGCGTCTTGGTGCCGTCGACATCGAAGAATACGCAACCCATGCGCTCGAGTCTTTCGGGATTCTCGCTCGCCGCGACGGAGATGAGATTGTTCGCCACCACGGGCGGCTGCGTATCGAAATGTACGATGGAGTGTCCGTCATTGCTCAGTGCCGAGTCGCGTCCCACGTCCAAATAGGCGCGCAGCACCTGCGGATTCAGAAACATCGCGAGTGCGCTTTTTTCGTCCTGCGTCAGATCCGCATGCGAGCGATCGGTATCCTCGCGACGCAGGACGATCTGTCCCGAGGAATTCGTTTTGATCGTTCCGCGGCCGAGTTCGTAGCGGACCAAGAGATCCAGCTTTCTGCGGACAAGCGCGCTGATGTACGACGGAAGCCTGGGCAGGAGTTGCTCGTACAAGTGCGGTGCTCCGTTTGGATACTCCTGTGCATGGAGTTCACGAAGACGCGCATGGATATCATGCAAATCGGGGGCCTGTGCGGTCCTTGGTTCAGAATTCATCACATCTATAAATATCACTATTTAGTAGATATGTCAACTAACGAAAGATTTTCCTTATTGAATGACCTGCCATAGCACTCATCCCAATACACAGAAGTAAGATGGCAAAAAGAAACATCACTGATCCAAATTTCATCATCCAAACATAAAACATAAATTCTTTATGAGAAAAGTACGGAGCCATCAGTCCAAATGCTACAAACATTAAAAATCCTGATAGAAAAAAGATGCCACCTATTCTTTCGTACGATTTGCGTTCTTCTTTTGAAAACCGGCCTATATCAATATTCAAAGAAAGTGCTGCCAAAACAAATGTGAACCCTATCAATTGCCAAATAAAATCTATGCCGTCTCTTGCTCCGATTTGCGACATTTCACTACCAAACTGTGCAAGCCCGATAAATGCGAGTGTTGCAAATGCAACAATTACACAAGCTGTTGGAATCGAATCCAGAATACTTTTCTTCATAATTTCCTGGGTGGAGGAGCTCCAGAAATAACAGAACAAAGAAATCTTGTCACCTTTTTCGAGTTCATCCGTTATATCAGTATCTCCCCCACTACTCATGGTTCTCAAGCGCCTTTTTCTCCCCTTTGTTCCGATTCTTATCCTTCTTCTGGCGCTCACGGCCTGTGACGCCTCTCCCGGCGGTGATGATGCAAACAATCCGTTCAGATCTTCATCATCTTCATATTCGTCGTCGACGAATGATGCGAGCTCGCCTTCTTCCGATTCTTCTTCTCGTTCTGCATCTCTCTCGTCGTCTTCGACGTCGAGCGGGGCGCAGGCATACGAGGGTCCCGGTTGCATGATCGGCGGATGCAGCGGACAAATCTGTTCCAATGAAGACGATGAGCCGGTCGTCAGCACCTGCATTTGGACCGCGGCTTATGCCTGCTACCAAACCGCACGTTGCGAGAAGCAGACGAGCGGCAGCTGCGGATGGACGCAGAGTTCGGAGCTGCAGGAGTGTTTGGCCAACGCGAACTGACCGCAGCCTGATGCGCCGTTTCACCGTGTCACATTCAAAAGCTTGAGTGTGGGACGAAAGACGCTAGCATTGAATTTATTATGCATGTGCCGGAATCTTCCGCGCTCACTCTGCCTTCTCTCCGAAGGCCGAGCCTTTCGGGCAGAAATGCGATGCTGACCGTGGGCTTGCTGAGCGGTCTTGCGGTGACGAGCGTCGGGTCACTCATGGCATTCCGCTCCCCTGCCAAAGCCACGAAAGAAAACAGCAAACCCGCAGCCGCCACCACGGCGATGCTCACGAAGAGCGCGTCCGCACCGACTCCGGCTCCTGCAAAGATCGATGCTTCATTGCTTGCGGCAGCCGGCATGGCCGCAGGTGCTCCGTCGGAAAGCCACATGAATGACATCGAGCGCAGTGAGCTGCGCAACTCCGTCGCCGAAGTGGTGAAGGGAATGGACAAGACAACGATCGCAAGGCTGCTCATGAATTTGCCGACCAAACAGAACGTCGATGCCAAGGGGCTCAGAACACTCATCGCGCAACTCCCAACGCAGAAGCAACCGCATGCGGAAGCGATGGTCCTCGCCGTGGCGCTGTACCCGAAGGAGCTCCCTGCACTCATGCTGGCGCTCAAAGCCGAGATGGAGGCGAACCAACTGGGCATCGCATCGGGAAGCGTTCCGGTAACGCTGTCGAGCGCCGACCACACGGACATGGTGAAAACCGCCAGGGCGTATTGGACCAGCGATGAGGAGTGCGATGCGGACCTCAAGGCAAAGCTGCAATCTTTGCCGGAATTCAAGATGCAAACCGCGAGTGTGGAGAAAACAACGAAGTAAGAATGGGAATCTTGACGTCTGAAATTATCACTCTATACTTCGGACTGATAACGCTTTTAAAATTTCCCATACTCCCATGTCCAACAAATCCGCTGTGAATCCGAATGATTTGTCGATCAAAATCGAACCGCTCAGCGACCGAGTCCTCGTTCACCCGATCGAAAAGGGCGAGACGGTCACCGCTTCCGGCATCATCATCGCCGAGTCGGCCAATAAGGAGAAGCCGCAAGAGGGCGTCGTCATCGCCATGGGCAAAGGCGGCATCATGAACGACAAAGGCATTCTGTCGCCCGATCCGCACAAGTACCTCAAGATCGGCGACGTGGTTCTCTTCGGCCGCTACGCGGGCGATGATCTCAAAGTAAAAAACAAAATCGGAATGGACGTTGAACTGAAAGTTCTTCATCTCGATTCCGTCTTGGGCATCGTCACAAAATAGTCTCTCGTCATTTTTCATTTTTCACTCTTAACTTTTAACCTCTCATACTCATGTCTGCAAAATTGCTCACCTTCGGAGACGATTCCCGCCAAAAAATCGTCAAAGGAATCAAGAAGCTCGCCGATGCTGTCCGCGTCACGATGGGCCCCAACGGCCGCAACGCACTCATCGCCAGAAGCTACGGCGCACCCACCGTCACGAAAGACGGCGTCACCGTCGCCAAGGAAATCGAACTGGAGGACGCCTGGGAAAACATGGGCGCTCAGCTCGTGAAGGAAGCCGCGACGAAAACGAACGACGCCGCCGGTGACGGAACCACGACCGCAACGGTTCTCGCCGAAGGCATGATCAGCGAAGGACTGAAGTTCCTCACCGCGGGAGCCAACGCAATCTCCATGAAGAACGGCATCATGAAGGCCGTCGAGGCCGTGGTTGCCGACCTGGAGAAGCAGAAGAAGCCCATCTCCACCAAGGAACAGTTCGCCGCCGTCGCAACGATTTCGGCACAGGACGCAAGCGTCGGTGAGATCATCGCCGATGTCATGGCTCACGCCGGTGCCAACGCCGTCGTGACCGTGGAAGCAGGCCAGACGATGGGACTCGAGAAAGAGCACGTGGAAGGAATGCAGTTCGATTCCGGCTACATCTCTCCGTACTTCGTGACGGACACGAACCGCATGGAAGCCATCTTCCAAGATGCGTACATCCTCATCACCGATAAAAAGATCACATCGGTCCAAGAAATCTTGCCGCTCCTCGAAGGCATCGCCCAAAAGGGACGCAAGGAACTCGTCATCATCGCCGAAACGGTGGAAGGCGACGCACTCCCCACGCTCATCCTCAACAAAATCCGCGGATCGTTCACCGCAGTCGTGGTGAAAGCCCCGGCCTTCGGCGACCGCCGCAAGGACATGCTCAAGGACATCGCCATTCTCACGGGTGGACGCGTCATCAGCGAGGAAGTCGGCCTCAAGCTCGAGAATGCGAAAGTCGATGATCTCGGCCGCGCGGGCCGCATCGTCATCGGCAAAGACAACACGCTCATCGTGGACGGCGCCGGCTCCAAGAAGGAGATCCAGGCCCGCATCGATGAAATCAAAATGGGCATCGAACAGACCAAGAGCGACTTCGACCGCGATAAGCTCCAGGAGCGCCTCGGCAAACTGTCCGACGGTGTCTCGGTCATCAAAGTCGGTGCCGCTACGGAACTCGAACAGAAGGAACTCCAGCACCGTGTGGAGGACGCTCTCTCCGCCACGCGCGCCGCAGCCGAGGAAGGCATCGTCGCCGGTGGAGGCTCCGCTCTCATCCACGCTCTCAAGTCTCTCGACAAAGTGAAGGGCGCCAACGAAGACGAGCAGATCGGCATCGATATCGTGAAGATGTCGCTCCCCTACCCTCTCCGCAACATTGCGAACAACGCAGGTCTCGAGGGCCTCGTGATCGTTGCCGACGTGAAGCAAGCCAAGGACAGCAAGATGGGCTACAACGTCGTCACCGAGAAAGTGGAAGACCTCGTTGCCGCGGGCGTCATCGACCCCAAGAAGGTCACGCGCTCCGCACTCCAGAACGCCGCTTCCGTCGCCGCCATGTTCCTCACCATCGAGGTGGGCATCGTGGACGCGCCCAAGAAGGACGCACCCGCCATGCCGCAGATGCCGGGAGGCGGAGGCATGGGAGGAATGGATTTCTAAAGAGCAAGGTTTGGTAGGTGAGGAAGGTGAGATGTGTATCTCCCTCCTCCCTACCACACCTGTCCGAACCTACCTGACGTACCCAACCTTCCCATGAACACCGCAGAAGTACAGAAGCAGTGCGAAGCATTCCTCAAAAGCATCGGCATGCCCGGATTCGTCATCATCGGTTTCCAGACCGAGCCGGAGAACACGCAGATGGTGTACTCGCTCAAAGATATGCCGCTGAAGGGAGTCGTGAAGGGGTTGACGCATACGTTGAATGATTTGATCGGGCGGATCTAAGAAGTGCGAAAGTACGGAAGTTCGTAAGTGCGAAAGTATCTTCGTTACACTTTCGGACTTCTGGCACTTATGACACTTTCGCACTCGCCCCCGCTATACTCCCACCATGCCAGGTCGTTTCATCGTCCTCGAAGGCCCCGACGGTTCGGGAACCACCACACACAGCAAGCTTCTTGCCGAAGCCCTGCGCGCCAAAGGTGAGGACGTACTGCTCACCGCCGAGCCCACGGATTGCTCCATCGGCAAATTCATTCGCGAACAGCTCAAGCTCAAGACCATCGAGTCTCCGTCGGCGTTGCAGCTGCTGTTCTGCGCCGATCGTGCGTGGCACATCGAAAAAGTCATCAAACCGGCACTTGCCGCGGGGAAGACCGTCATTTCCGATCGGTACGTCGTTTCCACACTCGTGTACGGCGAAGCTCTCGGGCTCGATCCCGATTGGCTCATCCAAGTGAATACGCCGTTCGTGGAACCCGATGTGCTCATCTTCGCCATGCCGCCGCTGCGCGTCTGCTTGGACCGTATTCAGAAGCGCACGCAGCTCGATGTTTTTGAGAACGACAGGTTCCAGAAGAAAGTGTACGACCTGTACGAAAAAGCCGCCGCCGAAGATCCGTCGGCCATCATGATCGATACCGGAGGGGAGAAAGGCGAGGTTGCCGCGCAGATTTTGAAGGCTGCACACTGAGGCGCCCGCAGCTGACGAACTGCGAACGACATCTACCCTTCGGGGCAATAAAGCCGCTAGGATAGAGACATGCAAAGAGCCCTTCTCCTCTCCGGCAAACCCGTCGCTGAACGGTTGCTTGAGAGTTTGAAGGCGGAGATCAAAGAATTGGACCCGGCACTCGTGGTCGTCCAAGTCGGCAACGACCCTGCGAGCAGCAGCTACATCAACCAGAAAATGAAGAGCTGCGAGGCAGTCGGCATGCGACATCAGCACCTGCACTTGGATGAAAAGATCACGCTCGAAAAGCTGATGGAGACCATCGAGCAGCTCAACGAGAATCCGGACGTCGCGGGGTTCATCGTGCAGCTGCCGCTCCCGAAGCACCTCAGTAAGCATGTCCCTGAAGTCATCCGTGCCATCAACCCCAAAAAAGACGTGGACGGGTTTGGTGCGTACAACTTGGGAAAGATGTTTCTCTCCACGGAGTTCGAGCACCTACCGCCCGCGACACCGTCCGGCGTCATCGAAATGCTCAAGTTCTACAAGATCGACATTGAGGGCAAGCACGCGGTCGTCATCGGACGCAGCAACATCGTCGGGAAACCGCTCGCGGTGATGCTCCTGAACCGCGGAGCCACGGTGACGGTGTGCCACAGCAAGACCAAGAACTTGGCCGAGATCACAAAGCAGGCCGATATTCTGTGTGCCGCCGTCGGCTCAGCCAAAATGATCACGAAAGACATGGTGAAGAAGGGTGCCGTCGTTATCGACATCGGCGTCTCACGCGTGGACGGTAAACTCTGCGGCGACGTCGACTTCGATGCGGTGTCAGAAATTGCCTCGGCCATCACGCCCGTACCGGGCGGAGTAGGCCCGCTCACCGTCGCCAGTCTCATCAGAAATACCGTGACCGCAAAGAAGCGCCAGAACGAAGCACTCGCCGACTAAAGCATCAACGTTGCGATACCGAAGTAAATGACGATGCTGAGGATGTCTTGAACGATGGTGGCGACGGGGCCGCTGGCGTCCGCAGGGTCCAGTGAGAATCTGCTGAACGCGTACGGAATGAGGAGTCCCGTGAGTACCGACGACATCACCGCGGCAAGAAGCGACGTGCTTAAGACCGTGGCCATGTACCAGTCGCCGTACAGCAATCCGTACGACGGGAGCAACATGCCGAAGAGCAGAACACCGATGAGGAAAACGACGAAGAGATGCCGCACCAAATACCTCCCGAACGGAAGTGAGCGCTGCAGCGCGAGGTCGCGGATGATGTACGCCTCCATCTGCGTGCCCACGGCGTCGCTCATGTACACAATGAGCGGAATGAACGCGGCAAGAACGAGGTTCTTGGACAGGGTTTCCTCAAAGAATCCGATGATATTGGCCGCCATCAAACCACCGAGGAGCCCCAAGATAAGCCACGGAATGCGGTGCTTGAGGGATGAGAAGATGGAAAGCGTCAGCACGTTCATTCCCACGTGTCCCGAGTGTCCGATACCCGCGCGTCGCAGCGTGTCCTCGTGCATTTCCTTGTACAGAATGCCGAGCACCGAGTCGGCGGTGATTTCACCGAGGAACTTCATATCTCTGCTCACCACGGGGATTGCCTTGATGTTGTGCTGCAGCGCCAAGTATGCGACGCGCTCCTGGTGCGTTTCGGGGTGAACGTAGAGAAGCGGAGATTTCTTACAGACATCACCGACACGGTTGGTCTTCGCAAAATCGAAGATGTCGCGAACGGACAGCACACCGATGAGGTGTCCGTGGGCATCCAGCACGTAAATGTAGTTGATGGTTTTGTAGTCCTTGCTGCTCTTGGCCAGAAGATCATGCAGCTGACCGATCGTCAGATCTTCGTGCACGAGCGGTACCGCGCTCGTCATGCGATGGCCTGCCGAATCCGCGGGATACTGCCGATGGCCAGGAGAATGTTGCATGACGTGAGTGTACTACTTGATGCGCTCCCACCAGATTTCTCCGAGAGAGAGCGTGGACGATACTTTGGCGACGGGAACAACGTACCGACGGTTCTGCACGACCGTGACGAGGAATTTGAGGAGCATGGCGCGGGTGAACGGAGTGCGGACGAGCAGGCCTTCATCGCGCCAGTTCACTTCCTTGCCGAGCAAGTCACGACTGATGGCCGCGGATACGGAGCTCGCGATGAGATCGGCCTTCTGCGGCGTGAGCTGACTTTCCTGCACCAAAATCATGAGCACCGACGACGCAAGGAGGTCCGAGCCTTCGCGGAGATTCAGTCCCGATGCGGGACTTCTCGTTTCCTGTCGCTCGATGTTCGACGCATAGGACAACAGTGACAAATCGAATTCCTTTTGATGATCTTGTGCGCGATAGAGCACGCGCGAAGCAAAAGACGGATCGCGCGGCAGGCCGCTCAGGCGATCGCGAGAGACTCGCGTTTCCGCGGATCCCTGGATGACTTCCTTCGAGGAAAGCCCGAGCATCGCGGCAAGGCGCGTATCGGGAGGCAGGCAGTTCAACACCAAAAGTGCACGCACCGTCTCGAGTAAACTCACGGGTTCATCGATGCCCAGGGTCGCCTGACCGTGCTGGATGCCGAACTCCGTGGGACGTCTCGTCGCCGGAAGCAGCCAGAGCATTTGCTCCGCCGCATTCAACGTGCCGCGCATGAGAAGTTCGCGAATATCGGCGTGGATGGAATCTCCGGGAAGCAGGTCGGTGAACGTGACGTCCGTCGAACGAGACTCGGTACGCAGCAAGCACGGGCGCGCCTTCATGATGGGCAGATCTGCAAGGAAGGTGGCTACGGGCGCGGCCTTCTTCGTCGCCGCTTTCTGCAATTTCAGATCCTCCACGTCGGGAAGCAGCGTGATCTTTCCGTTGCGGAACGCGGCCCTCGACAGGAGCAGTGCCGCCTCGGCCGGCGTAAGACCCTGGTAGATGCCTGGAAGCGTGACGAAACTCTCGGGAAGAATACCGAGCTTTTGGAGCGCGAGATAATCGCCGGCCGCCTGGTCGCTCTTGCCAATATCCGAGGGGAGAACGAGTGCTCCGCTCAGAGAGAAGCGCGTATCAAGACGCAGGAGTGACACCACTGCTCTGATGGCATCGCGCCTGGAAATCGGGGAAGCCAGGTCGGCTGCCGAACCGATGGACGTGTCGCGCGTGATGTCGGCACCGCTGCCGATGAGCGAGTACACCGAGAGTGCGTCGGACGTCCCGTTCAGCGGCAAGTCGAGGAGCGGCAAGACGACACCGAGCGACGCGGCGCCTTTCCTCAGACGAAGGTCCTGGGACATGGGCGAAACGAGCTGCACGCATTGCGTTCGCTGCAGGAGCGCGAAGAAATCTCCGCGATTCATGAGTGATCCCGAGAGCGTCGTTCCGGAGAGAATGCCTTTGCCGAAAGGATCCTTGAGTCTCTGGAGCAACATTTCGGCATCGGTTCCGCGTTTTTCGCCCGGTGCCTGAAGCCCGACGGTGAGACACGGGGCGTACCGCAGAAGATCGGCGCGGCGGATGGGAAGCGTAACGCTCACGGGTGGAAGGACTGCGGTTGCCGATGCGGAAGCACCGAGCACCACGCCCGTCTGCGTGACGTTGCCCGTGGGAACGTAGCCGAGCTTGGCAAGCGCACCGCTGTCGAACGAGATGCTGTAGCCCTTTTTTCCTGACGGCGGGAGATCGAAAACGGCAACGCCGGTACCGGACAGACGAACCGTCTTGCGGACGGGAAGGCCGGTCAGCGACGTGCCGCTCGCGGTGACTTCGAGACCCTTGAGCATGAGTGCCTGCTCTCGCATATCGCGCTTGCGGTTGCCGTTGATGTCGCTGATGACCGAAACCACGAGTCGGAGGAGATCGCCGCCTCCGCCACCGCCTCTGTTCACGCGCCACAACGTGCCACCACCTGCAGACGATGTGGTGCCCCCACCGCCGGTGGTGCCGCCGGTCGTACCTCCGCCGCTCTGTCCGTTGTCCGTCACGGTGCAGTTGGCATCCGTGGCAAAGCTGTATTGGTCACTCGCGGTGCTCTTGTACCCCGTATCCACCGCCGCAACGGACCAGTAGTACGTAAGTGCCGAGCATGTGGAAATGCGCAGAAGCATGGTGCGGCTCTGCCCGTTGGGCATGATGCGCGTCACGTACGCGGGGCTGGCCGTTCGGCCCGAAAGAATGTTGTTCGCGCTCGAGCCCGTGCCGATTTTCGGCTGATATTGGAGCAAGCGTGTGGACGTCTGCGAGTCCGAACCGGAGCCCCAGGTAAGACGTACGATGAGCGATTGGCCGTTCGATCCACCCGAAGAACATGCGACGACGCCGCAGCGAAGAACTTTGACGTCTCCGAACGTCCCGTCGTAATACGCAACCACGGGACGATTGTCCGCGGTGAATGCGATTCCGCTTGTTTTTCCGACGGAGCCGGACGAATCGGGGCGCGATGTCACGTTGCCGGAGGAGCACGCGGTGTTGCCGCACTTGATGATTTTGAGATCGTCGTTCGTTCCGTCCCAATAGGAAATGACGGGCAAACCGTCGCTCGGCTTCGTCATCATCAGACGAGCCGCAGGGGAACCGAATCCTTCGCCCCATGTCCCGAGCGTGGAATCGAGCGTCGTCGTGGTGTTTCCCGAGGAACATGCGGAGTTTCCACAGTGTGCGATTTTGAGTGCGCTCGATGTTCCAAGATACGCGATGATCGGCAAATCATCAGAACCGATCACGACGGAGTTCACGTATCCGAATGAGTCGACCGTGACGCTGGAGTTCCCGGACGAGCACGACGTATCGCCGCATTTCGCCATCTTCAGAATCGCGAAGTCGATGCCTCCCGACGTATCCAAGTAGCTGATGACCGGGAGACCGTCGCTCGGGACCGCGATCGAGGAATACGTGAAGATGCCGTCTGCCACGGCCGTGGAAACCGTCGTGCCGGATGAACATGCGGCATTGGCGCACTTGGCGACGCGGACTCCCGCGCTCGTGGTGTAGCTGATGACCGGATAGCCGTCGGAGCCGATGGCGACCGAGGGATAGTAGCCGTTCGTTGAGTCCACGACCGTAATGGTATTTCCCGAGGTACATGCTGCGTTGCCGCACTTCAGGACCTTCAAGTCGGTGTTCGTGACGTCCAAATACGCGACGAAAAGGAGCCCGTCCGACGGCATGACGGCATTCGAATATTTTCCGACGTCGCCGGTGGTGTCGACCGAGCTGCTGTTCACCGAAACACACGGCGTATTGTCGCAGCGCAACACTTTCAGATCGCCGGCCGTCGCGTCGTAGTACGCGATCGTGGGAATGTCACCGGAATCGATGCCGATGGACGGGAATGAGCCGACGTCGTTCGTGATGTCGACGGAAATGATGCGGTTGTTCTGCGAGAACGTCGTTGCGGAAAAATTGCTCGAAGGAGCGGTGGGCGCCGTATTCGCGCTTGTCGCCGCCTGATCATTGTCATACGCCAAACTTGTTCCTCCGGCATAGCCTCTGACGTAGTCAAGGTCACCGTCACCATCGATATCCGCAATGCTGATTTTCGTGTAGTTCTGAATATCGGTGTTGGAGCTGCTCAGGGTAAATGTTCCGGTTCCGCCGTTCGTATAGATGCGCAGCCATGTCGTCGACCCGCCGAGAGTGACGCCCGCTCCGATCAAATCCAAGTCTCCATCATTGTCCAAATCTCCGAGTGCCATGCTCGAGGCGGTAAGGGTACTGCTGAGCGTGGAGGTACTGAAGGCGCCTCCCGTACCCGTATTTTTGTAGATATACACCTGGCTGGTACAGCCCACCAACATGTCGATGAGTCCGTCGCCGTCCACGTCGCCGAGGGCGGTATTGTACTGACAGGTGAATCCTCCGGAGTACACGGACGTGAAGATTTTCACGAAAGCACCCGTTCCACTGTTTCTGTAGACCATACGGAGATCCGTTGCGCGCTTGGTGATGATGAGATCCAAGTAACCGTCGTTATTCATATCCGCGACTTCGATGACTTGCCCTCCGGGAAGCGGAGAAGCTGCAACCGAATAGTTGCCGTGCCCATCGTTGAGATACACGCTCTGCGCTGAGGTGGCGGTATCCGTTGCGATGATGATGTCGAGCGAACCGTCGTTATTGATGTCCGCAAGAGCGACATTGTTCACGGCTTGTGAAATGTTAATGACCGCCCCCGTTGCAAAGGTGTTGTTGCCTCTGTTGACGTATGCCGTCACTCGCCCCGACGAGCCGTTGATGTAGTTGGCTTGGACGAAATCGACGTAGCCGTCACCGTTCACATCGCCGGCCTTTGCGGTCAAATTGTTCGTCGTGAAACCGGGAAGATGCATTCTGGTGAAGGAGCCCGCTCCATTGTTCAAATGAAGGTCGTTCGTGCCACCGCTGTCGGAGTTGCCCATGAGCCAATCGATGTCGCCATCGTCATCGATATCGGTGAGAACAGTGGAAACCGTTTCTCTGCTTGCGCTCGTCGTAAAGGAAATCGTGAACGCCATGGCATAGACCTGCGAGACGAACTGCACCGAGAGCACGAGGAACAGAACCGTAAGGAGATTCGTGGAAATCAGCTCCCATTTCTTGGGAATCCGAATGCTCGATTGCTCGACGTGCGCCAAGCTCAGTTGGCAAAGGTGGAGGAATCGTGCGATTGCGTGCCATTCAGTCACGAGAATCGCCGCGAAAACGGCGAGTGCAAGAACTTCGCTGATGGCGTACAAAAACGGCAACGCGCTCAGAGCGAGCGCGAGGATCAGCCGATGTGCGTTGTGCGTGTGTTTCATGAAATCATTTCAGACGCTCCCACCACAATTCTCCGATGGGAACTTGCGAGAAAATCGCTTCGAGGGACTCCGCCGCTCGTCGGTCTTGAGTGACTGTGACAAGGAACTGCAGGAGCATCTTTCGCGTGAACGGCGTGCTTGCGAGCAGACCTTCGTCTCGCCAATTCACGTCTTTGCCGAGGAGGTCCCTGCTGATGGCGGCGGAAATCTCGGTCTCGCGTCCCTCCGCTTCCTGCGGCGTCATCGTTCCTTGCCGCACGTACATGAGGAGCAGCGACGAGGTGAGCATGTCGCCGGCTTCCTTGAGCGAAAGCCCTGACGCGGGACTGCGGACATCTTCATGCAGCAGGGTCCCCGCGTAGGCGAAGAGCGAGAGATCGAATTCTTTCAGGTGATCCTGTGCGCGGTACAGAATGCGGGATGCGAAAGAATCATCGCGCGGAAGATCGCTGAGTCTGTCACGGGCAACGCGAGTTTCCGCGCTGCCTTGAATCACTTCCTTGGTTGCGAGTCCCAGAATCGCCTGCATGCGGGTATCGGGCGGCAAGCACGTGAGCACGAGCAGGTTGCGCACGGTCTCGAGCATCGTGACGGGCTCGTTGGGCAGAAACCTGGCCTCGCCCTTGGACACGCCGAATTCCGTGGGACGCCGCGTGGCGGGAATGAGCCACAATGTTTTTTCAGCCGCGTTCTTGACTCCAAATGTCAGGACTTTGGAGAGATCGACTTGGAGCGGGTCACCGGGCAGCAAATCGCTGAACGTGACCGCTGTCGAACGTTCGTCGTGTCTCTCCAGACATTCGCCGAGATTGAGCTCCGGCAGACCCTCCATGAACGTCGGAATCCTCGCGGCACTCTTGAGTGCCTTAAGATCGGGTATGTCGGGCAAGAGCGAGATTTTTCCGTTGTGGAAAGCGGCGCGTGCCAGGAGAAGCGCCGCCTCGGATTTCGTGATTCCTTGATGAAGACCGGGGATCCTGATGAAACTCTGCGGCAGAATGCCGAGCCGCGAAAGTGCCAGGACGTCCGATGCCTCGGGGTCGGTGATCTCCACGCCTTCGGGGAGAACGGCTCCCGTGTCGGTGAGTACGGTGCGGGGAATCCCCAAAGCGGAAGCCACCGCTCGCATCGCTTCGGCACGAGTGATGGGGAAATCGACGTCGGCCGCCGCACCGATGGGCGTGGAGCGAACGATGTCGATGCCCGCCCCGATGAGCGAGTATGCGGTGAGCGCGGAGAGCGTGTGCGCCTGCAGAGGCACGTCGATGAGCGGCAATGAGAAGCCGAGAGCCTTGGCACCCGCGCGGAGCGATGAATCCGCAGCTTCGAGATTCGGCGTGACGGAGATGCACTGCGTGCGCAGCAAGAGCGTGAAGAAATTTCCGCGCGTCATGAGCGCACCGGACTGAGCGGTGCCTCGCACCGGAGAAAGTCCGAATGGGTCGCGCAGACGCTGCAGAAAGACTTCGGCGTCGGAACCGGGCTCCTCATCGGTCGACGACGGAACGATGGACATGCACGGGGCGTACCCGAGCAAGTCCATGTGACGGAACGGCAGCGTGAGCGTGTACGAAAGCGCAGCGTCTTTGACGATGGCGTGCGGCAGCGCGGGCATTCCCGACGCTCGAAGGACGATACCCGTCATGACGGAAGGACCGGTGGGCACATACTCCTCGAGCACGAGCGAACCGGTATCGAACAACACCGTGTAACCGCTCGGGCCGGACGTCGGCAGGTCGAACGCCGCGCGTCCGTCGAAAGTGAGCGTCGCCGTTTTGCTGATGCGTGAACCGTCGACCGTGACACCGCTCGCGGTCACCGTAAGGCCGCTCAGCTTCAAATTCTGTTCGCGGTTTTCTCGCTTGCCGTTGGCGTTCACGTCATTGAGTGCCTGGACGGTGAGATGAAAAACCTCACCGCCTCCTCCTCCGTCATTTTTGACGGGATTGATGAACTTCGTTCCGCCACCCGTCGCGACCGTCGTCGTGGTGACGGCGCCGACGGCGCAGCTGTCGTTGAGAATGAACGTATTCTGGCTGCTCCACGTGGACAAGAAGCCCGCATCAACCGATGCGACGCTCCAGTAGTACGTTTTGCCGGAATCGCAGGTCAGGTTTTTCAGGAGAAGCTGCCTGCTCTGGTTTGCGGCCAGGAAACCCCGCAGCGTGTAGTTTGGCGAAGCCGCTGCACCGGACACGATGTTGTTCGCGTTCGATCCGGTGCCGACTTTCAGTCGATACTGAATCATGCGTGTGGGTGTCTGCGTATCGGAACCGGAACCCCAGCTGAGTCGCATGATGACGGAACCGTCGGAGCCGGCATCGGCACAGTTCGTGCGTCCGCATTTGAGCGTGCGAAGGTCCGAGCTGGAGCCGTACTGATACGCAAGGAACGGACGGCCGTCGCTCGGCATCACGATGGAAACGTGCTTGCCCGTCGTGAGCGGCGTGTCGACGGTCGTGATCGTGTAGCCGGAACTGCACGCAATATCACTGCATTTGGCGATTTTGGGATACTGATTCGTGGCATCGTAGTATCCGATGATCGGATATCCGTCTGCGCCGACGGCCAGTCCGTGCCATGAGCCCACGTCACCGCTTGAATCGACGGTGGCGTATGAGTTGGTGCTGCACGTTGCGTTGGTACAGTGAAGAACTTTGAGGTCGGCATTGGAAACGTCGTAGTAACTCATGACCGCGTAGCCGTCGGAGCCGATTTTGAGCGACGGGCTGTACACGTTCGAAATCGCCGAATCGAGGGTCGTCACGGTGTTTCCGGATGTGCACGACGTATTGCCGCACTTCACGATTTGGAATGCGGCGGGCGAAACGTTGAAGTACGCGATGATAGGCAGACCGTCCGACGGAATCCCGATGGACGACTGGTAGCCGGGCTGGCCGCTTTCCTGAGTGACCGTGTTCAAAACGTTGCCGGAGGAACACGCTGCATTGCCGCAGACAAGCAACTTATGAAGCAACGTCGTGTCATCAAAGAAGCTGATGACGGGGTAGCCGTTGGATGCGATGGCGACGGAAGGATACCAACCCGTATCACCCGCGGAATCCACCGTCGTGATGGTGTTACCCGACGTGCACGCCGCGTTGCCGCACTTCAGCGCTTTCAAATCGGCATTCGCCGTATCGTAGTATGCGATGAACGGAAGCCCGTCGCTCGGCACCGCAACGGAATTCCACTTTCCGACGTCGCCCGTGTTGTCGACGTTCGTGAGCGTGTTGCCGGACGAGCAGTCTTTGTTTCCGCACTTCACGAAATGCAGGTCTCCGCTCGTCAGTTCGTAGTGCGCGATGACCGGAAATCCGTCGGCACCGAGAGCGGCGGACGTGAACTCCGCGACCTCACCCGTCGTCTCCACGTCGGTGATCTTGTTGTACGCGGCGCTCAAAGTCGCGGAGAGAGATGACGGTGCGGAGGGCGCCGTATTGGGGCTCGTCGCGGCTTGGTCGCTCTTGTAGTGCCGGTTCACGGCACCGCCGGAGCTGCAACCCGCGTTTCCGGCGACGTAATCCAGGTCACCGTCACCGTCGATGTCTCCGATGGCGATGTCATTGCTGCATTCGGTCGTCTCCGTCGGCGAACCCGAAACGTTGAACCCCGCCGCCTGGTCATTCTGGTAGTAATAGTTTCCCGAACTGACGGCGGATGCGTCGGAGCCCACGACGACGGCATCAAAGTGACCGTCATTGTTCATGTCGCCGAGGACAGCCTTCACCCTGTTCACCGCCGCCGCACCGCCGAACGCGAATCCGGCCGTAAAGCTTCCTGCTCCGTTGTTCAAATACGGTTTGATACTCGACGACGGCTCCGTAAGTACGACATCGATGTCTCCGTCATTGTCCAAATCCGCGGGCGTGACTTTGCCGTACGTTCCTGCAAGCGAGCTGCCGCTGAGCTGGATGAACGAACCCGTCGTGCTGTACTGCATCACTTTGTAGACGCCACCGGTTGCCCTCAGAACGAAGACATCCGGCATGCCGTCATCGTTGTAATCTGCCACGGCCATGCTGTCACCGATCGGCAAGTACGAGTTGGTTTGCGTAAAGACGCCGTGTCCGTTGTTCACCCATACGGCTCTGGACATCGTTGCATCGCTGCAGAGCAAAACGATATCGAGGTCGCCGTCGTAGCTGCTGTAGTTCATGTCGGCGAGAGCCACGTCGGAGACGGTGCACGGCAGTGAACTCGTGATGTGGGACTCGGTGAAGGCTCCCGCACCGTTGTTCGTATATTTGCTGAGACGCGTATCGTTGTTCTGCGCGAGAACGATGTCGAGGTCACCGTCTCCGTCGATGTCGCCGGCAGCCATGCCTCCGGGGGAACTGAAAGCTCCATACGCCCCGGGCTCGGCAAACGAACCGTTGCCGCCGTTCACGTGCACTCCCAAAGCTCCGGCATTTGCCTCGACATAGTCCAGGTCGCCGTCGCCGTCGAAATCTCCCAAGATCACTCTGCGCGTATCGTCCGTTGCGGACGTGGAACTGTTGAGCGAGAACGACATGGCGTACACGATCGCGACGAATTGCACCGAGAGAACGAGGAACAAGACGGTCAGCACGTTGGTCGTCACGATTTCCCAGTGCCTCGGAATGCGAGCGTATTTTTTTTCCACACACGCCAAGCTCACTCGTTCGATGCGAAGAAAGCTCAAAATCGAACTCCATTGGAGCAAGAGCAAAGCGACAGAAAAAAGACCTGCAAAAACCGATGCGGCACGCCACCCCGAGAAGATCTCGAGAGCCAGAGTCGTCGCACTCGCGATGAGCACGGACAGAAGCCAAAATTTGGCGGACCTAAGCGAGCGCAAAGTGTGTATGAAGTTTTCTCATAATTATAGCATAAAAGTCGCATTTTTAACAGATCCATTTCGTATGATTTTCGTATGGGAACAGACATGCGAACAGATCATGAAAGCGCGCTGGGAAAAGTCGCTTTTTGTGGCTTGATTGCATCAAATTCCACGGTATGGGAAAGTACGTCAAATGAAGAAGAACCGCACTCTCATCGATGTCGTCACGGGCATTGCCTTGTGCGGCATTTTGGTTGCGGGAGTTTATTCCGTAACCTCGGACACATTCACGTCATTCAATACGCCGCCTGCGAATGCTGAAGCATGCTCTCCCGATTGCGCGACGGCAGGCACCACTCCTGCGGGGCCGGGCGACGAGTGCAGAAACGTCGCCTGCCAAAATTGGGACGGTTTCAACTGTGTGTCGAGCAGCGTCAGTCCGCCGTGCACCTGGGGAAACATGTGTGGTGCCGACGACAAATGTCACGACGTTTGCGAAGGCTTCACGAACCCAGACTGTACCTCGGTCACCTCTATGAACCCCGGATCGGGAGAACTCTGCAGCATTCAGTGCAAACAGAAGGAAGAACGTGTATGCAACACGCCATTCGTCCCGACAGGGGCCTGCGCGGACGAACATCACGCCTGTATCCCGGATGATGATGGGGACGGAGAGATGCGATGTTTGGATCCGTGTGAACCGTTCATTTCCACCGGCATGCTGGCGTGCGACGACCCGTCGTTCGCCATACCTGCAGGCCTCGGTGAAAATTGCGACACCTCATGCTACACGCGCGGCTATGCCTCCAATTACTGCTATACCACGAGCACCGCTCCCCGAATATGTTCCCAAGACCCGATTCCCCTCTTCTGCGACAGGATATCGACACATACATGTGTCGATCCCTGTGAGGATTTCGAAGAGCCGTTTTGCAGAGACGTCAATCCCGTTCGCGGTTTGGGAGAGGAGGAACGCGTGCTGTGCAAAGCCTACGTTTCCGGCACCTGCAACATCAACATGATCGGCGCCTGCGCCCCGGGCCTCATCCGCGATCCCGCAGGCACGACGTGCATCGAAAACTGCGCCGCCTCACCCACGGGATGCTCGTCTTCATCGTCCTCATCCTCCTCCGCACCCATGTGCTGCAACCTGACGACGCAAACTTGCGAGCCCATCTAAAGCATCATAAAAATACCGATCGAAATGACGAATTTTCCTCTGCAATTGCAAGAAATAGCACATTGTGAGAAAGTGCTCTAAATGAAATTCAAGAAGCGCCTGCTCATCGACGTCGTTACGGGTGTCACCCTGTGCGGCATTTTTGTGGCGGCAGGTTATGCGATTCTGTCGCCGAACTTCACGTCGTTCAGCACGCCGACATCCGAAGCGATTTTGTGCGGTACCAATGACTGTGGTACGAATCCCGGTACGGTTGATGCAGGCGGAAGCTGCGGATGCAACCCGGGCATGGTCATGGGGTCGCCTCCAAACGAAACGTGCATGCCGCCAATGATGGATCAGCAAAAGTGCATGCTCGGAATGAGCTGTACCGATCCCGGTGCAGGTTCTGACTACACATGCATCGATTTGTGCCCTCCCGGTGCTCCCTTGTGCACGGACGTCATGGCAATGCACCCGGGACATAACGAACCGTGCTCAGTACTCTGCAAAACGCCTGGTACGAATACTTGTACCTCCGTCCAAGGTCCTACGGGGACCTGTGCGGTTGAGAACGACGTCTGCATTCCGGGCGATTATCCGGACAATGAAATGAAATGCCGTGACCCGTGCGAGGAGTACATTGATTCCGGTATGCCCAAGTGCGACGACCCCGACTTCATGTCGCCGGTAGAAACCGGGGGCGACTGCGTGGGGGAATGCTATACGAGAAACTCAAGTGGTAACTTTTGCAGCACGACCAGCAACTTTCCTCTGATGTGCGATCAAACCGACGGACCGCGCATCTGTGACTCAGCAGGGACAGGAACATGTGTAGACCCTTGTGCGTCATTTCCCGGCGGAATGTGCGAGGATATCGATCTGACCCCGGTTGGTGAAGGTGAATTCTGCATGCTCACATGCAATGAATACAACGGGACGACATGTAACTCGAACGGCTCACGCTCCATTCCGTGCAACTCTCCGAGTCTCATGTGCAATCCCACGTCACGATTGTGTGAGCCGATGTGCAACGGCATGCCCGGCTCATGCTCGTCTTCATCGTCCTCATCCTCCTCCGCACCCATGTGCTGCAACCTGACGACGCAAACTTGCGAGCCCATCTAAAGCATCATAAAAATACCGATCGAAAAGACGAATTTTCCTCTGCAATTGCAAGAAATAGCACATTGTGAGAAAGTGCTCTCAATGAAATTCAAGAAGCGCCTGCTCATCGACGTCGCTACGGGTGCCACCCTGTGCGGCATTTTTGTGGCGGGCATTGTTGCCATGAAGTCGGATAACTTTTCGTCGTTTTCTACGCCATCTGTGGCGGCTGTAACTCCCCTCGATTGCACCATGATGTGTATGGGAAGCCAAAACGTCGGAGTCAACGGGAGTTGCATGTGTGAGTACGAGATGTGGATGCCTGGGCCAGATCCGAATAACCCCAATGAGGGTGGCTACTGCCAAAGACACTTGATGCGAAACCCCACAATGTGCGAAGTTAATCTGCTCTGCAATGACCCTGGTACATGCGTGGACCCGTGCGAGGAGCCTGCTTATGCAGGTTTTCCTCTTTGCTCCGAAGTTGCACCTCCGCAGTGCAACATTACGTGCAAGTCTGGCGGATCGGGCCCTCCTGGGTATGCGACATGCACGACAAGTACGGTGATGATGTGCCAACCAGGGACCGTATGCGAAGATCAGACCTGCACCGGTGTCTGTAGCGTTAATAACCTGGATCCCGCCCTCACTGAATTACCAGACTGCGACCCAGGAGCGAGTCCGGATCTTGGAGAGAGTTGTGCATGTAGAAAGCCAGATCCAGCTGGCTCAGTATGTATAGCATCAACAAATACATGTGCCGAAGGCATGTGCGACCTCGCAACAAAAACCTGTAAGCGCATGTGCGAAATGACGCCCGGAGGCTGCGACAATTACCGCGCAGATTGCTCGACAAGTCCACCCAGCTGCGTTCTCGATTCCGTCACCATTCCTACGGGTAACACTTCTCTTGCCCAGTGCACCGCCGAATTGCCGACAAGCTGTCCCAAATACAGTCTCACGTGCACGGGTGGAGCGGCGTCATGCATGCCCGATACGGCGGGAACATACTCGACACTCTCCGATTGCGAGGCGGCACGTACGTCTCCCACTCCCCCCATTACGTGTTCATCATCCTCGTCTTCCTCCTCCGCAGACATGTGCTGCAACCTGGTGACACAGCAGTGCGAACCTCGGTAAGAAGTGTAGCCACGTGCGGAAGTGCGGTAAGTGGCAAAAGTACGAAAGTATCCTCTTCGTACTTCTTTCACTTTCCACTCCTCACCCCTACTGTCCCTCGCGCTTCGCTTTCTTGCGATCGTTCTCCTTGAGGAACTTCTTGCGCAGGCGAATGCTGGTCGGCGTCACTTCCACCAGTTCGTCACTCTGGATGTACTCGAGAGCGATGTCGAGTTCCATGATGCGCGGCGGCGTAAGACGGATGGCCTCATCGGTTCCCGATGCGCGCATGTTCGTAAGCTTCTTCTCCTTGCCGACGTTCACCATGATGTCCATGCCGTTCGGAGATTCGCCGATGATCATGCCTTCGTAGACGGGGACTCCCGCGCCGATGAAGAACGTTCCGCGCTCTTGCAAGCCAAAGATGGCGAATGCCACGGACTCTCCCGTGACTCCGGAGATGATGGAGCCGCTCAGGCGTCCCGGCATCGGACCGACGTAGGGAGCGTACTTCAGAAACGCGTGCGTGAGGATTCCGTTGCCGCGAGTATCGATGATGAATTCATTGCGGAAACCGAGCAGACCGCGAGTGGGAATTTCGTACGTGAGACGGGCGATGCCGTTCTTGGTCTCCATGTTCTGCATCATTCCTTTGCGGCGACCGAGTTTTTCGATGACGCCTCCGGCGACTTCCTCCGGAACGTCGATGTACGCGGTCTCGATCGGTTCCATTTTGACGCCGTTCTCCTCGTGCATGATGACTTCGGGACGCGACACGGCGAGCTCAAAACCCTCGCGTCGCATGGTTTCGATGAGAACTCCCAAGTGCATTTCTCCGCGACCGGAAACGGTGAACGCGTCAGTGCGTGCACCGAATTCGATCTTCAGACCCACGTTCGTCTCCAGTTCCTTCTCGAGACGCTCGCGGATGTGACGCGTGGTGACGAGTTTTCCTTCTTTGCCGGCGAACGGCGAATCGTTGACCATGAAATCCATGGACACCGTCGGCGGATCGATCTTGATGGCGGGGAGTCTCTCGGCGTTTTCGTCGGTGGTGACGGTGTCACCCACGTACACGTCGGGCAGACCCGAAAGCATGACGACGTCGCCGGCGACCGCTTCTTTCTGCTCGACGCGGTTCACTCCCTGGTACGCCTGAATCTTGGTGATGCGTCCGGCAACTTTGGTTCCGTCCGGCTTCAGGACGAACACGTTCTGGTTCTGCATGACGGTGCCGTCCGTGATGCGGCCGATGGCCGTGCGTCCGGAGAACACGTCGTACTCCAGGTTCACGGGCTGCATGCGCAGCGTCTTCGTCGCGTCGTTGGCGGCGGGCTTCACGTGCTCCAACACGTAGTCGAAGAGCGGTGAAAGGTCCTTGGACTCGTCGCTCAGTTTTCGCTTGGCGATGCCGTCACGGCCGATGGCGAACACGTACGGGAAGTCCAGCTGTTCGTCGTTGGCACCGAGCTGAATGAAGAGGTCGAAGACCTGGCTGAGTGCCTTCTCCGGATCGGAACCGGGACGGTCGATCTTGTTGATGATAACCATCGGGCGGATGCCGAGCTCGAGAGACTTCTTGAGAACGAAACGTGTCTGCGGCATGGGGCCGTCGAACGCGTCGACGAGCAGAAGCACGCAGTCACACATGCGGAGAACGCGCTCCACTTCGGATCCGAAGTCGGCGTGACCGGGCGTGTCGACGATGTTGATCTTCGTACCCTTGTACAAAATCGAACAGTTCTTGGCGTAGATGGTGATGCCGCGTTCCTTTTCCTGGTCATTGCTGTCCATGACGCGCTCATCGACTTGTTGGTGCGATGCGAAAGCACCTCCCTGCTTGAGAATTTGGTCCACGAGCGTGGTTTTGCCGTGGTCGATGTGGGCGATGATGGCGATGGTGCGGAATTCCATAACGGTAATTGAGAAAACGACGATTCGAATTGAAAGTCGGCCCAGTGTAGCCGTTTTTTGAGGAATGTACACCCTAAATGACACGAAAAACTCCGGTCCCGATGCACGACTTTTCGTCATGGTGACGCCCTTCGCGCCCGGTGAAATTCGAATAGATTTGCAGGAACGAAAAAACCCGTATATTCGGGCAATGCCCAACCCATCCCTCGAAGCATCCCGACTGAATACGAACATCGACCTGACCTGCGCGGGAAATACTCCCGGCCTTCAAGAAGCCGTCGTGAGACTTGTCCTTGAGCTCCAGAGAAGCGGCTTCAAAGGAGATCTCGACATTCTCCTGAGGCCCTCAAGCAACGATCATCGTGCAGAGCGTGCGAACGTCACTCCTCGTGCCCCCATCGGAGGATCTCCCGGGGATTGGGTGAAGGACGAAGCTCAGATGACTCGCGGCGCCAAGGCCGGGGCACAGGAGCTCGTGTGGCAATAGTTTATACATAAACCATAGGAAGTGTTCCCTGCATCTTGCAAGGACGTTTTCCATCTGTACAATGCTCCCATGGTAGCTGACACCTGGAATTTCAAGGCTTTTCCGTTCCTCGGAAAGCCGTGCTTTGCCGTATCCGTTACCCGTTAATCCCTCCGCTCAACCCCCATCATGTGTGGAATCATCGCTCTCTCCGGTTATCACGACGTCATTCAAGATTTGTATGACGGACTCATCGTGCTGCAGCACCGAGGGCAAGATGCCGCGGGCATCGTGACGTACGACAACCAGTTCCACCTCAAGAAATCCACGGGGATGGTGAGCGAAGTCTTCCATGCTCATTCGCTCCAACGCCTCAAGGGCCCCATGGGCATCGGACACGTTCGTTACCCCACCGCCGGTTGCAGCAGCGAGTTCGAAGCACAGCCGTTCTTCGTGAACTCCCCGTTCGGCATGGCTCTCGCGCACAACGGCAACCTCACGAACTCCGAACAACTCGCCCGCGAAATTCGCGAGCAGGATTACCGCCACCTCAATACGACATCGGACTCCGAAGTGCTGCTCAACGTGTTCTCGCTCGCGCTCCGCAAGCAACGGCCCAAGAACGTGAACCCCGAGCACATCTTCCGCGCCGTCAAAACGGTCATGCGACGCTGCAAGGGAGCCTACTCCGTGGTCTCGCTGATCGGCGGCCAAGGCATCGTCGGCTTCCGCGATCCGCACGGCATCCGCCCACTCCAGCTGGCACGCAAGCGTTTCGGCATGAAGTACGAATACATGCTCGCATCCGAGAACACCGTCTTCAAAGCCCTCGACTACGAGTTCGTCCGCGACGTGCAACCCGGTGAAGTCATCTTCATCGACAAGCAAAATCGCCTGCACTCTCGCGTTGTAAAAAAAGGTGAGCTCAACCCGTGCGTCTTCGAGTGGGTGTACCTCGCCGCACCCGACTCCACCATCGATGGAGTCAACGTCTACAAGGCTCGCGTGCGCATGGGTGAATCTCTCGCAAGGCAGATCAAAGCCGCCGGCATCCACATCGACTCCGTCATCCCCATTCCCGATACCGGCCGCCCCGCAGCCGCAGGGCTCGCCGACAAGCTCAAGGTTCGTTACCGCGAAGGCTTCGTGAAGAACCGCTACATCGGCCGCACGTTCATCATGCCGGGGCAAGAAATCCGCAAACGCAGCCTCAACTTCAAACTCCACCCCATCGAACTGGAATTCAAGGGCAATAACGTGCTTCTGGTCGATGACTCCATCGTCCGCGGCAACACCAGCAAGAAAATCGTCGAAATGGCGCGCAAGGCCGGAGCCAAGAAAGTGTACTTCGCATCGGCCTCGCCTCCGATCATCGGACCGGACCCGTACGGCATCGACCTTCCGACGACCACCGAGCTCATCGCATCGGACCATACGATTCCGCAAATTCAAAAGATGATCGGCGCGGACGGACTGTTCTACAACACGGTCAATGACATGCGAAAGTCCATCCAGGTCGGCAATGACAAGATCCGCCGATTCTCCGACGGTTGCTTCACCGGCAAGTATCCCACCCCCGAAGTGACGCCGAAGATGCTCAAGAACCTCGGTTGCGGCCGCAACGACACCCGCGAGTCGTTCAACAAGCAGCAGGAGAACAATCCCGACCAGACGAAAATGATGGCATTGGTGTAGGACGGAAGGTGGGGTAGGTGTGGAAGGTTTGGCATGGTCTTATTTCCATACCCTCACCTGCCCAACTTTCCCGACCTTCCAAACCCGGCCTCCTCATCTGCTATCATCCAAACATGCGAGTCTTTCTTGTCTCCAACTCCGCCCGCGGCGAAGCCATCGCCGATGCGCTCAAGCGCAGCCCGCAGAATCCCGAACTCATCGTCGCCACCACGGTCAAAAGCCCCGGACTCGTGACGTACTCATCGGAAGTGCACGTGATGGACATCATGTCGCTCACCAAGGTGGTGGATTTGGCCAAGGCGTCCAAGCCCGACTTCGCGTTCATCGCCCCCGACGATCCCATCGGTGCGGGGCTTGTCGATCGCCTGGAAGCCAACGGCATTCCGTGCGTGGCTCCCAAAAAGAACCTGGCACGCATCGAATCCAGCAAAGGATTCGCCCGCTCACTCATGAAGAACCACGGCATCAACGCCAGTCCGCGCTTCCGCATCTTCACGCTCTCGTCCGTCGACCAGCAGAAGTCGACCGAACTCGATATTCGAGCGTATGTGGAGCACGAGCTCCACAGTCAGTACGTCGTGAAGTACGACGGCCTCAAGGGAGGCAAAGGCGTGAAAGTGAGCGGCGAACATCTGCTCACCGTGGAAAGCGGCGCCAAGTACGCCATGGAATGCTTGCACGAATGCGGCACGGTCGTCGTGGAAGAAAAGCTGATCGGCGTGGAATTCAGCCTCATGTCGTTCGTCTCGGGAACCCAAGTCGTGGACATGCCCGCGGTGCAGGATCACAAGCGCGCCAATACGGGCGACACCGGCCCGAACACGGGAGGCATGGGCACGTACAGCGACGTGGGACACGGACTCCCCTTCCTCACGGAAGAAGATGTCGCTCAGGCCAGTGCGATCAATAGGCAGATCGCGGAAGCGCTTCAGAAGGAGTGCGGCGAGCCGTTCAAAGGAATTCTGTACGGCGGATTCATCGCCGTTGCCGACGGGGTGCGTGTCATCGAGTACAACGCCCGCTTCGGTGACCCGGAAGCCCTCAACGTCCTGCCGCTTCTGGAAAGCGATTTCGTCGCGGTGTGCCAGGCGATCATCAAGGGAACGCTGACGCAGGACTTGGTGCAATTCTCCAAGAAAGCCACGGTCTGCAAGTACATCACGCCCAAGAGTTACCCCGAGGACAAGAAGGAGAAAGGCCAGAAAGTCCTCGTGCCGGACATCATTCCCGACAACGTGAAGATTTATTACGGCGACGTCTCGCTCGGCGACACGGGCGCCGTGGTGCTCGGTACGTCCAGATCCGTGGGCGTCGTCGGCATCGGAGATTCCATCGCGCTTGCCGAACAGGCGGCGCAATCGGCATGCGAGAAATTCGTCGGGCCCGTGCGTTTCCGCGCCGACATCGGTTCCATGGATTCCATCCAGCACCGCGTGGACCTCATGCACAAGCTGCGGACTCGCTAGTCGATCAGAGCGATTTCAGGAGCTCCTCCTCTTCCCATTTTCGGAGCGCAGCAATGATGTCGCCCAACTCCCCTTCCATGACGGCGGGAATGTTGCTGAAGTTCTGGTTGATGCGGTGATCGGTGATACGGTCTTGCGGGAAGTTGTACGTGCGGATTTTCTCCGATCTGTCTCCCGAACCCACTTGGCCGGCGCGCATGTCGGTTCGTTCCTTCGCCTTGCGCTCCTGCTCCGCGGCGTACAGACGACTGCGGAGAAGCGACATGGCCAGCACGCGGTTCTTGAGCTGTGAACGCTCCGTCTGGCACGCCACGACGACTCCGGACGGAATGTGCGTGATGCGAATGGCGCTCTCGGTCTTGTTCACGTGCTGTCCTCCTGCTCCGCCCGAGCGATACGTATCGATGCGGAGATCTTCGTTGCGAATGGTGATGTCCACCTCTTCCGCCTCGGGAAGAATGGCAACGGTGGTGGTGGACGTGTGCACGCGGCCCTTGTTCTCCGTGGCCGGAATGCGCTGCACGCGGTGCACGCCGGATTCGAACTTCAGCTGCCCGTAGACGCCCTCGCCCTCGATCCTGGCCGACGCTTCCTTGAGCCCTCCCGCATCGGCAGCGGACATATCCATGAGCTCGGTCTTCCAGCCGCGGATTTCGGCGTAGCGCAGGTACATTTTGAGCTGCTCGGCGGCGAACAGTGCCGCCTCTTCACCTCCGGTACCGGCTCGCACTTCCAAAATGACGCTCTTTTCGTCGTCCGGGTTTCTGGGAAGCAGCATGATCTTCATCTCGTTGAGCAAGATGGGCATACGCTCGCGAGCCTTTGCGGCTTCTTCGGCGGCCATGGCTTTGAGCTCGGGATCATTGCCGAGTGACGCCTCGTCGGCAATCGCCTGCTCCGCTTGCTGATACTCCTTGTATTTGGATTCCAGCGGCTCCAGACGCTTGATGATGCGGGCCAAACGCGTCACCTCTTTCTGATCGCCGTACACGGCGGGATCCTGCATGCTCTTTCGCGCATCGGAAAGTTCGCCGATCTTGGAGCGTATCTTGTCGATCACGCGATGATTGTAGCGGAAGTGCTACCGAACCTCGACAGGAGGAATTTTCTCGCCGGGAACGCCTTCCGTAGGCAAGAGGGCTGCCTCTTCGGCGATACGCACGCCGCGGATGACGGCGTGGCACGACGTGTCGGTTACGACATCCACGTAGAGCTTATGCGCGTTTCTGGCCTGCTCCAGCTCTTTACCGAGTCCCTCCGTGACGAAAAACTGCTGAATATCCGGAAAATTCACGGTTTTCATGATGAGATCATTGCCGTTGCCATTCCATCGATACTCATTTTGAGCCATGCCGACGAGACAGGCCTGGCCGGGCAACAGTGTCGGTCTCTCGGCGACGAAATCCTTGGCGACGAACACTCCTTCTTTGTTCTCGAGCACCGCGTAGACGGGCATGCTGTAATAGTCGGTGCCGCTCGGAACCGGTCCGTCGTATTTCTGTCCGATTTCGTACGTGAGGACCACGTAATCCCCTCGGAAGATGGAACGAGGATCCACGGGAATCGTTTTGAGGGTCACGAGCGTCCCGGTCGTCATCAGAATGAAATTCGGCAAGAAGATAAGAAACACGGCGATGAGTTCCACGAGCAAGCCGATGAGGAAGAAAGTCCTACGCACGGGAGGGTTTGATGGAAGCGATGAGTTGGCGGCGTTTGCGCTCGAGAACGGACGTAAAGCCCAGAATCACAAGGCCGCCGATGATGAAGAAGAGTGAGCGCGGAAGAAGCTCGAACGCCCACGAGAAGTACTGAATGAAAATGACCGCAGCCACACCGAGCATACCCACGTTGATGACGGGCGGGTCTCGGAGGAGCGTGCCGAACCAAACGGTGAGAAGCAGGAAGAAGAACGTGAGAAGTACGTACAGAATGAAGAGTCCGCTCACCATATCAAGACGGAGTTCCGAGGAGCCGTAATAACGGAGCACGCCGACATCAAGCCCCATCCAGCCCGGAATGTACGTGATGAGGTAGACGAAGAAGACATAGAGCGTGCAAGCCAAAAGACCGGCGCGCCCGTTCTTCGTCGCGAATTGTCCGGTGAGCAGCGCCGCGGCGAGCAACATGACCGAGACCGCCACGATGCCGATCGTGATGGGGTCCGATTGCAGGTGCAGCATGTGGAAGTAAAACGACTTGTCCACGGTCGCAATGACGAGCAGAAACATCACGAGGAAAATGCCCCAATGAAAGAGAGTCGGACCGGCGAATGTCATGCTCTTCGCTTTGCGGTGCAGAATGGAAAGACCCATGAGCCCGATCCCGATGACGGGGGCCAGCGACCAGAACGCGGAACGATCGTCGAAGAGGAAGTCCAGTTCATCGCGACCGAATCCGAGGTACGAGGTACGCAGCCATCCGAGGAACAGAATCAGAAGCGGTACGGAGAGCCAGATGTGCATGCGTGAACTCAGGACATACGCCATATAGGCAGTGCCAAGGAACCACAGGAGAGCGCCCCACCAGAACGTCAGTTGCAGATGGTAAATCTGAGCAACGAGGAAAATGCTGGCTCCGAAGATGAGGACGTTCACGAACTGGAGCGCCGTGCCCGTTTTCTCGTAATCCTTGATGTATTGCAACCAGTATCCTGCGACTCCCGTGCCCAGCATGCCGGCCATGAGGATGATGACCTTGAGCGTGGGGCTCATGGCGTCCCAGTTGCTGCTGATGAAGAGGATGACGCCGAGTCCCACCAAAATGGCACCGATGCCGGAGAAGATGGCAAGCGCTTTATTGGGAATGTCTTTATCGGTGTGCAAATTCGAACGAAGCTCAGCGGCCTTCTTGGCCGTCAGCAGTCCTTTCTCTTGCCAATGATCCAGCGCCTGTTCGGCAGTGAGTGACATCGGACGGAGAATACACCTGTTCCTTAATCTCGTCAGTTGACCCGCTCCGGACTTATGCTGTGGAACGGAACAACCGGTCACAATCCAACAGGTGAGGTATCGCACTTCCGCACTTCCGCACTTCCGCACTTCCCTCTTTCCACTTTCCTCCTTACACTTCTCATTCCGATGAAAATCCTCCTTGCCATGTCCGGCGGCGTCGACTCCAGTGTCGTTGCGCACATGCTGCGCGAACAAGGGCATGACGTCGTGGGCGTACGATTCACGCTGTGGACGGATCCTCTGGCGCCCGCCATCGCACGCATCCTGCCCAGCAAGTGTTGCACCACGCAGAACATTTCGCGTGCCTCCGCGGTGTGCAAGAAACTCTCGATTCCGCTCCACGTCGTGAACCTGGAAGACGAGTTCAAGAAGATGGTCGTGGATCCTTTTTTGGAATCGCATAGGAATGGCAAGACCCCGAACCCGTGCATCGGCTGCAACCGCACGATGAAATTCGGAAAGCTTTTGGAAATGGCCGCAAAACTCGGCTGCGACAAATTGGCCACGGGCCACTACGCGCGCACGGCGGTGGAAAAGTTGTCCGACGGCACCAAGCGCATGCTGCTGCTCGAAGCCGTGGATAAGCGCAAAGACCAGAGTTACTACCTGTACGGCCTCACGCAGGAACAGCTTGAAAAGGTGTTCTTCCCACTCGGGACGATGCCGAAGTCCGACGTGTACGAACTTGCCAAGCATTTCGACGTGCCGCTCTCCGACTCGTATCGCGAGAGTCAGGACTTGTGCTTCTTCCCCGAAAAACGCCCCGATGACTTCTTGAAACGCCACCTCAAGGACGCCATCGTCCCGGGTTCCATCGTCCGTCGCGACGGCACGGTGGTGGGCACGCACGAAGGTCTGCCGCTCTACACGGTGGGCCAGAGGCGGGGGCTGAAGGTGGGCGGACTCAAGGTTCCGCTGGAAGTGGTGGAGAAAGATCCGTCCACGAACAGTCTCGTGGTGGCCGATCGCGGAACCGAGCAGTATCCGGACGTTCGATTGACCGACCTCCGGTTCGTCTCATGGGCTCCCGAGTCGGGAGTTCCCGCGGAATTCGAGTATCGCATCCGCTCTCTTTCGATGCGAAAGAAAGGGAGTCTGACGGCCCACGGTTCGGAGGGAACGTTCGCCTTCGCATCGGCTCAACCGCCGCAAGCGCCGGGGCAGTCCCTGGTGGTCTACAGAGGCGAAGAAGTGGTCGGAGGCGGCGTCATGGAGTAGTATCTTTTCATAATATTCAGGCTCTCTAGTCTACTGCCCGAAAAACGGCTTCTGTGATACAATAAACAACTATTTTCATGTCTTCACACGCACACGATCACCGTGCTTGGTACGACGCCGATGGAAACATCGTGCTCGGCATCACAGCTCGTCCGCCCGAAAGGGTTGAGTCGAAGCCCGAACCCGCTACGCTTCCGAGCGTGAAGCACAAGCACTCCGGCGTCTGGACCGTCATGGAAGAAACGGCCGAGCAAACTTTCCGCACGGTGGCTCCTCTCGTCAAAGTTTCGGAACCGCAGATGAAAGGTCCGAGAAAGCAAACGCGTGCGGAAATGCTGCTCATGACGTCGGTGACCGAAGGCCGCAAGCAGTACGGCGCCACCGCGCGTTCGGCCAAACACGGCCTGGTGAAGCTGGGCGAGGAAGTGTCCTCCATGCCGAGCCGCGTCCGAGGGAGAGTGAAGAAATTCTGGAAAGCCGCCGTCACTCCGGTCAAAGTCCCGTCTCGTTTTTCATCGCGCAAGCGTACGAAAGCCGAGCTCTTCGTGGTCGATACCGTCCGCTTCGGCGGGACATTCGGAATCATCTTCGCGGTGCTGTTCGTCGGCATCAACTACCAAAGCTTCTGGCAGATCGCACGTGCTCAGCTGGCCATCGGCGACGACATGTCCACCGAGCAGGCACTCACGCAGATTTCGGGGGGTAATTCGGACGCCACTCCGCGCATGCCCGCGTTCACGGGAAAACCCTCGGGCGGAGAGAACATTCTCAAGTACCTGCCCGACGTCGGACCGTTCGAGGACCGCATCATCATCCCCAAAATCGGCAAGAACGTCCCCGTCGTTCAGCCGCCGATGGACTCCCTCGTAAAGGAGGATTGGAAGAAGTTCGAGGAAGACATCCAAGGTGCACTCCATCACGGTGTCGTTCACTATCCGGGCTCGGCCCGTCCGGGCCAGGCCGGAAACTTCTTCGTCACGGGACACAGCTCGTATTACCCGTGGGATGACGGACGTTACAAAGACGTCTTTGCGCGTCTCCACGAATTGGAACCGGGCGACACGTATACCGTGTACTACGGCGGCGACAAACACACGTACCGCGTGACGAAGAAGTACGAAGTGAAGCCGAGCGACGTCAACGTCCTGGATCAGCCCACGGACAAGCGCATCTCCACGCTCATGACCTGCACCCCGGTGGGTACCACCCTGCGCCGCCTCATCGTGCAGGCCGAAGAAATCGATCCCGAGACCAATACGATTTTGAAGGTCGGCCAAAAAGTGGATGACCATAACCAAGCGTCGTTCTCCAGATTGGAAGCGCTGCCCATCTGACGAGCATCACACGTTGCGTGGCAAGACCATGACGGGTGTCGCGGTCTCTTTGCGATGAAACGGCAAGATGTGGAAGATCGACCTGCTCCTGATGGATTTCATCGTGTTGGCGGAGACCTGTTCAAGCATGAGCCCGAAGACGATGAAGATGCCGCCGAGCATCTGATTGGCATGAATCTGTTCACCCAAAATGAGGAAGGCGAACGTAAGACCCGCAAGCGGCGTGGCGATTTCAATGAGCGAGACGGTGGTTGCGGGCAAGCGATAAAGGGCCTCGTAGTAGAACGTAAGGTTCAGGTAACGCGAGAAGAACGTGAACGCCAGAAGCAGAACGACGAGCCTGAGGGGGAAAGCCGCCACTTCCGCGCCGAACGAGTGCGACAAGAAGAAGCTGGCGATGGATACGGCGATGATGGCTGCGACGTTGCGAATGGCAATGGCGAGCTCCGGCATGACGTGCGAGATGTATTTTTTGAAGAGGACGGCTCCGGTCCCGGACGTGAATGCACCGAGAAGAACGAGCACGTCTCCCACGTGAACGCTGATGGACTCCGAAACCGAGGCAACGTTGATGATGACGATGCCGACGAAAACCGTGAGGCCGCCCAAGGCTTGCATGCGGCCGATTTTCTCGTGCAGGAGGACACCGCCCAGAATGAGAACGCACAAGACTTCAGCCGATGAGAGCATGGATGCGTTGATGGCGGACGTTCTGGCAAGACCCGTAAACCACAGAAGCGGAGCCACTGCCGAATTGAGGAGTCCTATCACCGCCGCAATCGCAATGGATTTGGCGTTCATCGTTCGCAGTTCTTTACAGAGCGGTACGATGCCGAACGTGAGGATGATGAAGACGGCCGTCAGCGCCTCGCTGAGCAGAAGCAGTGTGATCGGCGAGAGAAACGGCGTCAGACCCTTGGCCAACGCATTGTACGTTCCGGACCAAATGACCGCGCCAAATGCGAGCGTGATGCCCAGCTTCCTCTGCCCTGCGGAATCGGAATTGAAAAACATGGTTGTTTTTGTTTTTATTATTATAACATATTTTATTAATTTTGTTAATAGCCCCTGCGGGGCTCAGGATGGTGCCGAGGGTGGGAATTGAACCCACACATCCTAGAACGGATAAGGGATTTTAAGTCCCTCGCGTCTACCATTCCGCCACCTCGGCAATAAATTTTTGATGAAAATGATCGATGGATTCTCCTGTCTGTGATCAGTCCTCCGTAGCTCCGAGCCTAGCGAGGAGCGAAGGAGGGCGCCACCTCGGCACATCGAAAGATCGACCGTCCTCAGTGTACCTGAACGGAATCATCAGATCGTATCGGATAATTCTCCCACCAAATTCCGCTCCATGAGGTCCCGGATACGACGCACGTTCGTGGTCTGCTTCAAGGCCCACATGAGCTTCACCACGGCACATTCGTACGTCATGTCTTTGCCCGAGATGACGCCGAGTTCTTCAAGCATCAGTTGCTTTCGGTAGAGATGAAGGTCGATGGAGCCTCGCAGAAGCTGAGATGCAATGACGACCGGGATCTCCATTTTGGTGACGGTGCGAATCCACGGGAAAAGATGCTCCGGAAGCATGCCGAGTCCGTATGCACGAAGCACGATGCCGTGAGGCTTTGCCGCAAGAACCGCGTCGAAATAGGCTTCCGGCAGGCCCGGGTGCAATGTGACGGAAACGACGTTGGGGTCGAACTCGGACTTCACGGCAAGCGTGCGCTTGCGTCTCACCATTCTCCAGGGATGGAGCGCGACGGAGGTGTTGAATTCCGCAAGCGGGGGAAATTGCGGGCTTGTGAACGTTTCCAGGATCGACTGATCTGCTTTCTTGGCACGACTTCCTCGCAGCACGCGGGGCCCGAGTGCGATGCACACTTCGGCGATGTCGAGTTCAGCGGCTTGAATGGCGTACGTCAGGTTCATCTGCGCGTCGCTGCCCAGGTCATCGATGGGCATGAGAGAGCCCGTCAGAACGATGGGTTTGCTGAGATTTTGGAGGGCAAAACTGAGCGCTGCAGCCGTATAGGCCATGGTGTTCGTTCCGTGAATGATGACGACTCCTTCGACACGATCGTATAAATCTTCGATGGTCGCGGCCATCTGCACCCAGTGATGCGGCGTGACTTCGGAAGAACCGAGGTTCGCGATGGAATGAAACTCCAGCGAAACTTCGCGCTGCGCCTGGGGAATGAATCTGTGAATCTCAACGAGAGACTCGATGGGCTCGATACGACTCGTCTTACGGTTTCGTATCATGCCGATGGAACCGCCGACGTACAAAACCGCAATTTTCTTTCTGGCCATGACGAAAGGATACCACTGCTTCGTCGATCACGAAACGACGTATGTATCTTCGATGCGCATGCCGAACTTCCCCGGAAAATACAGCCCCGGTTCGAGGGTCACGACTTCGCTCTTTTGCACCCTTTCCTTGGGCGCTTTTTTTGAAAACGTTATCCCTTCGTGAATATCGAGACCCAGGCCGTGTCCGAGCGCATGACTGAATTCTTTATCGTATCCGTATCCTGCCAAAACTCTTCTGGCCTCAGAATCCAGGGCATGATTTGTGACTCCGACTTTGAGAAGTCTCTCACATGATTTTTTGGCTTCTTTCAGGGCTCGGTATGCTTTTCGATGTTCGACTTTTTGGGGGCCCGTAAAGAAGACTCTGCTGCAATCGCTGCAATATCCGCCGAGCGAACATCCCATATCGATCTGCACGATGTCGCCGCGATGCAGCGCACGACGCGTGGCATGATGATGGGGTCTCGACGAGTGCTCGCCGAATGCCACGATGGTCTCGAAGGCCATGCCGTCGGCACCGTAGAGATAACATAATTTTTCTATCTCGATGCGAAGCGAAAGCTCCGTGATTCCGACGCTGAGCATCGAGGGAATTTTTGCCAATACTTTCTTCGTGATGGCACATGCGCGTCGAATGAGCCTGAGCTCTTCGACATCTTTTTTTCTGCGGAGCCCTTCCACGAGTCCGGATGTCGGGATGAACTTAATGCCTCTGCATGACTTCTTCCATTTCTCCATTCTCGCGACGGTGACATCCGCCGACTCAAACGCGAGAGACTTCATCTTCTTCATGTGCACGGCAAGGTCGGCAGGCTGATGGATGCGAAAGCTTTTTCCGGCTGCGCGTGCCGCTTCGGCGTAACGACTGTCCACGAAGAGCTTTGCTTCCTTGGCGTCAACGATCAACACACCCGTAGAGACTTGGATCCCCGTGAGATATCTGATATTCGTGAGATTTGTGATGACGAGAGGCTTTTTTGGCTTCTTTTTGAGCAAAAGACGCAGTTTCTTGAGCCTGTGGGAGCCTCTGGAATTCATGGGAGAGGATATGGCGTTTTTATGCCGTTTATGGTATCATAGAGAGATACATGACACACACATTCAATCAGTATCTGAAGCGCGTATGGGCAGCCATTCCCTTGGCTGTCATCGCCGCCGTTGCGTTCAGTCCCGAGGCTCATGCCGCCGTGTACGGTGGCGGAGGAATTTTCCAGGGTCTCGGCGCGGCCGCCGGCCTGGGTGGAATCGCACAGGAAACGAGCCTTCGTGCACTCATCATCAGAATCATCATCTACGTGCTGGATATCATCCTTCTCCTCGCCGTCGTTGCCATCATCGTCGCGGGCATTTACCTCATCGTTAGCAACGGTGACGAAGGGCAAAAGGACAAGGCAAAACAAATCATCATCTACGTCGTCATCGGCATCGTGCTGATTCTTTTGGCACGCGTCATCGTTTCCTGGGTCAACAACGTTCTCGGCTGATCATGAAGAGCAAGAACATCGCTCACCGGCTTTCGGCTCTTGCGCTAGTCGTGCTCTGCGGCGTTACCGCAAACGTCGCGTTTCAGAGGACATCCGCCATCGAGCCGACATCGATTCGCATCGAAGCGGGCCAGACGCTTGAAATCGCCTCCGATCCTCTCTCTAAGAAGACGCAGTACAACTGGATTCTTACGAAGGACCGCAAGTTCGTTGCGGCTCAGCGGACGATGTTCTTTCAGGCGCGTCTCGCAGAAGCCGGTACCTACGTCCTGGACGTCAGTATGCAGGATCCGCAGACGAACACCAACGAGTACCGCGCCTTCACGCTCGTCGTGACGGAACCGAGCGAGACACTCCCCGATGATGCCATCGCGACGGAGGGAACGTTGTCCGCGCTCATCGTCACCGATCCGGGTACGACGAGCGGCAACATCGGTCTTCCTGCCGAAGGCGGCATGGTTCGTATCGATGCAAGCAAGTCCACGGGCAACATTTCGCGCTACAAACTGGACCTGGACACGTCCGTCGACAGCGACGGTAACGGCGATCTCTCCGATGACTTCGATAACCAGGGAACGATCTCCGAAAAGTCCGGCACTCCGGTCTACGTCTACTTTTTGCCCAAAATCGGAGCTCGCTCGATTCGCCTCGAAACGACTGAGCTGAGTAATCCCGTGCCTGCGGAGGCAACGGTAAACATCTCGTTCACGGGACTCGTACAAGCTTCTTCGTCCTCCATCGAGACGTCCGGTGGGACGCAGGGCAGCGCGATCGTCATGCAGCGCGAAGGCCTCACCGTCCGCTACGCCGCAGCCCTGACGCAAGCGCAAACCGAGGGCAAGCAACTTCTCTACGAGTGGGACTTCGGCGACAGATCGAGAAGTCTTCTCGACACACCCGTTCACACGTATGTCACTGCAGGAACGTACACCGTAACGCTTTCCGTTCACGATATTTCAAACGGTGAGATGCTCTATTCAGGAACGGACACCGTCATCATCGATGCGGGCTCCGTCACGACCTCGTCTCAAAGCTCTTCCATCGCCGGCACCGCGAGCTCGATGAGCTCCTCACTCCAAAGCAGCTCGGCAACGAGCGGTACGACGAAGTCATCCTTCGGAGCGATTTTCAAAGTCGTTCTCATCATCGGATTCCTCCTCGCCATTGCGGTGGGACTCTTCATCCTGTTCACCTGGCTCAAGCGAAAGACCACGGTATCCATTCAGCAAACCTTCGAGAAAATGGAGGGAACCATCGTGAAAAAGGATGGGGTTGCGATCAGCGATGAAAGTGAGCCGATGAAGCTGAAGCGCGAACCTACAAAAGCGCCTTCAACGGACCGTGAGGCGGAGATCGTCGTGGAACGAGAGAAGTCCAAGACCGAATTCACGTCGCAAACGCGAACCAACGAAACACCGAGCACCGCGAGTGCTCCCGTACCGCCGTGGCTCGCCAAAGCAAATGCTCCCAAAACGGAAGCTGCGCCTGCGGCACCCGTTTCGACTCCGAAACCTGCACCCACTCCAGTTTCTCAAAAATCTACGGAGCCCTTACCAAAGGCATCTTCCGTTACTCCTCAAGCCGAGCAGTCCACGGCACCGGTGCCTGACTGGCTGAAACCAAAGGCGCCGACTGCAGCTCCTGAAAAAGAAAGTGCGGAACCCAAGCCTGCACCGAAACCTGTTCAACCATCGAAGATCGCTACGGAAAGTTCGAAGCCTGCACCTACCCAGCCCAAACCTGAGCCAAAAAATAAGGCTACCACTCCTGTGCCGAATTCACCCGCAGCGCCCAAAGCTGGAGCCCAAGCTCCGGCACCGAAGTCCGCGCCTTCGCCGGCTGCGCCTGTCCAGCCTCCTGCAAAAGCTGTCGCTGCCGTTCCGGAGGCAAAGAAGGAAGCCCCCAAGGCTCCTGAAGCCAAGCCCGTGACGGCTTCCCCGGGCGCCGCCCAGCCAAGGCCCGTGGCGGGATCCATTGCGCCAGCCGCCAATCAGCCGATTCCGAAGAACGTTCTCCCGAAGGTGCAGGAAGCTCCTGCCGCAGAAAAGCCGGACGATGCCGAGCCGACCATCGCCATCATCTCGGCCGACAGTCTGCAGAAATAACTACTGCACCACGCTCTTCTTCCTGTGCTCCGCGGCCATCCGCATGAGCTCATTCAGCGAATCGATGAGCTTCCGCTTCTCGGGCTCTCGTCTTTCGAATGTGGTGAATTGATGCGCTCGGAGGTCTTCCAAGATTCTGTTGAGAGCTGCCGTCGCGAGCTCGTCATTGGCAAAGCCGGCTGCATCTTTCACGTGTTTGCCGTCCTTCACCTTCCAGGTGCTTCGGTAGTCACTGTAACAGACCGATCTTCCGTCGGACGGATTTTCGACGAAGACTCCCACCTGATGATCGATGTAGGTGACGACGGCACCCGTTTTGGGATCGAAGAAACTAACACCCCTCATGCCTTCTTTCTGAAGTTCGGGATCCAAGAATTCCCTGCCTTTTTCACCGATGATCCCAAGCATTTGCTTTTCACCCGTGAAGTTGAAGGTGAAGGCGCGAATCTTTCCGCCGATTTTATGGGCCGTGAAATCGGTGGCTGCATTGAGCTTCACCGCAGCGTCGGTGGTGGCGAATAACGTCAAGCTGACGGGCTCGCCGCGCTCATCGAGTTCCAAAGCATAATCCTGAATGTCTTTGACGCCCTTCAGTGAAGGATCTTCCGGAGCCGACGGGGGCGCATCGGGAGTGAGGGCGTCGGTTCTGGTCGACATGCGGTCGATGATGACACCCGCCGTGAGAAGAAGGCCCGCCGCGAGACTCAAGGTCCAGCCTACTTTTTTTCGCGTACTCATTCGTTGCGAAGACGGTGTTTGGGGCGGAAGAGATGAGCGACGCGCATAGGTGTCATCGAGCATCGGCAAAACGTGAGTCCCCATTCTGACTTCCTCGGCGAACGTCTCAAAATCATGCTGATGCGCCGAAGCGTCATAGTCCTTCGTTGCCGCGCCCGAGGACAGTGCGGGAGACGAGCTGTCAGGCGTGGATTTGGCGTAGCGACTGAGCGGACGCAGCGCGACGCCGAGTTCGGCCAAAGAGGGCCTGTCTTGGGGCTCGGGAGTGAGCATGCGGCAAATCGTTTTGAATGCGAAGTCCCGATCGCTTTCACTCGCACGACTTCTGGCCAATGCTTCGCCGAGAATGCCGAGAACGGCGGGATCTTCGTAGTCGCCCTTGTTGCGGAGCAGAGGATTCGAAGAGTAGTAGGATTTTTGCGTGAGCATTTTCACGAGAATCTGCGCGGCGGAGTTGGCATCGGACTCAAGACCGACGCTCGCGGAATTCGCCACTTGTTCGGGCGAAGCGTAATCCAGTGTTCCGGTGAACGAGTGATCCGACGTCACGGTATGATCGACCTCCGACTGTCCTTCATCGGCAATGAAGGACATCCCGAAATCCACGATCACGGCTCGCCTCCCGTCACGACGCAGCATCACGTTCTCGGGCTTGATGTCGCGGTGAACCACGCCCGCCTTATGAACCGCATTCAAGCTGACGAGAAATTGCATGAAGATGCTCACGGCATCCTCGATGTCGAGAACACGACCTTCTTTCTCGACCGAAACAAGAAGGTCTTTGAGCGAGATTCCGGGGATCAACTCCTGAGTGTAAAACGGGCGATGAATCTCCACCGAGCCCTGATGCAAGAGACGAATGCCCACCGTACCGCGCGAAGGAACCGCACCCGGATCGACCTTGGAAACCCTCAGAAGATTCCTGCACTCGCGATTGAACCGCTCGCGCTTTTGCTCATTGGAGCCGCTCTCCGACGCCGCGACGAACGGCATGCCGCTCTTCATGTCGAGCGCAGGGTCCACGGTGATGTCCGGGGGTGCCTTCAGTGCTTCTTTTTTTTCGACGCTTTTGAGCGAGCGAACTCCATAGACCGTCGCAAGTCCTCCTTTACCGACTCGGTCTTCGATGAGGAATTTTTCTTCGCCGTCGTTTGATACTCCGCTCACCAAAAAATCATCGATCGTGATGATTCCCTTACCCGCGGCCTGTCTCTCCAAGAGAAATTGGCAATACTTGTTGAGCGCATCGGCGTCGAGCGACGGATGATCGATGACGCTCAACATGTCGGCATTCGCCGAAAAAATTTGCCTGACAAGCGTCAGTGCCGGCGTGCCGTCGACTTCGATGGATGCGGGTACGGATTCTGTGCTTCGTGCAAGATCGCTGGTGTGTGCCGATTCTGAAATCTCCGACAGGCCCATGGGACTATCGGAGATTATTCTACTTTTTGCTGTTTAGTCAATGAGTGCCTACATTCCTCTTGCGCGTGCAGCAGCGGAATTCGCCGCATTGCGCATGGGCGCTGCGACGCAGATTTCGTCCCAAGCGATCTTGCGATCGACGTTCTGAGGAGTTGTCGGACGAGGCTTGCTGCAGTCCACGACGGGCTGCGCGGGAGCCGAGCTGGAAGATGAAGGAAGGCTGGAGCAGAAGCTGTTGCCATTCACGTCACAGGCGGTGACTCCATTCACGCCGCACGGCTGGCCGCCGCTGCACGCGGAACTGGAAACGCTGGAACAGTACGACTGACCGGCGGCGCCGCACACGGTGACACCGCCGACGCCACACGGCGTGGAAGCGACGCAGCTGCTGCTCATGCTGTTCTGCATCTCCATCTGAGCCTGGCGACAAGCCGGGTTGCGCATGCAGGTCTCGGTTGCGGCATCAGCTTCAATGCGCCGAGCGCACACGACGGCCGCCAAAATGACGACGAGCATGAAGAGCACTGCAAGCCCGTAGAAACGAGTTTTCTTCTCTACGACGTTTTCCATATGGATATGGGTGTGAAGAAATATCACTTATTATTATAACATAAATAAGCTATTTAGGCAATAATGCTGTTTTAGGCCTACTGACCGATGCTCCCCAAAAATTTGGGCCTGTTCTTGGCCTTTGCCTTGGGATCCGTGTGGTAAATATTGGCCAGAGGAGCTCGAAGTGCTTCCATTGCAACGCTTCGTGCACGCCCCTGGGAAAGATCCGCTGCCGAATACTGGATACCGGTCGCCACACGATGCAATCTGACGATCGCTTCGGCGGCCCAGGTTGCCTTGGCATCCTTATCGGCACCGAATTCGGCCTCTTCACCCGCCAGTTGCTCCATGAGTCTCGTCACTGCAATACGACGCTCGGCGAAGGAATCCGTAAGCTCAATCTTTCCGGGAGCCTTGGAAGCCGTCGTCGGAGTAACGGGGGCGGGAGTCGGAGTCTGAAGAGCTTTGGGCTGAGCGACGGGAGCCTGCTTCATCGGGATGATCGGCTTCTGGGGAGTGACAGGTTGCGTCGGACGAACGGGTGTACCGATCGTGCTCGAGTCACTGCGATCCGTGGGGCCGACTTTCACGTGAGCTTGGTGAGCCGCGGGATTCGTATTCACCTCGGGAACAACCGCTTCAATGCGAGCGCGCTCGGGCTTCGTGTCGACGTGCTTATGCTCCGGCGGTGCGCTGATACGACTGGCCTGCGGCCTGTCGACTTGATCCGTGAGTCCTCTATGGTGCTCTCCCATAAAAGTAGATGGAAAGAAAATTTAGAGTGATTCGTAGGGGGTGACTTGAAGCAATGCTCGAACGTGTGACTCATACGCCGGGTCTTTCTTGATCGCTTCGCGCACAGTCTCTGCTTGACGCCTGAGGGTGTCAATGTTTTCACGCACGTCATACACGATACCGCTTCCGGAGCCGAAAGAAGGAGCTTGGGCGAAGTGCGCATCCATGCACGGCTTCACGCAACGATCAAAATGTGCGGTGCTCCGCAGATGCCTTTGGTCCGATGCATCGGTCTCGCGGGAAAAGACCCACGGTGCATCGAGAGTGTCCGAGAGTCCATGCGTCCGAAGAATCTCGCGGTGTCTCTCCATGTAGGCCTTCCCCGCTTCGGCGAGTGGGCCGCCATACTGCACGTGACGGAGTGCGGCTCCGACGAAATGAGTGATATCGATATCATCAAGCGTAAAGATGTCCGGTTCGGTGTCGCTGAGATCGCAGTTCACATGCCATCGACCGAGAATATCCGTGCGACCCTGAACGTTCTGGGATGACTCCGGCGAACCTCGGAACATGAACGGCAGCTCGAAGTTGCGGCGCTCCCCGGCGGACTCCGGATACGCGTCGTATGCCACGATGCGTGCTGCGGTGAGCCACGTATTGTATTCGGAATTGGCGATGAACGAATCGACTTTGAACGGAGCACACTCTGCCGTACCGAGCATCGCGGAACTTCCGAAATACGCACAGAGCTCGGGGCTCAGGCGACTGGAGATGCCCACCTGCAGTTCGGGTTTGCTCGGGTCGATGAGTCCTTCGAGGGCAAGCATGAGGATGAATGCCTTCATTTCCTTGCGACTGTTGAACCCCGGGATGATGAGCGACGTATTGCTGTGGATCATGCGGAACGGGGTCTGGCCCAAGGACAGAAGCTCCGTGAAGAGCTGCAAGTGCCTGTCGCTTACCGGGTTATCGAAATGCCAACGTCCGCCGATGGGACCGAGCGGCATATCGGCGAGACGCCACTTGTCGACTCGCTCCTGGAAGTTCGGAAGTTGGCCTGCCATGACTTCGTAGGGGTCGACGCCTTCGGCCCTTTCATCACTGAATCCACGAGAGACGATTTTGCCGACCAAACTGGCTCCCGCGGACACGTTGACGTGTGAGTCCGTACCGTACTTCTGCTTCAGTCGGGCGAAGGGTCCCTGCTCGCTGCGGTTGCGCTGTTCCTGGATGAGTCGGAGTCCCACAAAATGCAGGAGTCGAGCGGAATGCTGGTTGGAAGCGGTGACGTCGCTGAATGCGGCGCCATCGGGTTGAGCCGGCAAATGTGCGGGCAGCACCGTCGTATTGAAGTGATGCATGGGACCGAAGAGTTCCGCGTAGTCGGGGATTTTGAACTCGGCCATCAGGCGATCGACGATACCGATCATGGCAAACGGTGCACCGCTCCAAATTCTCTGCAAATCGACGATGAGCCTTGCTCTGACGTTGCTCACGATGGTGGCCAAGTTGCTCGCCGCATTCGGATCACCCGATTCACGCAAGCGCTTCATTTCATCCGTCACTTCGGCCAAGGCGTTGGGCAAACAATGCTCGATGGATTGCTGCATCGCCTTCATGACCGTCTCCTCCAAAAAGTGCTGAATCGTTTCAAGAGCCTCATCGGGGGTCGTCGCATGCTCGACGCTGCTCCGCAGTGCATCGGTATCCACCGCACCGTGCTGGCTCATGCGCATGAGGTTGGACATCAGGTCCGGGCGAATGAGTTCACCCATGTCGTCGGGTGTGCCGTTCAGGTCACCGATGATCGGGTGCATGGCTTTCCTCAGGGCTGAAGCAAGAACGTTCTTGGAGAAGGATCCGGCAATCGACATGCTGTTGATGACGCTCAAAATGACAAAAGTCTCCTGGAGCGCGACGAGTCGATGTGTCTTTTGTTGACGCTCCTCTCCATTGATCGCCATGGAGATTTTCTCTTTCTCATGTCGCGCACGATCGGCTCGCTTCTCCTCCGGAGTTCGATGGTCTCGATATTCTTCGGGCTCATCTTCATCAAGGTCGACTTCGACAGCCGGATACTTCGCAAATTCGAGACGCATCTCTTCCTCAATTTTTTTGCGTCTGTCATCGGTCAGCGGGAGCGTCATCCACGAGAAAAGTCGCTCCATTTCATCGGTCGTCAGAAGTCCCATGATCCAAGCATCAAGCATGTTGGAGACGAGCATCTGTTTGCCAAGTTCTTTGCGTGCATTCTCACTGTGAACGGCATCACGATCTTTGGGGTGCTCCAGGTATGCAAATCTCCATCCGGGCGTATCGATGCTGTCGAAGACTTGAAGGAAGCGCAGAAATCCCTTGGGCGGATGCCAGGGATCGGGCATGCGGACAGCCGAGAACGTGAGGTACATTTTTGCAACGTGCGCATCGAGGTGACCGCATTCCTGACGCAACTGTTCGAAGAAATCGAACTGGCCGACGACGGCCGACGTAACGGTATTCGCCAAGAGCGCATGCTCGGCGGCAGGCAAGGCGAGACGGGATTCGTTGCTGCTGCCGGCAAGAAGTCCCTTGTGCTGCACTTGCTCGGCAAGCGCGGGCTGCAGCGGCGGCATGAAACTGCGGGCCCGGACATCGAGCGGCAATGCCAGTTTATGCTCGATGCCACGGAGCCTCGTGTTATTGATATTGAGCTCATGCGTATCACGACTTCTGGAAGTCTCTCCCTCGAGCGCCAACACGAAACCGTTCAGTCCCGGCTTATAGAGCGTGGAATCCTTGGGTTCAAGGCGACAAAACATCTCGCTCTGCGGACGCGTTTCTTCCAAATATAATTTCAGTTGATCCAACCGTTCGCGTCGCTCGGATTCATCGACTTCGGCGAGGACTTCCGTGCAATGACCGAAGACTCGAATGAAGCGCGGGATGTTCCTGATACCAAACCGAGCCGTAACGAAAGCCGTAAACTCGATGGCGTCATCTTCCGAAAACGGTGAAAGTGCCGTCAGCGTGCAACCGGCGTGCATGAAAGCGTTCATGGTATCGGCGAAGGCAAAGCCGGCGTGCGATGCGATCTTGAGCATGACACTGCGGCCGTGTTCGTCGTTCTTGAAATCGTACGCGTAATCGTATTTCGTTTTGCCGTCCGAGAACCATTCGCTCATATCCAAATTTTCTTTGAACCACCACGGTTTCCTGCCGCGGAAAATACGCATGGCAAGTTCCATGCCATCTTTCAAGCGATCCAAACCCGATGAACCGGACTCGGACTCCGCATGGGAAAACTCCATGATGCTGTCGACATCGAAACCGTTCTCCACCATCTCGGGCAAGTGTGTGAAGAAGGATGCGAAAGGCTCGGCCTTGAGCATTTCAGGCGTGAGGAGAACAGCATGTTCGAGAACGACCGTCACGGCCTCGGGCAGCACCGTCGCGTCGTGACGAGCATACAAATGCGTGAGGAGCTCGATGTCTTGTTCGTCCAGATCGTAGTTTCTCGGCTTCTCATGCGTCGGCGGAGGCGGATTGCACGCTGTCGATGCAAAGTTTTCGTAGACGTCGGCGAGAAACGTGGGCGCACATTCCTTACCTCCTCCGAGTGCCGAATAACCTGCGGCAATGCGGACGCGATCATAAGCCCACTCGAAGGGATCATCCGTCGTACGGCTTTCCACGGCCTTTTCGATAGCTGCAAAAAGTTCCGGTGCGGCGTAATCCCAGTGCCATTCATCGGAACCGAATTGACGGTAGTACAAACCTTCGGCCGCAAGCTCCGGTGAGGGGCGATGCGTTCTGCGGACGCCGAGCTGCACGACAGCTTTGTCGCGAGCAGGAAAGTCAACGTACCCCGGGCGCATGGTTCCTTTGCCGTCGAGAGATGCATCAAAGGAATCCAGTACATCGGCAGGCTCGAATGACTGATTACCCAAGAGATATCGCTGGGCTCGAAAGACTCGATCGTCTGCCTCATAATCGTATTCGATGCCGCCGTAGCGGTTGGCTTTGTAGTACATCCCGCTCGGCTTTCCGTGTTCGTAGAAGAGTCGATAGGCGTCGTCGAGCGTGAACTCCCTGGGCAGGAGTACCTCCATCTCATGGCGCACGAATTTGATGTCATCGATGATTTCGGGGATCAACTCATGTGGAACCTCCTCCGGAAGACGGCACTTTCTCTGAATTTTTTTTCGATAGTCGTCGACGGCGCTGTCTCTGCCGTAGGGCAGACAGAAGCCATCATCGAGCTCATCGTCATCAGGCTCTTCTATGAGATCAAAAAAACCCATGGATAGATAATTTACACTATTTTTGTATTTTGTAAACTGTGCCCTTTTGGCTTACAGACAAGCACTGCGTGTGGTTTATATGATACTGGGGCGATCGATGGGGTTCGAACCCACGACCCTCTGGACCACAACCAGATGCTCTAACCAGCTGAGCTACGATCGCCATATGCTACCGATATAAAGAACGATGTGGACGAGCATTCTCTCCTTCTGACGCCTGCTGCGCAGGCTGGGCCAGCTGAGCTACGATCGCCATATTGCCGACGCAAAGAACGTTAACGGCTGGGAAATTGTACAGACGGTTCCCGAATCTGTCGACACTGCTTGGATGGAAAGGAAAAGACTCTTTCTGCCCTTGGCGAAGCCGATAGTTCAGTGATAAACTGCCCGTCATGGCCGAACTCAAATACCGCTCACCGAAAGGCGTGCACGATGTGCTCCCCGCCGATCATCAGTACATGACGTACATCAAGAAAGCCGTACGTCACCGTGCTCGTCAGGCAGGTTACAAACGCATCGATCCTCCGATCTTCGAATCCAAGACCTTGTTTGAGCGCGGCATCGGTGCGCACACCGACATCGTGGAGAAGGAACTCTTCGCCGTCGGCCGCAAAGGCGAAGCGGACTCCGCCGAGTACGCACTTCGTCCGGAATTCACGGCAGGCATTTGCCGCTCGTACATCGAAAACGGCATGCAGGAATTGCCGCAGCCCGTTGAGCTCTACGCCATCGGACCGTGCTTCCGTTATGACCGTCCGCAGAAAGGCCGCTACCGACAGTTCCACCAATTCGACTTCGAGGTTATCGGACTCAGTGACCCGAGCATCGACGCGCAGCTCATTCACATGGTCGTCAAGATTTTCGGTGACCTGAAGATTCTCAGCCGTCTTCGTCTCCAGGTGAACAACATCGGCTCATCCGAGGACCGCAAGAAGTACGTCGATGCACTCAAAGACTACTTCACGGGCAAGGAGCGCAACCTCCCCGAACAAGATCGCGAGCGCCTGAAGCACAACCCTTTGCGCCTGCTCGACTCGAAAGAAGAAGATACGCAGATCCTCATTAAGATGGCTCCGAAGCTCTCGCAGTTCATCAGCGACGAGAGCAAGGCCTACCACGCAACGCTGCTTGAGTATCTCACCGAACTCGGCATCGAATTCATTGAAAACGAAGGACTTGTCCGCGGACTCGACTACTACAACCAGACGGTGTTCGAATTCTGGGACAGCTCCACGGGAGCGCAGAACGCAGTCGGAGGAGGAGGACGCTACGACTACCTCATCGAGCAACTCGGGGGGAAGCAGACTCCCGGCGTCGGCTTTGCCGGCGGCATGGAGCGCATCATGTGGCACATGCAGGAAGCCGGAGTCCAGGCACCGAACAAGGACCAAGTCGACGTGTTCGTCGCTCAGCTGGGACCCGAAGCGAAGAAGAAGTGTCTCATGCTCGTGAGCAAGCTCCGCGATCTCGGCGTCCACACCGTGGGCGCCCTGGGCGAAGCCAGTCTCAAGAGCCAGATGCGCCTGGCCGACCGATTCCAAGCCAAGTACTGTTTGCTGCTCGGACAGATGGAAGTGAAGGAAAATACCATCATCGTGCGCGACATGGTGGCAGGAAAGCAGAAGCAACTGACATACGACAAAGCAGTGGCCGAAGTGCTGAAGCTTTTGGGTAAGGAGCAGCTCGACACGTATTCCATTACGGACAAGCTCGGCGAGTTCGCCGACCCCGGCGAGGGCTGAGCGTGGTATCATGCGGTACATGATCACCGATGACGTTCTTCCATCACTGACCGCATTCGGCACGCCCTTTTTTTACGTGCCGTTTCTCATCGTGCTCCGGCGCTTCAGTCCTACTCCGGAGATTTTCTACGTGACGCTCACGGCCATCGTGCTCACGGAACTCATCGGAGCAGCCATCAAACTGATCTTCCCGACCGAAAGACCCAAGGCCAGGGCTCGCGGATCATGGTTCCGCAACGTGGATGCGGGCAGCTTTCCCAGCATCCATTCGGCTCGGGCCGCCGTGCTTGCGACCACGATGGTGTTCATCGGAAAAGATATCTGGATCGATGCCCTCAGCATCGTCTTGGCTCTGGGCGTCGGCTGGTCACGCATCGGACTCAAGCATCATTATTTGCGTGACGTCATCGCGGGCCTTGCACTCGGCATCATCGTGACGATGAGCGTTCACCACTTCGCATGAGAAAAATTCTCGACTACCTGGAGCTCATTCGTTTTCGGCACCAACTCACGTCGATCTCCGTCGTGCTTGCGGCGTTCTTTTTCGGCACGCTGTCGCCGAGCGAATTGATTCCGAAACTACTGATTCTCTACGTGTCATTCGTCTGCTGCCTGTACGGCGGCCTCTACACCGTCAATGCCATCGGAGACAAAGCCATGGACGGTGCGCATCCCACCAAGCGCACTCGTCCAATCCCTGCGGGACGAATCTCCCTGCATTCCGCATGGATCTTCGCCGCGATGCTGATGCTCTTGGGCCTCATGAGCGGTTACTATTTTTTCGGACCCAAGGTGGCGGCGCTCTACGCGGTGTTCGCGCTCTCCAACGTGCTCTATACCTACGTCGGCAAATACATCCCGTACTTTGAACTTCTCCATAACGGCATCACGCATCCCCTGCGCGTGGTTCTGGGCGTGATGATCGGCAGCGGCAACGTCCCTCCCCTGCTGCTCTTCACGTTCTTCCTCCTCGCGGTGACCGTAGCCGCCACCCGCAGACTCATCGAAAAAGAACACGGGCATGATGCCGGTCGACCGACACTCTCTTCGTATTCCAAGCAGAGTTTGCGACTGACCGAATCCGTTCTGTTTGCCGCCGTGCTCGGGCTGTCGATCATCGATTTCGAAACGCAGCCGTGGATTTACGGCCTGATGGTGGCGATTGCCGCGATGTTCGTCGTCATTCGTCCGATCAACGCAGCGACGCGCAGAGCCATCGATTGGTTCCTGCTTTAGCCTACAATGCCGCACACCAGACCCGTACCGATGCACACGGCCTGCACAATGGAGACGATCCACCACTCGATGAACGTAATGAGGATGCACCACATGGCGAACCAGAACCACGACTCCACTTTCTGAGCGTTGCGCCGTGCTTTGAAGTACGCCCGCATGCAAAAGAATATGCCGAGGGGCCAGAGAATGATGATGGCGAGCGCGGAGGGCAGCCCGAAGTCCGTCATCAAATGTCGAGGTTTTTGACCCCCTTCGCGTGCGTCTGGATGAACTTCTTGCGCGGAGCGACGTCGGCACCCATGAGCGTGGAGAAGATGAGATCGGCCGCCTCTGCATCTTCGAGAGTGACGCGGAGCATCGTGCGCGTGGCGGGGTCCATGGTGGTGTCCCACAACTGTTCGGGGTTCATTTCACCGAGACCTTTGTAGCGCTGGATGTTCACCTTCTTGGCTTTCTTCGGAGCTTCGATGTTTTTTGCGCCCTTCTTTCCTTTAGCCTCCTTTTCCGGTGCGGCTTCGGCGACTTCTTCCTCGCCATCGGGAATATCGGTCTCGGATTCCTCAAGCTGTTTGGCTTCGATGCCCCACTCCTTGAGCACCTTCTCCTTCTCTGCGTCCGTGAAGGCGTAACGAGACTCCTTGCCCATCGTGATTTTGTAGAGCGGAGACTGGGCGATGTAAAGGTGTCCTCCTTCGATGAGCTCGCGGAAGTAGCGGTAGTAGAGCGTGAGGATCAGCGTGCGGATGTGCGCACCGTCGACGTCGGCATCGGTCATGATGACGATGCGGTCGTAGCGGAGCTTGCTCAGGTCCTTCACTTCGCCGATACCCATGCCCATGGCGATGATGAGCGACTTCACTTCGTTGTTCGCAAGCATTTTGTCCAAGCGAGCCTGTTCGACGTTGAGGATTTTTCCTTTGATGGGAAGAATGGCCTGGAACTCGCGGTTTCGTCCTTGCTTGGCGGAGCCTCCGGCTGAGTCTCCCTCGACGATGAAGATCTCGCATTCGCTCGGATCTTTGGAACTGCAGTCCGCGAGCTTGCCCGGGAGCGTCATGCCTTCCAGAGCCCCTTTGCGGATCACGGCGTCGCGGGCGGCGCGGGCGGCGAGACGGGCGCGGGCGGCGAGCAAACACTTGCTCACGACTTCGCGTGCGTCACCGGGGTGCTCCTCCATGTACTCGGCGAGCTTCTCGTTGATGGCGGTTTCCACGAACGTTTTCATTTCGGCGTTGCCGAGCTTGCTCTTGGTCTGACCTTCGAACTGCGGCTCCTTGAGACGTACCGAGATGACGGCAGCGAGACCTTCTCGAACGTCGTCGGCCGTGAGGTTCTCGTCTTTCTCCTTGAGAATGGCCTCTTTGCGTGCGTACGCGTTGATGGTGCGCGTGAGAGCTGCCTTGAAACCCGTGAGGTGCGTGCCTCCTTCCGTGGTGTGGATGTTGTTGGCGAACGTGATGGTCTGCTCCTGGAACGCCTGGCTGTACTGCAGAGCGACTTCCACGAAACCCTCGGGGCCTTCCTTCTCGAACCAAATGACATCACCGATCCCCTGCTGCGCGTGGTTGAGATGACGAACGTACGCGGCTACTCCGCCTTCGAAGTGGAAGCGGTAGAGACGAGGCAAGTTGGCATCTTCCTCGGGACGCTTCTCACGCTCGTCCATGACGGACACCGTGATGCCGCGCGTGAGGTACGCCTGCTGGCGGAAGTGAGCGAGGAGCGTCGACAGGCTCATCGTGAGCGTGTCGAAGATTTCTTTGTCGGGCAGGAAGCGAATGAGCGTTCCGTGCTCCTTCTCCGTTTTACCGACGACCTTCACGTCGGCCTTGGGTTTGCCGCGGACGTACTCCTGCATGTGGATCTTTCCGTCGCGGAAGACTTCGGCACGCATGTAGCTGGAAAGCGCGTTCACGACGGATGAACCCACACCGTGGAGACCACCGGATACTTTGTAACCGGAGTCATCGCCGCCGAATTTTCCACCGGCGTGAAGCACCGTAAGAACGGTTTCCAGAGCCGATTTCTTTGTCTTGGGGTGAATGTCGACGGGGATACCGCGTCCGTTGTCTTCCACGCTCACGGATCCGTCATCGTGCATCATGACGATGATGTGGTCGGCATGGCCGGCCATCGCCTCATCGATGGAGTTGTCGACGATTTCGTAGACACAGTGATGCAGACCGCGCTGGTCGGTGGAACCGATGTACATGCCTGGGCGCTTGCGCACCGGATCCAGTCCTTCAAGAACTTGGATCTTCTCGGCTGTATATGCTTGTGATTTCTCGGGGGCCATAGTCCTCGGCAGTGTAGTGATACGAGTGCCCGGAATCAATGCGATCGAACTGCCCGAATTTGGCTCGTGGAAGCCAAGAGTTTTTGACAGAAGTGAGCGAATAGTACTTGATAATACTATGAAAATGCGTATACTTTCGTCATGCCTCGACGGGAATGATTTCCGTGAGGATGCGGTTTCACCGCGTTGAGGCTCATGGCTCACCATGGAGGAAATTGCCATGTTGGTTCTGACTCGGAAAATCGGGGAAAAGATCGTCATCGATGGCAACATTGTCATCACCGTGCTCGCCATCGCCGGCAGCCGGGTGAGGATCGGCATCGAGGCTCCCACTGAGATCGGCGTCCGCCGCTCTGAGCTGGTGGTCGAACTGCCCCCTGAGGATCCGCAGACCGGGGCTTCCAAAGCGGCTTAGTCGCTGAAGAAGTCCAAGGCCCTGTCGGCTTGCCGATGGGCGCCGATCGCTGCAGAGACGGACCCCGTCCCTCTCTGCAGCTTTTTACTTCTCCTTGTTGCACCGCTCCCCTTCCCCTACAATCCCCCCGCTATGACAACCTCCCAGACCTCCGGAACATTCACCGGCACCGAAGAAGTCCTCATCACGAAAGAAGGTTTGAAGAAACTGAAAGATGAACTCGATTTCCTCAAGACCGTCAAACGCGGTGAAATCGCAACGCGTCTCAAGGAAGCCATTTCCTACGGAGACCTTTCGGAGAACGCCGAGTACGAAGAGGCAAAGAACGAACAGGCATTCGTGGAAGGCCGCATCTTGGAACTCGAGAAGCAGGTGAAGAACGCCAAGCTCATCACCGAGCACGGCGTCACGAAGGCCGTGAAGGGCAAAGTCATCGACATCGGTTCCGTGGTGACGGTGCGCAACAAGACGGATGACGACGAGCCGGAGACGTACACCATCGTCGGAAGCATGGAAGCCGATCCCGTGGAGCACAAAATCAGCAACGAATCCCCCATCGGAAAAGCTCTGCTCGGACGCGAAAAAGGCGACATCATCGATGTCGTGGCTCCGGCCGGCAAATTCAAGTACGAGATTCAGAAGGTCGTCTAAGAAAAGACGACGTTAGCGAGCGAGTTCTCTTGCTGTTATATTGTGCGTGCCCATGGCCGACCAAGCTCAACCTCCCGCATCGGGTCTGCAGATTCCCGCCGACACGCAGACCAAGTTCGCGGCGATCATCGAACTGATCAAAGGATCGGAAAGCATGAATGACGAGGAGCGTCAGTACTGGATCAACATTTTGCCGATCATGACCCCGGAGCAGATGAAGAATCTGGAGGACATTTTGAGCAGCGAAAAGAAACAGCTCGCCGCCATCGACGCCAAATATTCCAAGGAAATGGCTCAGGTCAGCGACGCCGCCGGGCTGGCCGCCACGGAACAAAAGATGAAGAGCAAGAAGAAGGAACGCCAGAAAATGGAGACCGAGGCCGCACGACACGAGGAAGCCAAAGAGAGCGAACTTCTGGCGCAGATCCAATCACTGTAGATCATGCGGCGTTGCCGCAGAGCAGAATGGTTCGCTCGTTGAGTGCGATGAGTTCGTTTTGACGCTCCGCCGAATAATGATGTCCGCCCGTCTTGAGCGCCAGATCGGCATCGGTGGTCCATGCGACGAGCTTTTCGATGCGCCGTCTGTCGAGTGAGCGCACCAGAGGAAGAATCCCGCGCACGGAGAGAAAGTGCATGCCGAATGCGGCCGAGATGGAACGTTCGTCCCTGAGCCCCGCATCAAGACCGGACCAGACGAGCACGACGTTCTTCACCATGTTGAGGAGCACCACCCAGAGTCCGTACGCGTCCTCTCCGCGCTCCAAGCGTCCGCGCAGAAATGCGAGCGCTCCCTCGATGTTCTTGCCGCCGATGAGATCGGTGAGGCGCCACACGACCTGTTCGCCGGAGGGTACGGCCATGGCTTCCACGTGGGCCGGAAGGATTTCTCCGCCCGATGCGAAGAGTGCGAGTTTTTTGAGTTCGCCCTCGAGCATCCACTGATCGGAACCGACGATGTCGAAGAGCAATGTGAGTGCGTTCTCGCTGATCGTTGCCTTTTCGGCGGCAACGATTCCTTTGGCCCAGGTCTTGAGATCTTTGGGCGACGGGAGCGGGAATTCTTTCACTTGCGCGAGTTCAAGCACGACCTTGGTGACGCCGAGGCGCTTGTCCAAACTCGGTTCCACGATGGCGGTGATGACATCCGGGTGAATGCCGTCGACGAACGTCTTGAAATCTTCTTTGTCGATTCTGGGAAGACCTTCGATGAGCACGAGTCTCTTCTCGGCGATGAACGGCATGATGGCAACGGCATCGAGGAGGCCGGAAAGCGTCGCATCCTTGCCGCGGAGCACGAGCAGGTTTTCGGCTCCATGCTTCCGAGAGAAGCCCTGTTTCCACCGAATGACCTCCCGCGTGAGTGCGTAGTCATTCTCGCCGGTAAACAGATGGAGCACGGGCTCGGCCATAGGAGCGCATGCTACCGAACGTTTTTGGCCTTTGCGAAGCCAAATGGAGGGAAATCCTTTGATATATAATCAGATACTGTCTATGAATTACGTCAATGCCTCTGGCGTGGAGCAAAACCGTGTTTTACGGTATAATAAAGGGAAATGAAAAAGTCCTATTCGTTCTTCGGCCGACGTTCCCTGCGCACGATCGCGATCGTGGTCGGCAGCATGAGCTTGGCTTTCGCGGTCGGCATTCAAACGGCAGGCGACGTGAAACCGGTCGTGAGCCCCATCCATGCGGGTGGTGCGGCTCTGGACGGGGATCTGAACGGAAACGGCATGTTGGATATCGGCGACGCGCGTGCGGCGATGGAAATCGCCAACGGTTACCGCTCGGCCACGCCGGATGAATTGGCATCGGACCCGAATCACGATTTGCAGATCAACGGAGACGACGTCCTCTCGATCTTGGATCGATTGGAGCGCGCTCCTCAAACGCCGCGCGTCGATCTGTGAACGAAGAACTCACACACATATCCACCAAATGTCACCGATTCTCCGCAAAACCTCGGCAATGCTTGCGCTCGTCCTTCTCGGACTGAGCAACGTTTCCGTCGTTTCGGCTCAGGATGCGGGCGAAATGCTCGTTCTCATGCCTCACTGTACGGAAACGGATCGCTCCAAGTGCCCTGAATTTCCGCCGATGAACGGCGATACGCTCAAGACGAACAAGATGGCGGCGGGCGATATCCTGGATATCGACGTCGTCGTTCGCGGTCCCCGCTTTGCGGATGTGCGTACGGTGCGTGCGTGGCTTTCGTATGACCCCGCCGTGTTGGAAGTGCGCAGCGTGGAACTGACGAACTCGGCTCTTCCTTCCCCACTTCCGGGTGAACAGGCCGCCGACCCCGGATCGAAGTACGTCAAGATAGGAGGTGCCACCTCCACCGGACTCGCAAGCGACAACGTACAGGTCGCTCGCGTGACGTTCCGTGTCACGGCGACGACGGCCGACACGATGATTTCGTTCCACGATTTCCAGAACAGCGGCAACGGCCACACGGCCGTCAACGCCGAGCGCACCGCCGGAGACAGCGGCGCAGGGACATTCCCCGAGCCGCCGTGCTTCGACGTTCTTGTCGGTTGCCGCGGCAGCACCACGCCGCTCCTCAGCGCCGAACCCGGCAAGCTGCACGTGACGCTCGCTGAGATCCAAGGTGGCGGAAACACGGCGATTGCCGCCGAAACGCAGAGCTCCGTGTCTTCGAGTACGGCAACCGGTCCGGGCAACCCCCTCTTGCAGATGACATCGAACGGCACATCGTCGCAGCCGACGGTGGGCGCCAGCTCCTCGTTCACGCTCTTGCAAGTGCAAGACGTACGCGTCACCTCTCGCGACACCATGATCTTCCTCGGTTGGCAGGGTCTCAAGAGTTCCCAGCTTGCCGGTTACAACGTGTACTACGGAACCGTGAGCGGCCGCTACATTCAGCGACGCAGCGTTCCCGCAACGGCAACCAGCCTGGTGCTCCGCGATTTGGAACCGGGCGTGACGTACTACCTGGCGCTCCGCGCGGTGAATACCCAGGAACAGGAAAGTGCGTTCAGTCAGGAAGTCTCCGTCACGGTCGGTCAGCCGGAAACGGCCACCGCCCCGCTCACGGGGAGCATCACCGACGTCACCGCACCCGCAAATCCGTCCACCAGTCACGGCGACACCGCCATCCGCGGTGAGACGGGCATCGGAAACACGCTTCTGTACTTCGTCCTTGCATCCGCCGTCCTCGGCACCGTCTTCGCGTTCAAGCGACAGATGACTCTGTAGAAACACTCATGCTTCCCGACGAATCCATCAACGGCTGGCACTCCACGGACGACGAAGTCCCGGTGCCCGTACGTACGTCCGCCCCCGCTCCCAAGAAGGAGGTGCCGATCACGCACGTCACGGAAGCTCCGGCGGAACACGTCGCTCCTCCTCACGTGACGCTCAAGCATGCCGTGGTCGAGGCACCGGACCCGAAGAGCATGCGTCTCGCAGCCGCTCTCGGGATCAGCATCGTGCTCGGCGCCGCGGCGTTTTACTTCGGCGTCGGCAGTCTTCGCGGAGACCTGACCGGTACGGATGCCGTGACGACGGTGACGATTACGGCCGAAGGGACATTCTCCCCGGCAACGCTCACGGTGCACCCCGGAGACAGCATCACCATCGAAAACAAGAACGCCGATCCTCAAGTCCTGAAGCCGAAAAACAACCGCACGCTCTTCCCGGTACAAGTCATTTTCCAAGACCCGTACACGTTCAGCGTCGCCGCCGATGCGGTCGGTCCGTACATCTACATTTCGGAAACATTGCCCGAAGAACTGACGCTGACCTTCAACGTGGAGGCCGGAACGGCAACCACGTCCTCGTCCGTTGCATCCGCGGATTCGGACTTCGACATTCCGCTGCCCTTCGCGGAGCAGACGGTGCCCGTCGCGAATCCGAACGCATCGTCCTCGTCGTCCGTCGCCGTCGTGATGCAAACGTCGTCTTCGTCCTCATCCAGCTCGTCCGTGTCGAGCGCTCCCGCAGCCACGATTCACTCCGGAGAAACGGCAACGATCGACCTGGGCGGCGCGAAGTCCTCGAGCAGCCAACCCGCGATGGGTGGCGGAAACATTCCCACGAACCCGTACACGGTGAAAGACGGTCTCGCGAAACAGCAACAGAACCTCATCGCCAAACAAACGAAACAGGAGACGCTCCACAGCGGCGCCCCTCTTCTGCAGACCAAGACGCACACGCCGAAGCGCGTGACGGAAACCGGCCCCGAGGGCGCTCTGCTCCTCCTGATTCCCGCACTCCTCGGCATGGTCCTGGTGTACCGCAGGGTAATCGCCGCGTAGACAACAAAAAAGGGCGGCCTTTTGAGCGCGCCCTTCTTCGCTATCGACGATTACAGACTTCCATCAACTTTCTCTCCCGAGGAGTCGGCACCCGACTGGCCGCAGGCTTTCGCATCCGTGCGGAATGTTTGCCACACGGTTTTCTTGGTTGCCTTCATACCCTGGGATGCCTTCTTCCAGGTTCCCTGAAAGGCGGTCCATGCGGCCTTCATGGCATTGTTGCGTGCGGTCTTATCCGTAAGAGCCCAGGCTGCCTTGATGGCATCTTTGCGCGTCTGGAGCCCGGCCTTCACGGAAGCGGTGTACGTATCCACTCCGGCGATGATGGCGGAATCGCGCTTCTCGACGGCTGCTTGCATGCAGGCGCTGTCGACCACGACACCCTTTTTACTCTTGTCTTCTTTTCGCATGCGTCCATCGTCCGACTTCCGCGAAGAAGAGGATGAGGACGACGAGACGGAGGACGAGGAATCATCCGATCCCGACTCGGCGAATGCGGGCATGGCAACCGAAATGGTAAGCGCGGCAGCGATGCCGGAGGCGATGAATTTCTTCATGGATAAAGATTGTTAAAGAAATAAATGTTCACACTACGACGGTGGATTATACACATTGTTACAGCTTCGGTGTTGACAGAAATTCATTCTGTGACGATCAATTTCCATCCACCGAACACAACCGTGGCGGACTCGAGACGATGTCCGTAGCGAAGTGTGTGGTGACGTAGTACTGGCCTCCTTGCACCGCGATGCCCACGCCGATCATCGTGAATTTGTCGCTGACGATGGCATTGAAGTGCGGGCGGTACGACGCATCTTGCTCGTTGACGTAAAACTTGAACGTCTCGGAGACTGCGTCAATGAGCTTCTCCGTGCAGTCGCCCGTCTTGCACGCGTACGGACCGCGGCCGACGTTCTCGGTGAACGTGATGCCACCGACGTTTCTGAATTCCAAACCGAGATCTTTGAACCAATTTTGGATAGCCGCGTAATTGTACGAACCCTGGGTTCCCTCGCGCACATGATCGATGCGTCCGCGAGCTGCCGCAACGTTGGACCAGATTGCCGCACTGCGGCTGAGGTACGGATTGAACGTGTAGCGCGGCAAATCCCTTCTCTCACGCTCCGCGTTGTACAGGTCCAACCACGCCTGACGGACGCGACGAAGATCGACGTTCGGAATCTCGGAGTCCTCGGACTTCACGCACTGCGACAGGAGCAAATCGTCACCGGTCAGGCTCGGCCTGTCCTCGACGTGCTGCTGCAAACGCCAGATCATCTCGGCAAGTTCCCCGCGGGAAATCGGCGCATCGACGGTGCGAATGGAGACCGGCATGGCACGACGGTCGGTCACGGCGCGGATGAATTTCTCGTACCACAGCGGACTCTCGTGGGGCGACTCCAGCTCGAGCGCCCGAATGACGAGCTTGGTGGCCTCGGCGACCGTGACGCTCTTTCCGGGCTTGAACGTACCATCCTTGTAACCCTCGATCAGTCCTCCGCGATATGCCCTGCGCAGATACAAGTTGTACCACGCACGGGAGTCCAGATCGGTGAACGGGAGAGCGGTGTCGGTGAATGCGTACTGACTCGTATCGCGCTCGATGTAGTCGTACGGCAGGACGGCCTGCGTCAGGATCTTCACGATCTCGGCGCGCGTGACGTTCCGCTCGGGACGAAACGTTCCGTCGCCGTAGCCGCTCAGCACTTCGTCGTCCCGCAACGCATAGATTGCCTGGGCGTACGCGTGGTTTGCGGGCACGTCGGAAAAAGGAACTTCACGGGCCGACGATCTCTCCAGAGAGCGGAACCACGTGATGTCCTCGCGAGCTTCATCGACGCTGCGCGTGCCGCCGCACAATGTGGCGACAAGGGTTCCGTCGGTCTCCGCATCCGCGTACACCACGTAGTCGTGACCGATGAGAATCTCCATGCCGCACAACCCGTCACTCGTCGGGATTTCGATATCGATGCTCTGTTGCGCCACTCCCTTCCACGGTTCGGTGACGTTGAACCGGACGACGGTCCACGATTCACCCCGAGAAGATTCGATGTATTGAACCGCGGTACCGATGAATGCTTCGTTTGCAGCCGCGAATGTATCCCACGGAGTCATGTCGATGCAGCTGCAGGCGGCAGCCGAACCGGCCAAAGACCAGAGAACGAAGCCCGTGATAAGGCGGTGGGAAAGGGTCATAAGCGGTATACGGTGACACGAGAAAACCAGCCTTGCAAGCTGTAAGAGCGGTTAAAAATGACGCTAAGAGCATGGAAACCCTGGAGCTCGTGGCTTGCCATGAGGATCCTTGCGACGAATGGTGGGCCGGGAAGGATTCGAACCTTCGAAGGCATAAGCCGTCAGATTTACAGTCTGATGCATTTGGCCACTTTGCTACCGACCCACATGCTGAAAGAGCCCGCGAATTGTACGTGTGCTGCCGAAAAACGGCAACAGGCCTTGCATGGTGCAAAAAGCGGAGCCGGAAAGCATCCGCAATGAGTACCGAGTGAGTGAACACTGCGGTTAGAAGGAATTTGGGTTCCCTCAGGTAGGTCTTTCCGGCTCCATGCCTGTAACCGGGTGACAATGGTCGCAGGCTCAAATATTATACGATAATTCGTAGAAATAACAACAACTGAACTGGCTTGTGTTTTGCCTCCCTACCCCCCTAGAATCCTGTTCACTTACCCATTCCCCATTTTTCCATGATCGTTCAGTCCCACGTTAAGGAAACTCTCTCCAAGATGGGCCTCCGCTGCGGTGGCGATTTCTGCGATGCTCTCGCAAAGGCTGCTGAGGAGCTCGTCAAGAAGGCAGCTTGGCGCTGCAAGGAGAACAAGCGTCAGACCGTCTACGGTTGCGACTGCTAATTCCCTAACTCGAATATAGAAAGCGCCCACCGTAAGGTCGGCGCTTTTTTTGTGCGTACGACAAAAATCGTGTTTCACATTGGAAGCCCATGGAATCACTCTCCCTTCATGACTGCTTCGATGCGCGGCGAAAGCTCGTTCTCAAAGGACTCATGCGTTACGTTGTCTTGAAAGTCATACGTCCTTACGGTTGCCATCAAAAGGGTGTATCCGCGTTGATCCACTGCCTGCTTGTCGCCGATGCCGGGATTTTCTCGACGAAGTCTCTCGGAAAGTTCGTAGACCCATCGCATATGCCTCCTCATCATTGCTCCGACGAAATCATATGCGGAGTAGACGTTCCTCACGCCATTCCTCTCCGCCCAGCGCATGACGACTTCTTCGCGCAAGCTTTCGCCCCCTGAAGCTTGCCCCGAGGACGTATGTACTCGTGCTGAAGACCGAACATCTTCCGGAGCTCTGCCGGTTCGCACGCCGAATTCCCTGATTGCTTCAATGGCAAGCTGCTCACGATAAAATTCAAGAATGTCGCCGTTCCTGTTCGGATGAAAGCGTTCGAGGATGCCTGCGACGGACCGAGCTAGAAACGATCGCAGATCGGATTCATCGACACCGACAAGGCCCGACGCAGCCTTTCCTCTTCTAAGCGCGTTGTATCCGACGGCCAAACACCTCTCTTTTGCAACACGCACGGCACTCTCATACGTGAAATTCGGATCCATGCGGCCATTGAATTTCAGCTCGACAGCGTTTTTAAAAGTGCGCTGACGGAGAACCTCAGCATCCACGTCCGGAGCCGGAGGAAGAGTGCTCGGCTGCCCCGCTTCAACGACGAGGGATGGGGCGTGAGTCCCGACGGCCCCAGGCGCTGCCTCAGTGAGAATTTCCGTCGGCGCGACGGTTGCTACAGGTGCTGCAGCAGCTTCCGGAGCACGCACATTGGGTTCGGCTTCCGGTGCCGGCAAGGTCGTAGCGATCTGCTCCAGCACGGCATCCGTCTGGGCAACAATGGTCTCGGCAGCTGCAACGATATCGGCGGGCGGCGTCGCGAGTTGTTCAGGTATCACTGAAGCTGCCTCTGCGCGAGCCACCAGCTCGTTGTAACGCTGCTCCACGAGCGTGGCCAGAGTAAGGAGCATGGGGTCGTGCAACGATTCGCTCAACTCCTTCAGAACCTCGGGGAAATACCCCAGCTCATCGAGGGCAACGCTTCTTTTTTTTGCCTCCACGATGACGTCGGTCGGAAGAACGGATGTCTGAGCGACCTCACGGTGCGTAGCGGCGTCGGCGGGAGGCACATCTCCATCGGAGGGCGGAATGTCACCCGCAGGGGACGCTGCGTCACGAGGCTTGCCGTCGTCTTCGGGAACGCGTCCGACGGACGCATCCGTTCCTGGAGCGGCGACGGCTCCCGTTCGGCGCTCAAATTTTTCTTTGTTTCTGCGCCACTCGTAGAATGTCGGATACGGGACGTTGTAGAGCTCAAGAACGGCACGAACGCCACCGGTCTGTCCACCATGTGCGTCGGCCAGATCGATGAGAATCAGTTTTTGCGTATCGTTCCATCGACCGGTGAAACCCTCCTCCGGAAGACGAGAATCTCTGGGAAGCATCGACAGGTCTCCGTTGAGCGGAGTGCCGTTCGCAGCCTCTTCGCCTGCAGGCGCACCGTTCGAAGCACCCGCATCTGCTCCAGGCTTCTTTGCCGCCGCCAAGACGCGTGCTTCGATTTCACCGCGCTTTTTAGCCCAAGCGTAATACGTGGGTTCGGAGACGGGATACTGCATCACCGTCGACTTGATGCTGATGCCTTGCCGCTGCCGCGCGAGAACCAAATCGACAAGGATCAATTTCTGCTCGTCGGACCAATATCCCGTAAAATCGACGTTCGGGAGACGTGGATCTCTGTGATTCTCCGATCCGGAAGCCACGGGAGCGGCATGCCGAGCATCACCGTTGGAGGCTGCGGGGGCTCGAGTCCCGGGCGCGGGAGCGGAAGGTGCCGGAGCCGCTGGTGACGCATCGGACTCTGTATCCGCAACGTCTTGAACCGGAGCGACCACCGTCGCACCGGATGCCCTCGCTTTGATGGCGGCAAAGTTTTTCCTCCAATATTGGTAGGTGTGGTTGGGGATGCTGTATGTACGAAGAACATCGGAAATCACATCTCCCTGGGCCAATCGCTGGTCCGCATGTGCGATGAAGAGAAGAATCTGGGTGTCGTTCCACAGGACATAATCATCGGGGATGTCCGGACCGCTTTTCTTCCAGAGCTTTGCCTCGGCATCCCGGATGGAAAGCCCCCCTTTGAGACCGGGCGATTTGCGAGCATCGGCTCGGATGTGAGCGGAAGGTTTGGCCGCACCTCTCGGAATCTCACAGACGATTTTTTCCGGGCGCTTTGCGGGCGCAGGCTTCAGAGAATCGGGATTTTTTGCAAGACTGCGGATACGATCACGAAATTCCTCCACAACGGCTACGACTGCCGCGCCGTTCTTGGCCATCGCCGCATCGCGATCACGATCCACCGCTTCGAGCATGTGGTACGCGCGTCCATAGACCATCGCACCGCTCACGCTCACATCGGCCTGTCGAAGGCGTTGGGTAAGATCCGTCTCGACTTTCGTTTTTGAATCGGAAGGGTCGGGCCGGCTAGACATATCGACTAAGTTTCGCACCATTGGTGCGGGAGTGTACATCGAATCATCGGCCAAGCAAGAAGCCTGCGACGACCCACGCAATGAACTGCACGGTGCTCACAAAAAATCACTCGAACCGGAGCGCTTCCATCGGACTGAGGCTCGCCGCCTTCTTGGCCGGGAAGATACCGAACACAAGTCCCGTACCCACGGCCATGGCCAGCGCCATGAAGACCGCGGAGAAGGACAGAATGTAGCTGAGCTCGCCCAGAGCCTTGGCGGCAAGCTGCGTCAGGAACCATCCGAAGAACGTGCCGATGACAAGCCCGATGATGCCGCCCGTCACGGTGAGGGACACGGCTTCGATGAGGAACTGCAAAAGAATATCGCGCTTGCGTGCACCGATCGCTTTGCGGAGACCGATCTCGCGCGTGCGCTCCGTGACGGACACCAGCATGATGTTCATGATGCCGATGCCGCCCACGAGCAGCGAAATGGCGGCGACGAGCGAGAGAAATACCGTGAGTCCGAGCGTGATGGAGCCCACGGTCTGCGTGATCTGTTCGGCACTGCGGGCGATGAAGTCGTCCTTGTCGGGATCATTTTCGGGATTTTTGATGTCGTGACGTTGGCGCAGGAGCTCGGTGATGTCTTGTTTGGCGAGTTCCGGATCTCCAACGGACTTGAGCGTCATGTAGGACAAATACTTCTGCCCGCTCACGGCGCGCGCCGTGGTGAACGGAATGAACACGGGCTTGTCCAAATCCTGGAGGAGGAACGAGCCCAAGCCTTTGAGCACGCCGACGATGGTGAACGACGCGTCACCGATCTCGATCTTCTTTCCGACGGGATCCACGTTCCCGAACAGATCGAGCGCCGTTTGGTAGCCGAGCACGGCCACGGATTTGGCACCGTCCACGTCGCTGTCTTCGATGAGCCTGCCATGATCGAGCTTGAGTCCGTAGTTTCCAAAAATTTCTTTTCTGGCACCCATGACCATGGGCGAGACTTCCTCTTTGCTGTATTTCACGGGCTTGGAGACGAGAATCACCGGAACCACGCTTTCCACGGTCGAAAGTTTTTTGACGGCCTCGTAATCATCCACCGTGAGACTGTTCAAATTTCCTCCGAATTTCTCGAAACCGGTGGGGAACACGTCCATGGTGTTCGTGCCGAACGATTCGACTTGGACGAGAATGTAGTTCTGGAACGTGCGCCCGATGCTCACCATCATGACGACGGACGCGACGCCGATGATGATGCCGAGCATGGTGAGGAGCGACCGGTTCTTGTTCACCATGATCGCGCGCAGAGCCGTTGAGAGAGTGTCGGAGAACAGCATTTTATTCGTAGCGGAGAGCGGCGATGGGATGCAGAGACGCGGCGCGGCGTGCGGGCGAAATGCCGAAGATGAGCCCGGTCAGGAAGGCCATGAAGAACGCGGCGACGGTGGATTTCACGGAAACCGCAAAAACGTACGTGGAGAGCAACTTCGTGACGATGCTCGCCGCAAAGAATGCGATGACGATTCCGCCGACCACGCCGACGAATCCGCCGATGAGCGTGAGGAAAATGGCCTCCAGAAGGAACTGCAGAAGAATGTCTCTGCCCTTGGCTCCGAGCGCTTTGCGGAGACCGATCTCCTGGAAACGTTCGGTGACGGACACGAGCATGATGTTCATGATGCCGATGCCGCCCACGAGCAGCGAAATGGCGGCGATGGTCGTGATGAACATCGTGAGTCCGAGGGAGACGGAGCTGAGGATTTCATTGGCCTGCGCCGAGGAACGAACGATGAAGTCGTCTTTCTTCGGATCGTCGTCGGGATTGTCGATGCCGTGACGTCTGCGGAGGAGCGTCTTCACGTCATCGAACGCGAGCTCGAATTCGCCCGTGGCCTCCATGGTGACGTAGTTGAGGAATTTCTGTCCCGTGGCTTCCTTGGCGACCGAATACGGCACGTACACGCGGTCATCGGCGTTCTGAAAGAACTGGGATCCGAGGGAATTCGTGATGCCGATGACGGTGAAGTGCTTGTCGCCGATCTTCAGGCGCTTGCCCAGGGGATCGATGGAGCCGAAGAATTTCTCGACGGTGTCGGGAGCGAGGACGGCGACTTCCTTGCCTCCCTCGATGTCGTCGCGGTCGATGAGGCGCCCCTGCACGGCGCGGATGTTCTGGTTCTTGAAGAAGTTTTCGGTGATGCCGAACGCCTGCGGATTTCCCTCTTCGCGTCCGTACGACGTGACGCCTTTCAGAAAAATGACCGGAGCGAAGTTATGCACCGTCTTGAGCGTCTCCAGCTCGCGCAGATCTTCGAACGTCAGACTGTCGTGACCGGTGGCGAGCGCCTGCGGTCCGCCCTCCTGCTGTCCGGGAAAGATCACCATACTCTTGGGTCCGAGACTGCTGATCTGGCCCAGAATGACACCTTCCATGCTTTGTCCCACCGAGCTCATGAGGACGACGGAACCGACGCCGATGATGATGCCGAGCATCGTAAGAAGCGAACGCATGGCGTTCACCGTCACTCCCTTGAACGCCGCTCTCATGGTGTCTTGAAGGTGCAAGGTGTGGAAAGTAAGGAATGTGTGGAAGGTAATGCAAGGAATGATTGTAACGGTGTTTGCAAGCCTTAGAACTATCCCCTTCTCCACCTTCCCGAACCTTCCTGACCTTCATCACTTTTATTTTATGTGATCGAACGTTCCCGCAAACATCCGCTTGAAATCGGTGCTGTCGGTGACGATGCGTCCGTCTTTGATGTGGATGATGCGCTTGGCGTGTTCGGCCGTGGTGCGTTCGTGCGTGACGAGGATGATGGTGTGTCCTTCGTCGTTCAGCTTCTGGAGCACTTGCATGACGGCGACACCCGAGACCGAGTCCAGGTTTCCCGTGGGCTCATCGGCGAAGATGACGTCCGGATTGGTGACAAGAGCACGGGCGATGGCCACGCGCTGTTTCTGTCCGCCGGAAAGCTGGCTGCTCAGGTAATCCTTGCGATCTCCGAGGCCGACGATATTGATCGCCTTGATCGTGCGCTCCTCACGCTCCGAGAACGGAATGCTGGGGTGGTACAAAAGCGGGAGCATGACGTTGTCTTTGACGGTGGTGCGTGGAAGCAAGTTGAACGCCTGGAAGACGAAACTCACGCGTGTGGCGCGGATGCGTGCCAACTCATCGTCATCGAACGTCTGCGTCAGCTGGCCCTGGAAGAGGAATCTGCCACCGGTGTAGCCGTCCAAGAAGCCCAAGATGTGCATGAGCGTGGACTTGCCCGAACCCGACGGACCCATGATGGAGACGAACTCTCCTTTGTTGATCTTCAGATTGATATCGAAAAGAACGGGTGTCACGACACCGTCGTTTTCGTAGGACTTGCTCAAGTCCTGCAATTCGATGAGCGGAGAACCGATTTTCGACATGGTTACTGCTTGATGAGAACGATGACGGTCTTGCCTTGGTCCAAACCGGTGACTTCGATGGCACCGCCCTCTCCTTCCATGCCCGTGACGACGGGCACTTCCTCGTAGCTCGTGCCGTCGGCTTTGATGACGCGGACGATGCTCGTGCCGGAGCTCGTCTCCACGACGGAGCGCAAGGGTACGGTGACGACGTTGTTGCGCGAACCCGTGATGATGTCGGCGTCGCCCGTCATGCCCACTTTGAGCGTGGCGATGGGTTCGTTGAAATCCAATTTGATGCGGTACTTCGGCACGCCGTCTTTGTCGGTTGCGGCCGAATCGATTTCACCCACGTGAATCGGGAACGGCGTGGAACGGAACGCATCGAGCGTGATGGAACCGCTTTGACCGAGAACGACCTTGGGGATGTCCACTTCGGACACGAACATCTCGATGCGATACGGCGAGTTGCCGAGCATCGTGATGGCCGGCTCGCTGATCGGACGAATTTGTCCGACTTTGACGTTCACCTTGGTGACGATGCCGTCCATGGGAGCGACGAGGATCGTGTCGCGCAATTGTGCGGAAGCTCGGGAAACGTCGGCCTGAGCCTGGCGCACGCGGGCGCGGGCGGCGTCGATGTCCGTCTGACGAGCGGGAGCTTTCTTCAGAGCCAACTGCGCCTCTTCGATGGTGAGGAGTGTCTGATACGTGGCGATGTCGGCCTTGGCCTTGTCGCGGCTGCCCTGGAGCGTAGTGACCTGCGACTGCTGAGAAGCGATCTTGCTGTCGTAGGAAGCGGAAGCGTCCTGCAGCGACTTCGTCGTGCTGTCGATGCTCGAGAGCGCCGTCTGGACGTACGACTTCTGCGTGGCGATGGTTCCCTTGTTCGTCTCCTTGGACGTGTTCGTAAAGTACGACGTGAGGGCCAAGTTCGAGATGATGTCGTACGCGCGATTGCTGATGTCGGCGGCGAACGCGATGGAGACGCGTGCCTGAGTCAGCTGCGTGAGCGCGGCCTGATAATCCGAAGGCGTCGGCTTGGACTGAAGGCTCGTGAGATCATTCAGAGCGGTGTTGATGTTCAGCATCATGGTGTCGTATCCCGTCGGAATGCTTTTCACCACCGCATCGGACACATCGTTGGCACCGAAGACTCCTTTGATGGCTTGCAGAGCGGTCTTGGTGACGGCGACCTGCTGAGAAACGGTGCTGCCTGCGGTGGACACCTGACCCGACAAGTTGATGCCGGCCTCACGCTTCACGGTGTCGAGCTGTGAGAGAGCGGTGACCAAGTTTTCCTCGGAACTTTTGAGCGACTGCTGCGCAGCCTGGAGCGATGCGCGCTTGTTGGCCACTCCCGCTTCGGCGATGACGATGTCCTCGGGACGCGAGCCCTGGAGCAAAGCGTCGAGCGCAGCCTGTGCCGACTGAACGTTGGCACTGGCACCGGCGACGCCGGCGGAGAGCGTTCCCGAACGAAGCGATGCCAATTTCTGGCCGGCCTTCACCTGAGCGCCTTCTTTGACCAAAACCTCGGCAACCACATCGGTGGCGGAGAATTGGAGCTCCAAATCTTTCTCGGAGACGACGGTACCGACGGCTTCCACCGTCTGCTTGAGGTCGCCTCGTTCACTCACGGCCGTGACGTACACGGGCTGAGCCGGACGAGTGACGGCGTAGGACATCCACGCGATGAACAGGACGACGAAGACCGCAATGCTCGACTTCAGGTGAGTGCGGATGAAGCGCCATGCGAATTTGAAGGGGCCGACGATGCGGGAAAGGAGAGTATTCATGAGGGCGAGTGGAAAAGCCGGGGGCTTAAGAGGAAAGGGAGGAGCGGTCCAGAACCTTCTTGAGGATGGAATCGAGAACCTCGAGATCGTCCGCGGAAAGGGTGGAAAGTATAGCGGAAATCATGTGCCGACGCTCGGACATTTTTTGCTTCATCATCCTGGTCCCGGCCTGCGTCAGCTTAAGACGAACGAGGCGGCGATTCGTTGCGTCGTGATAGCGCTCCACATACTTTTGCTTCACCAAACGGTCCATGAGAACGGTGGCCGACGGCGAGGTGATGCAGAGCGTTTTTGCGATGTCTTTCATGGACGTGCCCGGATGCTCGAAAATGAAACCGAGAGCATGAATGTGTCCCATGTGCAGCTTGTCGCCCACATGCGAGAGCATTTTCTTCCGCAAATGACGTCCGATGCGGAAGGCGGAATTCATGATGCCGTCGGTCGAGTCTTTGGTAGGCATACGAACAATTAGATCATCTAAATTTTAGTTCTTCATCCCTCCGTTGTCAAGGCACGACCAATCCCCTCTTTTGACCGTCCTTAAGCCATCTTCGATGATTATTTCGACGTCTTGAATGCAGCGAGCGCTTCGTCGACGGCCTGCGCAACGGGCTTCAGTTTCACACCCGCATCGATCATTTTCTGCGAACTGAGGATGCAGTTGCTGCGACCGGCCTTCACCACGTCTCCGAGATGTCCGAGCGTGAGGCGTTCGAAGGCGTGATTCGGATCGACGATTTTTTTGTAGCGCTCCATGATGGCGTACGGCGAGATCACGCCCGGGTTCACGGCGTTGAAAATGCCGGTGGCGCGCTTGTCGATGAGGACTTTGAGTGCTGCGAAAAAATCCGGGAGATACGTGAGAGAGTTCTCGGTCTCCAGCACTTTGGGGTACTTCACGAGTTTGGTAATGAGGTTGCGTGCGTTTTTCGAACCGTCGAACGGCATGCGAAGCCGCAGCTGCAACACGGGAAACGGCTTCAGGAGCTGGTCGCTCATGAACTTGGTGAGCGAGTAAAAGCTGCCCGTGAAATTCGGAAATTCGTCCTCGGTGAAGGCGTGATCGGCGGGACCTTGGTAAATGCAGCCCGAACCGATGTGCACGAGGTAGATCCTGCGCTTCATGCACTCCTCCACGAGCACGAGCGGACCCGTGACGTTGCTGCGGAGCGTTTCCATTTTGTGATCCTCGCACCAGTCCACGTTGGGCTTGCCCGTCTTTCCGGCGGCATTGATGACCACGTCGGGTTTGACCTCATCGAGAATCTTGGCGACGGCAACGGGATCGGCGATATCGACGCGCGGCGTATGCGCATCGGGATACAGTTCCTTGAGGTAGGAACCCATGAATCCGCCGGCACCGAAAATGAGAGTGGTCACGGAGGCATTGTACACGTCAGGACGGAAACCAAAGAAACCTACGAATCCAAAGAACACAAGGACGTTCGTTGGTTTCCTCTGTGATCAATGTGTATAAAAATCACGACACACTTCTTTCCATGTCCCCCTTCCCCTACCGCATCGAGCGCACCCGCAATCGCCACTCACGGGCGGTGCTGAAAGACGATGTCATCGTGATACGTCTCGGAAAATGGATGACGGCGGCGGAAGAGGCCAGGCACATCTCCATCTTGCTTGAGCGCATGTCCAAGGCCGCTGCACGCGAGTCACTGCGGACACGGATCGACCCGTTCCGAGCACTGCTGCAAGAAGGTGGGAGCACGACGATCATTCTTTCGACGGGCCAATCCGTGCAGATCTCCGTCGAAGAAGGAGGGAAAACCCGCGCGTTCAAATCTCAAGGCGGATGGCGCGTCGTGCGCGGACCGAAGACCGATGCTCGCACGTTCCACCGATTCCTCTGGAAGCTTTTGGCAGAGGCCGCAGAAGAGGAGCTGACTCGATTCGTTCTCGCCGTGAACGACGAGACGCTTCGGGTCCCCGTACGCACGGTGACGCTCAAGCTCATGCGGTCGCGTTGGGGCAGTTGCTCGCACCACGGCATCATCGCGCTCTCCACTCCCCTCCTCTGCACGACGCTCCGGATTCTGCGCTACGTCGTGATTCATGAACTCTCGCACATCCCGCACCCCGATCATTCGGCACGATTCTGGGCGACGGTGGAAGCGCACATGCCCGAATACCGCGAAGAACTGAAGAACATCAAACGTTACAAGCTGCCGCAGATATGACGCAAATCGCAAAATGAGGCGTAGTCAGCGAAACGGTGAATACGGTATAATGATCGCCGATGGCCAAAAAGCGTCGCAAAGGCATTCGCAGGATCAAACGTCGAAAGACGAAAAACGACCTGCTTGAGCTTGAATTGGAAGATCACACGAGGAGACAGGTGAAAGCCGTTCTCAGCATCGGCGTGGGCTTGGTCCTCTTTTTGGCATTGGGTAACGGAGCGGGAACCATGGGACTCGCCATCAACAGAGTGCTCACCTTCCTGTTCGGAAGCTGGAACGTGCTGTTCCCGTCGGCACTCGTGTTGCTCGGCTGTCTCCTGATGATCGGCAGCTCGCCGAACATCGAACTCAAGCGCACGGTGGGCGTATCGCTCGTCCTCGGAACGTTCTTGGGGCTCGCCCAGCTGAGCGCTCCTTTGGCAGAACTCGCCGACCGCCGCGATGAACTCGCGGGCGCCATCGGGTTCATGGTGGCTTTCCCGTTCGCAGCCTTCCTGACGAAAGAAGCCGGATACATCATGCTCGGAGCATTGATGGTGGCGGGCGTCTTCATCACGTTCGAGCCGGACTTGCCGGCACTCTTCCGCAAACTCATGACGCGTACCGAAGAGAAGCCCGTCGCCAAGCGCGCCCGAAAGGAAGAGGAGGATTCCGAGGAGGATGAAGAAGTTGCTGAGATCGAAGACGTGGATTTGGTTGAGCAGGATGCCGACGCACCCGACATCAACATCGTTCGCCCGAATTTCGAGGCCGAACGCGTGAAACCCGGTGGCAAAGCCAACGCCGTCGCATCGTCCAAAGCCAAAACGAAAGAGCTCCTGGAAATGACGGACAAGCGTTTCGAGGAATGGAAGTTCCCGGAGATGGACCTGCTCGAGAACAAGCGGAGCGAAATCACCGTCGATGACGATGACCTTAAGGAACAAGCCGCGCTCATCAAAGAGAAGCTTGCCGAGTTCGAAGTGAACGTGACGATGAAAGACGCTCACCCGGGCCCGACCGTCACGCAGTTCACGCTGCAGCCCGCCGAAGGCATCAAGCTGAGCAAGATCGAAAACCTGAAGAACGATTTGGCCCTTGCTCTTGCGGCCCAGAGCCTCCGCATCGAGGCTCCGATTCCGGGCAAGGCGCTCGTGGGCATCGAGATGCCGAACGAGAAGCGCTCCACGGTGTACCTGCGCGAGCTCCTGGAATCGCAGCAGTTCAAACAGACCGAATCCCCTCTCACGATCCCGCTCGGACGCGGCGTCTCGGGCGACGCGTACGTGGCGACCATCGAAGACATGCCGCACTTGCTCATCGCCGGAGCCACCGGTGCGGGTAAGTCCGTCGGAATGAACACATTCCTCATTTCCCTCCTGTTCCAGAACGCACCGCACGAACTCAAGTTCATCCTCATCGATCCCAAACGCGTCGAGCTCATGCCCTACAACGGCATCCCGCACCTGCTCACGCCGGTCATCACGGATTCGGACAAAGCATTGCAAGCATTGCGCTGGGCCATCGCCGAAATGGGACGACGCTTGCACCGCTTCTCGGAGGCCGGAGTTCGCAACCTTGCCGAGTACAACGAGAAGCAGGAAGAGGAAGAGAAGAAGCTGCCGCGCATCGTCATCGTGATCGACGAGCTCGCGGACCTCATGATGCGCCAGCACCGCAAAGACACCGAGACGATGATCGCCCGCATCGCGCAGATGGCACGCGCCGTGGGCATGCACCTCATCATCGCCACGCAGCGCCCCAGCGTGGACGTCATCACGGGCCTCATCAAAGCCAACATCCCCACGCGCATCGCCTTCCGCGTGGTGAGCGCCGTGGACTCACGCACCATCTTGGATTCCATCGGAGCCGAAGACTTGCTCGGACGAGGCGACATGCTCTACATGACGGCATCCACGCCCAAGCCCGTGCGCATCCAGGGCATCTTCATTTCGACGAAGGAAATCGAACGCGTCATCAACGCCGTGAAGATCGCCGGAGGCGGCATGCTCACGGAAGAAATCACGCTCGGTGACGGCAATGCTCAGGGTGAGAACGAAGCCGTCACGGGAGCAACCGGCATGATCAACCTGGACGCCGATGACAACGGCGGGGACGACATCTTCTTCGAGGCCGTGCGCGTGGTCCAAGAGACCGGAAAAGCATCGGCTTCCCTCCTGCAACGTCAGCTGAAGGTGGGCTACGCACGCGCCGCAAGACTCCTCGATATCATGGAAGAGAAGGGCGTCGTGGGTCCTGCGGACGGTGCCAAGCCTCGCAAGGTGTACATCGACAGAATGGCCGGCTCCGAGGCCGAGGTGAACGTCGGCTAAGCGCTGAGCGCGTATGCCTGAGCGGGACTTCCCGACGGTCTCGGTTTGGTCGGCGCAGGAATATCACCCGGACCTTCACCGAAAGGATCTTGTCCTTCAGGAGGCTCATTGTCGGGCGGTTCATCATCTTTCGTCTGCTTGGGCACGATCCCACCGTCCATGCTCTCTCGCATGAAACGCGCGGTATCGTCGCGCATGGCATAGACGGGATCGGTTCGCCTCTTTTGAATTTCTTCCGCCAGACGATCGGAGTTCCCGTATTTTTCCATACGACAAGCGTACACAAACCGTACGCGCAATCAACAAATGGAAATCGCTACGCCGTTTGCCCCTCGCCGCTCCGCATGAAACTCATGAGCCACGTGATCGCATTGGAACCCGCAATCGTGATGGACTGAATGGGATGCGACATGTGTCCGATGGCCCTGAGGCTCTCGAGTTCCCTGTAAATCTGTGTGTTGACCCGAATATCGGCGCAGATTTCGTGAAGATCGCCCTTCTTTCCGGTTTTCGCCATCTTGGCTTCGGCCTTCTTCTTCCCTTCAATGAGCGTGACCAAACGCCTCTGAATTTTCTGCTGGGCAAGATCGATGAGAATGAGAATGTCCTCGAGAGACTCGGGCAACATGTCGATGAGCTGTGACGATCGCTTGTAGAGAACGCCGAATTCGGCCGTGTTTTTTCGATCGATATCGGTGTACCCCGACTCAACCATCCGATTATATTCGGCGCTCGACACCTGTTTTCCGCCGCCCGCAAGCTTTGCAAGGTACACTGCGTAGAGCGAATCGAGGTGTGCCAGGTACTCCTCACGCTTGGTGGCCATCACGGCATCGTGGTGCGCAATGAGGGCATCGGACTTGGGGCCGAGCGACGCGATGTGCTCACGGCGTTCCCGAGACGATTGCATCTCACTGTCCCGTTGTTCCCGCTTCGTCATGACGTCGATGCGTCTCTTCGCGTCGTCGTACACCGAAGCGTATTTTCCTTGGGCATCGCGCGGCGAAAGCTCGGCGACATTCACCTCTCCCAACCGTCTGCGGACATCGTTGAGGACCTCCAGTACGACCTGCGGCGGATCCTCCTGCATCACTTCGACTCCGCCGATACCCTCACGTACGACGGCACCTCTGGCCGCTTCTTTGCGTGAAAGCTTGGATTCCTTCTCGGCAAGTACTCTGCGCGTCTCCTCAAGACTTTCCTCACGCTTCCGTGCAAGGTTCGAAGGGACATAAACATCCGCCTTGGGCGTCAGCTCTTCCGCAGTCTCTTGAAGTCTGCGGATATTTTCGTTGAGTTTTCCGATTTGTCCGTTCATCTCGCGGATACCGGCGATCCTCCCGGAGAGCGCCGTGACGGCATGGCGAAGCCTGCTCAATGCCCCCTCCAACGCATCGGCATGGCGGGAAGTGACGTCGAGCACCGCAGCCGGATGAAACTCACCGTTCAAGTTCGCGATATCGGGGCGCTCGGCAGCCAAACGAATGCCGTCCAAGGCACCTCTGACTTCGGCGATGTCCCCTCGGTACGCCTCTCTTCCCGACACCTCGTTCAACGTCGAAAGCAAGGATTGCGCTGCACCTTCGACTCTGTCGACAAGTTGGTACACCTGTGAGCGATTTCCCGAAGCGCGATCACGCTCCGATGCGGCTTGTTCCGTAAAAATCTCACGTGCGACGCTCTCGATTTTGGAGGGATCCTTGCTGCGCAATGTGAACATAATAAACGCATTGAAGTAATTATTTTCCAATGTGTCAAATTACCCGAGAACACGGGTCATTTTCGCTCTTTGTGCTGCGCAAAGGTATCATGTGGACGATATGCGCTTGCTGCTCGCCACGACGAACAAAGGCAAAGTCATCGAGATCGGCGAGGCACTTTCGGGCCTCGACATCGACTTCGCGATACCGACGGATTTCGGCATCGCGGAGAGTCCGCACGAGCACGGAGAAACGTACCGCGACAACGCGATTCTGAAGGCCGAGTTTTACCACTCGCGCGCCAAGGTGCCGACACTGGCCGACGATTCCGGAATCGTGATCCATGCACTCAAGGATGAACTCGGCGTACAGACGCGTCGCTGGGGAGCGGGTCCCGATGCGAGCGACAAAGAATGGATCGATTATTTTTTGAAGCGCATGGAAAGGGAGAGCGACAAGCGCGCGACGTTCATCTGCGCGCTGGCGTACATCGATGCGACCGGCACACTCCACACGTTCGAAGGCGCGTGTGACGGACACATCACTCCGACGCTCGAAGCGGATTATTTGCCGGGCCTTCCCATTTCCGCCTGCTTCCGACCCGACGGATTCGATGCGGTGTACTCGGCGATGAGCATCGAGCAGAAAAATGCCGCCTCCCATCGTGGCAGGGCTCTGCTGAAGGTCCGCAGTTTCCTGGAATCGACCAAGAACTGACCGAGAGAAGAATATCATGGAAATGACTTCCATAAGCCATTTTTAATGAACTAATTTTTTGTTCATTTAGTAGTGATTGTCCGTAAGTGATATTAAATACTTAGTATGCTAATTTGGCTATTTTATGGTATAATATATATATTAACAAATACACACACAAGGTACAGCAGGCCTGGTCGGCACTGAAGTCCGGTGCCAAGAAACACAGCGACTTCCTCGCGTCCGTCGCATGCGGCGCGCTCATGGGAGTCTTGTTCGTTTCCGTCATCCAAACCTACCAAGCACAGAGGTTTACGCAAATCCCACGACCGACCGAAATGCTGCATCTTGCAGCGGATCTGATTCCTCCGACCGAAGAAACTTCGTCGGAATCTTCCGTGAGTTCTTCCGAAGCCGAACAATCTGAGCCGGAAGTACAACCGACGATCGTCATCGAAGAAAGCAGTTCATCGAGTTCGGTGGAAGTCGTGTCGTCCTCCGTTTCGAGCAGCATTCCCGCACCCAAGCCCGTGGCACCGATCGCCCCGAAGCCCGTGGCATCGCCCGACGTATCGTCCTCGCAGCAGAACGTTGAACCCAGGCCCGTTCCCGTGTCTTCCAGTTCAAGCTCCGTGGCCAGCAGCGCTTCGAGCATCGCCCCGGAACCCGAGCCTGTGCCGACCACTGCCTTCCCCGCGTTCGACCATGCGTCGTTCCCCGTGGGCCGCGTACCGAACTGGGGTGCGATGCACTCCGCCGCGGTGTGGAACAGAACCAACTCACAGATGACGGACGAGGACTTCGTGAAAATCCCCCGCTACGACATGAACGTGCTTACGACCCCCATGGAAAGCCTGGAAAAGCCGTGGAGGGAGGAGAATGTTCCCGCCATCACGGCCAAACTGTTTTACTCGACTCGTTTCTTCGGCTCGTACGACCTGGACGCCGGCGAATACACGGGAACGCACGTGGGAGTGGACTTGAAGCTGGCTCGCGGAGCACCCGTGGGCGCCATCGGGGGAGGTCGTGTGAACAGCGTTCAAAAGACGCAAACGCTGGGTCTGCACGTCGTCATCGAACATCGTTTGAAGAACGGCGAAACGTACTACTCGGTGTACGGACACTTCGACAAGGCCGCCGTGAACGTCGGCGATGACGTGGTGCCGGGGCAGACCGTGGGATATGTGGGAATGACGGGAAACACCTCTGCTCCGCACCTGCACCTGCAGGTGGACCGCGGCAGTCCGGGAGAGAACCACATTCCCGTGCCCCCCGGAACGAGCGGTGACGTGGGCTCGCTCGTCGTAAACCCTCTCACGTTCATCAGCACGCACCGCAGCAAGGAATAAAAAAACGGCCCCGCGAGGGAGCCGTCTTTTCGTTTGATGATCGAGACTATTTCTGAACGACGTTGGATGCGGCACCGTCACGGACGGCGATGTATCCGAGCGGCAAGTCGCCGATGAGGCGTCCCTTGCCGTCGAGCGTGATTTCCAAATTCGGGAAATCGGGGTGGTTCCAGACATTCACGTCACCGCGGTGGTAGTCGCGGCACGTCATGGGAATGTCTTTCTCCACCGCACCCTGACGATGCTGGTACGTATCCTGGTTGGCGCGGATGAGACCGAGGCTGACTTTCTTACCTGTGACACAAGCGTTCCAGACGGGGTTCGTGGAAACCACGATTCCCTTCTTGTTCACGCGCAGGGCAACGGGTTCTGCCGTCTTGACGGCAGCCTCGGCCTTGGGAGCGCAGAAGGAAGGATCCTTGAGTGCGGCGATGACTTGAGCGGCATCACGTCCCATGAGGTTGGCCATGTATGAACCGAGCCATTCCGTGAAGGATGTGGTGCTGGTTGCAGGCTGAGCCTTCTGCATCGAGCAGATGTACTCGACTTCAGCATCGGAGAACGGCACGTCGGGTCCTCCGCCGAACGCTCCTTCGGGCAACGTTCCTCCACCGAATCCGGCGGGAGCCGTGTTGCCACCACCCGTCGCGATGGAAGCCTGATATTCAGCCTGCGTGGTGAAGCGCGTGGTCTGGTGACCCGGGCTTGCGGACGTGCCCTGGCCGTCGCGGCCTTCGGCTCCGCCGTTGCCGGTCTGGAAGCTGTTCTTGACGCGGTCATTGTTCGTGATGGTGCAGGTCTTTACCTCACCGAGTTCGAGGTGAATGTTTCCGTTGCTGACGTTGCAGTCACCGGAGAACGTACCGTCGTAGTCGATGTCTTCGATCTCACCGACGATGTAGTCGCCGACGTTGAGCGTGGTTTGAGAACCGCTCAACACTTGATCCGTGTTCACCTTGAGCGTGAAATCGGTGATGACGCGCGTGGCGCCGTCGTCGTTCACCACCTGTTTGATGATGGTGAGCTTCGGACCGATGTCATCGTTCGTGATGGTGCAGGACTTCACGTCGCCGACGACGAGCGTGACGTTGCCGGACGAATCACAGTCACCCGAGATACTGGCCGCGTACGTGGAAGGCATGCCGAGTTCGCTGACGGTGTACGTGCCTGCGTCGAGACCGTACTGAACGCCGGACGTCACGAGACCCGCGTCGATGTAGACGGGGAAGTCCGAGACGACCTTGGTTCCGCCGTTGTCGTTCACCACGACCTTCGTGAGCGTGAACTTGGGCTGGATGTCGTCGTTCGTGATGGTGCAGTACTTGGTCTCGCCCGGAGCGATGGAACCCGTACAGTCAGCGGAGTACGAAGCGGCGTAGCCCACGTCCGCAGTCTCCGTGATGTCGTACGAACCTGCATCCACCTGAACGTCCGTTCCTGCCGCTGCTCCCGGAATGGAAGCGCTGGCGGGGTTATTGGCACTGATGTTGATGGTGAAGTCGACGTCGTTCTTGGTGCCGCCGTTGTCGTTCGTCACCTGCTTGTCGATGATGAGATGTGCCGGCTTGTCGTCGTTCGTGATGTAACAGTGCTTCACGTCGCCGAGCGCGAGCGTGATGTTTCCGTTGATGTCACAATCACCGACGATGATGGCTCCGGTGTACTGAGCGTCTGCGATTTCGCTGACGACGTGCGCGCCGATGGTCGTGACGAACTGAACGTCATTCGTGACGGTGTTACCGTCGAGCTGGAGCGTAAAGCCTCCGCTTCCCGTGGTGCCGCCGTTGTCGTTCGTCACGATCTTCGTGATCGTGAGCTTGGGAGCGATGTCGTTGTTCGTGATGGTGCAGTTGTACACACCGCCGAGAACGGTCGAAAGCGAGCCATCCGAGGCGCAGTCGCCGCCGATGGTGGCTGCGTAACCCACGTCAGCGACTTCGCTGATGGTGTGAGCACCGGCGCTGAACGTGTTCTGCACGCCGCTCAGAACGTTCGTGGCATCGACTTTCAGCGTGAAATCGGCGATGACCTTGGCTCCGCCGTTGTCGTTCGTGACGGACTTGGTGACGGTGATCTTCGGACCGATGTCGTTGAGCGTGACGGAACATGCCTTGTTGTCCGCTGCGGCAAGCGTGATGGTGCCGTCGGAGGCACAGTCGCCGCCGATGGTGACGGCGTAACCCGTCGTACCTTCCACGGTGACCGTGTGGGCACCGACGCTGAGACCGCTGGTCGCGGCTCCGCTGAGGACGTTCGTGGCATCGACTTTGTACGTGAAGGTGGCTGCCGTAGCAGTGCCGCCGTTGTCGTTCGTGACGGTGGCGTTCACGGTGAGAGTGGCCCCGGGAGGAGCGACTTCCGTCAGTGTTCCAAAGTTTGTGGAAGCGCTCACGCCGAGCATGTTGGAGGTTCCTGTTTTCGTGATATTGCCGGATGCCAACGGCAAGGCAGCTGTCGGGCGAACCTTGATACCGCTGTACGTGATGGTGGATTGGCAAGACCCGAAGATGTCGGAAGCCTGCTGTGTCACCGTCATCGTGATGGTGGTGGACGTGGGAGCAACCGTTTGAGAAGACGAGCCATTGAGGCGCAGCGGCTGACTTCCAAGAAGGCCGCAAGCGGCAGGGTTAGCGACCGTCACTGTGCCCGTGACGTTCGATGACGTATCGAAGATGAATCCCGTGGGGGCATTCAGAATGATCGTGCCCGTGGGGATCTGACCCGTGTCGTCTTCGGCGATGACCGGTCCCGTGAGAGCGGTGTACGTGCCGCCAACCGTTGCTGCACTGATGGCGGAACCACCGGTAGCCGGAGTGATGATGACGGAAGAAACCTCTGTGAGCGTACCGACGTTCGTAGTACCGACCCCGCTGAACGTCATCGATGACATCGTGATGTTTCCGGATGCCAAGGGACTGACGGCAGTGGGACGAACACGAATGTTTTGCCACGTGAGAGAGTTGACTGCGTTGTTGCCTCCCGTGTTATCGACGTCATCGGTGATCGTGACCGTGATGGTGGTTGCCGTCACGACAACGTTGGCTCCGTTGATTGAGGAGCCGGACGTAAGGTTGTTGATGTTGTTGGTGGCGCCGGTTCCACAGTTGCTGGTGCATGTAACGACAACGGAAGGAGCAGTTCCGCCCGTATCGAATTCGAAGCCCGTGGGCCTCGTGAATACGATCGTCCCGGTCGTTTCGGTGCTCATATCGTTGTTGTCGATCGAAGAAATGATCGGACCGGTAAGGGTTGTGTAAGCACCACCGGTGGTATTGCTAGGAATCGCACTCCCCCCGGTTGCTGCCGTCAAGGTGGAGGCTGCAAAAGCAGCCGGTACTCCAATTGGAACCATGGAGAGACCTGAAGAAAGAAGCATGACGGAAGAAACCGAAGCGGCTGTCATGCGACGAGCACGCGCGGCTACTGCAGATGCACAGGCACCAAACATAAGAAGGGGGGGTAAGGGATCACCGCTGCATGCGGCGATTTCGCGCAAATTTTACCACATCTTCGCGTTGTGCATAGCCATGATGCATTGTTCACATTTTGTATTCAATCTTTTGGCCTTTTGCAAGCTCCATGGACAATCCTTCGACTGAAGAATCCACGAGCGATCTGGCAAAAAGCACATCACGCTCGTCAATCTTAGAAAGGAGCAGTCGAACCTCTGAAATGATGTTTTCGGCTTTTTCGAGTGCCTGATTCCGCTTGTTGAGCGCAGCGCTGAATTTAACCAGAGCCCACGCAATGTCCGCAATGACCGCGGCGATTCCCCACTCCTTGTCGATGACTCCGAGCTTCGCGAGCATTGCCACCGATCCCGCAACGATGGCGGCCGGAGCGACGGGAATCTTGATGAGATCGGTGATCTTTTTGCGTGCTTCCGCCCGAAGCGTGTCGTACTCGGTGCACAACTCGCCGAATTTTTTGAGGCGCTCGGCTTTCATCAATCGTTCTTGATCCGCCAATTCTTGGGCCAACACGATTTCCAACGTCACGGGCAAATCACTCATCGAACCGAGCGTACGGAGTGCGAAGCACGCCTGCAAATACAAAAGACCGATACCCTACTTTCCGGCTTCCAAAGGGGAAAAATCGAGTGTGATGATTTTTTCCCACACGTGCTTGATGAGCGACTTGAGATCGTCTTTCTCTTGCTGCGTCACTTTGAACTGTCGCGCGACGGGATCCTCTCCTCTCTCGCCGATGAACTCGAGCGAGAACGCTTGCGGCACGAGCATCGGTTCGGCTTGTTCCAGCAGGAGTGCGTAGAAGACGAGCTGACGGAAATTGTCGCCCTCACGGGTGCGCGACACTCTCCCCTCTTCGATGCCACCGCGGATGGCGGAAGGTGCCTTGGGCCTCCCGGTTTTGTAATCGATGACGACGGCGTCCGCGGACGTTGCCGATGCCACGTCGATGCGGTCGATTTTTCCTTTGAGAGGAATCTCCCCGAGCATGGCTTTGTACTCGCGTTCGGCGGCGTAGATGACGGGAGCGGTGCCCGCCAGCCGCGCGCCGAAATAGGCCGGAAGAGCGTCTTTGGCTATGGAAAGCAGGTTTTTACGCTGGGCCTCGGTGAGCACATTGCGCTCGGTGAGGTGCCAAGTGAAGGCATCCAGGAACTCTTTGTCGCCGAACTCCTCTTTCTTCTGCAGCGATGCGGCCCACTCCTTGAGCGCCCAGTGCACGGCGCTGCCGTAGCCCATGGCGAGCAGTGAATCGGGCGTGAGTTCTTCGGGCTGACGCAGCAGGTGCACGCGTTTGAATTCCTGCGGATCTTCGAGGAACGCCGCGAGTGCGCTCGGTGAGAGTGCGAAATCTTTGAGTCTGTTCGTGAGGTACGCCTTGAGTTCGTCATCGAGCTCGCGATGCGGTTTCAAAATCAGAAGTGACGAACGCTCCGGATCTTTGAGTGACGCATCGGCTTCGGGCAGCGGACCGGCCTCGGCGAAGAATGCCGACGGTGCGATGGGGCGTGCCCGCTCGCCGACCGCAAACTCTTTGGGGCAGACCATGAGCAGGTCGCGTTTTGCTCTTGTCATGGCCACGTATGCCACACGGCGCTCATCTTGATGTTTCTCGTAGCGCTTCTGCTCAGCCTCCCAACCGAAGAGTAAGTCTTCGGGAAGGGCGAGGCGCGACGGATTCGTGCGCTCGTCCCAATGTCCTTCGCGGAATCCGCTGATGATGACCGTGTGGAACTCGAGTCCTTTGCTTTGGTGCGCGGTGAGCAATTGCACGCCGGAGGTGACGAGATGCGGCAACTGATACGTGAGACGGAGCTGCGTGTACGTTTCATCGGAGAAGAAGCTGAGGTCGTGCATGAACGCCTTGAGGCTGAGTGACGGACGTTCGAGACAATGCTTCTTCACGTAATGGAAAAACGCTTCGATGGCGGCGAGATCGAGCGGGTCGAGCTCCTTGCCTTCGGCTAGTCCGCTTTCTCTGAGCACGTGCTCCACGGTCTCGAGCACCGTGCGCGATTCCTCTTTTTGCCTGAGGTCCAGCAGGATGTCGCGCGAGCGAATGAGTGTCTTTTTGTCCGCCAGTTCAAGATCGGATTGTTCGATGCCGAGGAGAACGTCGACTGCGCTCTTTTTGGCTTCCCTGGACACTCCAATGACTCTGGCGATATCGGCGGGATGGCAGCCGAACGACTCGCACGCAAGCGCCGCGATGAAGGGATTTTCGGTCGTGGTGGACAAGCTTTTTAAGATCGTCACGGCCTGCGACACGATGTGATGTCCGAGGAGATCGGACTTGCCGCTGAGAATGACGGGGATGCTCCGAGCACGCAGAACGTCGTACAGCGGAATGAGCTCGCCGTTGGTCTGCACGAGGATGGCGATTTCCTCGGGCGGAACTCCGTCCTTGATTTTCTGCTCGGCGAGATCGGCAATGAGAAACGGCTCGGCGGCATCGGAGGGCGGACGAAGAAGCGTCGGCTCCGCCCCCTTCTCTTTCGTGAAGGCTTTGAGATCTTTCTTGAGATTCGGGATGCGACCGATGAGACGTTCGTCGTTGTGGGCGATCAAACGACCGGCGGCATCCAGAATCGTCTGCGTGGAACGGTAGTTCGTCGTAAGCACGATGATGGGCGCCTTGGGAAAGCGCTCGCGGAATTGCAGCATGTGTTCCAGGTTCGCGCCCTGGAAACGGTAAATGGACTGATCGTCGTCCCCTACCAAGAAAAAGTTGGGTTCGTGGGGCACGTTGTCGTACGTCGTGAGCCTCTCGATGACCTTCCACTGCGCGCCGTTCAAATCCTGCGCTTCATCCACCAAGATGTACTGGTACCGCTCCTGGAGCGACAAAAGCAGCCATTCCTCCTCTTGCAGTGCGGTGAGAACCGTGAGGATCATATCGTCGTAGTCGTAGACGTCGTGTTCTTCCAAATATTCGCCGTAGCGCTTGAAGAGATCGATGAAATCGCGGAACTTCTTGGCCTGCAGAACATTTTTGTCGTGCTGCTTCGTGCCCTTCTTGCTCTTTCCTTCCATGAGCTCGTCGTACTCGCCCGCAACCTTCAGCAAATCCTTGAGCGTCTTGCCCTCTCGCTTGCAGTCGCTGATGCGTCCCAGGATTCCCGCGATGCGGTCGTACGGATTCTTGGGATTGATGAGCGTGGACACACCGACCACGTCATCGATGATCTTTTCCATCAGCTTGTACTTTTCCACGTCGGACAGCGGTTTCTTGGCCGCCCACTCGGAGAACGTCGTTGCGTGACGGCGAATGATGGAATCGCAAAATCCGTGAATCGTGCTCACCGTCACGGCGTATGCATCGCCGCCGATGAAGCTGCGCAGTCTCTCGCGCATGGCGGTGGCACCCGCGGTGGAGAACGTGAGACACAGAATGTTTCCCGGACGTGCCTGCGTCTTTTTGAGGATGCTTGCCACGCGCATGGCAAGAACCTGCGTTTTTCCGGTACCCGGACCCGCAACGACCATCACGGGACCTTCCACCGTATCCACGGCTTGTTTCTGCTCGGCGTTCAGGCGCTCGTAGTCCTTCTCGAAGGTTCGCATGGCTCTCAGTATAGAGAGAATTGGGGAAATCAAGGAGGGCCCTCACCCCGCTCACTTCGTTCGCACCCCTCTCCACAATGTGGAGAGGGGCGACGCGAGCTTCGCGAGCGTCGGGGTGAGGGCTTTGCTGTGCATGGAGATATTTACGCCAACATGACTCCAAGCACCGTGAGACAAGCCGAGAAGAACGCGATCCCGAGCATGGCGCCGATCAGCCAGAGGACGAAACCCATCTTGAGCGAGAAGAGACTAGCGATGGCGGCCACGACCATGGCCGGCCACAGGACGAGCGCGAACGTCACGATACACATGACGATAAAGGCGAGCGCGGTACCGAACCACATGCCCTTGGTGCGCTTGATGCTGAGGTGAAATCCTTGGAAAACGCCCGCCTCACCGCTCGCGATGTACACGAATGCGGGCGCAAGCCTGGGAATCATGTAGAGAGCGAGAAACGGTCCGACGAGCGGAATCCAGATGTACGAACGGACGAGCGCCCAGAGCCACGCAAAAGACATCGGCAAAATATTGCGCAGGAGTGTCGGAATCGTCTCGTACGGAGATTTGGTGATGCGCGTGAAGAAGAGCAAGAAGTAGATGAATGCGGCAAAACCGACGAACAGATTCACGGCAAGCAGCAGAAAAACGTACGGACCGACTTGTGCGATGTACGCGATGCCGAGCTCGTTCTTGGCCGGGAGCGGCGCGTTTCCCGCGAGAGCTCCGCTGCCGTGACGCTGCAACGACTCGACGAACGTGACGGCATCCAACGTCCCGAGCTCGCGTACCTGACGTTCGGTTTCCGCCTGGAATTCTTCGTCGGACATCTTGAGGTGTGCGGCCATGCGATCCTCGATCTGTCCGATGCGGCGCTCACTGAAGCCCGAGACCGCGGCCAAGATCATGGCGAATGAAACGGCTGCGATGAGGATGCCGAGCCACAGGCGCCTGCACAAACGCAAAGCCCCCAGGACAAGCTCGGGGATGGAAACGACTCGACGATGCATTGGAAAAGGCGGAAGGCGCTCAGTCCTTGATCTGTCCGACGGTGTACGCGCAGTGATCGCACTTCATGACGGTCTTGCCGGCCTGGTGGATCTCCACGAGAACTCCCTTGCGACACTCGGGGCAGAGCTTGCCCGTCATGAAGGACGGTGCCGTGAACGGAGCGGCGCCCTTGCCGGCACCGTGCTCGCGAATGGAGACGGAACGGGGGTGGTCGCGAAGTTTCTGCAGAACTTTGGCCTCGATCTGACGGATGCGCTCGCGCGTGACGTTGAACTCTTTGCCCACTTCTTCGAGCGTGTGGCCGATGCCGTCGCGCAGTCCGAAGCGCATTTCGATGATCTTGCGTTCGCGGGGGGTGAGGTACTCGAGCATCGCGTGCACGTTCTCTTTGCGGAGCTGGCGGTTCGTGGCATCGAACGGGTTCACGGCCTCTTCGTCCTCGATGAAGTCGCCGAGCTTGCTGTCTTCCTCGGAACCCACGGGAGCTTCGAGCGAGATGATGTCCTGGCTGATCTTCTGGATGTGGCGCACCTTCTTGATGTCCATTTCCATTTCCACGGCGAGTTCCTCCACGGTGGGCTCGCGTCCGAGTTCCTGCACGAGACGGCGCTGCGTGTGGGTGAGCTTGTTGATGGTCTCGACCATGTGCACCGGAATGCGGATGGTGCGGGCCTGGTCGGCGATGGCGCGGGTGATGGCCTGACGGATCCACCACGTTGCGTAGGTGGAGAACTTGAAGCCGCGCTCCGGGTCGAACTTTTCGACGGCGCGGAAGAGACCGATGTTTCCTTCCTGGATGAGATCGAGGAACGAGAGTCCGCGACCGATGTACTTCTTGGCGATGGAAACGACGAGACGCAGGTTGGCCTCGGCCAGCTGCTGCTTGGCGCCGGCATCGCCCTTGCGGATGCGGCGGGCAAGCTCCACTTCTTTGCGAGCGTCGATGAGCGGCACGCGTCCGATCTCGGACAAGTACATGCGCACGGAGTCGTTGGAGATTTCCAGAAGATCGACCTCGCGCTCTTTGCGCTTCTTCTTCTCGTCGGCGGTCTTGGATTTGTCGTCCTTGATGCGGATACCGGCGGTGGCGACGACCTCGAGCGATTCGTCGTCCGTCGTCGCTGCAGTGGTTGCACCGGAACCGGCCTCGCTGTCTTGGATCTGCGCTTGGGCGTTCACGTTGGCTTTGCGCTGCCAGATGAGCGCGTCCTTCACGTCGAGCACGTCGATGCCGAGCTCCATGAACAGCGTGTACACGCGGTCGAGGAGATCGATGTTCTCTTCGGCGTTCGGCACGGCACGCAAAATTTCCTGATGCGTGACGTATCGTTGCTCGCGTCCCTTCTTCACCAAATGCTTGATCTCATCGGGAAACGCCTTCAACTCGTCATCAGTCGGCTGATGAATGAAACTACGTGGATGCGAAGCCATAAAGTGGAAGGAGACTATAGGGTTGAGCGCAGGTTTGCAACTACGAGATGCGCTTCCGGGCCTCTTGAGCATCGAGTTTCAACACTTTTCGGAGTTCGGGCAACGACTTTTCGGCTTCCAGACGGCCCGCTTCGATGAATTCGGCAGCCCTGTCGAAGCGGAAAATCGCCTTGGGCATGACGGGCACGATGACCGCGTCGCACGCCGATCGGTCGGCGTCCATCTCATCGTGACCGCGACGAATGAATTCTTTCCATGCCTCGGGCAGAAATTTGCCGACCTTGTCGTAGCGCGGGCTGGTATCGGTACCGATCACGACATCGGGCGAATGGAGTGAACGAAGTCGTCGTGCCGGAATGGAACCGAAGTGAACGAGATCGACGAACGTGTCGTCGCCGACGCGAACGGGAGAAAAAATGATGGGAAGCGCCGAACTCGCCATGAGCGCGTCGATCATCGCGGCATCGGAAGAAAAAACGTGGGGCTGCACGGCGTCCAAAAAATGTTCCGTGAATCCGGGCTTCCAGATGGTGAGCCAGTCGACGGGCTTCTTCACTTTGCCCGCCACGCACACGAACGGGATGTTGCAATCGCCGATGCGTGCGTCGCCGACGGCATCGTGCAGAATCTCGCGCAGGGACTGGTTCAACATGCCGCCGTGCAATCCCCCTGCGAACGGTTTTTCACTCATCGTGGCGACGGAAAGCAACGAGATTTCCGACGCGATGCGCTCGATTTCACGCACGGAAATTCCGAGTGCGTACGCTCCCGCGACGATGGCGCCCATGCTGCTCCCGGCGATGCAATCGAACGTGATGTTCTCGCGTTCGAAGACGTGCAAAACGCCGATGTTGGCGAGACCCCACGCCGCACCGCCGGAGAGGACGAGACCTCGCTTCATGACGACCGGACGTTCGTCATCTTCGTCAATTTCAAGAGTTGCTGATATTGCGTGAGAATTTTCGCCTCTTCGTCGGGCCTGCCTTTGGCCTTGGCTTCCTTGAGCGCTTGCACGAGCACCATCTGCTTGGCCGTGACGACTTCGCGGTTGGCGGATGACGAGAGCTTGCGGAATTCCTTGGCCGCCACGGTTTCGGACCACGACGGAAAATTTTCCTCGCAGTAGAGCGCGAGCACGTGCAATTTTTCGCGAACGACGGGATCGAGTTCGAGCGGCGAGAGCACATCGGCAGCCGATGCTTCTCCCGCCGTCACGAGCGCCGCTTGCACGCGAGCGAGTGCGGAATCGTCGGACGGAATAAGCTCGGGGAGGAGCGGACGGAGAATGGGTTGGCCGAGGGCCAGCCCCAAGCACAATTGATGACGCGTGTACGCCGTATCGCTCAGAGACGATTTTGCGAGAGGCTTTGCGTGTTCGTTGCCCTGCTTCCACGTGCGGAAATCGGACTGCATTTCGCTCTCGATGATGCCGAACATCTGCGCGGCTTTCTCCACGTACGCACGGAGCTCCACGGAGGTGGGCAGTGCGGCGAGCAGCGGGAACAAAATTTCGGAGATGGCGAGCTTGCCCGTGGGCTCGGCGCGGTCTGGCCTGGCCTTGAGCCGCTCGATGACGGCATCGATGTACGGCACGGACGACTCGCGGACGAGCGAGGCGAAGAGATTGGCGTCGCGCTGCACGAGTTCGTCGGGATCTTTGGACGGGAGTGAGACGGAATTGATCTTGAGGTGCGCACGGCTGAGCAGATCGAACGCGCGACCGGCGGCCAGTTGCCCGGCGTTGTCTTGGTCCAAACACAGCACGACTTGGTCGGCGTAACGGCGGATGATTTTGACGTGCTCGTCGGTGAGTGCGGTGCCGCTCACGGCAACGACGTTCTCGATGCCCGCGCGGTGTGCTGCGATGGCGTCGAAGTAGCCTTCCACGAGGAGCACGGTGTGCGATTTGCGGATGGCATCGCGAGCTTGGAACAAGCCGAAGAGCACCGACGATTTGTTGTAGAGAGGACTCTCGGGAGAGTTGATGTACTTGGCGTCGTCATCGCCCATCGTGCGGCCGCCGAAGCCGATGACTTGGCCCTGCGCATCGGTGATGGGGAACATGATGCGGTGGCGGAACCTGTCGTACATGCGGCCCTCGAGTTCCTTTTGAATGCCGAGTCCGGCCGCGATGATTTCGGTGCGACTGAAACCTTTTTTCAGAAGATATTCGTACGTCTCCGAAAACGAATCCGGGGCATACCCGATGCCGAATTTCTCCATGAGTGCCGGCGGCACGCCGCGAGATTGCACGTACTTCAAAGCATGGGGGACGTCCCGGAGTTTCTGCTGATAAAACTTCTGCGCCGCGGTGAGACAGTCGCGCAGACGTTCGCGTTCGTCTTTGCTCACCGTGGGCTTGTGCGACTTATGCTCCTTTGGAATTTCCACTCCCGCCTTTTCGGCCAGCATCTTGAGTGCCGTCGGGAAATCCACGCCTTCGATCTTCTGGAAAAAGCTGAAGATGTCTCCCCCGCTCTGGCACGCGAAGCAGTAACCGATCCCTTTGTCGGGCGATACCAAAAAGCTCGGATGACTGTCGTTGTGAAACGGACAAACGCAGACGAAATTGCGGCCTTTCTTCTTGAGCTGGCAGTACTGTGCGACCAGCTGATCGATGGGAAGCCGGGCGCGGATCTCGTCTTTAATGTCCATGGGAGGAGGATTGTACAGGACTATCGAAATGGGAAACCAAGGAATCCAAAGAATCCAAGGAAACCAACGAACATCGTTGGATTCTTTGGTTTCGTGGGTTTCTTTGGTTTCCTTATTTAAGCAAACATCCTCACCATCTCCCTGGGGAGCCTATTGAGGATGATGCCGTTTTTCAGCATCCCTCGTCCCAAGATGATGGGATGGCCGAGTGCCGCCGATTCCATCGCAATGAGGACGTCGCCGTCGTCCATCCCCGGCTTCTCATACTTCACGTTCACGCCCTTCATCGCATCGCGAATGTCGGACTCGCTCAGCGTGACGACTTGCTTCGTGGCCTCCAGTCCGCGGAGTGTGGCCATCTCGTGCGAGAGACGCGTGAGTCCGTGCGACGTGGACTTTCCGAACGGCAAGCCCGACATGTACGGATTCGTCGGCAAATAAAATTTCAAGATGGATTTCGGAAGCACCGAGAGCTGTTCTTTGTATTCGATGAGCACTTCGTCATCGCGCAGAAATTTGGCGCCGAACCAATCTTCCAAGCGCTCGGCGATGGCGCGGGCACGCGACGGAGGAACGAGCTCGAAGCGATGGTCGTCTTTGCTCTTCTCTCCGCGATCTTTCGTAGGCGCGACTTTTTTGAGGACGGCGCAGAAGAATCCCTCGGTATCGAACGTCTGCGGCCAGATGCGTAAGAATGGAGAATGAGGAATTGAGAATTGAGAATTATGATGAAGACTCTCTTGGACTTTTATGGAATCTTCGACTGCAATTCTCAATTTTCCATTCTCAATTCTCAATTCCGTCGGATCGACGACTTCGAGCATCCCCGGAAACTTCTGCAGCATCGACATCACGACTCCTTCGTTCTCCTCGGGTGTCAGCGTGCACGTGGAATACACGATGCGTCCGCCCACTTTGCAGGCGTGGATGGCGGATTCCAAAAGTTCGCGTTGGAGCTTGGCCATCTTGCCGATGTTGTCATCGGAACAGTACTTGAGTGCGTCGCTGTCTTTGCGCGCCGTTCCCTGCGCGGTGCACGGAGCGTCGCACAGCACGCGGTCGAAGACCTCCGTCATGTTGCCCGCGAACCACTGTCCCACTTTGCGCGTGACGACGACATCCACGACTCCGCAACGTTGCAAGTTGGTAAGGAGCGACCAAATGCGCTTCTCTTGGACGTCGTTGGCAATCAAGAGCCCCCTCTTCTTCTGTAATTCCTGTGCATCCGCACGACCCATGCGCGCGGCGATCTGCGTGGTTTTGCTCCCCGGTGCGGCGCTCATGTCGAGGACGCGCTCGCCGGGCTGCGGATCCAAAAGAGCAACGGGCAGCATGCTCGATGCTTCCTGCATGTAGCAGCCGCCGAGCAAGTGGAACAAATCTTTCCCGAGGGCCTCGTCGCGGTTCACGCGGTCGACAAAAAATCCTTCCGGGCACCACGGCACGGGTTCGGTCATCCAGCTCTTGGACTTGGCCCACGATAAAAATTCGGCGGGTGAATATTTGAGCGTATTCACGCGCATGGATTTACGGAGCGGTTTCGCGCTCACGTCCTTCAGAATTTGAAGGTCGGTGAAGCCGGCGTATCTGTCGAACGGATGGGACACCGAGCCAGGGTACGTTGCGGCATCGGTTTCGCCAAGGACATTGAGGGCAAGCCAAGGAAACGGTGTCACAATCTCAGGAAATTGACAAATAAGGCGTTCCTCGTACCATGTACGTATGGCTGGAAGTGCACCTCTCGAAGGACCGGACGACTCAACGCTCATCGATCTGGCGACATCGAAGCTTTCCGATGAGTTGGGTGTACCGCCGAATGAACTTCCCGAGAGCTTCGATCTGTCGGATAGCCTGAATAATCTTCCGCTCGCGCAACAGCTGCTGAAGGGACTCAAGCTTGCTCCAAAATTCGATGGAAAGCTGGCAACCAAGCTTTCAAAGGCGACGAATGTGGCAGGTGTCGTAAGCGCCATCCGCGATACGCTCGCCGGAAAATAATTTCCCTTTCGCATCCATGAAAGAGTGTCCCCAAAAAGCGAGTGACGCCTTCTACAAGCTGTCCGCGGCGGCGGCAAGACACTTCGGTCCGAGCGACAATGAAAGTCTGTTGATCGGTACGCACACCAACATACCGTTCGCGGGGGATGTCATGTTGTCCGAGAGATTTCTGCAGAACGAGAGAGAGCGCATCGTCGATACGCCGAAGGACGTCCTCGCAAGACTGAGGATGCTGGTGCAAAACAACGTACGTCGCTTCGCGTGCGTCATCGCAGCCTTCGAGCTGCATCACTTTGAAGCACGCGACATGCAGGATCTTCTCGAATTGGCCCATCTTTTGTCGCACGGCATCGTCCTGACGGGTGACTACGCGTACCGAGGACTGGATCCCGCCGCGGTGTTTCCGCATGCCCAGGCCGCGACGGAACGACTGCAGCACCGGCTGTATGGCAGCTACGACAAGTGGTTTCAGAGCCACGCGGTGTTCCGACCCGGCGATTTGGATGCCGACATTCGCGCGCAGAATTGGAAATCGATCCAAACGTTTCAATGTGCCAACAACCAAGTCGGCGCGATCGGTTCCATGACGCTGGACGAAGAAGAGCTGGGACACATCGTGACTTCCGCTTCCCTGGGCTGAACCATGCGCACTCTTGAGGAAATCATCCCGTCACGGGCTCCGGAACTCATCCATCAGAGATTCGCCGAAGAATTCGTCGTCGACCGCGTGCAACGTCTGAAAAAAATACAGTCGATCGTCTCGACCCGCATTCTCTATTTGGTGGAAACGACGAACCGTCACTTTCATCGCACGTATGAAAAGACGGGCATGGATTCCTCCGATCAACTGTTGCTGCAGGCGATCTCAAAAACCGATCCCATCGACTCCTGGCTTCCTCTGGCCGTCATCCAAGACGAGACAGCTTCGTTGCTGCTCGGAAACCTGGAAACCGAAATCATCGGTGCAAAAGTGTCGGACCCACACAATGCGGCATCCGAACGCGACCACGAATTGCGGGTGCGAGAAGGCATCGAATCCGTGCATGCGGACTTCCAATGCGAGACCATGGAACCGACGCGAATCCTCGTCGACATGATGTCGCAAGATTTCAGGCTGAGCGATGATCAAGTGGAGCGCGCCAACATGTTGGCCGAAGGCATCGTGAGAAACGACCCCAAGGGACTTCGCATCTTTGCGGCATTCGAAGAGACGGCCGCTCGCGTCAGTGCGGCTCCCATGCACCCGGAACTGCGCGGTTGGATGAAAATGATGACGAGAGAAGCGAAGTGGTAAAAAAGCATGGTCAACCGGCCCCCTTGCGGGAGCCGGAGTGGTGCGAAACCGAAGTTTCGTACCCGACCTTTGAGCTCAAACGCTCTGCCATGCGTAATAGCGCCCGACCATCACCAGAACGGTGACGACAAGGAAGCCGACCGACACAAGCATGAACTGCTTGCGCGAGGGCTCGCCATCGTGGTCACCGGAGATAAAGTGACCGACGAGCGCCCCGCCCGCGATAATGACGTACAGGCGCGGGTGCCACACAAACGACCAATTGTTGTTCCAGTACCCGAAGGCGGCGAGAAATCCGCCGTTGGAGTACTTGAACGACAAGTTGGCCGCCAGGTTGTACCCCGGCGGGGAGAACACCAACGCGAGCATCGCAATGACCACACAGACGTAAGCGAACTTCAGGACTGCGAACAGGCTGTTCTTCATCGGACCGACTCCATTAGACGCGCCATACGGCGCACGCAGAGATGATGATCGACCAGCATGGCCGAGCACCGTAAGCTGTGAGCTGAAAGATCTATATTTATTTAAACATATTATATTGCTTAGGTCAATTTTTTAAATCAGTTAAAAGTCGATTATTTGCCTTATGGAAGCCATTGATAGACTATTGCTTTATTTGCATAATATTCTATAATTCAAGTTACGTTCATTGAAACGGTTGGGGCAACGTGCCCCGGCCACCGTGAGGACTTCCGGAGGTTGATGACCATGCTGTTTTTTCCTGCAGTGTTGATCGTGGTTGGACTGCTCTACGCGCAGCGCAAGCTGCGCCTCTCGGCGACGCAGGACGCCGCCGAGGTCGTCCGGATTCGGCGTAGGAACCGTGAGCGGGCGCTGGAGCTCGCCATCGCCGGCGGGTTCGACCCCGCCCACCCCGAAAGGGGAGGCGGCATCACCGAGCTCGCACATGGCGACGGGGCAACCCGTCGCCTCGCGGAAGACGGGGTACCCCCGGCGACGATCTTCGGTCTGAGCCAAACGGAAGATAGGGCAAAAGCCCTCGAGCAGAAGGCCGAGGCAAAGGTTGCCTGGGCAAACCGGATCGTCGCCGCCCTCATCGGCGGCGGCCTGGCCGCCACAATCAGGTACCTCACGAAGTGAACGAACGGGCGCCTGCATATACCACTGCAGGCGCCCATACTTGATGTGTACGCATTGCTCAAACGACTAAACTGACCAATTTCCCCGGCACGTAGATTTCTTTCTTGATGGGACCGGTGAGAAATTTCTTCACGTTGTCCAAATCCTTGGCCATGCTCAAAATTTCTTCTTTCGTCGTTTCGTTCGGCACGGACAAATCTCCGCGGACTTTGCCGTTCACCTGCACGACCACCGTGATGGTGGCATCCACGGTGAGCGACTGCTCGAATACGGGCCAGGGCTGATTGCAGGCGAAGCCCTCTCCACCGAGCTTTTCCCAGAGCTCTTCGCTCAAGTGCGGAGCCATCGGTGACAAAAGCAGTGCGACGGTCTTACCCAAAGAATCCGAAAACGATTCTTCTTTTTCGATGAGGTTGAGGAGCTGCATGAGTGCGCTGATGGCCGTGTTGTACTGGAGTGCCTTGATGTCATCGCCGACTTTCTTGATGGTTTTGTGGAGCGCCGAGAGAACGTGAGGCTTGTCCTGGATGACTTTCTTGTTCGATTTCTCGGTGACGACTTTCCAGATTCGTTGGACGAAACGGACGATGCCCACGATGCCCTGGTCGCTCCAGTCGCCGCCGGCCTCGAACGGTCCCATGAACATGAGGTACATGCGGAACACGTCGGAACCGTGCTTGGTGACGAATTCATCGGGACTCACGACGTTGCCCTTGGACTTGCTCATCTTGGCGCCCTTGTTCGTGATGAGACCCTGGTGAACCAAGCGCTGGAACGGCTCGTCGTGCGAGACGTGACCGAAGTCCTTGAGCGCCATCATGACGAAGCGCGCGTAGATGAGGTGCATGCACGCGTGCTCCGGTCCGCCGATATACATGGACACGGGCATCCACTTTTTTTCGATGTCTTTGTCGATAAGTTTCTTTTCCTCCGATGCGGTGCCGCCGGCGAGATACCGCAGGTAGTAGAAGCTGCTGCACACGAACGTATCCATCGTGTCGAACTCAGGGCGCCAGCCTTTGCCGAAAATCTTTTCGGTGCGCGCAATGAATTCCTTGCTCTCCGTGAGCGGGGATTTGCCCGTGGGCTTGAACTCCACATCGGTGGGTAACAGCCACGGCAAGTGTTCCTCAGGAATGGGATGCGGCTTGCCCTCGGGATCGTAGACAATGGGAATGGGTGCGCCCCAGTAGCGCTGGCGGCTGATGAGCCAGTCGTGCAAACGATACGTGATGACGCGCTTGCCCATGCCCTTTTTCTCCATGTGGTCCATCATTGTGGGGATCGCCGCGTGCGGGTGCATGCCGTTGAGGAAATCCGAATTGATCAGTTCGCCTTCGTCCTCGAAGACTTGGTCCGCCGAGTCGATGGCGCCGGTCTCACCGTCGGCGCTCTTGATGACGCGCACGATCTTGATGTCCTTCATCGCCTTGGCGAACTCGAAGTCGCGCATGTCGTGGCCGGGCACTCCGACGACGACACCGGTCCCAAAACCCATCAGGACGTAGTCGGCGACGTAGAGCGGCATCTCGAAACCGGTGAGGTCGTTCACGGCGTAGCTTCCCGTAAAGACTCCGGTCTTCGTGCGGTCGGCGCTCTCGCGCTCGCTCGTCGTGCGCTTGGCGGCTTTCTCCACGTATGTTTTCACGGCCTTTTTCTGATCGGCAGTGACGTAAGAATCGAGCTCGGGGTGCTCGGGTGAAATCACCATGAACGTTGCGCCGTAGTTCGTCTCGGGGCGCGTGGTGAAACACGTCACGGTCTTCTTGGAATTTTTGATCGTGTACGTGATCTCGATGCCTTCTTTGCGACCGATCCAGTTTCTCTGCATGATCTTGGTTTTTTCCGGCCAATCGAGCTTGTCCAAATTATCGAGAAGTTTCTGCGAGTAATCGGTGATCTTCCAGAACCACTGCGTGAGGAACTTGCGCTCCACGGGCGTGCCGCAACGCTCGCACGTGCCGTCCTGGGCTTGCTCGTTGGCGAGCACGGTTTGATCTTTGGGACAATAGTTCACGGCGGCTTCCTTCTTGTACGCGAGTCCGTTCTTGTACATCTCGAGGAACAGCCACTGCGTCCATCGATAATATTCGGGATCGGTGGTGCTGAGCGTCTTGTCCCAGTCGTACATGCAACCGATGCGCTTGAGCTGCGTGATCATGGTCTTGACGTTCTTGGCCGTGCTCTCGGCGGGCGGGGTTCCCGTTTTGATGGCGTAGTTTTCCGCAGGCAACCCGAAGGCATCGAAGCCCATCGGTGCGAAGACGTCGTGTCCCTGCATCTTCATGAAGCGCGCAAAGCTGTCGGCGGGCGAGTAGTTGTACCAGTGGCCCACGTGGAGCTTGTCTCCGCTGGGGTACGGGAACATCACGAGCGAATAGTACGGCTTCTTGGCATTTTTCAGGTCGATGGCATGGAGCTTGGCCTCATCCCACTTCTTCTGCCATTTGGCTTCGGATTCCGATGAATTGTAATCGCCGGGCATGGCGAAACTGTAGCAGAAACTGGACCGGAACCGAAAAGACGATCGTGCGAAGTTGACTCTCCATGAAGGAGGATTACGATTCTTCCATGCCTCCATCAGAACAAGGACCCGACGTGCCGAAATCGACGACCGATACGCCGAAACCGAGGCCGCCGAGTGCCGCGGAAACGGCGATAGGGAAAGGCAGGGGTGCGGGAGACACCGACCCCAACATGAGATTGCGGGTGGAAAGCGTGCTGGATACCACGGGAGCCGCCGCAAAAAGCGCGGCAACTCCCGCTGCCGACCCGAAAAAGAACCTGCCGTCCGCCGCTCCTCTGCCGGTCAAATCATCCGCCGAAAAGAAACCCGACGTTCCGTGGAAGCCGCTCGTACAAGTCGACCCCGCGGTGGAAACGGAAATTCTCGGACTCATCCGACTGTGCGAATCGGCACATGCTCGCACGAGGGAAAGGAAAGCGAGAATCAGCGGCGAGCCGCTGCAGCCCGAAACGACGAAACACTGGTCCACGACTCTCTTGGGCATCCTGAAAAGACTGGATGAGCAGGTGCGAAAACTGCCTCCCGAGTCCAAGGCCGCCGAAACGGCGACGAGTTTGCGTGCCGGCGTCAAAGGACTCATCGACCGCATGCGAGTGGGAGACGCACTGAAACCCGAGGTGAATACGCAAGACCCCACGGTGGCGGGCGCCGTCATTTACGAATTGACGGCACACAGGTCACTCAACCAAAAAGTCGTTCCTCAGCCGCTCCTGGACGCCGCCGATTACCTGACGGACGCCATGGCGAACGGACGGAATGTCGGAGACGGACCGTACGGAAGAGTTCCTTCCAAGAAAGCTGCGGCATTTGCGGCGGTCGCGCTGGCACACAAACCGGTGATGAAAGAAGAGGTGGGCGTGACGAACCGATTCCGTCCGTGGAGCGAACTTGCAACCACGTTGGAGCAAGGAAGCAGTCGCATCGTGCAAGAAGGCGCATATCGTGAAGTGCTCGACCGCGCGGCGACGGAATCTTCGGCGAAAAGAGCACCCGGCGCATAGGAAGGCGACGACATTCGGCGAACGTACGACGCGAACCTTCTCAGAGCCATCGAACTCGCAGAGCAGTCCGATGCTCACAGGGAGACTCCGGTGGCTCAAAGACGCGCACAGCAGAGCCGCCTCGATGCGGCCAAACAGAACATCGCCAAGCGCGGACTGGTGCAACCCAAGACTGCGGAAGATCCGAAGAAGAAGTAACTCTTACGCCGTGGCGTCGGGTTGATGACTGACCTGCTCCATGAGACCGTACTTCTTCATCTTGTTGTAGAGCGTGACGCGGCTGATGCCGAGCTGCCTTGCCGTGTTCGTGCGTTGATAATTGTTCGCAACGAGAGTCCTGATGATGATGTCTCTTTCCGAATTTTGCGATGCGAGCTTGAGATCGCCCACCGGAGCGTCGGGCGAATGCGACGAGTGCGGCTGCTTGCCGCTATAGGGTGCGGGCTTTTGAAGATGATGCGAATCGATGGGGAACGTGTTGGCCTGATACGCCGCAAAGAACGCCTGCTCAATGACGTTTCTGAGGTCACGAACGTTTGCGGGAAAGTTCTCGACGAGCAAGTATCCGCGCGCGCCGGAGGTCATGAGCGTGGAGGGATTTTCTGCAATGCCTTGCGTTGCGGCGACGTCGGCGAGGAATTTATCGATGAGCAAGCTGCGATGCTCGAGAGAGCGCTCCTGCAGCGTCGGCACCACGATGACGCCTGCGGCGCGGAGGCGCGACAAAAGATCTTCGCGGAACGTTCCGTCCACGACCATCTGGTCCAAATCCCTGTGGGTGGAAGAAACCGCTTTGCCGTGGAAATTCAGTGTCTTGTTGCTGCCGACGCGGCTGAATTCATTGGGACTCTCGAGAGCGGCGAGCAGCTTGGCCTGCATTTTCGGGGGAACGTCTCCGATCTCATCGAGAACCACGGCACCTCCGTTCATCTGCGATTCAAAAGCTCCGATGCGTCTCTCGAATGCGCTGGTGAACGCTCCTTTCTCGTGTCCGAAGAATTCCGATTCCGCCACTCCTTCACTGAGCGATGTGGAACGCACGACGGATGGCCTGACGCCCTCCTCCAGTCTGTCCGGCATCCACAACATTCCGACGGCTTTGGAGACCAATTCTTTGCCCGCACCCACTCGTCCCTGAACGAGCGACGGTCGGGGATTGAGCGCCTGCATTTTGACCTGTTCCCACATCGCCCCCATGAGCGGATCTTCTTCGATGACGAGACCCAATTCTCTGCGGACCGACGCTTCCACTTCGGCGGCCTTGGCTTTTCGCTGACCGTTGAGGAGATGAGGCGGATCGATTCTGCGAGTGCTTTCGGCGGTGGCGGAAGTGGGAGTGTGCATGGCCGGATTCTTGCAAAGCCCCGCAGAAATGCAAGAAAACAGACGGAGAGTGGATCTTTTGTGACAAGCTTCTGCTAAACTGAACGCTCAACCATGGCCAAACTCCCCGTCGTCGCGATTATCGGCAGGCCGAATACCGGCAAATCCACGCTCTTCAACAGACTCGTGGGTGCCAGGCGTGCCATCGAAAGCGAAGTGCCGGGTACGACGCGCGACATCATCAGCCAGCGCATCGAAGCCGACGGCATTCCATTCGTCATTCTTGATACGGGAGGCATCGGTTCCACGCGCGACAAAGACTTTGAGGCCGACGTGAAGTCGCAGTCCACGCTCGCCATCGAGTACGCCGACGTCATCATCTTCACCGTGAGCGGCCGCGAGGAAATCACTTCCGACGACCGTACGGTGGTCGACATGATCCGTAAACAGCGCCGACGTCACGTCCCGGTGATCGTCGCCATCACGAAAGCCGATACGCCGAACGCGCTCGACGCCATGCCGCTCGATTACCAGGAAATGAACATCGGCGACGACATGATCGCCGTAAGCGCCATCCACAAACTCGGCATGGAGAAGCTCAAGATGGCCATCGCCGGAAAACTCCGCGATCTCAACTTCGGTCCGCTGCCTCCCGAGGAACTGGATGCGGGAACCGCCCCGAAGATCGCCATCATCGGAAAACCGAACGTCGGCAAGAGCTCCATTGTGAACGCACTCATGACGGAAATGGAACGCGAGCGCTCCCCTCTCATGGTCTCCCCCATCGCCGGAACCACGCGCGACAGCACGGACACCGAGGTGAACTACCACGGCAAACGTTTCGTGCTCGTGGACACCGCGGGCCTCAAAAAGCACGCGCGCCGTGTGGATGACCTGGAACAGTACGCCATGATGCGCACCCAGAGCGCCATCGACGAAGCCGACGTGGTGATCTTGGTGCTGGATGCGTCCGAACAGCCCGCACAACAAGACAAGCGCATCGCGGCGCTCGCAGTGGAAAGCGGCAAGGGCCTCATCATCTTGCTCAACAAAATCGACCTCATGAAAGGCGAGAAGCGCACGCAAGCCACCGAATACGTGAAAGTGGCACTGCACTTCTGCAGCAAATTTGCGAAAGTGATCCCCTGCTCCGCCGTCACGCGCGAAGGACTCACGAAACTCTTCGACATCGTGGAATCGGTGCAGCAAAGCCGCGTGCGTCGCCTCTCCACGCGCGACCTCCGCCGCTGGTTCGAGCAAGTCGTCCACGGACAACCGATGGGAGAAATCGCTCGCGCCAAGCACATCACGCAGGCCAAAGACGTGCCGCCGACGTTCGTCATTTTCGTCAAAAACCCCAAGCGCGTGTCCATCTCGCAGATCCGCTACATGGAAAACCGTTTGCGCGAAACGTTCGGCTTCGACGGTACTCCGATTCGCTGGGTGACGCGCGGCACCGAAGAAGAAAACGCTCCGAACCCCATGAGCAAAAAGAAGTCGCGCAAAGCGAAAGAGTAAAAGCACCGTTCACTTTCGTACGTCCGCACGTTCTGCGTGACTATCCCCTGCCGTCCTTCCTGTCTTTCACGCGGCCGTCTTCGTGAATGGGCAGCGGATATTCGCGAACGACCTGCTCGAGCTTGTCGAGGAGTTTGGTCGGATCGTCATCGAACACCATGTTCGGCGGAATTTTGCGCTTGCACAGCTCTTCCACGACGTGCGGCACGGCGTTGCTGATGCCGCCGGAGTTCGTGACGATACCGATGGGACGACCTTCATCGTAGGCGATGGTGAGCTCGTTCAAGGTACCGATGCCGCCGCCGATGATGACGATGGCATCGCTGGAACGAATGTTGATGATGTCGCGCTCCATGAAACCCATGCCCGTGAACACGATGATGTCGTGGCCTGCGGGAGACAGGTACTCGTTGATGTGTTCGTATTCGGAGAACGCGGGCGAAATGCCCATGGTGAGTCCTCCACCCTTCTTGGCGGCTTCCATGGCGTCGTGCGGCAAGCCGGGACACGCGCCGTTGATGAGGATGTACCCGCGTCGAGCAACCTCCTCACCGAGCTTGGTGGCCTTGGCACGTGCCACCGGGTCCTCGATCTGCGGACCGCTGGCCGAGCCCATGACGCCGATTTTCAGTTTTCGTTTTTCCATAGGTGTGTGAGGGATTGTAGAGAGAAAAGCACAGTACGGGACCACAGCGTTTCTACGCCGCCAGCTCTTCGGTACAGAGCAAGCGGAGCGGAATCGTGAGCGTGGCGGAAATTTGGTCGCATCGGCTTTCGTCCCGCGTGATGCGGGCGATGCAGAGCGCGAGATAATCCCCTTCCGTGGCCGTGCCGCCAGTGTCTTCGGCGGTCGACGGAATGACGTCATCGATGCAGAGTCGGATGTCCTGTTTCTTGGTGGCGAATTCGATGCGATCGATGGAACGCTTGAACTCCGCGTCGTCGGTTTCGGCCTTCATCGTTTTCCACATGGCGGAAACCTGCGGCTTTTTCATGGAATTCAGCGCGGTCTTCACGGCCTTCTTGGCGATGGTCTTGGGCGACGGCGCAAGAGCGAGGAGTGCTTTGCTCGCGGCTTCGATATCGGCGGCCGGAATGTTGTCGTGTGCGGCCAGGAGCGCGGCCTTCAGCTTGGGATCCTGCGACACCGTCTTGAGGATCGTCGCCGCTTTTTGGATGGACGCTTCGGTGGACGAGGCCACGCCCATGGAAATTTCACCCCGCTCGGCAACGGCTACCGCGAGGGCTCGGGCATCGATGCCCCCCTGCGGCAACATGGCCGCGGTGAGGAAGCTTCCGATGGAGCCGATGAGGACGAGTGAGCGGAACATGATTACTTGATGCGATCCCACCACAGCTGGCCCGTGGCAGGCATTTCCTCCCCGGCAAGCTCGGCGGAGAGCGGCGAAGAATCGATGACGGAGGAGAGGAACTTGAAGAGCATGCCGCGCGTGAAAGGCGTCTTGCGAAGAATTTCTTCGCTGCGCCAATCGATGTCTTCGCCGGCAAGATCTTTGCGAATGGCGGTCGCGAGCACATTCGCCATGCCTTCGGCCGCTTGCGGCGTGATCTGCTTTTCGCGGACGGCGATGCCGAGGACCGCGGAAGCCAGAACGTCACCCGCCTCCTCCACGGAAAAACTTTCCGCCGGACTGCGCGCCTCCCCTCGGAGGAGCGACGGGGCGTAGCCCAAAAGCGAGAGATCGAATTCCTTTTGATGGTCCTGGGATTTGTACATGACGCGCGAAGCGAAGCTGACGTCTCGCGGAAGATCCGAGAGCATGTCGCGTGCCACTCTGGTGGCGGCGCTTCCCTGCGAGGTAATTTTGCCCCCATTCTGAATCAATTCGATTCTGGTTTCCGGCGGCATGCACGACAGCACGAGCAACGTGCGAAGCGTCTCCAGAACCGAGACCGGTTCGTCGAGAACGGCCTTGAGCTGGCCTTTGGCAACACCGAGTTCGGTGGGACGACGCGTGGCGGCGAGAAGCCACTGATCTTTGTCGTCGCCGTTTTTGATCTTGAGCGACAGCAGCGAATGCACGTCGGTGAAGAGCGGATCGCCCGGCAGAATGTCGGTGAAGATCACCGACATTGCACGGTCGGGATCTTCTTCCAGGCACGCAAGTTTGAGTTCTGACGGAAGAAGCGACATGAACGTTTCGGGAGGTGCGGCGCTCTTCGCGTTTTCCTCTTCGATGTCGGGCAGAAGCGGAATGCGGCCGAGGCGGAACGCCGTACGCACGAGGAGCAGGGATGCTTCCTGCGTGGTCACGCCCAAGTCCAGACCGAAAATGGTACGGAAGCTCTGCGGCAAGATCTTGAGGCCGTCGAGAGCCAAATAATCGGGAGCGCTGTCATCGGTGACGTCGATATCGGTCGGGAGGCCGACGAACGGTTCGACGGACGAAGCGGAGGAACTCGTGGACGAAAGTCCGACGGCCGTTTGGAGCGATGTCTGAATGGTGGTGGAAAGTGACGAGAGAGCCTGCATGACCGCCGAAGACGATGCTGAAGATGAAACGGATGAAGCGGAGAGCGCCGTCACGTTCGTCAACGTCGCGGCGGAAGCCGATGCGCCTTGCGTGGAAACGGCGGAAGAAGACGTTCCGAAGAACGGAGTCGTCGAAACTCCGACCGGGACGATGGATGCCGCGGATGAGACGCTCAACGATGATGCGATGGGATTGAGGGTCGCAACCGAAGACGATGAGGATGCCGACATCTCGGACGACGTTGAGGTGACGGGCTCGAGTCCGAGAGAGGACGCGCGCGACGTCGACGACGAAACGTACGACTCCACCGACTTCTTGTGCATCGCGGTTTCCGCAGGGAACAAGCTTGCGACGGCTCGCAGAATTTCGCTGCGCGCAATGGGCGAGTTCAAGTCGGCGGCGGGTCCGATGGCCGTTTCTCTCGTCACGTCCACCCCCGCGGCGAGCAGCGAATGCACGAGCAGCGAATCCTTGGACGTCACCGAGAACGGCAGGTCGACCAAAGGCAATGCGACTGCCGATCGCTTGCGAATGCCCTCTTTGAGCATGGTCGGATCCGTCTCGAGAGACATGCACGCGATGCGCGTCAAAATGGTGAAGAAACTGCGGCGCGAGAGAATTTGCTGCTTCGATTCGACGTCGCGGAGGATGCGCAGTCCGTACGGATCTTCCAGTCGCTGCAGCAAGATCCACGCATCCGAGCCGCTTGTTTCGTCATCGTGCTTCTCGCCGATGCGGAGACACGGCTTGTACTGGAGCAGGATGCTGCTCTTCACTCCGAAGGAAATTCCCGTGCCGGAGGGACTCACCACGACTCCGGTGAGCGTGGTGGGACCGGTGAAGCGATATCCGCCGAGGAAGGATTCATCGACGCTGATGGTGTAGCCCTTGGCATTGGCGATGGGCAAACGGAAGACCGTATCGCCCTTGTCGCTGAGCGTGAGCGTGGTGTGGATTTCCACACCCGCAATCGTTCTGCCGCTCGCCGTGACGGGAATGCCGGCGAACCGGATGGGCTGCTCGCGTCCGTCGATCCTGCCGTTGCCGTTGAGGTCGTTCACGAACGAAATCGGCAGCGAGTACAACGCCATCGATCCACCGTCGTCCTTGCGGTCGAAAATGCGATGATCGAGTCCGCCTCCCGCGGCACTGGAAGAGGAGGATGCGGGAGCAGATCCCACGGTTCCCATGGAACAGTCCGAGTTCAGAGCGAACGTGCTTTGGGTACTCCAGGATTTCTTGAAACCCGGGTCCATGACGGCCACGCTCCAGTAGTACGTGAGTGCGGAGTTGCACGTGAGGTTCTTGATGTACATCGTGCGCGCCTGCCCGTCGGGCATCACGCGGCTCACGTAGTTGGGGCTCGCCGTGGCACCGGAGACGATGTTGTTCGTGCTCGAACCCGTACCCATCTTCACCTGATATTGAAGAAGCTTCGGAGGGGTGATGGTGTCGCTTCCCGAGCCCCATGCCAAGCGGTGAATGGGAGAACCACCGTCGGTCAAAGGAACTCCCGCGACGATGGTGTTGCAGCTCGGGTTTCCGCATTTGACGACTTTCAGGTTCCCGTTCGTCGCGTCGTAGTAGCTGACGACGGGGTGCCCGTTCGAGGGAACGGCAACGGACGTGAAGGTACCGTTGCTGCTGCCCACCGATTCGACGGACGTACCGTTGGAGCTGGTAAGTGCGGCGTTCGTAAATTTGGAAAATCCGAGACGGGTATTCGAGGCATCGTAGAACGTCACGACCGGCAAACCGTCATTGCCGATGGCAATGGCCGTGTGCTGACCGTCGTTCGCTCCGAACACTCCGTTGTCGAGGTTGACGATGCTGTTGCCGGAGCTGCAGTCTGCATTCCCGCATTTCAAAAACTTGGGATTGGTATTCGTCACGTCGTAGTACGCGACGACGGGGTACCCGCTCGTGGGGTAGATGGCGGCGGACGTGTACTGTCCGACGTCTCCCGTGAGGTCCGCACTGGTCGTGGTGATGGAAACGCAGGAGACCGAACTGCAACGACCGATGATCAGGTTGCCGTTCGTCGCGTCGTAATAACTGATGATCGCTCGTCCGTCCGAGGGAACCGTGATGGACGTGTAGAGACCGACGTTGCCGCTCGTATCGACGGACGTGGTGCTGTTGCCGGAGGTACATGTCGCGTTGCCGCAGTGGGTGACCTTGAGATCGAGGTTCGTGTTGTCGTAGTAACTGATGATGGGCAAGTTGTCCGTGCCGATGGCGATGGACGAATACAAACCGACGTCGGTACCGCCGGGCTGATCGACGACCGTCGTCGTATTGCCCGACGAACAAGACGCGTTGCCGCATTTCACGACGGTGAGGTTGGCGACGTAAAAGCTGATGACGGGGAATCCGTCCGACGGTATCGCCATGGAAATCGCGCCGGATACGACTCCCGTCGAGACCGTCGTCGTGGTATTGCCGGTCGAGCAGGAAGCGTCGCCGCACTTCATGACCTTGAGCGTGAAGTTGCTGGCATCCTGATAAGCGATGACGGGAAGTCCGTCGTTGCCGATCTTGATGGACGTGTTTTTGCCGACGTCTCCCCCCGTATCCACCGACGTGATGCGGTTGTTCTGGCTGTAGAGCGTCACGGCAAGAGTGTTCGAATCGGGTGGCATGGGCGAGGGATTTCCATTCGTCGAATCGTTGATGTAGTTGCGGTTGGCTGCGCCTCCCGAGGCGCAGCCCTGGTTGACCGCGACGTAATCCAGTGACTCATCCCCGTCGAGTTCTCCGATGGCGACGTTGTTCGTACAGTCGGACTCCTCGCTGGGTGTGCCGTTCTGCGTGAACGTGCCGTTGCTGTTCAGCCAGACTTCGTTGCCGGCGTTCGTGCCGCCGGAATCGAATCCCGCGAGGATGGCATCGAAGTCGCCGTCGTTGTCCACGTCACCGAGCGCAACGTGCTTGGTATCTTCCACGCCTCCGAATGACGTACCGGCGACGAAGGTACCGGCGCCGCCATCGTTGAGGTACGGCCGAATTTTACCGTCACCCGACCATGACAAAAGAACATCGATATCTCCGTCTGCATCGAGGTCACCGGTGACGGGAAAGATGCCCGTCTGTGCAACTCCTCCGAAACTGCCAAGTGACGTAAAGGCTCCGGTACCGCTGTTCTTGTACACGGAAATCGTAACGTCGCGCCCGAGAAGAAGATCTTGATCACCGTCGCTGTCCACGTCTGCTGAAGCTATTTTTTCCGCTGCGGGGAGGGTGGAGGCTGCCGCGGAAAATGTTCCGTGGCCGTTGTTCAGGTGCACTCCGTCGGTCACCGCCGCGTTGGCTTCGGTCGTGACGATGTCCAGGTCGCCGTCGTTATCCACATCCACGAGCGCAAGACCGGAGCGCTGGTTCGTCAGCGTGATGCTGCTCGTGGCCGTCCATGTGCCCGCGGCTCCGGTATTTTTGTAAATACTGATTTGATGAATGGGCACGCCGATGGTTTCGTTGATGACGAAATCGATGTCGCCGTCATTATCGACGTCGCCCGCAGCGGCCTGAAGCGACGTGTGCGCCGCGTTGCCGCCCATGCCGATCTCTGCGCGTGTAAATCCTACTCCGCCGTTGTTTTTGTAGATGTCGTACGGATCGCTGCCGCCGTTGATGACGATGTAGTCCATGTCCCCGTCGTTCTCGTAGTCGAACATGAAGATCTGCTCGGACTGGTACGTTTCCGTCGAAGAGTTCGTCAGAACGAATGCGAATGCGAACACGTGCGACGTGAACTGGAAGAACAGCAACGTGAGAGCGATGCTGAACAACATCGTGATGATGGTTTCTGCTTGGTTCGGCAAACGCGGATGCGTGAACTCCACTTGAGCCAGCGACATGCGAATGAGGCGACGATTGTTCAAGATCGCCTGCCACTCCACGACGAGCACAAGAAGCATGATCGCGATGCCGATGGCAAGCATGCTGTAGCCTCGGAGCAACGTGACGGCTTTGATGCACAGCACGAACCACACGGTCGGCTGCATGCCGAACCATGCGGAAGAAATCATCAGAAGCCCACCCAAGAGAAGTGTCAGAACGCCGATGGGATAGAGGTTGCGGGAACGCACTGTTTTGGTGTGAGTTTTTGGATTGAATTTATCTCAGTATTTTACCACAAAAATGACTTTTTTTGAAGGCCTGTTGATGGCTCCCTTCCACGTTATAGAGCCTCTTGATCGGTTGTAAGAAAAAAGTCGCCGAAGGGCGGCGTGCACTGCGCGCGGGGGTCTGCGGGTGGGCGCTCAGTGCACACGCGCTTTCTTTGGTTCTTTCTTTGTCGCTCGGACAAAGAAAGAACACGAGATTATCAGCGACCCAAGTACCTGGCCTTATTGGCGTTGTGCTCATCGTTCGTCACGGCATAACGAATGATGCCGCTTTTGTCGTGCAGGTAGTACCAATACTCGGTCTCCACGGGGTTGAGCGCGGCTTCGATGGCCGACTCTCCGGCGTTGGCGATGGGTGAGGGCGGAAGGCCCTGTGTTCGGCGCGTGTTGTACTCCGAATCGGTTTCCACGTCGGCTTTCGTGAGCGCCTCGGTGCGCTTGCCGAGGACGTACCGCGTGGTTGCATCCACCCCGAGCACCACACCGTTCTTGAGGCGCTTCCACAGAATGCCGGCGACCTTGGCGCGCTCATCGTCGTGACGCGATTCCTCTTCCACGAGAGACGACATGATGACGACTTCATGCAGCGTGTGACCGCTCTTCTTGATCTCGTCGGCATGTCCCGTCGCGACGCGCTTTCTGAACGTGCCGAGCATGCGCTCCAAGAAAAACTTCGGCACGTAGTCCGCCGGTGAAGCGGCGTACGTCTCGGGGAACAAGTAACCTTCGAGCCGCGAACCGATGCCTTGTTTTTGGCTTGCAGCAGGCTTCGCAGGCAAGAAATCAAACGTGCTGAAATCGCACGTGAATGCGCAATGGATGATGTCGCCTGGCTTTCCGAGGCCCTTGCTTGCGAGCAGCGCATCGATATCGGCGACGGTGTAGCCTTCCGGAATCGTGATGTTGAACTCCTCGGATTTTCCGGTGGCGATGACATCGACGATCTCGCCGACCGACTGCGAGGGGCTGATGGCGAAAGCACCCGCCTGCATCTTTCCGGCTTTTCCCGTGATGCGAACATAGATCTTGAAGGCGAGTGGCGAACGAATGAGATCGCGATCATCAAGCAGCGACACGATGCCCGCAAGCGACGTTCCTTGCTCGATTTTGATGGCCTCTTTGCGCGTGTTCTGCGCATTCACCGGCTTTAGCGCACTGCGAAACCACAGTCCTCCAAGCACGCCAATGATGAGCAAAACCACGATGAGTTTTTTCACCGACGGATTCTACATTCTCAATTCTCAATTCTCAATTTTTACGTCGAGAAAATGCTACTTCACGCCCAAGCCCATTTCGCCCATGACGCCCTGCATACGCTCTGCGGACACAATTTGGGCTTTCTTCATGGCGCGCTTCATGGCGTCGATGGTGAGTTCCGGGATGCGCTCACGCGGTACCTCGGGAGCGATCTCCAGAGAAACGATTTCCATCGCGGCCGTCACGACGACCTTCACGCCGGAGGCTTCGGCTTCGACGTGGATGTTCTTGAGTTCGTTCTGCACCTTCTTGGCTTGGCGCTGGAACTTGAACGAGTTGCGGAGTTCGGAGAATGAAACCATGACCGAAGTGTAGGACGGAAACGGAAAACTGGAAAGTCCCGGGCGGCACATCGTTCACTGGCATCGTCACCTCGCGGCCTTCGATACTGATACGGCCGACGATGTACTGGGGCGTAGGAGTGACAAATGCTCATTTCAGTTCATTGACAGTAGCTACCCTTGCCTTGCATCCCGAGCAGATAGCGGGGTTTTCTCTGATAGCTTTTGCGTTCACGATACAAGCTGCTTTCGTATTGCCATTTACAATGCCGTCACACGAGGTCGGATCTCCATTTTTAAAGGAAAGGCTTTGCAAGCATTCATCATGTATCTCGGGGTATGCGCTAAGGGACGAGCAGTCATTCTCTGATTTTACAAATGCAACTCTTGCCACAAGACAACACTGATTACCCTCGGTACCGCGTTTCGGATCATCATGTCTGCACGATTCGTAGGAAACTTTCCCGTCATTCCAAGCGACTCCGTCACTCTTCATCACACAAATGTCGAAACTGGAAGTAGCGGCACCTACGCAACTAAGGCCATAGCTGCTGGGCATCAGAAGCTCGCAGACAGAGGGGTCTTTGGTGAGTTCGGCGTAGGTGTAGATGCACTCACGAGTTCGAGAGCCAGCCGTGGGGCCCATAAATCGTGCGTAGACGGTAATTTTTTTGCAGAGTGAAACATCCTTTTTTTGCGCTGCGATTTCTGCAACCTCACCGCCCGTATTATCAACGTAGTAGCCAAGACCCCGAAGAACCCAGGGATATACAAATAATGCGAGAGCAATAAGGAGAATTGCGATTGCCAGTGTTTTGAGAATGCGGAGAGGGATCTTTATCATAGGGTTTAGTGGCGAGCATTATTGACCCTTTCGCCCCTTGTTACTCAAGGCCCGCACTGCAACTTCACAACCCTTCTTGATATTTTCGGATGAAATGACTGAACATGCAGCGACACTCAGATTTTTCTCTGCGGTGATGTAGTGACATTGGTCACTCAATCGTTCCGATCCGGAAAATTGATCACAGCTTGCTTTATCCTTTCCATCGAAGGCTATGCGAGCCATGGCACAACACACATGGTTGCGGGTTGATTCTGGACCAGACGTACACTCATCATATGTCGTTTCAATTCCTTGTCCTTTCACCGTCTTCTGCTGATCAGCGAGGAAGACACATGGGCTGAATTCCATTGCCGCTCCCAAGCAATCCCATGCGTAATCGCTCGGCATCAGGAGCTCGCAAGCGGAGGGGTCTTTGGTGATCCTCGCGTAGTCAACAACGCAATTGAGCCGATGATCTGCGGCTGTTGGACCAAACAGACCGATCCACGGTGGCTCGATGATTTTTTTGCAAAGAGAAACATCTTTTCTCTGAGCGGCAATGCTTGCGACTTGCCCACTTATCCCACCGGGGTAATAACCGAGCAATCTCTCAAGAAAGAAAATGCAAATGAGGATAACAGGAATAAGAATAATGGAGATCAAAAGCCATTTGAAGGTCTTTGCAATGAATGTCATGGAATCGGGTTACTGACAGGTGCCACACAACCATCACAAATCGAGGGATTTTCCTTGAGCGCCTTCGATTCGACCTCGCAGGCAGCACGGAGGTTTTCATGGGCGATTGACGCACAGTAAGAGGAATCGTGATTTTTGAAAGCAAGATTGTATTGGCATTCATCCTTCATATCCTGTGATCCGGTGACACCTGAACAATCATTGAACGTGGTGATGAATCTTGCTTTGGATACTAAGCAACAACTGTTGTTTTTAAGGGAATCCGGACCAGTGACACATTCTTGAAGAGTTGCATCGATCCCATTGCCGCTCACGGAACGATCATTGCCGAGAGCGCACGGTCTTCTAAAATCCATGGCAACTCCAACACAATCGAGGCCGTACCGGCTCGGCATCAGGAGTTCGCAGGCGGAGGGGTCTTTGGTGAGTTCGGCGTAGGTGTAGATGCATAAATTTTCTTGGGTAGATGTTGAGGGTGAATCGAACGGGTCGAAGCGCACGATGCGAAAACACTCGGATGGGCCCAGATTTTTTGCAATGGCGATCTTCGCAACGTCGACACCGCTTTTATTGATTCCGACGAAGTAGTAACGCGGATACACCTTGAGAAGGAAGGAGATCACGGCCATGCAAATGATGAGAATGGCTGCTATGAATTTGAATGTGCGCATGGTTAGCCGGGGAAGGAAATATTCTCTCGTCTAGAGGGTGCCAAGATGGCCCCTTCCCTATTTTCAATGCTTGGCAAATGGATAATTTTCAAGAAATTGGGGATTATTTTCCAAGACACTTACCTCAAGACTGCAGGCAGCATGTACATTTTCATCTTCTATCGCAGTGCAAAGGTTGGACTGGACTTCCTTGAGTGACACTTCATATTGGCATTGGTCCGCAAGTAAAGGGTTCGTCTTTTTAAATCGGGAACAGCCATCGAGAAAATCTGGATCAAACCGAGACGCGGCTGCCAGACAACAAGATTCTCCTAATCCTGAATCTTGCACAGTGCTACATTTGTCGAATGGAACCTTGTGGTATTGCCCATCATTCCAAACGACATTTTTCTGGTCATCGAACAAGCAAGGTAAAAATTTTGTCGCAGCGCCGATACAACTGAATCCGTAATCGCTCGGCATCAGGAGCTCGCAAGCGGAGGGATCTTTGGTGAGTTCGGCGTAGGTGTAGATGCATAAATTTTCTTGGGTAGATGTTGAGGGTGAATCGAACGGGTCGAAGCGCACGATGCGAAAACACTCGGATGGGCCCAGATTTTTTGCAATGGCGATCTTCGCAACGTCGACACCGCTTTTATTGATTCCGACGAAGTAGTAACGCGGATACACCTTGAGAAGGAAGGAGATCACGGCCATGCAAATGATGAGAATGGCTGCTATGAATTTGAATGTGCGCATGGTTAGCCGGGGAAGGAAATATGATCTCCGTTTTGAAATTCTACAGATACGGGTTCCGCCTTCCACCAATCGGCCTTCTCGGTATCACGATAACTGAACGCTGCAATTGTGCCATCGTACTCTCTTTGGGGATTCATGGTCATAAGACCCATGCTGGAATTCAGGAGGCGCAGAAGACCGATTTTTGATTCAGTTAAGGATCCATCGATCAAACTTCTTCGGATCATATCGGCAAACGCGGTGACAGGGTATCCGTGAGCATGATCTTTATCGATTTCTCCCGGAACCTTCAGCTCAAGAGCAATATGGGCCGTCTTGGTTCGAGCATCGCTGCCATATTCAATGTGTTTTGACATCTGATACAAGAAGCTGCCTGCATCCTGCGAATCGGCAACTTGCTGTTGAATGAGAGCTCGATCAACCGAAGATTTAATCGCCAGGGTTGAATCTGCAACTTCACTGAACCGAATGATTGATTCGTCGATCGGATGAGAACCATTGAAAATACGCACGTTGACAGCAGGGTCGAGCGCGACGATCGAATGTGTTATTCCTTTGCTGTGAGCATTGATTTCTTTCGCGGCAAAGTAGCCGGCGTATGTGCCGTGGCTGTGTCCGATCAAATTGATCTGCGATGCCACAAGGCCTGCGCTCAACAGTGATTGCGCAGTCCATGCTCCGACTGCCGGAGTCCACATTGCATCGCGGAGGGGCTCAAGCGGGAGAAGACTGTTATCTTTTGCAGCCATTTCCCAGTCGACGGTCGCCACTTGGTACGCATCACGATGTACCTGGTCAAACTCATACAATGCCTTTGCAAGATCGTTGATGTTATCCCCTTTCTCGCTGCTAGTACGCCCATGCACGACGACCCAGACGGGCATATCTTTTTTTAATTCAGAAACCAGTGAATAGTTATCAATTCTTTTATTGTCCCGAAACTCCGCCACACTCATGCTCACCGGCATCGTCACCTCGCGGCCTTCGATACTGATGCGGCCGACGATGTGCTGGGAGGTGTAGGGAGTGACTTGTATAAATAGAGGCACGGGAATGCGAGCTGCAGCTTCCTTTGCAATGTCGCTCGAAGATGAGAAGGCGTAGGTCGTTTGGTCTTGAACTTGCAGCTTGTACGAACCGGGCTCAAGAACGGCGCTGATGCTTTCGGCCGCATCAGGATCGGCTTTGTTGGAGATGACGGGCTGCATGATGCCATCCGTTTTCCGAAGGGTGAGTGAGATATTACGCAGGCTCTTCACGCTTTCGGCGTCAGGAGTGGGCATGGAGATACTGTCCACCCACAGGTTGACCATCTTCTTTGCGTCCTTAATCGTAAAGTACACGTTGGCATCGGATTTTTTACCGAGAATCTCAATTCCCTGTTCCGGCTGTGCAGCGCTGCGTTCCGCAAGGATTCCGAATTGATACTCTTGCGTCTTCGGAGATTGAATCGTCACACCGTTCACCGGCGTGTCCCATACCGCACCGCTCTTTGCGACCACAGCCACGGACGTCACCAACTCGGACATACGCGCGAGGTTCAATGTATCGGCGGTCATGAATGCCTTGGCACTGGTCTGAGCTTGAGCGATTTTTTGCTTGGTGTCGTCGCGACGGACTTTGTCCTCGATGAACGCCACGAGTGCGGCAGGGGTTCGGTCGGCATCGGGAGAACCGGCGTAGGAGAGGGCTCCGCCGTAGGCCACGAGCGCTCCCGCCAGCTGCGACTCCGCAGCGGCGATGCGCACAGGGTCACCGGAAACGAGTGCGTACGCTTTGGCATTCACCGCGTTACGCATGAGACGTTCTGCCAAGTCCGCAGGAAGCGGCGCCTCCGGTACGGCCTCGGGGATTTGCGCAATCACGGCCTGCCAATCGTACGAGGACGGCGGGTTCGTGACGCCGATGGAGGCGTAGTACGTCTTGGTATCTTCTGCCGCCTCCTGCATGGCGATGGCCTGGTTATGGAATGCCGCCTGCACATTGAGCGCCATCTGCTCGGCGGTGATGATGCCGGGCGGGCCCACGAGCTGGGAGCTGTCACCGACCACGGTGCCGAGTGCGTCTTTCACGACGATGCGAACAAGTCCGCGGCCTTCGCTGTCCGCGCGAATGGGCACGGCTTTCCAGAGACCTTTGGCTTGGCCGGAGGCAAGCGACACGGTGCCGCTGTACACGGGCGACTCGGAGTCCTCGGTCGTTGGCGAACCCGAGTAATACGTCACCGTAAACGTGCCGCTCTCGCGACTGTTATTCACGAAGTACGTACGGGTTTTGATGGTGCCGAGGGCCACGGGCTTGTCGCAGGAAAAACTGTACGGTGCACCCTCGAACCAACCGTCTCCGCCGGTATTCGGGGCGCAAAGATCGCTTCGGATATCGATGGATTGACCTGCGGAACGCTGCACTTCTTCAGGCGAGTTGCCGACGATCGTGTTGAGATCGAAATCGTACCAGGAACCCACGGGCATATTGGCGGTCTGACGTGACGACACTCCACCGGATGTGCGTGCGGCAAGGTATGTGCCGGAGGGAAGCGGCGCAATGACCAGCGTGTTATTGATGGTCTGGGTCAACTCCTGCGGAAGCGGCGTGAAGTTGCCGTTCATCACGGTACCCACCGCCTCGATGACGGGGCTGCCGCGATATGCGGTGGTGGTGACTCCGGTGTATTTGCCGGGTGCCTGCGGAATTTGCTCATAGAACGAATCGTTGGGAATAAAGGCCGAATTGATTTTTGGCGTCCAAAAGCGTGCGAATGCACCGTTCTTCATGGGTGTAAGAAGACCGCCGTCCGTGATGGGCGACGCAATGTTGCCCCTCACGACCAAGCTGCGGATCGTCACGGGAATTCCCGAGACTCCTCTGGCCGCCTCGGCCATGACGGCGCCTTTGTTGAGCGCGGGATGCAAAATGTCGAAGTAGTGGTACGCCGGTCCGGGATCCTGCCACGAGTACAGATAGTCGGACTGGTACGAGTTGAGGTATGCAGCCCAATCCTGTGCTTCCTGGCTCATGCCAAACATGGGGTGCTCCAGGAGAATCGCCGAGATGCCCTCCGGATCATCGACGGTGATGGTGTGTCCCGTCCCCGTTTCCATGATCGCAACGTCCTGGCTGCCGCGAAGCACGTGCACGTAGACGGTGGAACCCGTCTGTATATCGATGGAGAGCGTGACACCCGTCACCAGACTTCCTGCGGTACCGAAGTCCAGCATCGTTCCTTTGGCGACGCTCTTGATGCCGCTTGTCGATGATTGGAGCGAAAGTCCGTCGGTGTTGCCGCGGAGCGACTGCACGGTGACGGTTCCGCCGAGGTTCACAAGCTCGTAGGACGCGCGCTTTACGCGTTCATCGCCGGAAGTTTGGGGTGCCGACGCGATGTCGATGGAATCGTCGGCGGAAACGACCGGCACGATGCCGTCCGAGGAAAGTGCCTGGCTGCGCTGAATGTCGGCTCCGATGCGAATGGCATCGCGGAGAATGCCGTTGGAAAGGGCTGCGGTGCGCTCTCGCCCGGCATCGAGCGTATCGAACATCGTGTCCATGGATGCAATGACGGAGGGCAACAAGGCCTCATCTTTCAATGCCGCGGTATCCACATAGGCATCTTTGAGTTCCTCAAATTTTTCCGAGGATTTCTTTGCATTGATTTCCACGGCCGCGGATTTGGCGAGCAAATCCATGGCCTGTTCGTCCATCACGAACTCTTCGCGTTCGGTGGGACCCTCGGCCATCTCGCGAGCAAATTGGCGGAAGTTGTCGCTTTCGTACTTTTCACCGAGCGCGACGATGGCCTGCCGGGCCGCCGTGGTGGAACTCTGGGCGCGCAGTGACGTGGCAGCCTGAACCTGCGCACTCTCGGGAATGGGAAGGGCGAAGTGCAGCACCGGAGCGCCGACACGGTCACTCGTGACAATGAAGCTCTTGCCGCTCGGCGAAACGGAAAGACTCGCAGCCGGCATGCCGATGTGCCACTCTTGAATGGGCACGAGGACATTCTCGGCATTGGCCTGAAGCAAATACACCGATCCGTCGTCGTGACCCTGCAGAATACGATGGTAACCATCGGCGGCGAGGGAACGGACCGCGGTACGATTCATACGATCGAAGTGAATGTCTTTCCACAAAGCACGGTCCACCGTCACCGTGCCGCCGTCCGAGAATCCGAAATACGCCCTGTTTCCGTCCGTCGACCATGTGCTTGCGTAGACGTACGACGGCTGTTGGGCGGTCTTCTTCACCGACTTGGTGAAGCGATTGAAGATGGACAGGACGCGGTCATCCGAAAAGATGATGTACTGACCGTCCGGTGATTCATTCAGAGCGCTGCACGCTTGGCAGGGCACGGACGCGGTGGACTTGTCGCTCATGGAATAACGCTGCACGGGACTTCCTGCCACCGCATACGTGATGACGTCATCGATGCCCCACACGACCGAATCGGCAGAATGAGTGAGAGAAATTTTGAGAAGCTCGGCACCGGTGCGAACGTCGAACGCTCGAATGGTGGCATCCGCACCCGCGGTCGCAAGCTTGGTGGAATCCGGGCTCCAGGAAACGTAGTTCACGGCTCCGCCGTTGCCTTTGAGCACGGTGGAAAGTTTTTGACCCGTGGCCGCATCGACGAGTTGCACTTGGTTGGACTCGTACCCGAGCGCAATTTTGGAACCATCGGGACTGAGTGCCGCGAACCTGGCGACACCCGTACCACCGGGAATGAAACTTCCGGCTTCTCCCGCATACACGCCGGCGATTCCGGGCCAAGCCGCGGTGTCGATGGCAGACTCCCCCGCCGCAACGGAGGACTGCCGTTCATCCAAGCCGTAGAGCGAGAGCAAGTTATCCATATCGGCACGAACGGTCTTCCACTCCGTGACGGAAACATCGGTCGTCGCGGCCTTCACTTGGCTCACGACCTCACCGAATGCTTGCAGTTCGTTTTTGATATCTGCCGCGGACAGAACTGCGGAGCTTTTCTTGGCGATCAGTTTCGTACCGCTCCACACGGGGAGATTGAAATGGACGACCTGCGACTTGCCCGTGCGGGTCCTGGCTTGGAGTACGGTGAATCCGCTGCCCGTGGGCGAGGCGGAAAGACTCGTGGGCGGGGCGTTCACGCGAAAAGCGGTGGAAGTCTTCGTCAGTTCGTTTGCGATGTTCTCGTATACAAGAATCACGTTCTCTTCGTCGGCAACAAGGAGACGGCCCGTTGGCTCCGGAGCAATCGATGAAATTCGATAATCGCCATTTTTGATTTCCTTGCGAATGGAGAAAGAATGAAGATCGATAACGTAGATCGTGCCGAACGTATTTCCCGCATACGCCTCCACACCGTCGGCTGAAACCGCGAGTGATGAGGGTGATCCGAGAGGAAGAGCGACGCGATGAGTTTCGTCGGTGACGATATTCCGAATGATGACGTCGTGCGCATCGACGAAGAGGGCATGAACGCCATCGCGCGTGACAACGGGCAAGACTCCGCTCGGCAATTCCTTGATGACGGTCTTGGCATCGATGTCATACAAGAGCGACGAACCTTCATCGACGGCGATGACGAGACGCTTGCCATCGGGTGTAAAAGCGACGCCCGAACTCGGTCCGTTCAACGGAATCGACAGGATGAGCTCACCCGTACGAGAGTCCCAGAGCTTAACCGTATGGTCATGGGAAGCGGTGGCGACGGTCAACGAGTCGGGGCTCCATGCGGAGCCGGTGACGATGGCGGTATGGCCCACCATGTGTACCGCAGTGGAAGGATCGGCGGTCTTGGCATCGATGACCATGACGTTCCGGGGACCCTGGGACGTGACGAGCATGCGCTCTCCTTGCGGGTCCAGTATCGCGGTGTAGGCATTTCCTTCTCCCGGGTGAACGAACATGGCACGAGCTCCGACCGGAAGATCCGGAAGAGGCGACCATGTTTCGGCATCGATGGGTGCCACCCATGGCTCGTCCTTTTCGGCTTCCAAACGGGCTCGCTCGATGGCATCGATGGACGCGAGAGCCGATGAAAGATCGGCGATGAATGTGTCATCGTGAACGATGCTCACGGCATCGGCGTTCTTCAACTGGGTTTGCAACGCATCGATGGTACGAATCGCATCTGCAAGAAGTGTGGTGGGGTGCGAACCGCTCTGAGCGGCAGGAACAATGTCCGCATATTTTCCGGCAGCTTTCCTCGCATCATTTTTCACATCGTCGGTCCAGCTGAGGTATGCGGCACGAAGCACATCGGCTGCCGATGCAAGCGAGCGCTTCGCTTCATCGATCCGTGTCCTTGCCGGCGCAAGCCAATCACCGTTGGCCGATTGTGCGGCAAGCGAATCGAGCGTCGCATCATGCGATTGAATGAGATTCCCCTGTTCCGAAAAACCGGCGAGCCTTTCGGAAAGCGAACCGGTCTGTGTCGATGCGAGCAACTCATTCTTGAGATCGGCAATGCTCTGCACCTCACGATCGGCTGCCACAAGAATGGGGGGCAACTCTGCTTTTCTGGTTTGCATGATGATATCCGCTACTTGCTGCAATGCTTTTGCGATCTCCACCTGTTCTCGTGTACGCACGAGAAGTTCCGTAAAAATGACAGGAAAATCGGCGAGCTCGGCACGCTCAAGAGTGAGATCTTGCAACACTTGCTTGAGGGCATCGATCGTGGATTGCTGAGAATCGACATTCTCACGAAGTCCTTCCACCGAGGAACGGAGTGACGGAAGCGACGCCGTGAGTCCGTCGAGCTCGGTTTGGAGCCTGGTAATGAGATCGTCCTCCGTCGCAATCGCCGCATTCATGTCGTCGATGGCCTTTTGCTTGTCCGCAACTGTCGAAGCCGCCGCATCGCGTGCAGCCGTCGCCTTGGCGAGATCGGTCTGAGCAATCGTAAGCGCTGCGAGAGCTGCGTCGACGGCCTTTTGCTTGGTGACTGCGAGTGTTTTTGCTCGCTGAAGTGCGGTGGCTGTGGGCACCGCAAGTTTGGCTGCATTGAGAGCGGTCGTCGCATCTTTCACCCACTTCTCAGCCAAGCTGACGGCCAATTTTTCGGCGGTCAAATCTTTCTTCCGGGCTTGTTGCGCAATCTTGAGGGCTGCATTGGCAATTTGCAAACTCTTCTTGGCCGCATCAAGATCCTTCTGAGCCGCACCGATGGTGAGCTTGGACCCCGATGCCGCAATGAGCATTTCGGTGAGGCTCTGTTGAGCAGCAGCCAAATCGGTTTTTGCGGCATCGAAGGTGGCCTGAGCGGTCGCAGCTTTCGCGCCTGCGGCAAGGAATCCGCTCTGTGTGGAAACCGCAAGAGCTTGGGCTCGGGAAAGCTCCGACTGCATACCGATCAATCGCAGGTCACGATCCGAAATCAGCGACGCCTTCTTCCTCGTATGCTCCTCGATCTGCGTCGCAAGCGTGGTCATCCTCGATTCGCCTGCCGCAACAGACGACTCTTTCTCCGTAAGGGTTGCCCGAAGGGTGCCGAGCGCGGTCGATGAAAGCGTGATGCTTTCTTGCGTATCGGAAATCGCGGCATCTTTTTGCTCGATGGAACTCCGCAACAATTCGCGTTCACGACTCAATTCACTCTCCATATCGGTCCGCAGGAGCACGAGTGCACTCACTTGTTCGATATACCTCGCCGCAGTCGCTGCATCCGGCGTAAGAGCAAGCTCACCGTCGGAATGCGTTTCCGCATCGAACTCAATGCCCGAAACAAGTCCCGTTCCGCGCTTGACGACAAGCGTCATGGAACCAAACGAATCATGGAGAAAAAGAGCGCCCGTTTGTGAACCGTGAAGGGAAAACGCTTTGAGTCCGCCTGCACGATCGGTGAGAACCAATGCTCCCTCAAAATCCGACGAGAGGGACAGAGCAACGTTTGCCACGGACTTTCTGCCTCCCGCAAATGCGATGGTTACGGACTGGCTGCCGGGTCGTTCTCCGGGTCCTCCTCCGATACTGAGAGGTGACTGCTCGAGCAAAATGCCTTCCGCGTGGCGATCGGCATTCCAGACCGCGATGCCTATTCCTCCGGGTAAAGCGGATCGCAACATTCCTTCTTCCGATGGAACCACGATATCCGAGGAGTCATGGGTTTCGATCACCTGTTGTTCGGACGGGGCTTGGGTAAGAGTGGAACCCGTTCCAAGGGGCGCATCAACCGAAGTGGTTGAGCCGCTGGCACCCTGAGGGACCTCCTGCGCAGAAGCAAGGAAGGGCAGAAGAAGGGTGAGTACGATGAAGGCGGCCCAAACGCCGAACCGGGATCGCAGGGCGAAGCAACGAACGACATTCATAGGAAAGGGGGAATGTCACCAGTTCACCACCTCGAGGCTCGCGCGAATATGTCGCTCGGGTATACCAAAAGAAGAAGTATGGATTTTTTGGCTTCGGGAAGTGCTTCATCTCGTTCTTTCTGCGAGCAGAACAACCGCCTCAACCCAGGGTGTACAGGGTCCGCTTCCGACGGATCAAGCGATCTTTCACGAGTCCGGCGAGAAGGGCATCGAGCCATTTCTCATGATCCGCCATCGTCCAATCGGCAATGGCGCGTTTGCCGACTTCTTCCAACGTAAGACCTTTTTCCGCATCTCGGAGGGCTTCGATGACCTTTCCGCGGAAGATGCGGTTGGGCACAAACTTCCCCGCCATCAGTCGGCCCGGTTCCTTCCTTGTGATTTTTTTGGTTCGATCGATCGTCTTTCCGTAGGCCTTGCACACGGACCTCATGCCGGGGCTCAGCTCATCCCACTTGGGATTGTGCTTCGTACAGACGAGCGAACCGAAGTCCATGAGGGCCGCAAAAAAGTCGGCGCAGCTCATCCCCTGCTCCAGCGCCTCGATCATCGTGAGTTCGGAGATTTTAAGAAGCTCGGCATCCGATGCTTTCCACGTGCCATCGGCGTTTTCGATGCCGACAAAGAAGCGATGGAGAATGCGTCGGATATTCACGTCCATGCAGGACGTCGGAATACCGAACGCGAAGTTGCGGACCGCTCCGGCGGTGTAATGCCCGACACCGGGCAAACTTTGGAGCTCCTCCATGTCGGTCGGGAATCGTCCTTCGAACCTCTCGACGATCACCTTGGCCGCATCGCGGAGTCGGAGTGCACGATTGTTGTACCCTAGGCCTCTCCACGCAATCAAAATTTCCTTATTTGATGCTTTGGACAGCCCTTGTGCATGAGGAAATTCTTGAATAAATTTTTTATACAAAATGATGACTCGAGACACCTGCGTCTGTTGCAGCATGATCTCGGAGACAAGCACCAAATATGCTTTCTGATCGATATTTTTGACACTCAAATCGCGCCACGGCAGCGTGCGTTTGTGACGAGCAAACCATCTGCGAAGCTCGGAACAGAAGACGGTGATGCGCTCGGATCGGTTCATGAGTGCATCATACAACGACCGTCAAAAATTCGGGCACATCAAGATACCGGGAAGCGAGTTGCCTCCCGGTGTCCTGTTCACTCCTTTCAGAATGGGGTTTGTGATCCCACATGATCAGCTCTTCGTCGCGAGATCGATGGAATTCAGCGGGAACTCCAGAATGGCGAGGCCGTTGTGGTCACCCGAGCTGTACTTCTGGCCGAGTTCACGGAGAACCGTGAGCCAGGTGTAGCCGTCTTGGGTTTCCCACTGCGGCAGCATTTCCGAATTGTCGAGGATGCGCTGGAGGGCGCTGAGTTCGATCGCGATGACCCGAGGGTAATCGTGACTGATCAGCTTGTGCGCATCCGGACGTGCGAGGGCGACGACGACTTTGCAGAACTTGTAATGCTCCGTGCCGTACACCTTCGCATGCGTGAAGTACGGGTCCAAGTGATTGGACTGCAAGATGAACGCCGACGCCTTCGCCGTGAGAATCTCGGCCATGTGACCCGCTTCATAGTCCGACCGCGGGACAATCACATTGGGTGACGGATCGTCATTCCACGACACCACGAGATCGAAGATACGCTCTCCGAACAGCGTCGTGAGGAAGTCACCCAGGAACTCCGACTGCACCTTGCCGTCGAACTCCCCGTAGATCGAGACCCCGGTGTTTTCGAACAACGTCTTCGCGATCATCGCCTTCTGCTCCTTGTGTTGCCGGTAAATCCGGAACAGCAGCGGCAGGAGCAAGAGCGGCAGCGCGTGAACAACGAGTCCAACGAAGATCTCAGCCACGGTCTCCATCCTCGTAACGTGTTCCCAGAATCCCATGTGTAAACCCCTTTTCTCTGAACGGTGCTGTGAACAGGCGTACTCCGCGAGTCGTCGCGAAGTAGCCACGCCATTGCGTGGAAAGTATTTTGAACTATTTATTTATTATGTCAATACACCGCTGACGCGCTCTAGGACTTCGTAATACCGATACGATCCTCAATTTCCTGGTCTACGAAGGCCTTCTTGCGGCCGTACTTCATGCGGCTGTATTCCTTGATGAGACCGCCGAGTTTTTCGTTGCGATCGGATTCGTCCCAGATGGTGGCCATGCTGAACGGACGTGACGTGGTGTTGTTGATGTTGAGCTTGGTGTAGCAGTTGAAGTTCGGAATGCCGATGACGTCTTGTTCACTGAGCACGGGCGCGTATTCCTTGGCCATGTACTCGGCGTCTTCGGCACCGATCTTGAAGCTCATGATGGTACCCACGTTACCGAACACTGCGTCGCGCATTTTGGTGCTGGCTTGGCCGTAGCTCTCGGTTTTGCCCACGAGCTGGCCGATGTACTGGTGCGCCATGATGAGACCGAGTTCGTACTTGCGAGCCTCGGAGAGAATGGTGGCGAAGGCGTCGGTGATGAAGTTCTGGAATTCGTCGACGTACAAGTAGAACCTGCGGCGCTCTTTCTGCGGCACGTCGGCGCGGGAGAGGGCGGCCATGTTCACTTTGTTGACGAAGATGAGACCGAGCAGCTGCGCGTTCACGTCTCCGATTTTTCCTTTGGAGAGGTTCACGAGCAGCACTTTGCCGGTGTCCATGATTTCGCGGATGTTGAAGGCGCTCTTGGGCTGCCCGATGATGTTGCGCATCGTGGAGTTCGTCACGAAGGGACCGAATTTTGCGGAGAAGTACGGGATCATTTCCTCTTTCTCACGTTGGCCGGTCTTGGCGATTTCGTTCTCCCAGAAACTGCGTACGACGGCGTTCTTGCACTTGCTCACTTTGTAGCGCTGGAATTCTTCGTCCACGAACATGCGCGGAACGTCGATGAGCGTGGCGCCTTCCTCTTCGTCGTCCATCAGCGTGAGACAACCGTTGCGGAAGTAGTGCTGGATGCGCGGACCGAAGATTTCGTTACCGAAGAGCTTGATGAAGATTTCCATCGCGTCGAGCGACGCGCGGTCTTTCTCTTCGGGAGTTTTGGCTTCCAGAAGGTTGAGACCCATGGGGCGTTCTCCGTCGGCAGGATCGAAGACGATGACGTCCTTGGCACGCTCTTTGGGCGTGTGTGCCAGAGCGTCTTCGATGAGGTCTCCGTGGGGATCGACGATGCAGAGTCCCTCCGAGCGCGCGATGTCCTGGCGCGACATGTACGAGAGAAGCGCGGATTTACCCGAACCGGATTTACCGATGACGTACGTGTGACGCGTTCGGTCGCCGTCGAGATAGTGGATTTTGGTTTCCACGGCGCGGTGCTTGTTGATGCCGAGCACGATGCCCTCCGTCGGCGCGTTGGGCGGCGGCGGCAGAACCTTGTACTGAATCCACTGGATGTTGGGGATGGTGTTGTAGCGGCTGTCCGGGAAGTGGAAGATCGATGCCAATTCTTTTTCCACGAGCAGATCTTTCTTATGGGCGAATCCGTTGATGCGATCCCTCCACAGCGGGTACATCATGTACTGGTTCCACGCCTGCGGCAGGAAATCCACGATGAGACGTCGGTTCTTGAGGAAGTTGCCGTACTGATCCTTGAAGATGTTGAAGGACACCTGCAGGTTGTTCGTGATGTCGTTGGCGCGTTCCCATGTTTTGGCGGCGCCGAAGATGCGGATGCTTGCGTGGAATCCGCTCATGCCCGCTTTCTCACCCATGCGCTTGTAGAGCTCTTCTTCGGGCTGAATCATGCGGACGAACGAGTCGCCGGACTTGGCGCCCGGAGCGAGCGTGGCCGAATCGGACGAGCCGATCATGCCGATGAACGTCCCGAGGAATTTGAGGCCCGGGATTTTGTCGAAGACGGTTTCCTTTTTGCCTTTGAAGCTGGTGTTGGCATACGTCTTCGTCTTCTTGGACCAGCTCTCGGTGAGCGTCGGCGTGATGATGAGCTGCACGCAGGCGCGTTCATCGGGATGCAATTTGCTGAGCGAGTTCGTGAGATCGCTGAGAGGATCGTCCTGCATGTGATCGAACCAGCGAAGCGGGAACCAGTACGGCTTCTTCGTGATCATGTTGTACGCCGAAAGTTTGTAGCCCTTCGGCCAAATGTCGGGAGTCGGCTTGAGCGCGACTTCCGCGTTCGGGTAGAACGACGTGATCTGCTTTTCGACGATGGAGATGAGATGCTTCGGGCAGAGCACGTAGAACGTGATGAGCCCGTCCTCCACATACATTTCGAATGAAATGGTGATGTAACGGAAGATGGCGAAATGAATGGACTGCCAGAACGTGAGGTCTTTGACTTCGTTCAATGCACGGAACAATTGTTCCATGATGCCGATTTTTTCTTTGAAGTCTTTTTCCGTGCGTTTCTCTTGGTCCATTTTGCTGTCGCTCCTGGGCAGGATGACTTTCATGGACACGAGTTTCTTGCCCGCCATGACGGCATACGTTCCGCGAAAGACCCCGATGGACCAATAGATGAGCGTGATGACACCGGCGACGATGAGGATGTTTTCCAGAGGATTCGAGATGAGCCACGCTCCGAAATGTCCCCAGAAATCCAAGTGAAACACGAACGAGAGAACGGAGATGACTCCGAGGAGCAGGGGCCAAAACAGGAAGCGGAGAATCGTGATCACGTCGGAAATGTACTATAAAGAAATAATCTTTGTATTATAGCAGAAAAACGGCTTGAAATACAGCCAATCGGTGCATCGGAAGCCGTATGAAACGGCTGCAAAACTCGGTTTTAACCTGCGGCGGATGCGGGTGCGGTGGGGGCCATGCTGCCCAAAATATCGCCGGGTGCGGACGCCACGTCCGTCGGGGCCGCATCGGCGAGAGCGGCTTCGGGTGCAAGATCGGAGGCGACTTGGCCCGCATCGATGGCACCGCTCGGCGTGGAGTTCAGGACATCGACGGGATCGGGAACCACGGACGGCGCCTCTTCTCCTGTGACCCCCGTGGGCGATGCGAGCGCATCACCGGGAGCTGCCCTGGGAGATTTCCCCGGACCACGGAACGGAGCGCTTGCCGCACCCGCAACTCCTTCGATGCCCGTGGCCGCGGCGTTGCCGAGAGCTTCACCGCCGGGACCGAAGACCGCTCCGCCTTTTCTCACGGTATCACCGGCGAAGTTTCCACCGGCATCGATGCCGTCGGCGACCTTGTTTCCGGTTTGCTGCAGGGCTTCGTTGCCGCCGAACGGGTCGACGCCGAACGTGCCGCAGAAATTTTTGGCTTTATCGAGGCCACTCGTCATGGCGGTCGATGTTTTTTCCGCACGGTCGCTGCGCGGACTCAGAATGTCGGTGATGACGAAACCGTTGAGGACGTCCGGAGTTTTGCACTCGCTCGCATTGCGCTGCGTCGGACCTTTGGTGACATCCTTCAGCGCTTCGCCCATGCCCATGCCGGACTCCATGGGAGTTCCGCCCTGCTGCGAGAAGCACAGGCGATTTTCCGCAAAGGAAAGCCGGGAATGGAATGTGTTAAGCGGCAAGTTTTTTGGGGGTGACGTTCATTTCTTTTTCGAGTTTGTCGAGCACGGGAGTTTCTTTGGAACGATCGATTCTCTCGGTGAGATCGTAGGCGTTATGAATCGACGTGTAGACCTCGCTTTGCTTCCGCGTTTTCCACTCGTCGTATCGACGATCGTATTCGTCTCTGGCGGCGTCGTACCGAGCGGCACGCGCTTTGGTTTGCTCGGGAGTTTCGTTCCTGTATTTCTCGTTCAATTTCTTGGCGCCTTGGCTCGTCAGATCCTCATCGATCTCACCCATGATGCTGTCGTAGACGGCGAGCCCGTCCGGGATGTCCGGGCGAGGAATCTGTTCGATGGTGGTGTCGAGCTTGGCCATGGTGATGGAGACGATGGTTAGATCACGTTGTCGAAACCTCCGTCATCAAACGGAAGCGGAGCCGGAGGAGGAGCGAAGCGGTACATTCCTTGTCGTCCGCTGCCGCGCATCGGGAGAACCGAGTAATTGCCGGACGGCGAAATGTAGTCGGCACCGGTGCGGTTTACATGGCTTCTGTAGGCCACGTCGGTCGCACCCAGATACGGACGGAACATGCTGTCGAAATCGAAGTACGGACCCATGGCGAACCGTGCGGTGGCACGCGTCCTGGACTGCCAACGAGCGAGCTCCATGTTGTTGCGCGCCCACGTATAACGACGGTTGTCCGCTTCCATTTGATGACGCACGAATTGGCGGCGGTGAAAAAGCGCCTCGCGATATCCCGGGAGGAACGTATCGACCGGTGCGCCGTACATGCGACGGGGTCCGTAGTCGGCGGTGTCGCGCCACACGGCATAGTCCTCCATGAGACTCATTCTGCTCGTGGGTCCGATGTGGAACGCGTCCATCGCGCGGCGTGAAGCGGCTTCACCGCGGAGTACGTCGCCGCTGCGGAGGCGATTGCGCACGCCTCCGATAAGTTCACGCCGACGTGCCTCCAGGCTCAGGCGACTGCGAGGAGCGCGCTCTCTTGCTTCTTGTCCGATGAGGGATTCCCTATTCCCACGCATGCGGGCTTCATCGCGAATGCTTCCGCGCAGGCCGGAAAGACCGCTCGCCGCACCTTCGCTGCGACGCGTGCCGCGACGTGCGGCTTCCGTGCGAATATCGTTGTTTTGGCCTGCCAAACTGTTCGGAGCCATTCGGAAGCTCGTTCTTCGTGAGCTTGCTTCGTTACGGATATTGCCTCCGGAAGAGAAATCGACGGGTACGTCTTGGCTGCGGGAACTTGCTTCATCACGGACATCGTCACGACCGGACACGCTGTTCGGCGGGAGCGGCATGCGACGACCGCGCGAGGCGGCTTCATCGCGGATGCTGCGACGAGGGCCTTCGGGAGAAAAGTTCGGCATAGAGAGAATTAGGAAATTTGATCTTCGATGGATTTGAGGTGCATGTCGTCTCGGGACTGACTCGATTGCAACTTTGCATTGTGGCGAATGGCTGCGACGATCGTTCCTTCCACATGCTCATCGGATTCGGCGTCTTCCAGCGCGCGCTCAAAGATGAAAAAGGCTCCGTCGTAATCTTGCATGCGGAGCTCGAACGCTTCGTCGGATTCGTCGTCGCGACGCTTCATCGAAGCTTGAATATTTGCCGAAACGAGGTCCTCGTTGATCGGCAACATCATCGCATCGTAGAGCGACGTTGCTTCCGCCTCTGTCAGAACGGGTGCTGCGAGCATTGTGTGCTGTTTGTTTGTAATTTGTATTATTATAACACTTTTTATACTTTACATCAAGTAGGCTCGTAGGCGCTGCAATCGACGGTTTGCATGGTCATTTCGCGCACGCGTCCTTCTTTGGTGCCCACGATGAAGCGGTAAAAGCCGGGGATGCTCGGCGTGATGTCGAACGATTCCCCCTTTGTAACCCATGTCTGAACATCGGTCCGAGTACCGTCGGGATAGATGACGTTGCGGACCACGAACGAACTGTCCGAGCTGAGCGAGAGCGTTCGTCCGAGAGCGAAAAAATGCGGAATGCCCGGACGCAAGCGTACGTCCCTCGTGATGCGCTGCTGCGCGCGACGGTCGTCGCAGCCGCCGACGACGTCGGTGTCACCCAGACGCTCGAAGGTGGCTTGGATTTTTCCTTTGCTGCGCTCGGCGATCGTGGTGAACGAACCCAAGCTCAAATCCATGTCGCGCCCTTGCACGTACGGTCCGCGATCATTGATGCGAACGATGACGCTCTTGCCGTTCTCCACGTTCGTGACTTTCACGAGCGTGTTTCCGGGGAACGTGCGATGTGCAGCCGTCAGTGCGTACATGTCGAACGACTCGCCGAATGCCGTGCCTTTGCCGTGGAATTTTTCCGAGTACAAGCTCACTTCGTGCACTTCAGCCATGAGCTTGGCGTCCACGAGGCGCATGAGCGACAGGAGCTGCTCTTTCGTCATCGATGAAGCCTCCGTGTCGTACGAAATGCCGTAGTGCTCGGCGAGTGCGGGCACTTGTTCGGGCTCGGGAAGCTTGGACAGCACACGATCACCGTTCGCATCCAAAGGCTCCACGCTGCGCGTGCGGAAGATCCATCGCAGCGCATCCGACGGAGCGATGGGGGAATCGGGGTAAAAATTTTCGACGGAGTCATCGAGGAGTCCGCGCGCTTTGGCGTAAACGATGGTGTCGTAGCCCGTGCTTCCCTTTTTCAGGTCCGCGTACGGCGGTTCACGCGTACTCTCCACGGGACGACTCGTACTCCTCCAAATAAGGTCGAACCCTTCGGCACGCGTGAGCGAGTTGTCTGCTGCGAATGCGGAAAAAGGGCACAGAAGAGAACCGATGACGAGAGCAGCGGCAAGACGCATGACTCCGCGACTGTATCACAATGACAACGCCTTTATTCCATCGGCACGCACCGATTTCCAGGCGACGTCCAGTGCTTCGGAATTCACGAACGTTTTGGTGGCGGGACCGAAGACGCCCGCTCCTTTGGCTTTGGCGGATGCGATGATTTTTCTGTCGACCTGGTACGTGATGAGTGCCTTTTCGGTCCGAGGTCCGAACGTACCCGTGACATCGGTGGCCTTGAGGTAGCCGCGTTCGGAGAGAAATGCCTGGAGCGTCTTCACGTCTTTTCCTTTGTTTCCCTTGGAAAGCTGTTTGGCCGGGATGACGTCGTTTTTCACTTTCGCGGCAACGGTCATTTTGACGGCCAACGTTTTGGCTTTGGCGGCGACGACTTTGCTCTTCCAGGCCTTGAGAACGGCGGCCTTGGTCACGGGCCCGATGCGACCGGCACCCTCATCGGTACGATGTTCGATGACGCCTCTGTCCATTTGGAATGAAACGACGGCCTGACGAACGTCGTGGTCGAACTCTCCGTCCGTGCGACCTCGGTAGTAACCCAGGTATCGGAGGAGTTTCTGCGCCTGCTTCACGTCGTTGCCGATGCCGCCTTCCGCAAGACCGATGTTCAGACCGGGGAGATTTTTGTCCGTGAGTTGCACTGCGCTCAGAAGCGCGGCTACGGTCGTCATGTCAACGGCGGTTCCGTCGCCGGAGATGGCGTTGTCTTCCTGAAATTTCTTGAGAGCGGCTTGCGTGGCGGGACCGAAGAATCCGTTCGGTTGCTCATCGAAATATCCCAACTCTTTCAACATGTCCTGGAGCTTGCGAGCACCGGGCGATTTGTCTCCGCTCTCCGCCGCAAGCAGGATGCTGGATGCATCGGGCTTCGGTAGAGATGCGAGCGAGGAAAGATCGACGGGAATCACAGAAAGATCCATGTGTTCCGCGGGAGCCTCGCTGCCGGCGGGATAGACCGTTCCTTTGATGCGACGCGCTCCCCATGCGAGGGCGCGAGCCAAGCCCTCTTCGCCGGAACCCATCCAAATATCGATGCGATGAATGTCCTCACCCCACTCGATGATGCGCCCGCCGCGGTCGTGCACGGTGCCGATACCGAGTCCGGGCAAATCGACGACGGTTCCGAAATCGTACGTCGGAGGTCCTGCAAGCATCCCTGCATAGACGGGCGTGCCGTCTGCTCCGGCGATTCCTTTTCCATTGAACTCGATCTCCTCATCGTAGTCGCCGCGGAAATATGCACTTTGTCCGGGAAGCGGCGAGTAGTAGGCCGTCACGACGAATTCCTGGACGTACGGCTTTTCCGCGGCATACACCGGAGACACGAGCGAACCCACCATCGACGTCATGACGACGGCGGCCGGATAGAGCCGAAGCTTCAGAAATTCCATGTACATTTTGTGTGTGTTTGCGTGTGAATAAATCCGCTTATTGTAGCAGAAAAAGCGTCTTTTCAGAAGACGTGAATGATACGAAATCGCAATGGATGGCTCACAGACTCAACGAAGAAACATGGACAGCACATCGAAATATTGTACGATCGCACCATGCCGGAACGTGAATCAGACACACCGAATGCCGAAGTTCCCCGAGCTCAGCGATACTACGAAGCACTCACCGCCATCGATGCACGGGGAGGAATGCCGACGACGGGACTGGCGCGGAAACTTTTTGACAGCATTCCTCCGGAACAACGATCGGAGCGCATTCCCGCGTTCCTGGAAGAATGGGGATGGCAACACTTCATGGAACCGGTGTACGACGAGTTCGTCGGTGCGAATCGACGCGAGATCGCATCCTTCCACGGCATTGCCATTCGCAATCCCGACACGGCCCCGGATGAACTTCCGGTTCATCCGAGCGGAGATCAATTCATCATGCTGAGAGAGCACAGAAAGAACAGCGCCACGGGCTGGGTGCGATGGAGCCAAATCGACCCGCACGCACTGAAGAGACCCAACGCCGTCATCGTGATGACTCCCGGTCAAATTTTGAAAACCCCGAAACAAGAACTCGTCGTTCAGCAGATCGACGCAACGTTCAGCGAGATTCAATCGGCGGCCGTGGAAGCCATTCGGTTGCTCGGCATGTCCAAAGATCGACGTGAGAAAAGGCTGAAGTATCCGCACCACAATTCGCCGGAGCTGGACTCCGCGGCCGCCGATTACCATGCGGCTCAGTCCTGCTACCAGCAGACGTGCGAGACGCGGGCGTGCTTGCTTTCGGCAATTCACATGAAGGCTCTGGGAGCGACCGTCCACGAACCGGAACGGGAGTATGTGCAGTACGTCGCCGCGGGACGACGCTCCGAACTCGAGGACATCTACGAAAAGGTGCCGCAGGAAATTTGGGACATCGAGAATGCATGGTCGACGAGATTCGTTCGATGGTGGCGATCCTTCGGAGAGACGTTGCATCAATGGAGCGACCGACTCGGACGCTAGAAAAAACGACGTTTGCATACCGACCTCGGCATCGCTACCATCTCGCAGACATGACGAGCGCTCCGAACATCGGCGCCCAGTCGTCCGCGGAGGACGGGGGTGCTAATTTTCAAAAATCCGGCGCTCCGGAGATCAAGACGATCCTCCTTCTGGGATCGGGCGCACTCAAAATCGGCGAGGCCGGCGAGTTTGATTATTCCGGCAGTCAGGCCATCAAAGCCTTTAAAGAAGAAGGAAAGCGCGTCGTGCTCATCAATCCGAACATCGCCACGAACCAAACGAGCTGGGGTCTGGCCGACCGCGTGTACTTCCTTCCCGTGCAGCCCTCCTTCGTGGAACAGATCATCATCGCCGAAAAGCCCGATGCCATCGCACTGAGCTTCGGCGGACAGACCGCACTGAACTGCGGCGTGGCGCTGGAGGAACAAGGCATTCTCGCCAAATACGGAGTGAAGGTGCTCGGCACGTCCGTGGATGCCATCAGAAAAACGGAAGACCGCGCGCTCTTCAACGCCGAATTGAATGCGATCAACGTCTCCGTCCCCCGTTCCATCGCCTGCACGTCGCTCGACGAAGCTCGCAAAGCCGTGGAGAAAATCGGTTTGCCCGTGATGATTCGCGCCGCATTCGCGCTGGGCGGAAAAGGCAGCGGCCGCGCGGGAACGAAAGAGAAAGCCGATGAAATCCTGAAAGTCGCCTTCGTGGAATCGCCCCAAGTTCTCGTGGAAGAAGATCTGACGGGATGGAAAGAACTGGAGTACGAAGTGGTGCGCGACTGCACGGACAACTGCATCACGGTCTGCAACATGGAGAACATCGACCCGCTCGGCATTCACACCGGCGAATCCATCGTGGTGGCTCCGAGCCAGACGCTGGATAACGAGGATTACCAAATGCTGCGCTCGATCGCGCTCAAGGTGATCCGTCACCTGGGCATCGTGGGCGAGTGCAACATTCAGTACGCGCTGCACCCCAAGAGTCGCACGTACCGCGTCATCGAAGTGAACGCACGTCTCAGCCGCAGCTCGGCCCTGGCCTCCAAAGCCACGGGTTACCCGCTGGCGTTCGTGGCCGCCAAACTCGCTCTGGGATATTCGCTGCCCGACATCAAGAACTCCATCACGCAGGTCACGTGCGCCGACTTCGAACCGTCTCTCGACTACGTCGCCATCAAGATGCCGCGCTGGGACCTGAAGAAATTCAACTTCGTCAGCACGGAGATCAGCACCGAAATGAAGTCCGTCGGCGAAGTGATGGCGCTCGGCCGCACCTTCGAGGAAGCGCTCCAGAAAGCCACGCGCATGCTGAACATCGGGGCGGCGGGACTGTTTCCCGCTCCCGTGAAGATCGCGCACAAGGAACTGAAGAACGAAATGAAAATCCCGAGCCCCGGACGCATCTTCGCCGTGGCCGAGGCACTCGCCGCCGAGTGGACGCCCGAGGAGATCAACATTCTCACGGGCATCGACCGCTGGTTCCTGGAACGCATCAAGCACTGCGCCGACGTGAAGCACGAGTTGTTCCAGAGCAAATCCAAAACGCTGGAGTATGAGCTCGTCGAAAAAGCCAAGCGCTGCGGATTCTCGGACAAGGCCATGGCCATGCTGCGCGGAGAAAAGGAAGAGGAAGTGACCGCCGAACGCCTGAAGCTCGGCATCGTGCCGTGCGTGAAACAGATCGACACGCTTGCCGGAGAATTCCCCGCGCAAACGAACTACCTGTACATGACGTACAACGCCAAGGAGAGCGACACGAAGTTCGACCAAGGAGCGGGGCAGAAACCGCGCGCCATCGTCATCGGCGGCGGACCGTACTCCATCGGCTCGTCCGTGGAGTTCGACTGGTGCTGCGTGCAATCGGTGCGCGAGCTCATGGCACAAGGCTACGAAGTGACGATGATCAACAGCAACCCCGAGACGGTGAGCACCGACTACGACGAATGTGATGAACTGTTCTTCGATGAACTCACCCTGGAGCGCGTGATGGACGTGGTGCGCTTGGTGAAGCCCGAGGGTGTGGTGGTCTCGATGGGCGGACAGATCCCCAACTCGCTCGCTCTCAAGCTCGCCAAAGAAGGAGTGCCGATTCTGGGCACGTCGCCGACGGACATCGACAAGGCAGAAGATCGCCACAAATTCAGCAGCCTGCTCGATGAACTCGGCGTGGACCAACCCGAGTGGAAGGAATTCGCCGACCTGGCTTCGGCGAAACAATTCGCCAAGAGCGTCGGATTCCCGGTCATCGTGCGCCCCAGCTACGTGCTCTCCGGCGCCGCCATGACCGTCGTCATGAACGAAGAGGATCTGAAGGAGTTCATCGAGGAAGCCACGGAGCTCAGCAAAGAGGCGCCCGTCGTCATCTCCAAGTTCGAGACCGACGCCAAGGAAATCGACTTCGACGGCGTGTCGCAGGACGGAAAACTGCTCCTCTACGCCATCGGCGAACACGTGGAGAACGCCGGCGTGCACTCGGGTGACGCCACGATCGTGCTTCCGCCGCAGCGCGTGAACATCGAAACGTTCCGCCGCATGAAGGTCATCGCCAAGAAGATCTCGAAGGGCCTGAACATTTCGGGTCCGTTCAACATTCAGTTCATAGCAAAAAATAACCGACTGAAAGTGATCGAGTGCAACCTGCGTGCCAGCCGCAGCTTCCCGTTCGCGAGCAAGGTGACGGGCGTGAACTTCGCGAAACTTGCCACCGAAGCGCTGCTCAAGAAAGCTCCCACGCACCTCAAGTACCAGACGCTGGACTTGGACCACGTGGGAGTAAAGGCCGCGCAGTTCAGCTTCACGCGCCTCAAAGGAGCCGACCCTCGTTTGGGTGTGGAAATGGCGAGCACCGGAGAAGTGGCATGCTTCGGCATGACGATGGAACAAGCGTTGCTCCTCTCGCTCAAGGCCATCGGATTCGTATCGCCGAGGAAGAACATCCTCATCACCATCGGAAAATTGGAAGACAAGATCGCACTCTTGCCGACGATCGAAATGCTGAAGTCGCTCGGATTCTCGTTCTGCGCCACGGGTCGCACGCACGAATTCCTCACGTCACGCGATATCCCGAGCTCCCTCCTGTATAAGATCTCCGAACCGAGAAGCCCGAATATCAAGGAATACCTGGAGAGCAAGCGCGTGGACTTCGTCATCAACATCCCGCAGCACAGTTCTTCCACGGAAAAGACCGACGGCTACTTCATCCGCCGCATCGCCACCGACCGAGGCATCCCCCTTATTACCAACGTCCAGCTGGCCAAACGCATCGTGGAAGCCCTGCAAGCGGAGAAAGAGGGCCTGATCGAATCCCCCCTTATTCCATGGCCGGATATCCTGGGAGACAGGAATCCGACGTCCATGACGATGTAACGCCCGTCTTTTGGCCTTGCGCGACGGGGCCGATTCCCTTACTCTGACTCGGCTTTATGGCCGTATTTGCTATCAAAAAAGGCGAAGAATCGAACGAGCGTCTCCAGAGTCGCTTCAAAAAGCAGACTCAGGAGGCACGCATCGTGAAAGTTCTCCGCAAGCGCAGGACTCACGTGAAGAAGCTGACCAAGCGTCTGCAGCGCATTCGTGCTCTCAAGCGCGAAGGTTTCCGCGCACAGAACGTGAAGAACCAGTTCTACTCCAACATGTAAGAAGGAAGGACCAAGGTGCCTTTCGTCTTTTTTGACGTGGTACGATCTCTCCATGCTTGAACGAAAGGTCATCATGAACGGCGTGCCGATGTTCATCAGCCTCAACACGTGGCACAGGCGGCAGGTCTTCATCCATCCCGAGTTCGCGAAGAAAGCGATCGATGATGCGTATGAACTGATGAAGAAGCACCGCTTCGACCTGTTCGGCTTCGTCGTGATGCCGGACCATATCCACCTGCTCCTCACCGTTCACAAGCCGTCGACGATCAAGGAACTGATGAAGGACTACATGACCGGATTGTCGTTCGCACTCGGCACGGGAGCATTCTTCGAGGAACACTACGATTTGCGCATGCCGACAAAGCCGCAGGAGAAACTGACGTACATGCACGACAAGCCGTTCAAAGCGGGTCTCGCTGATACGCCGAAGGATTATCCGTGGAGTTCGGCAGGAGGAAAGTGGAAGGTGAAGACGCTCTCGTGAAGGATTGCAAAGCAAGCAAGGAATGCAAAGAGTGCAAGGAAGTTCTTTGCAGTCCTGGCAATCGTTGCAGTCTTTGCAATCCTTATCCGATCCGAGCTCCCGCCTCCTCCATCAACCGTCCAAGCAAAAAAACCGGCAGTCCCACGATGCTCGTCCAATCCCCTTTGATGGAGGCGATCATCAGTTGGCCGAGTCCGTCGATCTGGAATGCACCGGAGCGGTCTTTCCAAAGGTCCGTGGAAATCCACCATTCGATGTCTTTCTCGGAAAGCTTTTTGAACGTGACGTCGGATGACGAAACGCCTTCGTGCGTCTTGCCCTCGGCATCGATGACGCAGAGCGCGGAGTGAACGACCGACGTCTTGCCGCTCTGGAGCCCGATCATGCGCTTGGCATCGTCGGGTGATATGGGCTTTTCGAGGAGCGTACCGTCCGAAGCGACGACGAGCGTGTCGCAACCGATGACGACGGCTCCCGGATTCTTGGCGGCGACGTCTTCCGCTTTAAGTTTGGCAAGTTCAGCCGAGCGGCGCACGGGTTCCGTGACGGGATGAGCGTCTTCATCGACCTTGCTCGTGATGACATCGAACCGCACGCCAAGACCCGCAAGTAATGTCTTACGTTGCGGGCTGGCTGATGCGAGAATGATGCGTTGCATGAAGCTCCTAGCGGAGAATGTCCAAAGCACGCTTGAGCTGCTCGTCGCGGTCGGTGGAATCCAAGACGACGTCGGGCTTGATGCCGGTGCCGTTGATGGTACGTCCGAGCGGCGTGAACCATTCGGCGATGGTGAGCTTGATAGCCTCGCCCGAACGGAAGCCGATGACTTCCTGCACCGTACCCTTGCCGAAGGTCTGTGCACCGACGATCGTTGCGCGCTTAAGGTCTTGGAGAGCACCCGCGACGATTTCGGAGGCGCTGGCCGATCCCTTGTTCACAAGGACCACGACTTTGGTGCCGGGTGCGAGTACCGGTTCGTCCTGCGTCTTCTCTTCGGTCGTCTCGGTGCGGCTCTTCACTTTGGCGACGACGGTACCGCGCGGAACGAAGCTGCTCAGGAGAATGTCGGCAGCAGTGAGGAGTCCCCCGCCGTTATTGCGGAGATCGAGAACCACGCCCTTGGGATTCTTCACGGCGATGTCGTTGAAGATGGAACGGATGCGCTTCTCGGTCGTCTCGCCGAACTGGATGAGCTGCACCACGGCGATGTCGCCCTGCCACTTCACCTGAATTTCGGGGATGGAGATGCTGTCACGGGTCACGGTCACGATGATCTCGGATCCGCCGCGGCGGAGCTTGAGCTTGACGGTCGTGCCGCGCTCGCCACGGATATGCGTGACGGCTTTGTCGGTGCCGAGTCCATGAAGGCTGACACCGTTGGCTTCCAAGATGATGTCGCCGATGACGAGGCCTGCGCGCTCAGCGGGAGAACCCGGAAGCGGAGCCACGATGATGATGTCGCCGTCCTTCTCATCGATCTGTGCACCGATGCCCGAAAGCTCTCCTTTGATCTGCTGCTGGAAATCCTCGGCTCCGGCCGGACGGAAGAACGTGGTATACGGATCGTTGAGCGAATCCACCATGCCCTCGAGCGCCTTGTACGCCGCCTCCTCCTCACTGAGCTTGTCCTGGTACAAATAATCTTTGGTCAAAAGCTGCCAAATGGCGTTCATGAGATCGCTCTTCGGAAGTTCGGTGTCCAAGGAAGGACTGCCGCCGAATTGGATCGTGATGGTCTTGGTGCTCCGAGTCACGTCCTTCGCGGAGGACTCGAGCAGGGACAACGCCTCGGCTCCCGTGAGCTTGGTCGTGAGACCGAACGAGTTGGCACGTGCCGGAACCATCCACTTGAGGACGATGGCGTTCATGACGGCGTTGCGGTCCAGATCGTCTTTGATGTCCTTGAATGCGGAGACATCGACGTTCTCCTGTTTGTCGGTGAGAGCGGTGATGACTTGAATGGCCTCGCCGCGAGTGATGGACTGGTTGAGCACGTACTGCTTGCCGCGTCCGAAGACATCGAGGGCGCCCTGGGTCTGAGCTGCGCAGAGCGTGGCCTTAAGTCCCTTCGGGTAGCGCACGTACGGAAGCTGGCAGCTCGTGCTCTCTCTGGGGAGCTCCAATGCCTCAAAGGCCCAGGAGAGGAAATTTGCACGCGAGACCGTTGCGGCCGACGTGTCGACGATGGCGCTCAGGGGACGAGCCGCAAAAACGGCGGCCGGCACGACGAGTGACGCCGTCAAAGAAACCGAAACGACGAACGACCGAAGATTCTTCATGGAAAACGGGGGTGAGAATGTTGCGACATGGTACCGCACGGACAATGCGTTCACAATGTCGGCAAACGCTTGTCACAAGGCAAAACAAGCACGTCGCACATTAAGAAACCCATAAGGTTACTGCACGAACGACTGCGACTCCACCACGGCGCCGTATTCCTTCATATCTTCCTTCTTCATGAACAGATAACTCAGCAACCAGAACCCGCCGACGACGTACAGAAGTGCCGGCAGCATCGTGATGCCGATGCTGTGCAAGAACGATGAGGGCGCAAGGCCGAGCACGGCACCCACGGTTTGCGGGCGGCCGGGCAGAACGTCCGGGAGCGTCACGATGAAATCGAAAATGCCGTGGATGACGATGGCGCACACCACACCCGTGATGAGCTGCGTCCTGGCGTACACCGCTTCGGTGCGGATGCTGAGCGCCTGATGGATCATCATCATGACGGGATGACGCTTGCCGTCTTTGAACTGATCGCGGATGAGCGGCGACGCAAAGAACGCAAGTCCGAAGAAGTAACCCATGACGCCCGTGGAGAGCACGTGCACCATGGTCGTGAGCACGGCGCGTCCGAAGACGGCTCCGATGAACATTCCCCAGAGCGGCGACGGAGGTTGCAGCAGATAGTTCGTGACGAAGCCCACGAAGTACGTGGGGTTGGCCAAGTTTTCCGCGAAGGCGAAGCCGAGGGCCACGACGATGGAGAGCTGGAGCGTGTCGTCGATGGAACGGAAGAAGTCGCGGCTGCTGTGACGGAGCACCCAGAATTTGCTGATTTCCTCGATGACGCCGACGATGAGGTACGTCGTGAGGGTTGCGAGCACGATGGACGTGGAACCCGTCGTGTTTTTGAAAATGCTCTCGGTGACGAAATCTTGGGACGAGTCGCCGAAGCTGATGGGCGTGACCTTGAACAGGAAGAAGTTGAGTTCGATGCCCCGCTTCATGAGTTCGTTGTAGAACAAGATCGGCACCGTGGAGAGCATGCCGGCGAAGAACGCCAAGACCACGACGCTGATGCGCTCCTTGTGATAACCCAAGAACAGTCGGCACCAAATGACGACCGGAATGAGTGCGATGACGGCGGCGATGCCGGTGGCCAAAAGCTGTGCTCCCGTTTCGTAGCGCAGAATGGCGTAACACACCCACAGCAAGAACGTGCCGAGCACCGTGGCTTTGATGCTGGCGCTCCACGGACCGAAGAGGAATTTCCATCCGATGACGACGCACGTCATGCCGAGCGCCATGAGGAACGGATCTTGCCCCACGCCCGTCTCGAAGAAGGCACGCTTGAACGCGATGAGAATCCAGGTGACGAGCGTGCCCAGCACGAACGCGTAGAAATATTTCTTCCGATCCTGTCCGCCCTTCCAAGCGTAGCGATCGAAGAAGCCGAATCCCATGATGAGCAAGAACACGACCGCCGTCCGCATGTAGGCCGAGGTTCCGGTGAGCGATGCGAGCGACGTGTTTCGTCCGTACTTGAGCGAGAGCGCGAAGAGAATCGCGGCGATGACGACCGATGCGGCGATGGCCCCCACTTTCGGCAAATACGGATGGCGTGCCTCCACGCTCGCGAGCGACTCTTCCTCCACGACACCCACGTTCATGGCTCCGGTCCAGATGCGAATCAGGACAAGCGCACAGCCTATGGCGAGGAGTATCGCAATGAGTTGCATAAAGATAATCCTCTGATTATATCATTTTTTTGGCTTGTTGAAAACGTCTTTCGGGCACTTGGAGACCGAGACCGAGGCCTCTATGATGGCCACGCACTTTTCCCCAAGCACTCATGAAGAAAGCCCTGGTCGCCCTTATCGGTATCGCCATCGCCATTGCCATCGGTCACTACCTCTACACGCAGATGTCCGTAATGATGCGCACCGACGGCTCCAAGGAAGGCTCTTCGTCTTCCAGCGAGGCCGGCATGTTCGAGTCCTCCTCGAGCTCCGCCGCGATGATGGAAGGCTCCGCCACAATGAAAGTTTCGAACTGATCTACCCGCCACTCGCTCGTTGCTTCATGCCCGCCACAACTCTCGATTCACTGGTCTCTCTCTGCAAGCGTCGCGGACTCATTTTTCCGGGCTCCGACATTTACGGAGGCCTGGCCAACACGTGGGACTACGGCCCGCTCGGACTCGCCATCAAGAACCGCGTGCAGAAACTCTGGTGGAACCGTTTCGTCCGTCAGCGCCAAGACATGGTCGGCATCGAAACCGGAATTCTCATGAACCCCAAAGTCTGGGAAGCGAGCGGACACGTCAGCAACTTCGGTGACCCGATGGTGGACTGCAAAAGCTGCAAGGAACGTTTCCGCGGCGACAAACTTCTGGAAGAAAAAATCGGCGTGGAAGGAGCCGCCGTTCTGACGCTGGACCAAGTGCAGCCCATGATGATGGCCGAGAAAATCAAGTGTCCGTCGTGCGGCAAAGTCGATTGGACGGTGGCCAAGAAATTCAACCTGATGTTCAAAACCGAACAAGGGGTCGTGGAGGGCCAGGGAGCCGATATTTTCCTTCGCCCCGAAACGGCCCAAGGCATGTTCGTGAACTTCAAACACGTCGCTCAAACACTCCGCAAACGCTTGCCGTTCGGCATCGCTCAAGTGGGCACGGTGTTCCGCAACGAAATCACGCCGGGAAACTTCACGTTCCGCACGCGCGAATTCCAGCAGATGGAAATCGAGTACTTCATCGAGCCCGGCACCGAGGATAAACATTTCGAAAGTTGGAAGGATACGATGTGGCAGTGGTGCCTGGACATCGGTCTCGCTCCCGAGCGACTGCGCGTTCGCGAGCACACGAAAGAGGAGCTCTCGCACTACTCCAGCCGCACCATCGACATCGAGTACAAATACCCGTGGGGTTGGGGCGAACTCTACGGACTTGCGAACCGTTCGGACTTCGATTTGGCGCAGCACTCCAAAGTGAGCGGACAAGATTTGAGCTACACCGATCCCGACGATCCGAAGAAGAAATTCCTCCCGTACGTGGTGGAGCCGACCTTCGGTCTCACGCGCACGGTGCTCGCCTTGCTCCTCGATGCTTACGACGAGGAGAAGCTCGCCGAGGACGACACGCGCACGGTGCTCAAGCTCAAGCCTGCAATGGCTCCGAATGACTATGCGATCTTGCCGCTCTCCAAGAAGGAACACCTCGTTGCGAAGGCCCAAGACTTGTACAACAAAATTGTACAATCGACGGATCTCACCGTGGACTTCGACGTCACGGGAAGCATCGGAAAGCGCTACCGCAGACAGGATGAAATCGGTACGCCCAAGTGCATTACGGTTGATTTCGGGACCTTGGGTGAAGATACGGCACAGGGCGAGAAAGACACCGTCACCATCCGCGACCGCGACACCTTGAAGCAAGAACGCCTGACCATCGATGAGCTCCTGAAGCGGATTTCGCGTTAAACGCCTTGCACGGGGCTTATCGAACCTGTATAAATACGCGGCTGCAACGTGCAGTACTTCCTCATCGACTGATCGCGCGGTCCTGATTCCGAAGGAATCATCCTAAGTAAGCCCCGAAGGGGTGCATCGAAGGATGGAACCCGAAGAAGATCCTCCGCAACGAGCGAGAAGACGTCGGTGAGCTGACCCCAAGGATTCTCATTTCCGCCTCATTCACTTCGCTTCTTTTCTAAGGAGCATTCCCCTATCTCTCTATGGCCATTCCTTCACCCAAGGATCTCGTCGCCTCAGCCGTCCACTTCGGTCACCGCAAGGAAAAGTGGAACCCCAAGATGAAGGACAACCTCTTCGGTGTCCGCCGCGGCATCCACATCTTCGACATTGAGAAGACGCACATCGCTCTCAAGAAGACGTGTGATGAGCTGCGCGCCATGCAGAAGTCCGGCAAGACGATCCTCTTCGTCTCCACGAAGCTCCAGGCACTCCAGCCCATCGAGAACACCAGCAAGGCCCTCGGCCAGCCGGTCGTCACGAACAAGTGGGTTCCGGGACTCCTCACGAACTGGTCCACCATCAAGAACCGCATCCGCTACTACTTGGATCTTCAGCAGTCGTTCCGCACGGGCGACGTGGACAAGTACACCAAGAAGGAACAGGTCGTTCTCCGCAAGGAACTGGCCAAACTCGACATCGGTTTCGCCGGTGTCGCAAGTATGAAGGGCCTGCCCGACGCAGTCTTCGTTATCGACGCCGTCCGCGACCGCGTGGCGGTTCTCGAGGCACGCAAGCTCGGCATTCCGGTCTACGGCATCTGCGACAGCAACGCCGATCCGGATGACTTCAAGATCTACATCCCGGCCAACGACGACGCCGTGAAGTCCATCCAGCTCATCCTCTCCACCATCGAAGGCGAGCTCTCCGGAGCCAAGGCCGATGCAGGTGCCGTGCCGAACAAATAAGACCACCCGTCCACTTTTCACTTTTAGTTTTCCACTTTCCACTCCCCTCTTATGGCCATCTCCGCAGAACTCGTCGGCAAACTCCGCGCCCGCACCGGCGCAGGAATCCTGGATGCCAAGAACGCTTTGGAAGAAGCCAAAGGCAATGAAGAACTCGCCATCGAAATCCTCCGCAAGAAAGGACAGGCTCAAGCCGTGAAGAAGTCCGACCGTGTCCAGAGCGAAGGCGCCGTCTTCATCGCCACCAAAGGCGAAAAGGCAGCCGTCGTTCAAGTGCGCTGTGAGACCGACTTCGTGGGCCGCTCCGACGTGTTCCTGAAGCTCGGCCAAGACTTGGCCGACACGCTCCTCGCCAAGGGCAAGGCTGCGTTCGATGCCTATGCCGCCGAGAAAGTCCCGGCCGCCGTGCTCGAGCTCGGTGAGAATATTTCCCTCGGCGACGTGAAGGAAATTTCGGCTCCCGTCCTCGGCACCTACGTCCACAGCAACCGCAAGATCGGCGTGGTCGTGGGCCTCGAAGGCGGAACGAAAGAGCAGGCATCGGACGTCGCCATGCACGGCGCCGCCATGAGCCCGCAGTACGTTCGCTCATCCGAAGTTCCGGCAGAGGCCGTGACGAAGGAACGCGAAATTTGGAAGGAGCAGATGAAGGGTGACAAGAAACCCGCGGAGATTCTGGAAAAAATCATGCTCGGCAAAGAGAAGAAGTTCCGCGAAGAGAACGCTCTCCTCACGCAGCCGTTCGTCAAAGACCAGGCACAGACCGTGGAAAAGTACCTCGGAAAGGCCGTCGTGAAAGAATACGCTCGCATCGGTTTTTAGGCTCCACAGAGCCACTATTGCGCCATACCGCCTCGCTTGATATTTTCAAGGGAGGTGGTATGGTCGTATGTGTTCATGAAGAACTTTTCGTCTCTCAGCGGCTCGCCGGATCGAAAAAATGAGCCAGATGAAGGAACGCCATGGATGTCGTATGTGAGGACCGGAGCCATCACCGCGGCAGGCATCGCGGCGCTCGCCGCCATCGGCGTTTTCGTCGGGGCCGAGCTGCCCGAAGGATCCAAAAGCGATGACAAATTACCGACGGAGAGCGAACCTGCGGTGACGGCGTGGGACCCGAGCTACGAAGATGCCGCGTATGAGGCGGCCGATGAAATGGAATACAAGGCGGCGGAATTTGAGCAGCGGTCCCTCAACATCTCCACGGAGGCTGACATCAACGACTTGGTCGCCGATATCAACCGCTTGCACTGCGCAATAGTCTACAGTGCCGAGATCGAAAATTCCCGTGCGATCATGGCTCCCAAGGGCACCGAGGTCGTCATCGATTTCAACAGGTTTCCGCTGGAGAACGGCATCAATTATAAAACCTGCCACAAAGACATGGCACTGCTTGGATTGAAGGGCGATCCCGTGAAAGCCCTCATCTACGGGATGAGCGAATCAAATCGCGCCCGCTGGTCGGCTCCGGTCCTCAAAAGATTGAATGCACTCTCCTTACAGGTGGGCAACAGGCTGCTCCTGATGACGAAAGCCAAGCTGGAGCGCGCCCGGGAGTCGCAGAATGATCGAAAAGTGTCATTGAAAAAAGAATCAAACTAAGGTAGAATGTGTCTTATGGCGCAATACAAACTTCTCGTCGCTGAAGATGATACGGTCCTGCGTGACCTGTATCTGCGCAAATTCGATACGTCGATCTATGACGTACGGACTGCGTCAAACGGCCAAGAGGCACTCGATCTCATCGCGAAAGAAAAGCCCGATCTCGTGCTCCTCGACATCAACATGCCTGTCCTGGACGGATTCGGCGTACTTGAGGCGCTGCCCCGCGAGGGCCGCGGCTTCCCGGTGATCATCCTCACGAACTTCGATGACCAGGCCAACCGCGAACGCGGCAAGGCATACAAGGTCGATGACTACTTCGTGAAGAAGGACATGACCATCAAATCGCTGGTGGAAATGGTGCAGCGACTCTTGAAGTAACGTTTTGATGAACATATGACCCCGTCGACGGGGCTTTTCGACGTGTTTTCGGGGCCGAGAAGCCCTTCAGGAAATGGCTTATTTGTGCTATAATCAAGAGATTATTTCAACGCATCTCTGAACACCAAAACACCCCGCCACTTTTGGCTCCTGATACTCACGGCGTCCATCGCGCTGTCGATGGGCTTGATGCTCACGCATCAGACCGATCGCGGGCTGCTTTTCATCGCTCTCGTACTCCTCGTCTGCGTGCTCTTCATCGAGTGGAAGCTCATCGCACGCTACGCGCGCATCGAGAACGAAGATCTGGCTCACGTGGAATATACGTGCAGCCGTCTGCCGCACACGGCGGAGATCTTGGGGACGAACATGCTCACGATTCTGTTCCTCGTGACGTTCGTGCAATTCATTTCCGTCGCATACGCCCAGACGTTCACGCTCTACAGCTCGACAAGCGAAGCGGAGACGACGCAACGCGTATTCGCCACGGACTTCGATGCGGATGGCGATATCGACTACGTGTCGATCAACGGGAATGCCAGCGCCTCGCACCTCAGCAATGTCTATCTGAATGACGGGAACGGAAACTACACCGCCCAGGCGGACTTCGGTCCCGACGGACTCAACGTGCTCGGCGACGTGGGCGACATCGACGGTGACGGCGATGCCGACATCGTCCTGACGCTGAGCGGAAATTATTACAAGTACACGAATAACGGCAGCGCGTCGTTCAGCGAAAGCACCATCGCGACGAGCAGCTTCACGGCAACGGATATGCGACTCATGGACGTGGATAACGACGGTGACCTGGACATCGTGCGTACGGGCGGATCGACGATCTTCATCAATAACGGGAGCGGCACATTCTCTACGTCTCCCTCCACGATTCCGGGCACCATCGCGGGCATCGCCGACTTCAACAGCGACGGTTACCCGGACATCGCCATCAGCGGCGCCGGAAAAATTTACAAGAACAGCGGCACCGGTGCGTTCATCCCGGTCTACACGGGAACCAGCAGCGGTCCCGGCATCGTCGCGGATCTGGACGGTGACGGCGACTTGGATATGGCACTGGCAGAGAGCCCCGATGTGAAGGTCTACAAAAACGACGGCACCGGAACGTCGTTCGCGACCGCCACGTTCACCACGGGCAATGCGCAAATCACGACGATCGGACAGGGTGACTTCGACAATGACGGCGACGTCGACCTGCTCGTGGGTGGCGAAGACTACGGCGCCAGCGGCATCGGAGGCACCGAAATGTACGCGAACAACGGCACGGCGACGTTCACGTTGGCCAATGACCTTCTGGGGAGCGGGCGCTTCACCAAGTACGAAGCACCGGCCGATATCGACGGGGACGGGGACCTGGACTTCATCGAAGGAAACGGCATCAACATTTCCGGCCAGGCCAACCGCCATTACAAGAACGACCAAGCAGCAACGAGCGTGAACACCGCGCCGTCCGCGCCGTCCACGGGATTCGGCGTCACGGTGTCCTCGCTCAACAACAACATCGTGACCGTGAGTTCAAGCGGCGACGTCGGCAAATACTCATCGATGGCGATGGGAAGTGACGGATTTCCCATCATCAGCTACTTCGACGAAACGAACGGCCTCGTGAAAGTGACGAAGTGCGGCAACATCACGTGTTCGTCGGGCAACACCACAAGCACCATCGCCGCGGTGAGCATCGTGACCGGATTCAACACCGCCATCCGCGTGCCGAGCGACGGACTCCCCGTCATCGCGTACTCCGCCATCAACAGATTGCGATTCGTGAAGTGCGGCAACGCGGCGTGTTCGTCCGGTAACACCATCACGGCGATCGGAACGAGCGGCACGGAAGGACTCAACGTGTCCATCGCCTTCGCGACGAGCGACGGGCTGCCCGTCGTCGCGTACAGATCCGCCTCCACCAGTCTCGACCTGGAAATCATCAAATGCGGCGACGCTTCGTGCACGTCGGGAAACACGCAAGTCGTGGTGGACGGCAACATCAACGATTTCATCGGTTACCACACGAGCATCGCGATTCCTTCCGACGGACTTCCCGCCATCAGCTACTACAGCGTCGTCGGCGGAAGCTCGGTGTACTTACGATTTGCAAAATGCGGCGATGCCACGTGTTCGTCGGGCAACACGCTCACGACGGTGGACAACAACACCAGCGTCGGTCTGTATTCCTCGATGACCATCCCCGCGGACGACTTGCCCGTGATCGCGTATTGGGACGCGACGAACAAAAACCTGAAAGTCGCCAAATGCGGAAACGCGGCGTGCTCGTCGGGCAATACGCTGACGGCCGTCGACTCCACGGGCGACGTGGGTTACTTCCCGTCCATCGGAATCGCCGCCGACGGCATGCCCATCATCAGCTACACGGACGTCACGAACAGCCGACTCAAAGTGGTGAAATGCGGCAATGCCACCTGCGCGGCGGGCAACACCATGACGGTGATCGACAGCATCGGAGCCGAGACGAACTACGAAGGCCTCACGGCACTCGTCGTACCGACGGCAGACAATCGTCCGCTCGTGGCGTACTACACCGCCACCTCGAGCGACCTCAAATTCGTCCGCTGCGGACTCACCGACTGTTCCACGGGAGGCAGCAACGGCGCGGGACTCATCGTCAAACTTTCCTGGGGATCCGGATCCGACGCGCAAACGAGCACTCGCCTCCTGCAGTATCAATTGAAGATCGGAACGACGTCGGGCTACAACAACACGATGTCTTCCAAAACCGCGTCACCGAGTTACGTGACTCGATTGATGCCGAACGGACAGAGCCGCTCCTTCCCGCTGAAAGGACTCCCGTGCACGAACCTCTACACATACTACTGGAGCGTCGCCGCAGTCGATACGGGATTCAAGAGCACCTGGAGCTCCGAACGTACGTTCGTTCTCGACTCCGAATGCAATCCGACGACCTCCGAAGGCTCCGGCAGCTCGAATCCCGTGACAACCGCGGGAGGCGGGTTGGACTTCCGCATTTTCAAACCGAAAGACGAATCGGGCGGCGGAGGCGACCTGTACCGGCTCACCGTCTCGGCCGTGAGCGACGTGAACGGCAACCGCAAGCGCGACTCCCGAGAACAGACACTGGCGCTGAAGGGGCTGGAGGTTACCGCGAGCGGCACGTCGCTCGCCGGCCTCCCCGTCCGCAAGACGGCATCGCTCTCCTCCACGGGTGTGGCGATCTTCGACTTGCCGATCTCGGGACCCCGCGGCTACAGCATTTTCTTCGATGACGAAGCATTGGCCAAAACCGGATACAAAGCCACCGGTGCCCTGACGCTCACGGGCATCGTGCTCCGTCCTTCGCTCTCGACGACCGTCGCGACGAACCTCACGGTGACCCTGCCGTTCCGCCGCGACGACCTGCTGCGCTACGCCCCGTGTCTGACGGTGGGAGATCCTCCGGAGAACGAAGCGCCCGGCACCGACGCGGAGATTCTGCTGCAACGCCTGCGCGATCCGTACGGCAAGAACGTTCTCGGGAACATTTCTCTCTCCGGTTCGCTCATGACCCGCGGAGACTTCTTCACGCTCCTGCAACGCACACAGTGCGTGGCGCTCGAGACGAACCGTGCGATTCTCTCCGCCAAGCTGAAGTCCGCGGCACAAACTCTCAAAGAAAACATTTCGCCGATCGACGTGTTCCCGAACGCCACGGCGGATTCGCTCATGGTGTACTCGCTGCTCGGAACGGGTGCCGATATTCTTCGTTCCACGACCATCGGACCCGCAGCCGACCTTTCCTCGCCCATCACGCGCGTAGACGCCATGCGTGCCGTCGCCTCCATCGTGCGCGTACCGAAAGCTCTCGTGACGGAGACGGGCAGCGAGCTGTTGCCCTTGGATATCGAACCCACGACGACGGAAGCCGCCGACTTCTTCGCGCTGCGAAGCATCGGCGCACTGCCGCAAAACTTCATCGGCACGCCCGGAGTCAACCAAGGCATCACATCGTCCGAAGCCGCGCTCCTCATCGCCAGGGCCGCGTTCCGCAACGGAAAGATCTCGCTTCTGCCCGACGTCCAAAATCCCAAGACGGCGAAGAAAACGCCGCTCGTCCCCACGTTCCTGAAAGATCTTCCGACGATCAAGGCTCGCACGTGCCTGGAGCGTCACGAAGAACGGTCCACGGCGCTCTCGTTCGTCGACCTGCTCCCCGGCGACCCGCGTCACGCCGATATCCGCGACCTCCTGTCGCGCGGCATCGTGAACGCAGCCGATCAAATGCTGTGGCTGATTCCGGGAAACCTGCGACCCACCGAATTCGGCGTGACCAAAGGTCAATCGCGCCTCGGCATCGACGAACCGATCAGTGTGCTCGAAACCGTTCGCAACTTGCTCGTCTTCGCCTGCCTCGCTCCCGATACGCGCACACAGGCTCTGGCGGGGCTCTCCGTGAAAGAAGTGATCCAAGGAACGGGTGAAACGAGAACCGCGCGCGACAGACTGTCCAACCTGCCGCGCGACGCTTCTTTTGCCTCACGCGTCATGTACAGGGCCCAGGACCGCCTGAAAGAATTCGATCTTTCGCTCGTGCGCTACGCTCCGGCACTCCTGCTGGAGGAAACGCGCCTGCCCGGTGCATCACTCAATCTCAAAGATGCGTCGGACCTCATGGCATCGGCCTTGCTCATGACCATGGTGCGGCAGAGCATCTTGTCCCCGCAGCGAGCCGAAGAACTGGAAGGCGCCGTTTCGGCGGCCATCAGCCGCCAACTCCTCGGCAAAGAAGTGAACTGGCGCGACGAAGGAATGCTGAAAAACACGGTCTTCACGCGCGGGATGCTGCTGGAATTCCTCGCCACCGCGTTGCAGAACAGGAAATTCGTCAGTACGCAGAAAATCACTTCCCTGTTGCCGCTCGGAGAAATCTGGTGGGAACGCGTGAAGTGACCATGAACATTTCCTTATAAACGTTTACACTACACCCGAATGCAAACCTTCCTGTACGCCGTCGCCATCGTCATCGCCCTCGGCTTCGCCGTCGCGGGAGTGCTGTGGGTTCTGCGCTACTTGGCCGACAGACGGCGCGAACGGGACTTGGTGTTCTTCCAGATTTTGATGCCCAAGAAGGAAAGCAAGGAAGACAAGGAACAGGACTCCGAGCAATTCTCCACGGGCAAAGACTTCAAGGAAGTCCTCGGCATCATGGATCACCTGTACCAGACCCTCAACAGCCTCAAGAGCAGCAGTGTACGCCGTTACTGGCGCGGATCGCCGTTCTTCTCGTTCGAGTACGCATCGCTCGCGGGAGAAATCCTGACCTTCGTCGTCGCTCCGCGCGCCATCGCTCCCATCATCGAAAAACACATCACGTCGTTCTACCCCGACGCGGTGATCGACGAAGTCGAGGATTACAACATCTTCACGAAGAACTCCGTGACGGCCACCACGGCTCTCATCGCCAACAAGCCGTTCGTCTACCCGTTCAAGACCTACTCGCACCTCAAGAGCGACCCGTACAACGCCATCACCAACGCCTTCAGCAAGCTGAAGAAAGAAGAAGGCGCAGCGGTGCAGATCGTCCTGCGCCCGGTTAAATCGGGTTGGCAGAAGGCGCTCCAGAAAGAAGCTCAGAAGATCATCAACCCCAAGAAGGGCGGCAGCAGTTTCGTCTGGTGGAATCCCCTGTCCTGGATCATGACGATGGTCGACGTCTTCACGAGCGACGACAAGGAGCTCAAGGAATCCGCGAGTTCCGAACGCGTGTCGCAAATGGTGGAAGAGCTGAGCAAATCCATCGATGAGAAAGCGGGATCGCCCGGATTCGAGACCACGATTCGCGTGGTGAGCTCCGCCGAAAACGACGCCAGGGCAACCCTGAACCTGGAAACGGTGGTCAGCGGCTTCTCGCAATTCAACGACGTGCGCGGCAACAGTTTCCGCAAAAGCAAGTACCACAACAACGCCCGCATGGTGCACGACTTCATCCGTCGCACGCCGCGCTGGACGCTCATGCAGCAACTGATGTGGAAAAAGATTCTCCTCGGCACCGCCGAGCTGGCCAGCTTCTTCCACTTCCCGAACATCAAGTACAACAAGATTCAGAACATCAAGTGGCAGAGCTTCAAAATCGCCCCCGCCCCGAAGAGCGTTCCCGATGAAGGACTGTTTTTGGGCTACAACACGTTCCGCGGCGAAAAGAAGAAGGTCTTCATGAAGAACGACGACCGCTTCCGCCACTTCTACGTCATCGGTCAAACGGGTACGGGCAAATCGTCGATCATCCAGATCATGGCGCGCCAGGACTTCCATAAGAAGAACGGCATCTGCGTCGTGGATCCGCACGGCTCGCTCGTGGAAGATTTGTTCCCGTACATTCCGCGCGAACGCGCGGATGACATCATCTACTTCAACCCCGCCGACACCGAACGTCCGATGGGACTCAACATGCTCGAAGGAAAAACGGAGGAAGAGAAAGACCTCATCGCTCTCGATGCCATGGGCATGATGGTGAAAATGTTCGGTGAAGAAATCTTCGGACCCCGCATCCAGGACTACTTCCGCAACGGCTGTCTCACGCTCATGGCCGACGAAGAGGAGGGTGGAGCCATCACCGACCTCGTGCGCCTGTTCACCGACGACGAATGGGCCAAGTACAAGGTCTCCAAGCTTAAAAACCCCATCGTGCGCTCCTTCTGGGACAAGCAGATGGCCCAGACGGGACAGCGCGAAAAGCAGGAAATGATCCCGTACTTCGCCGCCAAGTTCGGACAATTCACGACCAACGCCCTCATTCGCAACATCGTGGGCCAGGTGAAGAGCTCGTTCGATTTCGGCGACGTCATGAACAACGGAAAGATCCTCCTGATGAACCTGTCCAAAGGTCTCATCGGCGACATCAACAGCAAGCTGCTCGGTATGATCATCGTGAACAAAATCCAAGTGGCCGCCATGCGTCGCCAGCGCGAGGACGCCAGCAAACGCAAGGACTTCTTCCTGTACATCGACGAATTCCAGAACTACGTCACGGACTCCATCGAATCGATCTTGTCCGAAGCTCGTAAGTACCGCCTCGGCCTCGTCATCGCTCACCAGTACCTCGACCAGCTCGAGAAAGAGAGCAAGCTCTCGGGCAACGTGAACCTGAAGAGCGCCGTGTTCGGCAACGTGGGAACCATGATGTTCTACAAGATCGGTCCGCAGGACGCCGAGTTCTGCGCCAAGGAAATGAGCCCCGTGTTCTCGGAGTCCGACCTCGTGAACCTGGACGCCTTCAAGGGCGTCATGAAGCTGAGCATCGATACGCAGCCGTCACGTCCGTTCTCGTTGGAAGTGCCCAAGCCCTGGCAGGACAACACGTACGTGAAAGACTCCAAGGCCGTGGAAGCGTTCAAGCAGCTCAGCCGCCTCAAATTCGGACGCGACAAAGAATTCGTGAGCCGCGAGATTTTGAGGCGTATCGGAGGCTAAATAACAGGATGATCTTCCGCCATAAGCGCCTGTATAAGCTCGCGTACTCGTTTCTTCGTATGAGTCACATAGCGCTCTTTATTGCAGTATCGTGACGCTATGCCTGGCTGCTTTTCTGCGCAGACAAGATCAACATCAACCGGTATGCCTAGCCTCTTTTCTAGGCGATGAGATGCAATAATGACGTGCTCAAACGCAATCTCAAGCGGATGACGTCCCTCGAGTATCGGTTTGAAAGTTGAGAGCGAAATCTCTTTCGATGACTTCTGAAGAAAGTGAACAACTGATCTCTGACCACCAAATCGATCAGGCATGAGGACTGTTGCCAACGCCACAATGTCCTGTCCATCCAAAGAAAGCACGTACATGCCATGCATTTGGCACTTGAACGGAGGATCATCGACATCGAAGAGCCATTCCCGTACCGCACGACACGTCACTAGATGATCTCCGTTTTCCGTATGAAGGATTCGCTGCCTCGCCATCTCTTCATCAAATAGTCTGTTGTCGTTGTCCCATTCCTCTGGAGAACGGGGACTTTGTTGACCTGCCTGGTCTGACGGTATTTCTTTCATATTTCTTATGGTCGATGCATCAGCTGTTGTTGTAGCCGCAGCTCTCGTGCCGCATCTTCGCGTGGCATTCGGAAAAGTCTTTCAATCTCCTGAAGAGTCCAGCCTTCTTGTAAGCGTACGCGAAGAAAAATCTCTCTCGGAATGTGTGAGATCCGACCTAGTCCATTGATATCTGCACTAATGAATGCATAATATTCTGCAAGCTCCTTCGCTATATTTCGATAGTGGTGCTGCTCAATCATCGTGAGCTCATACTGAAAGATACGCCACAGCCATGTTTTGGTTGCCACAAACATATATGTCACCTGCTCATTGAACGCTGGTGTATCGCATGTCGGAAAAGGAACGGGCGGCTCGTAAATCGAGCGCTCTGCATCTCGCCGTTGCTTTGACTCTGGTGAAGGCATACCTCTATTTCAGTGCAATCGTTTCCACCGGAGTCGCATACACCAAATACCTGTTCGTGATGCTGTCCGGGGGCCAGCACGTGTAGAGCACAAGCTCCTCGCCACGCTCATCGGGCTCGAAGGCCGCGGTATCTTTGGCGGGAATGGTTTTCTTCTCCGTGACTTGGTACACGTGGAGCGATCCTCCGTACGTGACGTAGACGCGGTCGCCGACGTTCACCTTGTTGATGCCGCGGAAGATTTTCGTGAATTGCGAAAGATCCCACGGGTATCCGCTGCTGTGACCGTAAATCATGACCTTCCCGCCGTTGCCGGGATAGCTGAACAGGTGGCCGACACCCTGCTGGAGCGGCTCGAGCACTCCCTTCTGGCTGTAGGGGTCCGCGGGGTGCGTGATGGTGAGATCCACGATGCCGAGACTGGGGATGGTGATGGCGAAATCTTTCTTGGAAGCGAATTGCCTCTCGGTGGCCGTGAGCGTGGACGGTGCGACGGGAGCGGGGACGTATGCCTGCGAACTGCCGTACGAAGAGTTCGTCACGCTGTAGACGGGCACCTGCGTACCGATCGCCGCCGTGGTGACGCCGCCCGCAACGGACTCGCGGTAGCGGTACACCATGTCGAAGAGCTGGCCGCGCGTCATGTAGTTGCCGGCGGAGAGCATGCTGCCCGGCATCACCGCACCGCGCGAGTGAACGGCGCTGAGCGCACCCGTATACCACTGGCCGTCGATGTTCGGCAGATCGTTCGACGTCAAAAATCCGACGTTCTTGTTCTGCTCACCGAACGAACGGACGAGCATGGCGGAAGCCTCGGCGACCTTCACGCCGCCCTGCGGCCAGAAGCGTCCGTCGGGATAACCCTTGATGAGTCCGTAGCGGAAACCGACTTCGATGTACGGAGCGAACCACGACGTCTGCGTGACGTCGGGAAAGAGTGAAATCGGCGGCATGTCTTCCTTGACCCTCGCGACTTGCTGGCCGTATTTCGTCTGCGCCAACAGGATGATTTTGAGCGCTTCGGCACGGTTCACGTAATCGTCCAAACGAACGTTGCCACCTCCGTCGATGACGCCCGTGGAGGAGAGCGAAGCGATGGCCGGAGCGTACGCCGAAGGATCGATGTAGCCTTGAGCGAAAGCGTTTACGGGGGCATTGGAAGCCACCAGAGTGGCAATCAGAAATGCCGTGGACAGGTGTCGAATCTGCATGTGAAGTAGATTATATTCATTTTTCTGTTTTTGTCAATAGTCGAACCGCCCTCATTCCCGCATAAAACACATCGTGGCGGTATTGTATGCTGCGCTCGATGGTCAAAGATTCACCCGCTCACACATTCTCGTATCAATCGATGGGCACGTCATGGGCCGTTTCCATCTGGGACGATATCGATGCGACTGTTTTTTCGGCGCTGCAAGCATCGATTCTCGAACAATCAGCACTCTTCGACGAGACCTTCTCGCGCTTCAAAAAGACATCGTTGATCTGGAAGCTGACGGAAAAGCGGGGATCGGTGGAAGTACCCGCGGACCTCGTGAACATGTTGAGGTTGTACGAAAAACTGCACGACCTCTCCGGGGGCAAACTGAATCCGCTCGTCGGTTTCGCGCTTTCGGACATGGGCTACGACGACACGTATTCGCTCAAACCCAAGGAAAAAATCCGGCCCGTGCCCGATTTCAAGAAAGCTCTCACGATCGTCGACGGCACGCACATCGAACTCCGGGAGTCCGTCCTCATCGATCTTGGTGCGCTGGGCAAAGGCTATTTCGTGGACAAACTCGCGACATTCTTAAAGCAGCGGGGGATTCGTCGTTTCCTGGTGAACGGCAGCGGCGACATCTACTACCGTGGTTCCGGCACACCGCTTCGCGCGGGACTGGAACACCCGGCCGACCCCACGAAAGTCATCGGCATCGTCGAAATCACGGAAGGCGCTTTGTGTGCTTCGGCGAGCAATCGGAGGCGTTGGGGCGAGTATCACCATACGATTGATCCGAAATCCCTCACGTCTCCGAATGACATCATCGCGACCTGGGTGCTCGCCGATTCCGCCGCACTCGCCGACGGACTCTGCACGTGCCTGTTCATGACGAAGCCCGAAGACTACAAGAATGTGTCATTCGAGTGCTGCTTGCTCCTCCCCGGCTACACCGTCAAACGCTCCGCCGGGTTCGCGGCGGAGCTGTTTTGAATGCGATGAGTGAGATTAGGCCTTGGCCTCGGCTTTGACTTTCTCGACGGCTTCCATGAAGCCCTTGCCCGTGAGCGAGGAACCGTTCACGACGCCCACCGAAACGTCATCGAGCGACTTGCCGACGACCGCGGCTTCGATACCGGCACCGAACTGGCCCTGCATCGTGACGCTCTTGGGGTTCGTGGCATCGCCTGTGAACGTGACGCCGGTGACGACATCATCTTTGAGAACGAGCGTAACGTGCACGCTCTCGCCGCCTGCGGGAGAACGGTACGTTCCGTCGGCCGAGTACGATCCGTCCTTGTAGGTCGATGACTGCATCATGGCTGCGGATGAGGACATCATTGCTTCCGAGCTCTGCATCATTGCAGACGAAGACATCATGGCGCTGGACGACATGTCGTTCTCGGACGGCATTTGGTCCGACGAAGCCGGGGCGCAACCCGCCATGAGAAGGCCGAGCACGCCTGCGGCGACCAGGGGACCCATGGTCCTGAGATTCTTGGAGGTACGAATGTCTGACATGAAAATAAGGGAGAAGAAACAAAAACTTTTGATCAGGCGCCCATCGTAGATCGGGCGCATTAAGAATAGATTAAGAGCAGGAAAAACGGAACGCCTGCCCGCATCATGACGTATGAATGAGAAACTTCTTACTGCGCGGCGCTCGAGCCCGCCACGTACCCCGTCGTCCAACAAATTTGCAGACTGAAACCGCCCGAAGGACGATCGAAATCCAAGATGTCTCCGGCAAGGAAAAGATTCTTGTATTTTTTGGAACGCATCGTTTTGAATTCCACTTCCTTCAGGTCCACGCCGCCGCCCGTGACGACGGCCTTGTCCTCCCCGAGCAAGCCCGAGACGGACATGGGCACGTCTTTGAGAAGCGCGACGAACGCGAGACGATCTTCGCGCGTGAGTTGATGGAGAGGCACCGTGGGATCCACCCCTGCCAGAGCCAAAAGAACGTGGCCGAGTCTGGGCTGCACCACGTCCCCGATGTTGTTTTTAATCATCTTGTTTTTGCCCTTCTCGAACGCGTCGATCACTTTTTTGTCCAGGGCGCCCGCATCGAGTGACGGAAACAAATCGAGTGACAACGTGACGGGGCCGGACTTGAGAAGCGCGCCGATATTTTTGCTCATGTTGAGCACCGCGGGGCCGCTCACGCCGACATGCGTGAAGAGCATCTTGCCGATGCGCGATTCGTGCTTGGTTTTCCCCTGCCACACGGTGAGCTTCACGTCCTTGAGACTGATGCCCGCAACGTCGTTGATCCACGGATTCCGGATGGTGAGGGGAACGAGCGCGGCCTCTTGGTCCGTCACGGTGTGACCGAGTTCCTTCATCCACGTGAATCCGTCACCCGTGGAGCCCGTCTCGGGACGTGATTTTCCACCCGTTGCCAGAATGTAATTTTTGGCTTCCGTGAATCCCCTGTCATGAACTACTTTTGTGATCAATCCATTTTCTGCGACGATACTTTTGACGGTGACGCCCGTGAGCACTTTCACGCCTCCTTTCGCCATCGCCGAGATGAGCGTGCGCTGCACGTCTTCGGCTTTGTCGCTCACCGGAAACGCGCGCTGTTCGGCTTCCACTTTGAGCTTGAGTCCGCGGGATTCGAAGTAATCCCATGTCGCCTGCGCATCGAACTGCGAAAACGTGGAATACAGAGATTTGCCCTTCTTTCCGTAGCGTGCGACGAGTTTGTGCGCATCGAACTCGGCCGAGAGAATATTGCAGCGTCCCCCACCCGTAATAAGGAGCTTTTTTCCGAGCCCCGGATTTTTTTCCAAAAGCACGACCTTTGCACCGAGTTCGGCGGCTCTCGCAGCTGCGATCATGCCTGCCGGTCCCCCGCCGATGACTGCGACGTCGAATGTCATGGAATGCGAACAAAATAGCCTAAAACTCAAAAATGTCGCTCTGTGGACTGCAGAGACTCAATGGAGAAATTGATAATTTCCGTGTTTTATGCTATCATATGTGTAACAAATATTCATACCACCTCTCTCCATGAGAAAATCTCATACCACGAGAAATATCCTCGCATTCGGATTTCTCACGCTTGCCGCAATCTTCGTGGGCACCGTCCACGTTCTGCAGAACGGCAATCTGCGAGGACAGGTGTCGCCTCCCGCGATCACCGAAGGCATGCTCACCCGCGATGCCGACGGAACGGTGACGGGCCTCTCGTACCAAAATATCGGAACATTCCGCATCGTGGACCGCGGAGGAGAGCAGGAGCGAATGGTGTTTACGACGGTCGATGGCAATTCGCGCATCGTCTGGCGCTTTTTGGAGCAATCGGAACAAGATCCCGGACAAGGAAAAGTGAGGATTTTCCTAAACTGGTGGGGTCAACTGATGCGTGTGACCGACGTTTATGAAGTGAATGGCCAAACGTTGACGGTATCCGCGGACTTGAAAAAGGACGGATCTCCCCTCTCCGTTTCGAGCACTCTTGAGAAAGACGATAAAGTTCTCCGCAACATTCAATACTCGACCCTTGCCAACGCGACCGGCGTCCCGCTTCCGTGCAATGAAACCGGTTGTCCCCTCTTCCGTGCGGCCGCGACGAAGGAAGTGCGTGCTCCGATTCTGGGATTCCGCGTTCCGAGTGTCGACACGAACGGTTCGTTCACGGTCACGGATCGCACGATCTACGGAAACATCGGAACGATAGAGTCTCCGTCCGAGCAGCTCACCTATCAATTTGATTGGACGAGCAAGCAGCTCACCGAAACCCGCAAGACATCCGCGGGCGTCCGCACCACTCGCTGGAAGGACGTGACACTCAAGCCGAACCCCGACGGCGGATACTCCAAAATTTTCGGATCGTACTTCGGTCACCCGGTCGATATCACCGAAACGATGGATACGCCGAGCGGCAACACGGTGACGGCCGCCATCACGTCTCCGAACCTTGCCGTGAATCCGAGCGTGGTTCGCCTCACCGACCCGGACATTCGCGAAGTGTATGAAACCCAAGGTGCATTCCGCATGTTCCAGGCTGCCATGAACAAGGTACGTGCGACGAAAGCCGGCATTCTGCAGATGGACGGCGGCACGTACGTCATCGAACCTCCCGAAGGAATGAGTCCCGATGAGGTGCTCCTGGACATCAGCGGCGTGGAAGATCTTCTCGTGGAAGGAAACGACACCAAACTTCTGTTCCGCAGCCTCCGAACGGGCATGAGCGTCGGCTCATCCGCCACGACGACGAAGCGCATCCACCTCCGAAACTTCAGCATCGACTGGGCCGACCCGCTCGCATTCAAGGGAAAAATTCAGCAAACCTACGATGGAACGTATCTGCTTTTGGACGGACCGGAAGTCAAAGATCTGCAGCAAATTCCGCAGATCACCGTCATTGCCGATTACAACTTTGCAGCGAAGAAATGGGGCGCCATCAATGATGGAAAGCGGCAGTCCGTCGACAGGTCATACGTGTACGAACCGGAGACTGGCCCGGTACCCGTCGCATCGACCGAGCCCGGAACGTTGAGATTCAAATTCCAGGAAGTTCTCCCTGCGTGGGTGAGGGACAATACGAACGTGGTCGCCACGGTCCGTACTCCCGCAGCCGGTCTGCAGGTGCGCGTCGCCGACGACGTGACGATGGAAAACGTCAGCATCTACGCCTCCCCCACCATCGGTTTCCTCGGCAACAATGCGGGTAAAGGCTTCCGCGTGGTCAACTCGAGAGTGACGCGCAATCCGAATGACCCGAACCGACTCGTCAGTACGCTCGGTGACGGCATTCACCTCATCGCCAAGAGCAATGTCTTCATCGAAAATAACGTCGTGGAATTCCAGGGTGATGACGGACTCAACGTGAAGGGCTTGTACGGAACGCTCGATTTCGTCAGCGACGACAAGACCATGGTGAAATCCACCGACAACCTCAGCGCACTCACGGTCGGTGATCGCATTCTCTTCGCCGATCCCGAGACGCTCCGACCGCTGGGTGAATACCAATTGACGCAAAAACTCGGCGCAGGGCGAAACGGATGCCCCAGCAACGCAACGAAGGTCTGTTTGAAATTTTCCGAAGCATTGCCGTCGGAAGTGACGGTGGGAACGCTCATGAGCAACCTGAGCAATGCCAGCACGCCCTTCATCGTGCGCGGCAACACGTTCCGCAACAACCGCGGCCGCGCCATGCTCATCCATACCGGCCCCGGCATCGTGGAAAACAACAAGGCAGCCGGGCAAACGTACGGCGGAATCTTCCTCATCACCGAAACGAACCATTACTTGCTGGGACCCGCTCCTTCGGACGTCACAGTCCGCAACAACCAAATCACGAACGTCGGATTCTGGACGGACCAGCGCCTCCAAAGCACACTCAGTGCCATCGGCGGCGGCATCACTCCGATGGCCGGAATCGTGGTGGAAGCACGCGTGGAACTGAACCCCTACACGCAAATCACCATTTCGCCGGAACGCGTCTTCCGCGACATTCTCATCGAAGGAAATACGGTGACCGGAGTTCCGGGTCTCGCATTGTTCGTCTCTTCGTCGAAGAACGTCACCATCAGGGGCAACACGTTCACCGGAACCAATAAGTGGAGTTTCTTGCCCTCCTCGCGCGTAGCCAGGGCAGTGACCGTCATGTACACGTCGGACTCCACCATTCGGGACAATACCATTCCCGGCGGCATCTTCGTCGACCCCGACAACACGGATGGGATCGATGTTCAGTAATCACCGATAAACACATAAAAATAGGTAGCGACGCTCAGGCTCGCTGCCTATTTTTTCAGGCGCGCTTCGACCGACGGACGAACATTCCGATGACGATGAAGATGATCGCGTAGAGAATGCCGTTGGAGATCGTAAGCATGGCGACGGCCAGATCGGAGCCCTCGGAGCCAACGAACGTTGCGGCAAGAAAACGACCAGGCCGGAAGAGTGGCGCGCTGATGAACTCAAAGACCTGCGAGAGAAGCGACAGCGCGCTGAACGCGAACATGCCGAGTGTGCCAAAGAGAAAACCGAAGAGACCGTGTTTGAAGGTGGTGCTCATGACTTTTTGGGGGAAGAAGATTTTTTCTTGTCGAAGTCCGTGACTTTCACAATGCGACTTTTGGAATCGAAGGTCGTCCACGTGCCGACTTGTTTGCCGTTTTCAAAACGACCGGCTCGCATGACGGTGCCGCCTTTGCGGAACCATTCCCAATGTCCGACCATCACGTCACCGTCCAAAAAGCCTTTGGACCAGATCGTGCCGTCTTTGTGATACGTGGTGTGCGGCTTTTTCATGCGCTCATCATAACTCCGTTTCATGCTGCCGAAATTGCCCGTACGTACCTCAAAAACCCATTCAATAGCCTTGTCAAGAATCGGCCACGCTCGTAAAATATCCCGCCTCGATATGCCACCGAACTCACTTGCATCGGCCTCACTGGAAACTCACTTCGAGCCCTACAGACTGCGGATTCCCGGACGTCGTGACGTCATCGAAACGCCGTATGGACCCAAGCGCCGTCTCTACGCCGACACCACCGCGAGCGGCCAGCCCGATGCGGTAATCGAAGACCTCGTCATGAGAATCAAATTGGACTACGCCAACACGCATTCGGATTCCAATCACATGGGCGGGATGACGACGCAGCGGTATCACCTTGCGGGACACATCATCAAGGAACATGTGAACGCCGGCGACAATGATATACTCATCACCGCGGGTTCCGGCATGTCGGAAGTCGTCAATAAACTCGTGCGGATGATGGGACTTGCGGTACCCGAACGTTTTCGCGATCACATCCGCGTGGAAGAACAAGACCGCCCCGTGGTGTTCATCACGCACATGGAACACCACAGCAACATTTTGCCGTGGCAAGAAAGCATCGCCGACGTCATCACCGTTCCGCCGGATGAAGACGGACTCCCCGACCCGGAAGCGCTTGCGGAGCTGTGCGCCCGGTACAAAGGAAGGCCGCTCATCGGTTCGTTCAGCGCCGCATCCAACGTCACGGGAATCCGCACGCCGTACCAAGCAATGGCAAAAGTGATGCACGCCCACGGCGGCAAGTGCATCGTGGACTTCGCCGCATCTGCGCCGTACGACCCCATCGACATGCACCCGCCGGAAGTCGGTGCGCACTTGGACGCCGTACTTTTCTCTCCGCACAAATTTCAAGGCGGACCCGAATCTCCGGGCATTCTGGTAGCTCATCGCTCGCTCATCCAGGGAGAGGTCCCCGACCGCAAAGGCGGAGGCACCGTGCATGCCGTCGATGGTTGGGGCGGCCGATGGTACGTGGAAGATTTGGAGGCACGCGAAGACGGCGGCACCCCTCCCATCATCGGTCGCATGCGCGCCGCCATGGCCATCAGACTGAAGGAACTCATGGGCATGGACGAAATCAAGCAGCGCGAACACGAACTGGTGAACAGACTGATGTCACGACTCGCCGAAATGCCCAACGTACACGTCTTCGAGCCGCACCTCACCGATCGCCTCGGCATCGTATCGCTCTACATGGACAAGGTTCCGCACGGACTTCTCACGAGACTGCTCAACGACAGATTCGGCATCCAAGTGCGCAACGGTTGCTCGTGCGCCGGTCCGTACGGCCACTACTTGCTCGATATCGAGCGCGATGAATCCGCCCGCATCATCAAGCAAATCGTGGATTTGCACGATGAAACGAACAAGCCCGGATGGGTTCGCATCTCGCTGCACCCCACCATGACGAACGCCGAAGTCGATGAAATCGTCTCCGCACTCGAAGAGATCGGCGGGAATATCGACGAATGGCGACGCGATTACACGCACGTCATCGGAAGCACGGACTTCATCTACACCGGGACGAATCCGAATCCCCGCCAGACGGTGGAGCAGGATTTCGATGTCTCCTAAGTCTTCTTTCTGAGAACGTAACCCTCATTCACCAACATATCGAGGACGAATCCTTGGCGAGCGACAAGCATGCGCACATCGCGGAGAACCCTGAACACCGTCGCTTCGGAAAGCTGAAAGAGTTCCGCGAGTCGTGCACGCGATATGGCCGGTAAACCTTCCACGTGCATCCTGCAAAGCTCCTGCAGTATCAATGCTCCGCTCGGGGTGAGCGGGCGCCCCTCGCGGGTGAGCGAAGAAAAAAGATCATCTGCGCCCGTATCCGCCTTGCCGTTCTCGCCAGCCAGTGCCGCATCGCGCTTCTGCTCTGCACGCTCTGAAAGAATCCGGACGAAATCATCGATCACGGCGCCGAACGATGTGGGGGAATTTTTTCCCATAGCTTTATTCTGCGTCGTACAAAATCCCTTGCAAACCCAAGCGTGCGGCTACGTCTCGCACACCGGCTTGAATGATCTCGCGGAACCGCTCGCTTTTTTCTGCGGTAAGTCCAATGGAAAGCGACCCTTCGTCGTTGCGCTGAGCGACAACGCCGCTCACACCCGTCGTGATGGTGGCTTCGATGACGTTGAGACCCGCGCCCATATACATCATCTCATCTTCGCTTTCATCGCGTGCCATCAGTGCGGAACCGATGCGTGAAACGAGCGGCGACAGAGACTCGTCGATGAGAATTCCTTCGCGTTGACGGGCATCGAGTTGTTCCAAGATTTGGAATTCGATTTCCTGTGCCGGCAATAAATTTTGGATCTGAAAACGAAGGTGCCTGGCAATATCCGGCCAACGATGTGCCGCAAAATAATCGGGCGGAACGTTTTGCAATACATTCCACAAATCGAGCCGAGCAGGATGAACCTGGTCACCGATATTCAACTCAGCGCCGCTGGGGTTTGCAGCTTGCAGCAACGCAATATTTTTGTAGATCGGTTCGGCGCGCACTCTGGCACCGACGAGGCGATCTGCGATGGATGAACGGTGGGAGATGGACATAAAAATTGGGTGCACCATTATAAATTTTTCCACTGAAAAGTCAATGGTCTGACATGCTTCTAACTCATGTCATCGGCCTCTTCATGGGACTTCCGCTACAGTGTGACCATGAAGCTCAAAGAGTTTATCGAGCGCGAGAAATACGTGGCACTTCACGCGCAAACATGGAAGTTCCGCGTCGTGAAATATGCCGTTCTCATCGCCATCGCGACCGCATCGGTGCAGTGGCAAGGCTGGCAGGCGACGGGGATGCTTTTCCTCGTTCTCTTCACAGTCGCCATCGCAGTTCACTTTCTGTTTCGATGGAAAACGAAAGCATGGACGCAGGACTGGGGTCCGTACAAAAAGCTGGATCTGCCGAAGTGAACGATCTTCATTTGAATCGTTCCAACTGTCCTTTTCGCTTCACGATATTTTTGTAGTCCCATTGAATGTCTTTGGACTTCTTGAGCCAACGAGCAAGATCGGCCACGTTGATTTGATCGATGGAAACATACCGTGCTTCCGCTGCCTTGAAGCTGCCTTCTTTCTGCAGCCCATCTTCATCGAACGATTGGCCGCTCCAAAAGAGGAGCCGAACCGAATCTTTCAGCTTGCTGTAACCCACGATGGGATTCCCGGCCAAAAACCACACCGGGTGCGCGTGCCACACCTTGGACTCCGCCTCGGGAAGTCCTTTGGTGATTTCACTCGCAAGCAGATCGCACATGGCCCTGTCTTCTTTTGCCTGGGATTCGTTGTAGGCCTGAATGTCTTTGTTCATGAGCGGATGATAAGGGAGCGGTCCGGTTTCTGCTATACTGTGCCTTCATGAACATGTTCAAGGCGACAAAGGCAAAGACCGTGAAGGAATACATGGATTCCATGCCCGAGGATCGGCGCGAGATCGTTGCATTCCTCCATGCGCTGATCCAAAAAGTATCGCCGAAGCTCAAGCCGCACTTCGCGTACAACATGCTGGGTTACGGCTCTTTTCCGTACAAAAACTACAAGAAGCAGGATATCGAATGGCCTGTCATCGCTCTCGCCAATCAGAAACAATACGTCAGTCTCTACGTGTGTTGCGTTCTGAACGGTGAGTACGTCGCCGAAAAGCACAAGAAGGAACTCGGCAACGTGAGTGTCGGCAAAAGCTGCATCCGCTTCAAGACACTGAGCGATCTGAATATCGAGGCCCTGAAAAAAGTCATCAAGCTAGCGGAAAAGAACCCGGGACTCGTGGGAGTTGGAAAAAGTAAAAATGCGTAATACAGAGGGGTTCACGAGCTACGCCCTGCACTCGAAGCCGAAGTGCTTCATGAGACGCGCATTGAGGCGACCCAATACCGAGCCGTTCCCACGGAACCATTTCATCGCACGCGCACAGGTGCGAATCTGCAAGGGACTTTCCGCAGCTACGGAGGACGACGAAGCCGACGAGGCGAATGAAGCGACGTTTGCGGCCGGATGTGCAATTTCAGGGACGTTGCTTGATGCCGACGATGAGAGCGACGATGATGAGGAGGACGAGGAGGAGGATGTTTGCGAAGACGAGGATCCCGCCAACGGTCGACCGCTCGGATCCAAGCCGTTTCTCTGCCGGAGCTGGAGGAGGAATGTCGATACTCCGCCGCCACCAACGCTCTGAGCGTTCACCGCACCGCTGGCAGTTGCCACCGCCGAGTAGTTGCCACGCAGATCCCTGGCGAAGATGCCGTAGTAGTACGTGCCGTTCGAGAGTCCCGAATCCGTGGTGCTGGTCCCGGTCAGTCCGGAAGCCACCGAAGAGCCACTGCCGATACCAGTCGGAAATGCGGTGGAGCTACGACGAATGGTCGTGGAGAGAAAATCGGCATCGACGGGGTTTACCCAACTGAGCGCCATGCTGGATTCGCTCGGCGTCGCCGTGAACGAGGACGGAGCACTGGGAGCGGTCGTATCCGTGGTAACCACGACTGCCTTATCATTCGCAAGAATAATTGCCGAAGTGGAATCGAGTGCAATGGCTCTGCGGTTGTTATTTCCAAGGTCCGTACTGATGGCAAACGTGGACGCATCTCCCGTGACGGCGCCCGCAGACACCGTCAACTGCGACACGTGTATCGGAAAACCGTCCGCATCGTTGTTGCGGAACATGAGAACAAGATGCGTTGAATCCAGTGTGGCTGCAAAAGGATAGTAGGAAGACACCGAGTTGACTGCCTGGCTTGTCCCGGCGGAAAGACTGGTGTCCGACAACGTGGCGACGAATGCGTAGACGTTGTTGCCGCTTGTGGATCGGTAGGCCACGACGGCATGCGTGGAATCCAACATACTTACGGACGGGTCGCTGTTGTAGCCCGAAAAAGTAACCGGGGATCCGAACGACATGCTCGTTCCGCTGACGGATGCGGCGATGATGTACGGGGTTCCGTTGTTTTGTTGATAGAACGAAATGAAGTGTGTGGAATCCATGGCGGCAATCGCGACATATTGGCCGCTGGTGGCCTGTAGCGCAGTCGCAGAACCAAAAGTAAGAGTGGTTCCGCTCACCGTTGCGGCGATCACTCTGGTGGTGAAAACAGGCCCTGCGGCTTGGGTCACGTACGTTATGGCGATGTGCGTCGTATCCATGGCCGCAACAGCCATGATGCTGGGGCTACCGGTTCGGATGGATGACGCAAACGTGGTAGCCGTGCCGTAGGAAATCACCGTATCCGAGATGGTCGCAACAACCGCATATCCCGTGCCACTGACGTCATAGACGATGACCGCATGAGTGGAATCGAGCATCGCCACTGCGATGGCGTCACAACTCGAGGCGCAAAATTGATATTCGGAACCGAACGTCAGAGTGGTTCCGTCCGTGGTTGCGATTGCGGCGTTGCCAACGCCGGCATCGGAATACGCGACGATCGCATGTGTACTGTCCAGTTTGGCACCGGCGTCGTACGCCGTATTGGTCGTATTGTTATACGTATTCACGGTCCCGCTCGTAAATGTAGCTGCGTGCACACTGAAGGGAAGAAGTGCGATGAGCAGCATCAAAACCCAAGACGGCGCCCGATTCTTCCGATCACAAGACATGCACGCATCGTACCAGGACCGTGACATGAGCTTGCATTGTAGAAATGGAGCATTTATTGCTTACTCGTTGCTCGCAACATTCGTAAGTAGGTACCTGAAAGAATTTTTCTCTTCACTCGTCTTTGCTGATGTTACAATCGTTGCCTATGCAAAAAATCGTTCCCCACCTCTGGTTCGATACGCAAGCGAAGGAAGCTGCAGATTTTTATGTCGAGGCCTTCGGAAAAGGATCGAAGATCACCTACACGTCCGTCATCAAGGATACCCCGTCGGGCGATTGCAACGTCGTCGCGTTCGAGCTCGCCGGCTACCGCTTCCTGAGCATCGGTGCGGGACCGCAGTTCAAGATCAACCCGTCGATTTCCTTCATGCTGAACTTCGACCCGTCCGTGGATAAAGATGCACGAAAGAATCTGGATACGCTGTGGTCAAAGCTCTCGGAGGGCGGAAAGCCGCTCATGCCGCTCGACAAATACCCGTTCAGCGAGCGCTATGGCTGGATTCAGGACAAATTCGGCGTGAACTGGCAGCTCATTCTTACGAAGCCCGAAGGCGAGCCGCGTCCGTTCATCATTCCGTCCATCATGTTCACGGGCGATATCACCGGCAAAGCTGACGAAGCCATCGATTTCTACGTGTCGATCTTCAAGAATTCCAAGCGCGGAATGACTGCGGAGTACCCGCCGGGCGCGGCACCGGAGAAGGCCGCCAAGATCATGTTCGCCGAGTTCATGCTGGAAGGTCAGTGGTTCACCGCAATGGACAGCGGCCACATGCACAAGTTCGGCTTCAGCGAAGGCATTTCACTGCTGATCCAGTGCAAAACACAGGAGGAGATCGACTATTACTGGAACAAAATCTCCGACATCCCCGAAGCCGAGCAATGCGGATGGATGAAAGACAAGTACGGACTCTCGTGGCAGGTCTCGGCAGTAGAGATGGACGACATGCTGCAAGGCGATGAAAAGGCTATCGCCCGGGTGATGAAAGCTTTCATGCCCATGAAAAAGGTCGATCTCGCTGCGCTCCGAAAAGCATACGAGGGGAAATAGAGATTCTTTGTCACCTTTCGGCATTTCATCCGTACAACATCGTATGAAAAAAACTTTCGCCATCATCGCCGCCATCATCATCGTGCTGATTGCCGGTTTCTACGCATTGAATGCGTATATCTATCATGAAAAACAGGGAGATCCCCAGGACGTCACCTCGTACCGAGGTACGCTCAGCGGCGACGTCGTCTGCTTGCCACATGCGGATACGACCGGCCCGCAAACGAAAGAATGTGCCTACGGACTAAAAACGGAAAGCGGTGAATATTACGCACTCGATTTGGCTTTGATGTCACAGCAGCATGCGCCGCTCGAAACTGGCGAGCGCATCAGCGCGAACGGACTCATCACGCCGATCGAGATGCTGAGTTCCGATCACTGGAAAAAGTACACGATCGAAGGGATTTTCTCGGTGACGGATTCGGTGAAAGAGCTCTAGCCTTGGCCCCACACACATGAAAGACGGTTCATCATGCAAAGTCATCGGCGGCGTGCACGAAGGAAAAACCGGGATTGTGCGGGACATCAACACGAGCAAAACCGGCCATGTCACGATTACCGTTGTTCAATCGAACGGCGAAAGATTCAAAACGCTGGCCAAGAACGTGGAGATCGTTTCTTCGTAAGCATCGACACCGCACGTCACATTGATTGAAAAACAATATATATTTATTGTAATTCGATAAAATATCTGATTGAATGTGCACACATTCCGTACGCCCTCTTATGAACGTCATTCCCAAACGCGCCTCAACGTTATTCTTGAAAACGGTGCTCGTAATCATCGCGGTCGCCGTACTCGCACTCGCCGTCTTCGGATTCCCCAACATCTGGGCCGGCATTCCCAAGGAATGGCCCGCCATCGAGTTCACGCAAGCCGTCTATCCGGGATTGATCGCGATCTTCCTCACGGTCTTCCCTTTCTGGTTCGCGCTCCTGCAAGCATTCAAGCTTCTGCAGTACATCGATGGAAACGATGCCTTCTCGCATCGTTCGATCCGGGCACTCGCCTACATCAAGTACGCGGCCGTCTGCATGTCGGCCCTCTACATGGTCGCGATGCCGCTCGCGTACGTGGTTGCGGAACTCGATGACGCTCCGGGACTCATCATCATCTCGTTCGCCTTCGCGTGTGCCCCGCTCGTCGTGGCGACATTCGCCGCCGTGCTCCAGAAGCTCATTCAGAACGCTCTCGACCTGAAAACCGAGAACGATTTAACCGTGTAACTTTTTGAACCCATGATTCTCATCAACCTCGACGTGATGTTGGCCAAACGGAAAATGAGCGTCACCGAACTTTCGGAGAAAGTGGGCATCACCATGGCCAATATTTCCATCCTGAAAAACGGCAAAGCCAAAGCCATTCGGTTGCCGACACTCGACTCCATTTGTAAGGCGCTCGATTGCCAACCGGGAGACATCCTGGAATATGCGAAAGCCTCATAAAATCGCTACCGCCCCCTTTCCCATGACACGCGCTTCCACGTTGTTTCTCAGAACGGCCATCGCTCTCATCGCCGTCGGCACCCTTGCCTTCCTACTCTGGGAACCGAATGTCGAGGGTGTGAATGCGAATGCAACCACGCTCTTCGACATCTACTTCGATGATCCGCTGCTGGCGTACGCGTACATCGCATCCATTCCTTTTTTCGTGGCGCTCTACCAAGCATTCACGCTGCTCGGGACCATGGACACACGGCGTTCGGTGAAATCTTTGCGGACGATCCAATACTGCGCGATCACGACGATTCCTTTCATCGTCGGGGGAGTTGTCTGGATCTTGAGCGTGGAAAGCGATGACAGACCACCCATTCTGGCCATGGGCATCATCGCCTCGTTTTTTTGCATCGCTGTCGCGGCCGGCGCAGCCATGGTTGCGAGGAAAGTCCAAAAAGCCGGGGATATGAAATCCGAGAATGCGCTGACTGCTTGATCAAATCATTCGGCTGATTTCATCAGCTTCTTGATGGTGGTCGGTTTCAGTTCTTGTGCCAGTTCCAGAATGATGCCCTCCGGTCCGCGGACGTAGCAAAGCTTGTACATGTTCTGATAGTTGTGAATCTCACCCATCAGCTCACCACCGTGTTTTCTTACCGCGACAACGGCGGCCTCAACGTCATCGACGGCCAAACAGATATGCCGAAGACCGAGGGTATTGGAGAGCGATTGCTGCACGCCCTTCTCATCTTTCGGACTGTGAAACTGCACGAGCTCGATCAAGGCTTGGCCCCCGGGCACGCCCATCATGACGACGGTATCCCGCACGTCCGTGAGTCCGATGATCCGCTCCACCCATTCGCCCTGCACATCCATTTCACCGAGTACCTTGAAACCGAGTGCGAGAAAAAACTTCTTCGCCGCCGCGAGATCCAGGACGTTGATGCCGACGTGATCGATTCTTTGAACGTTCATAAATGTGTATGGCTCCTCGGGTAGGGATCGAACCTACGACCTTGGCGTTAACAGCGCCCTGCTCTGCCGCTGAGCTACCGAGGAACATTGGGGCATGAAAGGAAACCTTGACGGTTTCCTCTCATGAACTCTCCTTCCCTTCAAGGTTGCGCTCCAGGCAAGCACAGCTTGCCTTCGCGCCTTTTTGAAAAAAACAGGAGAGATCAAACAAAGTTAAGAAAGAACGCCCGCAGAGTATACGAACATTTGACTGGTTACGGAAGAGAGTCTGGGGCATGAAATGAACTACACGGTACGGGCCTCCGTGAGCTATTCTGACGTCCGCATGGCCAAATCCTCCGTCACTCCCCGCGCGAATAACTTCCCCCAGTGGTACCAGGACGTCCTTGGGCAAGCCCCGGACCTGTACGACGAATCCCCCGTCACGGGCTGCATCACCTTCGGGCCCCTCTCCACGAAATTGTGGTCCAACATCCGGTCGTTCATGGACAAGCGCCTCAGGTCGTTCGGCGTCGAGAACATCATGCTCCCCATGCTCATTCCGCAGAAATTTTTCGAGCGTGAGAAAGAGCACGTGGAAGGTTTCGCCCCCGAATGCGCGGTCGTCACCGAAGCGGGCGGCAACAAACTCCCCGAACCCTACGCCATTCGCCCCACATCCGAAACGCTCTTCGTGGATTGGTATACGCGTTCCGGTCGCGTGCAAAGCCACCGCGATCTTCCGCTGCTCGTGAACCAGTGGTGCTCGGTGATGCGTTGGGAAAAGCGCCCGCGCGCATTCCTCCGCACGACGGAATTCCACTGGCAGGAAGGACACTGTCTCTTCCCCACTGAAGCGAGCAACCGCGAATTCGCACTCAAAATGCTGGAGCTCTATGCCCAAGTATCCGAGGAGCTTCTCGCCATTCCCGTCATCCGCGGTGAGAAGCCGGAGCACGAACGTTTCCCCGGCGGCCTCGCGACGTATTCCATTGAAGGCGTGATGCAGGACGGCAAAGCGCTTCAGATGGGCACGAGCCACGTTCTCTCCCAAAACTTTTTGATGGGCTCCGACGGTAAGCCGATGGTCAGCTTCCTCGATGAAAATGAGAAGCAGACGGTCCCCCACTATCAGTCCTGGGGCGCATCGACTCGCCTTCTCGGGGCCGTCTTCATGACCCACGGTGACGATGACGGCATCGTGCTTCCTCCCAAGTTGGCACCCGTACAAGCCTGCATTCTCCCGATCTTCGGCCCCGACGCCGGGGAAAACGCAAAGGTACTCAAAGCCGCACGTGATCTTGCGACCTCCATCAGCGGATCCTCAAACATCTACCCGATACACGGCCGCAGTAACGCATTCGAAGAGACGAGCGGTGAGCTCACCGTGCGCATCGATGCACGCGAAACGCGTCTCGGTGACAAGACGTTCCACCAGATCAAGATGGGCACGCCCGTTCGTATCGAACTCGGCTCCAAAGATTTGGCCGACAACTCCTGCGTCATCAAGAGCCGCATTCGCACGCGCGAAGAAGCGGTGAAAGCTCCGCTCTCCAAAGCCGCAGAAGTCGTGAAGAAGATGCTCGAGGAAGACCAAAAGACGCTCTTCGAACGGGCCAAGAAAATGCGTGCCGAAAAGATCGTGGAGCCCAAGGATTACGCCGAACTCAAGGCTGCGCTGGAAGCCGGAAAATGGGCTTTGGTTCCGTGGGACGGGACTCCGGAGACCGTTGCGAAACTAAAGGCCGATACGTCGGGCGGAACGTACCGCTGCTTCGCCTTCGATGCGAAGGAAGATGCCAAAGGACTCAAAGACCCGGTGTCCGGAAAACCGAGCGCCTTCGCAAAAAAGATTTACGTCGCCAAAGCCTACTAACTCAGAATTCGATAGTAGCCACATCCCAAGGGCGGCGCGCGCCGCAGCGGGGGGTGAGGGCGGGTATCGGCGCGCAGCGCTTTCTTTGGTCCTTTCTTTGTCGCGACAAAGAAAGGACAATCGATACAATCCGACCGTATGGATGAAAATTTCAATCAGCTTCTGGCTTCGTTCGACTACAAGTTTCCAGAAGAACTTATTGCGAAGGAACCTGCGCATCCCCGAGACAGTGCACGTCTCCTTGTATACGATCGCACAAAGAAGTCGACGAGCTTCGATGTCTTTTCGAATCTCACGGACCATCTTCCGAAGAATGCGCTCGTCGTCATGAATCGAACGAAGGTCATCCCGGCAAAAATGAGCCTCAAAAAGAAAACCGGTGGAGCCGTTTCAGCCCTGTGGCTGGAGACAAAGTCCGATTCCATTCGCGTGCTGGCATCGGGATCGTTTAAAGCAGGAGATACGCTGATGTGGGAGGACGATCACTCCTTCATAGTCCAGAAACGAAATGAACAAGAAGCCTTATTGAAGCCAGAATTTGAGATCACAAAATTTGATCAAATACTCGAAGCATATGGATCCACGCCGCTGCCTCCGTACATGAAGGATTCACCGCTGAAAGAGTCGCAGCGACGCGACGAATACCAAACGGTTTTTGCCAAAGAAAAAGGATCAGTTGCTGCGCCGACAGCCGGCTTACATTTCACTGAAGAGTTGATCAAAAAAGTAGTACAACATGGCGGGGGAGTGGCCTACGTCACCTTGCACGTCGGCCTTGGAACCTTCGCTCCGCTGACGGAGAAGCACATCGCGACACAAACGCTGCACACCGAGCGATATGAGATCGACGCCTCAACGGTAAAACTTCTCAACGAGGCAAAAGCCGCGGGCCGACCGATCGTTGCCGTCGGCACGACCACCGTCCGCACCTTGGAATCGGCTTCCGATGGCCCAAAAATCGTTCGTCCGCGCGGTGACACGAATATCTTCATCACGGAATCGACACCGATTCATTTCGTGGATCACGTCATCACGAACTTCCATGTCCCCCGCTCCAGCCTGCTCATGCTCGTTTCGGCCTTCACAGGACGCGAAAAGCTTCTTGATCTCTACAGGCAGGCAATCGCGGAAAAGATGCGACTGTTCTCCTTTGGGGACGCAATGCTGATCGTTTGAAATATATAAAACCACATCCCAAGGGCGGCGCGCGCCGCAGCGGGGGGTGAGGGTGGGTATCGGCGCGCAGCGGTTTCTTGGTTACTTCTTTGGCGCGCCAAAGAAGTAACACTCGTTACCACATTCAGCTACACTCTCCCGGCATGTCGCTCAACATCGGAATCGCCAGCCTTCGCCCTACGGGCTGGGGCCGGCAGGTCGGCCTCTTTCTCCCCCTAACTACATGTCTCTGAAAATTGGAATCGTCGGCCTGCCCAACGTCGGTAAATCGACGCTCTTCAATGCGCTCACGCGCAGTCACGGCGCGCAGGCGGCCAACTATCCGTTCTGCACCATCGAGCCCAACGTCGGCATCGTAGAAGTTCCCGATGTCCGCTTGAACAAACTCGCCGAACTCATCACGCCCGAGAAAACCGTGCCCGCCATCGTGGAGTTCGTCGATATCGCGGGACTGGTGAAAGGAGCATCCAAAGGCGAAGGTCTCGGCAATGCGTTCCTCTCGCATATCCGCGAAGTCGATGCCATCTGCCACGTCGTCCGCATCTTCGGCGGCACCGACGTCATCCACGTGGAAGGATCGGTCGACCCCAAGCGCGACCGCGAGATCATCGAAGCGGAGCTCATTATTTCGGATTTGGACAAAGTGACGAAGAAGATCGACAAAATCCAAGGCGGTGCCAGGTCCGGTAACAAAGAGCTCCTCAAGGAACTCGATGTGCTCACGAAAGTTCAAGCAGCACTCAACACCGGAAAGCTGGCATCGAGCGTGGAACTCGATAAAGAACAAATGCCGTTCCTGAAGGCTGCACACCTCCTCACGGACAAGAAGGTGATCTACGCACTGAACACGGACGAGCAGTCCATCGGTACTTTGCCGATCGCCGAAGCAAAGGCTCGCGCCGCGCTCGCAGACTCGGAGACGGCGATTCTCGTTTCCGCAAAACTCGAGGAGGAACTCATCGAACTTGCCGCCGAAGAAGGTGCAGCCATGCTCAAGGAACTCGGTATCGCGACGTCTGGCCTGGACCGACTCATTCACGCCGCCTACGACGCGCTCGGACTTCAAACCTACTTCACCGCAGGCGTGAAAGAAGTGCGCGCATGGACGGTGCGCAAAGGTGCCAAGGCTCCCGAAGCCGCGGGCGTCATCCACACCGATTTCGAGAAGGGATTCATCCGCGCCGAAACCATTTCGTACGCCGACTTCGTCGCCGCAGGTTCGGAACAAAAAGCGAAGGAAGCCGGCAAGATGCGCACCGAAGGCAAAGAGTACGTCGTGCACGACGGAGACGTCATGCACTTCCGGTTCAATGTGTAACCAGACAAGAAAATGATCATCGGCGCTTCTTGAAGCGAGAGCAAGCGGGCATATACTCACCCTCCTGCCTTCCCCCCTTCGGCATATGCGTACCCCCGTCTCAGTTTTCGTTGTCTGTATCAACATCGCTTCCGTGTGCCAGCCGGCCTTGGCCGCTGCGGTTCCTTCGGAGATGTCCGGCACGTACTCCGTCGCCATGGAGTACGCCGAGGACCGTGCAATCCTGGAGCCGCTGGAAGACGGCCAGATGCATCCCGAAATGCCCATTTCCCGTCAAGACTTGGTCATGAGCATCGTTCGTGACGTGTACCAAAAAGATGTCCGCAAAGACTGTTTTGACCGCATCTCGCCCGATCTGCACGCAAATTTCGACAGGCTCTTCACCGATGTCCCCCTCTCGAATGCCGCGGCCGAAGAAATCTGCGTGGGCATGTTCGTTGGTGTGGTGGAAGGAAGGCCGGACGGTTCGTTCGGTGTCCAGGGAACCGCGAACCTTGTCGATGCCGCCAAGATCGTGACGAAGGCCTACGGTATCGCTCCCCTCCCCGGCCTCCGGCCCGTCTCCGGTGTCCCCTGGCATGAGCCGTACTGGTACGCGCTGGCCAAGCGCAACGCGATTCCCGAGACCGTGAAGAACCGCAGCGCAACGCTTACGCGCGCCGAATTCGCGGAGATCTTGTACCGCCTCAAAGACGAGCGCCCGGCTCAAGGCTTCCGCTATACGCCGACGCTCGTGAAAAACGTTGCCTCAGCAAATACTCCTACGACCGTTGCGACGATTTCCGAGCCAAACATGTCGGTCGGCGCGCTCAATGTGAGCAGCGGACTTCTTGTGCAAATGCACGTTGAATCCCGTCGTTTTGCCCGCTTGGAACGTCTTGCCAGAGCCGAACGTCTCGGCGGTGAAGGGGACACGAACGGATTTGTTGCAACGCGTCTGACGCAGTGACACGATAGCCCCATGAGCAACCCCAATCGCTTCGGCAACCTTGATCTTGATAGGCCGCAAACCTGGAGACGACATGAAAGTCGGAACCCGGGAAAGGCTGAAAAAATGGTCAGATCCCTTCGGAGGCAAAAAAAAGAGGGCGTCTCTGCAGAAGATTTGGGAGACAGAACGTGGCGTCTTCTGCGAATGACTCATGAACACGATCAGCTGAACGGACAAACGAATGACGTGCGTGCCAGACTCGGTCTTCTCCCTCTTCCGGACGAGGTACCGTCGTACCAAAACGGCATGCCTATTCCGACATCGACCGAGCATTACACCACACGACTTGATTACCCCACCGAATTTCCCTCGGCTGAGAATGCCAGGCGCTTGATGGACGAGGTTCATCGAGAATACATGGAAGTTCTGCAGGAAAAAAAATTCCAACGAGAGATCGCATACGACGCGGAAGCCGAAGCTGCGAAGCATATCTCGACCTACGAAGAACTTGAGCCGGTCTTCGATGCCAGGCGATCGATTTCCCTGATTTGATGTTCATCGCCCGCGAAGAACCATTCGTCTGTGAGCACTGCGGCATTGCCGTGGAGCCCTTGCTGAAGGGCACGTATCGCGATCATTGCCCAAAGTGCCTGTACTCGAAACATGTGGACCGAGATGGGCCCGGCGACAGGCTTTCCGCATGCCAGGGCTTGCTTGAACCCGTCGCAATCGACCAAGACGGCAAGAAGGGATTCGTCATTCAGTACCGATGCACGAAATGCAAAAAAAGCTCTAGGAATAGGGCTGCGCAGGATGATGACATCCTTGAATTTTCTGCAAAAATCGCCGAACAATCCTAAGCGGGCGGTGTACTTCTGTACACAAAATGTATTCTTAGAAAACGTTTCAGATCAGGGCTCAATGGATAATGACTAACCGAGTCTTGATTAAGGAATTCGTTAAGGACTACGCTTGCCGTCTCATGCGCTTCTTCGTTTTGCTCTCACTCATCGGCTGTCTGTTTATTTCTTTTTAATCGTGAACGAAGAAAGCACCTGCTGCTGAAGTGACATTTTCAGCGGGAAGATTTCCGCGACATTTCCACTCGGCGCCTCGGTCCCCTGCTTCGGACTTCCGGTCGGCTGTACCGCCAGACGAGGCTGATGTGATTGGTGATCGACGGTGACATCGAATTGTCCCGTCTTCAGAGCTTCTTTGAGCTTGTCCGATACGTGCTCGAAGGCCGACTCCATCCCCTGCTCTTTGACGAAGGATGAGACCGTGTTGCGTGCCTTCTCTTGGGACTTCTTCTCGGTCTCCAATGAAAGTCTGGCTTCGGCAAACTCTGCATTGTGCTGCATCTCTCGCTCCAGATCCTCAGGGCCCTTTACCTTATCGCGAAGACGCTCGTATTCTTCGGGGCTGCGCATCCGCTTGCGGATCTTCTCCCGTTCATGCGATGGAATATGGTCAAGCCAGGGGTCGGACATGTCGTGATCTTAGCTTTTCCTTCTCAAACCAAAAAGCCGAGGCAACGCTGCCGCGGCTTTCGGTGGATCACACGCATGGTTCTAAGAACAACCGCTCGTGGCGCCGCAGTCCATGCACAGTTCGCAGGAACCGTTGCGCTTCATCTTGCTGCTGCCGCAGGCCGAGCACGTGGTGCCCGTGTAACCCTGGAGCTTGGCATCGTCGGCACCCGCGACCTTGGGCTCATCGGCGACGGCCGTGGCGGATGACATTTTGACGGGCTGAGGCACGCCTTCATCGACGACGGGGAGGCTCATGGCAAAGGCATCTTTGCTCTTCGTGCCCTCGGAGTAGGCGCGGTCGACGAGTTCATGATTGTGAAACTTCTTGGCCTTACCCTTGTCCAAAAACTTGAGCGCAAGCCAGCGTCCGAGGTAGTCCATGAGGCTTTTCACCATCGGGATTTCGCGGTTCGTCGTCATGCCCATGGGCTCGAAACGAGTGTGGACGAGCTTGTCGCACAGAACCTCGAGCGGCACACCGTACTGCAAGTTCATGGAGATGGAGAGGGCCAGGGTATCCATGACACCGGAGAGCGTGGAACCTTCCTTGCTCATCTTGATGAAGATCTCGCCCGGAGCTCCGTCTTCGTACATGCCGACGTGGAGGTAGCCCTCGTGTCCGGCGACGGAGAACTTGTGCGCGATGGCTAAGCGCTCATCGGGGAGCTTGCGGCGGCGCGGCACTTCCTTGATGACGATCTTCTCGATGACTTTTTCGACGACTTCCTTGGCCGTCTCCTCTTTCTTATCGGACTTGTTGCTGAGGGCTTGGCTCATCTTGCTGCCGTCGCGGTAGAGCGCGTTGGCCTTAATCCCGAGCTTCCAAGACAAGTGGTAGGCCTTCTTGAAGTCTTCCACGGTGGCTTCGTTCGGCAGGTTGATGGTCTTGCTGATGGCACCCGAGATGAACGGCTGAGCGGCGGCCATCATGCGGATGTGGCCTTCGGCGGAGATGTAGCGCTTGCCGAGTTTGCCGCACTTGCTGGCGCAATCGAATACGGGCAAATGCGCATCTTTCATGTGCGGTGCACCTTCCACGGTCATGTTGCCGCAGACGTAGATGTTGGCTTCCTCGATCTGCGCGTCGGTGAATCCGAGAGCTGCAAGGAGGTTGAAGTTGAAGTCGTCCATTTGCTCCTTGCTGAAACCGAGACGCTTGAGCGTTTCGTCGCCGAGGATCCACTTGTTGAAGGCGAAGCGCATTTCGAAGACCTGCGGGAGGTTCTTCTCCACTTTCGCGATGTCTTCATCGGTGAAGCCTTTCTGCTTGAGGCTGGTGCGGTTGATGTGCGGTGCACCTTCCAGGCTGAGCGAACCGATGACGAAGCGCATGATGTCCTCGGTCTGGCTCTCGGTGTAACCGAGTGCCGTGAGCGCCGGGCGGATGGATTGGTTGGCGATCTTCATGTATCCGCCTCCGGCGAGCTTCTTGAACTTTACGAGTGCGAAGTCGGGCTCGATGCCCGTGGTGTCGCAGTCCATGAGAAGTCCGATGGTGCCCGTGGGAGCAATGACGGTGGTCTGTGCGTTGCGGAAACCGTGCTTTTCACCGAGCTCGAGTGCGCGGTCCCATGCCTCCTTGGCGGCGGCGAGGAGATCCGGCGGACAGAGGTTCTGGTCGATGGCGACGGGCTTCACGGCGAGATCTTCGTAGTCCTTCTCCGGCGCGTCGTACGCTGCACGGCGGTGGTTGCGGATGACGCGGAGCATGCTCTCGCGGTTCCTGTCGTAGCCCGGGAAAGGACCCAGAGCCTCGGAGAGTTCGGCCGACGTGGCGTACGACTCTCCTGTGAGAACGGCGGTGATGGCACCGGCCATGACGCGTCCCATTTCGGAGTCGTAGGGAATACCCATCTGCATGAGCATGGCGCCGATGTTGGCATAGCCCAGTCCGAGCGTGCGGAACGTGTAGCTGAGCTCGGCGATTTCGTGGCTGGGGAACTGCGCCATGAGCACGGAGATCTCGAGAACGATGGTCCACAAACGAACGGCATGACGGAAGTCCTCGATGGCGAACGTTTTGCGGCCGTGCTCGTCCTCCGTGGTGAAGTGCATGAGGTTGCACGACGCCAAGTTGCAGGCGGTGTTATCGAGGAACATGTACTCGCTGCACGGGTTCGATGCGTTGATGCGACCGTCGGCAGGGCACGTGTGCCAGTCGTTGATGGTGGTGTCGTACTGCATGCCCGGATCGGCGCAGCTCCATGCGGCGTAGGCGATTTGGTCCCACAGGTCGCGGGCCTTCATCGTTTTGCACGGTTTGGGCTGGCGCTCCTCGATGCGCGACTTCTTGAGCTCCGTTCTCCAGTACAGGTTCCAGTCGGAGTCCTGTTCCAAGTTCTCGAAGAAGGAATGCGGGACGCGGACGGAGTTGTTCGAGTTCTGGCCCGAAACGGTGGCGTACGCCTCGCCGTTGAAGTCGGTGTCGTACCCGGCTTTCGCGAGAGCGGCCACCTTCTTCTCTTCGTTCACCTTCCAGTTGATGAACTCTTCGATGTCCGGGTGATCGAGGTCCAAGCACACCATTTTGGCGGCGCGGCGCGTGGTGCCTCCGGATTTGATGGCGCCTGCGGCGCGGTCGCCGATCTTGAGGAAGCTCATGAGGCCCGAGCTCTTGCCGCCTTGGCTGAGAGGCTCGCCGTCACCGCGGAGATTGCTGAAGTTGGTGCCCGTTCCGGAACCGTATTTGAAGAGGCGCGCCTCGCGGACCCAGAGGTCCATGATGCCTCCTTCGTTGACCATATCATCGGCGACACCCTGGATGAAGCAAGCATGCGGCTGCGGGTGCGTGTAGGCGTCCTCGCTCTTGCGAACCTCGCCCGTGATGGGGTCACAGTAAAAGTGGCCTTGTGCGGGACCCGTGATGTCGTAGGCATAGTTGATGCCGGTATTGAACCATTGAGGCGAGTTGGGAGCAGCCATCTGGTGGACGAGCATGAACTTGAGCTCATCCTCGAACGCCTGAGCGTCTTGCTTCGTGGCGAAGTACCCGTAGTCCTCTCCCCACTGGCGCCAGCAACCGGCGAGACGGCGGACCACCTGCTTTACCGAACGCTCCGGACCGGTGATGACTTTGCCGTTTTCGTCCTTCATGACGTTCCCCTTAGCGTCGACCTGCGGCACCCCCGCCTTGCGGAAGTATTTGCTCACGACGATATCAGTGGCGACCTGGCTCCAGGCGGCCGGCACTTCGGCGTCCTTCATTTCGAACACGACCGAACCGTTCGTGTTCACGATGCGGCTGGTGCGCTTGTCGTACTTCACTTCCTCCAGAGGGTCGGCGCCGGGCGTCGTGAAGAAGCGGGCGATGACGAGACCGCGACCCGTACCTTTGGTTTCCGCGGCATGTTTGATCGCTCTCTTTTTGGCATTCTTCAACGTGGTGGCCGTGTCGGCCAACGGGATATCGCGCACCTGCGGCGTGGACGTATTCGGGTTCATGAGGGGGAAGGAAGGGAACACAAGATGTAGTATGTACTTCTTGTACAGACCACAACATCTCCACATTTTACTCAGAGTCCGCTCACCCTCAAGTGGAATCTTTTCGGGGTGTGCGGAGGATGATCATACAAAAAATTTCGGCTGATGGAAGCCAAATGAAGGCTGAAAACATCGAATAAAAAAGTAGCACTGCAACATCATTCAACGACTGCTCCAAGAACATTTTAATATTGACTTTCGTCTCCTGTACGGACACCTCCGTGACGAGTAGTCTTCTCTCTGAACTTTTCGATTTTTTCTCACGTTATGGATACGAAAACCGCACCGAAGATCACCGTCATCGTCGCCGGCACCAACGAGCCGAGCAACGCGGATTTTCTTGCGGAACGCTTCATGGAAGGCATGCGTGAAGCGGGCGCCGTCGTGACCAAAATTCGCCTGAACGATCTGCATATCAAGCATTTCACGCTGGACCGCTACGCGGCTCACTGCAGCGATAAAGACGATGATTTCTGCCGCGTGGAACCGCTCATCAGCGAAGCGGACGGCGTCGTGATCGCGACACCGATTTGGAACTTCAGCGTGCCGGCACATTTGAAAAACTTGATCGACCGCATGGGTGCTTTTGCACTCGATGCCGCAGGTCACTCGCGCGGACAACTGAAGGCCAAACCGTTCTTCATCATCTACACCGGCGGTGCACCGATGATCGCGTGGAAAGCGCTGCTCTACATCACGACGCTCCACGTCACCGAGGCGATCAAATATTACGACGGTACGGTCATCGGCAGACACTTCGAACCGAAGTCGGTTCTGGGCCGCGGCAAGTTCGGACTCATCGTGGATAAGCGTCCCGCGACGATCGAAGCCATGAAGAAAAAAGGAAAAAAATTCGCCGATGTGGCCGCGCACTACGCCGAGAACGGCTCACTGCCGCTGCGTGTGCGCCTTGCGTACCAGTTCTTCAGTTTTTTGTACCGCGTGGGAAACCGCATTATGTATCCGATTAGCACGCTTCAGTAAAAAGGACTGCAAGGAATGCAATGATTGCAAAGAGTGCAAGGAGCGAACGACGAGCGATTGAATCCACATCCCAAGGGGTGGAGCGCGCCGCAGCGGGGGGTGAGGGTGGGTATCGGCGCGCAGCGTTTTCTTGGTTACTTCTTTGTCGCGGACAAAGAAGTAACAATCGTATTGCGTCAAAAGAAAGTGGAAGAAGAATGCACGCCAAAGAAGTAACACTCGTTCCGCTCGGACAAGAAAAGAACATTACGCACCCATCAACGTCACATCCTCATCCATGAGTCCTGCACTCACAAAATGGCCTCTCGTAACCGCCCCTCCTTCTACGAGGATCGATGCGATGCCGTGGAAATCATCGGTCGGCGTCATGAATGTTTTCCAGACCATATTCCAATCGAAGACGCCATTTTTCACCGGAATTTCGAGGAGCCTCACTCCCCTGCCTGCAAGCACTCTCTTCTTTTCCATCGCATCATCGCTCGTGAGCGACGTGCCATGGACGATGATCGTACGTTTTGCCGCGGCATCGCCGACGACCGTCGCCGAGAGCGGGATCTGAAGATGTGCGTCAAAAATGATCCGTGTGAGCGGCGGCGGATTGTCCTTGAAGCGAATATCGAGACGCGGGTTGTCCTTGAGGATGGTGCCGATGCCGACCAAGATCGCATCGTGCTTGGCGCGGAGAAACGTGTGCGACCAGGTGTCCTGCTGCTGCGAAGTGATCTTCAGCTTGGATCCGTCGGGATTGGCGAAGCACCAATCGGACGTGCACGCCTTTTTGTGCGTGAGCCACGGACGATGCTTCGTCTGGAGCGAGACGAATCCCCTGTTGAGTCGCAGGCAGTCGGCAAGCAAGACCGACGTGACGACGTTCACGCCGTTCTTTCGAAGCAGCTCAATCCCCTTTCCGGCAACCGCGGGGTTCGGGTCCGTCATGCCGATGACCACGTTCTTGATGCCACGTTCGAGGAGAAACTGCGCACACGGCGGCGTCTTTTTGTTCTCGTGGCAACACGGTTCAAGATTTACGTAGAGTATGTCTGATGAATCAATTTTTTGATCAAACTTTTCCAGTAACTGACGCTCGGCGTGCGCTTTGCCAAATTCTTCGTGGAAGCCTTCGGCAATGATCGTTCCGCTGCGCACAAGCACGGCACCAACCATGGGGTTGATGCCGGTCTTGCCTCGCCCGCCCTCGGCGAGCTGCAGTGCCCGGTGCATGAACGTGTCGTGATTCATCGCAGTAAGACTAGCACAGGGCGACTACTTCTTCGGTCCGTGCTCCTTCTCCATGACTTCCTTGAGCGTGACCTCGCGCTCGATGAGCTGCAGGAGCATCTCGAAACTTTTGGCGGCTGCCGCGACGGCTGCTTCGCCCTTGGTTTTCCGGAGTGCGGTGGAAAAATCGGTGGCCTGATCGGGGTATGCCATGGACGTTTCTTCTCCTTCCACCCCGGAGAAATCGGCCGAATTCTTACGAGATTCTCGAATGGCCCGAGATACGAGCGACAAAGACTCGGCTTGAGCATCGGACTCCGCTTGCGAGATGCGCTTCAGAACCTCGCTGAACGAAACTCCTCCCGATCGGAGTGCGACCAAAAACCAGTACACGCACTGCCCTGCTTCGGCGACGATGTCATCGCGCGTACCCGAGCGGACGGCCTTGGAAAGCTCGAGTGTTTCCCCGACGTACCTCGCGGCACAGAATTCGACGCCCATATTCAAAGCTCTGCCGGTGCCACTCTTTCCTTCGGCATCAGTTGCACGCTGATCAACCATGGAGGAAAGTGACGTAAGCCATCCGGCGACGTCGTCATCATCCGATTCTTCCAAGCGCGCATCGACTTGAACGGGCTGCTCTTTTTGAAAGAACGGCAGTCCCCGGAGCACTTCGGACGTCGATGCATCGACTTCGACTTGCAGCACCATGCTGCTCAAATCCCTGGCTCCCCGCTCCATGAGCGTTGCACGCATGCGGTTTTGCTCGGGTTCCGGCACGTACACTTCCATGCTGCGCCACTCTCGTCGGTCCCTCGAAAGTACGGGCGAGATGGTGGGGCCTTTCATGCCCAAATCCCGGAAGTTCTTGACGTCATCCAGCGGCACGTTGAACTTGAACGCCACGTACCGGTGCGAGGTCAGAGCGGCTTCCAGGGCCAATCCAAGGTCACGGATAGCTGCTCTGGATTGCAATGAAAGATTGCGCGCATCGGAAACGAAGAGATCCGTGGCGATGGCGTTGAAATCGAAGTACTCAAGACCCATGGCTGTGCCTTCGGGATAAAGAATCGTCTGCCTGTCCACGATCTGCAACTTGTTGGCACGGGCCGTCTCGCCGCTGCCGACGATCTCGAGTGCGGCGATATTCGCATCGTCGGTGCGCCACTCGTTGACGCGAGTATCGGCACCCTCGGTGCGACGGACCTTGGCGCGCACGCCCATGACGCCGAGCGCCTTCGAAAGAATCGCCGGATACTTGGAGAAAATGTGTCTGCGCTCCAAGTCTTCCTCGGATTCCACCGGATTTTCCTCGGGTGCCAAAAACTGCAGCGTGCAGGGGCCGGCACCGATCGTGAGCAAGCGTTGAATGCGGGAAGAAATACCGCGTCTCCGGGCCGTAAGATCGGCTTCGGCAAGAACATCGGAGCCCATGAGAAGGCCGTACGGCTTGCCGTTCAAGCGTTCAAGTTGCGCGGCAAGCGCATCAGCTCCTTTGATGGCGAGAAACCTCAGATCGCCCTGCTGCGTTTGGTCATTGCGACCGAATTTTTCACGGACGTCGTAGCCTGCGGAAGCAAGCAGATCACCGATGTTGTTGCGCCCCTTGCCTGACTCCATGCCCGACTTCGGAACGATGATGGTGGCTAATGATTCGGACATAAATATAAAAGAAATGGGAACGAGAATAGATCCATCAGGGGTCCGTTACTACCGGTTTTTGGTCCTATCCAGGTACTTTTGCAGTACGGACGCGCCCGTGGGTGGCGACTGGGTTTCGGTATGCACGGAATGTTCGTCTTTCGTCGCATCCGAAACCATACGATGGTGCCGATGGGCATTGAGCACTTTGCGATAGCCTCCTTCGCCGTTTTCCAGGAACTTGGCCACGCGCGTGACGGTGGTGGTGCTGGCGCCCGTGTTCTTGGCGATGTCGCGGTACGTCTTTCCCTGAGCCAGTTGCTTGGCCACCTCGAAGCGCTCAGCCCAGGACTGAAGCTCCGAAAGCGTGCCGATGTCGCGCAGGAAATTGGCCATGTCTTCCTCGGTATTCAGTGTGGACATGGCGGCGGCCATGGACTTAAACCACGGTTCACGGCGCCAGCTGTCTTCGATGAAACGTCGCTTTCCCATGACCGCATTCTAGCCGTCAGATTCAATATGTCAATGTGTTATCTCAATGATACAAGATTCTCTCCAGCGAACAAAAAAGGACGGCACATGCCGTCCTTTTGAATGCGTAAGAAAAAGATTATTTGCCTCCGGCGCGCGCTGCGATGACCTCATCGGCGGCGTTCTTGGGCACCTTGGCGTAGTGGCTGGGCTCCATGGAGTAGCTTGCGCGACCCTGGGTCATGGAACGGAGCTCCGTGGCGTAACCGAACATGGATGCCAGCGGGACTTCGCAGAGGACCGTCTTGGCCATACCGCGAGCACCGGTGTCCTTGATGAGACCGCGGCGCGACGATACGTCACCCATGACGTCTCCGAAGTACTCTTCGGGACACACGACTTCCACTTTCATGATGGGCTCCAGAATGACGGGGTCAGCCTTCTTGGCGGCGGCCTGGACTCCGATGGATGCACAGATTTTGAAGGCCATTTCGGACGAGTCCACGTCGTGGTACGAACCGTCGGTGAGCTCCACTTTGACGTCCACCATCGGGAATCCGGCGAGGACTCCGCGGCTCAAGCCTTCCTGGAAGCCCTTGTCGCACGGCGTGATGTATTCGCGAGGAATGCGTCCACCGACGACGGAGTTCTCGAAGAGGTAACCCTTGCCATGCTCCTGCGGGGAGATGGTGAACAGCACGTGGCCGTACTGACCGCGTCCACCCGTCTGCTTGATGTACTTCTCTTCGTGCTCCACGGTCTTCTGGATCGTTTCGCGGTAGGCGACCTGGGGCTTGCCCGAGTTGCTCTCCACTTTGAATTCGCGCTTCATGCGATCCATGATGATATCGAGGTGAAGCTCTCCCATTCCGGCGAGGATGGTCTGACCGGTCTCTTCGTCCGAACGGACGCGGAGGGTGGGATCTTCTTCGGCGAGTTTCTGGAGGGCGATACCCATTTTCTCCTGGTCGGCCTTGGTCTTGGGCTCAATGGCGAGCGAGATGACGGGCTCGGCGAACGTGATGCTTTCGAGCTGAATCGGCTTGGACTCGTCGCAGAGCGTGTCGCCCGTGCGGGTGTCCTTGAGACCGATGGCTGCTCCGATGTCACCGGCTTCGATCTGGTCGATTTCAGTGCGGTTGTTGGCGTGCAAGCGGACGAGGCGTCCGATGCGCTCCTTGGCTCCGTTGCGGGAGTTGTGGCAGTACGTACCGGTCTTCAGAACACCGGAGTATACGCGGATGAAGGTGAGGCGTCCGACGAACGGGTCGGTGGCGATTTTGAACGCGAGACAGGAAAGCGGCTCGGAGTTCTCCGGCTTGCGGAATTCCTCGGCGCCCGTCTCCGGGTTCGTACCCTTGGAAGGGGGAACGTCGAGCGGGTTCGGAAGGTAGTTCACGACGGCATCGAGCACGAGCTGCACTCCCATGTTCTTGAGCGACGATCCGCACAGAACCGGGAAGGTCTTGCCGCTGATGGTGCCCTGGCGGAGTGCGTGCTTGATTTCGTCTTTCGTGAGCGTTCCGTTCGTGAGGAACTTGTCCATGAGCTCGTCACCGGCGCCTTCGGCGGCCTTCTCCATCATGATCATGCGGTACTTGGCGACCTCGGCCTTCATGTCCTCGGGGACCGGCTGGTGGACGTGCTTCTCGCCGTGCTCGCCTTCGAACGTGACCATTTCTTCTTCGACCAAGTCGATGATGCCCTTGAAATCGCTCTCCGCTCCGACGGGGATTTGGATGGCGACGGCGCTCTTGCTGAGGCGATCGTGAATGCTTTGGAGCGACATGAAGAAGTCACCTCCGATCTTGTCCATTTTGTTCACGAACGCGAGACGCGGAACGTGGTACTTGTCGGCCTGGCGCCACACGGTCTCGGACTGGGGTTCCACACCCTGCGATCCGTCGAAGACGGCGACTCCTCCGTCCAGAACGCGGAGGGAGCGCTCCACTTCGGCGGTGAAGTCCACGTGTCCCGGGGTGTCGATGAGGTTGATGGTGGTGACGGTGTCGACGTTGTTGAACTTGCTCTTCCACATGCACTGCGTGGCTGCGGAGGTGATGGTGATGCCGCGCTCCTGCTCCTGCTCCATCCAGTCCATGGTGGCCTCGCCTTCGTGCACTTCACCGATTTTGTAGTTCTTACCGGTGTAAAACAGAATGCGCTCCGACGTCGTGGTCTTACCTGCGTCGATGTGAGCGATGATTCCGATATTGCGAACGTTCTTTAAGTCCATACTACGGAGAGAAAAAAATGAGGATGCGATCGACGGGACTTCTCCACGATCAATCTAGCCGGGGCAGTGTAAGGAAAAAAAGACGTGAAAGAAAGGGATTTTGCGCGGCAGCGAGCCCTGCGAAGGCCCTGCCTCATTATTGATTTTATTGCATAAATGTTGTATAATAATAGTTGGTCCAAACTCTCTGTTTGGGCCATGATCCTTCACATCGAGAGCAAGCAGAGAGGACATCAGGCACTTTCGGAATGAGAGTGTCCCATGTCCTCCCTGCATTAGGGTGGATGTGTTTCAAGTCTCCAAGGCTAAGGAGTGAGACAATGAGTTTTCTGGTTCTGGTGCACGATGGAATGAAATGCAGTGGTTTGGAGTGGTTGGACGGCCCAACGGATGTAACCGTAATGGTTACGTTTCATGCGGACGGCAGCTACGCCGAGCCGGTGCTCACCGACGGTGGTGAACCCGAGGTGCTCCATTCCATCGAGCTGAAAAAGTGGAATGACTCCACTCGTAACAATGACGTGATCGGTCACGCGAAGTGCATTCGCTTCCGTGGAGCTCGGTACGTCATCACCAGGAAAATGATGCGGATCGACCGCAACCTGAAAATCGTGGACGTGCTGGAGAAATGGCTCGGCCTCGAGCCGGCCACCCCCGAAGCGCCTCCCGCCGAATAGGCAAAGGCACGCCGCTCAACCCTCGTTGTGAAGGAACGTCGGCCTCGTACGCTTGCGTACGAGGCCGGCTTCCTTGTACAAAAAAACCCGCTCGCGCGGGCTTTGAATTCACATGGAGAAACCTCTCTACATCTTTGCAAAATGGGCGTAGGCCTTGTTGGCCTGTGCCATCTTGTAGACGTCTTCCTTCTTTTTGACGGCGGAACCCTGCTCGGTGCTGGCCTCAAGGAGCTCAAGTGCGAGCTTCTCAGCCATACCGACACCCTTGCGGTCGCGCGATGCGTTGAGGATCCAGCGGATGCTCAGGGACTGCTGACGCTTGGCGGGAACTTCGGTGGGAACCTGGTACACGGCTCCGGCGATACGCTTGGGGCGAACTTCGACGAGCGGCGTGGTGTTGAGGAGAGCCTTGGCGAACACCTCCATCGGAGCATCCTTCGTGCGGGTTTTGATGATCTCGAGCGCATCGGCGAACAAACGACGTGCGGTCGACTTCTTGCCCTGCTTCATGAGACAGTTGATGAACTTCTCGACGAGCGGGTCGGAACCGACGGGGATGTAAGGCTTGGGGAGGGTGGACATGAGAGCGGGAGGTGAGGATTATTTCTTGGGCTTCTTGGCTCCGTAGAGCGAACGGCCTTGCTTGCGGTCGCGGACTCCTTCGGTGTCGAGCACACCGCGAACGATGTGGTAACGGACACCGGGAAGGTCTTTCACGCGGCCTCCGCGGACGAGAACGACGGAGTGTTCCTGGAGGTTGTGACCCTCTCCTCCGATGTAGGCCGTGACTTCTTCACCGTTGGTGAGACGTACACGAGCGATTTTGCGGAGAGCGGAGTTCGGCTTCTTGGGCGTCATGGTGGTGACTTTCAGACATACGCCACGCTTCACGGGAGCACCCTTGCGGAGCTTGACGCGCTTCATGGTGAGCGCGTTCCAGGTGTACTGGAGGTTGGGGGCCTTCGTACGGCGGCGCTGAGTCTTGCGGCCGTGACGGATGAGCTGGTTAATTGTGGGCATGTGGCGAGGAATGGTAGCTGGTAAGTCCGGGAGAGTAAAGGGGACGAATGGGGCGTATCGCGGGGAGCGGGCCGATTGCTCGGACCCGCCCGCCGCAGCTGATTACTTCTTGTTGTTCTCGGCGTCTTCTTTGGCCTTCTCGAAGCGCTTTCGGTACGTTTCGCCGGCCGGGATGAGGCGTCCGATGATGACGTTTTCCTTGAGGCCCTTGAGGTAGTCGACGTTACCGGTCGTAGCGGCTTCCACGAGCACGCGGATGGTCTCCTGGAAGGAGGCTCCTGCCAGCCACGATTCGGTGGCGAGAGACACGCGCGTGAGACCGAGGAGGAGCTGCTCGAACGTGGCGTCTTTCTTCTCTTTCTTCTTGGACTTGGCGAGTGCCAGGTTGGCACGCTTGAGGTCGGCGATATCCACCACTTCTCCGGAGAGGAGCTCGGTGTCGCCGCCGTCCACGATGCGGACCTTGCTGAACATTTTGCGTCCGATGATTTCCAAGTGTTTGTCGTTGATGGTCTGACCCTGAGAAGCGTAGATGTGCTGCACTTCTTGAACGATGTAGTTCTGCACGGCGTAGGAGCCCTGCTTCTCCAAGAGTTCCTGGAGGTTGTAGTGACCGGCGTTGAGGGCCTGACCTGCCTTCACGTTGTCGCCGTTCTTGATGAGCAGCACTTCGCGGCCCATGAACTCGTACGTGCGTTCCTGAATTTCGGTGTGCTTCACGACCACTTTGCTCTTGTCGATCTCCACGACTTTTCCGGAGATCATGGCCTTCACGGTGGATTTGTCGGTGACGGCCTTGGCAAGCACGGTGCGCTCTTTCACTTCGTCGCCCTTCTTCACGGCGAGCTGGTAGCCCGTCGGGATGAAGTACGTGTCCTGTTCCAAGCCTTCGCCCATGATATGGACGGTGGCCTGGCCGCTCTTGTGCGTGACTTTCACGCGACCCGAGATATCGGAGAGCGTGGCGGGAGTGCGCGGCGGGCGTGCTTCCAAAATTTCTTCGACGCGGGTGAGACCCTGCGTGATGTCGGAGCCTTCGGCGACGCCTCCCATGTGGAAGGTTCTCATGGTGAGCTGCGTTCCGGGTTCACCGATGGACTGAGCGGCGATGATGCCGACCGGCGTACCGATCTTCACCGGCTTGTTGTCGGAGAGGTCGCGGCCGTAGCACTTCTGGCAGATGCCGCCGTCGGTCTCGCAGGTGATGACCGAACGAACGAGCACCTCGTCCACTTTGTACTTGTTGAGTTTGGCGATGAGATCGGCGTCGATGTCGTCGTTGCGCTTGGCGATGGTTTCCTTGCCGACGACGATGTCCACGTTGAGCGTGCGACCGAAGATGCGGTTCTCGAATTTCTCACCGATGCGCTCGGAGTCGGCGCGTGTGATGCTGTGACCGAACGTCGATTCGCAGTCGAAGTCCTTGATGACGATGTCCTGCACGGCGTCGACCAAGCGGCGCGTGAGGTAACCGGCTTCGGCGGTCTTGAGAGCGGTGTCGGACTTTCCTTTGCGTCCACCGTGCGTGGCGATGAAGTACTCCAAGATGGTGAAACCGTCGCGGAGGTTGCTCTGGATCGGAAGTTCGATGGTGCGTCCGGACGGGTTTGCGACGAGACCCTTCATACCGGCGAGCTGGGTGATCTGTCCCCAGTTACCACGAGCACCGGAGTCGATCATGTAGGTGATGCTGTTGCGGCCTTCGGCGGTGTACGTCTTGATCATCGCGGACGAGACGTCTCCCTTGGCCTTGCTCCAGATACGAATGGCGTGCTGGTAGCGCTCATCGGCGGTGATCCAACCCTTCCAGTACTGGTTGTTGATCTTGCGGACTTTTTCGTTGGCTTCCTCGACGATCTGCACGCGCTCCTTCGGAACGAGGATGTCGGACAGAGCGATGGAAACTCCGGACTGTGTGGCGTAGCGGAAACCGATGTTCTTGATGTCATCGGCGAGCTTGGCCGTGCGGTCGGTACCCACCACTTCGAGCGAACGGGCGATGAGTTTGCTGAGAATGCCCTTCTTGAGCGTCTCGTTGATACGGCCGAGTTCGGGCGGAACGATTTCCTGGAAGAACAAGCGACCGACGGACGTTTCGATGATTTCGGTTTCACCGTCCGTGGCACCTTCTTTGGGCATGCGGACTTTGATCTTGGCCTGCAGTGCGACGGCGCGGTGTTCGTAGGCGAGGATGGCTTCGTTCGGGGAACCGAACGTCATGCCGTGACCCTGCTCATCGTCGTGCATGACGGTGAGGAAGTAACAGCCGAGCACCATGTCCTGGACGGGCGTGATGATCGGTTCACCGGCGGAGGGCTTGAGAACGTTCTTGGCGGCGCTCATCATTTCGCGAGCTTCGCGCTGTGCCTGCTCGGAGAGCGGCACGTGGACGGCCATCTGGTCACCGTCGAAGTCGGCGTTGAAGGCCGTACAAACGAGCGGGTGCAGCTGAATGGCCAATCCTTCGATGAGACGCGGACGGAATGCCTGGATACCGAGGCGGTGCAGCGTCGGAGCGCGGTTGAGGAGGACGTGCTTGTCCTGGATGACTTCTTCGAGGATGTCCCACACCTTCTTGCTGCCGTCGATGACCATGCGCTCGGCGGACTTCACGTTGTGCGCGAGTTCGTCGCGGATGAGACGACCGATGACGAACGGCTTGAAGAGTTTCATGGCCATTTCCTTCGGAAGACCGCATTCGTCGATCTTAAGATCGGGACCGACGACGATGACGGAACGACCGGAGTAGTCGACGCGCTTACCGAGGAGGTTCTGGCGGAAGCGACCCTGCTTACCCTTCAACATGTCGGAGAGGGAGCGGAGCTTACGGCGATCACCGGCAGTGAAGAGAGCCTTGCCGGCGCGTGCGGAGTTGTTGAGGAGCGTATCGACGGCTTCCTGCAACATGCGCTTCTCGTTGCGGTTGATGACTTCGGGAGCACCGATGCTCATCAGTTTCTTGAGACGGTTGTTGCGGTTGATGACGCGGCGGTAGAGGTCGTTCAGGTCGGATGCGGCGAAACGTCCGCCATCGAGCTGCACCATGGGACGGAGGTCCGGAGGCAGAACGGGGAGGCGAGCCATGATCATCCACTCGGGCTTGATGCCGGCCTGACGGAGCGACTGAATGAGCTTGAGGCGCTTCATGACTTTCTTGAGGCGCTGACCGCTGCTCTGCTGGCGCTCGTCTTGGAGAGCCTGGACCATTTTGTCGTAGTCCAACGAGGCGATGATTTCCCGGAGCGACTCGGCTCCGGTTCCGGCGCGGAACAGGTGTCCGAATTTCATGTTCATTTCGCGGAATTTGAGCTCGGAGAGAACGGAGCCCACGTGGAGGTTCTGCAGATCTTCCAGAGCGTCCTTGTGGTTGAGCTTGAGCGCTTCGAGTTTCTCGGCGGTGACTTTGTCGAGAGCGTCGAGCTGGTCGCGCGTCGGCTTGCCTGCCTTGAGACTCTTGAGAGCTTCGTCGTGTTCGCGCTTGATGTTGTTCTTGCGTGCTTCGTGTTCGCCCTTGAGTTCTTTCTCGACCTGGTCGCGGCCGGCGTCATCGACGGTGACGACGATGTACGCGGAGAAATAGACGATCTGCTCGAGCGTCTTGATGGAGAGATCCAAGAGGAGACCCAAGCGGGACGGCGACGAGCGGAGGAACCAGATGTGCGTGACGGGCACGGCCAGGTTGATGTGGCCCATGCGCTCGCGACGAACGATGGAACGGGTGACTTCCACGCCGCATTTTTCACAGACGACTCCGTTGTAGCGGATACCTTTGTACTTGCCGCAGAAACACTGGAAGTTCTTCGTGGGACCGAAGATGCGCTCGCAGAAGAGCCCATCGGGTTCGGCGCGCTGGGTGCGGTAGTTCACCGTCTCGGGTTTGGTGACTTCACCACGGGACCAAGCGAGGATGTCTTCGGGGCTGGCCACACTGAGTGCGACGGCATCGAAGGAATCGGACGTGCGGGGCGTGAACGCCATACGGAGGAGAGGAAAAAACTGAGGGTCATGTGCGGATATTTCCGCATACGAACGATCGCAGCGCCGTCCGGTGCGATCGTCTGAATCGCTGGTGGCACTCCGATGATGGCTACATCTTAATCAAAAATCGCTGCTGCGCAAGAACATTTTGAGAGATTGCAAGGAATGCAAAGAATTCAAGGATAACAAGGAACTTCCTTGCACTCTTTGCAATCTTTGTATTCTTTGCAGTCCTTCTCAGGAACAATAATACCCACAACGGTCTATGTCGCTGCTCTCCCGCCGCCACACCTCCGGCCCGTATCAAACACTCTCGCGTGGTGTGAAGGCGATTCTTGGTGCACGGCTCTACGAATTCTTAAAGCCTGAACAAAAATATAGATCAATAGTGTTCGTTCGAGCGAGCGATCTCCCCAAAGGAATCACGCTCATCGGAAATGCCGGAGCCGAGAGCGGCGTGGGTACGGGACTTCGATTGCTGAAAACGGCCATCATGCAGGCAGGAATTCCTCATTCGGTCATCGACCTGAAGTCAGCACCCGGCAGACAGTCTGCGACAAACGAGAATGGCGACTGCCTCAGTGTCGCCGTCGTTGTCGGCGGACTCGATGAACTTCCGCGGCTCGCGGAACAAGCACAGCTCAGAAAAATCCGTGCGACAACATTTGTCGCGTACGTTTCGTGGGAACTCTCCGTGGTCCCCGACCGTTTCGTGCCGATACTCGAATCATTCGATGAGCTTTGGGTCCCGAGTGACTTCATCGCAAGCGCGATGAAAGCATCGGTGAAAATTCCGGTGCGCGTCGTCCCCCATGTCGTCGATGTCTCCGGCGTGACGCCGAAAAAGAAATCTGATGCCTTTACCTTCTTCACGAGCTTCGACTATTACAGTTACTCGGAAAGAAAAAATCCTGCAGGAACGGTTCGCGCATTCATCGATGCGTTCGGAAACGATGCGAGCAAACGACTCCTCATCCGCTCGTCGCACGCATCGGCGTTCAAGAAGGAGCATGCAGAAGTTCTGAATCTGGCAAAGGATCAAACGAATATCAGGGTGATCGATGAATTCACGTCACGCGAGGATTCGTTGGGGCTTCTTGCGACGTGCGATTGCTTCGTATCGCTCCACAGGTCCGAAGGATTCGGACTCATGATCGCCGAGGCGCTGACACTCGGAGTCCCCGTGATTGCGACGGACTACGGAGGAAGCGCGGAGTTTCTGAATGCAACGAACGGATGTCCCATTCCGTGGGAACCCGTGACCATCACGAAAAATATCGGACCGTATCCGGCCGGGAGCGTGTGGGCCGAACCGAATCATGATGCGGCGGTCGCAGCGATGAAAAAAATTGCGACGACGAAAACTGTGACAATCCCGCACGAAGCGTTTTCATCGAAAAAAATCGGCGCATTCGTGAAACATGTGTTCACCGAACTGCATTAATCCTTCTTGCTCTCTTCCTCCTTGAACGTGGCGAAGAGTTTCTCGAACGAACCGCCCGAGCTCTTGAGTGCGGCGCGGAGCGTCTCCATCTCGTCCTCGCTGAGCGAGAGCGTGGAGGAAGCATTGAGCATGGCGTCCTTGGTCTCGCGCTCGTCGGCTGTGGCGACGGCCTGTTCGTTGAGGTTCACATGAAGCACGATGAATGCTGCGCAGCTCTCGCACTTGAGCTGCAGAAGCATGAACTGATCCCCCGCCAACTTGATGGACGGGAAATCCACGGGAACTCGCGTACCGCACTGCGGACAGCGCATCTGCTCGCGGATGCGGGTGAGAATTTGGTGCAGTGAGTGCGGATTGAATTCCATCGACGTCATTATACCCGAAATCGGTTTTCTGGTCTGTAGCCAGGACACCACTTTTTCCTTCCATCAATCCATACTTGTGACGCCTCAGTGGCAAGCACTTTTGGATGACGGGAAGCAAATTGGCGCTAGGATGCGTCTTAATGCCGACGAAGAAGAAAGCACCGGTGAAGAAGATCGCCGCGAAAAAAGTCGCCGCACCGCAGCTGCGCGTTCCGGCCGCGCGCAAAGTGACGACGAAAGCCGCACCGAAGAAAACGGTTACGCAGGCCCGCAGCCTGCATCTCGGCATGCACCTCATCATCGCGGGTTCGGCCATCGCCGTGCTGCTGCTGCTCGGCATCATCGAACGCAACACGTTCGCCACGCGGGGCACGAACGCAGCGGAAGTCGTGCCGTCGACCATCGGACTGGAGCACAACGCTCCGCTCTCGCTCTCCATGCTCTTCGCCAAGAAAGATCACGCCGGTTACGTGTCCATCACGAACGAATCCAACGAGACGATTCACCTCAGCGTTCCCTCCGATTGGACCCGCACCGAAGTGACGGGCGCCGAGATCAAGGACGTGACGCACGAAATCCCCGTCTTCGGATTCACGCGCTGGACGCTCCCCGGCAAGGCGGGCATCAAGATGCTGCAGCCCGAGTCCCCCGCCGCCATCTTCTTCGACTCGCAGTCGGAGGCGACGGCCGCCGTGGACGTGAAGTCCATCGACCTCACGACGATGTCCGTCTCGAACAAAGTGGTGCTGGTGCAACGTCAGACGCTGGTACCTCTCTGGGGCCAGGAATAGAGAAAAGACCGCAAAGAATACAAGGAATGCAAAGAGTGCAACGATTTTTGGGTTACACTTCTCCGCGTGATTGTTCTTCCCGTCCCCACTCGGCTTCTTGAGAAAAACGACGATCTTGCCGCCACGATTTTGGGCGCGGTGAAACTCGAAAAAGGCGACATCGTCGTGATCTCGTCCAAAGCCGTGGCACGAACCGAAGGCCGCATGTTCGACCTGACAAAGATCGTCCCGACGGCGAAAGCGACAAGCCTTTCGAGCGAATGCTCCCAGGATCCGAGACTCAATCAATTGGTGCTCGATGAAACCAAGCGCATGAACGGTGAGATCGCAGGAACGTCACCGTACGTTCTCCTGACGTCGCTCCGTCCGAACGGCATGACCGGGCGAATCCTCTGCCCCAACGCGGGTATCGACCAATCGAATGTGGAAAAAGATTCGGCCATCGGTTGGCCGAAGGACGCCGTGGCATCGGCGAAGAAACTGTCCGCGGTACTCAAGGCTGCCGTGATCATTTCGGATTCGTGCTGTGTTCCGGGGCGCCTGGGCGTGACGGCGTTCGCACTCACCTGCTGCGGCATGGAACCGCTCAAGAGTGAAGTGGGTGAAGCGGATCTGTTCGGGAAAAAACTGCGCGTGACGCACGAAGCCGTGGCCGACCAACTGGCGACCGCGGCGAACTCCGTCATGGGAAATGCGGCACAATCGGTGCCTGCCGCGGTGATTCGCGGGAGTGGACTCGCATCTTCGGATTTCTGCGGATGGGTGCCGGGCATCGAACCCGAGGAAGATTTGTTCCGCGGGATGATCTAAACTTCACACATGACCTTCGTCGTACTGTCGTCATCGAAAGGCACCGTGCTCCAAGCGGTCCTAGATGCACTGAAAAAGGGCACGCTCACGACACGCTGCGCGGGCCTGATTTCGGACAACGAGGATCACGGGTGCGTGGCCAAGGCCAAAGCTCACGGGGTCCCCGTCACGATCGTACCGATGACCAAAGGTGAGCCGCGCGAAGCGTTCGACAAGCGCGTGGATGCAGCCATTCGGACATTGGCAGGAAAAGAGGAGCCGCTCGTGGCATGCATGGGCTGGATGTGGATGCTGTCGCCGTGGTTCGTGAAGAAGTGGCAAAACAAGATCGTGAACGTGCACCCCGCACTGCTGCCGAAATATCCGGGAACGCATGCGCATGACTTGGTGCTCAAAGCCAAGGATACGGAGTCAGGCATGAGCATTCACCTCATCGACGAAGGAATGGATACCGGAAAAATCCTGCTCCAGAAAAAATGTCCGGTGCTTCCCGGTGACACGGTTGAAACGCTCAAAGCTCGCGTGCAACAATTGGAATGCGAGTGGTATCCAAAAGCTTTGGAAATGATGGAACGAGGCGAGATGAAATTATGATCGACGTGCGAGAATACAAAGAATACAAAGACTGCAAGGAGTGAAAGGATGTACAATAAAATTGTTCAATCTTTGATGCGTCTGCCAATCGTTCTTTCCTTGTATTCCTTGTATTCTTTGCACTCATTGCAATCCTCGTGACATGCCCACGCCTGCACACTTCATCACCTGCACGAAGAAGACGCTCCTTGCGCCGGGCGTCTACGAACTCGTGTTCACGAAGCCAGGGGGATTTTCATTCAAAGCCGGGCAATTCGTGCTCTTCGATGTGCCGCTTCAAAACAATCCGTCCGACATTCAGCCCCGCGCATTTTCCATCGCGTCGATTCCGTCCGAAGACGATCTGCTCTTCGTCGTCAAAATGAAAGAGGGCGGGCGCGCCAGCATGTGGATCGAGGAGACACTCACAACGGGAATGCAGGTGCGGATTCAGGGTCCGTTCGGACTGTTCCTCGTGAAAGATGCGACCAAAGAAGCAGAACTCGTGTTCGTGGCGACGGGTGCGGGCATCGCGCCGTTCCGCAGCCAGATCATGTCGGCTCTCCGTGAGCACGGCGACAAGCGGAAGATGGACCTCTTCTTCGGCGTCCGTCACACCGAAGATTTCTTCTGGCTTGAGACATTCGAAAAACTCACCGAAGAATTCCCGCAGTTTACGTTCCACCCGGTCCTCAGCGGCAACCGCGACGAATGGTCCGGGAAAAAAGGCCGCGTGCAGATGCACCTCAAAGACGTTGTCACGCCGACATCGGGCATCTACATCTGCGGAGCTCCCGAGATGGTGAAAGACGTGAAGACGATGTGCCTGGAGCAACTGTTATGTCCGAAAGCTCAGGTACACGCTGAAGGATATATTTAGAAGGGAATACAAGGAATTCAACGAACTTCATTGCACTCCTGGCATTCTTTGCATTCCTTGCAATCCTTCCTCTAGACCTTCAAGACTTTGAGATACTCGTCGAACAAGTAGTTCGCATCCTCGGGACCGGGCGTTGCTTCCGGGTGGAACTGTACGGAGAAAAACTTTCCCGATTCGTGACGGATACCTTCCACGGAACCGTCGTTGGCATTCGTGAACCACACATGCCAACCGGCCGGCAGCTTCTTGGCGTCCACGGCAAATCCGTGGTTCTGGGACGTGATGATGCAGCGCTTCGTCTGCTTGCCGTCTTTCCACTCCACGCACGGCTGGTTGGCACCGCGGTGACCATACTTCAGCTTGAACGTGTCGCCGCCGACGGCGAGCGCAAGCAGCTGGTTCCCCAGACAAATGCCGAACGTGGGAATTTTTTTCTCGAGAGCGAATTTGATCTGCTCAATGGTGTCCGTGCAACGCTTCGGGTCGCCGGGACCGTTGCTCAGGAAAAGTCCGTCGTACGTGAGCGGGCTCGTCTTGAGGTTGTAGTTCCAAGGCACGCGGTGCACCTGGACTCCCCTCTTGAGCCAACTGCGGATGATGTTCCTTTTGATGCCGCAGTCGTAGGCGACGATGCTCGCCACGGGCCCATCGGGGAAATCTTCTTTCTTGGGGTCGTACGTCACCACGTCGCGCGAGCAGACGTCGGCTACAAGATTTTCTTCGTTCGGATCCTTGATGCCACCCGCTTCTTTGGAGGCCGCATCATCCTGAACGATGCGACCGAGCATGACACCCGTCTCTCTCAATTTTTTCGTCAGTGCGCGCGTATCGATGCCCGAAATGCCCGGAATGCCGTGGTGGACCATCCATTCGTGCAGCGAACTCACCGCATTGAAGTGGCTGAAGTCGCGGCTCTCGGTGCTCACGATGATGGCGCGGACGTGGATGTTCTCGGATTCGTAGAATTTGCTGAAACCCCACTCATTCTTTACTTCGCTCGGTACGCCGTAGTTGCCGATGAGCGGGTACGTGAAGGTGAGAATCTGCCCTTTGTAACTGGGGTCCGTCATGGACTCGGGGTAGCCCACCATGCCCGTGTTGAAGACCACTTCGCCGTCCGTATCCGTACGTGCACCAAAAGACTGGCCACGGAATTCCGTGCCGTCTGCGAGAATCAAGGTAGCCATATCGCGACGAAGTGTAATGATGTTGTTCGAGAATTCCAAATCGACGAATTTTTGCAAAAAGCATGAATAAATTGACAGTCGATCCGACGTGGGTAGCATTGATGCATATGGTGAACGTCAATTCATCCAATCGCTCCGAATTCGACTCCTGCGACTCGGGCTCGACCCAGGCGGAGATTTTCAGAAGGCTAGAGCGCCAAGAAACCCAAGCATTTGAAGACGGCGTGCGACTCAATAGCCAAGCATCAAACAGGCTGAATCACCTGCGCAGGCAGATGGGATTCAAGATTCCTGAAATCTACGTAAAGGACCCCGTGGAGCACTCAACCCCTCGAGAACCCGTCGTAAAGGAGGATTAAAGTAATGTTGACTAAATCAAATTAATATTATAAAATACTCTACTTTCGCGAGCTCATTCACATCTCGCTTTTCTCCCTACGCACCCACTTTTAGTGGTTGTTGGCACGGCTCTGCCGTGCCGTCCCGTTCGTGCCCTGCGGCGCCTACAATCTTTTTGTCCGCTCGGGAGCGCGGATGAACTTGAAAGTGGATGTCGTGGGGAGCACAAAGTTCCATCAATTCCGAACCGTCTGTCTCAAACCAGGAACCCGTCCAATGCGAAACGCCTTGCTTGGCCTCACGGCCATCTTCTGTCTTTCTGCTGCGATGTTCACGGTCGCCGACGCGTGCGACCGTTGCGGGGAAACCCGCTGCCGCTCCGCGTCGACGTGCTACCGGACCGTCGTGCGGGTCATCGAAGTGGAGGAAGAGTGCGACCTGCCGTTCGGGTCGTGCGTCGAGTGGATCCGGTGTCCCCGGACCTGCGAGATCATCGGCTTCTACGAGGTCCGCCGGGATCCGTGTGATCCCTGCCGCGTGGTCCGGGTCGCCAAGTGGTCGCTCATCGACGGCGACGTGAAGCGCACGCCTGCCGCCGTCTCGGGCGTCACCTGGATCACGGAAGATCCGAGTTACGCTGGCAAACGCGCCCTGAAAACCCACAGCACTTCGTGCGGCTGTGGCTGCTACACAGTGTTCGTGCGGACGTGCGTCTACCGACGCTAGTCCGAAGTCGCCCAAGCGACGTTAACTCTTGGAAGGAACTGCGTGCTCCCCGCGGTTCTTTTACATATCACGAAAGGGGCTCCGCCCCTCTCGTGAGCTCTCCTCAAGTGGTGCGGCTCCAGCGCGGGAGACCCGCGCTTCGCCGACTTTTAAAAAAACAACGAGGGAGTACATCCACATCCCAAGGGGTGGAGCGCGCCGCAGCGGGGGGTGAGGGTGGGTATCGGCGCGCGGCGTTTTCTTGGTTACTTCTTTGTCGCGGACAAAGAAGTAACAATCGAATTGCGTCAAAAGAAAGTGGGGGAAGATCTGCACGCCAAAGAAGTAACACTCGTCTGCTCGGGCAAAAAGAACAAATGCGCTACTTCCTCACGAAATATTTGTAATAGCCCTCGGCCTGACTGCCACTGAGAGGAATCACACCTTCTTCCGAATCGCTGTCCACGCGGTTCTTCGGCATTTCAAGAACGTGCACGCCGTCGGATGCGACTGAACCGATTGCCAGAGACCGTGCTGCTTCAGGAAGGCTGCTGAACGTCTGCACCGAACGCTTGAATCCCGAGAGACCCAAATTACAGACGTGGAATTGCTTCTGTCCCCGCTCATCGACTCCCGCAGGTTCGAAGTACACCGCCTCGTAGTGAGCGATGCTGACTTTCATGCAGAATGATTTCACGCCGGCACGCTCCAGAAGTTCCTGAGCGAGCAGCGCGTAGTCTTCGCAGTCTCCGCTGCCCTTGATGAGGGTATCGTCCCAACGCTGCACGTCCTGACGATTGCCGGTTTCGCCTTCGTATTTCACGGGATTGACTCCGCTGTGAGCTTCCCTGAGCCAACGGGCGTTGTCGGGAGACGTTTTATATTCGTGCGACAAATAAAACTGCGACACGAAAGCGGCGATGGCCTCGGGTGTCTTGAGCTTCTTGGCGAGATTATCGGCGTAGCTCTTCACATTGGACTCGGTGGGACGGCGTGTGGCATTCACTTTATCGCCGTCGGGACCGAAGACGTTCACGCCCGTTCCCGTTTTTTCCATGACCGGCTGCTTGTTCGATCCGTCGAAGAACTGGCGCGTACCATCGGCCTTTTCGCGATACTGAAGACCGTCCGTGCGGTGGTACTCGCGGGTGCCGTCGGAATAGCTGTACTCCATGCCCGTACTCCTTGCGATGCGCGACAGCGTGCGATCAGTGATCAAACTCTTTTCGACGTTGGTCGTCGCATCGGTCTCGAACACATCCGTGGCGGTGGTCGTGATGATGGGGTACCGCTCAGCCTTCGCCTCGAAATGATCGCCCCTCCACTCCACGGCATACCTTCCACTTTTACGTGAGAGCACCTTTTCAAGAAGGTTTTTCTGATCGTTCATGGTGAGAAGATACGACTCGTAGCGTGCAATGGGCACGTTGTTTTTCCGCAGGTAACTCGCGATTCCTGCGGCCGTGCTGAAGCGTATATCGAGAGTGACGGGAATGTTTTCGCCCTTCACGGAAAGGGACAAGCCTTTGAATGCATCAAAGACAGCATCGATGGATGCGTCACCCGTGGGAACAACGTCAGTGCGAGCTTCGGAGACACGCGTGGGAGCGGGAGCGGGAGTTTCGCGACGAGCTGAAGGAGCCGGTGCGGGCGCACGGGACGGTGACGGAACCGAACGAACCGGAGGGCGCGACGGCATCGTCGGTTCGGGAGTCGTGCCGCGCATCGCGTGAATTTTCAATGTCGCAGCCTTTTTGATGGGAGGCGGAACGGTTTCATCGACGGACATTTCTCCCTGTGCGTCGATGAGGAGAACCTGCATGTCGCGTCCATCATTGCTCAGGACGAAATAGTAATCCTTCACGACGATGACACTCTTGAGGTCCCACTTGGCGGAATTCAGCTCCGGGATATCATCCTGAGCTTGAATCGGGGCCGACTTCTTCATCATCCCGATCAAGGTTTCCAAACCTTTGATGCGCTGCTCCGCTTCTCTGGAAACATCGACATTGTTTTGGGGCCGTTCGGCTGACTCACGAATGGGTGGCATGGATGGGATGGATATCAAGAGAGGAAGCGGCGGAGTGATCCAAAGCGCTTCCTCTCATTACTTGAATGGCGAAAGAATTACTGGAGGTTGCCCGTGGGTCGACCCTTCACTTTCTTGATGACGATGGGACGCTCAGCAGCCTCTTCCTTGACGGACGGAGCGGGAGCCGGAGTCGGAGCGGCCGGAGCGACCTCGGGGGCCTTGCCGCCCTGAATCTGAACGCCATCGCGTCCGGCGATCTGATTCTGAACGTTGCCGGAGTTGTTCGGCATGACGTTGATGATGAACGTGTTGTTGCTGAACGTGACGCGGTCGGCACCGAGTTCGCGCTGGAATTCACCGGCGAACGAACGAAGCGTATTCGGGTTCACTCCACCCTTGGCCCTGATGACGACACCGCGCTTGTTCGGAGCGGCCTCGATATCGGCCGGAACGCCGCGCTTGTTGGCTTCTTCACGAAGTCTGCCGACCTTCTGATCGACCTCTACGTCGATGTCCTCGGCCTTATCAGCTTCCTTCTTGAGACGTCCTGCATTGCGGAGCTGAGCGTCGGCCTTTTTCTGGAATTTTTCCTGCTCGGTCTCGGCCTGCTTGCGTGCAGCCGGAGTCGGGGCATTCTTGCCGCGAGCCGCAGCTTCCCTGGCAAGACGACTATTCTGCTCAGCCTGCTTCGTTTCGGCTTCCTCGGCGGCCTTGAGGCCCTGAGTCGGCGTGTTCTTTGCATTGAGCTTGGCGGGATCGGCCTGACCGGTGATCAGTTCACGCGGCGACATGCCGAGCTTGGCTGCGAGTTCCGTGATGAAGTCGAGAATGGCCTTGAAGATTCCCTTGAGATCCTTCGTTTCCTTGCTGTCTTCCGGCTTGGCATCGAGTACGCTCTTGGTGGCGGCCTCCTTGGCGACGACCGATGCTTCCTTGATCACGAGCTTGCCTTCCTTGGCTTCGACACGCTTCGTGGAACCGACGGCCTCGAGCTTCTTGTTGAGAGCATCGACGACGATCTTGGTGTCGGCGGGGTCCTTGAGAGCGGCCTCGACTTTCAGGTCCTTGTTGAGGTCCTCGAGAGCCTTGCCCGCAGCGACGTCATCCTTGGCGCCGGTGAGAGCCTCTACTTTCTTGGCCTGGATACCCTTGTCCGCAAGAGCCTTGTCGGCATCCGGAGCGGGAACCTCTGCGGTAGCGGCAACGGACTTGCCTGCAGCTTCAGCGGTAGCCTTCGGAGCGCCAGCGGGAGCAACGGGGCCCTTGGCTGCGGCTTCAGCCGCGGCGGTCGGAGCCGGCGTGACGGATGCGACGGCGTCATTGAGCTGCTTGAGCTGCTTCAAAAGTTCGGCGATTTGCTTCTCGATGTTCACGTACGGAGGACGCACTGCGTTGACGGCGACCATGTCGTTGTAAATATCCTGACGACGAGCGAGGACGGCCTCGTCGATTTTCTCTTTGGCGATGCGCTTGGCATCCGGACCCTTGGCCTTCTCGAAGTTCTGGAGGAGGACATCGAAAGGACCGGAAATGAAGTCGCGTCCGCCGGTCTCAAGAGCCTTGAGTGCGTCCTGAGCTACACGTCCGCCGGTTGCGGCGGGGACGAGGGCGATCTTGTTCTCGGGATCAGCAGCCTGCACGTTCTCGATGGTCTTGTTGAGAGCGGCAATGAGCTTCACGCGAACTTTGATGAGCGGCTTGAGCGAAGGATCGCTGAGATTCAGATTGTTGGCGAGGCCCTCCATTTCGGCACGAGCATCGGCAATGAGCTTGACGGCTGCAGTAACTGCCTCAGTCTTGAGGGCAGCGTCCACGCTGGTAAGATTCTTCTGAATCTTCTGCCAGTCCGGGTTGTCGGCAGCGGTGCGCTTTTCGATCTCAGGAAGCTTCGAGAGAAGCTGGTTCTTCTGGTCGTTGAGCTTGGTCAGTCCGTCCACACGCTCGTTCCGCTTCGTGTCTCCGATGGACTTCACCTTGAGTTCGGCGATCTGTCCGATGAGCTCGGGAGTGAGCTTGGAGGGATCCTCGATCGATTGCTCGATCTTGGCAGCCGCGTCCTCGAACTGCTTCTCCCCTGCCGGAGTCTTGTCAAAACCGACAAGGCGCTGCTCACGGAGTGAGACGAGGGAAGAGAACAGAAGGGTTTGGATGTTTTTCTCCATAGGAGAGTGGGGAAAGGAAAGCCTCTAGTTGAAGGCAGAGGCGATGGAATGAAGTGTGTTTGCTTCCTGGAGTTGGGACTCAGCTTCTTTCTGCTTGAGGGCCACGCGCTGAGTGATGCGGACCTTCGTATCGATGTCGGTCATGAACTTGCCGAGCTCACGATCGAACGCCTTGTAGGCAACCATGTAGCGCTGCATGCGGGAGTCGTGTTCTTCCGTGGACTCGCCTGCATATTTGGCTTCCAGCTGCGGAATGTTCGAAAGGAGCAAATCGTTTTCGATCTCACCCATGATCATGTCGTAGACGCCTTCGGCGAGGACACGATTATCGGCCGTTGCTTCGGTTTGTACGGACGGCATGTGTGATGAATTTTTATTTTTCTTGCGACCATTATATCAAATTTGACATAAATTTACAAGGGCGTGAAATCATAAAACAAACCGGCAGCATTTTTGCCCACCATTCGATCGTAATTTTGAGCCGATGAATCGCCTGCTGAAACCGGTTGAAAACCGACCCGAAACTCGTCCTCCCGGGACCATTTGCGAGGAATTCGATTTTCCGCTATAATAGGATGATTTATTTACACAAAAACCAACAGCCAAAAAATGAACCCGACTCCGAATACTCCGAACCCGGCTCCCGCTTCCGCACCAAAAAATGCGACGGAGGACTTTGTCACGAAGGCCGTGGAGAAGCTGGGCAAAGAAATCACGGACAAGCTGAAGCCTTTCACGGAAGCAGTCACGAAACTCTCGGGCGGAAAGGCGCCTGATGCTGCGGCGACTACGACAGCCGGCACGACGACCGAAACAAAGCCTGCTGCCGCAAGCGGTGCCGAGGGTCCGCGTGTCATCAGCGCCGAGGACGACGCAAAAACATTCTTGGGACGGAGCGGAAGAAACAGCTGGATCCGCAATCCGCTCGCCATGCTCGGCATCGGTACAGGAACCGCACTCTCGGCACCGACCGCAGGACTGGGCGCACTCGCCGCAGGACCCGCACTGTGGGCCGCAGGAAAAATGAAAAGCTGGTTCACTCGCAAAGAATATCCGGGCGTCACTCGTCCGATCTACGAAGCGATGATCACGCCGGTGCAGCTTGCCGCGGCACCGTTCAAGCTGACACACAGAGCCATCATGGACGGCCCCGGTTACATCGGCGGAAAAATGAAAGAGGCGTACGGCTGGGTCAAAGATCATCCGTACAAAGCCATGACGGGCGCCGCAAGCGCCGTGTGGAACAGTGCCGTCAAACCCGTGATCCAACCGACGCTCCCCGGCGTATCGCTCGGATTCCTCGGTGCATCTGCCGCGCTCATGTCCACGGGCTCGCTCATGACGGGAGGCGTTGCCGGCATCGCGGGCTACGGCCTCATCAACTATTTGAAACACAAAGGCTATCTCAACCGCACCGGAGCCAAGACCGCAACCGGTGCCGCCTAATTCATGCGTACCCACTTCACCCACTTCCGGCTGAACGACCACGAAGCACGCCTGCTCGGACGCGGTGACGGCGCCGACCGCCGCACCTTCATGCAGAAGCTCTTCGACAACGGCGAGAAGCGTCTGAGGAACACCATCAGCGACGTCACGAACCCCGATGCCGCACGCGAACGCGCACTCATCTCCAAGGAAGCCAGATTCGCCGCATTCTTGCAGCCGAATATCCTCATCGACAGGGCTGATCCGTCCGCCATCAATAAAGGTACGGCCGTCGATCGCCTGAAAAGCCTCAGTCCCGAGCGCCGTTTGCAGGAATTCCAGGAATTCGTGAACGAAGAGATTCCCGAATCGGTCCGAGCCGCATACCCGGACCTGTTCGAGAGTCCCTTGAACGACAACGACATTCAAGACTACTCCTTGAATAACAGGGAGGGTCGCATCGGCACCATGCTTGCGATCATGACGGTGTTGTCCGGTGAAGGCGTGCCGCCGAACGCCGACCCTGTCGCCGAGGAAATCGCCCAGGCAGCCCTGGTGGAACGCAACAATTCCGCCGAGGCACCGAAGCGTCTCTACAACCTCTTCGAGGAATGGATGGACGCCGTGAAACCGAGTGAAAGCGAGGCCACCACGCCCGAGTTCGTCCTCCGCCGCGACAGCGGCATTAAAGGAGAGCTTCGCGCCGCACTCACGAACGCCGTCGATCCTCTTGCCCAGCAAGAGCTGCTCCGCAGCATGCTTTCGCTCTACCAAAAGCGCACGACCGACGTGCAGCTGGAAAAGGCACAGAACCGCGTGGACCACCTGAAGCTCACGGAGAGCGTGCAGAAGGCGCAGATTGAAAAAGACACCAGCAACTTCATCGACAACTTCCGCAACGCCGACCCCAAGCTCCAGATGGTCGCCATCGGTGCGGGCCTGTTCCTCGGATACAAAATGCTCAAGGCCGACAGTTCCCTCGGCCGCATCGCCATGGCGGGCGGATTGGGATACTTCGCCTACGACCGCTTTGTGAACGGCAACGAGAATGCGCTGAACGACATGGCCGCCGGACTCAAGACGTTCGTGAAGTTCAACGGCAACATGCTCAAGAACATCGCGCGCGAAGCCGGACTCAAGCTCCCGCGCAACGAGCAGGACAAGCTGGAACTCATGGAAGACTTCTTGCTCAAGAACCGCCTGCGCATGGGCCCCGCCGCAACCGCGATGTCCATGCTCTCGTCCGTGAAACTCAAGCACGTCGCCGACGCTTTCGTCCCCGATCTTTCGTCGGGCGAACTCGGCGGAGAAGTCCGCGTGACGAACAAGACCGTGCAAGGCCGCCTCCTTCTGAAGTCTCTCAAGGCGCAGATGGAAGAGGCCGGCATGAAATCGAGCGAACAGAAAGCGACCATCGACTACATCTGCGAGCACAACGTGGCAACGGGCCAGGGTGTCGCACAGATCTTCTACCTCTTGGCCGGAAGCGAATCGCAGAACATCGCCCGCGCCACCAAAATCGAAGAAGCCCTGACGCAGTACGGCAGCTACAACGCCATGCCGAGCGACCTCAAAGAGGATTACATGCGCCTCGTCTTCGAAGGAAAACAGATCGCCGCCACGCGCTACGGCGACCAGCGCTTCATGGACGTCGTCTCGGACCTCAACCTCCGCAAAGAGAAGGAGAGGAGCATCAAAGTGGATACGGCCATGGATATTCAAAACCCTCGCATCCCCGCTCGCGCTCGCGAGTTCGACGCGATGGACGAGGTCACGCAAGTGCCGTCACTCACCACCACCCCGTCCGAGATTCTCGCCGGCGGCGGCAGCGTGGACTTGGACTGCATCGAATTCATCGAGAACTGTCAGATTTCCGAAGTCCTCGATCCCTCCGCATGTGACACGCTCAAAGCCAAGTTCGACGTGATTCGCGAAACGTCCGTGGATCTGGAGGAAGCACTGCAGACCATCGAGCAACTCAAGTACGCCGTGCTCATCGAGAGCACTCGTCACGAAGTCCCGCTCAGCGACGCCGACATCATCCTGCTCACCGGACCGAACGACCTCACGGCAACGTCGATCCTCAACAGCGTCACCGGATTCCTCGCAAGGTTCAGCCTGTCGCTCCCCGGCCGCGGATTCGGACGCATCGGCTCACTCGCCGACGTACGCTCGCTCCTCAACCAACCCATCGTGGGCGCCGGTCCGCTCAACACGGATTCCGCCGTTCTCACGAAGCTCCAGGAACGCATGGACGTCTACGACAAGCAGATGGCGGACCTGCGCAACGTGGACCTCACCGCACAACGCATGGTGCAAAAGCTCCCCGCGTCCGTCATCGCCGCATTCGGCGGTGATAAGAAGAAGGTGGCCGAGTTCGTCCGCCCGCTCCTCAACGAAACCAACTACTCCGTGCTCCTCGGCCGCGCCGAAGCGCAGCTCGGTCAGCGCATGGCAAACGCCCTCGTGCGCGCCACGCGCCTCAACGCATCGCTCGACGGCTTCGGACGCTTCGCCGACATGGGCATCACGCCCATCGAGGCCGGCAACCTGACGCGCGAATTCGATACGCTCTTCACCACGATCATCGGCGATCCGTCCCGCGGATTCTCCGGCATGTGGCAGAACGTCGAGAGCATCAAGCTCCTGCGCGAGAATGACGATGCAGCGCTGGCCGCCATCGATTACACCAAGGAAACCGAACGTCTGAAAGTACGCAATTACATGCGTGACCTCGGCACGCTGCACCTCATCATGCAGCTCTCGGGAAAAGTGGATCCTGCGGTGACGGAAGCAATCAGGAACCGTGCCGTGAATATTTACGACGCGCTCAACGCACAGAAGATCGAGATGTACAAAGAGATCAAACCGGTGACTCCGACGATGACGGATCCGCAGAAAAAGGAACTGAAGCTGAAAAACCTGTACATCGCGCAGGTCATCGAAGTCACGCCGTCCGTGAGCGAAAGCTCGCTGAAAGAAATGGAGAATATTCTCCGCATGCTGGAAGTGCCGGTACCGGACGCGACTCTCACGTACGAATCGCATTTCGAGGGACGCATCGATGACTTCTTCCCGGCCGACCACAAAACGAAAAAGATGATCACGAGCTCGCTCTCCATTCCGACGTTCGATGACTTCAAGAACTTGTACAACTCGGCGGTGACATACGTAACGGGAGGTCCGACGGCCGCTCCAAGCTCCATGCCTCCGGGAACACTCGTGCCCGCAAGTTCACTGCCGCCGAGCATGCTCATCCCAACGAGCTCACTCCCTCCCGGCACCACCGTTCCTGCAAGCTCTCTCCCGCCATCCACGATGATTCCGGCGAGCGCACTGCCGCCCGCAACCTTCGGCCCGAGCACACTCCCTCCGGGTGCACTCGTTCCCGCCAGCTCTCTCCCCCCCGCAACCGCAATCCCGGCAAGCTCACTGCCTCCGGGTCTCAGCGTTCCGGCAAGCTCACTGCCTCCGGGCCTCACGGTTCCCGTTCCGTCTCCGGCACCCGCAGGCGTACCACCGAGCTCACCTCCTCCGCCCGCAGGCGGACCTCCGAGTTCACCTCCGCCATCCTCAGCTCCTGCACCCGCAGGCGTACCACCGAGCTCACCTCCTCCGCCCGTAGGTGGACCTCCGAGTTCGCCGCCACCTTTGAGCCCACCCCCGGGCGCTCCCGTCGGTCCGCCCATTGCACCGACGATTACCGGCAGTCCATTTGAAACCGAAGCCACACTCACGAGATTCATGGCTGATGTCCAGAAAGAGCTCAACCTGCTCACACCGAACGTCGTGCTCCTCAGAAAGTCCACCGACCTCAGCCGTCCGGGCACCGTGGATTACTGTTTCTTGGCCGAGAACTTCTCGAACCCCGGCAACATCGCCACTTCGCACGCCGATCAACTGAATAAACTCGGAACGACTCCCAAGGCCATCGCGGATGAAATGCGGAAGGCATACCTCAAGTGGCAAGCGACGATCTCATTCCCCGTTCGTACGTCCGCGCGCGCAGCCAACGAAATCGACAAGCTCGACCCGATGCTCGTGAGAAGTCTGCCTCCTGCCGGCGCACCGACCGCGCCTGAACTTTAAAAATCGGAACATCATAAAAAAACCCGGGGCAGCTCTTTCAGGGAAGCCTCCGGGTTTTGTTTGTCAGTATTTCGCTACTGACGGGCGCCATCCTTAGAACAGGTGGAACGACACGGACTTAGTTCTTGGTGATTTTGACGGCCTTACTGGCATTCGCATTGCTGCGGTGCCGGAAGACCTCCCCGCGATCGGGGACGCCATGCTTGGCGGTCATCGCGTCCAGCATTTCGCGGGCGAAGTCGGACGACTTCTTCGGCGTCCAGGTGACCTCGGAGAGGTACACCATGACACCGGTTTCGTAGTCCTTCTCCGTGACCGAGTCTTTGCCGGCGAGCGGCTTGCCGTCCGGGTCGGTCCCCTCCGCGTAGACGAAAACGCTGTCGAAGCGTTCGCGGTCTTCGCTGAGGTAGATCTGCACCCGAGTGACGGCGGTGAGCGCGTACTTCCGAGAACCGTTGGGTCGGGACATCTCTTCCTGAGCGTCCTTCATCAGGACGTCGAGGTAGTCCTTCGCAAGGTGCTCGGCCGAGAGCTCGGCGACGTACGGCGGCCGACGGGTGTCTACACTGATCCCTTTGATTCCTTCGGCCTGGTAATACCCGAGGGTATCGAACCAGAGCAGGAGGGTGTTCGCGGGAGGTGCGGACGTGACGACGGGCGCGGGGTCCGAGGCAGGCGGCACGGAGGCCGCGGGCGCACCGATGTTCGTCTTCAGCTTGGACTGGATGAGGGGATACAACTCCCCCCAATTCGTCCAGGCCCAGCCGATTCCAAGGCAAACGGCGAATGCAACGAGCGACAACGCGATGATCTTCAGAGTTTTGGCCATGGGCGTTCGGTCCTGTTCTTGAGACTGGTGGGGTGAAAGAGCTAATGTGAATTTTAACATAAAATTGACTTTTGTCCAGTATTTAGGGATAATCTCCGCAGCCAAGTTACGCCTGCTTTTGGGCGGGTTTGGCCCGTTCATTCGCAGCAGCGCTTCCAAAACCCACTTCTTTTGTCACAGGAGAGATTCCCATGTCCACCGCTACCGCCACCCCGGCCGCAGCACCAGTCGCAACCAAGCCCGATCGCGTCGTCTTCATCGAGTGGTCGGACTTCGTCCTGACCTGGCCCCTCATCCCCGTTGGGTTCGTGATGGGGCTCCTCATGCCCATCATCGGCAGCAACGCGGCGAGCCTCGTGTGGGCCGTCGTGCTGATGTACGTGACGTTGGCGGTCTGCTTCGACATCGATCTCAAGGCACTCGTGATCCTCACGACCTTCACCGTCATCGGGGGCCTGCTGATCTGGATGGCGAAGTACGAATTTCACATCCCGATCATTCAACCCGTCTTCCAAGCGTTCCAGGTGGACCACTGGAAGATGACGAGCCCGATGATGATCGGGCTTGCCGTTCTGCACACCTTGGTATTCCTGTTCATGACAATTCATCGGCGATTGTATTACCGGTGGGTCGTGACACTGGGTCAAATGCAGAAAAACGAGCCGGGTGTCGGCAAAGTCGAGATCCCGTTGGACCAGAACCATCGCTGTGTGGCGAGGTTCAGGTGCCAGCTCGATCGGCTCCTCCTCTGGAATGGAGGAGATCTCGTCATCCATGTCAAAACAGACGAAGGCATGATGGAGATGAGGACGATCCGAAATGTCTTCGGGCCCCTCGAGGCCCTGGACGACCAAATCGACGAATTCGAAGCGGTCGTCACAAGTCAGTAAGTGCACGGAAGCAACGCTGCGAGAGAACCGACCGGGCAGGGTGCCTTAAAACACCTTGCCTGGTCTCTCGTACCTGAGCGCTTACTTGAGCGGTACTTTGACGAAGCTGCCTTGTTCCCAGGTACCGGCGGTACCGTCGGCCACGTCGATGGCGACTGCCAAATAATCGGCACCCGCGGCATCGGCAGGAATGCTGATTTCTTGCGTGCCTCCGGCAGTGAAGAGATGCGTGTGAATCGGTTTCTTGGGAGCACCGAAACGAATTTGCGTGAGGTTTTTCGGGAGCGTCAGAATCAATTTTCCACCGCTCGGTTTCACGACGATGTTGTGCTTGGCGCTCAGAATGACTTCACCTGTCGCAAGCGGTCTTTCGGCAGATTTTCCTGCCGGAGCCGGAGCCTCGGGCGGAGGACTCGACTTCGGTACGGAGGGCTTGTCGGGCGTTTTCTTGTCGGCCTCCGTCTTTTTGGTCTTTGTCGGATCTTCCTTGGCGCCGGCTGGGGGTTTTTTATCGAAGTCCGGATCCTCCGTTTCGGGATTGTATTTGGCCATTCTCACGGCACCTGCGACGGTGAGTACGCCGGCAAGACCGACAACTGCAAGAGTGCGCATACGGCGTCCGAAGAATCCGCGGATACCGCCGACGCGGGCGCGCGCCGTGCGCTGGGGAGGAGGAGGCACGGTACTTGGACCGGGAGCATTCGGGGTCGGAACGACCGTCGTGGGGGCGGGGTTTGGGGTAGTGGTGGGGGCAGGGACAGTGGTGGGCGGTGCGGGTTGTGTCGGCGGTACGGGAGCGGGCTGCGGAGCAACGGGCGTATTCGTAAATTCACCGTGATCGACGCGCGTTCGCATCGCCCCGGTCTGAGCAAGCATCATTCCATGGAGACCGTTCAAACGGCTGAGTACGTCGGGCATCACGGACACGTCGATGGCACCGCTCGGCAAACCGCGACGAGGACCGACGTCTTGCAGGTACTGTAAAATCTCGACTGCCTCTGCGTAGACATCGACACCGCGAAGTTCGTACTCCGGCCGGTGCCAAAACTCTTCACCGGCAACCGTGCCGAGGAAGGTGGAGAGGCGGTGGACCGAGGTCATGTAACGGCTCGCAAGCGCACCCTCGGCATAGGGACTGAGAGCGGTGGGTACGATGGGAGTGGCGGCGGGTGCAGTTTGAGGAGCGGCGGCGCGAGGGTGTACCGAACGGATTTCCTGCTGCATTCTCACCAGGAGAGCCTCGGCAGCCTGCAGAAGACGATCGATGGACGAATGGCCGTCCGGAAAATCTCCATTGGCGAGAATCGTGGTATTCACGTCGGACAAAAGCGTGCGCATCTCATCGGGAATGGTCGCACCTTGCGTGGACGGCAGCTGCCAGATGGGATGACGAAGAGCTTTATTGAGTGCTTCGTTGATGGAGACTCTGCATTGGACGTAGCGCTCTTTCCCCGCAACGACGCCTCGGGCCGGATTGCCGAGTTCAAACCAGGAACCCGCACTATTCTCGGAGCGCCTGTGTTCGCTCGCAAGTGCCCGAAGATTTCCGAACGCCGACGTGATGCGCTGGGCATCTTTGGTGCCTTTGGTGATGAGCTCATCTTCGGCATCGAGTACGCGGGCCTGCTGCTGAGCATCGACGGGTGAAACCGCTGCGGCCGGTGCGGGCTGCACCATTCCGGGGTCATCGGCGATGATCGCCCGGAGATCCGCACGTTCACGATCGAGCGTGTCGATGTTGCGCGTCGCTGCAAGAAGTCTGGCTTGAACACGATCCAAGCTCGGACGAACCGGAGCCGGTTGCGGAACATTGGGATTTCTCTGCGAATTATTGGGTGTTGGTGAGCCTGTTGACATGTATATATTATACCATATTTTTACCTATTTTTTCAATAGGGCCACGTCCAAGGACCGAGCAGCGTGTGCTGCTCGGTCCAGGGTCAATTCGTGCTCATCGGTGGAGTGCGACAATCACAAACTGAATCACGGAGCGGGACGGCCAGTGACGGTCACCTGCCCGAAGGACTTCGCGGTGGGCAGAGATGCTGGGTCGGGGTCGAAGTACACCGTCAGAGGTTCATCGGGAACCTCGACGGGAGCCAAGACCCGCTGACGCTTGGTGGCGTCGGACGGCATGATGGTGACGGTCCAATTGGCCGGGAGGGTTGCCCCCGGCTTGGGCTGAACATGGGTGTGATCCACCCATTCGATATAGGAATTCGGGTCCCCGGTCGGGACCGAATCCGCGGGCGGAGGGGGCGGCGGGACAATCCCCGTCGTCATCTCCTTGCCATGTGTCTTCCTGGCGATGAAATTCGCCGTGGCCTGGAGGCCATGGATCATGCCTTCGCGCAGAGTGGGGAAGTGCCAGATTTCCCCAATGAGCTGCGACGTCAGGAAGAACATGACCAAAAACGCCCAGTAGTAGGACCCGAAGTGGGTCCCGTCTGTCGTCTGGCTCCGCGCTGCGCGGAAGAGCAAAAAACATCCCACGATCAGGCCGATCACGACGATCACAACAATCGTACTGGCGTCCATCAGAGTCTCTCCTTGAAACAGAGTGTGTGTAGCACCTACCGATGGTGCGTAAGAACTGACCTCTATTATTATACCACTATTCAATTGTATTGTAAATGATGGAAAAACTTGGTATAATACTCATGAAAATGAATACAAACACCTTCACCGTCCACGGCTTTGCCGAGCAGCGTCTTCTCCGTAAGACGCCCGACAACGATACGAACAACAACAATCCGGATGCCGCGGACATCGCCCTCTTGCAGCGCCTCAAGGGCGAGGAAGGCATGACGAACCGCGAACGCATCGAGGCAAAGTTCCGCGCCGAACCCACGAGTACCATCGGAAAGATCAAAGCGGTGGAGCAGAAATGGTGGAAAGCCGGAATGCTCGATGAACGTTCGACGAACAAAATCATTACGGACGAAGCCAAGCGACGCGTCATGGCGACGGGTACATCGATCCTCAAGCACGGACAGGCCGCCGAACAAAAACTCTTCAAGGTGAGTGCTGCGGCCAGCGACTCCAAGGCCGTGCTCGAAATGCGGAGAACGGTCTGCGCCGAAGTCACCAAACATCTCTCCGAAGAAATCGAAGCCAAGGAAGCCGTGCGCAAGCGATACGTTGATGCATCAAAGAGAATCGGGATGCTCAAGAAGAATGTCGAGGAAAAAACAATCGACGTTCCGGAGCTCAAGCACACCCGCTACCAGAAGCAGCTCGTCGAAAAGATCGACAGTGAAGCGCTCAAGAAACTAGACGAACAAGCAAAAGATCCGGTGCGCGAGGATGTGGCCAAAACATTCGACGATTTGTTCGCCCTCTCGCAAGAAGCCAGCCCGGAGCTCTCGGCAAATATGGAGCGCCTGATGCTCAATAACGCCGCGGGCGTGGACCGCAAGAGCGAGCTCATCAAAGAGATCAACGCATTCAAGAACATCAGCAGGACCGAGCGGCAGATTCTCGTGACGCTCGCCAAGAACCTGCAATTGGGATACTTCAACACCCAGCGCAATCGCGCCGTGCGTGAATATTTCCAAGCGCGCGTGCTGGATTCCACCAAGAACAATCCCCCGAAGCTCAAGGAGCGTCTTGCTCGCCTGAAAGCAGCGAACATCGGTCAGGGCGTCGCGCTTTACGACGGCAATGCATGGGTGAACTTCAGCGTGCTCCGCAAAGAGGAAGGAAAGGGCGGACAGATCGCACTCGTTTCCGAACACGGCCGCAAGCATGCCGTCATCAATATTGCGAGCGGCAAAGTGACGGTGGAGGAAGGAAACGGCACGGCCCTTGCAGAGCTGGAAGCCTACGACGTCACGCCCGACGTGGACCCCACGAAAATGTATTTCGTCGGCAGAAACAAGAAAACAAGCCTCAGCCAAGCCGTCTAATTCCCTCTTCGCATGACCACCGCAACCACATCACTGTACGACGAAGTCTTGCTCCTCATCGGGGTGGCCGAGACCATCGACGATGCGGCGAAGAAGAAAATGATCGAAGAGATCCAAAAAGACGGTCTTTCCCCCGTCATGCAAAAAGCTCTCCAAGAACTGTTTCATGCCGAAGCCGGCAGACTGACGTCGGAGATCAACGATGCGAAGGACGCAGTACAGGCCATCACGGACCTGGATGAAGAAACCGAGCTGGAGCTGGAAGGCGGATACGAATGGCTGGGTGAAGAGTATGACAAAGCCGCCGAGGAAATTCAGATGGAACACAACGCCGCTTGTTCAGCCGAAATCAACGCCCTCGAGAAAGGGCTGGAAGGCGACAAGCAAGTCGCGGAGAAAGACGAGATGGCCAACATCCGCGCCATGCTGAAACAAGACGACGCAAAATAAATAGATGAATCCCATAACCCCCTTACCCATGACGAACGTGCATCACACCGCAGGCGGATACGAGTGGATCGTCGAAGATCGCGACTGAGTCCCGATCGAGAATCCGAACGTCCTCTTCCGCAGAACCAAAAACATCGCGAGCAACGAAAAACCCGAGCCTAGAATGAAGGCCGCCACGAGAAAACCGAGGCCGCCTCCCGGAGACGGAGCATCCTCGAAGACAATGTCCGATACGGACGCCTCTTCTGCTTCTTCCGGAACCACTTGAGCCCTGTAGCTTGCGGCGTACGCCTTCACCTGAGAGCTGACTTTTTTTGCTGTAGTCGCGGATTTTTTTGCGGCCACAGACTTCTTCGTGTTAGCGACCGTGATGCATCGGTTGGCCACACCGGGCGTGGGGGCGGTCGTCACGCAGAATGATTGGCTGGATGAAGTGACGGCATACGCGTATCCGTTCTTCAATTCGGGATACGTCACCTCGGAAATCACCGAGCCCTCGGTGCTGAGCAAAGCGACGGATCCGCCCGTATTCTTGAGTCGTCCGCCGAGATCGGCGATGCGGAGCACAAGTAAGGAACCCGAAAGAACTTTCGGTGCTTTTTTGAATACTTTTTTTGTTCCGTCTATACGAAGTACCAAAGCCGAAAGATCGACGGAGTGCTGTGAAGAATTTCGGATCTCGATCCACTCGGATTTCAGTAGCCCTTGGTGCGCGGTATCGGACGGCGGATAGGGTGATGGAAAGACCTCGGAGATCACGAGCCCCGATGCATCGGCAACTGCGGCTTGCATGGCTTTGGTTTGGGCTTCCTTTTGAGCCGAAGGAAGAAGAACATCATTGCCGACATGTGCATTGGACGTCTTTTGCTGGAGATCCTGAAAGCGTTTCTTGAACGAAAAGGCATCCTCCGTTTGCGTGACCCACCTTCCGGTGGAGAGCAGATATTCCTGAACCGAGAGGGATCCATCGCCAAAGACATAGGCCAGAAGACTGCCTCGGTCGTCCCAGAGGTTCGTATCAAATTCTAGTTCAACTTTTTTGTTTTTCATCAGGGCTTCCAAATATTTTTGGTCTTCGGATTCGTCGGCAGAGAATGTCGTGCGCTCGTCGGCCGTTGCACTGCGAATACCGAGCATGGTGACGATGACGCGGTCATCGTCCAACGTGTGTGACGCATCCGCATCGAGCTGAAGCTCGAATGAGGTTCTGCCGAGGAGTCGCATGACCGTACCCGAGACCTGAACGGAGCGAATATCGTCCGCATAGTACGTCCGTCCTTCGTCGGTGGATTTCCAGACGACGGATGACGTGGCGATGCCCGAGGGCGGGACAAGCTCCAGCTTGGACGCCGTGTTCGGCAGCTTGAATTTGATCTCGGCATCGAAGATGCGCAGATTTTCCCCGGGCGGCAGCGAACCCTTCAGCACAAACGACTGCACCGACGTTTCTCCTACTGCGAGCTTCCACCCCGCGAGATCGACGGGGTGATCCTCGGCATTGTGGATCTCGATCCACTCTTTGCCGGTGTCGGCACCCTCGGGGTTGGGAAGCGCGCCCGAAAAGATGAGCCGAGATCCGTCGTAGTACGACGCTTGCGAGCTCACGGAGGTTCCATCGGGTAACACGTCGATCTTTTGCTGCTGTACCAACGTGTCACCACATTGGTTTTTGGCTTCCAGATGAACCATGTAGGTACCGGGATTCGTGAATGAGTGCGTGGACGGATTGCAGCTGGCGCTCGTGAATCCGTCCGCGAAATCCCAGCTGCAGGCCGATGAGCTGAGTGAGCCAGCAACGGCGACGGCCTGCATGTTCACGGTCACTTTCCCGACGCCCGACACGGGCCCGGATTGAATATTGATGGAGATCTGGAGCGGGTCGAGGCACGGAGCGGACGAAGCCGACGACGAAACGGAAGATGCTGACGATGAGGAAGATGATTGAACAATTTGTGTGATCACTTCTTGTGGCTCATCGAAGGGCAAAGTTCCTGGCGTACCGAAGACTCGTGCACCGTCGTCGAAGCCCAGTGACTGCGTGGACGTGCGCCAGTTTTCTTTCAGTGTTCCCGCCGCATGCAGATCGATGCGTTCCATACTCGCCTTGGCGCCGGTGCCGGACGGATTGGCTCCCGCAAATGGAGCACCGACAGCGTCGTCCACCTCATCGATGAGCGTGCCGTGCGCATCGCGCAAGCGCAGGAGCAACTTCGTGTTCGGAAGCGTGAGGGACGATGCGACGAACACAGGGTCGACGCGCAGTCGTGAGGCACTCGCAACGTGACTGGCGATGACCATAGTTTCTCCGGCACCGATGTTGCTTCCCGTCGCAAAGGTAAGAGCAACAGCATGTTCTCCTTTTGTATTCAATGACGTCAGTATCCAGCCAGAAAGATCGGTATCCGTTTCTGCAATCGACGTGATCTCCAGCCACTCGTCGGACGTTGCGAGGTCGGAGCCCGGCCACAGCACTTCGCCAATGACGACTTGAGCATGGCCGGCGCACGGCACGCATGCCAGGACCACGAGGCAGGACAGAAAGGAGATCCGCATGACCACATCTCACCGGAGGACGAACCCGCCCACAGCGGCTGATGAAACAGCAAGAACTGCGATGGTCGAACGTGGCCCAAACTCAACGCAAAAGGTGCGTACCGCCGTCCACGTGAACATTAAAAATGAAAAAACAATATTCTTACCCTTAAAGCAATGTCTGTTTTTGGCTACGGTCTTCAATTATCCCTTTTGTAAGCCAAAATATGCCACTCGCATCCGTCGCGGCGATCCAGTACACTCCTTATAGATCACCGACATCCCTGTCGCAAAGATTCCACTCCCCATGCTTTCATCCGCACAACGCATCGACGTACGCAGCTTACGAGCTCTCAAAGCTTTGGCTTTGGCTCTACGCTTGAAAGCATCACGAGCGGCATAGCGACCAAGGACAGCGGTGGCATTTGCATTTACTGCCTCCCCTCCTCCCATGGATTACTCCATCGTATTCCTCGCACTGCTCGCGGGACTGCTGCTCGGCTTGCTGGCCGGCTGGTTCTGGTTCAGTTCGGGCAAGAAAATCAGCGGTGCGCTCCAAGCGCAAATCGATCAGAAAGAACGTGAGCTCCAGAGCGTGAACGTCAAAATCGTCGAAGCTCGCAGCTCCATCAAGACCCAAGAGGCCGAAGCCAAGGCCATGGCCAAAGAAATCGTGACCCAGGGCAAGCTCCAAGCCCAGGAAATGACGAACAAGCTGGAGCGCGAAGTGGCACGCATCGAAGAGAAGGAGAAGAACCTCGATAAGAAGGTGAGCGAAGTCGAGGCGCAGAGGGCACGCCTCGAGAAGCAACAGGAAGAGATCAAAGAGATGCAGGAAGAGCTGAAGGCATCCACGCTCAAGCACCGCGAAGCGCTGGAAAAAGTCGCCGGCCTCAACACCGAGGAAGCCAAGAAGCAACTCTGGTCGGAACTCGAGCGCGACTTCTCGTCGTTCTTCGCCGGACAAGTAAAGGAGCTCAAGAAACACGCCGAGGAAGACGTGGAAGCCGTGAGCAAGAACTTGCTCGCCGAAGCGATCCACCGTTACGCATCCGAAGTCGCCACCGAATCCACCACGACCGTGGTGCAGCTTCCGTCGGATGACGTGAAGGGACGCATCATCGGCAAGGAAGGACGCAACATCGTCGCGTTCGAACAGGCCACGGGTATCGACGTCATTATCGATGACACGCCGGGTGCCGTCGTCATTTCCGGTTACGACCTTGTTCGCCGCTACGTCGCCAAACTCGCTCTGGAAAAACTCGTCGAAGACGGACGCATCCAACCCGCGAAGATCGAAGAGATCGTGAACAAGGTAAAGGAGGACGTCGCGAAGATGATGCTCGAATTCGGCAAGCGCGCGGTGGAAGAACTCGGCATCACGGGGTACCCGAACGATCTCCTCAAGATCATCGGACGCCTGCGTTTCCGCACGAGCTACGGCCAGAACATCCTGAAGCACTCCGTCGAAATGGCGCACATGGGCCGCATGATGGCCGAAGAAATCGGCGCCGACGTCGGCATCGTCGTGGAAGGCTGTCTCCTCCATGACATCGGCAAAGCACTCGACCACGAAGTCGCCGGCACACACGTGCAGATCGGTGTCGAGATCGCCAAGCGTTTCAAGGTTCGCCCCGAAGTGGTGCACTGCATCGCGGCTCACCACCAGGACATTCCCATCGCCAGCGCCGAAGCATTCATCGTCGCCGCAGCGGACGCCATCTCGGGCTCACGCCCCGGTGCTCGCCGCGAAAGCATGGAGGCGTACATCAAGCGTCTCACCGAACTCGAGAACACGGCCAAGAGCTTCGAAGGCATCAGCAAAGCGTATGCCATCTCGGCCGGTCGTGAAATCCGCGTGTTCGTGGACGCCGGAAAAGTGGACGACCTCAAGCAACAACAACTCGCCAAAGACATCGCCAAGAAAATCGAAAGCGAGCTCACCTACCCCGGCGTGATCAAAGTGAACGTCATCCGCGAGCGCCGCGTGGAGGAGACGGCAAAATAGCCTAAAGAAACCAAAGAAACCTACGAAACCAAGGAATCCAACGATCCTTGGTTTCTTTGGTTACCTTGGATTCTTTGGTTTCCACTACTAAAAAAGTGTCCGCACCTTATGTTGACCTTGCCCGCTGCGTCCCCTAGACTAGCCCGGCTTTAGACGATACGATCCCTCCGAATAGAGGGGTATCACGTCCCTCTACCCATCATTTTCCCTAACCTCTTATGGCTGAACAGAAGAAATTTGACCGCTCCAAGCCGCACTTGAACGTCGGCACCATCGGTCACGTCGACCACGGTAAGACCACTCTCACGGCCGCTCTGTCCATGAACTTCTCTCCGGAAGGCGAGAAGAAGGCATACGACCAGATCGACAACGCTCCGGAAGAGAAGGCACGCGGTATCACGATCAACACCGCTCACGTCGAATACGAGTCTCCGAAGCGTCACTACGCTCACGTCGACTGTCCGGGTCACGCCGACTACGTCAAGAACATGATCACGGGTGCCGCCCAGATGGACGCCGCCATTCTCGTGGTCTCCGCCGCAGACGGTCCGATGCCCCAGACTCGTGAGCACATCCTGCTCGCTCGTCAGGTGAACGTTCCGTACATCGTCGTCTTCATGAACAAGATCGACATGGTGAAGGACCCCGAGCTCGTCGACCTCGTCGAAATGGAAATCCGCGAACTTCTCACGAAGTACGGCTTCCCCGGCGACAAGACCCCGATCATCAAGGGTTCCGCTCTCAAGGCCGTCGAAGGCGATGCCGCCAACGTCCAGAAGCTCAAGGATCTCCTCGAGACGCTCGACACCTACGTGCCCGAGCCGAAGCGCGAACTCGACAAGCCGTTCCTCATGTCCGTCGAAGACGTGTTCTCCATCAAGGGACGCGGCACCGTTGCCACCGGTCGTATCGACCAGGGCAAAATCAACATCAACGATGAAGTTGAAATCGTCGGTATCCGCGACACCAAGAAGACCGTCGTCACGGGCGTGGAAATGTTCCACAAGCTCCTCGACTCCGGTATGGCAGGCGACAACGTCGGTCTGCTCCTCCGCGGCATTGAGCGCACGGACATCGAGCGCGGTCAGGTTCTGGCCAAGCCCGGTTCCATCAAGCCTCACACGGACTTCGAGTCCGAGGTCTATATCCTCACCAAAGAGGAAGGTGGACGCCACACTCCGTTCTTCAAGGGATACAAGCCCCAGTTCTACATCCGCACGACTGACGTGACGGGTGCAGTGGAGCTCCCCGCAGGTGTCGAAATGGTCATGCCCGGTGACAACGTGAAATTCACGGTCACCCTCGGCTCCCCCATCGCCATCGACGTCGGAACGCGCTTCGCCATCCGTGAAGGCGGCCGCACCGTCGGTGCAGGTGTCGTCACGAAGATCAACAAATAGTCTTTAAAGGACGAGGAGGCGGGTTTCGGCCCGCCTCCCTCGCTCCCTTTTATCTCCCCGTTCTTTCCCATCACCTCCCATGACTCCCACGAAAAAGCCGACCGACGAGAAGAAAGTTGCCAAGCCCAAGGCCGCTCCCGCTGCCAAGAAAGCTCCGGCTGCAAAGAAGGCTCCCGTGGAGAAGAAGGAAGTGAAGACCGAGAAGCAGTCTGCTCAGCAGTCCCTGCCTCTTTCGACGAAGAAGGAAGCGACCGCCGCACCGAAGATCAAAGGCATCCGCATCCGCCTCTCCGCGTTCGACCACACGGTCCTCGATGAGACGTCCCTCAAGATCATCGACACGGCCACCCGCACGGGTGCCGTCGTTCATGGCCCCATCCCGCTGCCCACCAAGATCAAGAAGTTCACGGTGAACCGCTCCACGTTCGTCCACAAGGACGCACGCGATCAGTTCGAGATGCGTACGCACCGCCGCCTCATCGATCTCTCCGAGACCACCTTCAAGACCGTCGACGCCCTGCAGAGCCTCAGCCTCCCGAGCGGTGTCGATATCGAGATCAAGATGGGGTAATCATCTCAAGAAAGGCAAACCTACGGTTTTCCTTTCTTGGACTATCCTTTCCCTAAATGGTGCGGCTCCAGCGTCGGGGCCCGCCTTCGGCACCCAACGCTTCACCGATTTTTTGAAATTAAAAAGCGAGTGAAGCTACATCCCAAGGGATGGAGCGCGCCGCAGCGGGGGGGGGTGAGGTCTGGTTCGCCGAAGCGAACCGTGGGTATCGGCGCGCAGTGCTTTCTTGGTTACTTCTTTGGCACGCCAAAGAAGTAACAACCGTCAATGAACGGAAATCTTAAAAGCTAGACTACTGTAAGTAGATGCCCTAGCCTGTGCCTCCTATGCCGCTTCCCGAAGGCTCAGAAAGGCCGCAATCGCTCGGTGAAGCCCTGGCTTTGCTTGGCTTACAAGAACAAGCCTTTCGAGAATTCATATCGCAATTCAAGACTGCTCCGCAAGAAGGCTGGGAGGAATTCATCGTGGACATGATCGTCAATGATTTCGACGGCCTGTACGCAAGCAGAAACAATCCGACTCAAATCTGTTTGGCGCTCTATGGAATGTCGACGATTCCCGAAAGCGACAGACCCGATGTCCTCCTTTTGCCCCAACGCCTCACGGCAATGCGCACGAATCTGCGCGAGAGCGGCATATCGAATGCAACGATCGTCCGGTTGGAGCAATCCCTCGGTCTTGCGATGGGGACCAGCGGACTCAGGCCTACCAAATTCCTCCTTGGCCACTTTCTGAATCTCGACAAAAACGCTGTGCGACAACGTGTTGCACGCGACGGCAATGAAGACGGCGTCTTCACCGCCCTCATGACGGAAACACATCGCCGCATACGGGAGACCATCAGCCAGAGGAACTGATCCTATTTCCAGCCTTTGGCCTTGAGACCTTCTCTCGCCGCATCCTGCTCGGCCTTCTGCTTCGTGTTGCCCGTTCCGAGCGCCACCTTTTCATCGCCGATGTAGACCGCGCAGGTGAAGAGCTTCTTGTGGTCGGGCCCCGTTTCATCGAGCGTTTGATACGTGGGAGTGATGCCCGTTTTCTCCTGGGCGATTTCCTGGAACTTGCTCTTTTGATCCTTGTGCTTGCCCTTGGCGATGAGCTGCTTGAGGTGCGTGAGGATGAACGTGTGGACGAACACGCGTGCGGCATCCAGGCCCTGATCGAGATACAGGGCACCGATGAACGCCTCGATGGCATTGGCGAGCGTCGATGGCTTCTCTCGGCCCTCGCTGGCCTCTTCGCCCTTGCTCAAAAACAGGTACTTTCCGATGCCGAGCTGCTTGGCCACCTCGCTCAGGTGATCGCCCTGCACGAGTGCCGAGCGCCAACCCGTGAGTTCGCCTTCTGGCTTGTCCGTGAGCTGGTACAAGTACTCCGTGGAGATGAGCTGCAAAACGGCGTCCCCGAGGAACTCCAAGCGTTCGTTGTGTCCGTTTTTTGCGCGTTCGTGAACGGCTGAGCGATGCGTCAGCGCTTGGTACAAAAGATCCTTGTTCTTGAAGCGCACGCCTGCGACCTGTTCCAAACCGGCGAGAGAGGTGGGGTTCGACATAAACGAAGACGGATACTGTGAGTATTGTAGGGAAGAAGTGAAAAGTTAAAAACGAAAAGTGAATGACGTACATCGTATGTTTCACTTTTCACTCTTCGATGTTCACTTCACATCCTTGTGCGCCAATGCATTGAGGACGCCGTTCACGAACTTGGCGCTCTCGGCCGTGCCGTACTCTTTGGAGATGTCGATGGCCTCGTTCATGACGACCGCAGGCGGCACGTCCTTGCAGAACAGAAGCTCGTAGGCGCCGATGAGCAGAATGGAGCGCGTAATGGCATCCATGCGCTCCCACGACCACTGCGGTGCGTAGGTCTGGACGGACTCTTTGATGGCCTCCCATTGCTTGCGAACGCCGTGGACCAAGCTGACGCTGAACTCGGCATCCACGGCCGTGACACCCCCGATTCCTTCGATGTTTCTCTTGATGGACGCCTCGGGATCCACCTCGCGTGCCTGCAACTCAAAGACCGTCTGCATGGCGGCGATACGGGCAAGGCGACGTCGGGAGGGCATAGGAGTGCGTAAGTGAAGAAGTGTGAAAGTGCGTAAGTAACGAAGGCGCTACGGTAAGGTACTGCTTGTACTTTCGCACTTATTCCACTTACGAACTTTCGCACTTATTTAGGCCTTAATCCTCGTGATTTTCTTGAGGGCCTTGCCGCCGCGATCCTTGGGAGTAGCCGGGCCGGAGAACGGCGAAGCGGCCATATTTTTGAGGCGTACGACTTCCCTTCCGAGGTACACGGAGTGCCTACGGCGACCGCGGTCCTTACTTAATCTCTTCTTTGGTGTAGGTCTCTTGGCCATAGGTTCTAAAAAGGGGTAGCCGGGGCATTGTCGTGGAATCCGGGAACCTTGTCAATGCGAGTATGGGGGCGAAAAAGGGCTTACTGACGCCTTCCGCTCATGGCGATCATGAACCTGAGGACGTAGAGAAACAGGTTGAAAACGTCCAAATACAACGAGATGGCCAGCAGGAAGGGCGAATCCAGGTCGGAACGACGGGAGAGCCGCTGCATGTCGTAGGCCAAAAAAAGTGAGAATGTGACGATACCGATGCCCGAAACGATCATTTCGATGCCCGGGCCGCGCAGTGCCGGAAAGAACATCTGCAGGAGACCGAAGACGATGAGGCCGAGGAGCGACTGGAGAAGAAATCGTCCGAAGATTCCGCCGAGATCCCCTTTCGTCATCGTGGCAAGAACGGCGGAGGATGCCGTCATGAGTGCGGTCGCGATGAGTGCATTGAGCAAGATGACTTCACCGTTGGCGTAGCCCGTGAGGACCGAAAGAATGATGGGCGCGAGCGTCAGGCCCGAGATGAACGGGAATGCGATGAAGAGAACATAGTTGAGCGGCGTGGAGCGCGACCACGAACGGGCCGTCCAGATGATGGCAAGTTCGGCGATCAGCAAAAAGAAAATCCAACCCGAAGCGACGATGGGCAGTGCGAACGTGACTCCCGCGAACGTACCGACGAGCGTGACCGCGAGTGCGAGGAACAACAGTCCGTAGACTTTGGCGGCACCGGAGCCGGCCAGAGGACGTGAGGAAACCGACGATGTGGAGTAAGCGTTGATCATGAGGGAATTCTACTCCTTTTTCAGAACGTAGACGATGGAGCTCGCCGAGAGCGGACGGATCCATCCGTAGAAAAAGCTTGTGAGTCCCCGGACGAACGCCATGAGGAGCGAACCTCCGCGCGCCCGTTCGGAAAGAATGCAGAAATAGAACGCATCGAGGAGCAACGGTTTGACGGAAACGACATGCATGCCGTGCATGGAAGCCAAGCGCCCGAACGTTGCGGGAGAGAAATGTGACGGATGACGGGGGGCTTCGTAAATGGCCCAATCCGCGCCGTACCAAGCCGCTTCCGGACAATCGTAGTTCGGCACGGCGATGAAAGCTGTGCCGTCCTTTTTGAGCAGGCGCGCGACCGTCGCCATGGTGCCGTGAATGTCGTAGACGTGTTCCAAAACGTGCCACAACGTGACGACATCGAACGATGCGGAAGGAAGTGTTGCGAGCAATGCATTGTCACCGACGTTCAGCTTGAAGTGATCTCGGCAGTGGTTGCGGATTTTTTCAATGGGCTCGGTGCACGTGACGGTCCAGCCGTGACGCGCCATGAACGCGGGAAACTCCCCCGTTCCGCAACCGATGTCGAGCAGCGTGCCGGAATGTTTTCGTGACGATGTTCTGATCCACCGCAATTTTCCGGGTTCGCGGATGAACGTACGCACGAACGCCACCGCGCGCATCATCGGACTTGTCGACTCGGTGTTGTGCGGGGTGTAGTCCGGAGAGTCGTAATACTGCTGAGCATGGGCTTCGGCAGGTAAACGGAACGCATAGAGGAAGCCGCACGCGCCGCACCGATGCAGCGGAAACATCTCGCCCGAGACGAGAAAGTCTTTGCATTCGCGCTCGAAAGCGGTGTGGCCGGAACCGCACAAAGGACACACGGGCCGTTCGATGAAGGTGACGCCTTCCATGCGGGGACTATACGGGAATCACGCGGCGGACGCATGACGATACCAATCTTCGTACGCGACTGCCTTGGCCAGAACATAGCCGTTCCGCGTGAGCAGCGTGCGGATTTTGTCGCGCTTCTCCCGCTGATTCCAATGTTCGACGGTGAGTGTTCGAACGTGATGCACGGCGAACGGAAAGCCCTGCAAAATTTCGTACTCGGACCCTTGGGTATCGATGCTGAGATAATCGATGCATGCGGGTGCCGCATGCCGACGCAGCACATCGGCGACGGTGCTCGTTCGACGTTTCACGGGAATGCGCGACGAACGGGAAACTCCGAGACAGCGCTCCATCAAGCGCAGGTAGGGCTCGGAAAGTTCCGATGCAACGCCGCCGTATTCGCCGGCATCGATGAACTCCACGTCCGTCTCTTCCTTCCACAGAAGCGAATGATCGCAGATGCACGTTCGGGTTTTTTGAAGACGTCGAAACGACGCATCCGAAGGCTCGACACAGATCCCATGCCAACCGAATTTCTTTTCCAGAAGATACGTGTTGCTGAAACTTTTTCCGTCGAACGCACCGATATCGAGGAAGAATCCGTCACGTTTTCCCATGAGTTCCGAGAGCACCCACCTGTCTTGGCCGGATTGGGAATACGAACCTCTGAAGGCGCCCCATGCGTGCAAGAAAGCGTGCTTCAGCCTTACGAGCGGAGGAACGACGTGCCGAAATGCGCGGGATACGGACATGGAAAACACGGCCAGTATAAGCCCCGAACTCCCCTCCCGTCATGGAAGATTCGGCAATTGAATGACGCTCGATTTTGTGCTATAATAATGAGATTTATGCGCTTCCAGCAGCGATCAATCGGCATCGGGATGGGAACCGTCTTGGGTACCCTGATCCCGGCAACGTGCTCTGCCGCGGCTGGAGCCCAGGCTTTGGCGGGCTTCATCGAATTGCATTTGGTACAACAGGCGCTGTTCGCCTTCTGGGGAATTTCCGCCGCTGCGATCTTTTACTACGCGGTACGCATGGTGCTCGAGGCGTACAAAGACGAGTCCTATACCAACCTGAGCAACGCCTTCATCAACGTTCTCACCGGTTTCGCCGTCATCGCGTGCGCCAGCGCGTTCGCGGCTGCCTTCTACACGCCGGGGCTCAGCGCGGACAACGCCGCGGATATTTCTCCGACGATCCTCGGGATCGGCGTGCAGAGCGTGGCCGATTTCATCATCACCATGTCGGCGGGAATTTTCGTGCTCATGGTGGTCATCGCCGGCATCGGCATGGTGACCTCGCGTGGCGACAGCGGCGCGTTTGAAAAGTGGCGCAAGATTCTCATCGCAAACATCGTCGGTGTCGTCGTCATGTTCGTGGCGTTCTACATCGTCCATGCCGTATCGGATATCAATTCCGGCCTGCTGATCGAAGAAATGCGCGGTTTGGCCCTGTTCCTGCTCACGCTCCTCGGATTCATGTGCGTGGTGGCGCTCATCGTTGCGGGCGTTCTGCTCATCGTGTCCGTGGACGAATCGCTCCGCGACAAAGCCAAGAACATCATCATCGGAACGCTCATCACCTTGGCGCTCGTCGTCCTGTGCTACACGCTCATCGTCACGTTCGTCCGCACCACCGCTCCGTAATGCATCGCATTCTCACCCTCGCCCGGCTCCTCCTCGCCATGACGCTCGTCATGACCCCGAACGTCGCGTTCGCAAGCGGCGCGGATATCAGCGACATGTTCCTGAACTTGATTTTTGCGTTCGCTCCGCTGTGGATCGTGGTCGCCATTCTCGTCATCGTCATCGCGGGATTCTCGCTCATGGTGTCCAATGACGAAGGTCGCTTGGAAAAAACGAGGAAAACGATCGTCGCCGTCGTCATCGGCGGGATCATCATCACGATCATCCTGGTCCTCGGTCCGCTGGCCGCAATCGGCATTTTGTACAACGGGATTCCGGGTATGGCGCTCATCAATACGGGAGACGCCATCGGCAACGAAGCCATCGGCATCGCGGAATGGATCACCGCCATGGCGGCCATGCTCGGCGTCCTCGTCATCATCATTTCGGCGCTGCAAGCCATTTTCACGTTCGGCGACGAAGACGCGTACCAAAAGGTCCGTGCCGCCATCCGCCACGTCATTCTCGGACTCATCATCATCGCAGCCGCATTCATCTTCCGACAAGTCTTCTTCGTCGATCGCACGCCGAACGCGCTCATCGCGCTCATTGCCAGCAAGATCCTCATCGTCCTGGCCGTGATGACCATCATCGCCGTCGCGATCCTCATTTACGCCGGCGTTCGCATGATCATCGCCTTCGGTCGCGAGGAAGATTACACCAACGCAAAATCGCTGGTCTTCCGCGTCATCATCGGACTCGTCGTCATTCTCGTCAGCTACGTGCTCGTACTGGCGGTGGCGACGCTCTTCAACGGAACGGGAACGGCGGTGGTGTAACGATTCCTTTTTCCAACGCCACGAGCGCATCGTGCGTGGCCTTTGCGTCGTGCGTGCGAATGAGCCGCGCACCCGATTGCACGGCGAGCACCGTGGCCGCAAGAGTTGCGGGCAAACGGTCCGATGCGGGAAGTTTCAGCGGGCCCGCCAAAAACGATTTGCGCGATGGGCTGACCATGACGGGCCCGAGATCGGTGAAGTCACCGAGACGGCGGAGAAGCTCGAACGAATGGGCGGGATCCGAGGACACGAAATGTCCGAGGCCCGGATCCACGATGACGGACGAATTTTTGATGCCCGCGGCCTTCGCTGCGGCGATGCGCTCAATGAAAAACTTTTTCACGTCCGAGACGACATCCCCGTACCGAATGTCGGCGACCGTCGTGCGCGGTCCCGCATCCTTGCTGAACATGAGCACGCACGGAGCGTGGGCATTCGCAATGACCGCGAACATCTCGGGGTCGGCGCGGCCGGCCGTGATGTCGTTGATGAGGTCTGCTCCCGCGGCGAGTGCTTGGCGCGCCACCTCGGCTTTCCAGGTGTCGACGGCGATCCATGCATGCGGAAGTGCCAGTCTTACCGCCTTCACGGCCGGAAGCACGCGCTCGAGTTCCTCAGCCAGAGAAACATCCGCGGATCCCGGACCGGTGGACTCGCCTCCGATCTCGACGATGTCGGCGCCTTCGGCAAGAAGCTGCACCGCACGCTTCGCAATGTCTTCGGCCGACGACGCACGACTCGGCGCATGGTAGGAATCGGGCGTGGCGTTGATGACACCCGTGACGACGACCCGTGCGGAGAGATCCAACGATTTGTTTCCGGAACGAAGATGCATGCTTGCAGCATCCTTCAAATGACCGCATGGATGCAATCGGACCTGGTATAATGAGGTCGTATGTGGCCTTTTCGACGGAAGAAAAAAGAACCCAAGCCCCGACGGATGATGCGTCGCGTGATCGTCGGTTTCATCATCGGCGGCGCCATCAGTTCCATCGTGGGTCATTCCCTCCTGAAAGAAAGGCGCAAGGAACACTTGGGCGACGACAGGGCTGAGTGATCAGCGAGCGATGGCCTGTTCCACCGTCGCGATCGTTTCCTGCAGTTTTCCCTCGGGATTTTTGATTTGAACGTCGGTGAGCTTCGCGGCGGCAAGTTCGGTGCGCATGCTCTCGATGCGGCGTGCGAGCTCTTCCTTGGCGATGGGCGCCCGGTTGACGATACGCTGCGTGAGCTGCTCCTCGCTCTCGGGCAGAATGAAGATGGTCTGCAGGCGGTACGTTCCGCCGTCTTTCTTGAAGAGCTCATGATTGCGAATGCTCTCGAAGCCCTGCACATCCACTTCACGCACCACCGTCTTCCCCCGTTCGATGGCGGGAACTATTTCGGAAATGAGCGTGCCGTAACGGGCTCCCTTGTGCACCTGAGCCGATTCCAAGAATTTTCCATCATTGAGCCACGCGGAAAAATTTTCATCGGATACGAAGTGGTACAACTCGTCTCCTTCGCGCGGCCGCCTCTCGCGGGTCGTGGCCGAACGCGGGAAGACGTACTCTTTGTGGCGATCGCGGAGCGAACGAAGAATGACGCTCTTGCCCACACCGCTCGGGCCGATGAGGAGGACGAGTTTCCCGGACGACATGTGGGCATGGTAGTCGAAGTGCGCGCCGCACGCATCTGTGATTAGATACGAACCATGCGTTTGCCCAAGGGTCTCACAGAGTGGCTGCGAAATCCCCGAGAAGTTCTGAGTCTCGCCGTTCCGCTTTCCGTCAGCGCAGGACTTCTTCTGTGGATGGCGATGAAGGGATACGCCAATTTCGATTCCGATCAATCGCTCGCGGGACTGATGGCACTGCATATGAAACACGGAGAATTCGCCGCATATCCGTGGGGACAATCGTATTTCGGGGTGATCTTTCTGCCGTTCACCTTGCTCTCCATGCACGTCTTCGGCGAAACGAGCGTGCTGGCGCTTCGCATTCCGATGATCGGATTTTCGTTGCTGTTCGAAGCGGTATTGTACGCGGGCATCCGCAAGTTGTGGGGGACTCGCACGGCCTTCGTCAGCCTGATGTTCATGGCGATTCCCGGCTTCCACATGATGCGTTGGTTCGGATTCCACGTGTATCCCATCTACGGCATCGCCGCGGCGTTGATGCTGTGGATCGTTCTGACGCGACACACGTTCATGAGAAGCGCGGTGGCCGGAACGATGGCGGGATTCGGCATTTGGACCTCGCCGGTGTTCACGCCCTACGTTTTTTTCGCCGTCGCCTTGGCCGTTCGTTCCATGGCCGAGTGGCCGACGCTGCTGCGCGCGCTCCGGCGGCGAACATGGCTGACGATCGGCGTTACGGCCGCAGTACTCGTCGGCATCGGATACGTCGTGTGGCCGCTCATCCTGCAGGATCCGCACAGGTTCTGGTCGCCGCTGCTCAAGGGCATCGCGGTTGCCGCAGCCATCTTCTGCCTGCCCCTCTTTCTCATCAGTGAACGGAAAAGACACGTCGCCGCGCACATCGGATGCGTGCTCGGCGGTGCGTTCCTGGGCGCACTGCCGATGATTCAATACATCATTGATACGGGAACGCCCGCAAGCTTGGGAATGTACGGCTTTCTTCCGTCATGGAATTTGGTAGGCGCCTTCATTCGCGTGGTGATCCCGACGACCCTGGGCCTTCCGCCGATTCTGTCGGACGTGAGCCCCGTTTCGCCTCTGGAAGACACGATCTACGGAACGGCGACCTTCGTCGCGTTCGGCTTCTTGGTCCTGGGAATGATGCAGGCGCTGCCGGCGGTGAAAAAAATGTTCTCGTCGACATCGATGACGACACGCGAGATGGCGCTCTTTTTCGCTTTCGGTATCTGCGTGATGACCTACGTCGGAGGCTTCGTGCGCGGGGCGCACGTGGAAGGACAGACGCGCTTCCTCATCGACGTCTTTGCCGTGAACGCCCTCTTCATGGCACTCGGTTGGGAGAGACTCCGGGCCGCGTGGCGGCGCACCGCGACCCTGCTGCTCGTCGCGCTCCTCGGCGTCATTTTGTTCGGCACGTACCGGCTCGGCCACGGACCGGGTGACCAAACCATGAAGCCGGTGCTCGTCGGCGAGATTCATGATTTTTTGACCGAACATGAAGTATCGGGCGGATACGCGAACTACTGGACCGCATTCGCACTGACGTACTTCCTGCACGAAGATACCGTGCTCGCACCGTACAACGGCAACAACCGCTATCCGCCGTACGTGGAAACGGCGGGGCGCAGCAATCCGTACGCCATCGTCCTCAACAGGTCCGATGACGCCCGCATTCCGGACGGCACCGAGAGCATCGACGTGCTGCGCAAAGCCATCAAAGACAATCAATTGATTCCGCTGCCCTACTTCGCGTACGCCCAGGAACGCCTGGACCGCGGATCGGTGGTGGACCGCAAGCGCATGGGCAATTGGGACGTGTGGATTTTGGTCGACAAGACTCCTCCCCTCGTGCGATGAAAAAAGACCCGACGGTGACGATCATCATGCTGAACTGGAACGGACTCGCCGATACCGAGAACTGCTTGCGCTCGGTCTTTGCACACACCGCGAACGTGGATGTCATCGTATGGGACAACGGATCGCGGGAAGACGAAGCATCCTTCATCGAAAAGACATTCGGGGATCGGGTCACCGTCCATCGAAGTCCCGTGAACGTCGGCATCACCGGCGGCTACAACGGAGCGGCTCGGCTCGCAAAAACCGAGTACCTGATCTTTCTGAACAACGATGCGGAAGTCGCGGCGGGCTGGCTCGCTCCGCTCCTGCAGACGATGGAAAACGATGCCGCCGTGGGCGCGTGCCAACCGAAAATCCGTTCGTGGCATGAGCGCAACCGCTTCGACTACAGCGGTGCATGCGGCGGGTTCTTGGATGCGTTCGGCTACCCGTTCACACGCGGCAGAATTTTTTCGGAGATGGAAGAAGATCGCGGGCAATACGACGAGACGATGGACATTCATTGGGCGTCGGCGGCCTGCATGATGATCCGAAAAAACTTGTGGGACGAACTCGGCGGCGTGGACGAAGGATTTTTCGTGTACATGGATGAAGTCGATCTCTGCTGGAGACTTCGCCTGGGCGGATACCGCATCGTGTGCGTGCCGCAGTCCACGACGTACCACAAAGGTGCGGCGACGATGAAAAAATTTCCCGCTCGCAAACGGTTCTTCGAGCACCGAAACAACCTGCTCATGCTCCTCAAAAATCTCCCGACCGCCGATCTGTTGTGGCGCTTGCCGATGCGCCTCGGGCTGGAGTGGGTATCCGTCGTGCACTACTGCGGGACGGGCGAATGGGCCGCTGCGAGAGGTGCGGTACAAGCGTTCTTCTCCTTCCTGCTTTCGGCCCCCCGATATGCTCTCAAAAGGAGCTCCGGAACGACAGGGGCACCCCTGGCACCCGTATCGGTCGTAGCAGCCTATTTCCTCAAGAATAAGCGGAAATTCAGCGATTTGGGATTGCCCCGTCCGTAGACAAAAGGACCCCTAAACACTTGCATAAAACCCAAAAAAGAGTTATACTGATTGGATTTGCTCTTTCAAATCCTCCCACACCTTTTTGTGTCAAAAAGACGCAGGGAGCGAGATGGAATAAGTACCGAGGGATGCCTCGACGATTCCATCTCCCTCCCTGCTCTTCGACCCCGATATGGACGCAGCGACGGTCATCAAGAACGCCGATGCGAACATATCTTCGACCGAAGAGTTCCCTCCACAAAACTTGGAGGGATTCTCCTACACAAACACACACATACGGCACATCCGGGGCCGACACGGATCGCGACTCCCGACGCATCGGGATATCACACAAACACATACGGCGGAGCGACACCGCTTCAACAAGTCGCTGAGGTGTAGGGAGCATTCACCGCGCCGGGTCGACGTCGGTGGACGCCCTCAGTTCCTCGTGAATTGAGTGCGATACGGACCTCCGGAACGGGAGCTTCTAAGAACCGTCTTAGAACGCCCGCTCCGGAGGTCCGTTTTTTTAAAAAAATTGCAAAGAATAGAAGGAATACAAAGAGTGCAAGGAACGACGGGCGTGTGTATCCACTAATCTCGTCCCTGATTCACCCACTCAAACGATGCGGGATCCAATGCGGGCACGAACGTTCCAAGTTTGATGGGCGCACAACTCGCACACGGCGCCTGCATCCACGTTGCCCACACGACGGGCACGACGTAGATCGGCCTGTCGGGAAGCAGCATGTACGCGGTCTCCAGCTTGGAATACGCGACGGCGGCAGCCTTGCCCTTGAGTCCGGTCGCGATGGGAAGGAGTCCCCCGCTCTGGAGTCCCGCGACGATTGCCGGACGAGCTGCAGTGGGATAGTCGGAGTGCGAGAGGCGCTCGGCATCGACGAGCGTGAAGACCGCGCTTCCGACGGTGCGGTCCGTGCGCTTCATGTCCACGCTGAGCGCGGCGACGGAGCGGCCCGCGGTATCCACGACCGGAATTCCGGAGAGCGTGAGAGGCCACGCGGCATACGCTTTGCCACCCGCATCGAAGATCTGCGGATCTCCGTACGGAGCGGGGTCGATGCCGAACGATGACAACATGGACCGAGCTCCGATCTTCACTTCGTTGTCGGTGAGCGAACCGCTGCCCACGACCTGCATGCCGGGACGAGCGAGCGTGAGCATGAGGTGGTCGATGTCCACGACGACCTGCGCGCCGTCGGACGTGCGCCAACGCTGGACCGCGGGCGCGAGCTTGTCACCGGAAAGTCCCGCGGGGGCTCCGATGCGCCTGAGGATATCCGCAGCCGTTCCTTCGGGGAGCGCGATTCCCTGATCGCGATACAAAGCCAAGGTCGGGGGCAAGTCGTAGAGTACGGCGGAGGGCACGGTGTAGGAACTGACGGGGAGGAGAGCCTGCGTGCCGCTCATGCGCTGCGACGTGATGACGAATCCGCGACGAACGTCGCCGAAGGCGCGTGGCGCAAGTTGAGCGGATGCGGGGACTTCGGGGGGAGGAGGCGGAGATCCGTCACGCGTGGCGACGAAGAACGCATTGAGTCCGAGGGACAGCAGGGCGACGAGAAGCCCCAGCGAGAACAGCGTGCGGCGAAGAAACGTGGAGCGCTCACTCATTGGAATCGTTGGAAGTGCGATACGGAACGACGAAATCTTTGCGGCGTTGGTAGAGCGTGATTTGTTCGGCGATTTGTCCCACGATCTCATCGGCCTTCGGCATGAACCGCAGAACAACCTCGGGACCGTGGCCTTCTTTCAACGAAAAACGGATGATGCCAAAATCGAACAAGTTGAGCCACTGCGTGACGGCCACGACGTCCCCCAAGTTCTCCAGACTGATGGGCGTGATGGATTTGCGGAACAACGACATCTGATCGACGATGATGAGCTTGTCCGTGGTCAGGAAGATGAAGTCGTATTTCCAGTCGATGTACGCCTCGATGAGCCCGAAGAGGACGAACACCGTCCAGCCGATGGCGAAGATGAAGACCGCGGACGACAAATCCAGAACACCCATTTCAAACGAGTAACTGAGGATCGCAAGTAAAAAAATCGTGACGAAAATCTCCCACAAAATATGCCAAATGAACGAGATCACGTGCGGATGAATCGTGAAGATCTCGTTCTCGCCCCTGGCCAAAAATCGTTCCTTCACCTTTCCGAGATCGGTCTCCAGCGCGAAAATCTGCATGCACCTATTGTATAGTAGAGCCATGGTTCGTTCTATGCGGATCGGCATCGGCGTCTTTGCTTGTCTCCTGAGCGCGGGAGTCGCGTCAGCCGCGAACTTCATCGACATCGAAACTTCGGCGTACGGCAATGCCATCGTGGACTTGGCCGACCGTGGCGTGGTCCAGGGCTACGGTGACGGCACGTTCCGACCGAATGCGCCCATCAATCGTGCAGAGTTCTTGAAAATTTTGATGGAAAGCCGTTTCCCGGGCAGAAGCCCCGTGGACCTCATGTGCTTCCGCGATTTGGAAGTGAAGATCCCGCAGTGGTACGCGCGCACCACGTGCGCCGCCGAAGAACTCGGGATCGTCCAGGGATACCACGACGGCACGTTCCAGCCCGAACGAAACGTGCTCCTGGCGGAGGCGCTCAAGATGGCTCTGCGCACGTACGGATTTTCGCCCGCCGCTTCGGTGACGGGCGAGTGGTACGAGCCCTACCTGCAGGAAGCGCGCAACAGAGACATGCTCATTCCCCTGCTCAAGTCGCCCGCTCACGTGGTGACGAGAGGAGAAATGGCGGTCATCGCCGACATGCTTATCACGGAGCACGAACAAGCCTTGGAGGATGAATCCCGCACCGTGCCCGTGTGCGGCAACGGCGTGACGGAATACCCCGAGCAGTGCGACGACGGCAACGTGAAAGACAGCGACGGCTGCAGCTCCATTTGTCTCATCGTTCCGGAGCCGATTCGGCGCGCCATTCTGCAAATCGATCAGGAAACGTCGGGCACGCTCACGGCCATCGCACAAGGGCAGAAGAAGCTGGCGCTCCTCAAATTCACGGCGACATCGGGCCGACAGGATTCCAAGCTCACGGCCCTCATCTTCAAGCCATCGGTCGGTTCGCTGCTGTACGCATCGCATTACACCCTCGCCATGGACAGAAACGGCGACGGCATCTACGAAACCGTGGCGCAGGAAAACGGCCGCATCGACGGAAGCTCGCTGGTGTTCGATACGCTCGTCGGCGGAGGGGTGAACATTCCGAACGGTCTCTCCGTTCCGTTCGTGGTGCGCGCCGACCTCGCGACGGGGCTCGGCCCCGTGACGCTGGGACTGGCGTTCGACACCTCGGATCCGGGATACGTGGAAGCCCAAGGGGAGACCGACGGGCTGGCACTGGAAGGAATCGAGACCGACGGCAGCTGCACGGCCAACAACTGCTTCATTCTCGTGAACACGCGCGGCAGCACGGACATCAACATCAAGGAGCGCGGCAACTTGTTCGTGACGGAAGACAATCAATCCACGCGCAGCGCCATCCTGCTGGGCGGCAGCAGCACGAACCAATTGCTCCGTCTGCGACTGCGTGCCGAAGGCGAGAACGTCGACGTGTACACCATTCGCATCGACGGCGTGGTGACGAGCGTCGAGACCCTGCTGCTCTACCGACTCCGTCCGGGCGAGACGTTCAATCCGAACGCCACTCCCTTCGCGCAAGCCAGCCACGGCCAATGCCCCGAACAACCGGCAACGCGTTTCTGTGCTTTGATCAGCGGCTCGCCGCTCGTCGTCTCGCCGTCGGAGGACACCGTCGTGGTGGTTGCGGCGCGCATGAAAAACAAGCAACTCGGTGCCGTGAGCGGGCAACTCTCCACGCTCTCGCTGAATGCTTCCTCGGAGTCGGCAACCGCCGCCATCAAAGCTCGCGGCACCTCTTCGTCGCAGGACTTGAACCAGAACGACGGCAACGGCATGGCTTCGGGAGAAATTTTCATCGGCATGCCTTCGCCCGGACCCAACGTGCAGATCTCGGGAAAAAACAGCGATACGGCGCTGGCGTCCATCGGATCGGTGACGAACGACGGCCCGTCGCAGGAATCGTACGTACCAAGCGGCTTCGTATCCTTTGTATCATTCACGGTCAGCGCGCTGCCTCATAACAATTCGTTCCAGGGAACGAACGACGTGGTGCTGCAATCGATGACGTTTCACGTGACTGCCCAGAACGTGCAGATCGACCCCGCGAGCGTGGTGCTGTCCACCAAGGACACGCCGAGCGTGACCGCGACGTGCACCGCGGGTGGTAACACCGGCACGTTCGACATCGTGTGCAGCGGCCTGCCATCGAGCCCCATTCAAGCGCGCATCGCACAGGGACAATTCCAAACGTATCGCCTGTCAGCCAACGTGACGAACACGGCGATCGGGCAAGGCACGAGCATCCTCGCCGCGTCTCTTGCCACGCTCGGCCAACGCAACCAGACTAATTCCATCATCTGGAGCGACGAAGTCACGACGTTCCAATGGGTGGACGTTCCGCAGACGAGCGTGCAAGGCACGGTCTGGCGAAGCAATTAAAGAGAAAAGAGAATCGTTGCATTCTTTGCAGTCTTTGCATTCGTTGTATTCTCGTAAGGAAAATCAATCCATCGCTCCATCGATGCATGTTATGCTTCCAGCCATGCACCTCGGCCGCAGCCACCACACGATCGGTCAAATAACGACATCGCTCGCCGGAGGATTCGCCGCTTCGTTCTTGGCCTTCACGGTCACCACGTTCACGCAGTCATACGGCATCAAAGGCCAGCTCCTTGCCGGTGACCCGACCCTGAACCGCCAAATGCCCACCACGCTCAACGCCATGCAGGGCGCCATGGACGGCAGCAACCCCATGATGCACGCCATGACATCGTACGCATGGTGGATCATGGTGATCGCCGGAAGCATCATCGCGGCATTCATCATTTTGAAGATGATGCGACGATACGTCTGAAGAACCTTCGAGCTTCTTGACCCCTCGGACCATTGACAATCCGTCGATGTTTCTTTATAATGTACTACCAACTTTTAAAAAATTTACACACATACCCCCATCACCACATGGTTCAGCGCAACGATTCTCTGTCGGACATCATTGATGCCATCCCGGGCATGCTCTGTTGGACATGGATCAGCATCGTGGGAGGCCTCGTACTCGTGACGATCAACATGTTCTGGATGGAAGGGCCGCCCGAGTTCAAGAGCTCCATGCGTCATTCTCAAGCGCTCGAAGCACGAAAAAAGATCCGTAAAATGAAAATGCATTCCGCACCCACCATCAAGGCACACTCGACTTCGGGTGCGCTTGCATTCTAAGCTGGAGCATCTCTTCCCTTCTCTCCACAATGACAAACCCGCAGGAATCGAAGTTCGGCGTGAACCTCATGGCCCAACTCATCATCGCCGTGGCCTTGAGCCTTCTGGGCTCCATGCTCTACGGCAACGGTGCGGCCATCGTCCTGCAGGGACTCTCCGTGCTGTTTTGGATGACGTTCGCCTTCGGATTCATGTACGGGATCTTCCGCATGGTGGGCGTGCGCTCGGAGTCCATGGAAGGGTTCTACCAGTCGTTTCCGATCCGTTCCGGAAGCGCATTCGGCTCGGAGGCCATGAAAAATTCTCCCGCACCGCGCGCTGAGTCGCAGCAGAGCATTCTCCACAAGCCCGTGGAATGGAACAAGATTTTCTCGTTCCAGTTCCTGCGCTTCGTCGGCGTTCTGCTCATCATCACCTCGGTGTTCTCGCTCCTCTTCAACATCGAGTGGGACCTGCTCCTCAAGATCATCGCATCCATCGTGAGCGGTCTCTTGCTCCTCGGTGGCGCCGAATGGCTCCGCACCAAAAGGGGCGGCATTTCGGCCTTCCTCGCCGTGCTCTCGTTCGCACTCCTGCAATTCTCCCTCTCGCTGCTCTACAAATACGCGGTACAGAACGCCTGGGGTCCGATCTTCGTGAACGGTGACACGTGGCTGTACCTCAAGATCGCGCTCACGCTTCTCATGATCTTCGCCACGACGCGCTACCCCGCGGCTTGGATGCCTTTGCTCTACATTCTCGTGGCCTACTTCACGCCGACGTCACTCGCCTACGTGGACGCGACGCTTTCGCCCCTGGCTTCGGCGATCTTCATCGTGATGCTCTCGGTCATCACCTTGGCTTCGGCTCACTCGCTCAAGCGCAGTGAACTCATCGTGGCCAACTCACTCCTCGCCAACGCGTACTTCGTGTGGCTTCTGCTGTCCCAAGCCGGTTACAACCGCATGATCGCCATGGTGATTCTTGTCGCCATCTTTGCGGCACAACTTCTTGCCACCGCTCTCACCAGCTCCAAGAACCCGGGCAAATTGCCGCACCACGTGGCGAACATCGTGTTCTCACACATCATGATCGTCATCGGTCTCATGGGACTGCGCGGATACTTCCCTCTCATGAACGACTACTTCGGCGTGGCGCTCCTCATCGCCGCCAACATCACGCTCTTGAGCTCGCTCGTGGCGGACAAAGCCAAAGCCGAACAGAACGTGCGCGACGTGCTGCTCAACAGCGCCGTGATTTTGGCGTCCATCGGACTCTTCATCCAAGTGGATGGACCGTGGTCCGCGGTGGTCTTCCTGGCCTACTCCACCCTGGTGCTGTGGTACTCCCTCTACCAGAGCAGTCTGCGCACCCGCATTTACGGTTCGATCTTGCTCGTCATCTCACTCTTCAAGCTGTACCTGGAATTCAGCGACATCTTTGACCACGTCTGGGGATCGGTCGCCATTCTGGCCATCGGTTTGGTGCTCGTGCTCCTCTCGTACAAATTTGAAGCCGTCAAAGACGTCATGCTGCACGGCATGGGTGGCAAGAAGCAGAGCTAATTCTTTTTGATCATCGATGCGGCAAGCAAGCCGGCGCCCTTCACTGCGGCGTCGGTGACGCTTCCGCAGATGAGTTCCGGCGGCGTGATGCCCTTCACGAGCCACGCCCCAAGTTCCTTGCGAATGGCGGGCAGATGCGGCTTGAGTGCGCGTCCGGCACTGCCTCCCAAAATGACGATGGACGGATCGAGCACGTGCATGACGTCCACGACGAGCCACGCGACTTCGCGCAGCACGTGGGGCTGCATGAATCCGCACACTTCCCCCTCCAGATAATCCTGCGGACGTTTGGCGGCCTCGCAACGACGGCCCATGGCCGTGCCGGAGAGGAACTGTTCCACGTCGCCGCGCTTGTCTTTGGTCTCGTACGGCGGTTGACCGGGGACGAGCAGAAGGTGCCCGATCTCGCCGGCGTACCCGCGTGAACCGTGGAAGATTTTTTTATCGACGACGATGCCTCCGCCCACCCCCGTACCGAGAGCGATACCGAGCACGACGGAGCGATCTTTGCCCGCACCGATGAGTGCTTCGGCGTACGCGAAGCAGCGTGCATCGTTTTCGACGACCGTGGGCAAGTGCGTTTCGTATTGAATGCACGCGGCAAGCTCCATGCCTTCGGCGCCCGGAATGTTGGGCATGGTGACGATTGTTCCGGTGTTCGTATCGATGAAACCGGGGACACCGAGACCGATGGCGACGGTACTCTCCGTACGGATGGCGGCGATTTCGGCGAGCAGCATGGCGAGCACGGCTTTGAACCCGCGCTTGGCATCGGTGGGAATCACTTTGATGGTGAGCTGCTTCATGGACTCGGCATCGAAGAGCGCGACGGCCGTTTTGGTGCCGCCGAGGTCGATGCCGATGATGGTGGATGCGGCGGCCATGGGAATCACTCGGCGGACGGCTGTCCTCCGAGAAGTTTGAGTTTTTTGGCGTACGTGATGACGGTGTCCACGAACACCGCGTGGCTCCACGTGAGCGGAGACACGGAAAGCGGCTCACCCGTGAGCGGATGCATTTGCTCGGGGAGAAGACCGGCAACCGACGCCTTGGAATGCGCCCACAGAAGTGCCTTCATGGGGCGCTCCAATTCGGCAAGCGACTTCGCGGTGGCGATGCGCCACTGCGCGAGCCACAGCGTCGTGATGATCCACGGGTTGCCCGGAATGTCTTTGGTGGGCGGAGTCACGGTCTGGTAGTAGTCATTGGTGTACCGAGCGATGCCGCCGACGGGCGTATTCACGGTGAGCATCTGCTCCAGGCGCTGCATGGTGGAAACCATGCGCGGATCGTCGGCGGGAATGACGCCGAGCTGCCACAGGAGTGCCAAGCTCGCATCGGGAGTGGTATCGCGCTCCACGGTGACGCCGTTCTCGCGCTTGATCTTCTTGAGGAACGAATGTGACTCTTCGTCGTACAAATGGAAGATCATCGCTTCGCCCATCTTTTCCGCAGCTTGGTGGTAGCGGTCGGCATGCCGATAGTGACCGAGTGCGGCCGAGATGTTGCCCGCGGCCTTGAGGCCGGCAACCGTGGTGGCCGTGGTGTAACTGAAGATGCCGCGATGCTCTTCCCACGGGTCGTAGCTGGCGAGCGGCAAACCCGTTTGCTGTTCCGTGTAGCGGACGAGGAAATCCGCTGCGGCTTTCACGAAGTCCTGATAGCGCAGATGCAGGAACTCGAAGTCCTGCGTTTTCTCGAAGTGACGCCAGAGTGCCAGAATCGGCAGCGCCGTTTCATCGCCCTGAATGGGCAGCTGCGACTGGCGTCCGCGGTACCAGGGGTGCCACGAGGAACCGGCCGAACCGTCGGGGTTGTACTTGTGGAGCAAGTAACCCTCTTTGGTCTGGGCGCGCGCGCAGAACTCCATGAACCTTCGGACGACTTCGGTTTGCCCGGCATTGGTGAGCGCCATGCAGACGAACGCGCCGTCACGGGGCCACACGTAGGTGTACGTATCGCGGTTGAACTGCATGATGTCGCTGTCGTTGGCCGCAACGATGCCGCCGTGGTTATCGACCTGCGTGCGGATGGTGAGGAGACTTCGGATGTACAGATCGGTGACTTCCTTGGGGATACCGGGGCCCGGATCGACGTGCGAACTCACCCAGCCGCGCCAGTAGTTGCGGGCGGATTGCTTCACCTGTTCCGGCGTTTCCTCGAGCAGGAAATGCTGAAGGTCATGGACCTCCGAAATTTTCTGTCCGGCGCAGACCCACTGATAGACCCACGTACCGCGGTCGGCGCGGACGAGACAGTCGATTTCCACCGTGGAGTCCACGGAACCCTGTTCCACGGGGAAGCGGCCGAGGACGCCGTCTTCGGCGTCGCGCCACGTTCCTTCGAGTCCGCGATAGTTGGATTTTCCGATGCTGAACGAGTTGATGCCGCAGTGATCGATGTGTTTCTCATCGCGGCTGAGCGGGTGGAATTCATCGGGAATTTCGCTCGGCAAACAGTTCACGGGGTCGCTCGTGGTGCCGCCCACGAGGAAGTAACGGTGCTGGCGGTAGTGGATGACGCTCTTGGTGTGCGGCTCAAAGAACGCCGTGTCTTTCTGCTTGTCGCCGTACAGGTAGAAGTCGTGATGGAAGAAACACTGCACTTTGCGTTCCATGCCGTCGAGCGAACGCAGGCGGAACGAGCGAACCAAGATGTTCTTGGTGGGATCGACGAAGTCTTCGGAGACCACCTCAAGCTGCAATTTCTCGGACCGCATCATGGACGACGAGACGAGTGACGAATCGGCGTAGCCCGGCGAGATGACCCATGAGCCGTCGTTGCTCCAGGAGAAGCCTTTGCCCTCCACGAGGAAGCCGAAACGGTGGAACTTGCCGTACGTCGTGTGGTCTTCCATACCCACGTACGGGTAGTAGAAGTCCCGCAGCTGCAGATGCTCGTCGAACGTCGCGGTGAGCGTGCCGTTGCCGAGGACGAGTGAGCGAGGCATAGAGTTTAACGGGAAGTGCGTTTGATACGGATTTTCACGGGCTTCTTGGAAGGCTTCTTTGCCGCATTCTCGAGAATCGTTTTGAATCCCTCGAGGGCGTGACTGTATCTGCGATACGCCTCGTACGGAGACTCGTACGGACTGAAGTATTTGTGCACGTCTCCGTCGGACCAATACTTGGTGCACAGGTAGTAGAAGTGATCGGAGGTCTGGAGCTTGCGCCAAATGTCGAGGAGCTCGGCGTTCTTGAGGGCCTTCACGGCTTTTTCGAGAGCGTAAATGCCGGCGAGCGCCGCTTCTTGCAGATGGTTGCCGCGCCATGCCGAGAGATCGCGTTCGGTATCGGCCCACGACACGGGAGCGTGGGCATCGAGCGTGGGAAGCTTCTTGCGTCCGTAACGACCGATGACCTGCGAGGGCGTGAGTGCGGCGACTCCTCGCTTCTTGAATTCGTGCGGGAGTGCGGCGAGGAAACTGAAGATGCCGGTGTCGGCCCACTGGTGCTCACCGAACGTTTCGTAGTCCATGAACAGGTTCACGGACTGTCCCCGTGCCGAAGCGATCCACTCGGCGAACGTTTCGGCCGTGAGCGGATGCGCGGAGCGATGCGCGGCACCGAAACGGAACGCGATGTCGTCGGAGAGTCTGTAATTTTTGAGCAGCGTTTTCATCGTGCGAACCGTCGTGGAATGCACCCGATGTTTGGCGGCGGCGCGCTGCCATTCCAAAGGCATGAGGAACGAGGGCGGCTTGTAGAGAACGTTTGGGCTTTTCTCGTGCAGGATGCGGTCTGCTCCCTCGGCCAGAATGCCGCGGAAACCCAGGAGCCGCACGGCTTCGGCGATTTCGTTGGAGTACACGAGCTCGGTGTTGCGGAACACGGTCGGCTTTTTGCCGAACAGTTTTTCGATTTCCTCGGCGTGCTTCTCGACCTGCGCGCAGAATTCCTCGGGAGAGAACACGGACGAGAGCGAGTGGTAGTACGTCTCGGCCAAAAACTCCACCTGACCGGTCTCGGCAAGCGCGCGGAACGAATCCAGGACGTCGGGACCGTACTCTCGGCATTGATCCAAGAACACTCCCGAGATGGAAAACGCGACGCGGAACTCGGGGTTGTGCTTCAGCATTCCAAGAAGCGTCGCATTGGCGGGCAAATAACACTTCTCGGCCACTTTGCGGAACACGGCGCGGTTTTTCTCGTCATCGAAATATTCCTGCGGCAAGAGCGCACCCATGTCGGTGATGCGCAGATCTTTCAACCGATACGGCTGATGGACCTGGAAGTAGAAGCAAACGGAGGATGTGGAGTGAGACATAAGAAAATTAACGGATGAGATCGTCGTAGACGGATAAAATTTTCCCTGCTTGTTTGTTCCACGTGATGTTCGTGAGAATGTGATGCGTTTGGCTGCGCATTTCTTTGCGGAGCGGCTCTTCGCGGAGCACGGTGAGGATGCAGTCGGCCATCTTGTTCGTGTCCCAGAAATCGACGGCGAGAGAATTTTTGACGACCTCGGCGGCGCCCGACTGGCGGCTGAGCACGACGGGTGCGCCGTGCGTGATGGCTTCCAGTGCCACGAGACCGAAGGGTTCGGAGACCGACGGCATCACGAAGCAGTCGGCGTGGGCGTAGAGCTTGCCGGCTTCCTTGGACGTGACTTTGCCGGCGAAGACGATTTTGTCCGCCAATTTCATCTCACAGGCTTGGCGAATGAGCTCGGGAAGCAAATAGCCTTCTCCGGCGACGACGAAACGCACGTCGGGATTCTTATCGCTGATGAGACGCGCGGCCTCGATGAAGTAGCGTGCGCCCTTCTGGACCGTGAGACGGCCGAGGAAGAGCACGAGCGGATGATGCTTCTGCGGACCGATGTTGTGGGCACCGGCATTCGTTTGGAACGTGCCGTTGTGGAGCACCGTGATTTTGTCTTCGGAAAGTCCATACTCGCGGACGAGGAGATTCTTGGTGTAGCCCGAAACGGCGATGACGTGACTCGCTTTGCGGAGGCCCGCCATTTCGCGCTTCATGATCCACGGATTCGGCTTGAACTCGGTGCGGTCGAGCTCCGTGGCGTGCACGTGAGCGACGAGCGGAGCATCGTGATACGTGGCGGCGCGCACGCCGGCCTCAATGGTCATCCAGTCGTGCGTATGAATGACATCGGGATTCACGTGCTTCGTCATGGCAACGGCGGCCTCGGTGAAACGCTGCACTTCTTCGCCCAAGTTGGCCCCGTAGAGCTGCTGCAGTCCGTCGTCGACGGACATCTCGGACAAGCGCGATGCGTACGTGGAAAATCCGTCGTAGGGCTGCAGAATGGACGGCACCGTGAGCACGTCTCCGTTCACCTGCATCTGCGGCGACAGAATCGTGACGCCGTCTTCCTCGGACGCCGAGTGCGGCAGGACCAACGTGACTTTCGCACCGTGATGAAGCAGCCCGCGAACGATGCCCTGGCATGCCACTCCGAGTCCGCCCAAGTGAGCGGGCGGATACTCCCAGCCGAACATCAGTGTGTGCTTCGACATGTGTGTTTGTGTCCCTCACGCGCACGCGCGCGAGAAATCTTATTATTTTAGCAGAAATAAGCCGTTTTTACCAGGGAAAACGGCACCGAATCACTACTCGTAACGCAGGGCCTGAATGGGCTTGAGTCCCGCGGCTTTATAGGCCGGCAGCATGCCGAAAAACATGCCGACGCCCACCGAGAAACCGAATGCCAAAAGTACCGATGAAAACGCGATGCTTGCGTCCAGGGAAAATTGCGTGCTCACGATCCATGAACCGATGAAGCTGATGACGATGCCGATGAGCCCGCCGAGTACGCTGAGGACCGTGGACTCGATGAGGAACTGCACCATGATGTCGCGCTTCTTGGCGCCGATGGCTTTGCGAATGCCGATTTCGCGCGTGCGTTCGGTCACCGACACCAACATGATGTTCATGACGCCGATGCCTCCGACGAGAAGCGAAATCGCCGCGATGCCGCCGAGGAGGAGCGTGAAGACTCCGGTAACTTGGTTGAGCGTATCCACGGCGTCGGCTTGGTTGAGGATGGTGAAGTCCTGCTTTGCGGCATCGGTGATGCGGTGCTCATTCATGAGTACGGCGGTGAGAATTTGCTGCACGCGCGTCATGTCTTCCTGCGTTTTCACGGATACGGCGATGGAGTTCACGGACTGCGAGCCGGTGATGCGTTGCTGCATGGTGGAGAGCGGCACGAAGATGCTGTCGTCGACGTTCGAGATGCCCTGCTGTCCTTTGGAGGCAGCCACACCGACAACGGTGAAAATATTGTTGCCGATGCGAACGGACTCGCCGAGCGCGTTCGGTGTGTCGGGGAAAAGCGTCGTGAGGGTCTGCGAACCGAGCACGGCGACCTTGTCGTAGTTCGCGTTGTTCTCGGCGGTGATGAAGTTGCCGTACGACATGGTGACGTTGTGGGCGGGCGCGTAGTCGGGCACCGCACCGATGACGTTGGTGGACGTGTTCCTGCTGCCCACGATGGCCTGCTGACGACTGCGCAGTTCCGGCGACAGGGCCTGGATGCCGTCCATATGCTCAGAAACGGCGTCGACGTCATCTTGGGAAAGCGTGCCCGAAGTCTGACCTCCTCCGGTAAAACGAACGTTGGTCTGGCTCGGACTGCCGGGCGAAATGGTGAGCAAGTTGGTGCCGAGACTCTGGATGCGCGACGTGACGCTGCGTTGCGTGCCTTGGCCGATGGCGACGAGCAGAACGACCGACGCCACGCCGATGATGATGCCGAGCATGGTGAGCGCCGACCGCAACTTGTTGCTGGCGATGGAACCGAGCGCGCCTCTGATGTTCTCGAGAATGTTCATGGCTTGGCGACAAGACCGTCCTGAATGTGAATGGTGCGGGAAGCGAACGCGGCGACGGTGGGCTCGTGCGTCACCATCACGATGGTTTTTCCGGCTTTGTTGAGTGCGGTGAGAATGCTCATCACTTCTTTTCCGGTGTGCGTGTCGAGAGCACCCGTCGGCTCGTCGGCGAGGATGATGGCGGGGTCCGTGACGAGCGCGCGGGCTATGGCCACGCGTTGCTGCTGTCCGCCCGAAAGTTCGCTCGGAAGGTGCTCCATTCTGTCCCCGAGACCGACGGATCGAAGGGCTTCTTCAGCCCTTGTTTGAGCCACGGAACGATGTACGCCTTGGTACAATAAAGGCTGCATCACTTGCCGAAGAGCATGCATGCGCGGGAGTAAGTTGAACGCCTGAAACACGAACCCGATGCGACGGCTTCGGACCTCTGCTTGTTCGTTTTCGGACAGACGCGCCACTTCTTTCTTTTCGAGAAGATAGGAGCCCTCGCTCGGCGTATCCAGGAGTCCGATGATGTTCATCAGCGTGGATTTTCCGGAACCCGACGGCCCCATGATGGCGACGAATTCCCCCGTCTTGATGTGGAGTGAGACGCCTTTGAGCACGACCAGCTTTTCTTCGCCAAGATCGTACGATTTGATGATGTTCTGAAGATTGATCATGGCGAAGAAAGTTACTGGCGACGTACTCCTCCGCCGCCCCCCGCGGGAACCGCGAAGCTTCCGCCTCCTCCGCCCAAGCGGAAAATTTGCTGTGCGGAATTCGCGTTTGCGGACGATGCTCCGCCCGTCACGATGTTCACGGAAACGATGCCTTCGCCTTCGCGAACACCCGACGTGACCTCGGTGTACCTGCCGTCGGTGAGACCGGTTTCAACGGGAACGCTCTGACCCGCCGCGGTTTTCACGGTTGTGAGGTTTCCCGCATGCTGCAGGGCCAAATTCGGTACGGCGAGAACCGCCGTTCGCTTCTCGGTTTCAATGGTGACGGTGGTGGTCATGCCGGAAAGAATGGTGAGATTTTGGGGCGTCGGCATCTTCAGCTTCACTTCGTACGACACGACGCCCGACTGCTCGATGGGAGTCGGATCGATGCTGTCGATGACGGCGTCGAACGTTTTTCCGACGAGCGCATCGAAGACGATGACGGCGGGAAGACCCGTGCGAACGTGCACGACGTCCACTTGGTCGAGCGGAATGGTGACGACGACGAAGTCGCGGTTTTGCAAGACCGCCGTTTCGGTGTCGCCGGTGTCCAAGAGATTGTCACCGACCTTGTAATCGATGTGCGTGAGAATGCCGTCGAACGGAGCCACGAGCTGATAGTCCTTCAGGTTCTGCTGCGTCTTCTGGAGCGACGTCGATTTCTGCGCGATGTCGTTCTTCTTCAGCTGAATGTTCGTGGCGGTGGTGGCGACGGCCGAGTTGAGCGCATGCTCCATGGATTGCAAGTCGCCGGGCGTCTGCGTCTTCAATACTTGCAGGTTGTCCTCGGCCTGCTGCACGGCATTGGTCGCGGTTTGGACCGCATCTTTCTTTTGTTGAAGCGTGACGCTCGGAATGCCTTCGTCGGTCGAAGCGGCTGCCAAGTTGGCTTGAGCCGTGACAACGGCATCCACAAGCCCTGCGGCCGTGCTGCGATTGGTGTTCACGGTGTTACGATAGCCTTGCAAATCGCTCGTGGTGAAACTGGACGTATCGGTGGTGGCGCCCTGCAGCAGCGCGTACGAATCCTCGCCCAAGCGATGCACGGCCTCTGCCAATTTCTGCGCATCGGTAAGAGCTGCAAGAAGAACTTTGGTATCTCTCTGGGACGGCAACGCGCTGCCGTAGGAATCGCGCATTTTCTTGGCAAGCTGCAATCCGGTGATGAAATCATTTTGCACTTTGATCTTCATCGCTTGATCGTTGTATAAATAGTGGTCGATCTCGAACGAGGTGCCGTTGCCGAGCTCCGTCTCGGGCGGACGCGACGATTGATCGCGCGTCAACAGTCCGTAGAAGGAATCGAGAAGTTTCTGCGATGCCGTCAGTGTGCTCTGGGCCGTGAGGCCGAGATTTTGGAGCTCCGTGTTCTGCTGCTTGTCCAAATCCGACTTTGCTTGCGTCAGTGCCGCTTTCTTTTCGACGAGGGCCCGCTCGGCGGACGCCACGTCGGCGGGAAGTTTTTCCTGGGCGGTCTTGAGATCGTTGCGGGCATCGGCCAAGGTCTTCTCCCGATCGTTCTCGAGCTGCTGCAGCTGCAGCGCGCTCGCTCCGATCTGGAGCTGGGCTTGGCGCACGTCGGCGAGCACCGACGATTTGTCGAGCTCGGCGAGCACTTGGCCCTTTTTCACGACGTCGCCTTCTTTCGCATTCACTTTGGTGACCGTACCCTTCAGGTTGAATTTCAGTTGCTGCTCGCTGGCGAACGTCACTTTGCCGAGCGCCTTGATGGTCGTCACGATATCGCGGCGTTCCACCACGACGATCTCTTCGGAGGACGCGGTGGATGAAGTCGTACCGGCACGAACGACGTACCAGCCTCCCACGATGAGCGAGAGAGCAAGCCCGCCGATGAAGCTGGACCGCGAGATGTTCTGAAACAGCGGCATCGCTTTGACGCGCAGGAACGAGCGGCGGAGAAAGCCGATGATGCGCTTGAGAAATGACATTATTTGGCGGAAGAGGAGGACGATGATACGGCATTTCCGCTGCCCGTCATCACGCGACCGGAGCCCGTGGCCGGACCTCGACCGCCGAATACGAAGTCGACGCCGTGTTCCTTGGCGATTTCAGGCATTGTTTTTCCGGCTTTCAGTTCTGCGCTCAACTCGTCTTCGGTCATGCCGAAACGTTCCGCCATGCGTGCGATGTTCATTTGGCGATTGCCGCCGGCCTGGAACTGTCCGTTCATCCGAACTCCCGGCCTCATCATGCGCATTCCTGCAAACACGATGACGATGATGACGGCGCCCGAACCGAGTCCGAGGAGAAATGACTTGAGGCTGAAGTTTTGCATTGGGCAAGGAAAAAGAATAATTGTCTACATTCTAGAACGTCTACATTAAGGCAGGGTTAAGAAGAATCGCGTAAGGATTCTGCCCTTGAGCCGTCTCGTCTTAATGCATTCTTAATGTCTCTGCCTTATCTTGAGAACTCAATGCACATTCTCCTCATCGAAGATCAGGCCAAGCTCGCCGACAACATCAGACAATTTCTGACGGTGGAAGGATATGCCGTGACGGTGGCCAACGACGGCAAAGAAGGATTCGAGAAAGCCATGACCATGGAAGTGGATTTGGTGATCTTGGACATCAACTTGCCCGGCATGGACGGCTACCTCATTTGCACGATGCTCCGTCAGCACAAGAAAGACATGCCCATCCTCATGCTCACCGCACGCAGCAAACAACAGGAAGTCGTGCACGGACTGAACATCGGAGCCGACGATTACCTGACGAAGCCGTTCGACTTGGACGTGCTCCTGGCCCGTGTCCGCGCACTCATGCGCCGCACGACGGTGGAGAGGCAGCCCGTCATGAAGACGGGTCTGATCACGGTGGACACGAACACGCGCAAAGTGGAGAAAGCCGGCAAGCAAGTGGACCTGTCGCCGAAGGAGTACGCCCTCTTCGAATTCCTGCTCCGCAACAAAGGACAGGTGCAGGAACGCCCGCGCATCATCGAACACGTGTGGGGCGGCCGCGACGAACTCATGTTCTCGCAAACCGTGGACGTGCATATCGCCTATCTTCGGCGCAAACTGGGCAAGTCCTCCATCTCAACCGTTCCGGGCAAGGGCTACCTGATTCCCGCAGACTAAACCCCATGTTCAAGCACATCAGCCATCGGATCGCGCTGCAATTCACGGCCTTCGTATTTTTGCTGCTCCTCCTCAACGGTTTGGTGTTCCTCATCGCCGATTATCACAACGTGCTGCGCATGTCACACGACCGCTTGGTGCGCACGTCGAACGAGATGCAGAGACCGGCCATGATGGCGCTGCAAGGCATGCCGGTGGGCGTACCGCCTCCCATGATGGAACGCATGCGCATCATGGACAGCAGCGGGAACATCGTCGTCTCCGGAAGTTTCTTCAGTGAAATCCCGTTCGAAAAGAAAGTCGGGTTCACGTCCGTGGAATTGCAAGACGACGACTACGCCATCTTCACGAAGCCGCTCCAGAACGGCGAAGAAACCATCGGCTTCATCCAAATCGTGGGGCCCGAACGTCAGCAGTACCGCGATTTGCCGATACGAGCACTCCTCTATCTCATCGTGAGCGCACTCATCTCGGCGGCCACCTACTTGGTGGGCATCGTCTTCGCCCGCCACAGTTTGCAGCCTGCCGAGGACATGATGGAGCGCCTGGAACAATTCACCCAGGATGCCAGCCATGAACTGCGCACGCCGCTCGCGACGCTGAATTCATCGTTGGATTTGGCACTGCGAACCAAGAAATATCAAGAAGGATTGGAGTCGGCCAAAGCCGACGTGAAGCAAATCGAAGTGCTCGTGGAGAGGCTCTTGGAGCTGACGCGCCTCGATGCGCTCGATATGACGCGCACGCCCGTCGATCTCTCGGTGCTCGTGGAACAGACCGTCAGCAAACATAAGCTCTTGGCCAAAGAAAAAGACGCCACCATCACGGCCGACGTCGCGCCGAACGTCCATGTGCAGGGCGACGGAGCACTCATCCACCAAGTGCTCTCCAACTTGCTCACGAACGGCGTGAAGTTCGGAAAACCGCACGGCACCGTGCACGTGACGCTCAAGAAAGATTCCCTCTCCGTGAGCGACGACGGCATCGGCATGGACGCCGAGGACGTGCCGCACGTCTTCGACAGATTCTACCAAGCCGACGCATCACGCTCGAGGGGCGGGCTCGGCCTCGGACTCGCGCTCGTCAAACGCATCGTGGATCTGCATGGCTGGAGCATCGACGTCGCGAGCGAGAAAAACAACGGCACGACGTTCACGCTGCACTTCGCCAAAGCAAAAATAAAGAAATCTTAATATCGTCTTAACCAGGTCTTAACGGACGGAGTCATACGATGCGCATGTCGCGACGGACTTTTTATTTCTCTACCCACACATTCGTATGAAGAAATCATTTCTCCTCGGCGCCACCGCAGGCGCCACCGGTCTCGCTCTCGCCGTACCGATCTTGGCACAGCTCGTGAGCGCGGCATCCGGCACGACCGGCACCGCCGATGTTCTCAAGACCCGTCCCGTTCCGACGCAAGCCTGCGTGCAGGCGATGGCGGACCAAGACGGAAAATTCCTCGCGTCGGTCGACGCCATGATCACGGCACAGAAAGCGGCCACCAAGACGCGTCAGAATGCACTCGTTGCCGCAGCCGCCATCACCGATGACACCGCACGTGCCGAAGCCATCAAGGCCGCTCAGGAAGCCTTCCGCACCGCCATGGACGCAACCTTCAACGCCGACGACAAAAAGGCTGAGATGGAAGCGATGAAGACCGCATGCGGCGACAGCCACTTCTTCATGATGGGCGCTCAGATGGGCGGCCCGGGCATGAAATTCAAGATGCACATGGACGGCCCCATGGGAGGCAAGCTCGCCGAGAAGCTCGGCATGACCGAAGCCGAACTCAAGGCTGCGATCGACGGTGGCAAAACCATCGAACAGATCGCGACGGAGAAGGGAGTGACGCTCCCCGCTCGTCCCGAAGGTCATCGCAAGATGAAAGGCGGCTTCATGGGCCACCCGGAGGATGACGTCCGCGAGGAATCCACCATCGAATCAGCACAGTAACCTTCAGTGGTAGAAGGGAGCAGACGGGGCCGCGTAAGCGGCTCTTTCTGTGTGTCACAAAACTTTGATCCAATCCTTGAGCGCGTCTTCCGTTTGCACGTAGCCCTTGAGCTCCGTCGATGTGCCGCGGTGGAGCGAGAAGTGCAGATGACGCCTCTCGCCGTCCGTCTCCGGAGAGTATCCCGTTCCGAGTACGGCAAACGGCGCGCCAGCACTCAGCTCGTCGCCGACTCCAAGCGACACCGAGGACAAGCGAAGGTGTCCGTACAAAGCCGTGACCTTCTCGCCTTGATACGTGCACGATGTCACGACGACTCCGCCGTAACCGCTCACCATTCCTTTGTAGACGATCTTTCCGGTGCACGCGGCACGAACGACGACATCGGCGGGGTCGGCATCGGTCGTCTCGAAATCCGTACCGGTGTGATACCCGGTGAATTTTTCGGGCGAGACGGGAGAATGCTCGGGGTCGACCTTGAGACCGAACGGTTTTTTCGTGACGCGCTCGGCCGAAAGCGGCAACAGAAAATCTTCGGCGGCATCGCCTTGCGCAAGATGGGCATGGAAGAATGCGGCGGTTCGCTCCATGAAATCGGGCCACTTGCGGATGAATTCGTGGGGCTCATCGGGATACTCCACGTATTCGATGTCACGCCCCGCGTCCTTCATGAAAACATCGAGAGCGTCGGACCACGCCTCGGGAACATCGTTGTCCTTGCCACCCTGGAACAGGAGAACCGGTGCGACCATGTTCTTCAGATACGTTTTGGGAGACAGCGCATCCCACGTCTCGGGGTGTTCGGCGCGCGTGCCGAACTTCTCGATGGTTCGATCGCCCTCATCGCGCAAACGTCGCCAACGATCGAAGTTCTCCCAGACGTCGGCATGGACCGGCGCGTAGAGCACGGCCGCACTCACGAGATCGGGCCTGCCGGTGAGCACCGCGAGCGTCACTCCTCCGCCCATGGAGTGCCCCAGCATCCCAACCTTCGTCGCATCGACGCGCGGAAGCTTGGCTGCGCGGACGGCAAGAATCGCGTTGGCGCTGTCCATGGCGTACTCCAAATTTCCGTCGTACACCGAATCGTCTTCGGGCATGGGACTCTTGTCCGAACCGGCGTGACCGCGGTAGTCGGTGTGGAGCACGGCGAACCCCGCACGTGCCAAGCTGTCCTGCTCACGCTTGAGTCCCCTGCCTTGCGTATACACGGCGGTGTCGATATGCCCGTGATTCAGGATGAGGAGCGGAAACGGCCCCGTACCTTTGGGCATGAGGAAGACTCCCGTGATCTTGAGACCGTTGCTGAAATAATGAACGTTGTACTTGTCGTACGCCGCATTGCTCTCGGTACGCGTATCCATGGTGAGTCCCGTGCCTTCCAGCTTCATCGCAGAAAAATGTTTGATGGTGAGTTCGGACGGCACTTGTTCAAGTGCCTGCACCGAGGACGCCGACGACGATGTCGGTTGCGTGGGAGGAACGAGTTTCTGCTCTTGCGGCTGACAAGCGGCCACGACGCCGAGAGCGATGATGATCGAAAGAAAACGAGCGATGCGCATACGTCGCATTCTAGCCGATTTCGCCGCACGTTCTGAGTACCGTGCGGACGTTTTCATGTTCCGCTTCATATGCGCTCCACACCGATGAGGCCCTCGGATGATCAAGATGAGGAAAGAAGTACGTTGATCTTTCGGCGCCATCCTGATTGAATGGTCCTCAATGGCCAACAAAATGGGATGTGGACCAATGGCGGCATTCATTCTGATTTTGTTGATCCTGCTCCTCGTGGGCTCCAATGAAGCCGCGGGCTACTACTTCAGCCGGTGTCAGAATATCGAAATACTGGAATGCCTGTTCGGCGGACTGGAAGAGCCGGAACCGGAGGGTTCGGCGGTCGCCACGGGAACGTACGAGTACAAAGGCTATACCGTGAACATCACGGCGAATATTCCCTTGGACGGCGGAGCGGTGACGGGAACGGTGTCGGGAACGTGCGAAGGCCGGGTCACGGGTACATATGACGGGCGCAACAACGGGGTGATCAGCGGCAAGATGATGGGTGCATGCAGCCCGTTTTTCGTGAATGTGCCGGCAAGTGCCGACTTCAGCGGATCGGTGAATAAGAGCGGGAAAACGGTGCCGTTTCATTTCACCGGCAACGGCGCAGGCATCACTCACGAAGGGTCGATGACGCTGACGTATCCGTAGCGTTGATATAAGCGGACGTGCGTATCGATATGATAAGGTTTTAAGAAACGCGCGAAGGCAAGCTCTGCTTGCCTGGAACGCATCATTTTTGGGGTGAGCTCACGCCTGCGTGCCGGAATCGCCGGCAGCTTTGGCGTGCAGGCACGAGAGGGGCGAAGCCCCTTTCGTGAAATACTTGGCTGAACAGACAGGTCTGACATTAGAACCTTGGCGGTATTTCAGGGGTTTTGGGAGAGCAAGCTTGAAGCCTTAGGAAGGCACGTGGGTCTTAAGAAAAATCTCTAAGAAATGATTGACAATCATTTAAGGCATAAATATCCTAATTTTAGGATTTTTATTATTTACCCTATTATTTATGACCTCAAAAGAAAGCGTCTATAAAGTTACTTTATCCGGTGGTGACATTTTAATGAACGAGAAGCCCGTCTCTGAAGCTATTGCGCTAAAGATTATTACATTGATCATGGGCGCTTCAATAAACCCTCAAGCAATGCATTCATTGGAAAATACCGAAAAAGAATCGGGTGTTGCTACAGCTATTTCTGGTGATAATTCCTCAACGCCGAAATCCTTCATGGCTCTGAAGAAGCCTGCTTCAGAAATTGAACGTATTACATGCCTTGCATATTATCTGGCCTATCATCGTGAAACACCAATGTTCAAAACACGAGACCTTACAAAATTAAATACTGAAGCCGCAATGAAAGATTTTACCAATGCGTCTGTATCGGCACGCAATGCGGCTTCAGCTCAATATCTTGCAAAGGCGGGTGGCGGAAATAAGCAGATAACTTCTCTTGGTGAAGCAGTGGTTAATGCCCTTCCTGATCGCGAAAAGGTCAAGAAAGCAATACAGGATTGTTCTCTTCCTAAAAAGAAGACCCGTTCAAAGAAATCTAAGACGAAGGGGAAGTAAGTTGAAGATTCTAAATCTTATCAAGCCTTATGCAAAATATTATCCGTAGTAGCCTCTCAAAACATTGCGATCCAAAGATCGTTGACGAACTCCTAGCTGCTTATGAGGAGTCAAAATTGAACTTCTATGCTGGTGGATTGAGACTAAGTGCAGTTGAAGGTGGTCGTTTTTGCGAAGCAGCTTTTCGCTTGCTTGAACAGATTGCATTTGGAAAATCTACAAGTTTGAATAGATCCTTAGATGCTGAAAAACTAATCACTGCGTTAGCTAATATCCCAAAAGGGAAGTGCTCTGACTCAATTCGTCTACATATTCCCAGGGCTCTACGAGTCACATATGACATTCGCAATAATCGAGATGCGGCCCACCTTGCAGATGGGATCGATCCGAACTTGCAGGATGCAACTCTGGTCATTTCAATACTGGATTGGGTTATGGCTGAATTTATACGTCTGTACCATGCATGTTCAGCAAATGAGGCTCAGAACATTATCGAAAATCTTATCAGCAGGAGGGCGCCAGCAGTTCAGGATTTCAGCGGCTTCCTTAAAGTATTAAAACCAAATTTGGGTGCGAGTGATTATGTATTATTACTTTTGTACGAATGTGGGAGCAAGGGTGCTTCCTATGCTGACTTGGAACAATGGGTAAAACCCGCTATGCGAAAAAATCTTCGTAGAACCCTTCATAGACTTGTCAATGTAAGTGCATTCTTGCACTTCAACGAGAGCATTTATTTCATTACAAAACTTGGAATAATCGAAGTCGAAAAAAGGAAGTTGCATCTGTAATAGAAGGTTTTTAGATAGGCACGTGGGTCTATTTACACCTTTTTTTAGGTGGCTGGGGAGGAGGGATTCGAACCCCCGAATGACGGGTTCAGAGCCCGTTGCCTTACCGCTTGGCGACTCCCCAATGCTGTAGAAAGATCATGGTCGGAGACCATGGAAACGACATGGGGGGCTTGGCGCCTGCCCGCCGTAGTCCCGCATATGCGGGACGAAGGAGGGACTCCCCAACGGTTTCGCGTGGGGAGGTTACCCATTTCCGCCGGTTTTGGCCAGGGCACCTGCCTAAATCCTCTCGCAGCCATGAATACAGATCATGATGCAGATCTGGTTCGGATCGGCGCACGGGCTGCGGCAAACGCTTCTGTAGCCCTCGGGGCAGAGGCCGGGGTTCGTGGGCGCGGGTGGCGGTGGCGGAGGTGAGGGTGGGGTGGGCGGAGTTTTGGGATTCTTGAGCGGACCGCACGGTTTACGGTCGTTGCTGTAGTCGTTGCTTGCGACACGGTCGGCATCGCTCTTCTGCTTGCGCGCATCGGTGTACTCGCGGCTCCATTGCTTGTCCGCTTCGCGGACGCCGGCTTGCTGGGCCGACTCGTCTTCGTTGTTCCACGAATTCACGTAACCGTCTTTCTTATGCTCCATCGCCGCGATGAGCGCATCGTTGTACGTGCGCTGGTTGCCGATGATCGCCGATTGATACCTGGAAACCGCCTGCTGCATGCAGGTGCGATATTCGGCATTGAGCGTACGCGCCAGCGCCTCGGGCAGCACCAGTGCGCTTCCGACGAGGATGATTGCCGCAAGAAAAAAGGAGAGACGCTTCATGATCGTAGAAGGAGACGGATGATACACCGAATCCTTGCAGCCGATCGTGGTACCCTGGACGACGTATGGCAGACCTCCCCATCGTCGCACCGACATCCGCCCAAGGCTGGGAAGACTGGCTCGATGCAAACCACACGACGTCCAAAGGAGTGTGGCTGAGGCTGTTTAAGAAGGATTCCGGCAAGCAGAACCTCACGTATCCCGAGTCCATCGTCATTGGACTGTGTTTCGGATGGATCGACGGCGTCCGCCACAAAGGCGACGATCTTTCGTATTTGCAGCGCTTCACGCCCCGAAAGAAGGGCGGCAACTGGTCCAAGATCAACGTGGCATCGGTGGAGCGACTGACGAAAGAAGGCAAGATGCGCCCGGCGGGCATGAAAGAAGTGGAGGACGCCAAAAAAGACGGTCGGTGGGACCGCGCCTACCACGGCCAGGGGCTGGCCACGGTTCCGGAAGATTTTCTGAATGCGCTGAAGAAAAACAAAAAGGCGCTCGCTTTTTACGAGTCGCTCAACAAGACCAACAAGTATGCGATTTATCATCGTTTGCAAACGGCCAAGAAACCGGAAACGCGCAAAAAGCGATTCGATACGTTCCTGGATATGATGAAGAACGGGAAAAAGTTTTACCCCTGACCATGAAAAAAATTCCCGCCATCAACGGACTCCGAGGCATGGCGATTCTGACGGTGATCGCGTACCACATCTGGTATCCGCTCGTGGGACCGCGAACATCGCTGCCTCTCGTGACCGTTGGGGAAAAAACGCTGCTGCACTACGGTTTTCTGCAGAACGGCCAAATGGCGGTGTTCCTATTCTTCATCATCTCAGGGTTCGTATTGGCGTTGCCGTACGCCATGGGAACTCGAACGATGATGACGCAAGACGATGTGCTGTGGTTCTACAAAAAACGTGCATTCCGTCTCTTACCGCTCTACTACCTTCATCTCGCAATCGTTGTAGGGATTCACAACAGCCTGCCGAACAACATGTCGAACATGTTGCGCGACATTTTTCTGATGGGAACCGCCACGTTCCACTTCATTCCCTGGATGTGGTTCCCCGGGTACAACGGCGTCCTGTGGTCCATTGGTTCGGAAATTTGGTTCTGCGTGCTCATGCCCGGAGTGCTGTGGGCCGTTGGTCGATACGGAATGCTGCGAACCATGGTCACGATCGCATTCTTCAGTTTGGCGATGCAATGGTGGGGGGCCATCACGTTGGGAGCCGGCGTGAATTACGTGAGCAACAATGTCCTCGGTGACGCTTTTTATTTCAGCCTGGGAATTGCGGCAGCGTACATGCACGTCGGTTACCGTATCCGCAAACCGCTCACGCTCGTTCTCGCGGGCATTGCGTTTATCGGAGCGGCTTTCCTGCTGCACGACAGGCTGAAAGTGAGTGAATGGCATCTGACGCCGCGGATGTTCCCCGTCATCACGACGCTGTTTTCCGTCGGTTGCACGGCGCTTCTGCTTGGGCTTGTTCATACGAAAAATACGGTACTGCACATGATCTTCGGCAATCGCCCTCTGCAACTCATCGGCATGATGAGCTATTCGCTGTATCTGTGGCATCCATTTGTCATGCACATGTTCACCATTGAGATGACACCGTTCAATTTCTTCCGCATGTCCGTCATGCTCTCACTCGTCGGCTGGCTAAGCTACCGCTACATCGAATTCGGACGCGTGAGCGACGTACGCGCACTGCTTCCAAGAAAACCGGAGCTTACAGATGGCATGAGCCCAGTCCCCGCTTCATGAGGTATTTCTGATGGTAGGCCTCCGCGGAGTAGAACGGCACGACAGGAACGATCTGCGTGACCACCGGTCGTCCGCCCCACTTGCCGCTGCGGCGCTCACGCTCCACGGTTTCTTCGGCGATGGCCTTGTGCACGGGCGACTCGTAGAAAATCGCCGAGCGATACTGCGAACCGAAGTCGGGCCCCTGATAGTTGAGACACGTGGGGTTGTGATTGGCAAAGAAGACGTCGAGCAACTTGCCGTACGCGATCACGGCGGGATCGAACGTGATCTTCACCGCCTCGGCATGGCCGGTTTGGTCGGTGCACACCTGTTCGTACGTGGGATTCTCCACGTGTCCGCCCGTGTAGCCGACTTCGGTAGCGATGACGCCCGGAAGCTGACGGAACGTTTCCTCCACGCCCCAGAAACAACCTGCGGCAAAAATGGCCGTCTCGGTATGAACGTTCTTGGCCGATGATGCGGATTTCTCTTTCTTCATGCTTTCATTCTACAGGGTGCGTCAAATCGGCGTACACTCCTCCCCGTGAGCTTGATACGACGATATCCATGGCGATGCCTTTTGCTTGTCGTGACGGCGGCGGTCTACGCTGCGTCACTGTGGAACGGATTCGTGAACGTCGATGATCCGTTGCTCGTGACCGAGAACACGCACGTGCTGGTGCCCGCATTCTCAAGCCTGTGGTACGTGCTCACGCATTTCGATCCGGAACTCTACATCCCCGTCACCTTCTTCTCGTATCAAATCGAAACGTGGATGTTCGGCCTGCATGCGTGGCACTTCCACGCGATCAATCTGCTCCTGCACCTGGGATCGACGCTCCTCGTGTGGTCGATCGTCAAAAAGCTGACGAAGAGCGAAATGGTCGCAGGGATCACGGCGGCGCTCTTCGCGCTGCATCCGCTGAATGCCGAAGCGGTGCTGTGGGTGAGTTCCCGGAAAGACGTCCTGAGTGCGTTCTTCTTTTTGGCGTCACTTCGCGCGTATCTGCACCACGGTGACACCCGAGCGAAAGCGTCCTGCGTGTGGAGCATCGTCCTTTTCGTTCTCGCACTCGGAAGCAAGGTGACGGCGCTCACGCTGCCGCTCGTCTTGCTTGTCATCGAATGGAACAAAGGCGGAACACGAAGGTCGGTCAAAAAACTGTGGCCGTTTTTCGGATTCGCAATGTTGTTCGGCATCGTCGCGATCGTCGGCAAGACAACGGTGGGGAAAACGTTGGAGCTTCAACCGATGATCGTCATGGCGTTTCGTTCGATCTTCTTTTATCTGAAACTGACGGTGATGCCCTCCGGCCAAGCGATCATGCATGCGGTCCCAAAGACACAGCTCTGGAGCCCCGAACTTCCTCTGGCCATTGCCGTCGTCGGAGGACTGACTTTTACCCTCTGGAAAGCCGTAAAGAAGCTTCCGGCACCGTGGTGGGGATGGGTCTTTTTCTGCGTGACTCTGGCACCGACGCTCGTGCACTACACGCGCGGCAACGAGTTCTATCTACTGGCGTCGGAGCGGTACGCCTATCTTCCGTCCATCGGAATTTTTCTGATCGTCGCCTCGGTGTGGACGAAACTTTTTTCACATCCGCACGTTCGCGCCGCGACACGAAAGATTCTGGTCATCGGTTCGGCGTGCGTGCTCATCGTGCTGGCATTTCTCACCGTGCTTCGTACGTTCGTGTTCCGCGACAGCGTGATGCTCCACGTGGACACGCTCCAAAAACATCCCGATGACAGCCGCGCCGCGTACGGACTCGGCATGGCGCTCGAAGCGGATAAACGGCCCATGCAAGCCGAAATCGCATACGAGGCGGCGCTCAAGATGAAGTCCGATTACGCCGATGCCGCCATCGACCTTGGGATTCTATTGCTCGGAGAAGGCCGACGCGAGGAAGGACTCGCGATGCTGGAGCGTGCATCGACGATGAAGGACGATTCGTTCAAGGCGCACTACAATCTGGGTGTCGCGTATCAAAACATTTCACGGTGGAGCGACGCCGCGACCGCGTACGAAAAATCCATCGCACTGTTTCCCGACTTCCCCGACGCGCACAGAAATCTCGCGACGGCGTACGGTAAGCTTGGAAAAATGAAAGAGGCGGTGAGGGAGCTGGAGATCCTGGCGACGATGGATCCGAAGACCGCAAAGGCGCTTGCAGAAGCCAAAAAGAAGCTCTAACGGCCGTACCGGAAAAACGCCCCGCAAGCAGGACGTCTTTCCTCAAAAAGGATGGCGACTATTTCCTTTTCTTTTTCGTCGCCTTCTTCTTCTTGGTCTTCGCCTTCGACTTCTTTGCTTTCTTGGCCTTGGCCATGAAGGGAATTGGAAGAAAATAAAACTCCTTCCATTGTATGCGGAGATCTCCGAATGAAAAGAAGATCTCCGCATGTTCAAGCGCATGCGTGCATCACGAAATTTTTTCGGAAGGCGGAATTTCGGCTTGTGCTAAACGAATAAGCGCATCACGAAGTATTTTCAATCCGTCTTGCGACAGAACTGATTCTGGGTGGAATTGCGCGCTCGCAAATTTCTCACCGCGCATCGCGAACACATCGCGCGTGTGTTCGTCGGAAGAAATTTCCACGCCGTCGAGATGTTTCGACTCCGCGGCGAACGTGTTGTAGAACCCGGCGTTCGTCTCCGTTCCGAAGTAGTCGATCTGCTTCTGAACCCCTTGGAGAGGAGTATCCATTTTTCGCACAGATAAGCCAAGATCACGGGCAATCATCTGATGCCCCAAACACACGCCGAGCATCGGTTTTTTCTTCTCACGAAGATCTCTCACGATGCCGGAAAGCATCTGTATTTTCGGATGCTGTTCGTCGTTCGGATCTCCCGGACCGGGACCGACGATGACGATGTCGGAATCATCCGATGAAGAATCAAATTTGAAAAACGGAACGACATGCACGTTCGCACCCATGCGCACGATCATGTGCCGAAGCGTTTTGCAAAAATCATCGCCGTTGTCGATGACGGTGATTTTTTTATTCACGAGCTCCGGAACGGCGAGCATTTCGGCATGCTGATCATGGAGTGCGAACGACGAGAGCGTATCGTTCCGTCGCTCCAGCGCTTCGTTGATTTCGTCGTCGAACTGCGGCATGGCGGGCATCGAGACCGACGAGCGCTTGCCGGTGTCGCGGAACGCACCAAGGATACCGCTCATTTTGGCTTGCTTCTCACGTGCTTCGGAGTCCGGGTCGGAGTTATGCACGATGGTGGAACCGGCCCGAACCGTCACCGTTCCTTCGGGGGTAATCTCCGCCATGCGGATGGCGATGGCGCTGTCGAGAAGCTCGCGTCCCGCGTAATCGCGGCCGAGCATCATGAGTGCGCCCCCGTAGTAACCGCGCGATTCGGGTTCATATTTTTGAATGATGTCGCATGCATTGCCGAGAGGTCCGCCGATGACCGTCGGTGCGAACATCGACATGCGGAACAAATCGATGGCGCGACTGCGCGAGTATCCGATGAGTTCGTACTCGGTGTGAATGAGTCGAAGCATTTCTTTGAGAAGAGGTCCCACGACGGTGCCGCCTTCGTCGCACATGTCGGACATCATCTTGAGCTCTTCGTCGAGAACGCGGCACAGCTCCATCGTTTCTTTTTTGTCGCCCAGAAACTTCATGAGGTCGCTGCGGAACTGCTTGAGGAGCGTGCGCCCTTCCTTGCGGAACGTGCCGCTGATGGGGTTCATGGTCACGTGGCCGTTACTGACCGTCAGGTGCCTTTCGGGGGATGCGCCGACCACGTAGCGCTCTCCGTCGTAATAAAGGAAATGCATGTACGAACCGAATTCGGTTTCGAGGAGCTTGCGGAAAATCGAGAGAGCTTTGGCGCGCGACATGTCCTCGACGGCGAAACGCGCGGCGTCGGCGACGACGAAGTTGGATCCTTCGCCGCGTCCGATCTCGTCACGTCGCACTCGCCGCACGACATCGGCGTACTCGGGCATCGAAAACGTATGAGTGATGTCCCCGGACATCGCGATGGTCTCGGCAGGAAAAAGATCGAGTGCGACTTGGCGGGAAATCATGGAGCGCGCATCGACGGACAGCGTGGAGATTCGTTCGCCCGCGGAACGCGCGGAGAAGCCACGTTCGCGGATTTGATTGAACGGAACGGCGCTGACGGTATCGATGATCTGTCCGTCACTCTTTTCGTGCGTTTGGGGAATGTCGTTCAAGAGGTCATGAAACGACGCGCGTCCGTGAAAGATATGAACACGTCGTCCGAGTTCGGAGTGCCTCTGCCCTCGGGCCACGGCAAAAGGTTCGGTGCCGTCGAACAAACGTTCGAGGCCGTCTTGTTGTTGTGATGAAAGTTTGGGAGTCATGATGGAAAAAGGGACATACAAATAAAAACGCCTCCGCTGATCTGCTGAGGACGTGAAGTGACGTGAGCGAGATGTGTAGGCTTAACGCCAGCAGGACAGCGATGAAGTGCGCTGCTGCCACCAGGTTTGCCTGCGGAGAACTACGGATGACACGAACCAAGGGTACAAGTGCCCCAGCCCGCATGCAAGTGCGGTGACGCATCGCCGATGAGCAGGTTGCGGCGACAGAATCTCGCCCGCACACCCGCTTTTTTTGTTATTGTGACCGCGCCTATGCGCGCCGATGACGATCTCCTGCAAGAACATGTACCCGGCAAAGCGGGCGCATGGGATGACGTGTGGCGGAAGCAGCGTCGCGACAACGCGTACGTTCGGCTCGGGCGGACAATGTACAACGCACTGTTCTTGCGCGCGGTGCGCGCCTTTTTGGGGCCCGATGTCCGATTTCTGGAGCTGGGGTGCGGAACGGCAAGCTTGGGGACGCGGGTCATCAACAATGCCAAACGGTACACGGGGCTCGACGCATCGGCGGCGGCGATAGCGGAAGCGAAGGGACGAGCGACCGAAGGCATGACGTTCATCGAGGCGGATATCTACGATGCCGACGACACGCTGCCGCTCGGACAAGCGGACGTGGTGTGGTCGCAAGGACTCGTGGAACATTTCCGGGACCCCGCACACGTCATACGGCGCCATCTTCAGTTTTGCGCGCCCGGAGGAACGGTGATGTTCTCGGTACCGTCCCACATGTCGTACTTCCATCTGTGGTACCTCTTCACGCGTTTGCCCGGGATGAAACGGTTTTGGCCATGGACCGCCCAGCGATTTTACACAAAGAAGGAGCTGCTCTCCTTCGTACGGTCCATCACCGATATGCCGATCGATACATACGACGCACGAACCCTGCAGCCATTTTTCGCGGGCATCTCGATTGTGACGGTTCGCCTCTCGGACGGTACTATAAAGGTATGACCGACTCCCACAACGCACCCGACGAGAGAACCGCCCTCACGCCCAAGCGCATCGAAGCGCTCCACGACGGCGTCTTCGCCATCGTCATGACGCTTCTGGTGCTGGAAATGCACATCCCCGAGGTAACGACGCATGCCGACCTGAATGCCGCACTGTGGCACCAGGTACCGCTGTTTCTGACCTACGTCGTGACGTTCATCAACTTGGGCATTTACTGGGTGGGACAGCAGATTCAATTTCACTACATCGACAGGAGCGACCGCGTCTTTTCATGGATCCACATCTTTTTTCTGATGATGGTGTCTCTGCTCCCCTTCTCAAGCGCGCTGCTCGGCCGCTATGCGGATATTCAGATGGCCTCGGTGATCTACGGCATCAACCTCATCGTCATCGGAATCGTTTCGTGGTGGAGCTGGACGTACGCCACGTTCCATCATCGACTCAGCGTGCACACGGTCACCGACAAGCTGCGTCACAAAGTGCAGCTTCGGATTCTCGTTGCACCCGTTGCGGCGCTCATCGCCATCGGACTTTCCTTTTACTCGATGAACCTGAGCCTGCTCTGCTACCTGATTATCCTGCCGTACTACATCGTTCCGGGACACATCGACAACGTGTGGCGCCAGGCCGCCGTGCCCCACGAACATTAGGCCGGATCCGCGGGAGGAAGCACCAGGAAACTCACGAGCGTTCCCACGATGCCGGTCATCACGATGAGCCCGGCCCACAAGTGGACCGTCCACCAGATGCCGCTCTGAATGTGAATCGTGAGGAAGTAACCGGTAAAGAGAACTGCCGGAATGAGGAAGCCTGCGATGCGAACTTCCGTGCGATGACGTTCGAGCGGATGAATGCGCTGCGCCAAACAATCGGCGACGATGCCCGCGACGAGTGCGGCGGGCAGGAGCGACAGACCGTCTCGCATCACGCCCATGGCGTACATGGTGACGAGAAAGACGAACGTCAGCCCGCCCGTCGCCAGCCTTCCCCGACGGAGGACGAGGAGAACTCCACCCATGAGCACGGCCGTGGAAAGGAGCGCTCCGCCGATGGCGATGTTTTGGGACATGTCGGCGATGTTCGGATCCTCGAAGCCCGCTCCGCCCGCACGAACCGTGACGAAGTGCGAGAACTGCGTCATGAACCACAGAAGCGCGATGACGAACGAGAGCGAGAGCAGCATCGGCAGCTGTGTACGGAAGCTCGGGACGCCGAGCGGCGGAACGGCGAGGAACCAGACCCGAAGTCCGCTCGTGATCATGAGGAAGAGGGCACATGCGAGCACCAAGTGCGTAGGGCTCAGCAACGCTTCGATATCCGCCTCCACGCCGAAGATCTCGTGCCACGCCATGTCGCCGAGGCCGCCGAGAAAGAAAAGGAGGGCGCCGAACAGAGCGGGGCCGTAGCCGTGCGGAATCGCCGACGAGAACGGAATCTTCAGCGACGATTTCCTGTGCCACACGATGCCGAGCAGCGTGAGCGCCGTGAGCGCGTAGCCCGCATAAAAAACCGCGTGCCACGGCGTGAAAAACGTCTCGAGTTCCGGAATATGATTGTGCGCCCAACCGTCCATGAAGAGCCCCGTCATGAAGATGAGAAGCGCCGCTGACAGAAGCCATTCCTCGCGTTCCGTCGGAAGCCGCGCCGCGGCATCATCGGCTCTTTCCTGATGCTGATGATGGAGCGTACGGAGCTTGAGCGAAAACGACATGCGAAGAATGATACTCAGCGAAGTTCCGTTGAACAGAAAGAATTGTGTACAACGTCCGATTTTCTTCGAAGATTCTCAGATTTTTTAGAATACAAAAGGCTGATTTTGCAAGAGCTCAGGCCAACGGCGCGCTTGCCTGTGCCGGGGACCGGCATCCATGATAGCTCGCGATTTTCAGTCTCCTTTCCCCTTTCCGTATGTCCGGAGTATTCCAAAATCTCTCTCTCACTCAGAATCTCTGGGTGGTCTTCGCTTCCGGTGTCGCAGCACTGGTCATTGCGTTCATTTTCCGCAGCATCATCGGAGCTCAAAGTCCGGGCAATGACGTGATGCAGGGACTCAGCGCCAAGATCCGCCGCGGAGCCATGGCATTCCTCACGCAGGAATACATGATCATCGGACCCTTCATCATCGTCGCCGCCATCCTTCTGTACGTCTTCCTTGATGTCGGATACGAGAACGTCGGAACCGTCTGGTCCATGCCATTCACTTCCATGAGCTTCGTCATCGGAGCCGTGACGTCGGCCCTTGCCGGCTTCATCGGCATGCGCACGGCCACCATCGCGAACGTCCGCACCGCCGAAGCCGCTCGCACCAGCATCGTCAAAGCTCTCCGCGTTTCCTTCCTGAGCGGATCCACCATGGGTCTGGCCGTCGTGGGCTTGGGTCTCATCGGATTCGTCGGAACGCTCCTCTTCATGCTCACGCGTGTCGACATGCCGTCCGCACTCCAGTCCCTCACCGGATTCAGCTTCGGTGCTTCGTGTGTAGCACTCTTCGCCCGCGTGGGCGGAGGCATCTACACCAAGGCCGCGGACGTGGGTGCCGACTTGGTCGGTAAAGTGGAAGCAGGCATTCCGGAAGATGATCCCAGAAACCCCGCCGTCATCGCCGACAACGTCGGTGACAACGTCGGAGATGTGGCCGGCATGGGTGCCGACCTCTTCGAAAGTTACATCGGCGCCATTCTCGCCACGATGCTCGTGGGTCTCCACGTGACGTGGGGCGTGGACCAAGCGCTGATGTTCCCGCTCATGGTCTCCGCCATGGGCATCCTCTGCAGCGTGGTCGCCATGGCCGTCGTCCGCACCAAGAACGAGAAGGGTGTGCAGAGCGCTCTCAAAAACGGCATGCTCCTGGCTTCCATTCTTGCCGTCGTCGGCACGTGGTGGCTGAGCCGTGAGATGCTCCCCGCCGCAGTGGCCATGGGCGTGTTCTACGCTTCCACCGCAGGTCTCGTCGCAGGCGTGCTCGTGGGACTCCTCACCGAGTACTACACCTCGCACTCGTACGGACCGGTCCGCAAGTTGGCCAACTCCGCCAAAACGGGCGCCGCCACGGTGCTCATCGAAGGCCTCGCTCTCGGATACCTCTCCACCATGCTTCCGATCTTCGTCATCGTCATCGCCATCGGCGTGGCGTACGCGCAAGCCGGACTGTACGGCATCGGCATCGGTTCCGTCGGCATGCTCTCGACGCTCGCCATGACGCTCGCCATCGACGCATTCGGCCCCGTGGCCGACAACGCCGGAGGCATCGCCGAAATGAGCAAGCTCCCGAAAGAAGTTCGTGAGAAGACCGACGCACTGGACGCCGCGGGCAACACGACCGCAGCCATCGGCAAGGGCTTCGCCATCGGTGTCGCAGGATTCATGTGCTTGGCACTGTTCGGCGCATTCAAAGAGGAATCGGGGCTCGTCGGCATCGACGTGAGCAACCCCACGACGCTCATCGGACTCCTGATCGGAGGCATGCTGCCGTTCCTCTTCAGCTCCATGACGATGCGTGCCGTCGGCCGCGCCGCCATGGCCATCATCGAGGAAGTGCGCCGCCAGTTCCGTGAAATCAAAGGACTCATGCAAGGAACCGCCGACGGTGATCCGGAAACGTGCGTCGCCATCGCGACGTCCGCCGCCATTCGCGAGATGGTGCTCCCGGGCCTGCTCGCCATGACCTCTCCGGTCATCGTGGGAATTCTCCTCGGCAAGGAAGCCCTGGGAGGACTGCTGGCCGGAACGCTCGTCTCGGCCATGATGCTCGGCACATCCATGGCGAACTCGGGAGGTGCATGGGACAACGCGAAGAAATACATCGAGTCCGGCCACCTCGGCGGCAAGGGCTCCGACGGCCACAAGGCAGCCGTCGTCGGCGACACGGTCGGTGATCCGTTCAAGGACACGTCCGGCCCGGCTCTCAACATCCTCGTGAAACTCATGAGCATCGTCGCCGTTCTCACCGCAAGTTTGTACGGAACGGGAATTCTGTAGAACAAGAAACCAACGAATCCAAAGAATCCAAGGTAACCAACGAATATCGTTGGTTTCTTTGGTTTCCTTGATTTCTTTGGTTCCCTATACTTAGCGCATGCGACGCACCGTTTCCGTCGGCCTTTTTCTGTCTTTGGCACTCGCCCTCTTTCCGAGTGCGCTTCTCGCGCAGCAAGCTCCGAACTACGACGAAGCCACGCTCACCGCGCTCTACACGGCCTTCCTGAAGAAAAATTCCACGGACACGTATTTGGAAAAACGCATCGTCGACGAACGCGCCCGCGTGCGCACCATGGCGGACAAAGAGGTGAAAGCTCTCGTCGATCAGAGCGATAAAGACGACCAGGCGCTCGATACCATGGCGCTCCCGAAAGCCATCGACCGTCAGCGAGCCATCGTGCAGCAATTGGAGGAACAACGACGCAACCGAGCCGTGGACGTGGACCTGCTCTCCGAAGAAGAAAAGAAATTTTATCTGTCCGATACCGCCGACACCGAAACCGACGTCTTGCGCCTCACCAAGACGCACGGTGAGCTCTTGGCCAAGAAAGCGATCTTGGAGGAGCGCATCGCCGCGCTCGATGCGGGGCTTGCGCTCCAAAACGACCGCCTCAGCAAGCTCAACCGCGAACAATGGATCGATCAGTTCTCATCGCTGTTCGGCTTCGGCAGTTACGTCCTCATCATTCTCGGCGCCATCGTCCTCGACCGATTCATCAGAAAACGTCTGGCCAAGAGATTGGAAACCAAAGGCGGCCGTTACCTCATCTCCAAAATCGTTACCGCCATCATCTACGTCCTCACATCGCTCTGGATCTTCAGCAAATTGATCTCGGATCATCCGGGTGCGCTGGCATCGCTCGCCATTGTGGGTGCGGGTATTGCAGTCGCGCTCCAAGACGTGGTGAAGGACTTCATGGGCTGGATCATCATTTGGCAGCGCCGTCTCTTCACGCTCGGCGACCGCGCGTCCATCGGCAAGTACACCGGCGACATCATCGACATCGGACCCCTGCGCACCACGATGCTCGAAGTGAGCACCGACGGCGCCTTCAACGCGCACGAACGGACGGGCAAGACGCTCTACGTACCGAACTCGATGGTGCTCCGCGACCCGATTTTGAACTACAACACGACCTCGGATTTCATGAGCGTGGAAATGCAAGTCACCGTGACGTACGCCAGCGACCGGAAGAAGGCGGAAGCCATCATTCACGAAGCGCTCGTCACGGAAACGGGCTCGTTCGTGGAGCAAGCCCAGGCCCAGCAACGCAGACGTACGGCGCTCTTCTACACCATGTGGGAAGTGGGCGAACCCGAAGTGCACACCGATATCGCCAGCAGCGGCGTGCTCTTCACGCTCAAGTTCACGGTGCCCATCGGCAAACGCCGCACCGTCATCACCACGTTGTCCAAATCGATCCTCGACCAATTCAAGGCAGCGGAGAACATCGAGCTCGCGTACAACACGGTACAGGTCGTGGGAGGACTGCAATAAGGAAACCAAGGAATCCGAACCTGCCTGCCGGCAGGCAGGGAAACCAAGGTAACCAACGAACTTCGTTGGACTCTTTGGATTCGTGGGTTTCTTTGGTTTCCTTACACGGGAAGTTCCGCAGTGCGTACATTCGGCTCAATGAACGGCAACTCCAGTGCCTTGTAGATATCTTTCTCCGTGCGCGAGGCCACGACTTTGTCGTTCTTGAAGAGCGCGTACTCCGAGAGCTTCATGCCTTTGTCGATGGCGCGGCGGCGGAGTGAAATGTTGTGCTCTTTGCTTCCCGTGAAATAGAGAAGTGCGCTGCCCCACTGCTTTTCTTCGACGATGCGAATATCGGTGCGCAGACCCGATGTGAGATCGAAAGCGATGCGTGTGGGTCCCGAAGCCACGATGCGCTCCACGATGGGAAGCTTCCCAATGGCTTTGTGGATGGACTCGGCCAGATCTGCCGATGCTTTTTTCACGGCAATGAGCACATCGACGTCCCCAACGGTTTCCTTTCTGCGGCGGAAGGAACCTGCGGCCTCCACATGGATGACGCCTTTGATGTTGGCGAGCGTGGCGACGAGCGTCTTTACGTCGGGCTCCACGTCTTTGAGATCGAAACGCTTCGACCTCTCGCCCGAACGTTTGGCGCTTTCCAAAATTTTCTTCTCGAGAATTTCCGAAAAACGCGGAAGATCACGCAGCTTTCCTTTTTCCGCCGCCTCGATGAGCTGCGGCACCGTGAGGATGCCGATTTTTTCGAGTTCGCGCACCCGCTTGGGGCCAAGGTCGTCGACGGAAAGAAGTCCCGCCGCTCCCATCTGCGTTTCGGCCTTGAGCGCGTCGAGGAAGCTCATGCGTCCCGTCTTGAAGTATTCCAAAATTTTATCGGCGATGGCGTCGCCGACACCGGGAAGTTCTTTGAGCGCCTTCTTGTCCTTGAGTTCGGCGATGTCGGTACTCAGGTCTTCGATGGTCTGCGCGGCACGACGATATGCGGCGGGCTTGAACTGCACGCCCTGGTAATCGAGGATGTCGCCGATCTGCCGAAGGAGAGCCGCAACGGCCGCATTTTCCATATCCCTGATGATATCACTTGTTCAGGCGTCCCGATGCCGATCGATATACTTCTGGAGCAGCGATGCAAGGGTTTTCTTTTCGGATGCCGTGAAAATATCCATGCAGTCGCTGGCACAATCGCACAGCACGCCCTTCAGTTTCTGAGCGGCCTGCTTGCCGACGGGCGTGAGCTTCAGGTGTGTGACACGCTTGTCTTCGGTGCTCGTGACACGTTCGATCATCTTCTTTTTGGACAGTCCCGCCACCACCTGCGTGATGTTGCTCTTGTGGCAGCACATGGCTTTGCTGAGCGACGACATGGACGCCGGTCCTTCGCTGATGCGCAGGAGAATGGTGGCCTGACAGTGGCTCACGCCGACGTCGGAGAGAGATTCGTTCAGTCGACGTTCGGAGCACGCGGCAGCAGCTTTGAGAAGGTCGCAAACGGACAAGCAATCGTTCATACATGGACGATTGTAGCAAGAATGGGCCATGCAAGCCATGCGGTGGCGGGCCGGGTTGCGACCTGATACTCTCTCGCCATGCCGAAGAAGATCTCGTACCAATCCGCAGGTGTCGACATCTCCACCGCGGACGCCACGAAGAAAGACATGGCGAAGACCATCGCGACGGACAATCCCCTGGTGCTCAATTCCATCGGAGCGTTTGCGTCCCTGTGCGACGGCTCGTTCCCGGGCTACAAGCATCCCGTTCTGGTGTGCAAGACCGAGGAACCGGGCAGCAAGCAACTGCTGGCATTCAAGTACGACCGCATCGAAAGCATCTGCCATGACCTCATCAACCATCTCGTGAACGACGTCATCGTGATGGGTGCGACCCCGCTCTTCATCCAAGATCTCATCGTCTGCGGAAAGCTGGAAAAGGACGTGGTGAGCAACCTGGTGAAATACATGGCCAAAGCCTGCAAGGCGCAGGGATGCGCACTCACCGGCGGCGAGACGTCGGAACAGCCCAGCGTGCTGCCCGCAGGAACGTACGTGCTTGGAGCCAGCTGCATCGGCGTGGTGGATAAGTCGCAGATCATCGACGGGTCGACGATCAAACCGGGCGATGCGGTGATCGCACTCCAAAGCAGCGGCGTGCACACGAACGGTTACACGCTGCTGCGCGCACTCATCGACCGCGAACCCGGCATCATCGATGAAAAAATCGACGGTCGCACGTTCCTCGACGCCATCATGGAACCGCACCGCTGCTACTACCAAGCGCTCAAGGGACTGTTTGGAAACCCCGGTCTCCACGGACTCGCGCACATCACGGGCGGGGGCATTCCGGGAAACTTGAACAGAATTTTGCCTGTTGGAACGGACGCCGTCATCGACGCGGCCTCCATCAAAGTCTTGCCGCTGTTTTCTTTCATCAAGGACAAATCGGGGAACGACGACGCCGATATGATCCGCACGTTCAATTTGGGCGTCGGGGCCATCGCCGTCACGGATCAGGCCACGAAGAAGGACGTCATCGCACACTTGGAAAAGAACGGCGTCCCTTGCACCGAGATCGGTACGATCGTGATGGGGGGCACACAGAAGGTGCGAATGGAGGGTGATCTGAAGTGGAACTAAATCGCAATCGGCTTCACGCGGTTCGTCCCGGGGGCGGACGGCGGAGCGTCGTTTTTGGGAGACGCTTCTTTCTGCATCGCGGGAACGACTTTTTTCGGAGCCTGAGCCACGCTTGCCACGGCGACGGGTTCGGGCTTCTGTGCCGGAACGCCGGCATAACTGCCCACCATGTCGCGTACGAGTTTGCCGTTCTCGAGCCTGAGCACGCGTACACCGAGCGCATCGACGACGTTCTTGTCGTGCGTGGCCAGGATGACAGTCGTCCCCGATGCGTTCACTTCGCGCAGGAACTGCAGAATTTGGAGTGATTGCTCAGGATCGATGTTGCCCGTGGGTTCATCGGCGATGAGGATGCTGGGCTTGTGAACGAGGGCACGGGCCAAGGCGACGCGCGTTTTCTCACCGCCCGAAAGCGTGCGTGGAAACGCCTGCGCCAAGTTGGCGATGCGTAGTCTCCCCAGAATGTCGCGCGTTTTCTGTTCCACCACATCGTTCGGTTCGTCGCAGACCTCGAGCGCGAACGCGACGTTCTCGTACACCGTGCGGTCGGGCAACAGTTTGTAATCCTGGAAGACGACGCCCGTGCGACGGCGGTACAACTGCAGAATCGTCGGAGGAAGCTTGGCCAAGTTCGCACCGTCCACTTCGATGGTGCCTTGCGTCGGCACTTCCGCGCGGATGAGCATGTGCACGACGGTGGATTTGCCCGCACCGCTCGGGCCCGTGAGGCACACGAATTCACCCGGAGCGATCTGGAACGTCAGATTGCTGAGAACTTCGCGACCGTCGAATTGTTTGAAGACGCCCGAAAAACTGATCATGGAAGCCATCATACGCCAAGACCGAACTAAAAACGAAGAGTGAATGGTGAAAAGTTTCCTTATTTTTACATTTTTCACTTTTCATCTTTCACCTCTTTCTGCACACGACGTACACTTCCATGCTCCTGTCGCGGCTTGCTTCCACGCTGAGCGGTTTTACATCGTTGAATTCTTTTTTCAACTCCAGGAGAAACGTATCGAAGTCGCGTCCGCGGAAGATTTTCATGACGATCCACCCACGGGGGCGCAGCCACTTGCGCGAGAGTTCGACGACGCGCCTGCTGAGCTCGATGGACTTCCACTGATCGACGTCTTTGATGCCACTCGTGTTCGGCGCGATGTCCGAGATGACGATGTCCGCCTTGTCCCAGCCCATGGACGTCACGGCGGCAGCGACCGCCGCATCGTCGAGCATGTCGCAGACGCGGGTGACGACGTTGTCCGCAACGGGTTCGATTTCCTTGAGATCGAGTCCCAGAATTTTTCCCGACGGACCGACATGCTCAGAGGCATACTGCAACCAACTTCCCGGTGCGGCACCGATGTCGAGCACCTTCATTCCTTGCTTGAAGAAGTGGAACCGCTCATCGAGTTGCTGCAGCTTGAACACGGACCTGGCGCGGTAACCCGCCTCGGCGGCGCGCTGACTCCACTTGTCGTTGGGCGTGTAGGGCTTCGGCATGGATGAACTTGCGTAAAACCGGCAATTTGTCGCTACGTCAGAGGCTCTGATTCTTGGCTTACTGTAGCACCTTTCTTGGAATACTGCCGAAGAAAATACTATGACTGCATACTACTTTACCCTTCGCACAATTGCCCGCCAATCGGCGCTGCATATACTCACGTCGTTCACTATTTTTTCCCCTCGACCCTATGCGCGAACGCACTCTGGGAATTTCGCCGCTGCTCGTTGTCTTTGCAGCCTGTCTGGTCGTGGTGGTTACATCACTCTCGCAGCACCTGTAAAAGGACTGCAATGAATGGAAGGAACTTCACTCTCCTTGTTTGAAGTATTGCATTGATCCTTGCGATCATTGCACTCTTGGCATTCTTTGCAATCTGCCGCTACAACGGCTTCTGCTTCGGTATCCCCACCTTTCGTGGATAATCTTCGGGCGTCGGCCCGACCTTCTTGAAGAACACGAGCGTGCGCTTTCCCCACTCCGCGGGCAGATCGTACTCGAATGTTCCGGCGAACGGACACTTGAGTGACTTCTGCGCCACGGCCGAGGACTTCAGTTCATCGGCGACTTTGGTGCTCTTCCAGAACACGCACAACCCGCCGACTTTGAGGAGCGGCACGGCGTACTCCATGATGACGGCGATGGGAGCGACCGCCCTGGCGGTGACGATATCGAACGTCTCGCGATACTTTTCATCGTGACCCAGTTCTTCCAGGCGACCACAGATGAGCTCGGCATTCTTCATCTCCATGGTTTCCGCGATGCGACGCACGGCATCGACTTTCTTGGCGATGGAATCCATACCGACGCAGCGCGCGTTCGGCAAACACAGAGCAAGCGGCAAAAGCGGAAAACCGCCACCCGTTCCTATGTCGCAGAGCGACGCGATATTCTTGAGCTGCGGATATGCCTCGACGGCCTGCAGGAGAGCGAGTGAATCCAGGACGTTGCCCGTCCAACAGTGTTCTTCGCTGCGGAAAGCCGAAAGGTTGAGCTTCTGATTCTCGGCCAGGAACACCTGGACCAGCTGCCGGAGGCGGGTTTCGTCGACGGTCATCCGGCCTATTCTCCATTTTCATTTCTGAATTGTCGATTCTCATTTAGGATGAGGCCATACTTCGCTCCCCTCAGCACAAGTGCCGCACGGAAACCGCATCGCCGAGTACCTTCTGACCATCGGAGCCGTGAAGCTTTCGGTGGATCCCCCGTTCACCTGGACCAGCGGGCTCAAGTCCCCCATCTACTGCGACAACCGCATGATCTACAGCCACCCGGTGGCGCGTGACTTCGTCGTGGAGGCGCTCGTGAGCCGCGTGAAGAACTTGCACATCGAGCCCGACGTCATCGCCGGGACCGCCACCGCCGCCATCGGCTGGGGTGCGCTGGTCGCCGATAGGCTTAAATTACCGTTCGTCTACGTGCGCTCGGCCGCCAAGGAGCACGGCGCCAAGAAGCGGATCGAAGGAGATTTGCCGAAAGGAAAAGATGTCGTCGTCATCGAAGACCTTATTTCCACCGCCAAGAGTTCCGCGTCGACCGTGGAAGTGCTCCGCACCGAAGGCGGCTGCAACGTGACGGACATCGTGTCCATCTTCAGCTACGAGCTCACGGGCGCACTGGAGAAAGCGCGTGAAGTAAAAGTGCGCCTGCATCCGCTCACGACGATCACCAATCTCATCGACATCGCGCTGGAGCACGATCGCATCACCGAGGATCAGGCCAAGCTCATCGGATCGTTCTCACAAGATCCGGACAATTGGGCACGGAAGAACAACCTTTAAAAAAAGCCGGGTAGAGGAGGGTAAGCCCCTAAACCCGGCGAATGATGAAGGCCCGAAAAAGGCCCTCGATGAATTATTTTCCACCGCTCATCTGAATGGTGTAGGTCACGTGGACCTCGACCTTCGGTTGGCGGATGTCTTCGGCCGCTTCGGCTTTCGCCGAGACGGAGAGATTGGACTGTCTGCCGGCACAGCCGACGGAGCAGGCCACGAAGAACGCAACGAGAAGAAAGATCGACCTCATGTCAGTATCTCCTCAAGTGGAAACAGCATCCTTCACGGTTCCACCATGACAGTGGATGCTTTTAGCATTTTATACTAAATATGTATTTCGTCAATATTTAGAATTGACGGGCGAAATCGACGTTTCCCTGGAAGAACAGGCGCAAATCCGGGATTTGGTGACGGATCATGATCATGCGCTCCACGCCGAAACCGAACGCGAACCCTTGGTACTCATCGGGGTCGATGCCGCAGTTCTTGAGAACGTTGGGGTGCACCATGCCGCAGCCCACGATCTCCAGCCACTTGCCTTCGCGGCTCTTGGATTCGTCGCCGCGCCAACGCATGTCCATTTCCAGTCCCGGTTCCACGAACGGAAAGTACCCGGTGCGCCAACGGAACTCGGCGTCCTCTGAGATGAGCTCGCGGACGGCCTGCTCCATGACGGCTTTCATGTTGGCGAGCGAGACGCCTTTGCCGATCATGAGTCCCTCGATCTGGTGGAACATGGGCGAGTGCGTGGCGTCGCTGTCTTTGCGGTACACCTTGCCCGAGCAAATCATCCGAAGCGGCGGCTTGTGGCTCTTCATGTAGCGGATCTGCACCGTGGAGGTGTGACCGCGGAGGAGCGAACGGTTCTCCGGATCTTTGCTGCCGTGGAGATAGAAGATGTCCTGGGAATCGCGGGCTGCGTGGTGCTTCGGGAAATTCAGAAGATCGAACTGGAACGCCTCGGTTTCGGCTTCGGGGCCGGTGGCGCTGTCGAAGCCCATGCGTCCGAAGACTTCCTCGGCCTTGCGGATGAACTCATGAATGAGATGATGATGTCCGCGCTCTTTCCCGGGAAGGTCGATGGTGAGGTCGAGCGGATCTTTGTGCGCGAGCGCGTCACTGTCAGCCTGCACCAAGGCGCGTTCTTTGGCCGCATACGCTTCGTCGAATTCTTTTCTGATGGCGTTGAGCTCCTGTCCGCGCGTGCGCTTTTCATCGGGACCGAGTTCCCCGAGATCTTTCATGGCGAGCGTGAGGGCCCCGGCTTTGCGCCCGAAAATTTCCTGTCCCACGGCCTGGAGTTCCGCGGCCGACGAAGCCGCATTGATTTTTGCAAGAAGGCCGTCCCAGGGAGCGGAGAGAGACATGGAGTAAGCGCATGGTACACGGACGATGCGGGTGACTGCCAGTGCCGCGACTCTCTGCTATTCTGACCACCATGCCGCAACTGACGCTCGACGTGCTCCGTGAAAAACTGACGGTATGGAAAGGCTGCGATTTGGCCAAGCAGGCCAACGCGGTCCTTGGCGAAGGCAATCCGCACGCCACGGTGATGTTCGTGGGCGAAGCGCCGGGACAGAAAGAAGATGAACTCAGGCGCCCGTTCGTGGGCGCATCCGGGAATTTTCTCAACGAACTTCTGGCGTCCATCGGCCTCAAGCGCGAGGACGTGTACATCAGCAACGTCGTGAAGTTCCGTCCGCCGGAGAACCGCGACCCCGAGCCCATCGAAAAGGAGCAGTGCATGCCGTGGCTCATGCTGGAGATCGCACTCGTGAAACCGCGCGTCATCGTGACGCTCGGGCGCCACTCGCTCGGACACTTTTTCCCGAGCCAGACCATCACGAATTCCCACGGCAAACCGTTCAAGCTCACGGACGAGATGACGCTGTTTCCCATTTACCATCCCGCCGCGGCACTCCACAACGGAGGACTGAGGAGCAGCCTGGTCTCGGATTTCCGAGCACTGGGGGAATTTCTCGCGACACTGTCATGACATCCATCCTGGTACGCATCGGAGCGGCCGCACTGCTGTCACTGGCGTCACTCGCGGTGATCATTTTCCGCGTGAGTCCCCTCTCGGCGACGGCGATGGCCGTGCCGTTCTTCTTCCTCACGCTGTTTCTCTCGGTGGCGAGCGTGGCAACGCTGGTATGCTACGCCATTTGGAGCCGTCTGTCGGTGGAAGGCATGGATGCCGGACGCAAGATCGGCGTGTCGCTCCGCGAAGGCGTGTTTCTCGGATTCGCGACCGTATTGCTGTTTTTATTCTTGATTCTGGAAATCCTCACCTGGTGGATCGGACTCCTCATCTACCTGGTGTTCTTCCTCATCGAGATGGCACTCCTCTCTTAGTACTCAGCCTTCAGTTTGCTGATGCGCTCGAGGAGCTTTTTCTGCAACTTCTTGTCGCTCTCGGCCAAAATGCGGAGCGTGGCGAGTGCGGCATTCTTGTAACCGCAAATCGTCATCACGGGAACGTCGGACGGCATGCGCAGGCTGCTGTGAACGTCCACCATGTATTCCTCGAGCGACGCGTGCGGCGGGCAGTTCACTACGGGGTGCACGCAGCTGCCGGCGACGACTCCACCCAAGCCGTTGCTCATACCCACGCAGGTCACGACGACCGTGGGCTCGGTTTGCTTGTTGAGTCTCTCGATGACGGCGACGACTTTTTCCGGAACTTTGTGCGCCGAAGCGACGACGATCTCGGACGTAACTTGGTACTCTTCGAGAAGAGCGGCGATCTTTTTTGCGAAGTCGGTATCCACTTTGGATCCGAGGAGGAAGGTGACGGTGGGCATGGCCCGATTATACAAAGAAATCAAAGAAACCAAAGCAACCAAAGAAACCAACGATATCCTTGGTTTCCTTGGATTCCTGGGTTTCTTTGGTTTCCGCATGAAAGTACAGTTGAAGCGGCAACCAAAGCCACGTAGAGTATTCCGGCGTCGACCCGCGTGGGGCTCTAGCTCATCTGGTAGAGCGCTTCCATGGCATGGAAGAGGTAAGGGGTTCGAGTCCCCTGAGCTCCACCACATTTCATCGATATTCTTACCTCAGAGAGCGCTTCCATGGCATGGAAGAGGTAAGGGGTCCAAAGTCCCCTGAGCTCCACCACATTTCATCGATATTCTTACCTCAGAGAGCGCTTCCATGGCATGGAAGAGGTAAGGGGTCCAAAGTCCCCTGAGCTCCACCACATTCATCAAGAAGAACAGCTATGTTCCACTCACTCCTCGTTCACTTGGGGCCGCTTCTCAAGCACTACGGTGCCATCGGACTTTTTGGCGCATCCATCGTCGAGGAAGTCATCGCTCCCATTCCATCCACGCTCGTGGTGTTCACGGCGGGACTGCTCATGACCAAGGGCTTGCACGGCTGGGCTGCAGTCTCGGTGCTGACGTTTCAGGTGATGTTGCCCGCTGCGGCAGGCATGACGATCGGTTCGCTCTTCCCCTACTATTTGGCGCGTATCGGAGAAAAAGTAGCCATCGAGAGATTCGGCAAATACCTGGGGATCAATTGGAAAACCATCGAGAAGGTGCAAGCGTGGACGAAAAAATCACGTTCCGATGAGTTCCTGATTTTCGCGAGCCGCGCCGTTCCCGGAATGCCGTCCTTGGCGGTATCCATCATCGCGGGACTCGCACGCATCCCCGTCAAAGAATTCTTGTTCTTCAGCTTCCTGGGTGCATTGCCACGAACATTCATTTTAGGCGCGGCCGGTTGGTGGGGAGGCCGGCAAGCTTCGAGTGCGGTGGAACTGCTCAACATGGCCGAAGGCAACGTGCTCATCATCATTCTGGCCGTTCTTGGAAGCGGACTCTTGTACCTCTTCATGAATCAGAAGAAAAAGGCCCGCGCCACGCCGACTCAAGCCTAAAGACCGCTGTTTGGCGTTGCCCGCCTACGATGAAGCTGGTAGCCTTGGCGGGCTGCAAATACGTGCGCCCGTAGCTCAGCTGGATAGAGCATCAGCTTGCGGAGCTGGGGGTCGTAGGTTCAAATCCTGCCGGGCGCACCATTCGTCACTTCATTCCTCATGGCAAGCCATGGGGTTCAAACTAGCCCTGAGCTTCCGAAGGGTCCTGCCGGGCGCACCACCTCATTGTTAGAAAGGGCATTTTTGTGGTATAATAATGAGGAAAACAAACTCCAAACCAACCTCAAATGGCATTTGACGCTTTCTCAGCAGTGCAATCATTGGCGGACGGTGAGCGTTCGCTGGGCGATGTGGTAAAAGACTTGAGCACCGCGCAGCTCGACGATTTGCGGGAACAAGTGCAGATTCAATTGAAGGACATGCCGCAAAACGGCGACCCCGCGAGAGCCGAACGCTTGCAGCAACTCCGCACGCTGCTCAAGGGATCCGTTCGCAGCATGATCGGCACACTTGCAGCCTCCTTGGCTTTTTCCAAAGCCACCGGAATCAGCTTGGAAACCACGGAACGTGCAGTCTCCGCACCCGAGAGCATCGCAGCCTCTGAAAAGAGAACGGTCGTCAGCGAAGCACGAACCAAATCCACAGCCAGCGCTTTCGATAAACCCGTCGAACACGTTGCCGCAACGCCCGCCGCTTCGGTGGGAGCACCGGAAAAACCAGCTCTCTCTTTTGCCGATTACAAGAATATCGTCGACCCGAAGAAAGAGAAAAATTTCTTCCGGAATGCCATGGGCTTCATGACCTATCGTGCCGCCCGCTTCATCGCGAAATCGAGCGCCAAAGACAGCATGCTTGGAAAAATGTTCAAGAAATTCGGTTGGGACAAGAGCGCCACGGCCATGACGGCATTGATGGAGCTCGGCGCAAGCGCTCCGAATGTCGACGTTCAAAAACCGGCCGATTCCGTACCTCCGGTCACACAAGCACCGCAAACGAACGTTCCGCCCTCGGTGCTCCCGGGACCCGTGCAGCCTGTCGCGCCGTCGCCGACCGTTCCTGCTCCGGAAGTCGTGCAGCCTCCGATCACGAAACCCGTTCTCCCGCAAAATCCGACGCCCGTGGCACCCGTCCTTCCGGTGCAACCTTCGCCGATGGTCCCTCCGACTCCCTCACCGACGCTTCCGGTTGAGCCTCCGGCTCCCGAAAAGACATCGGAAATTCCTGCGGTCATCACGTTTGATCAATTCAAAACAGGTACGGAGATCTTGGGCACCCGCATCCAGGTGATCGGGAATACGATTGTGGTGGGAACCAAGAAATGGGAACTCGTCAAAAAGACGAACATCTCACCTTTCGGCACACCGGTCCTCGTCGGAACTCCCGTATTTTTCACCAACGTCGAATGGAAAAACGACACCTTGACCATCTCCGCATCGCTCCCGGACGGCCCTCTGAAAAGTATTGTCGAAAAAAGCGGATTCCCCACGGGAGACACGGAAAGAATGCCGCGAACGGCGGCCCTGGAAATGCTCGATCACTTGAAAACTCAATCGAGGGAAACCGATATCAAGCGAAAAGTGAAGGACCCGAAAACGGGTAAGGAGAAAGAAGAAGTGGTGTCCTCGTTGATACTGTCTACGAAATAAGACTGCGCAAGAAGGTTCTGCGATGCACCGGGCAGACGCCGGTTTTTTTGATCGCCGCGTAATGTTCGGCCGTGCCGTAACCCTTGTGGACGTCGAAGCCGTAGGAAGGATCCACGACGTGCAGCTCCGTCATGAACATGTCGCGCGTGACTTTGGCGATGATGGATGCCGCCGCGATGGCGGGCTCGGATTCGTCACCGCGCACGATGGAGCTGTGCGGATGATCGAACCAAAACGCGTCGCGTCCGTCGACGAGCAAATATAAATCGGAGTGAACGTTGGAGACGACGCGCACCGCCTCCTGCATCGCGCGCTCGGTGGCGGCCAGGATGCCGATGTTGTCGATGGTCTTGGCATCGGCCATGCCGACGCCGTAGGTGCAGTTCTTCACGAGCCACGCGTACGACTCCTCGCGCTCCTTCGGGGTCATCTTTTTGCTGTCGGCGATGCGCACGGGAAAGCGAGTTTTCTTGGGAAGAATGCATGCTGCGGCCACGACGGGACCGGCGAGCGCTCCTCTGCCCGCTTCATCGATACCCACCGTCATCATGCGGTGTTCGGTCGACGTGCGCGGCGTACGTGTGGCGGCTGGCATGAGAACTATTCCTGAACCAGAACGGAGCCCGTGAGTTCGGGGAGCAGATGATCGTGGAACACCCACGAACCGACTTTGTCGAACGTGAAGCACCACGTCTCGCCCGGGCGTACCGGACCTTTGGGATCGAACGCCGAATACACTTCGTGCGTGGGATGGACGTTCGATGCGGGCCATCTGCCGTCGGTATCGTTGTTCACCCAACAGACTTTCTGTCCTTTCTGCACCGTCACGTGCTCGGGCTCGAACGCATCGGGCACCATGTCGATGCGGACCGTGGCGTCACTCGGAACGACCGGTTCGGCCGGCTGGCCGCCCTCGAAACGGGGTGAACGATCTTCGATGGGCTCGGGCCACACGGTGTCATAAACGCGCTCACCCACGGCGACGGCACCGATGAGGAGCATGACGCCGACGATGAGGGTGTTCTGGAATTTCATGAATGAAGCGTTGGCAGTATACTCACGACTGCCTCCTCCCCTCCAATCTCGCATGAAACTCTTTTTGGACACCGCGAATACGGCTCAAGTGGCCGAGATAGCAGCTTGGGGAGTGCTGGACGGCGTGACGACGAACCCTTCGCTCGTCGCCAAAGAAGGAAAGGAATTCAAACCGACGATTCTGGAAATGTGCAAACACGTTCCCTGCGTCAGTGCGCAAGTCACCGCCACGGACGCACCGGGCATGATCAAGCAAGGCGAGGAATACGCATCGTGGCACAAGAACGTGTACGTGAAAGTTCCGATGACAGTGGAGGGCCTCAAGGCGCTCTCGCATTTCAAGAAAAAAGGAATCAGGACGAACACCACGTTGATTTTCTCCGTCGAGCAAGCGCTTCTTGCAGCCAAGGCAGGCGCAACGATCGTGAGCCCGTTCGTCGGCAGGCTGGATGACATCGGCGAAGACGGCATGAAAGTCGTGGAGGAGATCCTCCAGGCGTACCGCCATTTCGATATCAAGACGGAGGTTCTGGTCGCATCCATCCGCAACGTTGCGCATGTGCACCGTGCTGCGCTGATGGGAGCTCATATCGGCACGATGCCCTACGGCGTGATGCTGGAATTACCCAAGCATCAATTGACGGATGCCGGTCTCAAGAAATTCCAAGACGACTGGGCCAAAGTCCAACAATAATCCACATGCAGCATCTCGGACTCATCGGCCTCGGCGTCATGGGAGCCAACCTGGCTCGCAACGCCGCTCGTAACGGCGCCACCGTCGCGGTGTACAACCGCACGACCGAGAAGACCGACGAATTCATGCGGGCACATGGAACGGAAGCGACGTTTCTGGCGTGCCATACGCTGGCCGAATTGGTCGCCAAGCTGCCGGCTCCGCGATCGATTCTCTTGATGGTGAACGCCGGTGCTGCCGTAGACGCCGTGATTGATGAACTTGTGCCCCTGCTTGCTGCCGGTGATGCCATCATCGATGGAGGCAACAGCCTGTTCGCCGACACGGAACGTCGCGAAAAAGCTCTCTCATCGAAAGGAATCGCGTATCTGGGCATGGGCGTTTCGGGCGGCGAAGAAGGAGCGCTTCTGGGACCCAGCATGATGCCCGGCGGCAGCCCCGAAGCCTACGGACGCCTGGAACCGCTTCTCAAAAAAATGGCCGCCAAGGACGGAGGCGGCGGCAAATGCGTCTCGCTCCTCGGCCAAGGCGGCAGCGGTCACTTCGTGAAGATGGTCCACAACGGCATCGAGTACGGCGACATGCAGCTCATCGCCGAGACGTACCATTTGATGAAATCGGTGCTCAAACTGAGCAACGCCGAGATCGCCGAGACGTTCCGGCTTTGGAACCGCGGCAAAGAACTCAAATCATTTTTGATCGAAATCACGGCATCGATCTTCCTGAAGAAAGACGATCAGGGCACGCAAAACGACCTCATCGACATGGTGAAAGACGAAGCCAAGCAAAAAGGTACGGGCAAGTGGACGACGCAGACCGCGATGGACTTGGGGATCGGCATCCCCACCATCACCGCCGCCGTGGACGGACGCCTCATGTCCTCACTGAAGACGCTGCGCACGTCGGCGGAAACAACGGTGGGCCCGCTCGAGTTCAAGAACATAAAACTGACGGTGCGTGCCCTCAAAGACGCGCTGTTCCTCAGCAAGATTTGTTCCTACGCCCAGGGCATGGCCATGATCGCCGAAGCCGCGAGGACGCACGGTTGGACCGTGGACTTGGCCGAAGTCTGCCGCATTTGGAAAGGCGGCTGCATCATTCGCTCCACCCTCCTCAAAGAATTCGAGGCCGCGTTCCGCGCCGACCCGAAGCTGCCCAACCTGATTCTGGCCCCGAACATTCTGCCGCTGTTCCAAGCACGTCACGCCAAATGGCGCAAAGTCGTGAGCGGCGCCGTGTTTGCCGGCATTCCGCTCCCCGCCATGACCGCTTCGCTGTCGTACTTCGACGGACTGCGTACGGCACGCTTGCCGCAAAATCTCACGCAAGCGCAGCGCGATTTTTTCGGCGCGCACACGTACACGCGCACGGATAAAGAGGGAGTGTTCCACTCCGCGTGGGGCGCCTAGGCGTCCTCGCCTTGGACCTCGTCTTTCTTCAGTTGCTCATCGGCTTTTTGCTGCGCTTGAGCCTGCTTCGTCATCTGCGTGACGTCGGGCTTGGCATCGGCCTTCATGGTTTGTGATTTGATTTCCTGTTCGCGGGTTTTGGTCCCTGCTTTCACGGGTGCGACATCTTTTTGCGCTTGTTGATCTTTCTGCCGTTGATCCTTGTCGCTCACTTGCGACTTGAGGAGAGCGAGCTGCAGCGACTTGAGATCGGCGCCCGGCTTGTTGGCTTCGTCTTTCTTGCCCTGCTTCTCCAGCTTGGCCTTGAGTGCCTTGCGTTTGGCCTCGTGCGGAGACTCCAGATAATCCGCAGAGGAAGGGCTGACGTCGGCTTCGTCATTGAACGACATATGAAACACTATACAAGAGGAGTCATGAAAAGTGTTACCATGGTCGCCATGCATCAGACTTTTCAATTTCTGCTTCGACCGTGGTCCTTGTTTTTCTGCATCGTTTCGGTGCTCATCGTGAGCACGATGATGTTGCCTGCAGTCTTCGGCATGGAAAGATTCACCCAGTGGGGCGGCATGTACACCGACAGCTGGTGCCAAGCACGCGTGTACGACAAAGACCCGAGCACGAACACGGATGCGAAGAACCTGAACGTTCTGGCCGGCACGACGAACACTCGCCCCGTGTGGAGTGCACCCATGCATAACCCGGAGAGCTGCGCGATGTACGCGAGAAACGTGCTCTGCGGACAACCGTCAGCGGAGGGTTGGACGGTCGTCTGGGCGCAACCGTACTTCAAAGGAAAGTATTATTTGGATCCGCTCAACGCCTGCGCGCTGAACCCGGGCGACTTTCCATGGTTCTTGCCCGTACCGTATGTCCGCTAAGCCCACCTACCCATCGGCGCTCTGGCCCCGCGTGGCGCAAATTTTTGCGGGCTACTTCTTCGCCTCCGCGGCATACTTCAAATTCACCGACAGTTTCTTCGGACTCAAGACCGCGACACTCGACGGTGTTTTCCGCAGCTGGATCGATCAAAAATTTTCACTGAGCTGGTATGTCCCGTTCATGGAATTCGCCATTCCGCATATCTCGGTTCTGGCTCTTCTGACCATCGCAATTCAGTTCGCGGCGGGCATTGCGCTCATTTACAACGCCAAAGTGAAGTGGTTCATGATTCCGCTCTTCATCGTGCAGCTCAACATCTTGCTCGCCGTGTGGCACGGCCACGGCTTCATCGTTTTCGTCGGCATTTCGCTGTGGCTGTGCGGATACTATTTTTTCAGGGACAAGATGACGAGCCGCACCTGGACGCTCATGACGCTGTGGCTGGCGTTCTACATGCTCTTCTTGGTATGGGACAGATATCTCATCGGCGATGCGTCACCCGCATCGTTTGCGTGGCAATTCCAGCACTTCCAACACGACGTGATGAGCGCGACGCCCGAACTTAAGCATGGGATCGTCACGATTGCCCGAACCTCCGTCGGACCCGTTCTGTGGATCGCAAGCTGGTGGGTGACGCTGGCGCTCGGCCTCGGCATGCTCATCCCAAGGATTCGGCTGTATGCCGGAGCGGGAATGTTGGTCTACGTGATCTGCAGAACATTGATGTGGACCACGGCCGTGACGAGCGAAGGCGTGCTGTGGGTGCTCGTGATGTTCATCTGGGTCGCCGAAGAAGAGCGGCGGATTCGAGAAGCTGCAAAATCCTAAAAAGCGCCTGTGCGTTCTGCGAAGAATCCGCGACAATTCAGAGCAGTGCCCTTCTGGCTCGGCTGGCCTAGCTTTGCGGTAGCAAAGCGTAATTAAAAAAAGCGCCTGCGCGTTCTATGAATAATCCATTACACTATCCCAGTGCCCTTGTAGCTCAGCTGGCCTAGCTTTGCGGTAGCAAAGCGTCATTAAAAAAGCGCCTGCGCGTTCTATGAATAATCCATTACACTATCCCTAGTGCCCTTGTAGCTCAGCTGGATAGAGCGCCTGGCTTCGGACCAGGAGGTCGTGGGTTCGAATCCTGCCGGGGGCACCATCATTGATTCCCGTCTTCGCGAAGCGTGACGCCGTGCACCGCACGGTGCACTTGCTTTCGCGTGGCATGGAAGACTTCCCACGAGAGAGATAAAAGTAGATTCCGAAGTTTAGGATCAGCGATTTCCGGAAAACGATAGATGAATTTCCGTTCTTCCATGACTTGTTTGCGCGGCATGCCGGCAGCGTATTGCAGCTTATCACCGCGCAAGAACGCAGCACCGACCTGAGGATCAATGGATCCAACGAGAACAGGAGACAGATGCGCATCCAACATGTGTCCGAAGCAGCCCGGGCAAGGACACAGGTTCACGCAGGAAAGATCCGATTCGTGATCCGCAGTCGTATCTTGGAGATACGGTGTCGCCATATCGACGAGACGCATTTCGGCATGACCCGTGAATTGATACGTGCTACCTGTAAAACGCTCATTTCGAGCCTTATGCAGAATTTTTCTTGAGCCTTCCCGCACGGACGACAACACTGCTGCAACTCCGTACCTGCCTTGCGTTGCGGCTGCCAGGGCTTCGCTAACGCATTCCTGCACCAAATACGCCTCACCGTCCGCAGGGCACAACTGCAGTTCCCCAACCATAGAATGGAGCGAGGCAATATCAGGACTTATATGATCGCCGTTTACCGTGAACATGTGACAGTCGGCACCTTCGTACGTCACAAGGTCAGCGGCTTCTCCGCTCGTCACAAGCTGCCGTTTCGGCTCGTAGATGAATGGCTTACCTTCCAACACAGGAGGCAGATCTTAGGGTAGCGACGGTCACCACACAATCGAATCAAGTTCTTGGGAGCTTCGCCCTCAAACGCTCTTCAGCCTGTGATTCATCTTGTCTTTCTTCGTCTTCATGTACTTCCGCTGGCGCTCACTTTTCGGCGCGACTTCGATGGCCATTTGCTTCGCAATGGTGAGTCCGTAGCCTTCGAGTCCCACGACTTTCTTGGGATTGTTCGTGAGGAGTTTCATTTTCCCCACACCGACGTCTTTGAGGATCTGCGCACCCACACCGTACTCACGGAGATCGTCGGGGAGTCCGAGTGCACGATTGGCATCGACGGTATCCATGCCCAAGTGCTGCAGGGCGTACGCGCGGATCTTGTTGGCAAGGCCGATGCTGCGGCCTTCCTGGCGCAGGTAGACCACCACACCCTTCTTTTCCTTGGCGATCATCTGAAGGGCGAGATGAAGCTGCTCGCCGCAATCGCAGTGACGGGAGTGGAACACGTCCCCGGTGATGCACTCGGAGTGCACCCGCACGAGAACGGGAGTTTTTTCATCGAACTCGCCCATCTTCATGGCGACGTGCTCACGGCGGTTCATGTCGGTGTAGACCGAAATCTCGAACATGCCGTACTCGGTCTCCAATTGGCTCCGTGCGGAGAGCAAGATGAGCGACTCGCGTGCGCGACGGTACGCGATCAGGTCTTTCACGGCGATGAGCGGGATCTTGTGTTTCTTGGCGAAGGCCTGCAGCTGCGGCAAGCGCATCATCGTGCCGTCTTGCTTCATGAGCTCGCTGATGACCGCTCCTTCGCGGAGGCCCGCGAGTTTGCACAAATCGACGGATGCTTCGGTGTGACCCGAACGCCACAGCACGCCGCCGTCTTGCGCGCGGAGCGGGAACACGTGTCCGGGTCTGCTGAGATCGTCGGCCGTCGTTTTGCGGTCGATGGCGGTGCGGATGGTGTGGGCGCGGTCGGCGGCGGAGATGCCGGTCTCGATGCCATCCTTGGCTTCGATGCTCACCGTGAACGGCGTGGCGCGCTTGCTGGTGTTGTGGAGAACCATCGCGGGAAGATCCAATCGATCGGCGATTTCGTTGCTGAGCGCCAAGCACACCACGCCGCCGGTATTGCGGATGATGAACGCCAGTTTTTCGGCGGTCGCATGTTCTGCGGCGAGGACAAGATCCCCCTCATTTTCGCGGCCTTCGTCATCGACCACGATGACGAACTCGCCTTTTTTCAGCGCTTGAACCGCCTGCTCGATGGCTTGATCGTTTTTCTTCATGAGGACTGATGATAGCACGATGCAAGGCCTTGTGCAGGCCTGCATCGAGAGATGATGAATGAATTCCTACGAACCTACTGCCACTTAATGGTGTAGGTGAGCTTGGCGGCAACGTTGGAGCCCGTGCCCTTGCGACCGATGCCGACGATGTATGAATCTCCCGGAACGAACGTGTACGGAGATCCGCACTGCGGGCCGCTGAAACCGTACTGATCCACGGATGCCGGCGTGTAGATGATGCAGTTCATGTCCTCCGGGGAGGAGAGCATGACCGTGGCGATTTGTTCCTTGGTGACGCTGAACTTGTACCAGTCGTAGTAATCGTTGGCTTCGAGGGTCGCCACGTACGGCCTGTTGAAGAGCATGGTGAGCGCGTCGATGAAACCGTCGTTGCCGTCGGACGTACCTCCCTTGGCGCTGAGTTTGTACGGGACGCTGGCGACGCTGGGCTGAATTTGGAGCTGATATTTGCCCGGACCCACGGCAACGTTCATGTCGCAGCTGTTCGTGGACTGTACGCCGAGGTAATACTCGGAACTGAATCCGTCCTCACCGATGAGATACAGGCGGCAGGAAACGTCGGATGGGTAGTATCCGTAGATCGTCGTGTTGAGGGAGAACATCGTGCGCGCGGCCGTGAGCGTGAAGAGGTAACTCACGGACTTGCGGCCCGAGAAGCTGTCCGAGTCGGCGAAGGGGAAGCTGACGCTCTTCAGGACTTCCGTCGGTGCCGAGGAGCTGCTGGATGACATGACGGAACTGCTCACGGAGGATGAAGACGACGAGGACGACGATTCCTGTGCATGAGCACGGCCGTTCATCGCATTGAAGATGTAGGCGGCGGCTTCACCGCGGCTGAGTTCTTTATCCGGGTAGAAGCGGGCTCCGGCCTGTCCGTTGATGGGAAGCACGCCGACTTTGTACGCGGCGCTGATGTACTTGCTGTACCACGCCGAGACGGAGATATCGACGAATTTGATGATGTCCTGGTCCTGGGCCGAGATATCGCCGACGGGGAGACCGAAGACGGTGAAGATCATCTTGAGAGCTTCCGTGCGGCTCACCGGACTTGCGGGGCGAAACTTGCCGTCGCTGTAGCCCTGGACGAATCCGTTTTCCTTGGATGCCGCGTCGCAGACGAACGCCTCGTACCAACTGCCGCGCTCCACGTCGGCGAAGCAGCCCACGTAGATGGACTTCGGCTGACGGTTCATGGCGGTGTAGAGCAATTTGAGGAATTCGGCGCGGTTCACGCTCTTATCGGGATAGAAGTTTCCGTCCGGGTTTCCTTTCACGATGCCGCCGCGAGCGAGCGACTCGATTTCACCTTTGAACGGGTGAGAATCGGTGACATCCGGGAAAATTCCCGCCGCACTCACGAGCATCGGGAGAGAAATGAGAGCGGAGACCAGAAGTCCCGCGATACGTCGATGAGACATGTGAGGAGCGAGAAATGTTATTGGCTCGCAGGTTATCTTGAACACTTCTGTTGTACAAGATTCCTCAACTCAATTCCTTCAGATGCGCAAGCGAACTGAGAAACGTCGTGGCGGCCAGGCGCCCTTTGGCTCCCGGACCGATGGAACGAACGCGCGCGTCCTCTTCGTTGTTCACGAAAAGCACTTCGTACGTGATGGGTTTTTTGAGTCTGAGCTGTATATCCATGATGCCCCGAGCGGACTCCTCGGCGATGAGCCTGGCGTGATGCGTGGCTCCCTGGACGATGATGCCGAACGCGATGGCGCCGTCCGCACCCGCTTCCAGAGCGGCTTGGCACAGGAGCGGAATTTCGTAGGAACCCGGGGCATCGATGACGCCGATGTTCTCCTTCTTGATCCCGGCTTCCACCAGACCCGCGACCGCGTCTTTGACGAGCGAAGCCGTCATCTCGCCGTGCCACACCGAGCGAACGATGGCGACCTTCCACGAAGGATCCACCGCAATCTTGCCGAAGTCGGGAACGCTACTTTGCGACATGTGCACGGAGAATGTACTTCCCAACGACGTCGGTCTCAAGGTTGACGGTCTCCCCTGCCTTGAGCGAACCGAGCGTGGTGTTCTGAAGCGTATGCGGGATGAGGGCCACGGTGACCTTGTCCGCTTCGAGCGATGCGACCGTGAGTGCTACGCCGTCGATGGTGATGGAGCCGTGATGCACGACGTATTGCAGCAAGTGCTGCGGCACGGAGATCTGAAGCATGGTGCTCTTGAAGGAAAGAACCTTCCCCGTTCCTTCGATGTGTCCCAGAACGATGTGGCCCTCGAGTCGTCCATCGGCACGGAGTGCGCGTTCAAGGTTCACCGAGTCCCCTGCTTTAAGTGCTCCGAGTTTTGTCTTCTGAAGCGTGGTTTCCACGACGTCGAACGATATCGATGTGTCATCGAATGCGGTGACTGATAAACACGTGCCAAGCACGGCGATGCTGCTCCCGACCTTGATGTCATCGAAGGATGCGGGCCGGGGAAGAACGAGCAAGTTCTTCTTGGCTTCCAGGACGGGTACGACGGCTTCGATGATTCCGGTAAACATAGAGGTGCATGGTAGCAGATTCCCGCTCCTAGAGCACCGCTTTTACCTTCTCACAGAGCTCTCCGATGCGCTTGAGCGGAATGCCGGCGATATTCACGCGGCCGTCGAGAGGTACGAACGCGTTGTGCTGGGTCTTGAGGCGCGTCACTTGCTCGGGGCTGAGGGGCAGCATGGCGAACATGCCGTAGCCGCTGAGTGCGGGTGTGCACGAGGGCGGAAGTCCGTCGATGAGAAGCTTCCTCTTTTTACTCATCATGGCGCGTGCATCGGCGAGATCTTTCAGCCACTCGGTGCGGTACTTCTCCTGCGTGAGCGCCACGACGGCTTGGCCGAACGTGGGAGCAGCGGAATGGAGTCCTCGCGAGATGACGGAGTACGTTCCCTCCACGGTTTTCTTTTCGTCCTCGGCATTGACGAACGCGGCGGCAAGCCCCGTGCGGAGTCCGTAGATGGAATGGTTTTTGGACGCCGACCACGTGACGAGCGTCGTGAGTCCGGCCTCTCGGCAGAGACGGATGGCCACCGCATCGGCTTCGGGCTCGCCCTTGAATCCCTGGTACGCGAAGTCCAGGAGCACCACGCATTCTTTCGTCTGCAGAATTTTGATGAGCGCAGGCCAATCCGCATCGGCGAGATCGAGACCCGTGGGATTGTGACACCCGACCTGGAGCATGATGCCGAACTTGCCGCTCTGTGTTTTGATCGTGTCCGCGATGGCATCGATGCTCGCCTTCTTGTTCACCAAGTACGGCGTTTCGATGACGGTGAATCCGGCCCACTTGCAGACGGGCATGTGGTTTGCCCAGGCGGGCATCGGAAGAATGATATTTGGCTTCTCGGAGCCCAAAAGCATGCTCATGAGCCGCAGGTTGATGGCGAGCGCCCCGGTACCTCCCGTCGAAGCGATGGACGCGACGATGTCGGACTCTGTGGCGATGAGTTTGTGGACGGCCGAACGATAACTCGGAAGCCCCGTGAGCGGCGGGTATGCGCAGTTGAAATCCTTGAGCGTTTTCCCGAGCTCGTTCATGGCTTTGCCGACACTCGGAAGCATGAGGGGCTTCCCCTCTTCATCCATGTAGACGCCGAGCGTCCCGTCGATGCACGTCGGTCCCGCCGCCCGCGCCTCGGCCGCGATCGCGAAGAGCGGATCGGGCTTTGCGGCGGGTAGAGAGGAGAACATGGACCTGGACATACAAAGAGGGAAAGAAATAATTACCACTGGCCGAGAACGTCGACCGTGGCGATGGAACGCAAATCTTTGAGCGTCTGCAGCGCCTTGGGTTCATCGGGGCTGCCCTGGAAATCGATGAAGAACACGTAGTCGCCGAACTTGGTACCGGCGGGACGACTTTCGATGCGCGTCATGTTGAGGTCGTACACTTTGAACGGCACGAGCAAGTCGTGCAGGAGTCCCGGGCGATCCACCTTGGGTTGAATGACGATCATCATGTGCGTTCGCTTTTTCCCGGGCATGGGGTCTTGTGCCGACACGACCGCGAAGCGCGTGGTGTTGCCGTCGCCTTCGATGTCTTCCGAAATGACGGTGAGCCCGTGTTTCTTGAGAACCGCAGCCGATGCGATGGCACCGACGGACGGATCTTTCGCCGTAAGTTCGGCGGCCGATGCCGTGCTGCTCACCGAAAGGTGTTCGGCCTCGGGATACTTCTCCTTGAGCCACTTGCGACACTGTCGAAGCGCCTGGGAGTGAGAGGCGATTTTCCGCACCGACCGGGGCTCTTTGGCGCCGAATGCATGCTTGATGGACAGGTCCTCCGTGCTCCAAATGCGGACCTTGGATTCGCGGAGCAGGTCCAAAATTTCATCGATGGATCCGTGCAAACTGTTCTCGATGGGCACAATGCCGATGTCCGTGGGATGCGCAGACAAAAACTCAAACAGAGCATCGAAATTCGGCTCGAAGGTGACGGGTTTGCCCGGAAATATTTTCTCACACGCTTCGTGGGAGAACGTGCCGGCGGGTCCGAGTGTGCGGATCATCGTGAGAGGGAAAGAAGCGTACGGATGCAGGCTTCGCTGTGTGCGCGAGCGATGTTGAGATGCGGTGCGAAGAATTTCTTGGACCTGGCGTAACGCTTCTCTGCGCCGGAGATATCTTTGCGTTCGGCGAGAACGATGTATTCGTCGATGCGCTTGCGAAGAGATTTCAGAATCTTCGTCGTCTCGGGATTCCGGAAAATGATGGGCATGTAGAGCCCCGCGTGGTCATCGAGGAATCTGCCGATGACGTTGAACTCCAGTTCGTAGGTCGGTGTGCAGGTCTTGAGAACTTTCGTGAGATCGACGCCGAGGTCGCGCATGGTGTCCGCCATCAGGAAACTCTTGAGGTGCGGAATGACCTGCACGACCGACATGAGCTTGTCGTGTTCCTGCGGCGTCATGACGACGGTCTTGAGGCCCGCTTTCTTCAGCAGTCCCGTGAGTGACACGACCGTCTCTTTGGATGCGCGCGCCGGACAAAGGACGATGGTCTCGCCTTTCGGTTCCGTACTCGGACCGAAGAGCGGGTGCATGCCGATGACTTCCCCTCTTCCGCGGAGCATCGCTTTCACTTCGTTCGATTTGAGCGAACTGACATCCAGGATAAGCTGATCCTTGCGCTTTGCCTTGATGACCTCGGTACGAATGATGTCCGCCGCATCGGAGAGCGGGACGGCGAAGAGCACGATGTCGGCAGCTTTGAGGAGATCGGATGTTTTGAGTGCTGAGCCGATATCCGAGACAAGCACGCGGTGCCCGAGAGCCCTAAGCAGAGCCGAAAACTGCCTGCCGGTACGGCCTTTCCCGCCGATGATGCCGACGATGTGTCGTGAGGTGATCTTCATGATCCTTGGACGCGTTTGCTCTCGGATAGAATGAAATCGAGGATGAGGAGCGCCAGTTCTTCGGAGACACCGAGCGTTTTGGCGCGCTTTTTCCAGAGCGCCTTGAGTTCGGTCTCGCGCGAGGAACTTTCGATCTGCATCTGCGCGTCGCGCTTGAGTTCCTTCATGTGCGCGACGGCACGGAAACGTGTGGCGAGTGCGCGGAGCAAAATCTCGTCGGCGTCATCGATGGCCTTTCGAATTTCTTGCATGGTGAGTGATGTCATAGAGAGAAAAGAAATCAGCGGGCGTAGGCGCGCTGGAGAAGTAATGAATCGGCCAGAACGAGTGCGACCATGGCCTCGAGAACGGGAATGACGCGGGGAACGATGCACGGATCGTGGCGGCCTTCCTTGGCGACTTGGCCGACGGACGAGGACGGCTTGATGCTCACGGTGAGAATGATGTCGTCCCCCGTGGAAATGCCACCGAGCAGTCCGCCGAAATTCTCCGGATTCGCGGCGTATTCGCTGCCGCGCATCTCGGCGGTCTTGAATCCGGCACCGTACGAAAATCCGGTGACGGCGCCGATGGTCATGACGGCGTTCGCGAGACGTGACTTGAGTTTCTCAAACACGGGGTCGCCCAAATCCTTCGGAGGCTTTTGGATGCGGATCTGAATGAGTCCGCCCGTGGAGTCGGCAGCGGCTTTGCATTCCAAAATGTAGGCTTCCATCTTCTTGGCCATGGCAGGATCGGCGCAACGAACGGGGTTCTTCTCGATGGTCTCAGGCTTGAAGACTTTGGCTTCCAGAGCCCCGATTTTGACGGTGTGGCCGATGATCTTGGTGCTCTTCGGCAAGATTTTTCTGGCGATGACTCCGGCAATGACACGGGACACCGTTTCGCGCCCGGACTGACGTCCGCCGCCGCGGTGATCGCGGTGACCGTACTTGCTTTGGAACGTGGCATCGGCGTGACCGACGCGCATCACATCCTTGAGTTTGTCGTAGTCGGCGCTCTTCTGATCTTTGTTCTGGACCGTCACGGTGATGGGCATGCCCGTGGTCTTTCCCTCGAAAACGCCCGAGAGAATCGTGGGCGCATCGGCTTCGTTGCGCGGAGTCGTGACCGCACTTTGACCGGGACGACGGCGCTCAAGCTCGGGAAGAAGATCTTCGATGCCGAGCGGAATGCCGGCGGGGCAACCGTCGATCACGACGCCGAGCGCGGGGCCATGCGACTCACCGAACGTGGTGATGCGGAGCAGTGAACCGAAGGAATTTGAAGCCATACTCAGAGGTGGAAAGATGAACGGATTTTGGGAGTGAATGAAGCGATGACTTTGGCCAGGTGCGCGGCATCGTCGGGCGCCGATTTCTTGCCCGTGAAATGTTCGAATTGTTTGAGTGCTTGGTGAATGAGCATCGCGGTGCCGTCGTGGACGTGAAACCCTTGGCTTCGTGCATCTTTGATGAAGTTCGTGGCCTTCCCGTAGCGTAAATCGATGGCTGCGGCCGACGTGCCCACGGACTTCGGTAGCGGCAATCGAACATCCTCGGACACGGCGCAGATCACAAGATCGGCAGATGCTTTCTTGATGCTCTCAAGCGGCTGAATCGTGAAACCCGAGACACCGAGTGACTCAGCGGCTTTCTTGATATCGCGAACGTAGACGCCGATCTCGGCCTTGGCGTTCACGCTCCGAACGGCGGAGATGACGGAAGGCACGGCTCCACCCGCACCGAGCACGGCGATCTTCGCGGCCTTGGCGATGAGCGGGTAACCCTTTTCGATGCCGACGATGTCGGTATTGAAACCGTTCCAACTCTTGCCCGACTTCACGAGCGTGTTCGTGACCCCGAGCGACGTCGCCACCGCATCGTTCGTACGTGCGAACTCGAACGCATCGCGCTTGAAGGGAGCCGTGACGGAAAGTCCCGCGAGACCCAGTTGCTCGAGAGCCTTGATGGAAGCCGTGAAATCGGTCGACGGGAAGCATGAGTAGAGCGCATCGATGCCGTGCTTCAGGAAGAGCGCATTGTGAATGAGGGGACTGAGCGATGCGGTGATCTGCGGACCGCCGAGAATGCCGTACAGCTTGGGCTTCGTGCGATTCTTGAGGAGCTTGTAAAACGCGACCGTCAGCTGCCCGGGGGCCGAAGCTTCCGTACCGAGTGCGGCGTACGTGAGATGGTTGTTGAGCGGCGAGAGCACGCGGATCAGGTGCGCGGCAGGCCCCATGCCGAGAATCGTCGTACGTGGATGCGAGGCGTATGCACGGAGCGCCTCGAGTATCAGCAAATCGTCGCACGAATTGACCGTAACGGCGATTTTGACGGCCCACGGACGAACGGCGCAGAGTTTGTCCAAGACTCCTTTCAACTTCTTGAGGTCGGGCGTTCCCTTGTGATCGTGAAAACTGGCGATGAGCTTGGCGCCTTCGGGCATGTTTTGACGCAGTGCGAGTTCCGCGAGATCAAGATCGATGTACGCCGGTGAGAGCCTCTCGGCAAGTTTCAGGCCTTTGCCACGGGGAGAAAAGAGGATGGGAAGCGGTGATTCGAACGCAGAAAGCGCGGGCGTCAGGTCGCCTCGGATTTCGAGCACATCGACCTCGGCCTTGCGCGCGTCGCGTGCGAAGGTCCGCGGATCTTTCTGTGCCGATGTCGGGAGCGTGACGATGATCATGAACGCGGAGAACGGGTGATGCGCGTAAGTTCGCGGATGATGTGCGCAGTGTGCTCGGAGAACCGCAGCTTCTCACCGACCTCGATGTGCGCGGCCTCCCTGTAGTGCGGCGTGCGCTCGGCAACGAGCTTCTTCACTTCTTCATGCAGCGGCAGATCCGTGAGAGAGGGACGCTTTTCATTCCCGAGCCTCTTCACGAGTTCCGTCTCGGATGCCTTGAGCCACACGACGATGGAACGGTCGCGGACGAGCTTGCGCGACTTCTCGGAAATGAGCGCGCCTCCGCCGAGCGAAACGATGCGTCCGGGCAACAGCGCCTCGGCCAACACTTCTTCTTCGGCGGCACGGAATGCGGGCCAACCTTTCTCGGCGACGAACGGACGAATGGGCCCGTGTTTTTTTTCGAACAGCTTGTCGGTATCGATGTGCTTGAGCTTGAGCTTGGAAGCCAATCTCTTGCCCATACTCGACTTCCCGACGCCGCGCATGCCGATGACGGTGACGGGACGCGTGGACTTCAAGAGTTCTTCGAGGTCACGGAAGAACGCGGGGTAACTTTTTCCCACGCAGTCGGGATTGGAGATGCTCACGTTGCCTCGGAGAAGTCCGAGAACGGCGAAGCACATCGCCATGCGGTGGTCATCGTGCGGATCGAGCGTGACGGCTTTCGTCGCGCCCTCCGCTTTTGAACCGTGCACCACGATGCCGTCGGCTGTTTCGGCGATGCGCACGCCCGCTTTGGAAAGTTCGGACGTGATGACCGCGAGACGATCGCATTCTTTGCGGCGCAGATTCGCCGCGTTCGTGACGGTCATCGATCCGCTGCGACGCGAAGCGAGTACCGCGAGATTCATGACTTGGTCCGGGATTTGTGCGGCATCGATGACGATGTCGCCGGACGTGCGAAGCGTTCCGAGAACGGACGGAAGGGCGCGATCGGACTGCGTGGAATCGGGACGAAGGTTCGGGAACGTGATCATGCTGCCCGTGAGTTCACGGAGCACGAGCCATGCACCCGCGGCACTCCAATCCCCTTCGATGTCGTAGGTCGATTTCGAATCGTATGTTCCTGATTGTACAATAAATGTATTCGATTTTTGTGATATCTGAATGCCGAAATCCTTCATCGTCTTCTTTGTGAGTTCGATGTATCCGGATGACGCAAGGGTGCTTGCGACGGTAACGGACAAACCGTTCTCCAGCATCGGAGCGATCAAGAGAAGCGACGAGAGAAACTGGCTGCTGATACTGGCATCCAGCGTGACCTCACCTCCTTTGAGCGTTCCTCCGCGGATATGAATCGGCGGACATCCGTCGGTATCGCGGATATCGGCACCGAGACTCTTGAGTGCCGTCGTCAGATCCGCGATGGGACGTTTCTTCATGTGGTCGTCACCGGTAATGGTCCATTCGCCGGGAACGATGCACGCGAGCGATACCAAGAACCGAAGCGTGGTTCCCGCGTTGTGACAATCGAGCGTCCCCTTCCCTGCCTTTGCGGGAATACCGCCGTTGATCCGAAGTTCACCTTTTTCTTTGTCGATCCACGACACATCGAACCCGAGCTTCCCCAGATTCTCCACCATCACCGCAACGTCGTCGCACGGGGTGGCGCCATGAATCACCGTCGTTCCCTTGGCAAGCACGGCACACACGATGGCGCGGTTGGCATGCGACTTGGACCCCGGAAGCGTGAGTGACGCCTGAAGAGGAATGCGAAGCACGGGAATGGAAACGGATGTCTTCATGAAAAGAGTTTCAGAAAATCTTTCTCGGTGACGGCATGCACCGACCCTTCGCCGATGTGCGTGGGCACCGCGACACGGACCTCGCCGCCTTCGTTCTTCTTATCCGACTGCATGGCTTGCCACAGGGCTGCGGGCTTCATCGATGCGGGAATATTCGACGGAAGTCCGAGCAGATCGAGAAGCGCCGAAACGCGCCTGGCATCCTTGAACTTCGCAAGCGCCATTTCGGCGCGCATACCGATGCCGACCGCCGTACCGTGCGCCATCTCGTAGTTCGAGAGCGCCTCCACGGCGTGACCGACGGTGTGGCCGAAGTTGAGGAGCAAACGCTCTTCGCGATCATGCTCATCGGCCTCGACGATTTTTACTTTGGCTTCCACGGCACGCGACACGCATTCGAAACACGCTTCGTCGTCACGCTTGAGAACAGCCATGATGTTGTCTTCCAGCCACTCGAAGAACGGCAAGTCCACGATGGCGGCGATCTTGATGACTTCGACGAGTCCTTCTTTGAGTTGTGCCTCAGGAAGAGCAAGCAGGAGCTTCATATCGATGACGACCGCATGGGGCTGTGCGATGGTGCCGATCATATTTTTTCGACCCCCGGAGTTCACTGCCGTTTTGCCTCCGATGGCCGCATCGACGGCTCCGAGCATCGTGGTCGGGACGAGCACGCACGGAACGCCTCGCATGAAGATACTTGCGGCAAATCCGCCGAGATCGGTGAGCATGCCTCCGCCGATGCAGACAAATACTGTCTTTCTCGTGGCTCCCGCATCGAGTAGCTTTTTCACGATCTTTTCCACTTCTGCCAGCGACTTCGATGCATCACCCGAGGCGACGGCGACGGGAATGACGTTGGGTCCGAGATTCTTGATGATGCCGTCGGCGATCGTCTTGATGCCGGCATCGAAGAGTACGGCGACACGATCGGCCTTCAGGTCCTTGAGGATCTTCGGGAGTGCCGTGAGCGTGTCCTTGCCGATGACGATGGATGTGGCGCGCGGTGCGTGAGCCGGAGCTGTGAGCGTGAGGGTCTGCATGACGTGATTGTAGGCCTGTGGAAAGGATTAGACGACCTTCTTACCGAGTGCGGCTGCGACCTTCGTGATGCCGTCCATACAGTCGGACCAGTGTTCATGATCGAGGAGCTGGGCGCTGTCACACGCGCTCTCGGAGGGACGCGGATGAATCTCGATGATGAGTCCGTCGGCGCCGACGGCGACTCCACCGAGTGCTGCGTCTTTCACCCAACGCATTTTGCCCATGGCATGGCTGGGGTCCACGATGATGGGAAGGTGCGTGAGCTCGCGGAGTGCGGGCACGGAGCCGAGACAGAGCGTGAAGCGCACTTCTTCCTCGAACGTGCGGATGCCGCGCTCGCAGAGCATGACGTTTTGGTTACCGCCCGCGAGCAAGTACTCGGCGGCAAGGAGCCACTCCTCGAGCGTGGCGGCAAGTCCGCGCTTGAGCATCACGGGCTTCTTGGATTTGGAGACCGCTTTGAGGAGTTCGTAGTTCTGCATGTTCCTCGCTCCGATCTGGAGCATGTCCACGGTGTCCTCGAATGCAGGGAGATCTTCTGCCTTCATGATTTCGGAAATGGTCTGCATGCCGTACTTCTCTCCCGCTTTCTTGAGCAGAGCGAGCCCTTCATTGCCTTTGCCTTGGAACGAGTACGGTCCCGTGCGCGGCTTGTACGCACCGCCGCGGAGGATCTTCACTCCTTTTTCCTTGGCCATCGCCGCCGTTTCATCGAGCTGTCCTTCGGAATCGATGGAGCAGGGACCCGCGATGATGACGACCGAGGTCGGATCGCCGATGACGCAGTCTTTGGAGACCGTGATGAGGGTGCGATTCTTCTTCTCGCGTGAGGCGAGTTTGTACGGCCTGTCCACGCGGTCGACGGACTTCACGCCCTCGATGCTTTTGATCTGGGCGACATCCACGACGGACGTATCGCCGGTGACGGCGAGCACGCGCTTATTCTCTCCGATGACGTGCGATGGGCACCCAAACTTGGTTTGGAGGAGTCCCTGCACCTCGTCGAGAAGCGCTTTGTTGTTCTTTTCACGGAGAACGATGAGCATAAGGGGAGTGGAAAGTGGAAAGATAAAAGTGAAAAGTGCGAAGGATTGGGAATGATGAGAACGGATGAGTGCGGCTTACATCGAGTGAAAGAATGGTTTTTCACTGCTCACCTTTCTCTTTTCACTCCGCGCAGCGGAAATTCCGCCTCCCCGTCTCTCGTAGGGATGCGTGCGTGTCCTAGGAGAGATGAGATTTAGGCGAAGAAAAAGTAGGCGAAGGCAAACGCAGCGAATGCAGCGGCGGCGGCCGTCGTGAATACGGGAGACTTGAGCCGAAGAGCTGCGACGCGGGTCTTCATAAACTGCTCATAGGATAGAACTCACGTTTTCGAAGTCAAGCAAACTCACGCGGAAGTCTTGGGACGCGAAGGATTGAGCGACGTGCGCCACAGGGTCCATGCCAATTGAATGAAGAAGATGAGATTGATGGATGCGATGAACCCATCCAACTCCGGGAAAATTCTGTAGAAGTACAAAATGGAGCGACTGATGGGAAACGATGCGAGCAAATTGAGTGTGAGCGAGCACAGCAACGTCACGATGATGACTCTTCCGCGCACGATGAAAAAAAGTAGCGGAATTGCGGACGCGATGAACGGGAAGAAGTATCGCTCGTGCATTTGAGTGCTGAACATGAAGAACCCGAGCGTGGTGACGGATGCGGCCGCAAGTACTGCCTCCGTGCGCATGCGGAGATCGGTGATCCTGCGAAGCACGGTCCAGAGTCGCCAGGAGAATGTGGCGTAGATGAGGGCGACGATGCCCAAACCGACAGTTCGATATGTGGCAATGACGGAAAACATTTTGAGGTCCGACGTGTTGCGCGCTGCATCGCCAAAAAGCGCCCACCAGACGTTGTAGGCATACAAACTGAGTGACGGGTAGTAACCGACAAGCGACCGGTACGTGTCCACGACTTCTCCGAGCGTTCCGCTGATGAAAAACGGAACGATGACCGCCGCCACGACGCTCAGCGCACCGATGAGAAAATACTCGACGTCCTTTCGTTGCGTGAGCAGAACGACCGCCGCAACCGGAAAGAAGAAGATGGCCTGCAATTTCATAAAGAATGCGAGGGCCATGCACACGCCGGCGACCATGGGACGATTCCGAAGCAACGCCGCGATGCCCCCGAACGCCAGCGCTACGTAGATCGCATCGGTTTGACCCCACGCCGAGGACACGAGCCACGTTGTGGGATACAAAAGATAGAGCGCTGCGGCACCGATGCCCGCCTTTTCCGAAACGGATCGCTTCACGATGAAAAAGATGACCAGTGCAACAAGCAGATCGGCAAGAATCGACGGAAATTTTATAAGAACCGTGAAGAGGTACGAGTCTTCCATGATGTCGTGTCCCGACCAATGATATGCCTGGGCCGCGGCACCGAACACCGCCATGCCCACGGGCGGGTAATTGGAGCGCATCACATTGTTCACGCGCAAACCGTAGCTCTGCGTCCAACCCACTTTCACCACCGCTCGTCCCCAGTTTTTCATGACGGAGGGGTCGCTATATCCTCCGGGATGCGAGAGATGGAAGGTTCGGATCAAGATCCCGAGCACCATCACAAACACCAAGAGCAAAACGTTGAGCCTCGGAATCCATGGCGCGCGACGCATGGAGATCACTTTACCCCAAAGAGAGCTTTGCGGGGCGGGATTCGTAAAGTCCGCGCAAGACATTAGCGCCCTACCGCGGATCCACCACGACAACCGCCTGATGATTCGGCTGGAGATGGTTGTGATAACCCCACGCTCCGATTTTTTGGAAGACGAACGTGAACGTGGCGCCCGAGCTGCTGGCGGCTTGCGCGTTGAACTCGGGATAATCGGTGTGGTACGGATGCGGATTGCTCGCGACCCAGAGGCCGAGGCCCGACTGGTTCTTGAAGTTCACGCGGTCGCCCTGCCGGATGTAGATGACCGAAGGCTGGAAGCCGGAGTTCGTGTACGTTGCATTGAACGTCTGGCTGGCACGGGACGAGCTGCTGCTCGACTTGCTGGAACTGCTCGACGACGACTTGGAGGACGAGCTGCTCGATGACGATGTGGACACCGGGCACTGGCGGATGAGCCAGCCGCAACGACCGTCGGGAAGCTTTTCACACGACGGTCCGCCGATGGATCCGTCGGGGCACTGCCAGTTCGGCATGGCCGGTGCGGGGCCGCACTGACTGAGTGAGCACTGGCCGCCGCTCGACGAGGAGGAAGACGTCGACGACGAACTGCTCGTGGAGCGGTACGACGACGATGTCGACGATGTTCCGCGGCCACCCGGCGTGCCGTAGAAGTTTCTGGCGGCAATCATCATCTTCACGACTTCGGCGCGATTGATCATGGCATTCGGGCGGAAGCGTCCCGTAGCTTTGCCGGACGAGTCTTTGTCACCCGTCACGATGCCGTCGTACTCCAGCGACTCGATGGCCGAGGCGTACTGCGCATTGGCCGAGACATCCGTAAAGACCTTCCCACCGGCAGTGACGCGTGGAACGCGGAACGCGTCGGTGATGATGGAGACGACCTCGGCGCGGCTCGCGGGCCAGTCGAAGTTGATGTTGCTCTGATGACTGAACTCGAAGTTCTCACCGAGCGCGATGCTCAAATATTTGGCGGCCCAGTGACCGTAACCTTGGCCCAAGTTCTCGTCGAAACCGGCGCCCTTGATGCCGATCTTGAGCGCCTCTCCGATGGTCACTTCGTTCTGAGGACCGAAGAGTCCCGTCGGGCGACCTTGGGCATCGGCGTAACCGGCAACGACTCCGAGCCTCACGGCTTCCTCCACGGAATCGTAGTACCACGCCCCGGGCTGCACGTCGCGAAACGTCGCAAGGACGGTCATCGATTGCGCCGCGAGCGGCACAAGGATCGACAGAAGTAAGAGGTGAGCAGAGCGACGGAGTTGCATGGAAGAATCCTACATCATAAGCCTTCGTCGCAACTTCTTGCGAAAAAATACATGTAGGATGTGATAATAGTTGACGAAAAAACGACGTTGGCTTGATATCGATCCATGCAAAATGACCAAGGAACGTGGCGCGCGAACACGAACGAGTTGTGCCGAGAGCTCCACCGACTGACGCGGCCGAGCAATCTTTCGATGTATGAAGAGGAGAGGCTGGCCGGCATCCGCGAGGTGATGCGCACCGCCAAGCGCAGCATCATCAGCTCCTTGTTCCGCTTCATGCGTGCTCATGACCCAAAACTTGCACACGAATACGTGGACTGGATGATCGACATCGGTGCCGATTCCAAAAGCCGCCTGCCCAAGATCGATCTTGAGGATGAGCTCTATAAGGAAGACGTCATCAAACAGGGCGGACGCTTCACCGGTGATCAACTGGATCTCATCGGACGCATCAGCGTGCAACGGCGCGGGATCATGGACGTCGTGGAACTCATCAATGATGTGATGACGACGAGGCGACTGGATGATTTCTCGGACATGCTGGAAGAATACTGTCTGAACGGACTCGTGGCCGTGGAAGACCGCGATGTGCTGCAGAAAGCCTGAGAAATTGACAAGAAAAACCGATTCTTGGATAGTGCCGCGCCGATGCGTTCTCCCTTGGTCCACACCGGCACGTTGGAAGAGCTGCTGAGAAATGCGCTCGATGAATCCACGCCCGTAGTTCTGGAGGAAAGTGACGGGGAAGAAGAATTGTCGCTGCTGCTCCGCCTCGAACGGATCAACGCGTCGGTCATCGCGAATCTCACGGCATGCATCGCAGCCGCATTCCGCGGAGACGTGTCACGGTTTTCCGAAGAGCTCATCGCCGCGGCGACGGAAAAGAACCATGCGAAAGCCGCGGCATACGTGGCGAGTTTCGACGAAGGTGCGAATGCGGAAAGGACGACATCACTCACGAGCATCGGATACGTGCGTCATCGCTTGACGCTGCTCCTGGGAATCATCGCGGAACTGCAGGAAAGCGACGTTTCACACGACATTCATCCGTGGCTGGAGCAGAATTTCATGATCGAATTCACGGGTCCCGCCCAAGACTACTGAGCCCTTCCCAGACTGGACAAAACGCTCACCGTCCTGTAAGCTCTTTCGGCTATGGTTGAGTATTCAACCATGTTATTTCCATTTTCTCGAATATGGACTTCATCAAGGTCAGAGGCGCCAGGATGCACAATCTCAAGAATATCGACGTCGATATTCCCAAGCATTCGCTCACGGTCATCACCGGACTTTCCGGATCGGGAAAATCGTCACTCGCGTTCGACACGATTTTCGCCGAAGGACAGCGCCGGTACGCCGAGTCTCTGTCGGCGTACGCCAGACAGTTCATCGCACAGATGGAAAAGCCGGAGGTCGACAGCATCGAAGGGCTTTCCCCCGCCATTTCCATTGATCAAAAAACTGCGCCAAGAAACCCCCGTTCCACGGTGGGAACGGTCACCGAAATCTACGACTACATGCGTCTTCTGTGGGCCAAGGTCGGACAGGTCCACTGCCCCATCACGGGAAAGCCGCTGAGCAAACAATCTCCGAGCCAGATCACGGACATGATCACGCGCATGCCCGAAGGCCGCAAAATCATGCTCCTCTCGCCCCAGATCATCGGACGCAAAGGCGCCCATCAGAAAGTTTTGGACACCATCAAGCGCGAAGGTTTCGTCCGCATGCGCGTGGACGGACAGATCGTCACCGCCGACGAAGATCTGCAGCTGGATCCCAAGAAGAGCCACGACATCGAAATCGTCGTGGACCGCATGGTGGTGCGCGATTTCGACCCCGTGACCGAAAAGCTGAGCGATGGCACGAGCGTGGAGCAGCCGAACCCCAACCGCGTGCGTCTCGCGGACAGCGTGGAACTGGCGCTCAAAAAGGGAGAAGGAATGCTGTTCGTTCTGGACGCCGACTCGGGTGAACTCACGAAATTCAGCGACCGGTTCGTGAACCCCGATTATCCGGAGATGAGCATTCCGGAAATCGAACCGCGCAGTTTCTCGTTCAACTCGCCGCATGGCGCATGTCCGCACTGCCACGGCATCGGCAGCATTTTGCAGATCGACGCCGCGAGCATCGTTCCGAACCACGACCTCACGGTGGCCGAAGGAGCCATTCATCCGTGGGCCACGTCCGCCGGACGCATGAGCTTCATGCTCCAAACGCTCACGGCGCTGGCCAAGAAACTGAAGTTCTCGCTCGATCTCCCCTGGAAAGATCTGACCCCCGAGGCGCAGAAAATCGTGCTCTACGGTCACCCCGAAAAAGTGGACGTGGACTTCCTCACGGAAAAATTCGACGGTCACTATCAGACGACGTACGAAGGGGTGATCCCCAACTTGGAGCGTCGTCACAAAGAGACGGACAGCGCCTACACGCGCTCGCAGATCGAAGCCTACATGTTCGAGCTCCCGTGCCCGGAATGCCACGGCAAGCGCCTGCGCAAAGAAATCTTGGGTGTGACAGTGAGTGGAAAAAACATCGTGGATGGCACCGAAATGAGCGTGGTGACCGCACGCAAATTCTTCGAAAGCCTCATCCCTGAAAAAACCGACGACAAGTCGAAGAAAAAGAAAGACGGCGCGCTTTCCACGTACGACTACACGATTGTCCGGAAAGTCATCGCGGAAATCGTCTCGCGCCTCAACTTCCTGGAGAACGTGGGTCTCAAGTACCTCACGCTCAACCGTTCGGCCGCGACGCTGTCGGGTGGAGAAGCACAGCGCATCCGCCTGGCGACCCAAATCGGTTCCGCACTCGAAGGCGTGCTCTACGTGCTCGATGAACCGAGCATCGGTCTGCATCAGCGCGACAACACCAAGCTCATCAAAACCATGACGAACCTGCGCGACATCGGCAACACCGTGATCGTGGTGGAACATGACCAAGAGACGATCGAATCGGCCGATTGGCTGCTGGAGATCGGCCCCGGCGCCGGCAAACACGGCGGCGAAGTCGTGGCCCAGGGCACGCCCAAGGAGCTCATCGGCAACGCCAAGTCCGTCACCGGCCAGTATCTCTCCGGCAAAAAGAAAATCGACGTTCCGAAGAAGCGCCGCACGGGCAACGGCAACTTCGTGGAGATCTCGGGCGCCAAGCACCACAACCTCAAAGACGTGCACGCCAAGTTCCCGCTGGGATGTCTCATCGGCATCACGGGAGTTTCGGGCTCCGGCAAATCCAGCTTGATCCACGGCATCCTCGCTCCCGAACTCCTCCGCACGCTCAACAAAGCGCACGCCAAGGGCCAGGACTTCAAAGAGATCAAGGGGCTCGGCCACTTGGACAAAGCCATCGTCATCGATCAGTCCCCCATCGGCCGCACGCCGCGGAGCAACCCCGCCACGTACACCGGCATCTTCACCGAAGTGCGCGACGTATTCGCCATGACGCCCGAAGCAAAGACCCGCGGCTACAAGCCAGGACGTTTCAGTTTCAACGTCTCGGGCGGACGTTGTGAGGACTGCGAAGGCGACGGACTCAAGCGCATCGAAATGCACTTCCTTCCCGACGTGTACGTGACGTGCGAAACGTGCCGCGGTCAGCGCTACAACCGTGAGACGCTCGAGGTGACGTACAAAGGAAAGACCATCGCCGATGCGCTCAACATGACCATCACGGAAGGACTCGATTTCTTCGCCGCCTTCCCGTCCATCAAGAACAAACTGCAGACCTTAAGCGACGTGGGACTCGGGTACATCCACTTGGGACAGAGCGCCACCACGCTCTCGGGGGGTGAAGCTCAACGCATCAAACTCGCGACGGAACTCACGAAGCGCGCCACCGGAAAGACGTTCTATATTCTCGATGAACCCACGACGGGCTTGCACTTCGATGACATTCAGCGCCTACTCGACGTGCTCCAGAGACTCGTGGAGAAAGGAAACACGGTGCTCGTGATCGAACACAACCTGGACGTCGTGAAGTCCGTGGACCACGTCATCGACATCGGTCCGGACGGCGGCGACGAAGGCGGCCGCATCGTGGCCGTCGGTACGCCCGAAGACGTTGCCGAAGTGAAGGAAAGCTACACCGGGCAGTATCTGAAGAAGATGCTGTGACGCAAGAATACAAGGAATACAAAGAGTGCAAAGAATACAGGGATCGTTGCAATCCTTGTATTCTTTGAATTCCTTGTATTCGCTCTGAATATTCTCAACATTGCAGGAATCATTTTTTATGATATCGTCATCCCCAATTTCTCCCTCCAACCTCTTTATGAAACGTCTCGCACTGGCGGTTTCCGCCGCCCTCCTCCTCTCCCCGCTCGTCGCAGCAGCAGCTGCCATGACGCCGGGTGAACTTTTCACGCAGCTCCAAGAGAGCGGCAGCCCCCGCAGTTTCTCCGTGACCGCTCACGGCGAAAGCCAGGGTATGTACGTCACCGTCTGGGCCAACGGCGTCCAGCAAGGCATGACTCCGGATGACATGACGATGTCCACGAAGGCCACCGTCGATATCGTTCAAAACGACATGAAAGTTCGCCTCAAAGGTGAGGTCATCGTCGTGGACGGCATGGTCTACGTGAAAGTCACGAACCTTAACGCATCCGCAACGAACGCCTTCGCATCGTTCTCCGCCATCGCCAACCAGAAGCAGTGGTTCGCCACGCCTCTCGACATGGTGATGCTGCGCGACATCGCGGGGCCCGTCGCCATGAATCTCGGTTCCGTGGACGCTTCCAAGGCCGACGGCATGTTCACGATGCAATCCGCCGGAACGAAGTCCGGTACGAACTACACGCTCAACCTCAACACCGACTACGCTCCGGAACTCGCACTCATGATCCGTGAGCTGCTCCAGGACACGCAGCCCGCCAGCACGGACTTCTTCCCGTGGCGCGAGCTCGCCGAAGGCATGCACTTCGAAATGAACCTCGCCACCGATGCGAAGGGCGCCTTCGTCTCGAGCAACTACACCATGAGCATGGACGGACGCTTCTCCGAATTCACGGCCAGCGGGAAGGAAACTGCTCTCAAGGGCGCTCTTGCGATCAAGGCTCCCGCAGACGCCGTGACGATCGAAGATCTCATGAAGACCTTCAACCAACTCAGCGGTGATTTGCCGCAAGACATGATGGAAGAAGACATGATGATGCCGATTCCCATGGAACCGACCGACGAATCCATGGAGACAACGACGGAGCCTGTTTGGTCCGAGCCGAACCCGGCTTGCACCGACCCGGAGACTTCTCCGCTCAAGCTCCTCACGCTTCAGCGCACGGGCGAGTGTCCGGTCGAAAAGATCACGACGCGCTACGAAAAGCCGTCCCGCCGTTAATCGATCGCTAACAAAAAACCGAGGCCTGGCACGGCCTCGGTTTTTTTGTGCTCAGGGCAACGGTGTCATGACGCGGTGAAATATTCGTCTCATAAGTGAGATATACTGCATTCACCCTCCCCCATCCGTATGGTCCTCATCAACGACAATTCCAAGGCGCTGAAGATCGGCGACAAGATGCCGCATTTCTCGCTGCCGGCCACCGACGGCATGACCGTGAACGGAGCGATGATCCACGACCCCGTGCTCGTGGTGGTCTTCACCTGCAACCATTGTCCGTACGCCATCGCGTGCGAGGACAGATTCATCAAACTGGCCGAAAAATTCGACCAAGAAGGCGCGCAGTTTGTCCTCATCAGCAGCAACGATGCCACGAATTACCCCGAGGATTCGTTCCCGGCGATGAAGAAGCGCCACGAAGAAAAAGCGTTTCCGTTTCCGTACTGTTATGACGAATCCCAGGAAGTGGCAAAAGCCTTTGGGGCCCTCTGCACCCCGCACTGCTTCGTGTTCGATTCCGCACGCAAGCTGAGGTACAAAGGCCGTGTGGACGACAACTGGAAAGATCCGACCAAAGTGACCGAGCACAATCTGCGCGATGCCATCGCTGCGCTGGTCAAAGGCAACGAGCCGCCGGTCCACGAGGCCAATGCCATCGGCTGCAGCATCAAATGGCGCTAAACTGATTCCGTGATCCGCCACTTCACCGCAACGGCGTTCATCGTGGATTCGCGCAAGCGGACTCTCTTGTTGTGGCACAAGCGCCTGGGTCGCTGGATGCCGCCCGGCGGGCATATCGATGACAACGAAACCCCCGAAGACGCCGCGAAGCGCGAGTGTAAAGAAGAGACGAATTTGGACGTGGAGATCATCGGCGATACGCAGACCGACCTCTTCGGCAAGAACACGCACGAAGGCCGCATGCTGAAAAAGCCCATCGCCATGCTCCTCGAAGAGATCCCCGAGAGCAAAGAACGCAAGGAACCGCCACACCAGCACATGGACTTTTTATTCATCGCCAAACCGCTCGATGAGAAGCAGGCAACGAAACTTGCCGAGGCAGAAAGCGACAAGATGCGGTGGTTCACGCGCGAGGAGGTGGCGAAGCTCAATGAGACGACGGAGATCTTTTCGAATGTGAAGACATACGTGCTGGAAATCCTGAAATAAGCCTGAAGATGTGGTTTCGTTGGATTCCTTGGTTTCTTTGGTTTCCTTGGTTTCCCGTCATGCCTCTCTTCCCTTCTGCAAGCCACTCCTCTATACTTCCCCTTCTGTATGCAGTGGCAGGAATTCCGCACCCATGTTCGGCACTTGCCCGCCAAGGATTTGGCACGTGTGGAGCATGCTTTTTTGCTGGGAAAGAAAATGCACGGCGACCAGAAGAGGCGCTCGGGTGAGCCGTATTTCATGCACCCGGTTGCGGTGGCCCAGATGCTGACGGGCCTCGGAGCCGATCCCGATACCATCATCGCGGCACTCCTGCACGACACGGTGGAAGACACGCCGCTGACGCTCGATGAGATTGATGCGCAGTTCGGAGGATCCGTGGCCTCGCTCATCGACGGCGTCACCAAGCTCAGCTCGAAAGACGTGGCCATGAGTCCCAAGTTGGACGAACAGATCGAAACGCTGCGCAAAATCTTCACCCTGATGCAACAAGACATCCGCATCATGGTCATCAAGCTCGTGGACCGTCTGCACAACATGCAGACCGTCGAATTCTTGCCGCTCGATCGACAGAAGCTTTTGGCGCGGGAAACGCTGGAAGTGTTCGTGAAAATCGCCGACCGATTGTGCATGCAAGACATCCGAGATGACCTGGAAGCCTTGTGTCTGAGCGTGCTGGAACCCTCTCTGTATGCCCAGCTGAGCGAACTCAGCCTCGCCAACGAACAATCCGGCAACGCCGTGGTGGACGCCATGCATGACCGTTTGCGATCGCATGACAGACTCCTGTTTTCCAAAACCACGCTGCACTTCGAGCCGAAGGCCTGGCACCAGCTGAAGGCCCAGAGCGTCGCCGGCGCCACGGTGGTCACGGGCATGTCGACGGCGACTGCGGTCTTCACGTGCCAGGATGTGGACACGTGCTATCGCATCCTCGGCGCGCTGCATCAAATCTGGAAGCGCGAAATCTTGTCATTCCAAGATTTCATCAACGCTCCGCAGCTCAACGGTTACCGCGGACTCCACACCACCGTCATCGCCCAAGACGGCACGCGCGTCCGCTGCAAAATCCGCACGAAAGAGATGCAGGAGTACGCACGGAAAGGGGTGACGACGGTGTGCTTCAAAGCAATGTCGCGCATCGCCGAAATCTTGCCGTGGACGGAGCGCCTGACGTCGCTGACGACGGATACCGAAGGCAGCAGCAACGATTTCTGGAACTCGCTCAAGAGCGACATTCTCGGCGAATCGATCACGATTCACGGACCCGATGACTCCACGGTACAACTCTCGGGCGACGCCACGGCGCTCGACGGAGCATTTCACCTGATTCAGGACCGGGCCCTGCGCATCACCTCGATTCGAATCAACGGTCAGGGCGTTCCTTTTTCAGCATCGCTCATCAACGCCGCATCGCTCGACTTCACCCTGTCCGAGAACGAGACAACGTCTCGCGAATGGTTGAGCCAAGTCCACACCGGTTTCGCCGCCGCAAAAATCCGTTCGGCGCTGCTCAAGCAGTCGGAAGAGCACAAGCTCCCCATCGGCCGCAACATGCTCCAACAAGTCTTCACCAGCAGAAAGCGCGGCTTCATCGAAGAGTTCGACGAGCGCACGGTGCAGAACCACTTGGAAACCTTGGGCTACCACTCGCTCAAAGAGGTGTACATCGGCATCGCGGACGGACGCCTGGAACCCACCGACGTCTATAGCGCCATTTTCGACAAGCCCAAGCGTCGTACGCATGAAAAAATTCCATCGTCCATCGTGCGCTATTCCGTCGACATGGAGTCCGTGGACGTCATGGATCGCATCAATCTCATCCACCGCAAACACGGCGCCGCGCTGGCCGATATCCGCTACCACCGCACGCACGGCGGCCGCGCACAAGTGTCGCTGCACGTGTTCATGCAACCGCACGAACTGATGTCGTTCCAGCGAGATCTGGAGCAGGCGGGCGCCACGCACCTTTCGGTCATTCGTCAGAGCCGCGCGACGTTCCTGCTCATCGGCATCATCATCCTGCTGTGGGGACTGGACCCCGTCATGGCGCGTATCCTGCTGCTCAGCGGAGACATCACGGCGCTTCACCTCACCGTCGTCCGCTTCGTCACGTTCTTCTGCGCGGCATCGGTGACCTACGCACTGCACATCGCCGCATCGCAGGTGAAAGCCAAATCCATCCGCCCGTTCCAGTTCTCGCTCATCGCATCCGCCATCGCGCTCTTCTGCACGGCCATTTTGTCGTACTTCGCGCTGCAATATGTCCCCGCAACGCAGTACATCATCTTCATCGTGGCCGGTCTCACGCTCACGAGTTGCATCGAACAGGTGCTGGAAGGAACGGTGGGACGACGCATGGTGTTTGCCTCCATCACGATCGCCGCCGTTGCGGGCTTCCTGGTCTACGTGCAGGGCTACTCGCAGATCGGCGTGCTTGCCGGCATCGGCAGCTCGCTGGGGTTCTCCATGTATTCGCAAATCAGCCGACGCTACCAGGAAACCGAGGCTCGCATCCACGCCCGGTACCCGGCGTTCGTGTTCTGGTTGTCGGCCATCACGCTCATCCTCTCGCTCTTCATCTTGCCGTCGGTGAACACGCTCGCCATCGTCGATTTGCACATGGAGCTGCTGGCGATTCTGTTCGCCTTCGTCTTCACGTTCCTGCCGTACGTGCTGTACTTCGAGTGCATGCAACGAACGAACATCGACAACCTGAACCGACTGCTGCCATTCGTGTGTCTGGCCACCATTGCGGGTGAAACGGCATTCAACGGAAGCAACGCCGCACTGTGGGCCTTGCCACTCATCGCCGTGTTCCTCTGGGTCATCAAGCCGAGCTGGTACGCGTCACGTCAGTAGGGGTCATCGCTGCTCATCGCGCATGTCGATGTCCGAGCGGTGCCTCACGTTCGCAAGCGGCTGAGCAGTCACGTACCAATCGAAGAGCAGGTGTCCCTGATCGCCCGCGGGCAATTCAACGGGAACGGTGCGGCCCTTTTGCTTGCCCAAAATGAAGCCCGGCGCCCGGCCCGGCTTGGAAACGTGGAGGAGCAGACTCGGCATGTTGCGCATGCCGGGCTCGTGGACCGGGGACAGGCTTTGGTGATTCGCATCTTGAACGCCCTTCAGGCTCGCCATGGCGGCGAGTGCGTATTTTACCGTCTTGCGGCGATGGTGGTTGATATCCAAAAGAACGCGCATGAACGCGGCGTCTTCCGTGGCACGTGCAAAACCGTACCGACGGTACTCTTCGGCGGTGGCGATATCGGCGATGAGCATGGCGCATGCCGGGTCACTGAGAATTTCCTGCAGCACGGCCTCGCCTTCGATGAGAGCATCCCCGCGCAAAACATCGGGGAGCGGGAGCTCGTCGGAGGAAGCATCGTCGCGATCGGGCAAGATGAGGAATTGGCCGTCACCACCCAAGACTTTGTCCGAAACCTCTTCTCCCGTCCCGTCGAGAATGGGACGGGCGCTGGTCTCAGCCATCAGCCAACCGCCCTCACCGGGATTGTCTGCGGCGTAGGCATGCTCCAGACGTTCTTTGCCTTCTCCTTGGTAGCGAAGAAAGAAGCCTCCGCGTGTCTCGATCTTGGTGCGGAGTTCACCGATGCGCTCCTGATCACCCGAGAGCAAGGCCTCCACGGCTTCGCGGGTCACAAGCATCGCATTGTGACGCGTATCGAAATTGACACCCCTCTCGGGCGAACGGACGAATTCCACCGAGATGTCATCCAAGGAACCGGGCCTCGGCCGCGGTGTCTGACGAACCTGCTGCATAGCGGCCTGAATACCGTTCGGCTTGAGGGACGACGCATCTAGACGCCGTACGGCATCCGCAAGCAATTGCTTGGCCGACAATGGTGTTGGATCGGGCTTTTCAGGCATGGGGGCGCAGATTGTAGCTGAAAAGAAGTCACAATCAACGTGCGACAAGTATACCCTGCTTGTCATACCTCAAACAGCTTATTTAGGCTGCTTCAATGGTGTCTGCGCTCGATCCGAGCAGCGAGTCGGAGATCTTCGTCAGAATGGGCGAAGCATACGTACCGACGGACTGAATATTGATGCCTTCACCGTCGCCATCTTGGACGACGCGAAGAGCGGAGCCGTAGATTTCTTCATGATAAAAGTCCACGAGAAGCCTTGCCGTTCCTTCAACATCGATTTCTCGACCTTCCGGCATATGAAGTTTCGCTTCAATTTCAGCCTTATGCTGCTGAAGAAACATCGTGACGTACATCTCGACGTTTGCCATGAGATAATTGAATGCTGCGTTAATGGATTTCTGCACAGCCTGGGCCGCCATGGCCGCTTGGTCGAGCCTGTTGACTCCACGGTCTCTGCTATGAAAAGACAGCGGAGGTCGCGCCGAACGGTTGTCGACGCGCGCAATGCCCGTGTTGTGATGTGCTTCAATCATTGTCGGATGCTATATTATACTGTCCTTTCTTAAAAAGTAAAGATTATTCTACTTACTTCTTCACTTTTTGCCGCTGCAATTTTAGGAACCCGTCTTCGTCTTCGAGCAGATGACGGATACCCTCTCTCGTTCTCATAATACTGTCTTTCGAGACCCACTCATCGGGGTGATGCGCGTGATCGCCGTTGATGAGAATGGTGACCACGCCCTTGTCGGTTCCCGCGAACGATTGCTGAATCCTTTCGGATGGAACCGGACCCTCGGGAACCATGCGAGCCAACATGTCTTCCGCATAGTCACACTCGTCGGCGACGGAGGGCGCTCCGACGATCTCGGCGGTGGCACCGCTGAGAGCTTCCAGTTTTTGGCGGACCATGGTCACGATGGCGTGATCGGACGGAATTTCATACGGAGCGTACGAGGAGAGGTTCGGCGTTTGCGTGACGCTGTAGGAAATGCCGTAGCTCTGCCATCGGTCACGCTTGGCGATTCCTTTGGCCCACCTGCGGACGAGACCGACGTACTCCTGCATGGTGCTCGGCGGCACCATTTTGACGGAAAAATCGAACTTACCCTCGCCGGTGAGCATGTAGCCGCTGCGAGTTTTTTTGGCACCGTATTCGCCGAATTTCAACGATTCTCTGCCGAGGAGCGGATGGGTGCGGGCTTGCCCGGATTCTTTTTCGCCGGTCGTCGGATCTTCGTAGCCGTTGAAGAAACGACTTTCCAACCTGTTCATGAGATTGCGGAGCGCATCGCCGGCATCGGGCAAATTGTCCATGGCACCGTGACCCTGGAACCGCGGATCGATGCTGACGTTGCCGATGAATTTGGCCCGGCCCGTGCGTGCGGTGATGATGCGCGGACGCGGATCGCCGTCCGGCAGAGGCGGTACGGGGCCGATTTCCGAGGACAGAACGCAGTCGATGTGCGGCCACACGTCCCACTGACGCATGAGGTGACGGGCTCCATCAGAGTCTTCTTCTTCATCGACGGTGAACACGAAGTACGTCTTGATCCCCTTGGGCACCTTGGTCTCCACGGCGAGAGCGATGTTGTTGAGTACGGCGGCCCCCATGTCGTACACGCCGAGACCTCGCAATCGATCGATGTTGCGCATGTCTTGCTCCAGTTCCGTGCGGGCATCGCTTTTCACGGTATCGATGTGAGCCGGAATCATGACGCGATACACGGAAGGATCGATGACATCTTCGTCATCGCCCTCTCCCTTTTCCACGACGAGGTTGAATCTGCCGTCACCCAAGTCCATGCGATGGATGCGGATCTTCTGATGACGTTCGTTGAGAGCACGGACGAACTCTTCGCCCTCCAATCCTTCGTTGCGCAGTTCCAGCTCCACGGCGCGGCTGGATTTTTCGTAACGCTCGCGAATCATCTGCTCGATGAGCATCATCTTCATGATCTGCCCGTCGATGCTGTGCGACTCCTGCTCGGTGAGGTGCGCAAAGTCGTTGAAGTCGTCATCCGACAGTGATCGAAGATTCTCGGGCATAGGATAAACGACCGTACGAGAATGGCATCCATATGTCAAGAACGGGCCGTCGTCCGTCGGAACGAAGACGGTTCCTGGGAAGCGCCGTTTCGAGTAAACTCTCCGCATGTTCGACCCCGTCGATCCCACGCAGTCGCTCCCCGATTTGGAGCAAGGGATCCTGAAATATTGGCGTGAAGAAGATGCATTCAAGCGCTCCATGGAGCGCAGGAAAGACGGTGAGGTCTTCAGCTTCTACGATGGACCGCCGTTCGCCACGGGTCTCCCGCACTACGGACACCTGCTCGCCGGAACCATCAAAGACGTCATCCCCCGCTACCAGACGATGCGCGGCAAGTACGTGCGCCGCCGCTTCGGTTGGGACTGTCACGGACTGCCCATCGAAAACATCATCGAGAAAGAGCATAACCTCAAGACGAAAGCCGACATCGAGGCCATGGGCATCGGCAATTTCAACAACCTGTGCCGCGGCGCCGTGCAGCGGTACACGAAAGAGTGGCGCACCACCGTGGAACGCATGGGCCGCTGGGTGGACATGGACCATGACTACCGAACGATGGACCCGGAGTTCATGGAAAGCATTTGGTGGGTGTTCAAGCAGCTCCATACGCAGGGACTCATCTACGAAGGGCACAAGCCGATGCACGTGTGTCCGCGCTGCCAAACCCCGCTCAGTAACTTCGAAGTGACGCAGGGTTACAAAGACATTCAGGATTACTCCATCACCGCGATGTTCGAACTTACGGATGAGCCCGGCACGTTCGTGCTCGCGTGGACCACGACCGGTTGGACGCTCCCGGGCAACTTGTTCCTCGCGGTGCATCCGGAGACCGTGTACGTGAAGATCGCATGCGACAAAAAAACATTCATCATGGCCAAAGACTTGGTGGAGACCGTCTTTAAAGGAAAGGAATTCGAAGTGAAGGGCGAAATCACGGCCAAAGATCTCATCGGCAAAACGTACAAGCCGCTCTTCCCGTACTTCGCGGAACAATATAAGGAGAAAGCGTTCCGCATCGTGGAGGGTGACTTCGTCACCACCACCGACGGTACGGGCATCGTACACATCGCCACGGGCTACGGCGAAGACGACTTCCAGGTGGGACAACGCGAAAAAGTGGGCGTGCTCCAGCACGTCGCCATCGACGGCACGTTCAAGAAAGTCGTGACGGACTTCGCGGGGAAATCCGCGAAGCCGAAAGATGACCACCAGAGCGGCGACAAGATGGTGGCCAAGTGGCTGAAGGACCACGGCAAACTGTTCAAGGCCGAGACCTTCATGCACAGCTACCCGCACTGCTGGCGTTGCGACTCTCCGCTCCTCAACTACGCCACGAGTTCGTGGTTCGTGGCGGTAGAAAAAATCAAAGCCAAGATGCTCGCCGCCAACGCCAAAACCGCGTGGGTCCCGGAGCACATCCGCGACGGCCGCTTCGGAAAGTGGCTGGAGGGTGCGCGCGACTGGGCCATCTCCCGCAACCGTTTCTGGGGAACGCCGCTGCCTATTTGGCGCAACGCGACGACGGGGGAAATCACGGTGATCGGCTCGCGCGATGAACTCATGGCGCAGCGCCCCGAGCGATTCACGAAGCTGGTCGTGGCCCGCCATGCGGAGAGCCAAGGCAATGTAGACAAGGTGTACCAAGGCGTCGTGCCCGGCACGAACCTCACCGCACAGGGCGAAAAACAGGCTGCCGCTCTCGCGAGCGACGTCGCGAAGAACGCGAAGAAATCCATGCCGATTTCGGCCATCTATTACTCCCCTCTTTCGCGCACGAAGCAAACCGCGGAAGCCCTGGCCAAAGCCACGGGAGCGCCACTCATCGTGGATGAACGTCTGCGCGAAGTGGCGTTCGGCGAATACGAAGGAAAGCACATCGATTTCGATGACCTCGCCTTCATCCGCGAGCGCCGCGCGCACAAAATGGAGACCGGTCAGGTGGAGAGCATCTACCACTTCCACGGCATGGAAACGTGGAGCGCCATCGAGCTCCGCGTCGGAGAATTCTTGGATGAAATTTTGCCCAAGCACAAAGGCCAAGCCATCGCGGTCGTGACGCACGCCGACCTCGTGATGAACTTCACGCACGCGTTCACGGGCCAAGACCCGCACAAGATCGTGCACCAGCCGTACCCCGAGGTGGCAAGCTCACGCACCTTCTTCTACGACCACGAGACCAAGGCGCAGATGGATCTGCATAAAGAAACGGTGGACCACATCGTATGGACGAGTGAAAAGTTAAAAGTGAAAAGTGAAAAGTCCGTTGCATTGACCTTGGTCCGCCACGGTGAGACGGACTTCAACAAGCAGAAACTCGTGCAAGGCTCGAACATCGACATGGTGCTCAACAAAGTGGGCAAAGAGCAGGCCAAGGCCACGGCCAAAGATCTGGCCAAGCAGACCTTCGACGTCATCGTGTCATCGGACCTCAAACGTGCGCACGAAACCGCCAAGATCATCGCCAAAGAATTGAAGATGGAGGTAAGCGCCACCTCCGAGCTGCTGCGCGAGCGCAACACCGGTGAGTGGAGCGGCCAGCTTGCGGACGATGTGCGTGCCAAACTGAAGGCGCCGAAGAACGTGGGTATCTCGTTCCTCAAAGACACTCCGAAGGACGGTGAATCGTTCGACCAGCTCCTGGCCCGCGTTCGCCGCGCGCACGACTGGATCCTGAAGGAATACGCGGGCAAGAAAGTGCTCGTGGTGGCCCACGGCGGATTCCTGAAGGCCATGCTTGTCGTGACGAATACAATGACATACGACGAAGCCGCGAAGTTCGAACCCAAGAACGCGAGCGCCATCGAATTCACACTCGTCCCACAGATGCGAAGAATCGACGAAGTCCTGGACTGCTGGTTCGAAAGCGGATCGATGCCGTACGCGCAGGAACACTTCCCGTTCGAATCGAACGCCGATGCTCCTCCGGGGTTCCCAGCCGAATTCATCGCCGAAGGCGTGGACCAAACGCGCGGCTGGTTCTACACGCTCATGGTGCTCTCGTCGGCGCTGTTCGATTGCCCGCCGTTCAAGCACTGCATCGTGAACGGCACGGTGCTCGCGGAGGACGGCAAGAAGATGAGCAAGCGTCTCAAGAACTACCCCGAACCCACCGCCGTCGCCGAAAAACACGGCGCCGATGCGGTGCGCTTCGCGCTCATGAGCTCCCCCGCCGTTCGCGCCGAGGACCTGCGCTTCTCCGAGAAATTCGTCTCCGAAACCGTGCGCTCCGTGCTCCTGCCGCTGTGGAACGCGTACCGACTCTTCGTGACGTACGCCAACGCCGCCGAATGGGAACCGTCCATCGACTTTTCGCTGAAGAATGCGCAATCCAAGCACGAGCTGGACCGCTGGATCGTCGCCAAGACGCAGCTCCTCGTAAACCGCATGACGGAGGAACTGGAGCACTACGATTTGTCCGCAACGTGCGCCGAACTCGCCGCATGCATCGATGACCTCACGAACTGGTACATCCGCCTCAGCCGTCGCCGTTTGGCAGGTAAGGATGAAGGAACGAAGGAAGCGTTCGACACGCTATTCCGCGTTCTCGTCTGCAACTGCCAACTCCTCGCACCGTTCTGTCCGTTCATCACCGAGGCGATCTACTTGAACTTGGTCGGCCAAGACCACGACAGCATTCACTTCAGCGATTGGCCCAAGACCGCGGACTTGAGCGATGCGGACAAAAAGACCATCGAACTCATGGATAACACGCGCACGGTGGTAAACCTCGGACTCTCGCTCCGCAGCGGCGCCAAGATCCGCGTGCGTCAGCCGCTGCCATCCGTGACGGTCGCGCTTCCGCCCTCGCATGTCTCCGGCATCGTCAAAGAACTCATCACCGAGGAACTCAACGTGAAACAAGTCATCGATGTTCTGGATGCCAAGTCGCTCGCCACCGCGATCGTCTCGGTGGACGCACGCAAAGTCGGTCCGCGTTTGGGTGGAAAAGTGCAACAGGTCATCAAGGCCGGCAAAGCCGGAGAGTTCACGGAAAAAGACGGCAAAATCGTCATCATGGGTGAGGAATTTACGCCAGAGGAAGCCAAAATCGTGTACCAAGGCAAAGAAGGCCAAACGGTCGCCGCCGACCACGGCATCGTCGTGAGTTTGGATACCGCAATCTCCGCAGAACTCACGCTCGAGGGCCAGGCCCGCGAACTCATCCACGCCATCCAGCAACTGCGCAAAGACGCCGGACTCGAGTTCACCGACAACATCGTTCTCAAGCTCGCAGGCGCCGAGAAGATTCTCGCCGCACACCAAGCGCTGATCCTGGAAGAAACTCGCTCGGCGCTCGGCGAAACCAAAGCCAAGTCTGAGACCGTGGATATCGACGGAATCTCCGTCGGCATCGCATTCGAGAAGAAGGCCTAAAGAGAGTAGAGTGGATGGTTGATGAAGATCCTCCTGAAATTCGCGGCGAATATCTTGCTCGTGTACGTGCTCGATAATCTTTTTCCGACGTACATCGCCGTGTTCGGCGGCATCCCGGCGTACATCGTACTCGGCATCATCATCACGCTGCTCAACTTCTTGGTGCGCCCGATTCTGAACCTCATCACGTTCCCGCTACACATTCTCTTCACGCTCTTCACGACGATTCTCGTGAACATCGTATTCCTGTGGATCACGTACCGCGTGACGCTCCTCATGGACCCGAATCTCCTCATGCTCGTGCTCACCGGCGGCATCTTGGGCTGGGTCATCATCAGCACGATGATCGGCACCGTGAACTGGGTGTTGAAGCACGTGCTCTAAAAAATCATTGAAAAATGTGCTATACTACTCGCTCGTTCTCTTGCAGCGCCGGCACTTCCCTTTTTTTGGCCGCAGTACCAGTCGCTTCGCGACGGTACACGGCCGAGTCTCTTCGGCCTCACACGTCGCGCAACGCGCTCGTGCTTGGCACGAATTCAACTGGGGATGACAGGCTTTCGACAGCGTGATTCTGCGTCGTTAGTGTCTCGATTCGGGATTGTCTTGTTCCCGTTATCCACAGGGCAAACTATAGCTGCCAAAACCAGCACCATGGCCAATGCATTGGAGAACATCTTTGCAGATCTTTCTGCCAAGTTCTCTCCGACGTATGCCTAAAGGTTTGATTCAATTCGAACCGCGCTTCTCCTCCGATCCTCACTGAGGGGATGAGGCGTCATCAGTGAGGTTGGATCTCGACTGACGCGACGAGCTCCTGACAACTGCGTCATCACTCTTGCCCTTTCTCTGTTTCTCTCCGACGGGCCAAGAGAACTGAGAGAAACATAATCGTACAGACCTTCGGTGTACACGTTGGACCCGGGTTCGACTCCCGGCATCTCCACCACCTCCATTTCGTCCAATTCAGGGATACAGCAAATGTTTATGGGAAGCGAAAAACTCGCGGTTCCAAATGCTGTTTCTTTGTCATACGTCAGTTCCTTCTCAAAGACTAAACGCAGAACCAGTCGTTTTTGCGCTAAATCGCCCTGCTGCCACATTGCAAACGGGTATTGAAGGAATTCCAAGACGCGGTTCAAAGCCGATTCAAAGTCATAGTTCTTTCGATTCTTGATCTCTATCTTTTCACCGAGTCGCATACGCTTCGCCTCCAAAGCTTCAATGCTCTCTTCAATTTTCTTGATGACAGTCGGATTGCTGCATCCTTTGATTGCTTCAAGGTAGCCCGCAATCTCTTTATCAATAGCATCCAATTTTCGCTTTCGCTCTTTCCGTACAGATTCCACGTCGAGCATGCGGGTGTTCCACTGGTCGAGTAATTCCGCCCGAACAACTTTGAGGATGTTCGGGCGGGGTTTCAGCTTCTTGAGCAACGCCTCAAATTCCGCATGCATCTTCTCGGCACGGATGCCTTTGTGTTGGAATTCGCATCCGACTGTCTTACATCGATAGAAGGGATAATGAAGCTTCCTGCCCTTGCTCCAACTGGCAGTGAAAGGATTCCCGCATTTCTCACAGCAGACAAATCCACGGAGCGGAAAATCATCACGGATGTTATTTCGTGCGCGCATTTTCTGCTTCTCTGCCAACTTGTCTTGGATTTTCTGAAACGTTTCACCGGAAATGAGAGCCTGATGGTGGCCTTTGCGATGAGTCACGTTCCATTTGGGGTAGAAAATATAGCCAGCGTAGACCTCTCGTGTCAGCAGACGCTTCACTTGCTCTAAATAGGTCATTTTGCCGTATCCCCAGTGTCTAAAGCCCTTTGATTGCAGAAAGTCCTTCACATCGGTTTGCGTCGCGTAAATGCCGTTGGCAAAGCCTTCCATTGCCTCACGAATAATCGTCGCCTCTGGCTCCTTCGGGACAATGATTTTTCCGTGTCCTGCGACTTTGGCGAAGGTGTAGCCCGGCGGTGGATAGAACGTCCAATAGCCAGCTTCCAAACGTGCCTGCATGCGATTACGCACCTGTCGCTTGTTCTGATTCCTCTCTAGCTCTGCTGTCGCAGCCAAGATGGATTCTACGAAGATATCCTCCGCACCTTCGCCAAACTTATGCGAGGGGCTTTCCAATTTGGCTTTACGCGATGTAATTGCACGACGAAGGGTGAAGTGTCCTGTGATGTCTCTCGCAAGCCGCTTCAAGTCATCAATGATCACCACATGATCATCTCTATGGCCGTGCATATCGAGATAATCCAAAAGTTTCTGCATTCCTTCTCGGTCAATCACACCGCCAGAAACACCTTCATCCCTAAAAACTTTCACAACATCGTATCCAAGCTGCTCTGCATATCCTCTGCATCGTTGTTCCTGTCCCTGCAAACCATGCCCCTCCTTCACTTGGCGGTCTGATGACACTCGGCAGTAGATAAGAGCTTTTGGCATAAAGGGATTGATTATACATCGTCGGAAAGTTCTTCCTTAAAATACTCATTGAGAAATTTCGCATTAAGTACATGAATAGCTTCCAGCAATTCCTTGATCTGCTGATCGCTCATTTTCTCATCGCCAAGAAGCTGACGGCACTGCTTAATCGTCAACATCGGTAGAACGGTTAATGATACGAGTGCATACCCATTCAGTGCTTTTCCCCCACCGCTCAGCACAACGCCGCACCATGCTTTCAGTACGCTGGAAATAGCGGTCTTTTAAAAGAACGCCATAGGTAAGTTTGTGACGCTGTAATGGAATGGCCTGAAAACCATTCCTCCTGATCTCTCGACGAATGAAGGGGAGGATACGCCATCCTACATACTTCGTTTTCAGATGCGCTGCATACAGTGAGAAAAGACGCTCTGTACTGAGCAGATCTTTCAGATCAACCTTGAACTGCTGTAATGGTGGGCTATTAAGCTGTACTTCGAGTCGCGTGACCTGCTTTTCATGCTGGAAATAGTCAGGAAAATACCTCTGTTTGCCCTTCTTGGAAGCTTCGAGGAGCTTGTTGTATACACGCGCAAACCACGCAGTACGCTTTCTTCCATAATCAATGGTTTCAGCATCTCTTTTGGCATGTGACTGACCATAGATCGTCAACTTCTTCTTATGCCTCGGATCTCCACGGATACCAGAAACAATTTCATGAGGACTTACATTTGCAATATCACTACACAGATCCAAACGACTGATTGAATGACGAATACTTCCCGACTCCACATCACGCAGAAACAGACCGAAATAATCCTCTACTGAAACCTTACGCAACCTAACCAACGACCAAAACGCACCATAAAAACTAATACGATAATCGTACTTGTACCCAAGCCGTGTACGTAACTGGCTTTCGCTTGTAACTTTTTGGATGACTGCAATCTTGTCTTTGTTTCTGAAGAGAAACGCGATCTGATCTCCATCGCTGCTATGAGAAAAATGAACGCTGACAGACTCCGAGCTATCTCCCCATACAAAATCGGCAATTTCAGCAGCATTCGTATCATTGTGCGGGAAAGAAAAGATTGCGTCACAGAATCGCAGGGCAGGGCTTTGTTTCTTCTCGACAAAACCGATGTTGAGGACTGCGTAATCCAGCCCGAAATGCAGGAGCTTCTTTTCCTTTACCAGTGCGATGCATCCTATGCTGAAAGGCTCAGATACTAGTGCGGGGTTATTTCCCCGCACAGCCTCGGACTCGTGCCGGCCGCCACAGGCGGCTCGGCTACGAGCCTCGCCCAACTGCCGATGTGTCGAAGGCTTCTGTGCCATCGACTACGAATTCTATGCACGAAAAATCAACATGCGTTTTACTTACGGTTTGACCCCCGTACCTTATAGGCTAAGTACGGGGGTCAGAAAATGCATTAATGGCTTCTGTAAAACGAAAAATGAATTTTGTTCATGTTTTTTGAACAATACCTACTTTGGATAAAGGCTTGTTGGCAAAAATTTGAGAGGTTCGTCGGGTGGTATGTATTTGAAACTGCGGGAAGTTTTACAGCGATCACACTCATACCAAACGACCCATTTTCGATAATTGCGTTCGACTTTATCGTTGAAGATTGGCACTCCCTCCAAGTAATGCGGGGTTGGATATTCGCACTCAAAACAGTGAAATTCCTTCTTCATCGGATAATGCTTTGTGTCACTTGTAACTCGCTTCCTTGGAGGAAAGCTTTTTAGGTACGCGGCCACCTCTGGGAGAATATTGTCTGCATCGGCCATAGCAGACGATTATATCACTCCTTGCCTACTGCTTGAACATATCAAAAATGGAGCCTGGCATGCCCTGAGAAGGAGCATACGAAGGGAATGCAGACTTCGGCGGCTTGCAGCCCAAGAACGCATATTTATCATTCATTGCATTGAGAGATTCCTTCATCTGATTAGCATTCACAGTGGGATCAAGCTTACTAAGCTCCATAGAGGCCTGAAATAACGGTCTGGCCGATTCCAATTCATTGCACCCCATCTGATTGATATTGGACATTCCTGCCTCGCCAATTGTTGTAGAACAGTCGTAATCACACGTTTTCTGCCATTCATACTGCTGCTGTTTTACAAACATCTTCAAAATCCCCTCCTTGTAAACCAGAACCGCAAGAATTGCCATAAGAACAATCAACACGAGACTAACCAGAACATACAGCCCAACTAAGCTCCGCTGCTTCGGCGCAGCAGTCACAACTTGATTATTTTGATCTCCAAACTGTGTGTGTTTCATAAAGTATATTATACACCCCAAAGTATCGGGGTGTAAAGTCTAATTAGCAACGATGATACTTTAGGCGTGGCTCTAACTACCGCCCAAAAATTGGCAAAACGCATAAAAGAGCTACGTAATGAGCGTGGTTGGACACAGGAGGAAGCAGCAAAACGTTGTAAGATTAAATATAAGTACTACCAAGAACACGAGGGTAATAATCCAAGAGACATGCGATTGAGTACAATGGAGAAAATCGCTACAGGATTAGATGTAGATATTTTCTCTTTATTCAAAAGTTAGGCTGAGCACCATAAGGAAAATTTCCATCCTGCCGCAACGATTGAGTCACTTGTGGCGATTAGAATTTCACGAACTTGCTCATTAACGCCACTGCGCGATAACCCCGGTTGAACGGCTATAAATTCAAAAATTATCCTCTTGTTGGTGTCACGATTAATCATTGTTTTAAACTCTTCAATTGAACCCTTTTTAAATTCGCTCACTGCTGATCTATCAATCATTTTCTTCCTGAATTTGCTTTGCTTAACCCAGACAGTTGATTTAACTGTTTGCAAACAAACTTCATACATATCTGTTGGCCTGCTTCTTGGAATAGCAGCACCTGAAGCTTTGCAGTGATAGAAAGAAACTATAATGGTTTCTTCATTACTTTTTATGGCTACTAAATCAGCTATTTCTCCTTTGCCATGATCGTAAAAGACAATTTTGTTTTCTGTATCTTGAAGCAACTTAGTGCAGAGAAAATTATGAATAGAATTCGCAGTGCCGAATTCTCTTTCGATATCAACTCCGCTCCAATTCGTCACAATTAATTCATTTTCGTCATACGAAGAAATGTCAGTGCCAAATTCAAGAAGTTCGTTACCACATAATGCAGAAAGGTTTGTTGTGTAGAGAATAATTGGATTGCTATTAAGCCATTCAGAGAATTTTGTTTCTCGCTCACCAATTAACACCATTGGCTCCTCAGAGGAGCCAATTAGGGTGAAGTATTTATCTGTTGTTAACGAAAACTTGTACTTAACCGAAAGGCCTTCGGCTGTTATTTCTAATTCAACGTGTTCTGTGTTTGATGAGCTTAGATTCACATCTATTTGCAATTCAGAAATATGGCCTTCTAGCTCTTCTCTATTTTGAGTGAAATAACGAACGAGAACAGGGGGATCATAGTCATATGCCGCAGGATTCCAGTCTGCCCCAATTATTTTTTCAGGAATTGAAGAAACGATTCTTCCTGCAGGCAAAAAATCAAATTGAGAATTTGTTGCAGCAGAGCCTCTTGCTGAAATTTTAGTCGCTAGCATTTTAAACCAACGAATTAGGTGTGGGATTTGCATGGAAGAACTACCCCATATTTTCCCGGAACTACTGATCCCTATGTTTATTTTCTCTCCATCTACCTCTGCAGTACAAAAAGCATGTCCTTGTCTAAACATGCGAGCATAACTCTTCCTAATCGATGACTGAGCGCTCGAACCAGTACTAATTCTATAGCTCTCACTATTTGTAGACTGCATTCTATTTCTCATTCCTACATTGAAAAAATTGATGTTCTGAAGACCTCGCAATACTTTATTCACCTCACACATGGCCAAGGCACGAGATTTTGGAGCCAATGCATCGGCTATTTCCTGATATAAAGAATCAATGCTGCGAGAGGAATTAATAAACAGGAATTTATTTTCTTCATCGTAATAAACGATGATCAGATCATACTTAACGTGTAAAAATAAATCCGATTTTGCCCATTTTGGTTTTACTACTTCCCTAGTTACAAGTAGGAGAGCGGACAACTCTTCATTGTAGTTAGTGTAAACAACATCAAATGGCGGCTTCAGTGCTATATCTGCTTGGATATCTACGTCTTGGGATAATTTAAAAATCTTTACATGCTCCCTAGGCGAAAGGGAGTACAAAGACAGATCTTCAATTTCCGCATCCAAAGCCAATGGGTGCTCAAAATGGGCAATCATTTCTCTAGTTTCTACTTCATCATCAGTTCTCATCTGACTCATTCCAATGATCATTTTTTGCCAAATAGCACCCTCCTCATAAAGCCTGTTACCCTCAATTTCAATTTCAGCAGGCACAGCGACAAACTTTGCTCGACCTAAATTAGACGCATTAGTTCGAGCAAATCTTCCAATAAACTGGAGAGTCGTCTCGAGTGATTTATGAGGTGAATGTATAGCTGCAATCTTCAATTTTGGAAGATTAAAGCCCTCGCCCAGCATATCGACACAAATGATCCCGTTAATTTCACCATTTTCTAATTTTTCAATTGCAGATTTGTATTTGCTAACTGACAAGCCGCTGTGTACTAGTTCAAGAGATAGATTTGTTTCTCTTTCATATATTTTTACTAAATCTTCAGCACGCTTCTTGGTGTCAGTTCTTACCATTAGCGCATGCTGTTTACCGGCTTGCTGATCTGCAAGTAGGACTTCTTCTGCTTTTTTTGCAATTGCCTTATCGTTATCTATTTCTTCATTGCCAACATTCGCAGGGACAAATTCTATTTCGCCAAAAATTCCATCTTCATAAGCTGAAGAGATAGGATACGTATACACAAATTTCCCCTTTATTTCTCGTCTATCTCTGCGAAATGGAGTTGCAGTAAAAAGTATCTTTTTGGCACCCACAAATGATTCAAGTAAGTGGTTCCATGTTCTAGCAGGGCTATGATGAGCTTCGTCTATTAAAAGTAAATCGAATAATCCTGTGGGGGGATTAGGGATATCCGTTAAAGCAGAACTAACGCACTGGGGTGTACTAATGACGACGTCATAGCTTTCTAACTCTCGCCACTTTTCCATTGAAGTAATCTTTGATCTTATTTCATAGACATTCGGTTTTGGCATTTGATCAGGAACCGATCCTGTACTTTTTAAAGTTTTTAGAACATCAAAATCTTTAAATATTTGATCTCTGACCATACGACTCGGCGTGATAACCAGAACTCTTTTGGCTCTTAAAACAAAAGCAGATGACATCAAAACAGCAGTTTTCCCTGACCCTGTAGGCATTGTGACGACAGCAATACTATTATTGTTAGTAAAATGTGAAGCAATTGCATGTATTGCACCGATTTGAGCCCTATAGAGACCTGCTGTGTCGTCCGTTGCAATCGGATAACTAAACTTCGGATAATGATCTTCAAAATACGGCATGTCGAAGATATCTTACTTTTCGAACCTGAAAGTTCCTAACGGACTTTAATGCCATTCTCATTAATTCTTTTATACAGAAGACTATAAAAATTCACTATGTTCTGTCCGTATTCTCGTGCTTCCTCAAGAGTTAGTTCTTTGCCGTACTGTTCTTTCACTATGATTATTAATTCTCTAATAAGCTCATCACTAATTGGCATGAAATAGGGTGGTAAAGGGTTTTAAGATCAAATACCACTTTGCACGTGGCAAACTATTGAAGTTGATTTAGTAGATTTTTCCAGACAGCAAAAAGGTCAACTAATTGATTCCACCCATTTCGGATTCTTTCCACCATTCGACTCGGCCCTACGGGCCTCGCTCATGGTCCTCGCACCTTCGGTGCTGGGGCCACTTTCGCGTAGCCGAGAGCGAATGACCCTGAGTGAGATTTCGCGTAAGCAAAATCGAATCGAAGGGCCACTTCGAAAGAACGACTCGACCGATGACTGGACTCTCCCGCCTGCCGACCGAAGCCCCGCCGAAGCGGGCGCAGGTTGGGCATCTCCACCACACTTGCCATATTTAACGTGCACTAGCGAATATTCAAATACGTAATCGTCACCTGCAAACAGGTGGCAAACATCACCCACAGCAGATAGGGAATCTGTGCGTACGCGATCCAGCGCGCATGCGGATAGATGGCAACCATCGCCCAGATGAGTGTGACGAGAACCAAAAGAATATCGACCGCCGCGAGGAGGTTATTCCTGAGCCCGAATTGGATCGGTGTGAATGAAAAATTGAAGACCAGATTCAGGAGAAATGGAAGTGCGATGACCCACGCAATCCTCCTCCGGAAGGCCATGACGAAGACGGATCCGAACGATACTGCGATGACGATGTACAGCATGGTCCATACCGGACCAAACACCCAGGATGGCGGCGCCCACGAAGGTTTGATGAGCTGCTGGTACCATGTGTAGGCTTGCATGATTGCATGCTATCAGAATTTCCCCTCGAGTGGTTTTCGTCGTTCATACGAACCGAAAATCATCTCCTCACATTGGTTCAAACTTTTTCGCAGATTACCCACAAATTTGTCCAACAACGTACCGATCGATACCATGGCTTCATGCCTTCCATCAATCCGTACATCAACTTCAACGGGAATGCCGAAGAAGCGTTCACGTTTTACAAATCCGTGTTTGGCGGAGAATTCGGGAAGATCATTCGTTTCAAAGATCTTTCGACTCCCGAATTTTCGATGCCTGCGGAAGACGGGAATAAAATTCTGAGAATCACGCTCTCCATCGGAAAATCCATGCTGATGGGCAATGATGTTCCCTCGATGATGGGAAAAGTGAACGAGCGTGAGAACAGGTCCAAGATCGCCGTCGTCGCCGACAGTCGCGAAGAGGCGGAGAAACTGTTCAACGGTCTCTCCAAAGGAGGAGAAGTGGAGATGCCGATGGACCGGAGTCCGTGGGGCACCTACTTCTCCATGTTCCGAGACAAGTACGGTATTGAGTGGACGGTCGAATTTGATCCAAAAAAGTAGAAGGAATCACTCTGCCGACCCCCTCTTTACGAACCCGTGAACGTTCCATTCAACAATTGTCCGTCTTGCGTCACGGCAAGTACGCGTGACGAATGATGGTGCAGTATTTCCCACGCCTCGCCTTTTTTCTTCCAGAGGAACGAAAACCGCGCATCGAGCGGTTCGCGGGTACCTTTTTTAGTATCCACGATGAAACGGTACACGCCGCAGTGCATGTAACTCTCCGTGCTGACGGGCCTCACAAACTCTTCCAGAATTTCGACCGTCGGATGAAACGACCCGAAGAACTCGAAATACTGCCGCGCTCCTTCGCGAGTGCTGATTGTTTTCGTCTGCATGGTGGGAAGCAACGTCAGATCGTCGGCGTACAGCGCCTCGACCTTCGCGGCGTCGCCCGTACGAAGTGCGCCGTCCCAGCGGGCGAAATTTTCTTGTGCGATGTTCGTGTTCATAGTCGGAGCATACGTAAAGAATCCGTCGGGTCCAAGATCTCATGCCGGTGTATACTGTGACTTCGCACATGGCACCCATTCGCTTTACGGCGCAGCCCTACACCATCGGCTCCATGACCATCGTTCGGCTCCCCAAGGACGCCAGCGCCAAGCTGCCGTCCCGCGGCATGGCGATGGCCGAAGGAACGGTGAACTCTTCTCGCATGATTCTGCCGCTGGAGCCGGATGGCAAAGGCAGTCACTGGTTCGCGCTCGGTAAAAAAACGAGCGGTTCGGTGAGCGTGGACATGGAACCACTCAAGGAATGGCCGAACCCGGACGTGCCTGCGGACATCAAGAAAGGCATCACCGCCGTTCCCAAGGCCAAGGCTCTGTGGGAAGAGATCACGCCGATGGCGCGTTGGGATTGGATCCGCTGGATCCGCGCGACGAATAACCCGGAGACGCGGAAGAAAAGAATCGACGTAGCGGGCTCCAAGCTCAAGAGCGGCATGCGACGCCCATGCTGCTTTAACCGGAGCATGTGTACGGAACCGACGGTTTCGAAGAGCGGAGTACTCCTAGGACTAGAGCAAATATAAAGATTTAAAAAAAAGACGGCGACTGCACAATGTACAGTCGCCAATCTTCGCCACGCGGAAACAAAAACTATTCGTCGATGTAGGGACGAAAGATGTCCATGACTGCCTGTGGCACACCCGCCAGCTGATCTCGGCTTTGAGTACCACGATAACTCTGCGCAATCAGATCATCCGACATGGCCACAGGGGTCCACTGCTCGACGGAAATGCTGTCACCCACGCACTGCAATCTGAGCTGCTCGATTTCAAATGTTCCAGGCTGCTTGGTCGCGTAGCCTCGGTTCGTTTGAATATCGAAAAAAGTCACGAGACGCGGCACAATCCCTTCGGCTGCTGCCAGAAGAGCAATGATCCTTTCTGCACCATTGATGGTGCTAGTAGCGACATGGGGTAACGTGAGACCTGAGAAATAAACATTCCTGCCGTCGATCGTGTATACGATCGCCCCCTCACCACCCGCAAACCCGGGGTAGTTAAGGAATTTGAGGACCAAGGACATTCCACGACTCCTTTTTGAAAGTAGTTTTGTCTCCGTTGTTGCGAAGGAACTTCACCTGAAGCTCTTACTAGAGACCTTGAGGAGACATACATGCGTACTGCATGGGACTCATAGAGTCCCTTTGTATGTAAGTTTACTATAATTGCTTCTTTATTTATGTCAATTTTTCGTGCCTGCAACGGCAAACTCAGCCCACTGCTGCGGTTCCACTTTTCCGATGACGGTCACGGTTTTGCCATCCGTTCGCAGAACGTAGGCAATCCCCTGCGGAGCCGGGTCGATGCCCGTGACCTCCTCCAACACATTGCTGTGGGAAACGAGCACGGTGTTCATACCGGGCGCGGGAACTCTCAGAAAAATCGGCGTCACTCTCTTTTTGACCTCTTCACCGGTTTCGTCCTCGCTGATCATGGGGTTCAACTCGGCGGTCTTGATGTATTTGCCAAAGGACAAATCCGCGTTCTGCCACGAGCGGCAGTACTCGCTGCTGTACACGTCGCCCACGGGAATCTGCAGAGCCACGAAGGCACGGCCGATGGAACGCGCATCTTTCCAGCCGGATTCGCTGAGCGGACGCTGTCCGGTGCAATTGCCGACGGTGATGCCGGGCTCCACGTAGTACTCACTCTTTTCGGTTTGAACGTGACGGAAGAAAATTATGTACCCGCCGTTTTTGAGTGCGTTGATCGTTTGGATTGTCGTGCCTGTGCCCGTGCTCTTTCCGCTATCCGAGGATGCAACATTGGTGGTCGAAACGCATGCGGCAAAGAGAAGTGACATGGCGCACAAACAGATGTATGGAAGTGCACCTGCTTTCAATTTTTCCTCTTTCTTGCGCTGTAAAAAGAAACCCATACCAACAAATCTAGCAGAAAGAGAAGAGGTCAGGTGTACCATTCCCCTCCAATGCCGACCCGACGTGAATTTCTGGGTTCCGCAGCCGCTCTCGCGGTAAGCCTGGCAGGCCCCGTGTTCGGGCAAGAGAAAGAGGAGAAGAAGCCCGAAGTCATCACCGATATCAACAAGTCCCTGCACGACATAGCTAAGGAGCTTCTTGCCGAAGATATCGGCGCGACCGTGGACGTCTACAACGTGGAAAACCCCACGGGCGGAGTGATTCAGTGGCGATGGAATCACTTCCGCGCCGAAATGCCGGATGCCGCGTACCCAGATGTGGAACTCAATAACCGCGAGCTCTTTGATGCCATGAAAAAGGTCCGAGGCATGCCAAACGGCGGACTCGACGGCCTGTTTATGGAAGGGTTCGCCGAAAGAGCGGTCCGAAGCAAAATACGCGAATACCGTGATATTCACCGGCAGCTCATCACGAATCAATTCACCACGGTCGTTCCCTTCGGAGGCTCGGACATTCGGCCCAAGCCGGGAGTCGTGGAACGCGAACTGTGGAAACCGGAAAATATAAAAAAGCCCGTGCGGCAACTCGTGTACCCCAACTGGGGCGGCAATCGAACCGTGAAAGTATCTCCTCTCGCGCGTTTCGGTGCGGGATACATCCTCTCGGAGCTCCATGACGTGGAATTGCTTGCCGCGGAAGATATGGAGCTCGATGCCCGTGCGGAGCAGGCCGAAATGAGCGGCGAGCCGAATCAAATCGAGAAGTGGGTCATGCAGGAACGCGACAAGCACTTTCTCAAGCTCATGCTCGAAAGCAGGCGCAAGCTCAAGCACTTCCTCGTCGGTTACAACCACAACCTCACGGACGACATTGCGGCGGTGAACGCAAAAAACGATGCGCGACTATCGCACATCGTTATCAGCGTGAAGAGCCTGCCCGACGTCATCAAGCGAGCGAAGCTGCATGAGGAGGAACGGAAAAAGAAGAAGTAGCTATACTTCCCGCATGTACGGACTCACGTCACACGAACTCAAGATTCTCCGCGCACTTCGTACGCCGAAAAAAATTCAGGATTTCTTGGACACGCTGCCCATCAATTTCGAAGATGGTGGCGATACGTGCATGTCACCGCGCAAAGTTCTTGAGACGCGCACGGCACACTGCATGGAAGGCGCCATGCTCGCGGCACTCGCTCTGAGGCTCGCGGGGCACAAACCACTGGTGATGGACCTCAAGGTGACGAACGACGACTACGACCACGTCGTGGCGCTGTTCCGGGAACACGGCTGCTGGGGCGCCATCAGCAAGACGAACCACGGAACGCTGCGGTATCGTGACCCGATTTATAAGAGCATCCGCGAACTCGCGATGTCGTACTTCCATGAGTACACCACAAAGAGCGGCAAGAAAGTTCTGCGTTCGTACTCACGTCCCGTGGACCTGTCGCGATTCGACAAACGCGGCTGGATGACCGCCGAAGACGACGTGTGGTACGTGCCCGAAGCAATTGATGACGCGAAGCACTACAAGATTCTCAGTCCCGCACAAACGAAAAATCTGCGTCCGGGTGACATGACGGAACGCAAACTCGGCTCGCTGCTCGAATGGAGGGCTCAGGGAAAGCGCAGTTGATTAGGCGCTGCAGCCTCCGAACATGCATTTGAGGCTGTTCATCATGCTGCTCATCATGGAGCCGATACTCTTCATCATGGAGTTCATGCTGTTCATGATGGAGGTCAGGATTCCGGGGTCGATAGCGGGTGCGGAGGACGAGCTCGAGCTGAGGGACGACGCACTGCTGCTCGATGCAGACTTGGAGGAGGACACCGACGATGCCTTGGAGGAAGCCTTGGACGATGCGGCTGCCGACGACTTCACGACGGGCTTCGTCATGAGCGTAACCTCGACGCAGACGCCCGGGACGATGCCGTCATCGAGCGAGCTGCAGTGTTCGGTGCCCGTACAGTCGCTGGGCGAGTAACACGTGCCGTGCGCCGAAGCGACGACGGGGACGACGAGAAGGGCAATGAGGAGGGTTCGCATGACGCCAAGAGTAGGTATAGTGGCGATCCTATGCAACTGAAAAGGATCCTGTGGCCACTGGCCCTCTGTATGCTGCTGTCCGGCTGCGGCGAAGCCACCTACATCGGCGTGATGATCGACAACCACGAAGTGGCGCGCGAGTACCACCGTGGACTCGAGAAAGCGGTCTTTGTGGAAGAGCAGCTGGTGGAAGGCTTCCTGACCCGCTTCATCGCGGTGTTCGATATCGCCAATCTGCCCGCATCCGTAGGCCCCGTACGCTCGGTGCGACCCTACTTCATTGCGGGCACGGCTCCCCTGCTCCCGGCCATTTACCACGCGGGCGGCAGCCCCGAGGCACTGGAAAAGCTGGGAGCAAGCTCCACCGTAGAATCGTTCAACGCACTCTTGCTCGACAAATACTTCGACTACGACGAGGTGGCTCCCGCGCCACACCATCGCTTCATCACGAAAGCGAATATCAAAGAACTCTTCGCAAGACTGAAGAACCCCAAGGCCGTGAAGCTGCCGTTTCGGTACAGCAACAGTTTCCACGCAGATGAAAAAGCGACGACGATCGAGATCAATTACCACAACAAGGTTCAAAACGTGTCGTACGCCTACGACGCCTGGACGGGCGCGTACGACAAAATGAACAACGGCGAAGCGCGTCCTCCATCGCCCAGAAATATCGTGATTTTGGAAACCGTGGTGGAAGTGGTGGGCCCGCTCGGACGCCTGAGCGTGGACTTGGAAGGAAAGGGAAAGGCAATACTCTTCCGCAACGGCGGCGTACAGCACGGCACGTGGCGCAAGGCCGGGGAAAAAGAATTCTTCACGTTCACGGACGCAGACGGAAAAACAATGACGTTTCGCGACGGACAAATTTGGATGATCGTGCTCGACTCACTGGAGCGCGTGACGTGGAAAAACGAGTAACTGAACTACCGCAACGCAGTCCCCTGCCTTACATTGTCTGTCATGCACGACGAATCCGCACACGGAAGGCACAGACCGATCCTGTGGAGCTGTGCGGCGGTTACCGCGGTTGCCGCGGCATCGGTGCTCCGGATCGCGTGGTACTTGCTCGCACCCGCCGCACACGCCGGTGACGCCGAGGTGTACTGGTCCATCGGACGCGGAATACTGAATCATTTGGTTCCGTACGTGGACATTCTGGATACGAAGCCGCCCGGAATTTTCTTGCTGAGCGCAACGTCGCTCTCGCTCTTCGGGAGCGGACTGCTTGGGAATATCCTGACATCGCTTGCGATCATCGTGCTGCCGATTCTTGCCGCACTCTTGTACGGAAGGCAGATCGCGGCATCGAAAACTGAACGCCTGGTGCGCGCAACGCTCGCCGGTGTCGGCACCGCGTTCGTGCTCTGCTACTGCATCGTCATGAGCACGCCGTGGCAGACGGAACTCTTCTGCATGCTCTTCGCGCTGCCATACGTGCTGCTCGCGGGCGTGCCATCGCGAAAGCACCGCACGCACCTCGCACTCCTCGGACTCACGCTCTTCGGTGCGACGTTCTTCAAGGAACCGTTCGTGCTCTCGTGTTTGTCGGCGGCGGTCTTGCTTGCAAAGAAACCGAAGGAACTCCTGAAGACATACGTCCATCCGCTGCTCATCGCCGGAGCTCTGTGGCTCATCGCACTCACGGCTCTCGGCTACCTGGAGCCCTATTTCACCACGTACCTGCCGTTCATGCTCGGGTTCCGTGCGAGCGCGGGAAACGCGCTCTGGCAACGCGGATTCGAGATCGTCTTCGTGACGAAACGTCTGCTCACCTGGTTCCCGTACCTCTCTGTGTTCCTCGTGACCATCGCGCTTTCGACGATGCTGACGATGCACGGATTGCGCACGCAATTGTCGCGCATCTGGTTCACGGTCTCGGTCGTCCTCGGCGCGATGTACGTCCTCTTCGCGGCGGCAAGTCCGTTCCCCGCGGATGCGGACTATGCGCTGCTCGGTGCACTCACGCTGATCAGCTCCGTGTGTTTCTTCGCGTGGCAACGCCGGAAGCACGTGAGTGGAATGACTTTCGTCGCACTGGCTGCGCTTCTCTTCGGAACCGCGCTCTTCGTTCCTCCGCTCCGCAGTGAAGAATATTTCATTTCGCTCGGCTCATCGCACCTTGTTCTCTTCGGGTTCACCGCCGCGGTCCTCACATGGCTTTCCACGAGAATGAAGGCACAGAAACACGTGCTGCTCGGTGCGGCATGGGTACTGGCAACCGCGGGCTTCTACATGAAGAGTCCGTTCATCGGTGAAATTTCGAACCTCGATAAAGGGCTTGTACTGGGGCTCTTTGTCATGGCGATGGTTGCGGCCACGCAGATCTTCCATGCGCGCAAAGAACTCTTCGGCGCCATGGCGAAAAAAACATTCGCCGTGCTTGCGTCCCTCTACGTGGCGCTGCTTGCCGTCGGCATCGGCGGCGATTATCAGCCGCAACACTTCCTGTTCATGATGCCGTTTGCGACGGCACTCCTGGTGTCCTTCGTGCGCCGAGCTCATGCGGATCTGCGCCCCATTCTTGCGGTGGGACTCGTGCTCGTCATCGGCATGTGGAACGTGACGGCCATCGTCCCCTCCGCCGCGGACCGAGAGCTGAACCGCATCGATATGGAATTGAAGCAGGAACGCGCCCGCAAGTTGGATGAAACGCTCACGGCATGCAAAGTGGAGAGATACTTGGACTTCGGTTATGCCGCTCCGTACGGCTACACGATGCACTCACCAGCAAATTATTACGTGTTCTTCGGTCTGCGGAATACGGCGAGTGAGTGGATGTTCACGATGAACGTGCGGCGCCTGCTGGAAGCCGACGTCATCGTGGCGCTGCGCGACTCGCTGACGGACGAGAAGAACTACAGCCCCGACGTGCTCACCTATGTCCGCGATCACTTCTCGGAAACTCCGTGGCCGTGCGCACCACCGCAGACCAAAGATGCGCCCGTCGTGACCCTGTTCCGGCTGCAAAACGTGCCGAAGTAAGCTGAATTCGGTAGAATCCGCGCCGTATACCTTCTCCCTCTTTCCCTATGGTTTCCCGTATCGGTTCCATCATCGGTTGGATCTGCACCGCTTTGGTGTCGGCTCTCACGATCTTCAGCGGCGTCATGGAATTCATCATGCCCATGAACGATCCGAAGGTTCTGGAATACATCACCAGGCTCGGCATCGTCGGCATGGAATATCCTCTCGGTGCCGCGAAGCTGATCTTCGCCGTGCTGTACCTCGTCCCCCGCACATCGACGGTGGGCTTCGTGCTCCTCATCGGTTACTTCGGCGGTGCGCTCGCCGCGAACATCACGCATGCCGTTCCCATGGCTGAATACGCTCCGCTTCTCGTCGTCTTCGTCCTCATGACGATTGACGCGTTCTTCCGCAAGCCGGAGCTCCTGGCTCGCCTGCGCGGCAAGATCTGAGTAGAATCGCGCGGCACATCGCGTGCTAGAAAGGAGGAAACATGCGTAAAAGGCTCCTTCGAGTCATCAGGCGATGGATGCGGATCATGCGTCCGCACCTCATCTCCGTGATGACTCTGGTCGCAGCCGACCTGGTTGCGATGGGCATCCTCGGCTGCCTCGCGTAGCCGGTTGATCTGCCCGGGTGGTGGCGCTGTTGCCATCACCCGGGTGTTTTAAAAAAACCGCCCCGCATGTGCGAGACGGATTTTGATGACAACGATTTATTTCTTGCGAGCTTTGATGTCCTCCTCTTTGTAGCGCTCCCACCAGAACGTGTCGCCGCCGACCATGAAGGTGAACACGGCGCGAACGAGGAGAAGCAACGCGTAAAAACCGAGGATGACGCAGAGAAGCTGCACGAACATCCAGCTGTCGGCGGTGGTGCTGAGCTTGCCCTGATCGATGAGGATGAAAGCACCGAGCATGGCGCCTCCGGCGAGCACGGCTTCGATGTTTCCTTTACGCGGTGAGCAACACATAAGAAAAAGTGGGAAGAAGACGACGTTGATTTTATCAGGAAACCGTCGCCCCGGTTTATGGATAGTCTTCCCATTCTCGTGGGGGCGGTGGTTTGCAACGACGAATACGCCTCCATCCTTTCACAACGCCTGTCATCAAGCCGTATTTTTCAATTGCCATGCTCATGTAGATCGAACATGTCGGATGGAAGTAGCAACAAGGCTTCCAATGTGCAGGAATTTTTCGCTTATAGAAGCCAAGAATTGACAATACGATTCTCTTCATTTAAATCGTACCGCAGTTCCGTATCCGAAAACTTCGACAACCGTTGCATTGGAGCCGCAACCCTGTCGGACAGCAACGCGATAATCGAAACATGCGTGAACGATCGCATCCGCATGCATGTCACCGGCAATCATTTTTAGCTCTTCGCTGACCTTGGGAAATGCCTCGAGCGGATTGTTGGTTTTAAACATTTTATTTTCAGGAGTTCCAAACGCAAAAATGACGTCGAGAATTTCATATTTTTTGTCCAAGATATCGCCGGTGGTGATGATCATAAGAGGAATTGGAGAAATAATAAGAATCAAACTAGCACTGACCAACGACGAAACATAATCACGAAACCGCCGCCCTGTGAAAACAGAGCGGCGGAAAGAAGGGAGCGACTTACATCGCGCGGACATCGCCGCCATCCATGAGAGGCATGACGGGGGGTGTTGCGGACTGCTGCTCGAACATGTCTTTGGCGAGAGGAACGATGACCGTCGTTCTCCAGTACGAAGCGCTGTCCATGCCCTTTACCTCCTTCACGGGGAAGACGAGGGAGGGAATGAGGAGCTCTTCGGCAACGGCATTGCCGTAACGGAAGTACTGAACGTAGGAGATGACGGGGTCGCCGAGGACGACGGTGTTGGTCTGCACGTCGACCTTCGCATCGCCGCCTTCACGGTACATCGGCATGATGCCGCCGTCATTGTCCACCTTGGACAGATAGTCCTTGATGGCCTTGGCATCGGTGACGCCCTCGTACTGAGATTTGAGGTACGTGCGGTTCATGATGCCGTAGACGTTCATCACTTTTTTCTCTTTGACGTGGATGCCGACGGCGATGCCGGTTTTCTGACCGGATTGGTCGTAGACGTCTTTGCCGTCCACTTGGAGCGGGTAGATGACGCGCATGGTTTCCGGAATGTAGGCCTCGGAAGCATCCTGCGCTCGGTCGTACTCACGCTTCCACTGCATGTCCACGACGGGCTCGCCGTAGCTGGAAAGATTGATGCCGTGGTCGCTCACGAAACTCTGCGCGATGCCGATGAGCACGGACTCGGCCGGCACATCGCCGATCTTCACGCGCTGCGCGCGGTAGCACGCATCGGTCTGACACTTGGACTGCGGCCACTGATCCCACATGGCATCGAGGTACACGGAGCCCTCGCGGAGATTGATGGTGACCTGGTAGCCGAAGGACTTGTTCTGACTGAAGGTGACGGAATCCACGTTCATCCCGGCGAACGACGACACGTCGATGCTGCCGAGGTTGAAGCTGTCGGCGAGCGACGACAGGGCGACGATCTTGCCGCTCGGGTCGCGCTTGAAGACGGCGACGGAGTCGGAGAGATCCTTCAGCTCACCCTCGTACACGTACTCGTACCGGGTCATGGGGTACGGAGCGATCATTTTGGCATCCATGGCGCCGTTGGCGACGCCGACATCCGGCGTGGGGACGGGCATGGCGGGCTCGGACATGGGAGGCATGGCGGTCACCATACCCATGCCTCCTCCCCCGCCGCCGCTCTGCGGACGGGCGGAAATGGCGGCATCGTTGATGGGACTGAGGCCCTTGAGGTCACCGAAGGCCTTGGAGCTTTCCTGTTTCACTTCGTAGGCGAACATGTCGGTGTGCGTCGTCGGCGCGGGCTTCTGATTGATGGCGACGAACGCGATCGGAATGATGATGGCCGCGGTGACGGCTCCGCCGAGGGCGAAGATCCAGCGAGAGAAGCGCGATGACGGAGCGGACGCCATCTCGGCGGCACGGTTCTGCAGCTGCATGCGCAGCGATTGAACGAAGCGCTCGTCGGGCGTTTGCGACGGATCGCTCTTGAGGAGTTTTTCGACGAGCGGAATGATCTCGGCTTCGTGCTCGCGGAGCGCCGGGTCGATCTCGTAGAGATCGGTGAGGAATGTTTGGAGCGAGGGTTTCATAGCGAGTGGGGGAAAAGAATGAGAAGTAACAGTGACGGAAGTTTCGTACGGAGATCCGCGAGCGCGCGGGAGAAAATGACTTTCGCATTGGTCTCGGTTTTACCCGTAAGCTCGGCGATCTCCTTGTACGAGAGCCCTTCCCAGACGCGCAGAAGCACGATGTCGCGGTGCTCGGGCTTGAGGGTGGACATGGCTGCACGAAGCTTTTCGGCATCGATGGAACGCTCGGTGTCCAGGGACGCGACTTCGTCGCCGGAAAGATCCCACACCGTTTCGATATCGACGGTCTTGCGCCTGCCGCTGCTGCGGTAATGATCGATGAGAACGTTCCGCGCGATGCGATAGAGCCACGTGCGGAGCTCGCCTTTGGACGGTTGGAAAGAACGGATGGACTCCATGGCCTTGAGGAAGACGGTGCTCGTGAGGTCTTCGGCGACGGCTTTGACGAGCGTGCGACGCTGCAGGTAACGATAGACGGCTTCCACGTGCGCGAGGTACAGAACATCGAACTGCGTGAGGTCGCCGTTTCGGCACGCCGTGACGGCGGCCAGTTCCGAGGTTTCCATGGAGGGAAGTTTGAGGAAGTAGGATTCCTACACAGGGTATTACGGATCGACTCATAAAAGGTAACAACTCCCGTTGCAAATCAGGAAGACAGAATGCGGAAGGCGCAAGGAGAACCGAGATACGGCTCTGTTACAGTTCTGTGCATGTCGATGAAGATCATCCGCGGGCTTCTTGCGGTCTCGCTGTTCCTGCAGACGATTCCGGTGACGCAAGGCGCGTCGACGACGTTTCCCGACATGGAACACAGCTGGTACCGCTACAAGGAAGCCGTGCAGTACCTGAAGGACAAGGACGTGCTCGGCGGTTACCCGGACGGAACGTTCCGTCCGAAAGAAACCATCAATCGGGCTGAGCTCCTCAAGATCGTGTTTAAAGGAAGGAGCGACGTGGTGCCCGTGCAACGCCGATGTTTCTCGGACGTGAGTCCCGATGCGTGGTACGCGCCCTACGTCTGCGCCGCCAAGAACCGCGACATCGTGAAGGGCTACCGCAACGGGACGTTCAAACCCGAGGAGCCCGTGAACTTCGCCGAAGCCATCAAGATCGTCCTCGCCGCCTACGGCCAAGACGTGACGGAAGGAACGGGCTCGGAGTGGTACAAACCGTACGCGGAAAAACTGGAAGAATTGCAGGTGCTTCCGCAACACTCCTATGTTCCGTGGACGCCGCTGAACCGTGAACGCGCGGCGGATTTGCTGTGGCGCATGCTGCGGCTCCAGGACGAACGTTTCGTCGCCAAGATGTCGCCCGCGTGCGGCAAAGCACCCGTCACCATGGCTCCAAACAGCGTGGAGGTGAACGGCGTGCAGCGCGAATTTCTGCTCTCCGTCCCGAGCGGCTACAAAGCCCACGACCCGGCTCCGCTCGTCGTGGCATTCCACGGCCGCACGAACAGCAACGAACAAGTGCGTTCGTACATGCGGCTCGACAGGAACCTGACGGATTCCATCATCGCGTATCCCGCCGCCATCAAGAAAGACAACGGCACCTACGCCTGGTCCGACCCGGGCAACAAACCGAGTGAAATCCGCGACATCGCGTTCTTCGATGCCATCGTGGAAAAACTCGCCGACTCGTACTGCATCGACATGGACAGGATCGGCGTCGTGGGCCATTCGCTCGGTGCATGGATGGCAAACAGCATCGCATGCGTCCGCGGCGACGTCGTGATGGCATCGGCCACCGTGGGAGGCGACTCGGTCATCACGAATTGCGCCGGACCCGCGGCCGCGATGATCGCACATAACCCCAAGGACAACCTGGCTCCCTTCAGCGGAGCCGAGAAGGTGCGCGACCTGCGCATGAAGACGAATTCCTGCTCGGCCCATACGCTGAATACGGGCCCGGCCTCGCTGAGCTGCATCCGCTACGACACGTGTGCCGGCGGCAACGACATTCTGTGGTGCCCGCACACCATCGACAGCGAAAATGGCAGCTTTTACCCGCACGTATGGCCCAAAGAAACGGCGGACGTCATCGCCGACTTCTTCAGGGGCATCAAGTAAAAAAGTCGGAAAAAACTGTTGAAATCGGACAAATTGGTATAGCATTCAATCATTCTTTCCCCACTCATCTTTATGTTCGGAGGTGCTGGTTGCGGAAGTTGCGGCGGCAGCTGCGGAAAATAATTGCCGACGTACACGCACATTCAAAAGAAATAGCCTCGCTCTGCGGGGTTATTTTTTTATGGCGTCCAGTACGTGGGGTCGGGCTCGCCGATGTGCTCGCGGTAGCGCTCGATGGTTTCATCGTAGAGTGACTTTCCGGGTGCGCCTCCCGTGGGTGCGTCCACTCCCTCGGGCACGTCGGACGTGGGGTCATGATGGATGTAATCGGTACCGATGAATTTGCAGAACTTGTGATAGAACGGCGTGAACAAAATCATCTCGTGCCATGCATCGTCGATTTCCACGGACGGACACACGGGCTTCCCGGTGAGCTGCGCGAGATAGAGCATGCGCTTCGCCTCGCGCAGAATGGCCTCGGTGAACTCGCGGCTGCGGCCGTACTCCTTCATGATCCGGGGAATGATGAGCGCGGGCACGGGGTACGCGTCGACTTCGGCCAAGGTGGGGAGCTTTGTGGAGGGCATGGGACGATGGTATCAGAGAAGGTAAATCTACGCTTTTATCGCAGTATTAAGCCATTTTCATGTTCTTTTGAGTAAAAAATTGACACAGTGCAAATTATGTATTTAAATACGCCATTCCTCCCGATTCTCATGCCACGAAACACAGCTGAATACGATGCTTTTCACGTCAAAGCCGGCTGCCCGAACCTTACGCCGATGACGAAAACGGCCACGCAAAGGCCGGTCAGCAGCATGTCTCCCATCGAGCGAAAGGGTGAGTACTACGGGCTCCTTTCGGAGGTGGCATGCCCCGGCGTCGTGAATGCCATCACGGACATCCGCAAGCAGTTCCCTCTCGGACTCGTGGAGTGCGAGGGTGACGGCAACGGTTTGGATCTTCGCTCCAGCGTCGATGCGGAATTCTTGGATTCCGTCGACACGCTCGCGAAGGCCGATGACTATCTGCCGCTTCTGGATTTGATGTACAGAAAAATGCGCGGGACCTTGGATGCCGCCGGCACGGTATGGGCCACTCAAATGGAGGCCGAAGGAAATACCGATTACGCACGCCTGCAAGAACTGATCGAACCGATCATGCATCAGAAATACGGCAGCCGAGCCGTTGCCAAACGAACGGCTTCGGCTACGGCACAAACGGCAAGCATCGGTCTCGGCTTTTTGCCGCTCATGCAGCAGCTGTACCGCCGCGACAAAGACCGCGTCCGACGCGACCGGAAGTGGTCGCCGGCCACAAGAAAAGCGTGGTCACCGCCGTGGAATGGAGTGATTTCCAGCGCATGACGCTCGTCGCACTCGAAGCAAAACTTCGCCAACTCCGTGACGATCACAACGGCATCGAGCCGATCAAGGAAGTGAATGCATTTGAACTCGGTAAGTTCGGCGAAGTCGTCTTCCGCGCACAGACGTTGGAGGAATTGAACCTCGGCGCCATCGATACGTCGGAAGGCCGATTCGGTTGTCCGGGAAAGAGATTCATTCCGACGTTGTGGCAGTGGACCAATGACGTCGCCAAGGAATATGCCATGCAACGATTCGCCCTGCCGACGGTCGAAAAAAGCGGCATGAAGGATAGCGAAGCACCGCTCGCCATTTCGGCCTAAAACCGACGCATCCGGTTCCTGACCCGAAGAGGTTTCGCCGCGCTGGGAAAAACGGGCGTTTTGTGCTATACTGAATGGATTTATGACCTATAGACCCATGATGAACAGACTTCGGGAACTGTTGCCCCTTCTGACGGCCGCGATCCTCGTGGTCGTGCTCTTGGGAATCGCGGGCTTCGCGCTGTTCTCGCGCGGCAAGTCCATCATGGAACAGCAGCTCAAAGACAAGCTTCGCAGCACCGCCGCGGCGGCGGCCATGCAGTTCTCCGGCGAGGCGATGGAGCACATCCATGACGGCGCCACGATGCAAAATTCCAAGGACCTGCGCGAGACCGTCGCCAAGCTCCAGACGCTTCGCGAAACGGTGACGAACGTGCGCTTCGCGTACATCATGAGAAAAACGGACGACCCGAACTTGCTCGAGTTCGTCGCCGATGCCGACCTGGCGCTCACGGACGAGCAGCTGGACCGCAACGGGAACGGACAAGTGGACGAGGATGAAATCGCATCCGTCCCGGGGGACACGTACGACTGGACCGAATTTCCCATGCTGCAGAACGAAGCGTTCTTGCACGCATCGGTGGATGATCACGTCGGCGAAGATCAGTGGGGACCCATCATCTCCGGATACGCGCCGATTCGCCTGAAGAACGGACAGACCGTGGCGATCATGGGCATCGACATGGATGCCAACGAATACCTGGATCTCACCACGAGCATCTTCTCGCCGGTCGCGCTCATGCTCGCCATCATGGCCATCGTCTTCGTGTCCACGGGGCTCGCGCTCTATTTGTGGCACCGTCGCGTGGATATGCTGGAACGTCTGGAAAACGAACGTTCGGGACTTCTGCGCCTGGCATTCCACCAGCTCGGCGGACCGCTCACCATCATCAGCTGGTCTCTGGAACAACTGGAAGAAGAAGGCCCCGCATCCATGCAACGCACGGTCGCCAACATTCAGGAAGGTGTGACGCGTCTCACGAAAATCCTCAAGACACTGAAGAGCGCCGACATGGTCCACGCGGGAAAAATAGAGTACAAGCCCGAATTCAGTTCGCTCCAAACCGTGCTGCAGCACGTTGCGCAAGAAGCGGGTACCAAACTTGCCGTCCGCAAGCAGAACATCGTCATGGACCTGGAAGACAACATCACCATGAAGCTGGACCCGTCACTCATCGCCGGCGTGGCACAGGAGCTTCTCAGCAACTCCATGGATTTCTCGCCCGAGGGAGCATCGATCACCATCCGCTCGCGCAGAAACGGAAAGTACGCCGAATTCTCCATCATCGACAACGGCTGCGGCATTCCGAAGAAAGATCTGTATCGCATCTTCGACGAGTTCACGCGCGGATCCAACGCCACCAAGTACAAAGCCGACGGCAACGGACTGGGGCTCTACATCGTCCGCGGCATCGTGGAACAAGCCGGCGGCAAGGTGTGGGTGAAGAGCGACGAAGGCAAAGGCACGACGGTGACGGTGAAGCTGCCGCTCGCGTGACGAGGACTGCAAGGCAAGCAACGATTGCAAAGATTGCAAGGACCTCTTTGCATTCCTTGTTTACTTTGCAGTCTTTGCAATCCTGATTTACCATCTCCCCATCGTGGCGAACGACTTCGCGTTCGCACTTCCCTCTCCCCTCATGTCAGCTGCGATCATCGCGTTACGCGAAACCTTCGAAACCGCACTCATCGTGGGCGTGATTCTCACCGTGTTGCAGCGCACCGATCGCCGTTCGCTCATACCCACGGTATGGGTGGGCGTCCTGGCGGGAGTCGTCTGCAGCATCGGGCTGGCATTCGGCATTCACCTGCTCGGATCCTCCCTCTCGGGCAGCGCGGAGCCGCTGTATGAGGGCGCGATGATGCTCATCGCCGCGGCGCTCCTCAGCTGGATGATCTTGTGGATGGCGACGTACGGACACTCCATGCAACAAACGCTCAAAGCCGAAACGTTGTCGCATGCCGAACGAGGCAGCGTGTTCGGACTCTTCCTGCTTGCATTCACATCGACGGCACGCGAAGGGGCCGAGATGGTCCTCCTCATTTACAGTTCGCTCCTTACGACGAAACAGAGCATGCACGCGCTTGCCGGTGCGCTCGCCGGCATCACGGCGGCCGTGTTGCTTGCAGTGATGCTCATGCGCGGCATGGCCAGGGTCCCGGTGGGACTCTTCTTCCGCATCACGGGCGGACTCTTGCTGCTCCTGGGTACATGGCTCGTCTCCAACGGTGCGCATGAGCTCCTCGAAGCGAGCGCTTGGCACATCTCCGAATTCACCGAAGAAGGAATTCTCGCGGGTGCGGGAATCCTCTACTTCGTGACGATGGGAACGCTGTGGCTCCGTGCGGGGAAACGCGCCGCGCGTTAGTCGGCGGCGACGACCGAAGTCGTGGCGAGCGCCGTTTCCATATTGCCACGGACCACTTTGGTGCTTGCTTCCACGCGGGTCGGCAGCGACTTCGGAATGGCCTTGTACTTGGCGACGATGACCTCGTTCACGGGCTCGGCGCCGATGCGCTGCACCGAACGGGTCCACGCGATGTCGGCTTTGCGAAGCTTCTTGCCGTCCTCGAGAACGCCCTCGGGGATGGTGGATGCGAAGTACGGGCCGCTCATGACGACGGCACGGCCGTCATCGGTTCCGTAGAAGTTCACGAACGCTTCGTCACCGACGCTGTAGGACTGGATGAGGATGGGTCCGCCCGTGTCGTTGATGAACTTGAGATCCTGCTGACCGGGGAAGATGGTGGCGTCCTGACCCACGCCGTGCGCCTCGTAGTACGTGACGTACAAGCTGTGGTTCTTCTGTTCCACGATGGGCAAGCCGGCCTTGAGAGCGGCGCGGTACGTGGTGGTGGATGCCTGACAGATGCCGCCGCCCGGAGCCGGACGGAGGTTTGCTCCTTCGAAAATGGTGAGAGCCATGGCCCAGCCGTTCGAAAGGGTGACCGTGCCGAGCGTGTCATTGAACGAGAACGTGGCGTCTTTCGGCACGATGATGTTGTTTACGCGCTCGTTGATGGCTTTGCGAACGTTCGCTTTGCGACCGGCACCCGAACCGTGGAAGTCCGACTCTCCCGTGGAGAGCAAGCTGAACTCGGCACCCTCGGCATAACCCGATGCATCGGAGATGCGTGCGGCCTCTTCGGTCAGACGGAAGCTGATCTCGGCCACACCCGTTTCGAGCGCGCTGGCGATCTCTTTGGCCAAGTCCGGAGTGCTGTACGAGTAACCGCTCTTGGCGACACAGTCGGTCTGGGCGCGGATGACGCCTTCATCATCGGTGTACGTCGTGAGGATGGAGCACGACTGCGGTTGAGCAATGCCCTCAATGGGATATGCGATGAGTTCCTGCCTGAGACGATCCACGCTCACGGCGGCACGACCGTGACCGGTCATGTCGACTTCGAAGACGATCCACGACGGATGTTCGGCCAGCGCGAGCGTGTGACGGGTGACCACGGAACCCGTGCCGGCGATGAAGGAAACGGTGACGGAATGCTTGAGCAGTTCTTTGCGTTCCTCGATGACGCGGCTGAGTTCGGCGGCATCCATGGACTTGGCGACCTTCAGCATCGAAACGGAGGAACGCACTCCCTGCGCCTCGGCATGGAGAGCGTTCGAACCGGCATGCTGATCCGCCATCACGATGACAAGGGTACCCGTAAGGGCCAGAAACATTGCCGTCAGAGAACGGCGGAGGTGGGATGGGCGGCGTGCCATATATCGAAGGAGACGGATGTGGATATGAATGTGTGTCGTGATTCGACTTGCGTGTTCTTTATTATTATAACATATTTTATATTATTTGCAAATACCCCGCCCTCGAGCATGTCGAGAACGGGGTAGGTGCGTTGAAATCGTTTTAGATCAGACCTCCGGAGAACATGCGGCTGGCGGCTGCGGAACCGACGGCCAGGAAGGTGACGAGCGTGGCGTAGAAGGCGGCGGAGAATCCGTTCGAAGCGTTCTGCTCCGATGCGTCGGCGACCTTCGTGAGCGTCACGTCATCGGCCTTGGTGTCGGCGTAGAGATCGGCATCACGCGTACCGGTGACGGGGTAGATGGGCTGCTGAACCGGCGGGTAGTAGACCGGCGGATTCTGGGTCACGGGCGGGTAATAGACCGGAGGATTCTGCGTGGGCGGATAGTAGACCGGAGGAGGATTGTACGTGGGCGGGTAGTACGTCGGGGGGTTCGGATTGTTGTATCCGTAGACGGTCGTTTCATCCGTGGACTGCTTGCCCGCGACGTCGACGGTATTGCGGAGAACCGTACCGTTGCCCAGATCGTTTCTCACTTCGGCATCCACGTAGAGGGTGCGGCTGGAATTGGCGGGGACGCTGATGTTCGTCCAGCGAACGGTCTGACCGTTGACGTTGCCTCCGTCGGAGACGGTGAGAACCGTGAGGCCGTACGGCATCGGGTCACTGACGATGAGATCCGTGATGGCGGCGTTCGTGTTGTTCGTGAGGATGATGCTGTAGCGCAAGCGCTCACGCGTGTTCACCGAGGAACGGTTGTCGGTCTTGTAGACGGTGATGTCGTTCGGGTTGCCGCCGGAGCAGTTCACCGTCGTGGACACCGTCTGGCTGGTGTTGTTGGACATCGTGGGATCGGTGGTGGAGCTCGTCACGGTCGCCGTGTTCTGGACCGTAGCGGTGCTGCAGTTGCTGACGGTCGGGACGTTGAACACCACGGTCACGGTAACGGTCTGGCCGGAGGACATGGTCCCCAGGTTGCACTGCACTTCGCTGCCGACGACGGAGCACGTGGCGCCGCTGGCCGACTGGAAGGTGTAGACCGACGTGAACGGATCGTGGAGAACGACGTTTTCAGCGGTACCCGGACCGTTGTTCGTCACGGTGAGCGTGTAGCTTGCCGTGTTGCCGCGGGTGACCGTGGAGGGTCCGCTCTTCGAGACGGAGACATCGGCCTGCGTGGAGGTACACAGGACGGACGTGACGGCGCTGCTCTGGTTGTTGGCCGTGTTCGTATCCGTGGAGCCCGAGGTCACGGTCGCGGTATTCGTGAGCGTGGTCTGGGTGCAGTTGGCGATGGTCGGAACGGCGAACGTGGCGGTGATGATGCCCGTGGACTGGCCGGAAGCGAGGCTTGCGACGGTGCACTGGAGCGCGTTATTCACGACCGAACAGTTGCCGCCGGAAGACGAGACGAACGAGAGTCCTGCGGGAATCGGATCCGAGATCACGACGTTCTGAGCCGCTGCGGGACCGTTATTGGTCACGGTGAGCGAATACGTGATGTTGTTGCCGCGCGTCACCGTGGCGGGGCCGGTCTTCTGCATGACGAGGTCGACGTTGCCGTTCGGACACTGGACCTGCGTCTGTGCCTTGTCCCAGTCGGCGTTGGCTTCATCGGTTCCGGGCCACACGTCGACCTGGTTGATGACGACCTGTCCGCACAAGTTCTGATTGTTGGGGATGCTGAACGTGAGCGTCATGTTCAGGACTTGGCTGGGCTGGAGAGTTCCGAGTTCACAGACCACCTTGAGCTCACCCGCGTTGTACGTACACGGATTGCCCGGGAGGTTGGACGTGACGAACGTGAACGGAGGAGCGATCTTCTGATTCTGCACGTTGATGTTGAAGTCGTAGAAGTGGACGTTCGTGGCCGCAACGGCGGCATCGGTGTTACGGATGACGTAGTTGTACGTCACCGTGCCTCCAAGCTGCGAGATGGGCGGAGCCGTCTTCGTGATGTCGAGCTTCGGGGTGCCGCAGCGGACATCGGTGTAGAAGTGGTTGCTCCAAACGAACGCGACGTCGTTCTGCTCCAACGCGGCGACGTTGTCGATGCGCGTGTTGCAAGCGAAGGTCGGGTTCACGCGGAACTTGAGCGTGAAGGACTTGGTTTCACCGGGCTGGTACGTGCCCTCGTCGCAGTAGACCTCGTTGTTGTGAACGACACATCCGGGCGTGGAACCGTTGGTCTCGAACGTGAGACCGGCGGGAACATCATCGCTGAGTTCGATGCCGCTCTGAGCCACGTTGCCCGTGTTCTGTGCGGTGATGATGTACGTCACCACGTCACCGGGGTTGATGGCCGTGGAGCCCACCTTGTTCACGACGAATGACGGAGGGGGCGTGACGGGGCACTCGAACAGCGAGGGAGCCGTGTCCGTGTCAATCGTGCTCTGCACGTTGTTGGCGATGGCTTCACCCTTGTTGGTGATGGTCGTGTTGCAGAGCGCCTGGTTGTTCGTCGGCGTCGAGAACGTCATGGTGAAGGCGATTTCCTGACCGGCGGCCAAGTTGACCGGGAGACAGAGAACGCGATTGGTCGCAACGTCGTTCGAGCACGTGATGCCGCTGCTGGAAATGAACGTGAACGGCGAAGGGATCTGAACGAGTGCCTGGTTGATGTAGTAATCCGAGACGACGACGTTGGTGGCCGGGAAGGCGCTGGTGTTCGAGAGCTTGAAGTTATACGTGGCGTTCTGGCCTGCCGTGATGGTGGGCGGAGCGGTTTTCACGATGTAGAGCTTGGGATTCTGAACGGGGCACTGGACCTGCGTCTGTGCCTTATCCCAGTCGGCGTTCGGCTCATCGGTACCGGACCATGCGTCGACCTGGTTCACGATGGTCTGTCCACAGAGCTGCGTGTTGTTCGGAATGTTGAACGTGAGCGTGAACGTGATGGTCTGGCTGGGCTGGAGAGTGCCGACGTTACAGATGACGCGGTTGGCGGCCTGATTGAAGGCGCACTGATTGCCGAGCGACGATGAGCTGTACGAGAACGGCGAAGGATACGGGATGGGCTGGTTGCCGGAATCGATGTAGAAGTCGAAGACTTTCACATCCGGAGCAGCGAGCGTGGCGCTCGTATTGCGGAGCGTGTACGTGTAGGTCACCGTGCCGCCGAGCTGCGAAACCGCAGGGGCGGACTTGGAGATGTCGAGCTTCGGAACCGTGCACTGCAAGCTGGTCTGGAAGGTATTGCTGTTCATGAACGTGACGCCGTTCTGCTGAACGTCGGCGACGTTCGTGAGCGTTCCCGGGTTCGCCGTACAGATGTTGGCGTTTGCCGTGAACTTCAAGGTGTAGGAAGCGCTCTGACCGGGAGCGAACGTCTGCGGGGAGCACAGGACGGCATTGCCTTGCTGCGCACAGCCCGCCGTGGAGCCGACGGGATTGAACGTGAGACCGGCCGGGATATTATCGGCGAGCCGGATGTTGCTCTGCGAGGTCGTTCCGGTGTTCTGAATGGTGATGATGTACGTCATCTGCTCACCCGGAGTGATGACGACGTTACCCTGTTTGACAGCCGTGAACTGCGGAGGAGTTGCGCACTGCACCTGCGTCTGAGCCTTGTCCCAGTCGGCGTTGGCGGAGTCCGTACCGGACCACACGTCGACCTGGTTGATGACCGTCTGGTTGCAGAGAGCTTGGTTGTTCGGGATGTTGAACGTGAGAGTGATGGTCAGGACCTGGTTCGGCTGAACCGTACCGAGGTCACAATCCACCCACTGGTTCGCGTTACTCACGACACATTTGCCGGGGGCGAGCGACGAGGAAACGAACGTGAAGACGGGGTTGATCTTCGTGTTCTGCGGGTTGATGTTGAAGTCGAACAAGTGCACGTTCGGCGCGGCGAGAGTGGCGTGCGTGTTACGAACGACGTAGGTGTACGTGACTTGGCCGCCGATCTGCGAGACCGGAGGAGCGGACTTGGTGACATCCATCTTCGGGATCACGCACTGCACCGGAGTCTGGAAAGAGTTCGTGTTCATGAACGTGACGCCGTTCTGCTGGACGTTGGCCGTATTCGTGATGGATACGGGATTCGTCGTACAGATGTTGGCGTTTGCCGTGAACTTGAGCGTGTACGAGACGACCTGTCCGGGAGCAAACGTCTGTGCGGCGCACACGACGGCATTGCCGACCTGGTTGCAGCCCGACGTGGATCCGTTGGGGGTGAACGTGAGTCCTCCGGGAATGTTGTCGACGATCTGGATGCCGTTCTGCGTGACGGTTCCCGTGTTTTGGATCGTGATGATGTAGGTCATCAGCTCACCGGGAGAGACGTTGTTGGCACCCTGTTTGACGGCGGTAAACTGCGGTGCGACGGCGTTGAGCTCATCGTTATCCTGCGGATTGTAGGAGTTCGGATTACCGGCATTGCCGTCCGTATGACATCCGGGGTCCTGAGTATCGATGGCGTTGTCGACGTCGTTATCGACACCGTCGGAACACTGCGGAACGGGGTTGTTATTTTCACTGTCATCGTTCGGCGAGCTGCAGCCCGGATCTGCGGGATGGTCGATGAATCCGTCGCCGTCGTTGTCGATGGCGTCGCTGCACTGCGGAGGGTTCGGAGAGGGGTTGCCGTTACACGTGTAGTTGATGCGTGCACTGTCCGAGTTGGTACTGACGCCAAGGAAGACGGAAGCCGTGTGGCTGCCGTTGGTGAAGATTTCATCGTCGTGCGAATAGTGAATGCTGTCCCAGCCGTAGTGGCCGTTGCCCTCACCTTCCGCGACACCGAAGCCCGGCGTGCCGTTCGTATCGGAAGTGAAGAAACCGTTGTCGATGGTGACGTAGGCATAGTACGCCTCGGTGTCAGCGAAGCCCTGGTTACCGAAGGCAACGACATCGATGAAGTTGGCGCCGCGCTTCACGGCGAGACTCGGACTGTTCTGGTCGTAGCCGCCCGTATCCACGAGGGCCTGACCGCTGGTATTGGTAAGATCGAAGCTCTGGCCGCTTGCGATGACATCGCCGTTGTTGAGTCGAACGCTGGCGTTGGCATTGCCGTTGCCGGTGTTCTCCACCTTCGTGAAGGTCACGCGGGCGCGGCACTGGACGATGGCGTTCTGCTCGCTGTTGTCGTTCGGATCGTACGAACCGGGGTTGCCGGCATTGCCGTCCGTGTGACATCCGGCGTCCGCACCGTCGATGAGGTTGTCACCGTCGTTGTCGACGCCGTCGGAACACTGTACATTGGCACATGCATACTGCGTGCTGAGCACGGAGCTCTGATTGTTTGCCTGGTTCGGATCACCCTGCGGGGTGCCGGTCACGACGGCCTGGTTCGAAATGAAGGTGCCGCAGCTGGTGGCTGCCTGCGCCGGATTCAAACCGAAGAGCCAAGCGAAGAAACCCGTGTGTACCTGAGCGACCGCCTGAGGAGGTGCGCGGAACGTGATGACGAAGTTCTTCTGTTGGCCGATGAGGAGCGTGATGCCCGTGCAATCCACGACTCCCTGACCGAGATGACATTCCGGAGACGAGTTCTCCGTGAGGAACGTAAAGTCGGTCGGAGCGTTCACCTTGAACGAGACGGGGCTCGTGGCTGCATCGGGGCCGTTGTTCGTGAGAGCGACGTTGTACGTGAGAAGACCGTTCGGAGCGACGGCGATGGGGCCGGTCATGGCGATCGCGATGTCGGTCTGTCCGTCACCTTCATTCGTATCCGTACCGGAGGAACAACCCGGATCGTTCGGAAAATCGGTACGTCCGTCACCGTCGTTATCCTGTCCGTCACTGCACTGCTGCGCATGAACTTCCGGCAGAACGATGACTTGCACCGACGCTTGTTCGACGAAGTTGGAATTCAATTCCTCGGCACACTGAAATCCGACGGTGATCGATTGGGTCAGAGGACCGAGCTGCTCTGTGGCCGTCAAAGGCTTTGATACGTTCGTCCCCCACGGTATGGCGCTGTTACCCGTATTGCATACCTTGGCGTCATTCGTTGTCCAGCTCACGGCAACGGTGGATCCGTAGGCAACGGTGACGGGTGTCTTTTGGTTATTGACACGGAAATCTATCTGCAGATTGCGTTCTTCAAGGTCATTGCTGGAGGTGCAACCCCGATCCTGCGGAAAATCAACCTCACCGTCGGCGTCGTTGTCGATGCCATCTTGGCATTCGGACTTTGGCAGCGTTTCATCATTGTCATTTGCATCCGAACAACTGATGTCATTCGGGAAGTCCGTGCGTCCGTCACCGTCGTTGTCCTGTCCGTCGCTGCATTGCGGCGTGACGTTCTGCGGAGATTCGTCGTTGTCCTGAGCACCGGAACAAGCCGGATCCAGGTTGTCGATCTTTCCGTCACCGTCGTTGTCCACACCGTCTTGGCACTGCGCTTTGGGATTGGCTTCGTCGTTGTCGGT
>CAZKJL010000002.1:0-80550 GCA_964553135.1 uncultured Candidatus Peribacteria bacterium | reverse complement strand
CGTTGTCCACACCGTCTTGGCACTGCGCTTTGGGATTGGCTTCGTCGTTGTCGGTGGTGCCGGAACAGCTGAAGTCAGCGGTATCGATGGCACCGTCGCCGTCGTTGTCGACGCCGTCGTTGCACTGTCCGTTGAACGGACCTTCGTCGTTGTCCTGAGCACCCGTACAGCCGGGATCCTGGTTGTCGGTTTTTCCGTCACCGTCGTTGTCCTGCCCGTCTTGGCACTGCGCTTTGGGATTGGCTTCGTCGTTGTCGGTCGGACCGCTGCAGCTGAAGTCCGCACCGTCGACTGCACCGTCACCGTCGTTGTCGGCACCGTCCGAACACTGCGGAGGAACGATGGGACTGCCACAGGTGAGAGTCCACATGTAGACGCCACCGGTGGTACACGCATTCACGCTCACAAAGTTGTTCTGTCCGGCATCCCAATAACCGATGGTGTTGTCGCCGCAGCTTGCGTAGCTGCTGGTCGTCTTGCTGACGACACTCTGGTACCCCTTCAACTCACAGACCTTGAGAGCGGTTGCATCGTCGAAACGAGGCGCGCCCGACCCCACGTCCGGCTGCTCCTGGATATCGTTGTACTGCGGGAAGCTGTTGATGAAGGAACGAATCTCCCACGCCGTGTTGAACGTGAAGGTGGAAGGAATGGCTTGAGCGGTGACATCCTGGAGGAGCGGCTCAAACGCTTTGAAAGTCCCTGTTTGGAGTTGCGTGAGCAACACCACGGAAACGATGAGGGTAGAGAGGGACTTTTTGAATTCCATGGCTGCGTGGGGGAAAGAAAGCAGCAAAAAGGTCGTAAAAGGGGTAAACTTTAGCTTACATGGCAATTATTGTCAAACACTAAGTTTTATTGCCAAATAGATCATAAAAATGAATGCTATTTCGCTCGTTTTTGCACCTTTCCCAGGGCCAATACAAGGCCTAAAACGATGATACTGAACGCCGATACAATGAGTATTGGCAAAAGCGAAAAAGTGCTGTGTGGTGCACTATCCGCAAAGGGCTTGAGAACATAGTCCGAAACCTTCGTGGTGGACGCAAAATACGTATGATCGGAGCCCGTTCGGGGTGGAACGTACGTGCCTTTGTAGCCGGAAATAGGCTTGTAACCGCCTTTATAGCCGTCTTTGTAGCCATCATTCTTGTTGCCGATGTCCGACGTGATCGTGGGATACGTTGTGGTGATCGAGGAAGGATAGGACGAGGAAGAGAACGACGATGAAGATCGTGTGGAAGCCATATTTTCCGTACGACATGCGACGGTGACGACGATGTTCCCCGCCACTCCCGTGAGACCCGACACGGTGCTTTTGGCTGTTTGAAGGGCTCGCGCCACTGCGCAGCTGAGAGCATTATTCATGGTGTACACGAGTGTGAGCGTGGTTTGTCCCTGTGGCTGGAGATCCAAGCGACATTCGACGAAGGTGCCGACTTGCGTACAACCCGGGGTGCTGCGTCCAGAATCGAACACCGCACCGGAGGACAGGGGACCGTGCGTGATGACGACTCCCCTTGCGGGTGAGCTCGCCGTATTTTTTACACCGATCGTGTATGTCGCGGTTTTCTGCGCGGAGCTCGTTCCGAACAACCCCGACGACGAGCGGGAGGAGGAGGACCGTGAGGAGAAGATCGATGGCCGGGATGAACTGCCGGAAGCCGCCTGAGCGATGACCTGCGAAGTGCTGCCGGATGACGAAGCGTTTCCCGTGGAATAGCCCTCCCCATAGCGACAATACAACCACGAAAAACACGGAGGTTCAGGCAAGTGACAAGAGAAGCACTCCGGCTCGGGAAGCATATGCGAAAATGAAAGTATGTGAATATATATTCAAATACACTTTTGTCAAGTATAAGGCCCCAATCTCTCCACTAGGATGACGCGGCATGACAGACCCTTCCGACCTCATCACCGAAGCATACGACCTCTACGCGGATGCGATCTTTCGCCATTGTTATTTGCGACTGATGAATCGTGAACGTGGAAAGGACATCATGCACGACACGTTCATCAAAGCGTTCGAGTACGCCAAGAAAGGAAAGGAGATCGAAAACATTCGCGCACTGCTCTATAAGATCGCGAACAACCTCATCATCGACTATGTTCGGAAGGCGAAGGAAATGTCGTTGGATCAGCTCCAGGAGAGCGGTTTCGACCCTTCCAACAACGACGGAACCGAATTTGGAAAGACGATGGACGAACGCGTCGTCATCGAAAAATTATCGTGCTTGGACAAGGATGATCGCGAGCTCATCGTGCTCCGCTTCGTCGACAACATGAAGCCCCAGGAAATCGCCGCGATCATGGATCTGGAACCGAACACCGTCTCGGTTCGCATTCATCGAGCTCTCAAGCAACTCAAGACGGTCCTCAAGAAACCATGAGTCTGTCCCTTGAAGATTTCATCGGGAAAACACAGAAAATAGGCCTTCGGGCAGACGAATTCATCGAATGCCGAGAAAAGCTGCAATTCGCTGTAAGGAAAGGGGTGAACGTACGTCATAAGGTTCGCATGGATGACACGACTCTCTTGCAGGCCGCACAGAACATCTCGCTCTCCCCCTCGGAGCGCGTTCAGATGAAAGAGCGTTTGCTGGAAGCAATGGGCGCGAATCGCATCACGTGGTGGTCTTTTTCGTTCAAAAGTTTCACGACGGTGACCGCCGCATTGTTGATCGTGACCCTCACCGGAACCGGCATCTCGTACGCCGCCGAACAAGCGTTGCCCGGTGACTTGCTGTATCCCGTGAAAGTGGAGGTGAACGAGCGCATGGTGGCCGGCCTCATCCGCGATCCCGAGGAACAGGTGCGTTGGCTCGCCCGTCGCGCCGAACGCCGCTTGGAGGAAGCCGAAAAACTCGCCGAAGACGCCAAGTTGACCGAAGAAACGGAGGCCCGGATCGCAGCCGCGTTCGAGGCCCATGCCAAAGAGATCGATGATCGCGTGACGACGCTGCTCACGGCCAAAAAGCCCGTGGAAGCCGCTCAGCTGTCCATGGACTTTTCGGCTTCACTAGGCGCTCACTCGTCGCTCATCCAGCGCATCGGCGCACGCAACGATCGCTCGCTGGCCAAGCTCATGAAGAAAGTTCGCGACGCACGCGTGCAATCGGAAGAAAAGACCATCGTGGCCGCGATGTCATCGGATCAGCCGACGGTCTCGTTCAAACTTGCCGAAGCTGCCGTGAAGCATGCCGACAAAGAAATCTCCAAGACCGATGCGGCTGCAAACGTCGCCGCCAAACGTGAACTGAAGCAGGCTCAAGACGATCTCGCTTCGGCCGCGCAGACCGCGCGCAACGACGAGGAGCTGAAGGTCCGCTTGTCCCGCAATGCGATGCGAAGGGCCAAGGAAGCCAAAATCATGCTGTCCGCTCCGGCACGAAAATCCACGACGAACAACGAGGATGAGGACGACGGCGGAAAAGCGGACATCGATGCCCTCTCCATCACCGCATCCGCGAAGCTGAAAATGTCTCGCGACCGCCTCAACAAAATCAACGCCGACTTCCAAGGAAAAACGTCGGTTCCCGAAACACAAGCCGTCCCCATGGAAGCCCACGTCATGGGTTCCGAGCAGCTCATCGACATCGCGACGCAACAGCTGGAGTCGGGCAACATCCCGGATGCCCTCAGTGCATCGGATGACGCGCTGAAGCACGCCGACGAAGCGGTGAGGAACGCCGAGAACCTGCTCAAGGGACTCTAAACCGGCATCGGTGCAATTGCGCGTACGCGGCTGCGTCCAGTAGTCTCTCTTTCGCCATGAAGCCGATGACGACCGCACAGATTCGAACCGCATACTTGGATTTCTACAAATCCAAGAAGCACGCCGTGATTCCGGGAGCCAGTTTGGTTCCGGACAACGACCCGACCGTCCTCTTCACGACGGCCGGCATGCACCCCTTGGTCCCCTATCTCATGGGCCAAGCGCACCCCATGGGCAAACTGATCTGCGACGTGCAGCTGTGCGTCCGCACCCAAGACATCGACGAAGTCGGCGACATGTCGCACCTCACGATGTTCGAGATGCTCGGTCGCTGGAGCATGGGTGACTACTTCAAGGAAGGCGCCATCACGATGAGCTACGAATTCATGACCGGCGTGCTTGGTATTCCCAAAGAGAAGTTCGCCGTGACATGCTTCGAAGGAGATGCCGATGCGCCCAAGGACACAGAATCGGAGGCCATTTGGCTGAAGGTCGGCGTACCGCAGGAACGCATCGGATTCCTTCCCAAAGCCAAAAACTGGTGGGGGCCGGCCGGGAAAACCGGTCCCTGCGGACCGGACACCGAAATGTTCTACTGGGTGGGAAAAAGCGAACTGCCGCCCCCGGGCAGCAACCCGGCGAACGATGACCCCAACTGGATGGAGATCGGCAACGACGTTCTTATCCAGTACGACAAACAAGCAGACGGTTCGTTTGCTCCGCTGAAGCAGAAGAATTTGGACGAGGGATTGGGACTGGAGCGCCTGGCCTGCGTGCTCCAGAAGAAAGGAAGCGTCTACGACACGGATGCATTCCGCCCGATGCTCGAGGCCGTGCTTTCCAAAACCACAAAGAAGGAAGCCGAGGCTCTGAAAGATGCGCGCATCATCGTGGACCACTTCAAGGCAGCCAGTTTCATCATCGCCGACGGCGTGAAGCCCTCCAACGTGGACCAGGGGTACGTGCTCCGTCGCCTCATTCGCCGCGCGATTCGCTCGGCCCGCAAGCTCGACGTGACGAACCTGACGGGATTCTCGACCTACATGGCCGAGAGCGTCCGCACGCAGTACGGCGACTTCTACACAAAGCTTGCCGACCAGAAGAAAGAGATCGATGAGACGCTCGCTCGCGAAGAAGAAGCGTTCATGAAAACGTTGGCCGAAGGAACGAAACACTTCCACAAACTGATGGAAAAAGGCGACGCCAAGATCGCGGGTGCCGATGCGTTTCACTTGTACGACACGTACGGCTTCCCCATCGAGATGACCCGCGAAATGGCCGCCGAGAACAAGAAGTCGATCGACGAAGACGGCTTCACCAAGGCCTTCGAGGCCCATCAAGCCCTCAGTCGCGCGGGTGCCGAAAAGAAGTTCAGCGGCGGACTCGCCGACCACAGCGCCGAGACGACCAAGCTCCACACCGCCACTCACCTGCTGAACCAGGCGCTTCGCACCGTGCTCGGTGACCACGTGTGGCAGAAAGGCAGCAACATCACGGCCGAGCGCCTGCGGTTCGACTTCACGCACGCCGAGAAGATGACGCCCGAGCAGATCAAGAAGGTGGAAGAGCTGGTGAACGACGCCATCAAAGCCGATGCACCGATCAGTTACTCGGTGATGACCGTGGACGAAGCCAAGGCCGCGGGTGCCATCGGAGTGTTCGAGAGCAAGTACGGCGACAAGGTGAAGGTCTACTCCATGGGCAAGTACTCCAAAGAGATCTGTGGCGGACCCCATGTCAGCCACACCGGAGTCCTGGGCAGCTTCAAGATTCAGAAAGAAGAAAGCTCGTCCTCGGGAGTGCGTCGCATCAAGGCCGTCGTGACCGGCGGACCGGCGGAGATCACGGCTGCCGAAGAGGCCAAGTAAGGCCGGCTTCACATCTGTCCACTCCGGCTGCGTGACAACATCAATATTCATTTTTTAATATCTGCAGACTTCCGCGTGCCCGTTCTTGGCATGTCTAATTTCGTACACAAAATGTATTCAACTCACATGTTAGAAATTCAAGCGAGCCCTAACGATTGCGGATTTCTGAGCATCGATTACGATGCGATGAACCCTGAAGAAAAGAACGGGTTCAACACCAACAATTCAAACACACGAGCCCTAAGACAAAACAAAAACACACAGTCGCCCCGGACGCGGGGCACAAAAGATCCTTCACACCACCGAAAGCGTAGAGAGAAAGATGCCTACAGTCGGTTTCGACTCGTTCCTCCCGGCCACACTCCTGCATTCATTGCACAATTCTGGGTATAGAAACGTCTTCGAGATTATGTAGTCATCCTTCTCTCTGCTCTGCAACGTCGTCCCTCGGGAATGAGATTGTCCCCGGGGATGCGCCCAAAACTCCCCAGTGTCTCCCTTGGTTCGCAAGAAACTCGTGGCAGACCGGTCCGGGGACCTCGTCAGGTCGCGAGGAGAAACAAGTGACCAAAGCACAGCAGTCGAGTGGAGAATCTCCTCTCAACATGTTCCTGCTCATCGGCAAAGCCTCACGGCAATGACGACACCGCAGAAAACAAAAACAAAGGCCTTCGGGCCTTTTTTTTATAGTGTGAAAGGGACTTCGTCCCTCTCACAAGCTCTCCCTGACTATGGTGTGGCTCCAGACAGGCAAAGCCTGTCTTCGCCACGACTTCTTTAATGTAAAATTACCAGCCACGGACCGTCATCGCTTCGACGATGCGACCGACGGCGATATTGAACGCCGCTTCACGGAGCGAGAGATCTTTGCGCTTGGCTTCGCTGCGGACGTCTTCGAACGCACTCAGCATGATGCGCTTGAGTTCGCGGTCCACTTTCTCCGCCGTCCACTGGTCGCCCGAGCGGCCCTGGACCCACTCGAAGTAACTCACGGTGACGCCGCCTGCGTTCGCGAGCACGTCGGGGACCACGATGACTCCCCTCTTTTTGAGCGCTTCATCGGCTTCGGGTGACACGGGACCGTTGGCCAGCTCCAGGATGATTTTGGCTTTCACGTCTTTGACGTTCTTGGAGGTGATGACGTTGTCGAGTGCGGCGGGGATGAGAATGTCGCAGTCGCACGTCAGAAGCGCATCGTTACTGATGACTTTGGTTTGATCCATCGTGAGACGCTCCAGGTCGCAGACCGAGCCCTCGCAATACTGACCGCGGACGGAACCCGTCTTCTGCTTGTATTTCTGAATGCGAACGGGGTCCAAGCCGACTTTGGAGTAAATGCCGCCGTGGGAATCGGAGACGCCCACGATCATCGCTCCCGCGTTATGCAGGAACGTGGCGATTTCGGAACCGGCATTGCCGAAGCCCTGCACCGCCACGCGAACCTCGGAGAGATCGAGTGCCTCGATTTTGGCCAACTCTTGCAGTAAAAAGAATCCGCCCTTGGCCGTCGCCTTGTCGCGACCGAGCGAACCGCCGTAGGACATGGGCTTGCCCGTGATGACGGCAGGCGCGTAGACGTTCTTCGTTTTTTCGTACTCGTCGCGCATCCACGCCATGATCTGCGGGTTGGTATTCACGTCGGGAGCCGGAATATCGATGTCCGGACCGATGTCGTCGGCGATACTGCGCAGGTACGCACGACTCATGCGCTCCAGTTCTGCTTTGGAAAGTTTCTTGGGATCCACCTGAATGCCGCCCTTGGCACCGCCGAACGGAATGCCGACGACGGCCGTCTTGATGGCCATGAGAGCCGCAAGCGCCTTCACTTCCTCGATATCGGCCTCGGGGTGGTAGCGGATGCCTCCTTTGTACGGACCACGAGCATTGTTGTACTGCACGCGGTAGGCCGGGACTTTCATTTGTTTTTTGTCGTCCATCTCGAACGTCACCGTGGACTTGAGAATGTTCTGCGGCGTTTCGAGCAGCTTCCTCTGCCCTTTCGTCAGCTTCAACCGATCGAATGACGCTTCCACGAAATGCATAGCGCGCATGTACGGTGTTTGCGTGGCCATAGAGAAGGTTGGGTGGAGATGTGCGTTGATTCTACTCCTGTAGGACCGAGTGTCGGCGGAATCGTGACGATACCGCGTACGGACCGCTACACTGTGAGCGAATGTCGCGATTCCTGGTTCTGATCGGCACGACCTTGGCGCTTCTGGCGCCCGTTGCGGCATCGGCGATGCAAACGCAGACGTTCGAGTTCGCCGATGGCAAGATCAACGCCAGCTGGGCGGGACTCGGACCGATTCAGGTACAGAAGTCCCCGTCCGGCATCGTGCTCAGCACCGGAGCAGGTACGGGTGAATTTTTGACGACGGCCACACTCACGGGCACGGCGGAAGCCGGAACGCTGCGGATGTCGGCCCAGAGTGACCAAGATTTTTACGTCGGATGGATTTTCTCCGATGATCCGAGGCAAAACATTTTCACGATTCCCCTCACGGCACCGCACGGCGATGACGAGCGCGTGTCGTTCCGTTTACGCGCTGAGGAACTGTGGCAACCGGCACGCGTGGGGAAGTTCGGGCTCATTCTGCCGCCGAATACGGTAGTGATGCTCCACAGCATCGAGCTGCACCGATGGAACGTCCTCGAGCACGGATGGAGCTGGGTGACGTCGTTCTGGAAACTCGATGAGTACCGTCCGTACAGCATCAATTTTTTGTGGGGACCGCAGCTGGCGGGAAACTCCGTGGAAGCCGATGTGATGTACCGGTATTTGCCACCCCAGACGCTCTCCGCCACGTTCGTAGTATATTTGGCGCTGATCGTACTGATCACACTGCTCTTCGGGTACGCGCACGTGTTCCGTCATCCGTCCGAAAAGCGTGCGTGGGTACTGAAGCGCGCGCTTCTGATCATGGCCGCGATGTGGCTGCTGTTCGACGCACGCATGGGCGTCGAGTTCTTGAGCTGGGTGGCGCATGACCATGCAACGTACATCGGGAAATCCCAAGGCGAAAGAATGCTGCGTGAACGCGAATCCTTCTACGACTTCGCGGAGTACGCGACGCAGTTCCTCGGTGACCGCACGAGCTACATCTTCTTTGCCGATCATGAGTGGCCGTACCTCGGCAACATGCGCTACATCACGTACCCCGCGATTCCGGGCATCACCATCGACACCGACGACACGTGGGTGATCTATAACCGCCCCGACCTCGCCGTGATCGACGGACGCATCACCATCGATGGAGAACCCATCTCGGCACCCGGAATATTGCTCGGCCGCTTCGATGAGAAATCATTCGTCTTCCGCACCTCGGCTCCTCCCACTTCCCCGAAATGAACATCCTCGTCTTCCTCATCGGCACGCTCCTCACGACCGCCGTCGGATGGCTTCTGCTTGTGGTAATCGAAGGAGCATCGCCGGTCCTGACGCGCGCCGAACGCGCTGTGTGGAGCCTCGTTCTCGGACCGACGGTGTCCATGTACGTCGTCTTCTTAACGATCCTGCAAGGCACGATTCCGCTGAACCTCATGGGATTCCTTGCGCCGATGTGCGTACTGCTCGCCGTGCTGGCACTTGCGGCATGGAAGCTCGGTGTCTTCGCCGCAGCTCCGGTCGATGCGAAAACCGTACGCATACAGGCACACGCACTTCCCTCCGTTTGGGTGAAGCGCGGCGTACTCCTCTTGCTTGCCTGGAGCGCTCTTAAGCTTTTTGCCGGAGCCTACGACTTGGTCTCCGTACCGACCTACTGGGACGACTCGTTCAACAACTGGAACATGCGCGGAAAAATGTTCTACACGTCGCAGAAGTTGCTCCTCGAGATCCCCGTGGGCAACGGCATCGTGCAATCCGCACAAGGCGTGAGTTCGTATCCGCCCACGGTACCGCTCTTCAAGACCTGGATGGCGGTTCTCCGTGGAAGCTGGCAGGAACCGCTCATCAACGGTGTACACCTCGTATGGTTTGCAGGGCTTCTCGGAGCCTTTTACCTCACGCTGCGCAGACGCGTGACGAGGACGAACGCACGTGTGGGACTGTACGCACTCGTCTCACTTCCGCTGCTTCTCATCCACGGCAGCAACCCGTACGCCGATATTTTCGTGGCGGCGCACGTGCTCATCGTCATCTCCGCGATCCTGGGCTTTGAAAAGAGTACGGACGCCAAAGAGAGCGCCGTGTGGTTGCGACTCTTCGCGCTCGGCATCGGACTCCTCGTCTTCACGAAGAACGAAGGACTCATCCTTCATGCTCCCCTGCTCGGACTTTTGATGCTCGCGACGATCTTCCTGAAGCGTAAGGCCAGACAGATCGATAGCGACACATTCCGCAAATGGCTCGGAATTGCGGTTCTTGTACCGCTCGCCATCGCGCTGCCGTGGCTCGGATTCAAGTGGCTGAACGGACTCACGTTCGGCAATGCCAAGGGCGTGAGCGGCATCTCGCTCACGTGGAACGGTCAGGCCATGAGCGCCATTTGGTACCATCTGAGCCGCGAGCCCAACTGGCTGCTTCTGCCCTTGGTACTGCCGATCTTGGTACTTCTGCGCGGCATCCGGAACCTGAAAACAGATGAGCGCTTGCTCGGCGCATTCGTCCTCGCATCGATGGCGATTCAGTTCTTCCTCTTCACGTTCGTACCCGCACTCGGTACCGAAGCCATCATGCAAACGGGGCTCAGTCGCGGATTACTGCAAATAGCGCCCGTGGCGATGTTGCTTGCGGTTCTCTGCACAGCACGACTGCTCAACGAGCGCGACTGAGACGTGAGCGGAGCCAATGGTAAAGCGCAGGCGTGACGGACACGGCGATGATGATGAGGATGACGAGTGAGAAGTTTTTTTCGACGAACGGCAGTGATCCGAAGAAATAGCCTCCGCCCACGAACAGGAATACCCACAGCAGTCCCCCGAACATGTTGTACGACAGGAAGTGCACATAGGACATTTTTCCGACGCCCGCGACGAACGGGACGAACGTGCGCATGATGGGGATGAATCTGGCGAAGACGATGGACTTGCCGCCGTGGCGATCGAAATAGCGATTCGTGGCGTCCAGGTGCTCCCGTTTGATCCAACGCGAATTCCATGAAAATACTTTTTTGCCGAGGAAGTGACCGACGCCGAAGTTGATGCCGTCACCGACGATGGCGGCGATGCTGAGGAGCAAGAGAAGGAGAGAGACATTCAGCGAACCCTTGCCCGCAAACGCACCGGCGGCAAAGAGGAGTGAATCGCCGGGGAGAAACGGCGTGACGACAAGACCCGTCTCGCAGAGCACGATGAGAAACAGAATGCCGTACGTCAGTGCGCCGTACGACTGAATGATGGCATCGAGGTGATGATCGATGTGGATGATGAAATCGACGATACCCTGCACGTACTCCATGGACGGCATCCTAACGGAGGAACCCGCTCTAGCCCAGAGCCGCGGCGCTGGCCGACAGTTCGGCGAGCTCGGCCGTGATGTTGGCTTGGCGCGTTTGGTTGTAGTTCAGCGTGATGTCATCAAGGATTTCGGATGCGTTGTCCGTGGCATTGTGCATGGCGAGCATGCGCGCCGAGTGCTCGGAAGCGACGGACTCCAGAACGGCCTGAAACACCTGTGTATCGGTGAGCTGGGGCAGGATGACGTCCAGAACTTCCGTCGGACTGGGCTCGAAGACGTACTCCTGCACTTTGCCCACGTCGGCGGCGGCAAGCTCCAACTCTTCTTTGGTTTGTTTTTTGTGGTCGGCCAATTTGCCGAGCACCTCGCGCACTTCGCTGGGCGAGAACGGCAGAAGTACCTTTACCGCTGCTTGCTGGACCATTGGCGAGATGAAGTCGGTGTACACGAGCACGACGTGGTCGTACGTTCCTTTGCGGAATTCATCCATGGCCAACTTGGTGATGGGGAGCACATCCTTGATGCTCGGATGGTTGGAGAGCGAGGGAAACGTGGCGATGACGTCGTGCTTGTTTCTGGTGATCATGTGATGACCTTTGCGTCCCACGGTGATGAAGTCGATCTTCTCGAATGATTTGAGCGAGGAAAGTCCCTTGATGTACTGCTGCAGCGAACGGAGGAGCTGCGCATTCAAACTGCCACAGAGACCGCGGTCCGAGCTGAAGACGATGCCGAGCACGCGTTTCACTTTGCGCTGCATCAAAAACGGATGCCCCGTGGCGTGCGTGCGTCCCACGGACAGAAGAATTTCCCACGCGTGGAGTGCGTACCTGCGCAGTGCCTGGGCGTGTTGCACGGCTTTGCGCATTTTGGAGGCGGCCACGAGCTCCATGGCTTTGGTGACCTGGCGAGTGGATTTGATCGCCTTCATCTTGCGCCGGATATCGCGGAGACTGCGTGCCAAAGTGAAAGGGGTTACGTGGATTTCTTTGCTTTCTTGACCTCCTTTTTGACAGGCTTGAGAGGCTTCACGGATGCCGCGCTCACCGGAGCGACGGCCTCGGGGGCTTTCACTGCCAGGAACTTGGCTTTCTCGGCGTCGAGCAGGCGCTTGAGCTGATCCTCGGCTGCGGCCGTGATTTCGGTATCCAGAATTTTGAGCAGGTCGAAATGCTTGGCTTGCACGAAGGTCAGGAACTTGGTGACGAATTCCGCGACGAGCGGAACGGGAATGTCATCGAAGTGTCCGTTCACGGCGGCGTACAGGAGCGCGACTTGTTCGCCGACGGAGAGCGGGGCGAATTGTTGTTGCTTGAGGATTTCGGTAAGCCGCGCGCCGCGATCGAGCTGCTTCTTGGTGGCGGCATCGAGATCGGAACCGAACTGTGCGAAGACCGCGAGTTCGCGGTACTGAGCCAAATCCAGGCGCAGCTTTCCCGCGACTTTCTTCATGGATTTGCGCTGCGCGGCCGAGCCGACGCGCGAGACCGACGTACCCACGTTCACCGCGGGACGAATGCCTTTGTAGAACAGATCGGCCTCCAAGAAGATTTGTCCGTCGGTGATGGAAATGACGTTCGTGGGAATGTACGCCGAGATGTCACCGGCCTGGGTTTCGATGATGGGGAGAGCCGTGAGCGAACCTCCGCCGTGCTTTTCATCCAAACTGACGGCGCGCTCAAGGAGGCGAGAGTGGAGGTAGAACACGTCGCCGGGGTATGCCTCGCGTCCGGGAGGACGCCGAAGCAGGAGCGAGATTTGGCGGTAGGCCCAGGCCTGGCGGCTCAAGTCGTCGTAGACGATGAGAACGTCCTTACCCTGATCCACGAAGTACTCGGCCATGGCGGTGCCCGAGAACGGCGCGATGTACGAGAGAGCGGCGGGCTCGGAGGCCGATGCGCTCACCACGATGGTGTAGTCCATGGCGCCGTGCTTCTCGAGCTCGGCGACGATGCGTGCGACCTTGGCTTCTTTCTGGCCGACCGAGACGTAGATGCACGTGACGGGACGATCGGTGTTTTGCGTTTTTTTCTGATTGATGATGGTGTCGATGGCGACGGCCGTCTTGCCCGTCTGGCGATCGCCGATGATGAGCTCACGTTGGCCGCGGCCGATGGGGATCATGGAGTCGATGGCCGTGATGCCCGTTTGGAGCGGCACGGTGACCGACTTGCGTTCGATGACGCCGGGAGCGATTTTCTCGACGGGGTAGTAGTGCTCGCTGCGGATTTGCGGACCGCCGTCTTTCTCCACGCCGAGCGCCGAGACGACGCGACCGATGAGCGCTTCGCCCACCGGTACCGAGAGCACGCGACCCATCGCCTTCACCGAATCCCCTTCGCCGAGCTTGGTGTAATCGCCGTAGATCACGGCTCCCACCAGCTCTTCCTCCAAGTTGAGCGCACTGCCGATGACGCCATTGCCAAAATCGATCATCTCGCCGGCTCCGACGTTCGTGAGACCCGCGATCTTGGCGATGCCGTCACCCACTTGCACCACGGTTCCGATGCGCTCCTCGGTGACCGAGGGTTTGTACTGGGCGATTCGCTCTTCGAGCGTCTTGATGAGGTTGGTGCTGAGAGTCATGAGAAAAGTGGGGAGATCAATGGAGAGGTTCCAGACACATTTGGAGAAGATCATGCAACGCGCCCTGGATGCTGCTGTCGATGCGACGATGTTCCACGAGGAGCACGGCTCCGCCGATGAGGTCTTTGTCGATGCTGCGGTCGATGTGCACGGTCTTACCTGCCTTCTTGGAGACGAGGGGTGCTATATGTTCGGCGGTGATGGACCCCGCGTGCGGCACGACAAGCAGGCCGGCGGCCGTGGCTCCTTCGCGCTTCAGCTTGCGGTCCACGAGCTTGAGAAATTCGCGTTTGCTGCAGCCGGGACACTCGCGCTTGAGCACGATGAGTGCGCCATCACAGGCTTCATCGGCCGACACCGACGGGTGGGACTTGAGCGTCTCGATGAGAGACGTGGCGATGAGGGAAGGGGTGACCTTCATGCGAGCAAGTTCGGAAGATTCTGCTTCAATTCTTCTTCGAAATTTTTCTGATCCTCTTTGGAGAATTCGCGACGCAGGATCTTTTCGGCCGAAACGACGATGGCTCGGGCCAATTTGTCCTGCACTTCGCGTCCGACGCGAGAACGCTCATTTTCGAGCTGTTGCATGCCCTTGGCGACGATCTGCTGCGAACGTTCGCGAGCGGCCTTTTCGATCTCGGTGCGCACCGCTTCGGCCTCCAACTTGGCGCGTTCCATGAGTGAGCCGGCTTCCACATCGGCCTTGCGGAGAATCGCGTTACGATCGGCCTCCAGTTGTTTCTTGAAACGTTCGAGCTCCTCGGCTTGCGCCGCGGTTTTCTCGGCGACGGCGCGGCGTTCATCGATGACGCGGAGCACCGGCTTGTAGACGAACTTCGCGAGCAGGAAGATCAAAATTCCGAAGTTGATCACCTGCGCCAGAAGCGCGGACCAGTTGATGCCGAGGGCATTGATGAGATCGGTCATGAAAAGCGGGAGAAAGAGAAGAGGAGGGCTACACGAACTTCATGATGAGAGCTATGACCAGGCCGTAGATGGCGATGGCCTCGGCGAAAGCGATGGAGAGAATGGCGAACGTCTGAATGCGTGCGCCGGCCTCGGGATTGCGTCCGATGGCTTCCACGGCTTTGGCGCCGATGAAGCCGATGGCGATGGCGGGGCCCAGAGAGCCGAAGCCGATGGTGATGGCGACCGGAAGGTTCTTGTCGCCGAGGAGACTGATGGCCGTGTTGGCGGCTTCTGCAGGTTCCATAAGAGAAGGAAGGAAAAAATAGAAATTTACGCGTGTGCGGGTGCCGAGGACTTCGGCGCATCGTGATGCCCTTCATGGGCAGTGACTCCGATCTTCAGGAAGACCGTGGTGAGGAGCGCGAAGACGAGTCCTTGGATGAGTCCGACGAACAGCTCCATGCCGAGGAACGGCACGGGAGCGAGGTACGGCACGAGGTACGAGATGACGATGAGCAACACTTCGCCCGCGAAGATGTTGCCGAACAAGCGGAACGTGAATGACACGATGCGGGAAACTTCGCTGACGATTTCGAGAAATCCCACGAACGTGCCGACGGGGTCTCTCCACGGCGCCACCAAAAACTTGCCCGTATAACGTCCGACACCGAGTTCCGACATCCCGTAGAACTGCACCGCAGCCATGGAGATGAGCGCGATGGCGAGCGTCATGTTGACGTCGGCGTTCATGGAACGGAACAGCGGTATGGCCATGGCGTGGCCCTCGTGCGTCCCGAGAATGGTGATGGTGCCGACGCCGGGCAGAATGCCGAGCCAGTTGCCGAGCACGATGAAGATCATCATGGTGCTGACGAGCGGGAAGAACTTGCGAGCCAAACGGTCATTCTGGACGATGGACGCGAAGAGGTCATACAAACTGCTGACGATGATTTCCACGAGCGCCTGGAACCTGCTCGGAACGACCTTGTAGCCGGTTGCACGAGCCATGAGACAAAACACGGCGAGTACGGCGACGGTGAGCCACGCCATGAGCATGGTGTTGCGGATTTCGATCGGACCGATGTGTCCGATGACTTCCGATGCCAGTGAAATGGAAATGTCACTCATGGGGCGGACGGAAAAGGTCGTGCAAAAGTTCCTGTTCGCGAACGGTCTCCGGATCCACGGGAAGTTTCTTTTTCTTGGGAAGATCTTTCGGCAGGCGACGAATGATGACCCGAAGTTTGCGGAAAATATTGATGAACGAGATGGTGAAGGCGAAGCCCATGCCCAGGAACAGGAACCAGTGCGAGGTACCGAGGTACTTGTCGAGATACGCGCCGCCCAAACCGAACGCGATGGCGGGCAGTGAAATGGTGTACCCGAGCTCCCAGGCGAACGCGAGGCCGAGCATGGTGCTCTCTTCGGGGCTCACCTCTTTGACGGGAGGCGTGGCGGGAGCCGGAGCGTGAGAATCGAGAATCATGAGCGGCGACGGCGGGAATGCAGGCGGCGAATGCTGGCGAGACGGGCGATTTCACGCTCGAGCGTCGCGGTGGCTTCGGCAAAACCTTCTTTGTCGGCGCGCCTGGCATCACGCAGTTCTTCGGCGCGGGCCTTGGCGAGCTCGATGGCCTTTTCCTGAAGGCTGTCGGCACGGTCGGCGATCTCGGAGAGGATACGCACGCCCGCATCCCCCACTTGGACGACGCCGCGTGAGACGGCGAAGTAGAGCTCGTCGGACGGCGTACGAATGATGACGGTGCCGGGTTCCACGGTGCTGAGGAGCGGAATGTGGTGGGCCAGAACGGTGATCTCACCCATGCCCGTGGGCAGCGTGACCGAGACTGCGTCTCCGCTGTAGGCACTGCCCTCCGATGTGATGAGTTCGGCGTGCATCAGGATGTTTTGGGGAGAATGTCTTCGAGACCTCCTTTCATGTAGAAGTCCTGCTCGGGAACGTGGTCGAGCTCGCCGTCGATGATGGATTTGAACGCGCGAATGGTTTCCTTGAGCGGAACGAACTTGCCCGGAATGCCGGTGAAGACTTCGGCGACGAAGAACGGTTGGCTGAGGAAGCGCTGAATCTTGCGGGCGCGCTGCACGGTGAACTTGTCCTCTTCGGAGAGTTCTTCCATACCGAGAATGGCGATGATGTCCTGAAGCTCGCGGTAGCGCTGCAAGATTTTCTGCACGCCGCGAGCGGTGTCGTAATGCTCGGGACCCACGATGTCGGGCGTGAGAATGGTGGACGTGGACTCGAGCGGATCGACGGCGGGATAAATGCCGAGCTCGGCGAGCGCACGCGTGAGCACGATGGTGGAGTCCAAGTGGGCGAACGTGGTGGCGGGAGCCGGATCGGTGAAGTCGTCGGCCGGAACGTAGACCGCCTGGACGGACGTGACCGATCCTTTCTTGGTGGACGTGATGCGCTCCTGGACCATGCCCATTTCGCTCGCGAGTGTGGGCTGGTAACCCACGGCTGAGGGAATGCGGCCTAGGAGAGCCGAAAGCTCCGCTCCCGCCTGGGTGAATCGGAAGATGTTGTCGATGAAGAGAAGCACGTCTTTGCCTTCTTCGTCGCGGAAGTACTCGGCCATGGAGAGGCCGGCGAGAGCCACGCGGAGGCGCGGACCCGGCGGCTCATTCATCTGGCCGAAGACGAGCGCCGTTTTCTCGAGAACGCCCGACTCTTTCATTTCGTAGTACAAGTCGTTGCCTTCGCGGCTGCGCTCCCCCACTCCGGCGAAGACCGATGATCCGCCGTGCGCGGTGGCCACGGAGTAGATGAGTTCTTTCACGACGACGGTCTTTCCCACGCCGGCTCCTCCGAACAGACCCACCTTGCCTCCCTTGAGAATGGGACAAATGAGGTCGATGACCTTGATGCCCGTCTCCAAAATCTCACTCTCGGTGGCCTGGTCGGTGAAGGACGGTGCCGGACGATGGATGGGATACATGGTTTTGGACTTCACCGGCCCCAGTCCGTCGATGGGCTCACCGAGAACGTTGAACATCCGCCCCAGCGACGCGGGGCCCACCGGCACCATGATCGCGGCACCCGTGTCCGTGACGGCCGTTCCTCTCTGCAAACCGTCCGTGGCTCCCATGGCCACGGCCCGCACGATACCGCCTTCCATGTGTTGCTGCACCTCGAGGGTCAGCGTGACATCGCCGATGTGCGTGTGCAGCGCGTTATAAATCCCGGGCAGCTTGTCGGCGGGAAACTGACAATCCACCACCGCTCCGATCACCTGGGAAATTGTTCCTGACATATGAAGTGGAGACGTGGAATGAAGTAGTTCCTTTCATTGTAGGAAAGCGCGCTCCGCACGCAAGGGTGGAGAACGCTTTTTGCTCAAGAAAAGTGAGCTTTAAGGGTCTTGATTTTTTCCGACGTCGGTCATACCGTGGACGGTTGCCGAAAAAGTGTTTCGGCACAGCATTTCCACATCGCGGCGGCACTTGCTATGCTCTCGTCCATGCACCGCTACGCCGCTTTTCTCGGAATCCACCCCAACCTCAGCATCGCCGAGCTTGCCGCAGTCCTTCCCGACTTTCAGAAAGGGCCTCTTTCGGGCCAGCTGCTGATGTTTTCCACCGCACAAGAACTCGATCAGAAATTTCTGAACCGACTCGGCGGCACCGTCCTCATCGCGAAGCAACTCACGAGCAGTGCGGTGACGCTCGACGACGTGCCGGCTCTGCTGGGCGCCGAATTGAAGGGCGTGAAAGGCAAGGCCGTGTTCGCGCTGCGATTCACGGGCGTCTCCCCGAACCGCGCCAAGAACCTGTACCGCGCATGCAAAGACAAGCTGAAGCAACAAGGGAACAGTTCGCGCTACGTCGGAAGCGAACGCGATCCGGCCAAAGCGATTCAGCTCCATGACGAAGGTTTGCTCGACCCCAAGAGCGGAGCGGAGCTTCTCATCATGCAACCGCAGAAGACGAGCGAGAAAAACAGCCAAGACACGGAAGGCATGTGGATCGGCCGCACGGTGGCCGCACAGGACGTGAAGGCGTACACGTTGCGCGACATGGAAAAGCCCGTCCGCGACACGATGGTGGGCCTCTTGCCCCCGAAACTGGCGCAGATGCTCCTGAACTTCGGCACGTTCGTTGCGGGTAAGGACAAAGGAGTGACCGTGTTCGATCCTTTCTGCGGAACAGGTGTGATTCCCCTCGAAGCCCTCCTTCTGGGCTGGAACGTGCTGGCGTCCGACCTCTCACTCAAAGCCGTGAACGGCTGCGAGAAGAACATCGAGTGGGCCAGAAAGACGTACAAGATCGCAAAGAAAGACGTGGAGGCCACGGTGTGGAAGCAAGACGCGACGAAAGCGTTCGAACTGAAGGAGAAGCCCGACATGATCGTGACGGAAGGAACGCTGGGTCCCCCGCTCACCGACCGTGCAACGGTGAAAGACGCGGAGGCTCACTGCAAACAAGCCGAGGATATCGTCGGACGATTCCTTGCGAACTGCGCGGAGACGTTGCCCGGGGTTCCCGTCGTGATGATTCTGCCTGTGTGGTACGCGCAGAAAAAAATCATTCATCTGCAGAAAGTGTGGGACGTCATCACCAAGCTCAAGTACCGCGCCACGCTGCCGCCGCACACCGACCCGTCGGTCGAAGGCCGTTTCTCACTCCTCTACCGCCGTACCGACCAGTTCGTGGGACGTGAAATCGTCCTGCTCAAGCCCGCCAAATAATCGAAGAACTCATGCTCGGTTTTTCCACGCGCACGCGGCAGGCCCTCATCGTCGCGTTCTGTCTGTGGCACATGACCGCCGTGGTTCTGTATGTCGTACCACGCAGCTTGAAGAATCGCTTTCCGCAGATCGGAGCGGTTCGCTCGCTCACCGATCCGTACGTCTTGCTGGCGAGCCAATGGCAGCAGTGGAATATTTTTTCGCCCGATCCGCTGCGACGCGTGAGCGTGTTCCATGTGGAAAGCACGCTGAACGGTGTGGTGGGACCAAGGATCGTGGACTCCGAACGATTGTCACCGTGGCGACGAGCCAAAGAGCTCAAGGTGCTCTACCGACTGGAAGAAGAATGGCAATCGGCACGCGAAACGTACCTGCTCTCGCTCTGCGGCAATACTCACGCCGAGCTCCAACTGCTTCGGAGTTACACGGTGTTGCCTGCCAATCTCGCGATGTTGAAACATCTCGCGACGACGACACTGCCCGTGGAAACGAACGTTCTTGCTTCCGTCACCTGTCCGTAAATTCATGCCTCACGCTTCTCCCTCCGCTTGGCAACGATTCTGGTTCCGCCCCATATCCGCGGCGGGCTTCGGACTCATGCGCATGGGCTTCGGCGTCATCGGATTCGTGACGATGTTGCTTGAGTGGAACGATGTAGAACGATACTACGGACCGGAAGGAATTCTGACGCACGAGATGCTCACCCACGTCGTGCGTTCGCAATGGCGCTTTTCGATTCTGGATTACGCGACCGCGGACCAAGTGCACGCACTCTACCTGCTGCTGCTCGTTGCACTCCTCTGCGTGGCGCTCGGCATACTCACGCGCGGAGCCCTCGTGGCAGCCGTTTTCCTGCTCTTTTCCTTCCACGAGTACGGCTCCATCACGCTCGATGGCGGCGACACGTTGCTCCGACTCGTCGGATTCATCCTGCTGATCTCGCCATGCCATCGCGCTTTCACGCTGACGAATCTCAGACGACGTCTGCGACTCATGCGTGAGACGGGTAAGGATCAGCCGACCGATGCGCGAACCATGTCCATCTGGCCGTATCGCCTGCTCCTGTGGCAGATGATCGTGCTGTACGTGAGCTCGGCCATCGAAAAATTCACGGGTCCGACCTGGCGCGAAGGTTCGGCCATCGCCATCGTGCTGCACCACACGAGCTTCAGCCACTTGTCCGCCGCGGTCGCCGATAAACTGACATTTTTGAGTCCTGCAGTGGGTTACTTCACGCTCCTCTCGCAGTTCGCGTGGGCGCTCATCCCCGTCGTCGGCGTCCTGACGTGGACAGGAATTCATGCGGTCTCACCGGGGAGACTGAAGCGCGCGCTTCTCATCTGCGGCGTGCTCGTGCACGGAAGTATCTTTCTGCTGATGGACGTCGGAACGTTCTCGCTGACCGTGCTCGTCGCGTACCTGGGCCTGCTCATCGATGACGATTTCCGCGCCATCCGCGAAAGACTCAACAAGAACGTCCGCGAGCCGATCATCGTGCTCTTCGACGGTCGTTGCGGCTTCTGCACAAAGATTTCAGTGATGGTGAGGATGCTGGACTGGCTCCATCGAGTGGAACTCGTGAACTACCACGATCCGAAAGCACGCCTGGACCATGCGCCGGGCGTCCCCCTCGATGCATTGAATGCGGCGATGCACGTCAAGATGCCCGACGGAAGTTTCCGGGTGGGTTTCTACGGATTCCGGGCACTTACCCTGCATTTACCCCTCTTGTGGCCGCTGTCGGTGCTGCTGTACGTGCCGGGGGTGGCGCTCATTGGAAACCACGTGTACGGCCACGTGGCGAAGCACCGACGATAATTTATCTCCGTTCGATGACTCTTGTCCCCGCCTGATCGGTGGGCATGACGAGGATGAGTTCGAGGTTCACGTGCTTCGGACGCGTCACGGCGTAGCAGATGGCATCGGCGATGTCGGCGGCCTGCAGCGGTACGCAGTTTTGGTAGACCTTCTTGGCCGAAGCCGTGTCCCCTTTCAGGCGCACGTCGCTGAACTCGGTTTCCACGCGGCCCGGCGCGATGGTCGTGACACGTACGCCGGTCCCCAGCAAATCCTGGCGCAGTCCGCGGGTGAACGAATGGACGAAATGCTTCGTAGCGCAGTAGACGGTTCCCCCGGCGTAGGATTCGATACCGGCGATGCTACCTAAATTCACAATGTGACCTTGGCTTTTTTTGAGCAGCGGCAACGCAAGATGCGCCACTCGGGCCATCGCACGAATATTCACGTCGATCATCGTGTCGACGTCGCTGAAGTCATACGCATCGAACGATTCCGTCCCGAGAGCGAGACCGGCGTTGTTCACGAGAATCTCGAGCGAAACGTCCTTGAGATCGTTCTTGAAAAAGGCTTCGAGCGCGGCACGGTCCGTGACGTCGAGTTCGTGAATGCGAACTTCGATGCCGCTCTGTTCGAGCTTGGTTTTGAGTTTTTTGAGACGGTCGATGCGGCGGGCGACGAGAATGAGGTTTTGGCCTTCGGCAGCCAGTCGAACGGCGGTGGCTTCGCCGATACCGGCGCTCGCCCCTGTAATAAGAGTGAATGACTTCATGGAAGGATCATACGATACGGAGAAGAGAAAAACGAAAAGTGAAAGATGAAACGTGCGTATTTTCCACTTTCAACCTTCCTCTTGCCTCATTGCAGGAGAGCTTCTGCTATGATTGGACCATGAAAGTCCTTCTGTACTACAAATATGTCGCCGTTTCGGATCCTGCCAAGGAAACCGAGGAACATCGTGCGCTCGCGAAGTCGCTCGACCTGCGCGGCCGCATTCTCATCAGTTCGGAAGGCATCAACGGCACGTGTTCGGGCACGCCCGAGAATATCGAGAAGTATAAAGCAGCGATGGACGCACATCCCCTCTTTTCCGGAATCTCGTTCAAAGAATCCGATCATCCCCGGCATGCGTTCGCAAAACTCTTCGTGCGCCTGCGCCCCGAGATCGTGACGCTCCGCAATGACGTGACTGCTGAGAAGGCCGCTGCATACATCTCACCGAAAGAACTCCATGAGTTGCTGGAAGCCAAGGCAGACGTGGTGCTCATCGACATGCGCAACGACTACGAAGCCGTCGTGGGCAGGTTCAAAGATGCCGTCACGCTCACGATGCGGAACTTCCGGGATTTGCCGGGCTTCATTCCCGAGCTCGCCAAGTACAAAGATCGCGCGGTCGTGACGTACTGCACCGGCGGCATCCGCTGCGAGCGCGCATCGGCACTGCTGAAAACGCACGGATTCACGAACGTTCGCCAGCTGGAAGGAGGCATCGTCCGCTATTGCGAGGAGTTCCCCGACGGACACTTCGAGGGAAGCCTCTTCGTCTTCGACGACCGCAAGTGCATGCGCTTCCCGGGCAAGCTCCCCCATCGCTTCATTACGAACTGCGAGTTCTGCAACGTCCAAACCGACAACTACGTGGACTGCGTCTATAACCCGTGCCACAGACTCTTCATCTGCTGCAAGGAGTGTGAGGCGAAGAACGCAGGCCGGTGCGCCAATTGCGTGAAGTCCGCTGTTGCCGTCTAAACGCTCCGCGGTTGCGGGAAGAGTTCTTTTCGTCGTGCGTACACGGCAACGATGAGGATGACGCCGAACATGAGGAGACGAATGGGGCCGATGAGGCCGAAGGGCAACGGGACGAACCGCAGGCCTTCTTGGAGAAGCGTGAGAACGACCGTTGCAAGCGTGACACCAAAGACGTTTCCGGGGCCGCCCGCAACGATGCACATGAGCCAGAAAATGAGGAAGCGGAAGGCGTAGTCATTGGGATGCAGGAGCTGCACGTACTGCGGGAAAAGAACGTTCGTGAGAAACGAACCGAGTCCACCGATGAGAAATGCCGCAAAGATGGCGCTGACGCGGCTGATGCCGAGCGATTCCGCATGGAAGCGATTCTCTGCGAGTGCGGACAGGGACCTGCCGAGCTTGGAACGATCAACCCAAGCCATGCACACTGCGAAGCCGAAACCGACGACGAGGCTCACGATGCCAAAAACTTGTGGCGACTCCAGTCCGGGCATTCGGCGAATTTGGGCCAAGCCCAGGGCTCCACGGGTGAGATCGGTCCAGTTGAGAACGACCGCCACGAACGCCAAATGCATCGCGATGGTGAGAATGCCGAGCGCATCACCCGCGAGCCGCAGCGACATCCATGCGAAGAGTGCCGAGATAGCAAAGCACACGACAAGGCCCACGGGGAGAGCGATGAGGAAGCTTTGTGTGGCACGCTCCGTGAGGAAGATGGCATATGCCGTCACGACTCCGATGCCCACGGGACCGAAGTGGAGCACTTTGCCGCGACCGAAGATGAGGTTGTAGCCGAGCACCCCGGGGAGCGACATGCCGACGATGGTGGCAAGGTGCCAGAAATAACTCATGCGGTGCGAAGCTTGGAACCGAAGATGCCCTGCGGACGCAGGAGCAGGAACACGATGATGACGAGCAGTGCGACGGTGCTCTGGTACCCCGCGGGGATGTAGCCGCCGAACCACGGAACACCCACGGCAAGCTGTTCCAGGAGAGCGATGACATACGCGCATACGATGGCGCCTTTGAGGCTGTCTTTGCCGCCCGCAATGAGTGCTGCGTACGCTTTGATGGTGATGGAGAAACCGAGTGTGGGCGTAAGGTTTTGGTCGATGCCCAAGAAGATGCCGGAACAACCGGCGAGCAATCCGCTCAGGATGAAAAGCAAGCGATGCAGAAGCGGCGCATTGATGCCCAGGCTCTCGGCTGCAGCGGCATGCTGCACGGTGGCGCGAACGCGTCTGCCGAGAGGTGTCGCCATGAGCACCCACGCGAAGAACGTGAGGAAAACGACGGTGAGAACCACGAGCGCCGTTTGCTGCACGGAGAAAATCGCACCGAAGAAGCGCAGAGACTGCAGCGGACCCGCCGTGATCGTCTTGGGATCTTCGTGGAACAAGACGAGCAGAAGACCGTCCAGGATCATGCTGAGCGCGATGGTGGTGACAAGGGGCAGGAAACGGTGACGCTTATAGTACGGAGCGACGAAGCCTTCGAACGATATCCACGTGACGATTGCACAGACGACAAGACCGAGCGGTGCTGCGACCACGAACGGAAGGCCCATCTCGTGGAAGAACCACCACGTGACGTACCCGCCGACGAGCGCCAGTTGCCCGAGTGCCATATTGAAGATGCCGAGAACGCCGTAGACCAGAGAGAGCCCCGCGGCCATGAGAGCCGCGAAGGACCCGGCGATGACGGCATTCACGAGCAGCTGCATCTCACGAAGTGTAGCAACACGCTCCGGCGAAAGCATATGGAGTCCCAAAGACAAAATTCAAGGAAGCCAAAGAAACCAACGACATTCGTTGGTTCCCTCGGATTCTTTGATTTCGTTGACTTCTTAGTTCAACGGGATGATTTCGGACTGCATGAGTTTGCCGTCTTTGAAGACTTTCATGGCAAACGGAATGCCGATGACGTCGCCGTTCGTGTCGAACGAGAACGTGCCGGAAATGCCCGGGTAGTCCTTCACGTTGTAGAGGGCATCCTTGAGCGGTGCGCCCGTGCCGACCTCACCGATGGTCTTGAGCACCACGCGTCCGGCATCGTGCGAGAGCGAAGCGAAGAACATCGTCTGCTTGGGCTCGCCGTACTTGGCGCGGAACGTCTTGGCGAATGCGGCGGCGGCCGGCGTGTCCTCGCTCAAGTTCGGAACGGAGAGCGGCTTCAGACCTTCCACGGCTTCCTTGGCGATCTGACCGAGCGTCGCGGAATCGGCGACGTCGGTGCCGACGATTTGCTGCTTCATGTCGAGAGCGCGCATCTGCTTGGCCATTTCGGCAACGATGGCGTCCGACTGACCGTTGGCGATGAACACGTCGAAGTCCGTGTTCTTGAGACGGGTCATGAGCGTGCGATAGTCCTTGGTTCCGGGGTCGACCATTTCATCGAATGCCATGGTGACGCCTGCGGGAAGATCGTTCTTCACTGCGCCACGAATGCCTTGGCAGAAGTCGGTATTCTCGCTGATGATCGCGACTTTCTTGTACTTGTTCTTCGTGAAGAAGGCTGCGAGAGCTTTGCCCTTGAGAGCGTCGCTCGGGTACACGCGGAAGATGTAGTCACCGGCCTTGCTGACGTCCGGGTTGGAGCTGATCGGCGAAATCACGACGACCTTGGCCGCCTCGGCGACGGGGGCGAGGGCGAGCGTCTCGGAGCTGCACTGTCCGCCGATGATGGCGACGACCTTGTCCACGTTCACGAGCTTCTGTGCGGCGCTCGTGGCGTCGGCGCCGTTGCAACGACCGTCTTCGGCGAAGATTTCGACCTGCTTGCCACCGATGCCACCGGCAGCGTTGACCTCGTCGACGGCGATGCGGAGACCGTTGAGCGTGTCCACACCGTACGAGACGGCATCACCCGTGAGGGGGCCGACGTAACCGATGCGAACGGTTTCCTTGGCGGGAGCCGAGGAACAAGCGGAGAGCAGCAGGGCTGCCACCGCGGAGAGTGCGAATGTACGTTTCATGAAGAAAGGAGGGAATGAAACAGGAGCTGATTTTCCCTTCGGCCTCCTCCGTCGTCAATTGCACAATAGATTGCCAAATACGGCAATTACGGTGGACTCTTAATCCGTCGGATCGGCGCCGAAATAGAGTTCTTTGAGCTTTTTATCGCCACGGACCTCGCTCGGCGTACCCTGGAGAACGACCTCACCGACATCGAGCACCACGACGCGATCGCAGATCTTTTGAATGAACGGCAAATCGTGCTCCACGATGAGCACGGTCTTCCCCTGCTTTTTCAGTTCCAAAATGAGCGCGGCGATTTGGCCCGTCATCTTGGGAGACACTCCGGCGGTGGGCTCATCGAGCAGAAAAATTTCTTTGCCCGAGGAGAGCGTTCTGGCGATTTCGAGGAGACGCATCTGGCCGCCCGAGAGTGAGTTTGCTTTTTTCTTGGCGTGATCCTGGAGCCCGACCATGGCGAGCGTTTTGCGGATTGCGTGGTCCAGATCGCCCAGCAGCAAGCGCTTTTCTTTGGGAAGCGACTCGAGTGCGACTTGAACGTTCTCGTAGAGCGTCATCTCGCGGAAGATGCCGAAGTTCTGGAACACGCGACCGATGCCGATGCGGGCGCGCTCGGTTGCCGAGACGTTCGTGATATCGGCGTCCCGCAGACGGATGTTGCCGTGCGTGGGACGGAGAAATCCGGAGAGAACGTTGAAGAGCGTGGTCTTCCCGGAGCCGTTGGGGCCGATGAGTCCCACGACTTCGCCCTCGGCGACGTCCAGGCACACCTTATGCAAGATGCGCTGACTTTGGATGGTGAGCCCCAGATCGCGGACCGACAGGAAGGACATGCCGCATACGATAGCAAATCGCTCTCGTTTGCGTCAGAGCTTGGAGACATCGATGGGCGCCTTCTTGGGCTTCACGTCCTGTGCGGAGTCGTAGACCAACGGAAGCCCGAGAAGCTGATGGAATCGCATGCGGACGAAACCTTCGAGCATCGGCTCGAATGCCGAGAAGGCGGCAAAATGCCTCGCCTCCTCCGTGAGATGCCATAACAAGGAGACGCGGCTGCGGCGGTTCATCAAGGCGAATTTGTCGGCTGCCTCCTGCGTGGGAAGCATGGCTTTGGCGATTTTTTTACGATGCTCCGCACGCTCGAAGAGGACAAAGGCATCGGCACCGCTGCACCGAACGGGCACGAGCTTGGCCGCAAGCTTTTCGGCGATGACGGACGGAGAGTTGGAGGTACTCATGGGGAGAAAAGAAAAGGCACACGAAAAATTCACCCGCTTCGTTCCGAGCGGGAGGCAGTGAGACGAGTACGCGCCTACCTCCGCTCGGAAGCGGTAATAATGGAGGCGATGATCGTGGAAGCGGCGCGCATGTCTTCCACAAGGCTACTCGGAAGGATGAAACCGTGTCAAAGAAATGCCGGAATACGCTACACTCTTCGCGCCAATGCGCACGATTGCACACATCTCGGATTTACATTTCGGAAGGATTCAGCGGGAAGCCGAGGAGGCCCTTCTCCATGATCTGGAAAGCGTGAAGCCGTCGCTCATCGCCGTGAGCGGAGACCTGACGCAGGGAGCGATGCGGAGGCAATTCCACCGTGCACGACAATACCTGAATCGCTTGCCCGCACCGTACATCGCCGTGCCCGGGAACCACGACATTCCGTTCTTCGACGTGGCCAGACGCTTGCTTCTGCCGCTCCATCGATACCGCTACTACGTCCATCATGACGTGCAACCGATGTACGAAGACGAAGAAATCAGCGTGCTTGGCATGAACACGGCGCGATCATTCGTCATCGAAAGCGGCAAAATCTCCAAGAGACAGCTCCGGATGGCGGCCAAAAAATTCCACCGAACGCCGGCGTCCTGCGTGAAGATCGTCGTGACGCACCACCCGTTCATTCGCCCGGGTCTCGTGAGCAAGTACAGGCGCGTCGTGAAAGGAGCCGAAGAAGCGCTCGATGCGTTTCAACAATGCGGCGTGGTGCTCGTGCTCTCGGGACATTTTCACAGACCGTTCATCGGGGACCTGAAAGAAAACTTCACGCTCATGAACAAATCGATCATTCACGTGCAAGCCGGCACCGCGATCTCCACCAAAGTTCGCGAGCAGAAGAACAGTTACAACGTTCTGCGCATCAGCAACAGACGAATCGACATCGACGTGCGCGAATGGAGCGGCAAGAAATTCGTCGTCGCGGAAACGAGGCGCTACGCCTTCCGCAAAGGAGCGTGGCACGTCATGAAGAAAGCGACGTGATCATTCCCCCGCCTCGGAACCCGAGCCGGTGACCGTGCTTCCGGAAGAGGAAGCGGGAGTCGAAGACTCCGACGAGGACGCGGAGGATTCGCTGCTGCTCGAGGACGATTCCACGCTGCCCGATCCGGAGACGATATCGCTACCCGACGCTGAGCTGCCGGAGGAACTTGTCGCTTCGGAAGAAGACGAGCTGGAGCTGCTGACGCTCGAGGACGAGGACGACTGCGCCTGGATGACCGTCACGACGTAGCCCTGCGGCAAGAGCAGAACGACGGGTTCGTGATTCGGGTTGTACGTGAACGACATGTGGAGATCGGGGTGTTCCCAGACATGGTCCACGTGGTAGCGAGCACAGCTGAGAGGCTGACCGTCGGCACCGAGCGGCGGGTAACCGCGGATACAACCGTTCCACACCGCATCGGTGGAGAGCGGACGACCGAGGTTATCCACGGGGAACGCGATGGTCTGGCCGGGAAGAACGGAGCCCGTGCCCATCGTGGTGACCGGGTCCGTGACGGCGGTCGCGACCCACGTGAAGCGAACGTCGTGGCTGACGGCGGTGGCGACGCGGATGGTGAAGCCCGTGAGCGTTGCATGCTCCACCCACCATTCGCTGCCGACTCTGCCTTGCGGGGTTGCCGTGAGGAGCGGAGTCGCGACCAGCGGTTCCTTGAACGTCACGGTGACGCTGGTGCCCGTCATCGGGATGACGGCGAAGCCCGCTTGCTTGCTGCTCAGCACGAGCTGGCCTTGGACCTCAACGTTTCCGAAGAAGGTGGCGAGACCGGAGACCGTGATGTTGCCGAGGATCTTCAGCGAGCCCGTGGACATGAGCGTGCCGATTTGGACCGTAGAACCGGAGAAGCCGAGAGCGCCGATGCGCGTACCGGAACCCGAGAGAACCAAGGCACCCGTGAAGATTCTCGGAGCCGCACCGTGGAGCACGGCACCGGAGAGAGTCGATTCGAGAGCGGTGACGCGCGACTCGAGGACGGCGATACGGGTGTTGAGGACGGTCATGCCGCTGCCGAAGTCGGCGAGGCTGATGAGCGAACCGGACATGCGGCGAATGACGGAAGCATCGATCTGCGACTGGATGTCGAGTGCGGTGATCTGGGACTGCACGGTGAGCGCGATGGAACCGGTGAGGGACTGCGATGCTCCCGCGACGAGACGAGTGATTTCATCGCCGATGTTCATGGCGGCGATGCTCTCGAGGACCTTCTGGTTGACGGTCTCGACCGTGACGGACGAGTTCTTGCGAGAGATGAGGACATTCACGACATTGTCGGCTTGGCCGTCGTAGCCTTCGAGTGCGACACCGACCGTGGCCTCCCCTGCCGCCGCACGGCGGGCATAGCCCGGGAGCGAAGCGGCGGTGAGACTGTCGCCGGGACGGATGACTCCGCCTTCCAACGTGACTTTGGCGGGCACCTGACCGATGAGACCCACGAGGACGTAGCCCGAAACACCCTTCATGCCGTCGGCGCCGCGGATGGCGTTGCCGATGAAGGCGGGGTTGGTGGAGATGATGCCGATGACGTTCGTGTCGGCACCGCGGTCGCAGCGCTTCACGGCGTTGGTGTTGAGGATGTCGATACAGACGACTTCGCCCGCTTTGAGGGAGGAATCCGTCGACTTGAACCACTCGGCGTAGTCGGCGCCCTGGCTGTTGAAGGTGCTGTCCGAGAAGACGGCGCCGGAGGCGTTGATGCGAAGCACCGTGTTGCCCGTACCGCCGACGTTGGACTTGGCGACGAAGATGTCGGCGTTGCCGTTTGCGTACGCGGTGTTGAGGAGGATGCCGGAGCCGAAGGTGCCGAGACCCGTGATGGAAATGCTGGACTGGGTGAGCAGTGCCTGCGGATGCGCCAGATCGAACTGAGTGAAGAGGACGCTGGCCAGAGCTTTCTTGCGCGTCACGCCGCCCACGGTGACGGTATCGGTGACCGTGCCCCAATCGATGGGATCGGCGATGCGTCCCACGATGTGACTGACGTCGAACGACGTGGAATCTTTGCGTGCATAACCCGGGAACGAGGACGAGACGAGGTAATCTCCGACGGCAAGATTCTCGCCCATGTCCACCACCCACATGTCCCCGTTACCGACGGCAGTCACGAGGTGAACGTCGTTCAGTCCGAAGTTATAGTGATCGATGCCGTTGACGACGGGAGAGAGTGTGAACGGACTTCCGTACGTTCCGAGCACCGTCGCATCGTTTTCCCGTTGCGTGAGGTCGAATCCGTAGACGGTTTCGGATTGCTGATTGGCATAGAGCGGGAGGCTGCTGCCCGTGATGCTCACGAGCATGCCGCGGATGAACGAACCCGTGGCGTGGCCGTAGTGAGAAGCGGTGAACGCGTTGTAGCTCACCGTTCCATCGGTGGACGTGATGCTTCCGACGCCCGTCCCGTCACCGTCCGTGAAGTTGATGTGACGGTTGGTGCCGCTGTTGTCATCCGTACCGTTGGTGATTTGAATGCCGTAGTTGTTCGCGCTGTTGCCGACGTGCGAGAACAAGGCTGCGTAACCGTTCGTGCGTGACGTTTCGGTAACCTGCAACGTGAATTCTCCGCTCGAGGAAGCTTTGCCGATGTACAAATCACCGGAACCGGTGAGGCGCATCAATTCACCCAAGTTTCCCGTCTGGTTGGTGGCACCGAAGACGAGGTCTCCGTATGCATAACCGTTGCGAGAATGCTGCTCGACACCGATGGCGGCAGTGAGATAATCGGCACCCGTGTTCGTGCGGCCGCGGAACTGAACGGAGTTGACGTTACCCTCGGTCGAGCTCTTGTTGTAGAGGGTCACGGTGCCGTGGACCAATGTGAGCCCCGTTCCATTTTGTCGGGAAAAGAGGTCCGTTGTTCCATAGACGTTGAGTCCGACTCCCGAGATCGTACCGATCACTTCCAGTTCGCTGTCCGGCGTCCTGGTGCCGATACCGACTTTGTAACTTCCGGTACCCGTCGAGATGAATCCGAAACCATCGGTGGGATCGATGAAGAGCTGTGAGTAGCTGCTCAAATTGCCCTTGTACGATGTCTGCAAACGGAAGGTGTCCGTAGCGACGGATGAGCCGATCTGCTCGATGAAGAGTCCGTTTTCGTCGCTTGCGGTTGCGGCATAAGCGTTGGAATTTTCGATGGCCCATCGCATGCCGTTGGTGGCGTACAGATAACTGCCGGACAAATCTCCGACCACGTGCATCGAGCCGTCCGTCTTGAGCGTCCCTGCGGCGCTTCGCCAGAGCGATACGTCGTAACTGTCATTGAGTCCGAACTTGATGGCGGCCGAGCGGGCATTGGCCTCGCGCGAGTTGAGCGCAAGCAAAGCGCCGCCGGTCGATGTAGCGGAGATGACCGCGCCCGTACCGTTGCTTGCGGTCTGGATGACGAGGAACGCGCCGGAACCGGCAGCCGTGTCTTGCTGTACGTGGAGCGATGCGTTCGGGGTATCGGTTCCGATACCGACGTTGGCGAGCTGATAGTAGATGGTGTTGTCGTCATTCACGGTCCATGCACCGTCACCGCTGCTGTCCACCGCGCCTCCCGTTCCGCTGATTTTGACGACGGAACCGTTGCCGAGGCGAACGTAGAGACCTCCCGTATCGAGCTGATATGCATCGGTTTCCGGCGTGAAAGTACCGCTGTAGCGGGCCTTCTTGGAGATGCGGATTTCATCCATGTAACCCGTGAAGTTGGCGTAGCCCGACGTGTAGTACGGGTACGGCGCACCAAGCATGAGGTACGTGGTGGTGGAGCGGAGATTGCCGGAATGTCCCTGCGTCGCGACGACGGAGCCGTTGCGGTACAACCGGAACGTGCTGCCGCTGCGCTCAAGAGCGACGTGCACCCACTGTCCCGTCGGAAAGTCCGACGCATCGGCGAAGGTGATGAGCTTGCCCGTGGACGTGTTGATCTGGCCCTGGAGTTTGTTGCTTGCGTTCAGTTCCATGGCCCACTGGTTGGCGTTCGTGGTATACGTTTCACCGATGAGGAAGCGCTTCACGGACGTGTTGGCATCTTCGTAGACCCACATGTCGACGGTGAAGTCGCTGCTCGTGAATTTGTCGTCGGCGGTGGTGCTGCGGTAGTACTGGTAACCCGAACAGTTGAACTGGATGCTTCGAGTACCGAACTTGGCCTGACCCGAGGACTGCGCGAGACACGATCCGTTGTGAGAGGCGTTGCTGGTCTTGCCGATGGCGGTGTTGGTGGCAGTGCCGCCCGCATGCTCGGCTTGCACGAGGTACGTGGTATAGGCGTCGTTGCCTCCGGCCGTGGTGGGACGGGCAAACAGACGCGCGAATCCTGCGGCGGTCGGCGCATCCGAGCTGGCTTCGGCGAAGTCCAAGCTCTTCGCGGACGAGAAGCGGAATTCCGGCGTGCCGTCGTTATTCACGTCCATGTTGATACGCGTGCCCGTGGTGTCGTACGTGATGCTTCCGTTCGTGCTGCTCGTACCCAAGTTCACGGCACCCGACAGGAACAAGGTGTTCCAACGGAGCGTGTTGCTACCGAAGCTCTGCGTGTTCGTCACGAGCGGCAAGAGCGAGCTGATGAAGCGGCCGCTGGCCGTAATGGTATCCGTCGACGCATTGCCGAGGACAACGTTACCGACGGCGATGAGTGCACCGGTGATGTTGGCGTTGCCGGAGAGCACGAGCCTGGAACCCGAGATGGTGCCGAGGACATCGAGCTTGGCTTTGGGTGTGGGCGTACCCACACCGACGTTACCCGTGGAGAGGATGGACAGCTCGTTCGTACCGTCGGTGTTGGCATCGATGCCGAAGCGCGAGGCGGACGTGTTGTACTTGATGGAGGCCTGGTTGCTGGAGGTTCCCATGTAGAGCGTTCCACCCGAGAGGTAGAGGTCGCGCCAACGACGTGCGGAGGTACCCAGGTCGTGGCGGTTCGTGGAACCCGGAATGAGTGAGCCGGAAATGATGGCGCCGGAGAGCATGTACGTCGTCTTTTTGATGACGAGCGAACCGGAGACCGTGGCGTTGCCCGAGATCATGAGACGAGTGCCCGAGAGCGTGCCCACGACTTCGAGAGCGACTTTCGGATCGAGGCGTGCGGTCGTGACACCCGGCGCGATGATGACGGCACCCGACACCGTCATGACGGCGTCTCCAAGGGCTGCGGTGCTCGTGCCCACGAGAATGTTGTTCTGGTCGTTGAGCATGAAGAGCGGACGCAAGTCCCCCGCCTGGCTCTTCACGGTGAGGCGTTCCTGCTGGATGGGCGCAACGCTGTACAGAGTAGGTACGCGCGTGATGTTGGTGGCGATGCTGTGGAAGCGGACGTAGTAGTTGCCGAAGGGGAACGCAGCGATACCGGCATTGGCCGACCAGTTCACGGGCGGGTTGAAGGTCACGGAGCCGTCTTGGCTCAAGTTGCTCGTACCGTCGGCAAACGGAAGTTCGAGCCACGTACCGGCGTTGCTGTAGTACTGGGCCTGGAAGACGATCTGCGATCCGCCCTTCGCGAGGTTGAAACTGACGACCGAGAACTTGGTGGGCAGACCCACGTAGAAGTATTCGTCCGTGGGGTTCTCGGCGGTGAACATCGGGATCGGAGATCCGGAAGAGGTTTTCGCTTCGGAGGTGTAGTCCGTGCCGATGGTGCTCGTCGGGTCCGCATCAGTGTCGGTAAAGACAGCGGTGAACGCCGTGGAACCCATAAGGAGAGAACCGGACGTGGCCAAGCGGTTCGGGCCTGCGCGGAAGAGGTTCGTATCGAACGTGCCGTTGTAACCGAAGAGGAGTTCGGGGTTCTCGCTGGCATAGTTGCTCGGCATGTCGATGCGGATTCCGGGCTGCGTGGTGGATTCGCTGTCGATGTCGAGTGCGGGAGCATTGCCGTTCATGTCGATGAAGGCACCGGTGTAGGACGCGGCCTGCAAAATGCGGAACGGTGTCGTCTTGGTGGCGGAACTGCTGTTGTTGATGATGCTCACCAAGTTGCGCGTGAGAGCACTCGTGGAGTTGGAGTAGAAACGTGCGAGTCCACCCGTGGTGAGAGCGGAACCGTAGACGTCGAGAGCGACACCCGTAGTCAGGCTTCTGGCTTCCAAGTTGAAGACGTCGGTCGTGGTTCCATTGCTGATGATGTCGAGCGCCGTACCGTTGCCGCGCTGCGAGATGTAGGCACCCGTGCTCGTGCTGCCGTTGTAGACGCGGAGCATGGAGCCCGAGATGGTGCCGAGAACGTCGAGCGTGGCCTTGGGGTTATTTTTGCCGATACCGATGGAGTCGGCGGAGGCGTCCACGAAGAACATGTTGGTGTTGCCGTCGGATTCAATGCGGAAGTCGACGTTGTTGGATTGCTCGTTGAACACCGCGCCGCCCGAAGCGGTGAAGACGATGCCGGAACCGGCGAACGTTGCATTCTTGTTGATGAAGAGCGTGTTGCCCGAGAGCGTTCCGCGCGTACGAATGTCACGAATCACGAGGAGGGAACCCGAAATGTTGGCATTATTGCTGATGCTCAAACGAGAACCGGAAATAGTGCCAAGGACGTCGAGTTTCGCCTTGGGGTCATTCTTGCCGACACCGATGGAATCCCTGGAAGCGTCGACGAAGAATGCGTTCACGTCACCGTCGGACTCGATGCGGAAGTCGACGTTACGAGATTGCTCATTGAAGACAGTGGAGCCGGACATGGAGAACACGATGCCGGAACCCGCGAACGTGGCGTTCTTGTTGATGAAGAGCGTGTTACCGGAGAATCCGCGGCGCGTCGTGATGTCGTTCATAACGAGGAGTGCGCCCGAGATGTTGGCGTTGTTGCTGATGCTGAGACGGGAACCGGAGATGGTGCCGAGGACTTCCAGTTTCGCTTCCGGGCTCGACGTGCCGATGCCGATTCCGGAACCGGTCACGACCAGATCGGTCGGACGTGAATTGGTCTGGTTGAAGACCGTGCCCATGAACAGTTTTCCGCCGTCATAAATGATTCTTGCGCCCCAGTCCGTCGTGAGATCCGTCGCGAAATCAATGTACGGAGTTCTGCCCGCACCCCGGAGTTCGACACGAGGATTATCGCTGCCGGTCGTGGTGTCGCCGCCATCGATGGTCACACCGGTACCCGTGATCGCCGCTCCGTGTCCGCCGATGATCTGCAGCGCGCCGCCGGGTGTCCTCGTGCCGATACCGACCCGCGTGTTGACGAAGGAGACCGCGCCGGTGCCCACATTGCCGGTCATCACGACACGCTCCACTGCGCTGCCAGTGCTTCCCTTCGTATTGATCTCAAGATCATATGCGCCTACTCCCCTGACCTGACGGTACTGGAAGAAGTCGACCATGCCGTTCTTCGTCATGTTGTTGACATCGGGTCCGCCGAGCACGAGTGTCGCAAGACCCGAAGCATAATTGTGGAAGAACTGGACGACGGCACCGCTGCCTTCGTAGATTGCAAAATCCGCTTCGTTGGCGATATTCGTGAAGGCTTGGTGTGCCGGCGTCATGATGCGAACGAGTCCGCCGGTGCCGGTGATCACAAGCTTGGAACCGGACATCGTACCCACGACTTCGAGTTTCGTTTCGGCGCTCGTACTTCCACCGATGGAAACGTTGTGCGAGGTGTCGTTGAGATACGTGAGGCCGGAGATGCTTGTCCATGGTGAGTTACCTCCGCCGAGCGCATTGCCGTCGACCTGAACCACGGAGAGCGTGGAGCGCAGCCCCATTGCGGTAAACGTACTGCGAGACGGACTGGCGTAGTGGAAGACGTAGGTTTCGATGGTGTCACCGGGTACCAAGTCGAGCACCTCGGTTGCGGTGTACGAATCATCATTGACGTTGTTGCCGGTCCAACGCTGCGTGTTGCTCACGGTATTGCCTCCGTTTTTGACGATGGCATTCACGACGGACGTATCGGCGGGCACATCGTCCAAGGCGACGAAGCTGTTCACGAGATATTTACCCGCCTTCTTGATGGTGATGCGGCCGGAACCCGTGGAACCTGCCACGACGTTTGCGATGTCGCCGACGTCAAACTCTTCGGTATCGAAGTAAATCTTCTGGTAGTGATCCGATGCCACTGCCTGTGCCGCATCTCTGCGAATTTTGGCCATGTGGAGCGATCCGGAGCCGCTGGTGAATTCGGACCACTGCGTGCCGCCGTTGTTGTTTCTCCACCACTTGCCGGTATCGGATGCGATGAAGAGCGAACCGAGCTGCGCCGAGACGACGCCGTTCGGGTCACCCACACCCGCCTTCATGGAAATGGAATCGTTGTTGGTGGAATCCTGCACCGTGAGGAAGTCCGCATCCGCGGCGCGTTCGATGATGAGTCCGCCGGAGGACGTGATGAGATCCTTGGCATGGATCGTGCCGCCGGAGAAGATCGTTGCTTCCAGCTGGCCCGTTGCTGCCGAGAAGTAGAACGGTGCGGCGCCGGTGCTTCCGCCGAGTGCGACGTCGTCACTCGTTGCGGTGAGGTACGTGATGGCGCCTCCGTCGGTGAAGAGTGATTCTCCTCCGCCGCCGGAGCCTCCCACACCGAGTTCGGTGACGGTCATTTCGGGGCTGTTGCTGGAGCCGCTCAGCGTTTTCTTCGTGACGCCGGAATCCTGGGAGACGTACATTTCCAGGTAATCTCCCGCGGTCAAACTGAGCACGGTATTGGCCTCGGTATTCGCATCGTATCCCGTACCGGGCCATGCGGATCTGCTCTCGTAGACGATGGTGCCGTTCTTATGAATACCGACGGCCAAGATAGCGGGAGCCGTATCGTTGGTTTTCAGCGAGGCTCGTGCGGTGATCAAGTACTTGCCGGTCCTTGCGATGGTGAATCTGTCGGTGGACGTGCTCGCGATACCTCCGACGTCGAAGTTTTCCGTATCGAAGGTGATCTGCGTGGAAGGAGCGCTGGTGGGAATGGACTGCCCGCCGGCACTCGTCATCTTGGCGATGTGCACGCTGCCGCTCGAAGAGCCGCCGGATCCCACTTCCACGACGGACATGCGGGGCTTGTTCTGTGTCTCGGTCGGCGTGCTGACGTCTCCGCCTTCGTTGTGAACGATGAACATTTCCACGTAGTCGCCTGCCTCGAGTCGGTACGTATCGCTCGCATGCGCCGATTTGTCTTCGTTGGCTTGCGCGGAGTAGTCGCTGGAGTCCATGACGACCGATCCGTTGATGCGGATTTGCACGGCCCAGTACTCGGTGGCATCCAGTGCTCCCGGGCTCTTCGCGAACGCATCGATGAAATAGATGCCGCCATGTTCGATGTTGAACCTGTCATTCGTGACCGAGTCGGCGATGCCGCCGCTGTCGTATGCTTCGGCATCGAAGAGAACCTTGGTCGCGATGCCGCTCGGAATCGTCTGCGCAGCATCTCTGGTCATTTTGGCCATGTGCACGCTTCCGGTGGACGAGCCGCCGCCTGTATTCAAGTCCGTGGCACACTCGAATTTGTTCGTGGATGCGTTGTAGACGATCTTCTGCGTGCTGCCGTTACAAGAACCGAGTCCGAAACCGCTGATGGTGGATCCCGAGATCGTTCCGCGTGCGGCGATGTTGTTGAGCACGAGGAGTGAGCCCGAAATGTTGGCATTGTTGCTGATGGTCAAACGAGAACCCGAGAGCGTCGCACGAACGCTGAGCGCGCCCGTCATGGTGTCGCCACTCACATTCACGTAGCGGCTATCGGCCGTGCTCTGTGAGATGCCGGACGATCCGCCTTGGTCGGTTCCACAGAGGAAGCGTCCCGTAGCGGCGTCCCAGAGGAGCTTGGAGAACGTGCTGTCATCACAGTCCGTCAGGCCCGCACCGGAGAACGAGCGGGCGACGTAGAGAGCGCTTCCGGAGATGGTTCCCTGCACTTCCAGTTTCGTGCGCGGAGCATCGGAACCGATGCCGACGTTGCCGCCGCTGCCCACAAAGACCGCTGCGTATTCGCTGCCGTTGATGCGGTTGAGGATGCGGAAGCTTCCGCGGTAGTTGTCGATGGACGTGCTGCCGTAGGTCGTATCGTCATTCGATCCAAGGAGTCGGATTTGTCCGCCTTCGTAGTTGTTGTTGCCGTTTTGCGAACCCACGATGAGCATGGGATTCGAGCTCGTGATTCTCGTGAAGAGTCCCACGGAGCCCGAAGCGTTCGGCGCATAAATGGCGGGCATTCCGCCCGTGCCGCTGATGATGAGCGCGCGGCCGGACATGGTGCCGCGGACGTTGAGGAGCGGAGCGTTCGTGGCGACGTGCGTGTTGCCGTTTTGAATGACGAGCGTACCCGTCATGGTGTCGCCGGACACATTCACGTACCTGCGATCACCGATGGTGAGGACGTTGCCCGAACCGAACGTGCTCGTCTGGTCCGTGCCGCAGGAGAAACGCTTCGTTGTCGAGTCCCAGAGCAACTTGCTGGTACCTGCTGTATCACAGTCGGCAAGCCCTGCGCCGCCGAATGTCTGAGCGACGTAGAGGTGCGTACCGGTGATGGATTTGGCAGCGTACAAGTTGCTGCCGGAGACCGTGGCGCGGGAGACGATGTTATTCAGCACAAGAAGCGTTCCCGAGATATTCGCATGACCGGAGACGACGAGGCGCGAGCCCGAGAGCGTGCCGCGTGCGGTGATGTTGTTGAGCACCACAAGTGAGCCGGAGATGTTGGCATTGCTGCTCACCACAAGTCGCGTACCGGACATCGTGGCGCGGGTGACGATGTTGCCGACGCTCAGGAGAGAACCGGAGACAGCGGCGTTGTTGCTGATGACGAGGCGGGAGCCCGAGATGGTGCCGAGCACATCAAGCTTTGCGTTGCCGCTCGGCGTCGTTTTGCCGATGGCAACCGCTCCGCCGCTCTGCACGAGGCGGACCGTGGGGCTGTACTTGTTACCGATGATGATGAGCGGCGATGAACCGGAACCTGCGTTGATGGTCGTGGAACCGGCGGTGGCGATGGCGACACCGCTCGTGCCTCCGGCGGTGTAGTGCACCGTGATGCGCATATGGTCCACCTGCACACCGGCTGCGGTAGCGGGAGTTTCGAACATCGTGGCGAAACCGAATTTGGAATCGTTGATGTCGGAATATGTCCAGGACTGACCCCAGAGATCGGAGCTGCTACCGAAGGAATAGTAGGCGTCCACCGGAGGATTCGGAGGCGCGCCACAATCGCCTTCGTCACCGAGGTTACCGCTGAGCGCCGTAGCCGCAGCATTGTTCGTTCCACCGATGGCACCGGCCTTGATGAGTTTGACGGCCCTGAATCTCGGAGCGCCCGCGGGCAAACACTGAACTTGCTGCGTTTTCTTGGCTTCGACTTCCACGACGATACCGTTGATGGTGGCATCCGAAGGAATGGAGAAGCTGAATCCGGACGCGGTGAGCCACTGGCTCGGCGAGTTGAAGATGAGCGAGGCCGTTGCGTACGAATCGTTGCTGGTAACGGCATTACCGGGGTTAGTCCAAGCCGTGGCACCCGTGCCGTTGTTGTTGAGCGTCGTCGACGGGCTCAGGGGACCGCTGGACGTAGCTCCACCGGCCGTGCCGTAGGTGCGGACAAGACTCGAACCGGCTTCGATGAAGATGTCACCGCCCTTCGTGGCTCCCGTCCCGGACGCACCGAGAATCGAGAGCGTCTTACCCGTACCGTTCCCGGTCTGGACACGGATGACCTGGTTGCGTGCGGCAGAGAGCAAGTAGCCGGAGTTCGTGACGACGGTGCCGGAGGACGTAAGCGTCTTTTCCGCATGAACGACGGCTCCGGAGAACGTGTTGATGACCTTAAGTCCAAGGGTGCCGAGACCACCGTTCGTGATGTTGATGACGAGCGCACCGGTCATGGTGTCGCCGGACTTCTTCACGTAGCGTGCGTCACCGAGCGTGAGGACGTTGCCTGTGGAGAACGTGCCTGCGGCGGAGATGGTGCCGCATTCGAATTTGTTCGTTGCGTTGTTGTACAGAAGCTTCTGCGAAGCGCCCGTACAAGAACCCAAGCCGAATCCGAGGATGGTAGAACCGGAGACGGAGCCCTTGCTCGTGATGCCGGTCTTGACGATGAGCGTGCCGGAGATGCTGGCGGAGCTGGAAACCGTGAGGTTCGCTCCGCTCAGGGTTCCGCGCGTGGTGATGCCGTTGAGGACGAGCAAGGAACCCGTGATGTTGGCGTTGCCGCTGATGACGAGGCGAGCGCCCGAGAGGTTTCCGCGAACACTGAGAGCGCCCGTCATGGTGTCTCCGCTCGTGTTGACGTAGCGAGCGTCGAAGGCGGTCTGGAGCGAACCGGTGTTGCTGAACTGCGTATCCGTATCGGTGTCCAAATCCGTTCCACACGAGAAGCGTCCGGTGGACGAATCCCAGTTCAACGTCTGCGTTGCGGCATCACAATCCGTGAGACCCGCGCCCTGGAGGGACGACGCGATGTAGAGGCTGGAGCCCGAGGCGGAGCCCTCAAAGACGAGTGAGCCGGAGGATGAAAGTGTTTGCTCGGCATGGAAGACTGCACCGGATGCGGTGTTGAGAACACGGAGTCCGATGTATCCCGACGTGAGGTTGAGAACGAGTGCGCCCGTCATCGTGTCACCGGACTTGCGGACGTAGCGAGCGTCAGCCGAGTTCTGGTCGAGCCCGGAGCCCGAGGACTGATCGGCCGCACAGCTGAAGCGTCCACTCGTGGCGTCCCAGAGGAGCTTGTTACCGCCCGTACAGTCCGTGAGTCCGGCTCCGCGGAACGAGGATCCGAGGAAGAGAGACGAGCCCGAGGCCATGCCCTCCCACACGACGGTTCCGGAAGAACTGAGTGTCGCGGATGCGTGGAGCGTGGAACCCGAGATGGTTGCGCGGGACGTGATGTTGTTGAGGACGAGCAGCGAGCCCGTGATGTTTGCGTTGCCGCTCACGACGAGTCTGGATCCGGAGAGCGTTCCGCGAACCGAGAGGGATCCGGTCATCGTGTCCCCTGCCGTATTCACGTATCTGGCGTCACCGATCGTGATGACGTTTCCGGTGCCGAAGGACGATCCCGAGGAGCCCGTATTGAGGTCCGTTCCGCAACCGAACTTGCCGGTCGCGGCGTCGTAGATCACTTTCTGCGTCGAGCCGTTGCACGTACCCAAGCCTGCTCCGAAGAACGATGCACCCGAGAGCGAACCCTTGCTCGTGATCGACGTTTTCACGAGAAGTGCTCCCGAGATCGAGGCCGAGCTCGAAACCGTCAGATTGGCTCCGCTCAGGGTTCCGCGAGTCGTGATGTTATTCAGAACAAGCAATGCACCGGAGACGTTGGCATTGCCGGAGATGATGAGACGAGCACCCGAGAGGTTGCCCTTCACCAGAAGTGAACCTGTGATTGTATCGCCACTGGTATTCACATAACGAGCATCGAACGCGGTCTGGAGGGAACCCGTGTTGCTGAATTGCGTATCCGTATCGAGATCCGTACCGCACGAGAAGCGTCCGGTGGACGAATCCCAGTTCAACGTCTGCGACGCGGCATCACAATCCGTGAGACCCGCGCCCTGGAGGGACGACGCGATGTAGAGGCTGGAGCCCGAGGCGGAGCCCTCAAAGACGAGGCCGCCGGACGAGCTGAGCGTTGCGGATGCGTGGAGAACGGAACCCGAGATCGTGCCGCGGCTCGTGATATTGCCCTGCACGAGAAGTGCTCCCGTGATGTTGGCGTTACCGGAGATAACGAGTCGAGAGCCCGAAAGCGTGGCGCGAACGGAGAGCGCTCCGGTCATGGTGTCGCCGGAGGCGTTCACGTAACGAGCATCACCGATCGTGATGACGTTACCCGTACCGAACGTACCAGCAGCAGTCACGACACCGCATTCGAACTTGTTCGTGGAACTGTTGTAGAGAAGCTTCTGCGAAGCGCCGTTACAAGAGCCCAAGCCGAAGCCGAGGAGCGTGGAACCCGAGATCGATCCCTTCGAGGTGATGCTGGTTTTGACGAGAAGTGCGCCGGAGATTGTGGCGGACGAACTGACGGTGAGCTTCGTGCCGCTCAGGGTTCCACGAGCGGTGATATCGTTGAGTACGAGGAGTGAACCCGAGATGTTGGCGTTGTTGCTGATGACAAGCCTGGATCCGGAGAGGGTTGCGCGGACGCTGAGTGCGCCGGTCATCGTGTCGCCGCCCGTATTCACATAGCGACTGTCGAAGGCGAGCTGGAGTGAACCCGTGTTGCTGAACTGAGTGTTCGTATCGACGTCGGACGCACAACCGAAGACCCCTGTGATGTTGTTGTAGCTGAGCTTCTGCCCCGCACCGGAACAAGAACCAAGTCCGAAACCGAAGATCGTGGCACCCGAGACGGAGCCCTTGGAAGCAATGCCGGTTTTCACAAGCAGCGAACCGGAGATCGAAGCAGATTTGCTGACCGTAAGATTGGCGCCGCTCAGGGTCCCACGAGTGGTGATGTTGTTCAACACGAACAGTGCGCCCGAAATGTTTGCATGGCCGCTGACGACGAGGCGGGAGCCGGAGAGCGTACCGCGCGTCGTGATGCTATTCAGAACCAAGAGCGAACCCGAGATGTTCGCATTGTTGCTGATGACGAGGCGAGCACCCGAGAGTGTTGCGCGGACGCTGAGTGCGCCCGTCATCGTGTCGCCGGATTGATTCACGTAACGGTTGTCGAACGCCGTCTGCAGTGAACCGGTGTTACTGAATTGCGTGTTCGTATCCGTATCGGTTCCGCAGGAGAAGCGTTTGCTCGTCGCGTCCCACAGGAGCTTGCTCGTGCCTGCGGTGTCACAGTCGGCAAGGCCGGCGCCGTCGAACGACGTTGCGACGTACAGACTGGAGCCCGATGCGGCACCCTCGAAGACGAGCGTGCCGGAGGACGAGAGAGATTTCTCGGCGTGGAGCACGTTGCCCGTGAGCGTGCCGAGGATCGTGAGTGCGGACTTGAGACGGACGTTGCCGTTCACGGTGAGCGTGCCGGAGGACGTCAGGTCTTTGTCGGCGTGAAGTGCCGCACCCGAGAGCGTGTTGATGACCTTGAGACCGATGCTGCTCTGGATGCCGTTACGAATATCGATGACGAGCGTGCCGCTCATGGTGTCGCCTTGCTTCAGGACGTAGCGCTGGTCACCCGTGGCGATGCTGAGTCCGGTACCGACCGTGATGTCATCGGCCCAGGACAAGTTCCCTGCGCCGTCACTCTTGAGCACTTTGCCGCTGCCCGCGCCGTCGTGAGCGGGGAAGCTGTACGTGACGTTGTTGATGGCGACGGTGGAACGGAACGTGGCGCCTCCCACGACCGTGAGAGTTCCGGAGGACGTGAGCGTTTGCTCGGCGTGGATCGTGCTACCGGAGGCGGTGCCCGTGATGTTGAGACCGAGTCCGTCGTAGGCGATGACGAGTGCGCCGTTCATGGTGTCGCCGGTGATGTTCACGTAACGACCATCGGCGTTTGCTTGGGTCAGGTCACCCGTCCCTCCGCCGCCGGTAACGACCGTGGTCGTGGTTGCCGATCCCCCGCCGCCGCCGTAATGGCGATTGCCGTCGACGAACGATTCGGGTCTGCGTCCGTAACCATCGATGACGACGGTGCCGTTGTTCGCCGGCGCGGCGCCGTGAAGCGTCACCGGGTCCTGCCACAAGATCTTGCCGTTGATGTACGTGAGCACTTGGCCGTCGCGAACGGGGCCGAATGCCGTGAGCAAGTTGAGTTTCGTGGCGCCGATGCGATTCATCAGGCGAGCCTGTGCATTGGCGAGCAGGTCCTGAGCGCTGAGCGCGGGCGCAGCCTGGTGTACGGTGATGACCTGCGGACGGAGATCGACCCACGTCGGCCTGGGGATGCTCGGCACTGTGACGGATTCCGTTTCGGAAACGACGGTGCCGGGTCCGGTCTGCGTGGCCGGTGCGGCACTGACGAGCGCGAAGAGCACGGCGAGAAGCACGATGTACGCACTGAGTGCGATACCGGTCTTCAGCCTGCGGCGAATCGTCGGGTGCATGTGTATTTTTGTGTGTGTCTCGCGCGCGTATCTATATATGCGCGAAATCTTATTATTTTAGCATATTTAAGCCATTTTGAGGATGGTCAGGGGTACCATCACAATACATATTTGATGCATGTCAAAAAGTGCCGATGCGGGTCTAAAAATCGGTCAGGATGATGATTCAGGCATGTACAAAAGGGTGTACATGGGTCAAGAGGCAAGAATCTAGGACGCAAAACCTGCTTCCCGGCGAGATCGGCGCGCGAAGAGAGTGATAAACGTGGATTCAATTTTTCTGATCTCCAACTCCGATTCTCGGAGAGATTTCAGGATTTCCTGACGCGATGCGTTGTGGGGCCCATGCAATAATGTGGAAAGTTTATGCATGTGTTCCGACAAGCGATGTTGCATGTCCAAAAGTTCATTGCTGTTTTTTTGCGTCAAAAGGAAATCGTGCAATTGTGCCTGCATCAATTGCAATAAAGTATACGCGGAGTCTTCGATGACAATGCACTGTGTCTTGGGAAGAAAACGAGCATGGGACTCAAAAGAATCACGGATGGGCTCACGTGCGGACGTGCCGGATTCGAATCCATTGCCATCGCACACGACGATGGCGCTGCCACCGGAACCGAGCGTCGATGATATCGTGCGGATCATCCACGTACGGAGTACGGCATTTCGAGCATCGTTCCGTTTCCGCATCTCCACGTGAAGTGAAGGACCGCCTTTTCCCGAGGAAATATGTTGATGCGATTCCACGTTAGGCATTCCGTGCTCATCCAAAGAAAATTGATGATGAGACAAAGACTCGATGCTTTCGATGCCTGCGGCAAGATTGCTCTTATGCCGAATCAAAGATCCGCGAAACAACGGATCGAACAGTGCACACACTCGTGAAACGCCGACAGGTTCCTCGTAGCGCTTCAGGCATACCAAAAGCCTGTCAGTACCCGTTGGATCGCCTTCGTAGACCGTTTTGCCAATGCCATCCAAGACCCCACGATGTTCGGGCTTCAGCAAAGACGGTGGAGCTCCCGGGTCACCATGATCGGTATTGTTCGTGACAAATTTCCTCGTTCGTCCGGAGGCAAGACGCTGGTGCCGGTACTGCCTCATGGGCACGAGTGGCTGCAAGATGGAAATCTGCACACCGCCGATATTTCGCGCGGAGACGATATTCTGATGCGGATTCTCGGACTCTGCGGACTCCAAGGTCAACAATGCCGACTCCGCATACTGCGGCTCGGATGCAAAGACGACAGTTTCATCGAAGCCGGTATCAACGTAGAACGGAATGGAAAGCTCGGGCCTCTCTCCGATGCGCAGAAGTTTTGTCAAAGCTCCCCGAACGTCTTTCTGAACATGGTAAAGATGCACGGGCACCGCCACTCGGCCCGCGATGTCCAACCCGAAATCATCATCCACCGGGCAAATTTTCAGCCACGATTCATGATGACGCGTACGAAGATCGTCAATACGCAGAAGCAATGTTTCGCCAGAACGATCCTTGACGAGCAGCACGCCTTCATCGGAAGGAAGTGCTTCCCGTATGGCCGGTGGGAAAAAGCGTGGTGCGGTACTCATGGATGGGTGATGACCACAGTGTACGAACGCCCTCGAAAAACGAGGGCCTTTCATGCTTGGAAAGGAAGGAAAACCGTGGGTGTTCCTCGCTCTAAAAGAACGCATTTTTTGGCTAGGGGAAAGGGAGAACGGAAAGAACAAATGTGGAAGGTCATGCATGCCGTAGGCAACTGTGAACAGCCACGATGAAATGGTGACGTTTCATCCCCCCCCTCATCCCTATGGCGAATATCCCTCGCGAGCTCAGTGCAGAAATCATGAAAAGAATGGAGGAGCTGCCTCGAGGAGCAGGGCGGCAACGCGAGGAAGACCATCTCAACCAAATTCTCTTCGACGTTTATAACAGCGATGAAACTGCACCGATTTCAGACAAGCTTCGCCAAGACCCCATCATTCTTGCGATTCTGGAAAAAGACCGTGCGCTGCGTGCGCCATCGGAAGCAGAACTCGCTGCACTGGAAATGCGAAAGTTACGAGAAGAGAAAATACTTAGAGAGGCTGAGGAAGCGCGGCAAAGACATCTTGATGAAGAGGCTTCACTTTCAATCTTTCAGAAAGGATGGCGAGCATTGAAAGGACCTGAAGAAAATGTGCGCAAAAAGAAATATGGCATGGATAGGATGCCGCTGGCCGTGCAAGTCATGGAAGACAGAAACTTGCTTTCCGCCACAGCAATGGGTGTTTTGGTCGATACGACCGCTCTTACACCGGCGCCGGAAGCACCTGCCGCAGCATGGGACGAGTCGACGGTTGCGGGCTGGGACAGCCAAGAAACGCCGACGGGCACGAGCTACATGCACGATTCCGCCATGTCGCCTTCGGGGAAATACATAGTGGCGACATTCCAAGACGGGTCGATTCAAGTGAGAAATGGTGTCACCGGTGATGTGGAACGAACGTTGAATACGGGAGGCGGACGAGCCTATTACGTTTCCATCGACCAACACGATATGGCGTACGTGAGCGCCGGCACCGGCCAAAACGGCCGGATCATGGCCATCGATCTCACGAACGGCGTCAATCGTTGGACGGCGGTTGTCGGTGATAACCCGGGCCGATCCACCGCCTCGGCGGACGGACTGCAGCTCGTCGTGGACGTCGATAACAAGGGCGCCCTGATTTTGGATACGTGGAACGGCAACAAGCTCGGCGGCAGCAGCGCCGATGGCTACGGCGGAACATCGGTTGGAACGGACAAAATGACGTTCTTCAAAGCCGGCTCACAGCTCTGGCTTCATGAAGCAAACGGCACCGAGCGGCAACTCACGACACTCGATGGCCTGACGTACGACACCGCCGCCACGAAGGACGGCAAGACTGTGGCCGTGGGCGGCAAAGGAGGCGTCATCGCTCTCATCGATTTGGATTCCGGAAAAGAAACCCGGCTCCGCGGAGACACCAACGATGTTCTGGGGCTGACCTTCTTGGACAACCACACGCTCGCCGTGTCGCACCAGGGCGGCATGATAGACGTGTGGGACACATCGAACGATTCGACGACTCCGTATAAAAGTTTTTCCGCGGGTGCGGACTGGGTCTGGAGCATGGATGCTTCGGAAGGAACGCTCGTCGTCCGAGCGGGTGGAAACAACCCCGTGTGGCGCGCGGTGCACTTGGTCGATACCTCTCCGCCACCGACGCTCTCGCCGGAGACTCCTCCGTATCAGCAGATACCGAATTTGTACGACATCGCCACGGCCATGGCGACGCATATGACGTCACCCGAGGCTGCCGTGATACCGGCGCCTCTCCCGGAAACACCTGTCGACAGCAGCATCGCACGAGCGGAAGCTCCGGAAGCCCAAGCAGAAGCCATGTCGCTGCGTTCCTCGCAGGAGAAAGTTCTGGCACCCATGTCGGCACGCTACGAGCCGATGCAAGGAGTAACGGGGTCGGGCACGCTGCGTCTTACCACTCCGTTCGACCATTCCTTTGTGGATACTCCCGCAGGACTCCTGCGATTCGATCACATCGGTGGTGGTAGTGACATCATCATCCTGAAGCGCAACATCGCCGAATGGTTACGTTCACAGAACGGTTCGCAGCCCGAAGTAACGTTCACGGTCTACGCCGATGCGGAAAAGACGCTGCCGATTTATGAAATGATTTTCGTGAGCGACGGTGCGGGCGGAGTGTCGCTGCTCTCGTCTCATGCGCACGCCATTTCTGCGAGCGAACTGCCCGCAGGGGTGGAGTCCGCAGGCATACCTCCGACGTTCGAGGTCGCGGACATCAGCGGCCCCGGGATCATTCTTGCCGTCGATCCCGGTTGGGTGGGCACGGGCACGGTGCAATTCCACGGACTGCACGACAACGGTGTCTTCACCGGTACGACCGTGACGGGCAAAGAAGGTGGCGGCATCACTCCCGTTTCTCTGAGCATCAACGGCAGCAACTCCACGGGCGACTACTCCATCATGCTCACGGGGCCCGATGGCCAAGTCTCGGCCCGCATCCGCGTGCACTGGGACCAAGCAACGAAGCAACTCTCGCTCCTCGATGGAAAGACCGTGTGGAGCCCCGGCGAAGCTGACCAAGAGGCCATGAGCCTTGCGTGCGCGGAACTCCACGCACTGAAGAACGACCCTGCAAGCGGCGACCGATTGCTTGGCTCTTTGCAACAAGCCGTCCTTTTGGATGGGCTCAAGGATCTCCCCTCTGCCTACGCATCATGGTTACCGGGTGCGGACGCCGCGTACTGGAAGACGCATCCCGATTGGACGGACGACGCACTGCGCATCAAGGCGCAAACGGGACCGGGCAGCTTCGACCCAACGCAAGCGTTCAATGCTCTCGTGAAAACTCGCACCGATGAGATGCGGCTCCTGCGGCAAGCCTACGGCCAGTACGAGTCGGCCATGGGGCAGCTTCTGCAACAAGGAGTGAGTGTTTTGGCACAGATTCGCGCCGGGGGCGACGAATTCCAGCTGAGGCGGGATTACTCCCTTCTCGTGAACCAAGCGAGCGGCAGCCTCACGATGCAGCAGCTTTCGGGCATCGGCATCCATATGCCGACCGGCGACCAAATGTTGGAGGCGGCCAAGTTGGTATGGGCGAATCAGTGGCAGGAGCAGCTGGAACTGAAGGCTGGTGAATCCCAATTGGCTGCTCAGGAAGCCCTGCAGTCGGAGCTCGCGGCACGAGGAGACTTTGTACAAAACAGCGACGGAACCTGGATGGCCCAGAATGATCCGCGCTTGCAGCAAGTGACGTATTACGTCGATGCGCAGGGACGGGTGACGACGCTCGCATCGAACCAGGTGGCCACGACAAACGGCTCCACCACGGTTGCCAATACTGCGTACCAGACGATAGGAGTTGACTTTGCAGGCTTACCACCCAACGAAGGTATCCACAGCGCTGCCTCCATTGAAGGAGTTTGGACGTACGATTTAGAGCTGGAGAATGGAGAATTTATCGGGACTAAAAACTATGCGGTCAACGCAAATAAATCCACAGAAATTACATTTACTCTCACGCGGGACACGATGGTAAATTTCGGCGTCCCCGGGGCAAGTCTCCGCGATGTGAACCTGACGATTACGGGTGATGGACTGCCTGCAAACGGATACTCCACGCCGCATGAGAACATTTCAGGAGATTCCGTAAGCCTCAAGCTTACAGCCGGCACGTACACACTCGTCATTAAAGATGCATCGAACTACTACATGCGCACGCCGACAAACTTTGCCGTGCCTGTGCAGATGGACATTCAGCACTACAACTCTGCGAAGATTACGGGGATGATTTCCATTGAGGGCAATGCTGCTGTTATGCCGGTGAGTATGAGTGTGGTGGAGTTTAAAGAAACAAGTCCCGGTAATTTTGAAAGGAAGGAATTTGGGAGGGAGGAAATCAGCGAGCTAAATCCTTCTAAGCCTGTCTGGGTAGTGATCCATGGAAGAGGAGACCAGGGGGACAGCGGAAAAATGACCGAACTCGAAAAAGCGATGTTCGAAAGTGGTTACCAGGTTGTATCAATCGATTGGAAAGATGCTGCAGGATCAAACATCCCGGAATCAGCTGGCATGCAAGGAGAGGCATGGATCCAAAGCGTCGCAGACTGGGCTTTCCGCGCATTAAAGTCTGCCGGCGTACAAGGCGACCAAGTGAAAATCGGTGGTCATAGCTGGGGATCGTTTGTCGGCTTTGAAATAGCTCAAAATTTTAAAACTGAGAATGGATTCGGCATAGATACGTTCGTCGCCCTCGATTCTGCACAAGATCCGACGCTCTCGTTCAGATATGATGCATCTCAGGTAGATTTTGGAGCTGTCAGTAAATCATCAACGGCATTTTGGTCGAGCTTATGGGGTGATCAAGGCCGCGCAACCACTGCATTGCACACTGTCGATATCAGATCGCCTCTTGCGTCACTTTATCCCATAAAAAATCAAACTCTCAAACATGGTCTCGCAATGACGACATTCGCCAACCTGATTCGCTTACAAAGGATTGAGCCCTCAAACAATCTTGCAAGACAATTCTCATTCGTCAGTACTCAACCATCAACACTACCATCACAAAATGGAGTAGATGCGTGGCTGTTCGTGGAATCTTTCCTAAAAACAGGATTGTCTCCAGAGGACGAATATATTGATGCAATACCCACAAGAATGACTTTTACAAATCCTGATGACGCTAGCGTAGACTTGTACTTATTCAATACTCTGAACAATGTCCAATCAACCATCAATGCCTACTAGCACCTCGAAATCACCCGGCAAGATTCTCAAGGGCGCCCTATTGCTGCTTGCGATGTTTATTGGGATTTTCATTGTCATCCCCTTCTTGATGAGCCTCCTAGGTTTTTATCCAAACGGAATAGGATGGAAAGTGGCAAAAGAAATCGTGGAAAAAAACGGCAAAGCAAATGACTGTAAAAAGATTATTCATCTGATCTCACAACCACTCTCGCCAACGGAGGGAGAGCAACGATCAAATTGCATATATGAATACGCCAAACTCACCAAAGACCCCTCCGCGTGCGAACTCCTGATGCCCAGCAGTTACGGTTGGTCGTGCCTGGGTGGTGCACAAGCCACTGCAGACGCCTGCAGCGTCGACTATGGCAAAGAAGTTTCATGGCTCACGGGTCCGGATATCTATAGGGATTGGGCAACGGCAACCATGGATGAATGCACTCGCGGAACTGTGGTAGGGCAAAAAGGCAAAAGTTGTTGCTACATTCTGAGGCTCACGAGCGAGCCGGGAGTGGATGATTGTTCACGCTTCGAGAATGATGAACCTCTGATGAATTTTTGCATGTCACAGCTGGCGATGAAAAAAGGTGATCCAAATTTATGTGTCTCCATTGCGGATCAAAACAAGCGAGTTATTTGTGAGTTGCAGGCGAAGTATAAAAACTAGCGCCCCTGGCTTCTACCTACCCTCACCACATACCCCATCTCACACAGTCGGACGAACAAGTAACACAGCAGCAGCGCACCAAAAACATAGAGCGGGGAAAATGTTGCGCCGATGAGTGACTCCACGTCGGACGCTTTCATATCCACACCAAGAACTGCGACGGTTTTCCCGTTTGCATTCGTAATCGGCGCGTACGCGGAAATGACATCGCCCCATTGATCGACGTAAAAATTCTTCATGACCACCGCATGCTCAAAACCCTCCAAAGCCTCTGCGGGAGGCGTTAAATATGGATTTACGATTTATAAATAGTCGCCTTACACACGTATCTCCGTGGACGAAAAACCTATCTCCTTGAGATAGGATTCGATGCCTGCGGGGAGTACAAGTGCCATACGACAAACTTGTACTTTACACTATAAATTGTAGGAGTCAATAACCTATTGCGAGCTCATGATTGGTAAAATGCAGGCACTACTTGCTATGCTCCCAGGCGTATGTGGATGGCAATAATAGCAATGGCGTTTTATGCGTTGGAAATAGCGATTACCGACGCCAAGCTTGGTTCTATACCACCCAAATTAATTACCCTGTATTACTCTGCCGGAGTAGCAATTTTTGCCCTTGTCAGCTTGCTTATATCAAAAGAACAAGTCGCCGCACCAAGCTCCAGTGTCAGTTTTTTTATTTTCCTGATGATCCTGGCATCGTTCATCGCTGCCACGGCTCACTTCGAAGCGCTGAACCACGGCATTGGAACTGCGAAACTGACCTTGGCATATGCTTTCTTGCCCGTTGTAGGGTCGCTGTATTCCATCGTTCTTAAAAAGGAATTCCCGACGTGGAACTTACTTCTGGCATGGTGTTTTGCCGCGGCCGCCTTGTATCTCGTCAGCATGTCGCAAAAGTCAATCAACTTGAACTAGGCCGACTTCTTCGGAGGTTCGATCATCGGTATTTCAAAGTGGAACGTCGTACCCTTTCCCTCGGTACTCTCGAACCAAATCTTGCCGCCCTGGCCCTCGATGGCACCCTTGGCGACGTACAGACCGAAACCGTTGCCATCCACGGTATTGCGCACGTTTGTAGCGCGGTACATCTTTCCGAAGATCTTGCCCTGGTCTGCCTTGGGAATACCGCAGCCGGTATCCGTGACGGAGCCATGCATCATTCCATCAACGATCTTGACCTTCAGCTCCACCTTGCCGCCATCCGGCGTGTACTTCACGGCGTTAGTCATAAGGTTTTCGATGGTCATGCGCGTGTAGCGCTTGTCGAGGAGAACTGTCGGCAAGCTCTTCGGCATTTCTTGAACGAAGTTCAGCTTCTTTTGTTTCACAGAAGGCTCTATGACGTCCAAGATATCCTTAAAGAATTCATTCATATCCAAAGGCTGGGGCTCCAGCTTGATTTTACCGAGCTGAATGCGCGATACGTCCAAGATCATGCTGACGAGGTCGGCAAGGTTTACGGCCTGTGAGCACATTGTCTTGGCCTCTTCCTGCTGCTTCTCGTTCAACTTACCCAAGTCACCATCGAGGAGTGACTCCAAGTCCCACCGAATAGCAGTAATCGGTTTGGCAAGCTGATGAGCAACGATGCCAAGGAGTTCGTCTTTTTGACGATCAAGTTCTTGGAGTTCATCGACTTTACTTCGCCAAATACGCACCAAGAAAACTGTCAGTGTCGCCAAAATCAGAAGTAGAAAGACGACAAAGAGAGCATAAGGTACAAGTGCAATATTTGTAATCCTCACGAAATCTGAAACATCAACGTCTAGGCCAATAAATTCATTCACATGATTGACGTTGCCTCGGATCGGCGCTGATGCAGAAAGAAACGTGCCCCATTGATCTTGTGTCAGCTCCGGGTCAACGGTCGGTGCTAAAAATGCACTTTCAATTAAATAGGGAAATTCAGAAATATCGTACTCGTCACCAGGAGTATTTAGGGCATCTTCATCATTAATGAGGCCATCACCATTCAAATCAAATTCTGCTGTAGGATCGAGAGAATCGGCATCTGCTACGAATACCAATTTCGTCGGATCGTCCGTTTTTCTCAAAATATATGCATATCTTATGCTCGAATTGGAAGATCTAATCTTATTAAGGTCTTTAACAACTCTTTGATAAGCCGGAGTTCCGACACTTTCACTTCCCCTAATTTGAGACAATTCCCTACCGTCAAAGACCAAGGAGGCCATTGAAGTCATCCCGATTAACTGCTTTTGGAGCCTATCTTTAAACAGGTATTGTATTTGACTGTATAGAATGTAGGTAACTACCAAAGTTAAAGCCACAAACGCCCCAAGGAGTAGATAGCTTTTGTTCGGGTTAAATTTTGATTTTTTATTTTTTTCCATCTCTGTATTATACACGATTTTTTGGGAAAAGTCTAATAGAAAGTCTCTTTAATGTGCCTGGTAATGGCATTTTTGCTTAAAAAGAATTGCTTTCTTGCATGAGGGATTGATTGAAAGTCACCAATAACGCCTCGACAGGCTGCTGCCCGACACTCACATTTCATGCTCCATGTAACATCATCTGCAGTAGTCGAATAGTCATACAAAATCTCCTCATTAATTCTTATGTCCCTTAGTGCAAATAGCACCCCGTCGTTACGGATGCCTGCATTTGGGTTACACGAATGATTGAAGCAAACATATGGAACAATTAAATCAATATATTTATCTCTATCAATTTGAAGTGGCGAGCAATCGTTTAAATTATATTTTTCAATAAATTGACGCAAGTCAAGTATCGGCCCAGTGAATTTGCAAATTATCTCACCATTCTTAATTTTTTTTGTCGCAACACATGCCCTCCCCAGCCGGGTTCCATCCACGACTTTAAACTTGAAGAAATCTGGCAGAATTCCAAGCATAAATAGAATTGTAAAGGAATGCTATCGCTAAGTAAAATATACTTCCCTATTCCGAAACGTTAAAATCTAATCCAAGTACAGCATAGGGCTCGCCCTTATAATAAATCGGTGCCAAGCCATTGATATTCACTCCCCACTGATCCCGAGAAACGCCGTAAACAGGCTTGGTCATTGCTCGGGACATCAACGAATCAACATCGAAGTAATACACACCTGGTGCTACATTTTCGTTACTCTCTGTGATGGGACCGATTTCATCCATGGAGTATCTTGAATATTTCGGAAGATTAAAGTTTGAATCTGCATCCGCAATAAATTCAAAGAAATCGACCTGGTTTGTCGGTCTAAAAATATATGCAAAAATTACTCCTTCATTCTTACTCCTGATTTCATTTAATTTTCTAAAAACCCTCTGATACGCCTCAGTTTCCATGTCTCTCGCAAAATGTAGCTGAATTAAGTCATTTGGATCAAAGTCATCTGCAGCGGTAACAGCAATTGCCTGCAATTTTTCGCCAGTCAGCCGTACCAATTGATGGTATCGATACTGATGAAAGCCATACGCCAAGGCCATGGCACATAGAACTAGAAATATTAACCACAAAGATAATGTCTTTTTATGTGTCTGAAGAGCGACGCATACTTCTGCGAGTAAGGAGCGGTTAATAGCAATAAAGCGAACCAGTGCAAAAAGAATGACAAGTACCGCAAACAGCAATACTGGCGAGAACGATTGGAGTGTAAGTTTTTCGACACCATCTGCAAAAACGTCGATGCCAAGGATCGCTATTGCTTCTCCATTTTTATTAAGAATTGGAGCGTGCCCGGAAACAAAGTTGCCCCACTGATCTCTCCCTACGGTTGCAATGGGATGCTCGAAGCCTTCCGCAATAAACGGAAAGTAATCTCCGTACAAATCGCCAGGTACACTGATCGTGTCGGCAGCATCAATTTTTCCATCCCTATTCAAGTCGCGAGGCTTGCCGGAAAATAACGAGTCAGCATCCGCAACGAAGGACAGGACGTCCTTAGTATGGGTTTTTCTCATGATGTAGGCATATTGAATATCGGCGCTACTTCTGCGAATAAGATTGAGAGTGGCAACGACTTTTGCAAATTCGTTTTTTTGCATATCGCTACGATCTCGAATCGCCTGAATATCGCTCTCTTCAAATTGCAGGGCTGCGGTAGCGGCAATTGCCATGACCTTTTCTTTCAGTCTCTGCATGTTTATATCGCGATTATTGCGATACAACCCAAACGTCAGCGTCGCAGCCACAAGCGCAAAAATGATGAGTGCGGCGATGCTTTTGCGGCTCAAGATGAACTCACGGAATGCGGAAAAGACCTTGGTCTTCAGCGGAACGCTTACGGGCACTGCGGGAACCGATTCCCGGGGATTCTGTTTATGGGCCCACATCGCCTCAAATGCACCGCGCTCGGACTCGGCAAGCTCCGGGTAACGGATGAAGCATGCGGTCTCATCGGTGAAGTTGATGCACGCGATGGTGTCCCCCACCACCGTGCGCTCAAAGGAGAGCGGGAGTTCGAGCTGCGGCACGAGCATCGTTTGTCGGTACTCAAAGGGATCGCGCGATTGGTACCTGCGCGAGAGCGGCGTGTCGGGAGCGATGACGCGTTGGAAAATTTTTCGCACCTGGCGCTTGCGGAAGAACTCCACGCGGAACGCACGGAGCGGATCGTCCTCGATGTTGTAGAGCACCGGGGTGCGCGTCAGGAGTTCCTGGCCCGTCTCCAGAAGCTTAAGGTACGCCTTCTGGACGCCCTCTTTGCCATGGAAGTACTCCATCTGCGGATGCTTCCTGTCGATCTTGATGGTGTTGATGAACGACTCGAAATCCTGCTGCCTGCGGTCCATCACGTCCTTGCGTGAGCGCATGTCGTTCTTCACCCATTGCAAAATCGATTCCATGGAGTCGATGGAATATCGGGGCTGGCCGTTGAACGTTCCGCGCGTCACGATTTTTTTGGCGAGCAATTTTTTCATCGCCTGGTCCAAGACTCCGGTCGATTTGCCGGTCTGTGCTCCCAGCTCGCGGACCGTGAGCGAGTCCTGCTCCAACAGACGACGGAGCACCAGCATCTCCGTGGCGGAAAATCCGACCTCTTTGAGATACGACTCGACGCCGGCGGGAAGGGTGACAGTCATGAAAGTACGAAGTGGCAAACTTGTACTTTACACTAATTTTAAACATGGTCAACAACCATTTTAGCCCTTCTAATAGGGCTGAACGGCCTTTTGATACGTCTTATCACTCGATGATTCCTTCTTTTTGGAGGCGCTTCAGATCTTTCTCGAACGAGATCATGCCTTCCGCTCCTCCGGTCTGCAGAACCGAGTTGATTTCGGCGAGCCTGTTTTCGCGAATGATGTTGGAGACGGCAGGATTTCTCACCAAAATTTCTCGGTTCGCCACGCGTCCACCACTCTTCTTGGGGAGGAGGCGCTGCGCGACGATGGCGCGGAGCGAAAGCGAGAGCTGGAGACGCACCTGCGATTGCTGATGGGGCGGAAAGACGTCGACGATGCGGTCGATGGTCTGCGCCGCATTCGGCGTGTGAAGCGTGGCCAAAACCAAGTGGCCCGTCTCGGCGAGCGTGAGCGCAAGTGCGATGCTCTCGAGGTCGCGCATTTCTCCCACCATGACGATGTCGGGGTCTTGGCGAAGCACGTGCTTCAGTCCTTCGGCGAACGTGGAAAAGTCGGTGCCGAGCTCACGCTGCTGCACCAAGCCCTTGCCGGAGGACAATTCGAATTCCATGGGATCCTCCAGCGTGATGACGTTGAGCGACTGCTCCGCGGTGAGCATGGCGAGGATCGCGGCGAGCGACGTGGACTTGCCCGCACCGGTGGGACCGGTGAAAAGAATGAGTCCGTCGCGGCTGCGCGCAAGGTTCATGACGGCCTCGGGCATCTGCAGTTCCGTAAGTGACGGAATGTCCTTGGGAACCACGCGTGCAGAGAACGCAGGGTTGCCCGCAACCATGTGACAGTTGATGCGGAAGCGGGTGCCGTTCTCCAATTTGTACGAGCAATCCAAATCTTGTTCCGCTTCGAAGCGCTTGTACTGGGCATCGGACAAAAAATCTTTCATGAGGTCGGTCACCTCTTTCGACGAAAGAGAGGCCTCACCCGTGGACTGCAAGAGTCCGTCGATACGAAGCATGGCGGGGTGCCCGGATACCACGTGGATGTCCGAAGCGTTCTTGTCGATCGCCGTCTGCCACAGCATGTGATTCGGTGAGGCCATCACACCATGATAGCACAAATCACGCTTTTGTTGAAGCGCAAACAAGCCCTCAAGCGCTCCTTGAGGTGCTTAACGGTCCTTTGCCTTTCTGCCCATCTCCATGACGGCCTTGCAGATCTTCTCCAGGCTGGGTTCGTCCAAATCGTAATCAAAACCTTCCTCCAACCAGTTGCTGAGCACCTGCGCCTCACGCTCTTTGTCGGGTCCGTCCTCTTCGGTCTGCACCAAGGTCTGACGCACGAGCGTGGTGCGCCTGGAGAGGAGTTCGACGATTTGACGGTCGATGCCGTCCACTTGCCTGCGGAGTTCGGGTACTGATGCCATCTCGGGCGATATACTCTTCACATTTGAGGCTTTTGCAATTGACAGAAAAACGATAAATGGAAGGGTGCCAATTTGATAATGACCGCAGACACAGAGATTCGAGTATTCGGCTTTGCGTTGCTATAATCGCAACATGGACAAGGCTGCCGCCAACGAACGAATCGGCCAATTGAAAACGGAACTGTGGCGACTGAATCGCGCGTACTTCACAGAGAACAAATCTTTGGTCCCGGAAAGCGTGCGTGACAGTCTCAAGCGCGAACTCATCGAACTGGAGACTAGGTACCCCGATCTCGTGACTCCCGACTCCCCCACCCAACGCGTGGGTGCGGCGCTCGACGGCAGACTCCCGAAGGTAAAGCACCTGCACGCCAAAGAATCGCTCCAGGATGCGTTCAGCCGCGCAGACTTGGATGAATGGGTGACGCAGATGCAGAGGGCACTCGGCAACGACTCAGCCGCGTTTGAATACGAAACGGAGTTGAAGATCGACGGCTTGAATATGTCGCTGGTCTACGAACTGAGCTCGGCGGAAGCAATGATGAAATCGAAGAGTGAAAAGTTAAAAGTGAAAAGTGAAAAGTATCGGCTTTTGAGAGCTGTGACACGCGGGAATGGTGTGGAAGGAGAAGATGTGACACACACGGTGCGTACGGTGGAAAGTTTGCCACTGTTCTTTGAGGTACCGAAAACGTACGCGGGCAAAAAACTTCCTGCATTCTTGGAAATCGGCGGCGAGGTCTACATCGAGAAAGCCACGCTCAAGAAGATCAACGATGCCGTGCCCGACGAAGAGAAGTTCGCGAATCCGAGGAACGCAGCCGCAGGATCGGTGCGTCAGCTGGACCCGGCCATCGCGGCGACACGTGAGCTGAAGATGTACTGCTACGCGCTCGATGCGACGAGTACCGAGGCACTGGGCATCAAAACCCAAGCCGAGCTCATGGATTTTTTGTTCGACTGCGGCATGCCCGTGGAAAAAACGTACAAGGTCCTCACGTCGATCGACGAAGTGGAGAAGCTCTACAAAGACATCGGCAAGAAACGTGACTCACTTCCGTACGACATCGACGGCATCGTCATCAAGGTGAATGACAAGCGCACGCAGAAAGATTTGGGGTCGACGGCCAAAGCGCCGCGCTACGCCAGAGCGCTCAAATTCGAGGCCGAGCAGGCTTCGGCGCAGATTTTGGACATCGAGCTCCAAGTGGGCCGCACGGGTGCCATCACGCCCGTGGCACACCTGAGCCCCGTACAGCTCGCGGGCACGACGGTGACGCGCGCCACGCTCCACAACGAAGACGAAATTCTCCGCCTCGGCATTCATATCAATGACACCGTCATCGTCCGCAAAGCCGGCGACATCATTCCGGAAGTCATGGAAGTGCTCGAAAATCTGCGACCCAAGAATGCCAAGCAGTACCGCTACCCCAAGCACTGCCCGAGCTGCGGCACGGACTTGGTGCGCCCCGAAGGCGAAGCCGTCCACCGCTGCCCGAATCCCAACTGCGTCGCCGTTCGCCGTGAACGCATCGAACACTTCGCATCGCGCTACGCCATGAACATCGAAGGGCTCGGCATCGAAACCGTGGACACGCTCATCGAAGCCACGCTCGTGAGCGACCAAGGAGACATCTTCTTCCTCCAAGAAACCGATCTTCTGGGCTTGCCGCTCTTCAAAGAAAAGAAGGCTGCAAACCTGCTCGCAGCCATCGAAAAGGCGCGCCATATTCCGCTCGAACGCTTTTTGTTCGCACTCGGCATTCGGCACATCGGCCGCGAGACCGCGGAACTTTTGGCCCGTCGCATCGATTGGAAAGCGAACGAGAAAAAAGAAATCACGCCCGTGCACATGGGAGACATTTTGAAAAAACTTTCAGCCGATGAACTCTTCACCATCGACGGCATCGGCGAAGCGGTGGTGGAAACATTGGCCGAGTGGACGAAGGACGATGACAACAGGCACGTGCTCCACAAATTGGAAAACGGCGGCGTGCGGCTCGTGCTCCCGGCATCGGCGAACGTGGAACAAACGTTTGCCGGACAGGTGTTTGTGATCACCGGAACCCTGCCGACGTTGGGGCGAGAGCAAGCCAAAGAAATGATCAAGGACCGCGGCGGAAAAGTGAGCGGATCGGTGAGCAAGAAAACGAAGTACCTGCTGCTTGGTGCGGACGCGGGAAGCAAGCTCGACGACGCGGTGAAACTCGGCGTTCGCACGATCAACGAAGCGGAGTTCCTGACGATGTGCGGCTAATTTCTTGACACGAGAGACGCGCGTCATACAATGCGCTCCACTCAGAATGTTTCTTCCACGACCGCACACGGCTCGTCGTCCTCGCCTCTCCGGCGAGACTGCAGTGTGTGCGTAAGTCGTAGAACGAAACTGCAGAATCCCGGAGTCCGAGAGACGCCGTTTTTCTTGAATCCTTCCCTTCCATGCTCAAAGACGTTCCCCGAGAAGCACAGGCCTACGCCGACATCCTCCACGGCAGAACGCTGGTCCTCAAGGCCAGCGGCGCCGAGATCAACGGTCCGGATTTCTCCGTCCTCGCGGAAGATGTTCGTGATCTCGTGAGCCGCGGCGTAAAAATCGTTCTCGTCTTCGGCGGGGGCGACCAAATCAACGAGCACTACGGCAAGTTTTCAGCGGAGCCGCGCACGAAAATCGACGGTGTGGGCGTCACCGATGAGAACGTGCTCAGACACGGCGTGCTCCCCGCATTCCGGGACATCAGAGGAAAGATCGCCAAAGCCCTCCCCGAAGCCACGATATTGGAAACAGATGACCTCGTCTGTGACTACACGGAAGACAGGCGCTACGGGTTTGTGGGCGTACCGAAAGAGCTCATCCTGCCCGACACGAACCTGAGCGTCGTAGGCTTCGCCGGAAAGGTGGGGAATCAAGAAGTGAATGTGAATGCCGATGACGTCGCCATGCAGCTCGCACGGCAGTGCAAGGATGAAATCGAGGAGCTCATCTTGCTCACCGGCACGGGCGGCGTGCTCGATAACAAGGGCAAAGTCGTGTCCCTCCTCTCCGATGCGAAGCTCGATGAGATCATTGAAGGAAGATCCAAGAGCGTGAGCGTGAACGGCGGCATGCTCAAGAAAATCAAGGAAGTGCGCCGAGCGCTGGACCTCGTGGGGAAAGTCGTCATCACCAAAACCAGCGCGCTGGAACGCGAGCTGCTGCAGTGGATGGGCGACGGAACGCTCTGCATCGACGGCAAGCAAATGAAAGCCGGAAGCATGCGCTACACGGAAGGACCGATCTTCGATGCGGTGTACGCCGAGCATGTGAGAACGGGCGTCTTCCGCCCCAGAAGTGCGCATGAAGTGGAACGCCTGAAGATGAACCACAAGGTGGTGCGCATCAAAAATTCGCCGCTGGGCGGGTTCTCCCCCGTTCCGAACGGTGATTGGCTGGAACTCGGCGCGGTGTGGGCGGGCACCATCGGCAACGGTGTGGGGCGAATGGTGATGGATGCCTCACTCGAGCACGCGGGGAAACGAAAAATGTTTGCGCTCTCGGCGGATGAGGATGCCGTCGCCGCATTCCAACGACACCCCGGATTCGATGCGCTCGGTCCTCTGAGCGACGTGAAAGGTTCCGAGCGCATTCCGACCCACTTGAGTGCGTATGACACGACGAACCGCAATCCGCACGTCTTTATCGCGAAGCGGAAGAGCTAATTGAGGTAGCCCTTCATCATGTCGAGCGTCTGCTCCGAGATCACCTCACCCTTGGCGTCCAGGTGACGAACCTGCCACGACAGGTTGATCTTCACTTTCCAGCGCGTGTCGGAGTGGAGTGAAATGGCGACCGATTCACCTTTGGCGAGTTTGATGGGTTCGAGGAGCGGCAGGAAAATTTGCTCCCAGTGCGTGGGTTTTTCGAGCGGGCTCGTGCTGAGCGCGATGCCCGGAACGAGTTCGGCCTCCCACCAGAGTCCGAAGCCGTGGACCATACACTTTTCATCGACCTTCCAGGTTTCGACGCCTTTGCGAACGCTGGCGTTCTTCTTGGAAAAATCGACCTCATCCCACTGTCGAATACTGCCGTTTTCCGCAAGCAGATCTTCCTTTTTCAAGGTCTTCACGTAGATGTTGTTCTGCGCGATCACGCGCGCTTCATCGAATGTGAGGTCGAACCCCGCGTCCCACACGTCGACGTCTTTGGGAATGCGATCCGAGACGACGGGGCACACGAACTGGCGAATTTTTCCCGGAATGATGACGGCATTCGGCTTCAAGAACCTCTTCGCGTCTTCCACGGACTCGATGATGTTTTCCTCGAGCGCATAATTCCCGAGCGTCTCGGAAATGAGAATGTCGGCGTACGGAATCTCGGTCGTCTTGATGTCGGTGGAATGCCTGGCGATGAACGTGGCGTTCTTGATGCCGTTGCGTGCGGCCAGCTTGAGACTGATATCGATGATCTCGCCGCCCTCAATGTACGTGACGTGCTTCGCTCCCGCGCGGCTGGCCAAAAAGCCGAGGAAGCCCGTACCTGAGCCAAGATCGATGACCGTGGACTTGTTCGGTACGACGACTTCTTTGATGGCCTTGGCGAAGGCGTCGTTGCGTACGGAGTCGCCGATGAGTTTGCGCTGAAGTTCGATCACGAGAGGTGAGGTACGTGAGGAATGTTTGGAACGTTTGGAAGGATGAAGTATATCATACAGACAAGAGTTCGCCCTTCCCAACCTTCCAAACCTTCACAACGTTCTTTACCTTCCTCCCGTATGATCTTCTCTCCTCTCCCCGGCAAGCCGCTCATCACGCAAGGCTTCGGACAAAATCCCGACATCTACGCGCAGTTCGGTTACGAGGGACACAACGGCATCGACTTCGGCATTCCCGAGGGCACGCCGATCTACGCGCCGCACGATGGCACGATCACGGTGAAGGACGAAGGTACGCAGAACTACGGACTCTCGGTCGTCATCGATGACGGCAAACGCAGGAGCCTGCTCGCGCACTTGTCGCAGGCGACGGTACAAAACGGCCAGTGGATCAGCCAGGGCGACCCCATCGGCCTCAGTGGCAAGAGCGGCATGTGCACGGGCCCGCATCTGCACTGGACGTTCAAGCTGCTCAAGAACGGCGTCGTACAGAATAAAACGAACGGTTTCGACGGAGCCATGGACCCCACGGAAGTGACGCGCCTGTGGCAGCCGCAGACGCTGCATGCTGATGCCGAATACACCGATGAGGCGAAGCTCTACCTCGGAATGACGTTCGGCGCGGACCAGTACATCAAGGGCAAAACCGCATGATTGCCCTCTACGGGGCCTGTCGGTAGAATCGGCGCACCTTCCCTTTCACCTCTTTTATGAAAAATATTCTCAAGGAATTCCGCGACTTCGCCATGAAAGGCAACGTACTCGACCTCGCCGTGGGTGTGGTCATCGGAGCCGCGTTCGGCAAAATCGTGTCGTCGCTCGTGGGAGACGTGCTCATGCCGACGCTGGGACTCATCATGGGCAAGCTGGATTTCTCCACGCTGGCGCTCACGATCGGAGAATCCAAGATCGCCTACGGCATGTTCCTGCAGGCCGTCGTGGACTTCATCATCGTGGCGTTCTGTATCTTCATCGTCATCAAACAGGTGAACCGTTTCAAGAAATCCGCACCGCCTCCGCCGCCGGCTCCGGCTCCCAAGGAAGAAGTGAAGCTGCTCACCGAAATCCGCGACGCACTCCGAGCGAAGTAGATCAGATCCATTCTCCATTGATCAACTTCTCTTTTTTGAGACGTGACCACCCTTTTATTTGCAGTTCACGCTTCCAAGCCGAAGATTTATCGGAATAAGCCTGCGAAACATACAAAAAGGCCAAGCATCCCTGATCTCGCGCAAATTTCGCGCCAACACCTGAATTGTGCTCGTTTATTCGGCGAATCGGATTCGTCGTCACACCCGTGTAGTAACGACCCGTTTTTGCCTGAGCGATATAGACATACCAATTCATACATATAATCTAAACGCGCGAGTTGCTCGTTAATATTTCTTCATTCTTACAAAAAAAGAGCCGGATCAATTTTTTCAATTCAGCACGAGGAATTTTTAGTTCTTTTTGTATCTAGAACGGCTGGGCCCTTCGACAGGCTCAGGGTCATTCAACTCGGCGAAGAAGTGGCCCGAGCGCCGAAGCGCGAGGACCATGAGCGAGGCCCCGAAGGAGCCGAGTTGAATGGTGCCCAGGAGAGGACTCGAACCTCCACGGGATTGCTCCCGCTACCACCTCAAGGTAGTGCGTCTGCCATTTCGCCACCTGGGCATGTTTCGTCGATAAGGATCGAAAGCTGCGAAAGCTTACCAGAAAACGGCCGCAATGCACGAGGGAGACCCGCTCTCAGGCCTTGGCGGCCTTTAGAAGCCCCCGAACCAGCAATTTCTGGAACCTGACGTAGTTCTCGCCACGGCTTCTATCGGAGAGTCCGGGCTTGGAATTCAGCTCGAACAAGCGGTAGACGCCGTCTTTATCGCGGCCCATGTCCACGCAGTAAATGCGGTACGGAAAGCGCTTGGCGAGTGCGGCATCCACTTTTTTGTAGAGCGCCATCGCCTCGGGCGGAATCTGCTCCTCGAGCACGCCGATTTCCTGCCCACCCATGGAAACGTTGGAGACACTGAGCCCCGCCTTCGGCTTGCGCGCGTAACACACGCCGATGTCACCTTGAATGCCGATGATTCGCAAATCGTGCTTGCCCTCGACGATGCCGGGGAGTCCGCCCGACGTATCCATGAATGCCTGGGCCACGACCGGGAAATCGTGCTTGGCTGCGAGAACATCCGCTTTGGAGCCGATGACCACTCCCTTGGCCTCCTCGCCCCCTACGGGCTTACAAACGACGATGCCTGCGGGGAGCGAATCGAGCGCCGCGGCGAGATCGTCGTTCTTCGTGACGAGACGCGTGACGGGAAACAGTTCCGGAAAGGCTTCGTACGTTTTCCATTTATCGGTACAGAGTTCATCGAGCTCGGGGACGTTCATCGTCTTGGCTTTTGCGTCACCGATGAAGTGACCTTTGTTGTAGATGAGGTCGCACGTGAGGCGTTCGTCGTGACGCACGAATTCCTTTCCGTCGTAGATCCAGCCGCCTTGGAAATCGTTGCCACCGAGGTAGGTTTTTTGGCTGCGGACAAAGCCGAACGTGGCTCCCTCGGCATGGAAAAACTCCGCCACTTCATGGTACGCGACCCAGAATTCCTCGAACGTGAACGGATAATCTTTGAAACCCGGCGCATCGAAGAACGTGAGGACCGTGTGTGCGCTTTTCTTGGACATGGCGAAAGTGTGCGAGCGCAGTGAGTCCGTGTCAATTTTTAGGCCTCATCTGATCTCAACATGTCGATCTGCTCCAGGTGATCGATATCCGGATCATCGGACAATCTGCTGAATTTGCCCGAGGAATCCGCTGCTTCGGACAGACGACCGCCATTGATCGTGCTGACAAACGTACGGACGAAGTCCAAACGTGTACTGAATCTGAAGAAATCGACACCAAACGATGCTCGTGGCTCCGAGAAAAAGAGCGTTTCGGCATCCTCAACGGCATGCATCACGGACTGTAATTTTGAGTGCGCATCGGTACCGGGACGCGCATTCGGATTCTTGATCATTCTCTCGATGCGAGTGAGGGAGGCATCGAGCTTTTGAACGGGGCTGACCGCATGGCCATTGGTCTCCGCATGTCCGTTGGAAGACTGCTTTTCAGGAGTGGAAGTTTTCATAGACGCACAGTTAAAACCTACTTCTTCTCCATGTCAAAGATCCTACACTTCACACCCTATTTCAGCAGCTCCAGGAGCCGCTTTTTATCAGCCTTCGCGATCGACAGATTCTCGACGAATGCGTGTAAATCGGCCAACGTGACCTGCTTTCCGCGGGAGATCTTCTTCATCTGCTCGTAGGCGTCGCTCATACCGTTCTTGCGCATGACGGTCTGGATGGCTTCGGTGAGAACCTCCGGGTGATCGGCAAGTTCCGTCGCGAGTAATTTCGAATCGACGGTGAGCTTTCCGAGTCCGCGACGCAGCGCATCGAGTGCGAGCACGTGGTACCCGAACGCCATGCCGAGGTTCCTCTGCACCGTGGAATCCGAGAGATCGCGCTGCAGGCGGCTGATGGGTAATTTAAGAGCGAAGTGGTCGAAGAGAGCGGAGCTGAGGCCCAGGTTGCCCTCTGCGTTCTCGAAATCGATGGGGTTCACCTTGTGCGGCATGGTGGACGAGCCGACTTCTCCGGCAATGACCTTCTGCTTGAAGACGCCCCTGGAGATGTACATCCAGATGTCGCGAGCGAGGTCGATGAGAATGGTGTTGATGCGAACGTAGATGTGGCTGAGTTCGGCGACGTCGTCGTGCGGGTTGATTTGCGTCGTGTAGACCAGCGGATCGAGCTTGAGCGACTTGATGAACTTGCGGCCGAGCGTCTCCCAACGGACGTCGGGGTAGGCGGACATGTGGGCGAAGTAGTTGCCCACGGCTCCGCCGAACTTGCCGCACATGCGGAAGTCGACCAAGGCGTCGCGCTGCCGCTCCAGGCGCTCCACGAACACCATCATTTCTTTACCAAGCGTGCTCGGCGTGGCGGGCTGCCCGTGCGTGAGGCTGAGCATCCTGCGGCGCATGTTGGGACCGGCGATCTTGCGGATGGCCGCGATGGTCGCGGCAAGCTCGGGGCGCAGCACGCGGCGCAGTGCATCCGAGATGAGCACGCCGTAGGCAAGGTTATTCACGTCCTCGCTCGTGAGCGCGAAGTGGATGAACTCGGTTTTCATCTTGGCGCCGCCGATTTTTTGGAAACGCTGCTGGAGGTAATACTCCACGGCTTTCACGTCGTGTTTCGTTTTCTTTTCGATGTCGCGGACTTTCTGGGCTTCGCCTTCATCGAAATTGTCGACGATGTCTTGGATGGCTTTTTTCTCGCGGGCCGAAAGACGCTTGAGCTCCGGAATCCCCTTCTCATCGGCGAGTGCGGCGAAGTAGCTGATCTCCACGAAGATGCGGGCGCGCATGAGCGCGTCTTCGGTGAAGAACGGACGCAGCGCATTCACCTTGCTTGCGTAGCGACCATCGAGCGGAGAAAGAGGCTGCATTGGCAGTCATTATAGCATAAAAAGAGGGCTATGGGAGCGGGAAAACGACGTCCGAATGACTGCAAGGAATGCCACGATTGCAAAGAATGCAAAGATCCTTGCCTTCCTTGCGCTCTTTGCAATCCTTGTATTCCACGGTACGCATAGCTACCGTTCGCCCAATGTCTCGCACCCACTACTTCTTCGACGTCGATTCCACGATCATCTCGCGGGAGTCGCTCATGGACATGGTGCTTTTGGCCGCGGGGCCGAGTGCCGAGCTGGAGCAGAAACTTGCGGACATCACGAATGCGGGCATGAACGGAGAAATCACGTTTGAGGAGTCGCTGAAGCGCCGCTTCGCCGTGGCGCCCATCAAGAAAACACACATGGAAACGGTGACGCAGAAGATGCTCGGTGAAGTGACGCACGGCATGCACGAGTTTATGGATGCGCTCCGGAAAGCCGGACATGAGGTGTGGATTCTCACGGCGGGCATCCGCGATATGATGCTGCCGCTCGCGAGGAAGCTCGGCATCCCCGAGCACCAAGTGCTCGCCAACGAAGCGGAGTGGAGGGGCGACACGCTCTCGCAGTTTAAGCCCGGCCCGATGCTGAGGACCGAGGGCAAAGCGGCAATCATCCAAAAGTTAAAAGAAGACGGCCACATCGACGGAACCATCATCATGGTGGGTGACGGCAGCAGCGACCTCGCGGTGTTTACGGAAGGCGTTTCCGACACGTTCTACGGCTTCGGGGAACATGCCGTTCGTCCGCGCGTACGGGCACACGCCCCGCACTACTTTCTCTCCGTGCGGGAGATGCGAGACTTCATGGGAATCTGAGAACGGACTTACTCCTTGGATTCCTTGGTTTCTTTGGTTGCCTTGGATTCCTTCTTTCTGGGCTTTCCTTCGAAGATCTCGAAGAATTCGTCGAACGACATCGTCTCGGTTTCCATGAGCTTGTCGACGATGACGTCCATCTTCACGCGGTGAACGACGATGAACTTCTTGGCACGTTCGTACTGCAAGGCAATGGTCTCCTTCACGAACGCGTCGATCTTCTTGGCGATGTCCTCGGAGTAATTGCGCGATGAACCGAGATCCACGCCGAGGTACGCCGAGCCCTGGCGCTCACCGTAGGACACGAGACCGAGCTCTTCATCCATGCCATAGCGTGTGGCCATGTTGCGGGCGATGGCGGAGGCCTTCTCGATGTCATTGCTGGCACCCGTGGTGATTTCATCAAACACGAGTTCTTCCGCGGCGCGTCCGCCGAGGAGTCCGCAGATTTCATCGAGGAATTTCTGCTTGGTGGTGGTGTACTGATCTTCCTTGGGCAAGAACCATGTGACACCGAGCGCAAAACCGCGCGAGACGATGCTGATCTTGTGGAGCGGATCGGATTCCTTGCACAAATGGCCCACGATGGCGTGACCGACCTCGTGGTACGCCGTGATGCGCTTTTCCTTTTCGGTGAGCTTGCGTGAGCGTTTCTCGCTTCCCAGCGTGACCTTCTCCACGGCTTCGACGAGATCTTTCTGCGTCACCTGCTTGGCACCGGTGCGTGCGGCGAAGATGGCCGCTTCGTTCATGATGTTCTCCAAATCCGCGCCGGCCATGCCGACGGTCTGGCGGGCGATGACCTCCAAGTCGCATCCCTTGGCCATTTTCTTGTTGCGGGCGTGGACTTCCAGAATCTGCTTACGAGCGATGAGATCGGGCTTGTCGATGAAGACGCGGCGATCGAAACGACCCGGACGAAGGAGCGCGGAATCCAAAACGTCGGGACGGTTCGTGGCGGCCATCACGATGATGTTCGTGTCTTTGTCGAAGCCGTCCATCTCGGTGAGGATTTGGTTGAGCGTCTGCTCGCGTTCGTCGTGGCCCCCGCCGAAGCCCGCTCCGCCGCGCTGGCGGCCGACGGCGTCGATTTCATCGATGAAGATGATGCACGGTGCGTTGCGCTTGGCGCGGAGGAACAAATCGCGGACGCGCGATGCGCCCACGCCCACGAACATTTCCACGAACTCGGAACCCGAGATGCTGAAGAACGGCACGCCCGCTTCGCCGGCGACGGCGCGAGCGAGGAGCGTCTTGCCCGTTCCGGGAGCGCCGACGAGGAGCGCGCCGCGAGGAATCTTGGCGCCGATGGTGGTGTACTTGCGGGGGTTCTTGAGGAAATCGACGATTTCTTTGAGATCGTTCTTGGCTTCGTCGCAGCCGGCCACGTCTTTGAAGGTGGTCTTCACGTCCTTGGCATCGGCGATGCGAGCCTTGGATTTGCCGAACGACATGGCGTTGTTCTGGCTCTTGGCGAGCGAACGGAACACCCACATGCCGAGCGCGATGAGCATGACGAAGAACAGAAGATCGCCGAGGTGCGCCTTGAAGAAATTCTTGAGCTCGATGTTGTCGACGCGAACGACGGTGGGATTGGCGGGATCGTTCCAGCCGAGCGTCGTGAGACTGTCACCGACTTCTTTGTACGACTGCACGTAACTTCCCGAGTGATACTTGGCGTACACGTTGCTGCCACGGACCATGATCTCGCTGAACTGTTTCTCTTTGTACCCGCGCGTCACGGCACTGACCGCCACTTCTTTGGCGGAGGTGAGTTTTTCGTCTTCGGTGCGCTCGGGAGCGGTCATGTAATAGACCGAACTCAAGATCAGGAAGATGAGCAGGAGCGCCGAAAACAGCTGATTTTGACGCCTGCGAGGCGGAAGGAAACCGGGTTGAGCCATGTGTCACGAGTGTAGCTACGGAGATGAAAACTGACAAACGAGGAACGTCGCAAAAGAAAAGGAGACGGTCATCCCGCCTCCTTCTCCTTATGTATCTCTATGACGAACGAACGTGCGAATTATTTCTTCATCGCGGACGACGAAGACGACATCGCTCCCTCCGGAGCCGCCGGAGCCTGGAGCTGCACCGGTACGACGTCGAGGATCATGTCGCGGTCCGGATCGTACAGAATGGCGCGCGTCGGCGTGACGATGAGGTTGTCACCGTTCTTGGCGTTCTTGTAGAAGTCGTTTCTCGCCTTGAGCGTGTTGACATCCACGATGGTGGCCACGGTGGGCTCGACATCCGTCGGAATGTCGATGTGGGCGCGAACCTTGTCGACGATAGCCTTGGCCTGAGCAACGTTCTCGGGGTTGTTACCCGTCTGGAGCTGCTCCATCTGGACGGAGAGCTTCTTGAGTTCGGTGGCGAGCTGGACGCGCTTCATGTAGTTGACGTAAGCCAACACGGCGAGAGCGACGACCAGAACGATGGTAAGGAGTTTTTTCTTGTCCATACGAGCAGGAAGGGAAAAAAAGTGAACACGTTTATTGTACGATCCGAATTTCTCAATTGCAAAACAGGAAACTTGCAATATGAATCGATTCCTTATCCTATACGCGATAGACGACGAATCCGCGGTGACAAGTGAAGGCGGATGAGACACCACAACATTTCGATGCCATCGCGCACGATACGTACCTTGGATTCGGGAACCGCGGTCCACTGCAGCGGAACTTCGACGATCGTGTAACCGAGCTTGAGAGCGATGGCCAGCGTTTCGATGTCGAAGGCGAACCTGTCGATGCGCTGGAGTGAGAAAAGGCGGACGGCGACCTCCTTCTTATAGAGCTTGCAACCGCACGCCGTGTCGCGGATGCCGGGGACGAGCGACGCACCGAGAAAGTGGTACACGCGTCCGATGATCCTGCGGTGCCACGCCATGGTGACGAGCGACTCGCCGCTCCCGAACACGCGCGAGCCGATGCTGATATCGGCATTGCTTCGCTGCAGTTCAGCAAACAGTTTGCCGACTTCGCGGATGGGCGCGGCGCCGTCGGCGTCGTACATCAGAGCAAAGTCTCCCGTAACGAGCCCCATGCCGGCACGAACGGCGGCTCCTTTGCCGCTGTTACGAGCCAAACGCACGACGGTGATGGGCAACCGTCCTTTCCATCGCTCCCCCACTCGCGACGTGTCGTCGGTACTGCCGTCGTCGGCCACGATGACTTGAGCGAGTTCCAAACCGGGCACCTCTTTTTTTGCAAATGCATCGGCGATGGACGCGAGCGTGACATCGAGTCTGTCGTGTTCGTTGTACGCCGGAATGACGATGCTGAGTGTGGGCATGAAAACGCGCTCGGCGCGAGCTCAACTATACCGCACTCACCGCGCCTTTAAAGGGTGGAACCCGATCCTGACGACGAACTGCTTGAGGAAGACTCGGACGAAGCGGAGGACGATTCGGAGGATTCAGAGGAGGAGCTCGACGACTCGGAGGAAGCGCTGCTGCTACTCGACGATTCCACGCTGCCCGTTCCGGACGACGGGTCGCTCGATGAGCTGCTTGAGGAGGAAGAGCTTTCCTCGGAAGAGGAGGAGGAGCTCGAACTGCTGACGCTCGACGAGGAAGACGACGAGCTTTCGATGACCGTCACGACGTACCCGTCCGGCACGATGAGGACGGAAGGCTCGTGATTCGGGTTATAGGTGAAGGAGATGCCCAAATCGGGGTGTTGCCAGACGTAGTCGACGTGGTAGCGGGCGCAGCTGAGCGGCTGACCTTCGGAATCCAGAAGCGGATGGCCCTGGATACAACCGTTCCAGACCGGATCACCGGAAACGGGCTGACCGAACGCGTTCACGGGGAACGGAATCGGGGCGCCGGGAAGAACTCCGCCGGAACCGCGGTTCATCTGCGGATCGAAGGACGAGAGAGCGACCCACGTGAACGTGATGTCGGCTTCGGCCGGATCCTTGAGCTGGATCGTAAAGCCTGTCTGTGAGCGGTTACGGAGCCTCCACGGAGCAAAGTCATCGGACGTGGCGGTGACGATGGGCGTGCCGATGAAGGCGCCCGAGAACGTGACGGTGACACCCGTGCCGCCCTGCGGAATGACGGCGATACCTGCTTGCTTGGTGGCAACGGAGAGCTCGCCCGAGACGTGCACGTCTCCGAGGAACGTGGCGAGACCCGAGATCGTGACATTGCCCATGACCTTGAGCGAGCCCGAGGACATGAGGGTGCCGATCTGCACGTCGGAGCCGGAGAAGCTGATGTTGCCGATGCGAGTGCCCGAGCCGGAGAGAATGAGAGCGCCCGTGTAACGGAGCGTGTTCACCGTGAGCGTGTCGACGGTGGCGGCACCGTGGAGCACGGCACCGGAGAGAGTGGATTCGAGAGCGGCAACGCGGGACTCGAGGACGGCGATGCGGGTGTTGAGGACGGTCATGCCGCTGCCGAACGTGGCGACATCGAGGACGGAGCCGGAGGCGAAGCGACCGTCGAGGATGAGGTTGATCTGCGAGGTGATGTCGAGAGACTGCAGCTGCTGAGCGATGGCGGTGGTGACGCGGGTGTCGACATCGAGGTTGTTCGAGGCCGTCTGGACCAAGCGACTGACCTCATCACCGATGTTCATGGAGGCGATGGAATCGAGGACCTTCTGCTCGACGGTCTCGACGGTGAGAGACTGGTTGCGACGAGAGATGAGGACGTTGATGACGTTGTCGGAGGTGGTTCCGTCGTAGCCTTCGAGAGCGACACCGACGGTGGACTCCCCTGCCTTGGCCTTGCGGGCGTAGCCCGGGAAAGAGGCGGCGGTGAGGCTGTCACCGGGACGGATGGTGCCGCCGCTGCCTTCGATGACGACCTTGGCGGGGACTTGTCCGATGAGACCGACGAGGACGTAGCCCGCAACACCCTTCATGCCGTCGGCGCCGCGGATGGCATTGCCGATGAAGGCGGGGTTGGTGGAGATGATGCCCATGACGTTCGTGTCGGCACCGCGATCGCAGCGCTTCACGGCGTTGGTGTTCAGGATGTCGATACAGACCACTTCGCCGGCTTTGAGCGAGGAATCCGTGGACTTGAACCACTCGGCGTAGTCGGCGCCCTGGCTGTTGAAGGTGGAGTCGGAGAAGACGGCGCCGGAGGCGTTGATGCGGAGAACGGTGTTGCCCGTGCCGCCGACGTTCGACTTGGCGACGAAGATATCGGCATTGCCGTTCGTGTAGGCGGTGTTGAGGAGGATGCCGGAACCGAAGGTGCCCCACGTTTCGATGCTGAGCGCACCCGAGGACGACAGGACATCTCGTGCGTGCAGATACGAACCCGAAGACATCGCCTGTCCGACGGCGCTCAAGTTGCTGCGAGCAAGGACACAGTTCACGATGCCGGTTCCGGAGCCGCTGAACGCCTCCATGGAGATACAAACGACGGACTGTCCGAGCGCAGCCTTGCGACCGACACCCGGAATCTCGGAAGATGTGATGGAGTCGCCGATACGAATGAGTCCCGTCACCTTGGTGGGCACTTGTCCGAGGAACGCCACCTTCTTCCAGCTCGGATCCGTCTCCCGATCGATGGTGGCGTCCGTGACGTCATCGGCACGCGTACCGAGGATACCCGGCTTCGTGGAGATGACACCGAAGAGGCTTTGATCGTTGACTCCCGTCGCGCGCTTCACGGCATTCGGTCTGTTCGGATCGAGCGAGACGAGTTCTCCCGGAACGAGATCCGTGTCATTCGTTTCCATCCACTCAGCGTAGTCGGCGGGAGCGGATGCCGTGCCGTCGTAGTTCACGTCACCGTTGTTGTAAACGATGAATTCGGAGTCGGAACCGCTGCGGATGGCATCGATGAAGCGGGTGTTGGTGTCCGAGGCATTGGTATTCTCCAGTTCAAGCACACGGCTGTTAACGACGCCACGAACGGTGAGACGACCGTTGGCAGAGGCTGTACCGATCGTCGTGTTGCCGGAGATCACGGCAGTTGCACCGGACAACGTGCCCTTCACCGTTGCATTGCCGACAACGACAAGTGCGCCCGTGACGGCTGCGTTCCCGGAGATGACAAGGCGAGAACCCGAGAGCGTGCCGAAGACATCGAGCTTGGCCTTGGGGTTGCTCTTGCCGATACCGACGAAGTCGGTGGAAGCGTCGACGAAGAATGCGTTCGCATCGCCGTCGGATTCGATGCGGAAATCGACTGCACGAGACTGTTCGTTGAACACCGTGGCGCCCGACGTGGAGATGATAACGCCGGAGTTGGCGAACGTGGCGTTCTTGTTGATGAAGAGGGTGTTGCCGGAGAGCGTTCCGCGCGTCTTGATACCGTTGATGACGAAGAGTGCGCCGGAGACGGTGGCATTCTTGGCGATGTCGAGACGAGTGCCCGAGATGGTGCCCACGACTTCGAGAGCGACACCTTGGTCGAGGCGCGGGGTGGTGACACCCGGAGCGATCATGACGCCGCCGGAGACGGTGAGCGCCGAGTTGCCGAGGGCGGCAGTGGTGCTGTTGATGACGATGTTCTTCTGGTTGTTGAGGTACAGAAGAGGCTGGTTATCGCCGGCCTGGCTCTTGATGGTCAACCTGCTCTGCTGGGTGGGAGCCACGCTGTAGAGGCTCGGAACCTTGGTGATGTTCGTGGCGATACTGTGGAAACGAACGTAGAAGTTGCTTTGCGGGAAGGCAGGTATGGTCGTAATGGCCCAAGCGGCGGGAGGATTGAACGTGATCGTACCGTCCTGGCTCAAGTTGCTCGTACCGTCCGCGAACGGAAGTTCCGTCCACACACCGGCCGTGTTGTAGTACTGAGCCTGGAACACGATGGTGGTACCGGGAGTGGCGGTATTGAAGTTCACGACTCCGAACTTCGTCGGGAGACCGACGTAGAAGTATTCGTTCGTCGGGTTCTCGGCGGTGAACATCGGGATCGGCGTGCCGGACGATGTCTTGGCCTCCGTGGTGTAGTCGGTACCGATGCCCGTGGTCGGATCGCTGTCGGTATCCGTGAAGACCGCGGTGAACGCGGTGGGGTTCATGATGAGTGAGCCGGACGTACCGAGCTGGTTGGCGCCGTAGCGCATGAAGTTCGTGTCGAACGTGCCGTTGTAACCGAACAAGAGGTGCGGGTTTTCGCTGGCGTAGTTGCTCGGCATGTCGATGCGGATACCGGGCTGCGTGGTGGATTCGCTGTCGATGTCGAGTGCGGGAGCATTGCCGTTCATGTCGATGAAGGCACCGGTGTAGGACGCGGCCTGCAAAATGCGGAACGGTGTCGTCTTGGTGGCGGAACTGCTGTTGTTGATGATGCTCACCAAGTTGCGCGTGAGAGCACTCGTGGAGTTGGAGTAGAAACGTGCGAGTCCACCCGTGGTGAGAGCGGAACCGTAGACGTCGAGAGCGACACCCGTAGTCAGGCTTCTGGCTTCCAAGTTGAAGACGTCGGTCGTGGTTCCATTGCTGATGATGTCGAGCGCCGTACCGTTGCCGCGCTGCGAGATGTAGGCACCCGTGCTCGTGCTGCCGTTGTAGACGCGGAGCATGGAGCCCGAGATGGTGCCGAGAACGTCGAGCGTGGCCTTGGGGTTATTTTTGCCGATACCGATGGAGTCGGCGGAGGCGTCCACGAAGAACATGTTGGTGTTGCCGTCGGATTCAATGCGGAAGTCGACGTTGTTGGATTGCTCGTTGAACACCGCGCCGCCCGAAGCGGTGAAGACGATGCCGGAACCGGCGAACGTGGCGTTCTTGTTGATGAAGAGCGTGTTGCCGGAGAAGCCGCGGCGCGTGGTGATGTTGTTGACGACCAGGAGTGCGCCGGAGATGTTGGCATTATTACTGATGCTCAAGCGAGAGCCGGAGAGAGTGCCGAAGACGTCGAGTTTTGCCTTGGGGTTACTCTTGCCGATACCGATGGAGTCTGCCGATGCGTCGACGAAGAATGCGTTCACGTCACCGTCGGACTCGATACGGAAGTCGACGTTGCGGCTCTGCTCGTTGAAGACGGTCGAACCGGACATGGAGAACACGATGCCGGAACCCGCGAACGTTGCATTCTTGTTGATGAAGAGCGTGTTACCCGAGAAGCCGCGGCGCGTCGTGATGTCGTTCATGACGAGGAGTGCGCCCGAGATGTTGGCGTTGTTGCTGATGCTGAGGCGCGAACCGGAGAGAGTGCCGAAGACGTCGAGCTTGGCGTTGCCGGCGACGGTCGTCTTTCCGATGGCGAGGGAACCCAAGACGTAGCTCGTGTTGCCCGCCATGATGTTGAGAGCCGCACCGGAGAACGTTGCTTTCGTGGCGATGGTGCTCTTGACGAGGAGCGTTCCGGAGATCGTGGCATTGGCGGAGACGACGAGGCGAGAACCGGAGAGAACTCCGCGAACGTTGAGTGCGGATCCGGTCTGGTTGATCTGCACGAGTCCTCCCGTACCGAACGATGCGTTGCCGAGGACCTGGAGCGACGTGCCCACGGTCATACCGCCCCGGAGGTTGATGTCGGCGGCGAAGATATTCTGGCGGACGGAGAGTGAGCCGACTTCCAGGGAACCGGCTTCGAGCTGCTGCACGTACGCACCTCCGAGATCGAAGATCTGGAAGGACTTTCCGGTATTGTTCGTCACGTAGGCGTAGCGGCCCTGTACGTACACATATCCGGAGCCTCCACCCGTGGCGACGGTACCCACGGAGTACGGAGCTGCGGGGTTGCTGACATCGATGGCGTTGAGCGTGGCCGATGCGGCTGTTGCGACGTAAATGTAGCGGCCCTGGGCGGCGACGTAGTACGGCTGCGTACCGGTGGTCACGGCAGAAACGAAGAGCGGTGCGGACGGGTCGCGGATGTCGATGATGTGCACGGACAAGGAGCCGTAGTTCGTGACGTACGCGTAGTTTCCTTGCACCGCGACGGACGTCGGTGCGACTCCCACCGTAATGGAGCTCTTCACTGCGGGATGGTACGGGTCGGTCGCATCGATGATCTGCATGTTTCTGCTGGCGCCCGCGTTCACGAGATAGACGTAGTTGCCGCGAACGGTGATGCCCCACGGGTTGGTGCCGGTACCGACGCTACCCACTTTGGTGACGGCTTTCGGATTGCTGATGTCAAAAATCTGCAGTGCTGCTTCGCCGTAGGCAGTGACGTACGCGTAGCGGCCTTGCACGTAGATGCCGTACGGCTGGTCACCCGTCGTAATGTTGCTGACGGCTGCGGGAGCCTTGGGATTGGTGATATCAAAAATCGTAACCGTATCGGAGCCGGTGTTCGCCACATAGGCGTAGCGGCCTTGCACGTAGATGCCGTACGGCTGTGTGCCGCTCGCGACCGTGCTCATGAGAACCGGGTTACCGACATTCGATACGTCGAAGATCTGCATGGTGCCCGACGTCCAGTTCACCAAGTAGGCATAACGATCCTGGACGTAAATGCCGTACGGACCGGTGCCCGTGGAGCCGCTACCCACCGCAACGCGGGGCAAACGACCCGTCACGTTGAGCTGCGGATACATCACGGAACCTCCCGTCATGTTGCGGTTCGCACCGGTACCCATGTAAAGCGTACCGCGTTCCTGGTTCGTGGCGAGAAGAGGCACGCCTCCCGTTCCGGTGATCGTGATGCCGCGGCCGGACATCGTGCCGCGAACATTGAGGAGCGGCGTGTTGGTCGCGGTGTGCGTGTTGCCGTTTTGGATGACGAGCACGCCCGTCATCGTGTCTCCCGAAACATTGACGTAGCGGGAATCGAAGGCGTTTTGCAGTGAACCCGTGTTGGACCAATTGGAGGAAGATCCGCCGGTCTGGTCGGTGCCACAGGAGAAGCGCTTGCTGGTGGCGTCCCAGAGGAGCTTGCTGCTGCCCGCGGTATCACAGTCGGCGAGACCCGCACCGTCGAACGAGGTCGCGACGTAGAGCGACGAACCGGATGCAGCACCCTCGAAGACGAGCGTGCCGGACGACGCGAGCGTGTTCTGTGCGCGGAGCACGCGGCCCGACGCGGTACCGATGATTTCGAGTGCGACGTTGGTGTCGGCGGCCGCGGATCCGATGGCGGTGCCGATGATGACGGCGCCGGACACGGAGAGGCGCGATCCTGCGCTCGTCGTACCGATACCGAGGTCACCATTGTTGTCGATGCGCATGCGCTCAATGAGCCCGGCGGTCGCATTGCGGGTGGCGAAGCGCATGTAACCCGCTTCGGATCCGGCCACCACCGTGCTCGGGATGACGTCGATCGTACCGATGGTCACTTCGGAAGAGGATGCGTTGTAGTGATCGAACTTCAGTCCGATCATCGTGTTGGCGCTGGTGTGCGTGTTGAGAAGGTGCAGAATGGCGGCACCGGTGGGAGAGGAGTTACCGGAGGAACCTTCCAGCTTCATGACGGGGCTCGATGCGCCGAGTGCGGCGGACGCAACCACGTTCATCGCCGCATCGGGTGACGTGGTGTTCACGCCGACGCGCTTGTTCGTGGCGTCATAGATGAGACCCGAAGTATCGACGACGAAAATATTACCCGTAGCGGTTCCCGCACGATTTTTGAGAACGAACGTGCCGGAGGAAGACAATTCTCTTTCGGCATGGAGTCGCGCGCCGGAGAGCGTATTGATGACCTTGAGCCCGACGGTACCGATGCTGCCATTCGTGATATCGATCGTGAGAACTCCGGTCATGGTGTCACCCGACTTACGGACGTAGCGTGCATCACCGATGGTCAGCACGTTGCCTGTGGAGAACGTGCCTGCGGCGGAGATGGTGCCGCATTCGAATTTGTTCGTTGCGTTGTTGTACAGAAGCTTCTGCGAAGCGCCCGTACAAGAACCCAAGCCGAATCCGAGGATGGTAGAACCGGAGACGGAGCCCTTGCTCGTGATGCCGGTCTTGACGATGAGCGTGCCGGAGATGCTGGCGGACGAGCTGACCGTAAGGTTGGTGCCGGAGAGCGTGCCGCGTGCGGTGATGTTGTTCAGCACCACGAGTGAGCCCGAGATGTTGGCGTTGTTGCTGACGACGAGGCGTGCACCCGACATCGTTGCGCGCGTCACGATGTTGCCGATGCTCAGGAGAGAACCGGAGATGTTTGCGTTGTTGCTGATGACGAGACGAGAACCCGAGATCGTACCGAGCACATCGAGCTTGGCATTGCCGCTCGGCACGGTCTTGCCGATGGCGACGGCTCCCCCGCTCTGCACGAGACGGACCGTGGGGCTGTATTTGTTACCGATGATGATGACGGGGCTCGTACCGGAACCGGCGTTGAGGGTGAGAGAACCGGCCGTTGAAACATACGCGGTGGAAGCAACGCCGCCGCCGATCGCCTTGAAGGTTGCGATGGCACCGACGTTGGACGAGGCGGTATGCGTCGCAGACGTGCTCGGCGTATCCGTTGCGGTCAGAGTTTTATCCGCAACGGTCGTCCAAATGACACTGCTCGGTGTCTCGCGCGCGGTGAAGCTGTTGGTCGGCGTACCGAACACAGAAGCGCCGTTGCTGAAGGTTGCAATCACCAATTCATCGGCTTGAGCCGTCGTGCCGGTCGTTCCGCTGTTCGCGGTCGTATCGGTCGTCGCGGCAGCGGACGCTCCTGCGGTCTGATCGAGAGCACCGGAGGTGAGGATTCCGGAATATTCGAACAAGGCCAAGGTCATATACGCGGAGCCCATGTATCCTTCACCGGTGAAGGATTCGGATCCGCTGCGTGCCGATGCGTTCTCAATGTAGTAGATCGACGTTCTCCAGCGATGTCCGTTACCGAGATCCGTCGTCTGAGTTTTCGCGAGCGTCCATCCTGCCGGAGGAGTGATGGTGGGGACGGACGTGGGGCCGGGTCTCTTGTTGGTCACGACGGCGACAAGCAGGTTTCCGGCAGTCGTCGTGGAATCCCAGCTAACGGCAACGGGAGATGTATCGCTTGCCGCGCTCGTGCTCTGCACGAGAGTGATGGGCGTGGAAGAGGCACCTCCTCTCAGGGTACGAACGCTCGTACCCGCTTCGATGTTGATGGCTCCTCCCGCGTAACCACCGCTACCGTACGCACCGAGAATGGAGAGATTCTTGCCGGTACCGTTGCCCGTCTGCATGCGGATGACCTGATCGCGTGCGGCGGACAGAAGGTAACCGGAGTTCGAGATGACGGAGCCCGAGGACGAGAGAGATTTCTCCGCATGAATGTTGGCACCGGAGAGCGTGTTGATGACCTTCAGACCGACGGTTCCGAGTGCGCCGTTCGTGATGTTGATGACGAGAGCACCGGTCATGGTGTCGCCCTGCTTTTTGACGTAACGAGCGTCACCGATGGTGAGAACGTTGCCCGTGGAGAATGATGCGGACGATGCGGAAATCGTTCCGCACTCAAACTTGTTCGTGGAACTGTTGTAGAGAAGCTTCTGCGAAGCGCCGTTACAAGAGCCCAAGCCGAAGCCCAGGATGGTGGCACCGGAGACGGAACCCTTCGAGGTGATGCCGGTTTTCACGATGAGCGTGCCGGAGATGCTGGCGGACGAACTGACCGTAAGGTTGGTGCCCGAGAGCGTGCCGCGTGCCGTGATATTGTTGAGTACGAGGAGCGAACCCGAGATCGTGCCATGACCGGAGACCACGAGACGGGAACCCGAGAGCGTGCCGCGCGTCGTGATGTTGCCGGCGAGCAACGAACCCGTGATGTTGGCGTTGTTGCTGATGCTGAGACGCGAACCCGAGATGGTACCGATGACATCGACCTGGGACTTGGGAGCGGTGGTACCCACGCCCATGTATCCGTTCGTGTCGATGCGAACGCGCTCCGAGCGAGTCGTGGAGCCGAGCGGCGTGGTCTCGAAGGTGAGGTAACCGGCACGGGACGCGAGTGCGCCCCATGCTTCACCGGCATAACCGAACACTCCGACGGACGTGCGTGCCGTGTTGCTGCTGTCGAATGCACCGAGCTGCAAGTTGCCGAGGCGTTGTCCCGCAGCGGTGGGCACCTGTGAAATATATCCCTGGAACGCTCCTCCGCCGGCGTTCGTCGCGGGCGTGCCCGTGTAGATCACGCGAATTTTGGCATTCGCATCGATATCGGAACGCAGTTCCAAGATGGCGGACGGCGCGCTGGTGCCGATACCCACGCGACCCGTGCTGACATCCGTGTAAATGAGAGGTGCGGTCGATGCTCCGGTACCCGCGATGATGAGCGAGCGACCCGAGAGCGTGCCGCGCACATTGAGAAGCGGAGTGTTCGTCGCGGTGTGCGTGTTGCCGTTTTGGAGTACCAGCGTGCCCGTCATCGTGTCGCCCGCGACGTTGACGTAACGAGCATCGAAGGCCGTTTGGAGAGCACCGGTATTGGACCATTGAGTGTTCGTGTCCGTA
>CAZKJL010000001.1:213103-874491 GCA_964553135.1 uncultured Candidatus Peribacteria bacterium | reverse complement strand
TGACTGGTCGGAGCGAAAGGACTCGCGCTTCGCGTTCGGCATAGTCCCGAACCCGGCTCGTGATCTTGGTCGCTTCATTGAGTGAGTATTGATCTGACTGGTCGGAGCGAAAGGACTCGAACCTTCGGCCTCGTGGTCCCGAACCACGCGCTCTACCAACTGAGCTACGCCCCGACGTGACGCGCATTATTCACCGTTTCCTTCATCAAAGCCAGGGTAAAGAAAGGCCTTGGATGCTAGAATGCCGTCATGCTTCAGATCGGGAACAGTGCGCCGGCATGGTCCGGCATCGATCAAAGTGGCACCGGCCTCTCGTCTGCGGACTTCGTGGGGAAATGGCTGCTGCTCTATTTCTACCCGAAGGACGACACGCCGGGTTGCACCATCGAGGCATGCGGATTTCGCGATGACTACGCATCGCTTTCCTTGCGCATCAGCATCGTCGGTGTCAGTAAAGATGACGTCGCCAGCCACAAGGCCTTTGCCGATAAATTCAAGTTGCTGTTTCCGCTGATCGCGGACACCGAAAAAAAGATGATCACCGACTATGGCATCGGAGCGGAGTTGCCCAAACGCACGACGTTTCTCATCGATCCGAAGGGAATCATTCAAAAGATCTATCACGGCTTTGACGCAAAAGATCATTCGGGAGAGATCGCGAAAGATCTCGAAAAATTCGGACTCTGAAACACCGTATGCGAACCCTGCACTCGCACATCTCCGCTTGCGCCGTCACGCTGGGGCTCCTGGTGCTCGCGGCGTGCGGCGGCGTCACTCCGGCCGTTCCCCTCAGCGAAACCGAGACGGTTCCTTCGCCGATTGACCGAGCCAAGCAGCTTCTGTCGATCGACGTTTTGTCTTCCCTGTCGTACACCGTCACCGATCCCACGCTTCGATCGCTGCTTTCGGCTTCCGAGAAAGATTTTCTTGTGCGGCTCGACGACGGCACGCATCGCTTTCCCCCGACGGCGCTCATGGGGCCGTATTCGGTTTTGACGCTGGATGTACCGCACGTGACGTACGGTGACCTGACGGGAGACGGAGTCGTGGACGCCGTGGTGCCGCTCCGTGCCGGCGACGGAGAAAACGCAATCGTAGAGTTGGCGGTCGTGACATGGAAAGACGGTGCGCCGTCCCATGTCGCGTCCTTTCCCCTTCGCCATGCACAACTTCGCGATGTCCGTGTCTACGGGAATTCCATCCGCGTGCGCTATCTGCAGCCCATCCCCGGGGATCCCGGCCCCTCGAATGCAGAACTTGTGCTCAGCCTTCCTTCGGGTTCCGGTGCTCATTCCGAGTAACTGATTCGTGCTACGATGGAAGCCCCATTTCCTTCACCTTTTTCACCATGGCTTCCGCTACACAATCAACGAATAAAATGTGGTACATCTTGCTCGGCGTCGTCGTTGTACTCGGCCTCTGGCTCGTCATGAGCTACAACGGTCTTGTCACGGCAAAGGGAAACGTGGATCGTCAGTGGGCGCAGGTGGAAACGCAGTACCAAAGGAGAGTCGATTTGATCCCCAACCTGGTGAGTACGGTGAAGGGTGCCGCAAACTTCGAGCAGAGCACGTTCACGCAAGTCACCGAGGCCAGGAGCGCATGGGCGCAGGCCAAGAGCGTCGGCGACCGCGGACAGCAAATTCAGGCGGCCTCCGGTTTTGATTCCGCACTCTCCAAATTGCTCGTGACCGTGGAGGCCTACCCGCAACTCCAGGCGACGCAGGCGTTCCGCGATCTTATGACGCAGCTCGAGGGAACCGAGAACCGCATCGCCGTCGCTCGCAAGGATTTCAATGACGCCGTCTTCTCGTACAACCTCAAGGTGAACGCTTTCCCGAGCAACCTCGGTGCCAAGCTGTTCGGATTCTCCGCGGAGAAGTCATTCGCGGCCGTGGAAGGCAGCGACGTCGCTCCGGCCGTCGATTTTACGAAGTAAGCACTCCATCCCATGACGCTTTCTCGATCGTTGATCGGCAGCCTTCTGCTTGTGAATCTGGCGCTTGCGCCGGCTTTCGCTCACGCATTTGAAGTTCCGCCGAATGACGGGTTCGTCACGGATACGGCGGACATGTTCACTGCGGAGGGCAAAGCAGCCATCGAACGAAAGCTCACGGACTATCGTGAGGCAACGAGCAACGAAATCGCCGTCGTCACCGTGCCCTCGCTCGGCGGTGAAGCCATCGAGGACGTGGGCTTGCAGATCGCTCGCAAGTGGGGCGTGGGTTCGGAAAAAAACAACGGCATTCTCATTCTCGTGGCGTACCAGGAACGCGAGGTTCGGTTCGATGTCGGTTACGGCCTGGAAGGCGCCGTGCCGGACATCGTCGCCAAAGGAATCATCGACGAGGACATCGTTCCGCACTTTCGCGACGGGGATTACTCCGGAGGAGTGATCGCATCCATCGATTCGTTGCAAAAGCACATCGGAGGCGAGTACACCGCCGATCGCTATGCCGAACCCAGTGACAGCGGTTTTCCGCCCGTCTTGCTCTTCGTAGGATTCATCGCGTTGCAGTGGCTCATCGCCGTCTTGGGTCGTACGAAATCGTGGTGGTTGGGCGGAGTGTTCGGAGGCATTGCGGGCCTGGGACTCGCCATCGCATATGCGTGGTGGCTCTCCATCCCGATTCTCGTCGTTTTGGGGCTTTTCTTGGACTTCGTCGTCTCCAGAAACTTCAAGCGTCGAGGCACCACCAAGTGGTGGGCGGGCGGAGGTTGGGGTCCGGGCGGCGGATTCGGTAGCGGGGGCGGTGGAGGTGGATTCGGAGGATTCGGCGGCGGAAGCTTCGGCGGAGGCGGAGCCAGCGGACGTTGGTAATTCTTTTCTTTTCTTCCATGCACATCGCTTCCATCGTTCTCACGGCCATGCTCATCAGCGATTTTTTGCAGGCACGCATGCCTGCGTACCCGGCCGCCCCGGCGGATGAGACGGCGAGCTCGGTGGCCGGTGCGGGTGATTTGCTCGCTACGCTTACCGTGGACCCCATTCAAGGTTCCGTGCCGCTGGGAGCGACCCGCGTTCACATGGCGACGCTCAACTTGTCCGCCTCATGCGAGGCCGACGTCACGGTGCAGAGCGTGGAGTTCGCACATGTGGGACTCGGCGTCGCGACCGATATCACGGGTCTGTATTTGGCCGACGGATTCCGCCGCGTCAGCCGCGCCGGCAGATTCGATCAGAGAAGTCGTACCGCGACCCTCCGCGCTCCGTCGCTCAAGATTCCGAGCTGCGGTGCCGTTCGTCTGTCCGTCCTTGCGGACTACAGTCCGACGGCGGCAGTCGCGTCGGAGCACGGCGTCACCATCGCGCATGCCGCGGACATTCAGTCGACCGCAAAGAACGTGACGCTTTCGCAGGACGATTCGCGAGAGCGAGTCGTGGCTTCCACTCAGCAGGCCGGAAGCATCACGGTCACCTTTTTGCCGACGACGAACCTGATGCGTTACGGGCGCGTGGAAACCGTCGCGCGCTTGCAGCTGACTTCCGACATCAAGACGGATCACCTGCTTACGAGCATCACGCTCACGAACACGGAAGGTGCGCGCGACATGGACCTCATCGATCTGCGCCTGGAAACGCGTTCGGGGCAAGTACTCACGTCGAATGCAGCGCGCATGCACGGAAGAACGGTCACGCTTGATTTTTCTCCCTCGTACGTTCTCGAGCGCGGCAAGACCGTCGTTCTGCTTCTCAAAGCCACCGGAAACGCGTCCATTCGCAAGAAAGTGGACTTCATTCTGCAAGAGAAATCCGATTTGCATTCGATGACGTATCGCCCCGAGAGACTCACCGAGTAGTGATGTGATCCTATCCTCTGTACACTCCGCCCGCATGTTTTCACCTCGTCGTGTTTTGGCGCTCATCGGCTTCTGTCTTTTTGCGACGTCGTGCGGCGGTGCACCCGATTTGCCTCCCGGTGAAGTGATTCGTCGCGCCGTCATCAACAGTCACCTGCTCGACTCCGTCGCCGTGTCGGTTTCCGCCGCCTTCGGTACGGAGGATTCGTCCTCTCTCTCGGGAAGTTTGGTGGCGCAGGGCGTGCTGCGGAACGGAGGGCAGGCATGGTCGGCCGACGCCGCCTTCGATACCGAGCGCACCGGGCGAACCGGCTACAAGCATGCGTCGGGACGCATCATTGCATCGGCTCCGGGCGACGGCAGGACGTTTCTCCGTTTTGAGTCACTCCGGGGACTGGACATCAAATTCCCGGTGCTTTCTTCCACGGGAACGACGACCGGCTGGTGGGTCATCGGCACCGAGAGCAAGTCCGATGCCCCGGCCGTCGCCCAGACCGCTCCGGATCCGGCCGTTCTCGATTCGTACGCATCGGCTCTCACCGTGACCGAAAATCTGGGAACGCAGCGCGGACGTGACGGGACGTTGCAGTATCACTACCGCGTGAAACTGGATCCATCGTTCATGCACTCGCTTGCCGGCACCGGTGCGGACGATGCCACGGCCGAGGGTGAGCTGTGGATTTCCACGGTCGATTTCAGCATGCGCCGCGTGCAGTGGGTCATCGAAGGTTTGCCCACGGTTTCGGGTCCCGTCCGACTCAGAGTCGATGCCGCCTTCAGCGATCAGAATCGAGCGCCGCTCGTTCGTCGTCCGACGGGGAGCGCGGCGACGCTTCCGTTCGACAGTATCTTCGCCATCTTTTCGCTCTAGCCGCCAGTTCCGCCCACACCGACTTGCAGGGATACTGTCGGGGAAACACCCATGCAAGATCCGAGCACACCAACACCGGTCGATGGCATCGTTGCGCCTGCATCCGAGCGTGCTCCCGAGACTGCTTCACCGACTCCCGATCTTTCTCCGCCCAAACCGCAACGTGCGGCACTCAACCTGACGGTACCTCTGTTCGTGGCCGTGGGAGCCATATATGTCGTCCTCGGCGTCGTGTTCATGAGCATGTTTCCGCGTGCCGACGGAAGTCTGTCCACGCTGAAGGGCGGCGTCACCGTGGTGTACGGCATCGGTCTCATCACCGCGGTCGTCTTCGGCGTGATGGGGTACTTGCGCATCACGGCACTCAAGGACCGTCCGCGACTTCGTCTCACGGCACTCATTCGTCTCATTGCCTTCACGACTCCCGCGGTCATCGTCAGCCTGCTCGTCGTTTTCCTCATCAACCTTCCGCCGAAGCTCAGGCTCAACGTCGTTTCCCCTCGCTCTTCGGCCGAGCTCATCGCGCCGGTTTCGGTGACCTTCGGCATGGACACGGCGCTCAAGTACTTCGCCGACCAGAAGCTGACGCCCCTCAAATTCGAATGGGACTACAACAATGACGGCGTCATGGATCAGGAGACGTTCGATCCGCAGTCCACCTATCTCGCCACGAAAGCAGGTATCTACAACATCGTCGCGCGCGTCACCATGACGAGCGGCGCCGTGAAATCGGTGATTTACCGCTTGGTGGTGCCGCGCGCCAGCTTCGGCGTTCAGCCGTTCTATCCCATCATCGAGGAACCGGCGACGTTCTCGCTGGAACACATGTTCCCCAAGTCCGCGGATTCGTCCGTACCCAAGTTGCAGAAGGCAAAGTGGGATTTCGATGGCGACGGCAATGTCGACCTTGAGAGCGACAAGCTCACCGTGTCCTACACGTACCACAAGCTCGGCTCCGTGAACGTCGCGGTATCGATGACGCTCACGAACCAGTCCCAGTCCTCGCTGCAGCGCACGGTGCAAGTGGTGAATCCTCCGGAGCAGCCGTTCCCGGTGACGCTGGAGACCGAGCCGACGACGCTCCTCGGTCCGCCGCCGTTCGGGGTGCTGTTCACCATCAAAACCAAGGAGCCCGTGGCCAACGCCGCATGGGATTTTGGCAACGGCAAAACCGCCGAGGGACTGCGAGTCGCACAAGTGTTTTCATCCGTGGGTACCATGGTCGTCACGGCAACCGTTCGGTCCCAGAGCGGTTCCATCGCAAAGCTGAGCAAAGTCGTCCGTGTCACGAACCCGCTCGAAATTCGTGACCTGAATTTCACGGGTTCGCCCCCGGTCCGCGATTTCTCCATCGAAGGCGAAGTGCCGCTCATCATCGACCTCACGCCCAACACCATTCAGCCGCTGATCACCTTCTCCTGGGACGCCCCCAGTGCCACGGAATCCGAGGCGACGGACAAGAGTTTCCACGCCGTGTACCGCGACCAGGGCAAATACTACATCGACCTCATCGGCATCGACCCCGACCAGAACGTCTTCCGCAAGCGCATCACCGTCGATGCCAAGCCGCCGTCGTCGCTCGCATCGTTCTCCATGGATCCCGAGGCGCCCATCGCCCCCGCACTGGTGAGGTTCGACGCTTCCGACACGTTCGTTCCTGCCGGGCAAGAGATTACCGGCTTCGAGTGGAACTTCGGCGATTCGTCGTCCCAGGACCGCACCAAATTTTCCGGTGCACGCATCGAGCATCAATTCGACCAGCCCGGCACGTACGTGATCGAGCTTACCGTGCGCACCACGGCGGGCCAGTCCTTCAGCGGCAAGCGCACGCTGCTCGTTCGAGCACCGCTCATCGATGCGTGCTTCCTGCCCAGTCGCAAGAACGGCAAGGCACCGCTCGGCGTGCGCTTCGACAGCGCATGTTCCACGGGCGATTTCACATCGTGGCTGTGGGACTTCGGTGACAATGCGCAGAGCGACATGCAGAGTCCCACACACGTCTTCTTGCAGCCCGGTGAATATACGGTCACGCTGACCGCGACCACGGCGAACAATCTGAAGAGCACAAAATCATCCGTCATTTCCGTCACTGCCGAATGAAAACTCAATCCATCGTTCGTGTCATCGCCATCGTCGGAGTCATTGCCATCGTTCTCGGTGCGTTGCTTCCGGTCTTCAGCGCGATGCAGTTCTAATCACCGACGACCTTCGTGTGTTCCAACGTCGCCGACGTCGCGAAGGTGCCGAGCGTCTTCTGTTCCGAGCAAAGAAAAAAGCCTGCGGAGGCGATCATTGCGGCGTTGTCGGTGCAATACACGATCTTCGAGGGCCAGCGCAGCGTCACGTTCTTCGGGAGGGTTTCGATGAGCAACGAGCGCAGGCGCTTGTTGGCGGCCACGCCGCCGACGACGTGTATTTCGTTGATGTTCTCCATGCGGTCCAGCGCATCACCGATACGGTCGGCCAGATGCCTGCAGATGGCGTACTGATAACCGGCGGCAATGTTCTTGCGAATCATTTCATCTTTTGATGCATCGCCGAGGTCGCGCAGCAAATATTTGAGCGATGTCTTCAGCCCCGAGAAGCTGAAATCAAGCGATCCGTCGGCGTGGAGCGGCCGCGGAAATGGATATGCTGTTTCGTCTCCGCCGTCGGCGAGCGCCGAAAGCGCGGGTCCCCCCGGGTAACCGAGTCCGAGCAGTACGGCGCCTTTGTCGAACGCCTCGCCCGCGGCATCGTCCCGGGCGGATCCGAGTAGCCGACCCTTGGTGTGCGACTCGCGGTACCACACGTCCGAGTGGCCTCCGGAGACGGACAGCGTGATGACGGGGAACGTCGGCTCATCGGCCACCTTTTCATCCGTAAGCCACGTGGAGCTGAGGTGGCCGAGCGTGTGATGCACGGGAATGAGCGGTACCTTCCACACGGAACTCAGGACACGCGCAGCGGTCGTGCCCACGAGGAGCGAGCCGAGGAGCCCGGGGCCGTACGTCACGGCGATGCAATCGATATCCGTTTCCTTCGCCTTGGCTTTTTCAAGTGCAAGTTTGATGACGGGCAGCATCGATTCCAGTTGTTTCCTCGCCGCTTCCTCGGGAATGACCCCGCCCATGGCCCCGAAGTCGTTTTTGGAACTGGCGATGACGCAGCTTTCCACGAATCGTCCGTCGCGCACGACGGCGGCGGAGGTTTCGTCGCATGATGTTTCGATCCCCAGGACGCGCATGAACGGAGGGTAATGGACTCGCGTCGCTTGAGGAAGTCTTTGAGGAGTAGAATGAACTCATGTTCGCCCTGTTTCCATCGCGGCAAATCGCCTTTACCCTCGGTCCCTTGGCCGTGCATTGGTACGGCGTGATGTACGCCCTGGCGTTCATCGTGGGCATGTGGCTGCTTCCGAGGATGCTTCGTCTCGTCAGGTTGCAACTCAGCGACGGTGATCAGGAAAAAATGGTCTTCTCCACCTTCCTCGGCGTGCTCCTCGGCGGTCGTCTGGGCTTCGTGCTGTTCTACGGCGGCACGTATTACCTTGAGCATCCGATGAAAATCTTCGCCGTCTGGGAAGGCGGAATGTCGTCGCACGGCGGGTTCATCGGCGTCGCGCTTGCGCTGCTCGTCTTCTGTCATCGCAAGAACGTGAATTTTCTTCGCCTCATCGATGCTCTCGTCGTCCCCGCGGCGCTCGGCCTGGCATTCGGCAGGCTCGGCAACCTCATCAACGGAGAGCTCTACGGAACGATGACGACTCTTCCGTGGGGCATGAGTTTCCCGGGAGCCGAGGGACTTCGTCATCCCACCCAAATCTATGCGATTTTCAAAGATCTGTTCATCGCATCGATGTGTTACCTGCATCTCGTGCGGTCTCCGCATGCGCCGGCGGGCAGAACGACCGGCATCTTCCTGTGTCTCTATGCCTTGCTCCGCTTCATCGTCGAAATCTTCCGCGATCAGCCCTACGGCTACACGTTGATTCTCGGCTTCGGTATCAGCAGAGGCCAACTTCTTACGATTCCCGTCTTTCTCATCGGAGTCGTCGTCCTCATCGTTACACGGCGTACTTCCTTGAGCCGAGCTTCGTAAGTTCATTTTTTACGATGTCTCGCTCCACCCACGGAATCTGAGCGGTGCCCACCATCATGGTGACGTCGGCTCCCTTGCCGCACAGGAGCACCGTGTCGCCGGGCCTGGCTTCCTTCACAATGAACGCAATCGCGTCGCGGCGATCCGAGATGCGCACGCAGTATTTGCCGGCGGCATTCATCGCCTCGCTCGCGGAGCGGTACAAGGTGAGGGACGTCGGCACGCCCGAGAGAACGTCATCGATGATTTTTTCGGGGTCCTCGGTGTACGGATCTTCGTTCGTCACGACGACGACATCGGCAAGTTCGGCGCACAACTTCCCGACGAGCGGGCGCTTCTCCTTCATGCGGTCGCCGCAGCTTCCCGTGAGAACGAGCAGCCGATTCGCGGTGAGCGCTCGCGCTGCCGTGAGAGTTTTTTCGTATGCGGCCGGCGTTACGGTGAAGTCCAGGAACACGTTGAACGGCTGACCGGCGTCGACACGCTCCATGCGTCCACCCGCGCCCCGGAATGTTGCGAGCGACGCGACGGCATCGCGTGCGGGAATGCCAAGCGCCACGGCACACGACACGGCGCAGAGCGCGTTCTCCAGGTTGAACGCTCCGTGTAACGGAAGAGTCACCGGCAGCTTGTTTCCATCGATGGAAAACGCTCCCGTCAGGCTCGTGCCCGAATCCTTGACCCCCGAAATTTGCCTCTTCGGCGAATACTCCGTGGTGAACTCCGACGGAATGCTCAGGTATGCCTCGAGCGTTCGGTCATCGGCGTTGAGCACCTTCGTTCCCTTTCCCTTGAGCGCGCGAAACAGCATTCCTTTTGCAGCGATGTATTCGTCCATCGTTCCGTGGTAGTCCAAGTGTTCCATCGAGACGTTCGTGATGGCGGCGACGGTGGGGTGGATGCCCATGAGTCTTCCTTGCATGAGTCCGTGCGACGATGCCTCGATGACGGCGTACGTGCAGCCTTCGGTCACGAGTTCGCGCAAGAATTTCTGCAAACTCGCGGCGTCGAGCGAAGTTTTCTGCGTGGGGTTGGGCCTCCGGTTGCCGTTGATTTGCAAGAATGCCGTGGACACGGCACCGGCCTTCTTGCCGGCTGCATCGAGGATGTGAGCGAGGAGCGAGACCGTCGTCGTTTTCCCGTCGGTTCCCGTAATGCAGATCACCGTCAGATCCTTCGCGGGAAAGCCGCAGCGCAGAGCCATGAGCCAGCTCTTCCAGCGATGCGCGATGAGGCGCACGGGGTGCGTATCGGGGAACAGGTGCTTGAGGAGCTTCTTCATCGTGTTTGCAGGATAGCACGGGCTCTATCGATGTCTTCGCGAATGCGGGCGACGAGGGCTTCGGTCGTGGTGAAATCTTCCACGCCGCGCAGTCTTTCCACGACAGTCATATCGATGGTTGCGGGAACCTCCGTCACCGTCTCATCGATGATGTGCACTTCGAGCGTTTCGGTATCGTTGAAAGCGGGACGTTCTCCGAAGTGCATGGCACCCATGTATTTCTTTCCGCTCAGGAGAACGTCACAGGCATAAATGCCGTGGGTCAGCTCCGCGGGAGCCGACGAAATCTCCACGTTGATCGTAGGAATGCCGATGGTCTTACCGCGTCCGCGTCCGGGTACGACGTTCGCACCCCTGATCGCGATGGGCTTAAGCAGTTTGGGTGTTGCCGGTGGCTCTCTTGGCGGCGTCATTTCGTACGCCGCGAATTCTAGCAAGAATATCGGCAAACTTCTCGGGGCTTCCGTGCGCTTTGACATCGATCGCTTCTCGGAAGGCGGTGGCACGACCCCGCAGATCCGCGATGCTGGTGCCCCCTTTTCCACCGGGGAGAGGCAGTGGAATGAGCGAAGCTCCCTGGAGACCCAGTTTTACCGTGCTGCCGAGCACGCCGGCCATCTTCTTGATGACGTACGAGGAAATGGCGCCCGCGTTTGAAAACGGCAATTTGGCCGCTTCCAAGAAGAATCCGCCGATTCCATCACTGATGCCACTGACGAAATCTTTGCTGTTTCTTACGTCGTTCTTGATACGGTTGAAGGGCTGCTTGATGTTGATATCAACAGCTTTGTCGAGGCCTCTGGAGAACTCTCCTGCCATTGATTATATTATACTACATTTATGGTCTATTGTAAATATCACGATAAAACTGTATAATGGAAGTAACAAAAATTCACTTCATGAAGCGTCGCACACATTCAAGAAGGGCCAGGAAGTCCGTGCTGAGTTCGCCGAAGCTTCTGTACCTTTTTATCGGTCTGATTTTGGCATCCGAAACGGCCGCAATCAGTTTGCTCAAGGAATATTCGATTTCGAATTCCGTCCCGTATTTGTACGGCGGACTCGCGCTCTATGGGCTTGTTGCGACTTTTCTGGTGCAATCGTTCAAGTACGAAGGCATGGGCATCGTGAACATTTTGTGGTCGGCATTCTCCGTCGTGGCGGTCGTCGTGACCGGAGTCGTACTGTTCGGTGAAACCGTGACGACGAGCGACGTCATCGGCATGAGCATGGTCATGACGGGAGTCCTGGTACTTCGCATCGGTGAGGCCAAGAGAAAGGCTCGCGGTGCCGGCTGCATGCACGTCGTTCCATCCGCCCTTCCCCGCACCTTCTGATGCTGTACGTCTGCGTCGCCTTCATTCTGGCTTGTGAGACGACCGCCATCGGATTCTTGAAGGAGTGCCACGAGACCAAGAAGCTTCGCTACTTTCTCATCGGACTGTGCTTCTACGTCGGTGTTTCATTCTTTCTCATTCGGTCGTTCGCCTACGAAGGCATGGGAGTCGTGAACGTCATTTGGTCGGCATTCTCCGTCATCTTCGTCACGACGATCGGCGTGGTTGAATTTCATGAGCGCACCTCATTCATGGAAGTCGCGGGAATGATTCTGGCGGTTGCCGGAATTTGCGTGCTTCGGCTTCACGCATAACGGCCTCGTTGTTGATCATTGTGCAGACGATGAAAGCAACCCCGGAAAAAGGGTCGCGAAGGCAAGCTTTGTCTGCCTTTCTTTCATCGTGGCGGAAGGGGTGGGATTCGAACCCACGAACCCCGTGAGGGGTTAACAGTTTTCAAGACTGTCGCCATCGACCACTCGGCCACCCTTCCACGATTCATTCTACAGCACGGACTGCGCGATCCAATTCAAATATGCGGGGCTTCCGTCGGCGATATCGATGCGGATGACGCACGGGTTCTCGTACGGATGATGTTCGAGGATCAATTTTTGAAGATCGCCATAGTTTGCCTCGGTCGTTTTCAGCAAGAGAACGAACTCTTTTGAATGCTCGATCTTTCCGTTCCAACGATAGGTCGATGTCACGGGTCCGAGAACGTTCGAGCAAGCGGCGAGCTTGCTTTCGACCGCTGATCGAGCCACTGTCGCGGCGACGGCCTTCGTGGGAACGGTCACGTACGCCATGCAACAACATTTGGGGCGAGTCATGGATGGTATGGTAGAGTGCGCGGGTATCTTTCTCCACCCTGACGCATGGTCGCAATCCATCGCCTGAAGATTTTGAAGTCACTCGGTGCAAGCGAGCACGGGCTCTCCGGTGATTCGCTCCAAAAAGCGTACGCCGAACACGGTTACAACGAGATTCCCGAACGCAGAGAGCCGCTCTGGAAAATCTTCCTGGGACAATTTCAGGATGTGATGGTGTACATCCTGATGGGAGCCGTCGGCATCTCTCTTTTGGTGCCGCTGCTGCATTCGGGTTCCATCAACCAGCATGAGCTCATCAACGCGAGCGTCATTTTCGCCATTGTCATCATCAACGCCATGTTGGGCTTCGTGCAAGAGTGGCGAGCGGAAAACGCCATCGCACTGCTGAACAAGCTCAGTGCTCCCCATGTGAAAGTTCGTCGCGGCGGTACGGTGATCATCGTTCCTGCGCGTGAACTCGTACCCGGCGATCTCATGCTCGTGGAAGCGGGAGACCGCGTCAGCGCCGATGCGCGCATCGTGGCTTCCTCTTCCGCCGAAGCCGACGAATCCAGTCTGACGGGAGAATCGGTGCCCGTTGCGAAGTTTGCCGAGGAACACATCGAAAAGGGATCCACGTTCAGCTCCGGCATGCTGCACGCCGGCACGCTCATCACGCGCGGCTCGGCCGAGGCGGTCGTCACCGCCACCGGGCTCAAGAGCGAGATCGGGAAGATCACGTCCATGGTCATGGAATTGAAGCCGCCGCCGACGCCGCTTCAGCTGGAACTCAAACGAGCCGGTTCGCGCATCGGCATTCTGGTGCTCATTCTGTGCGTCGTCATCTTCGTCATCGGACTCGTGAAAGGCATGGAGCCCGTGGAAATTTTCTTCACCGCCGTGAGCTTGGCCGTGGCCGCCGTTCCGGAGGGTCTTCCCGCCATCGTCACCATTTGTCTGGCCATCGGCGTACAGCGGATGATCGGCAAGCACGCGCTCGTCCGTCGCCTGGATGCGGTGGAAACGCTCGGCAACGTCACCGTGATCTGTGCCGACAAAACCGGCACCATGACCGAGAACCGCATGCGCGTCACCGATGCATGGACGTTTCCGGACGGGGACAAGAAGCTTCTCATTCGTGCCGCTGCGTCGTGTAATCGCGCGGAACTTCCCGACATCGGAGACCCCACCGAAATCGCACTTCTCAAATTCGCAGAGGAGGAAGGAGTGGAGCGCCTGCCGATTCTGGAGGAAGACGTGCCGTTCACCTCCGAGGCCAAGTACATGGTGACGACGCACCAGCGCGGCGACGAGCAGACGAAGTACTGGAAGGGTGCGCCCGAGGTCATCGCCAAACACATTCCGGAGCATCAGCGCGAAGAAATGCTCAAGCAGAGCGAAGCCTTTTCGCTCAAGGGCCTGCGCGTACTCGGCATCGCGGTCGACAACGGCAGCGGCCCCAAGGGCATCGGCTTGCTCGCCATGATGGATCCGCCTCGCCAAGGAGTGAAAGAGGCCATCCAACTGGCTCGCCGGGCGGGCATTCGTACCATCATGATTACCGGAGATCACCCGGCCACGGCTCGCACCATCGCCGAGAGCGTCGGCATTCAAACGAGCGCGGCCCTCACGGGTGCGGAGCTCGATGCCATGGACACCGACGAATTGAAGCACAAGCTTCGCACGGTATCGGTTTTTGCGCGCGTCCAGCCCACGCACAAGGTCGCCATTCTGCAGGCACTTCAGGAAATGGGTGAAATCGTTTCCATGAGCGGAGACGGAGTCAACGACGCGCCCGCGCTGAAGCGCGCACACGTCGGCGTGGGCATGGGACTCCAGGGTACGGACATCGCCCGCGAGGCCGCAGCCATGGTGCTCACCGACGACAACTACGCCACCATCGTCGCCGCCATCGCGGAAGGCCGCCGCATTTACGACAACATCAAGAAGTTCGTCATCTTCCTCATGCGCAGCAACTTGGGAGAGGTGCTGACGGTGAGCGGCGCATTGCTCGTCGGGATGCCGTTGCCGCTTCTCCCGCTGCACATTCTGTGGGTCAACCTCGTGACGGACAGTTTCCCCGCACTCGCCCTCGCGGCCGAGGAAGGCGAGCAAGGCATCATGAACCGCCCGCCACGCAAGCAGACGGAAGGAATTTTCCACGGCGAGTGGTTCTTGCTCGTCGTCGCCGGAATTCTCAACATGATCCTCTCGCTCGGGCTCTTCAAGCTCGCCCTGCATCATTTCCACGACGATATTATCCTTGCCAGAACCATGGCGCTCACCACAACGATTTTCTTCCAGCTGTGTCTTGCGCTTTCCACGCGCACGCAGGGCCCCGCATTCTTGCGCTCACCGTTCGGCAACAAGTGGCTGCTGCTGGCCATCGGGGTTTCGGCCGCACTCCACTTCCTGCTCTTGGTCACGCCCGTCGGACCGTTCTTCTCGGTGAAGCCGATTCCGATGATTCTGTGGGAGGAAATGATCGGTGCCACGATCGTGGCGTTCGTCGTGTTCGAGACGCTCAAGTGGGCGAAGTCGCGCATCATCAAGCGCTGAGGCCTGATATGATGTCTCCACGATGACGCAGGCGTACCTCCTCTCCGTTCTCGAAACGTACCGTTATGCGGTGCTGTTTCCGATAGCGTTCCTGGAGGGGCCGATTCTTTCCGTCATGGTGGGTTTTCTGGTCTCCGCGGGATTCATCAAGCTGCTTCCGTCGTTCGGCATTCTCATGTTCGCCGACGTCGTGCGTGACGTTGCTTCGTACTACGTCGGTAAGTTGTGGCATCCGAAGTTTGCCGTCACGAAGCTCGGCAAGCGCATGGCAGGCATGAATCGCTTGTGGCACGAGCACACGTTCAAAGCGATGATGCTCGCCAAGTGGTCGTACGGACTCAGCTTCCCGCTGCTCATCAGCGCGGGTCTGGCCAAGGTGCCCATTCGTTCCTTCGTCGTGAGTGCGCTGGTCGCGACCACGCTGCAGTACGCCGTTCTCATGGCGGTCGGTTACTACTTCGGCGAGTCGTACGAAGTCATCGGAACGTACATCGTGAACGCGCAAATCGTCATTGCCGTCGGCGTCGTGCTGGTGATCGCCGGTCTCGTCGCATTTTCCAAATTCGTCCGCAAGGAACTACCGTCCGAGTCATGAACATCGCATTCTTCACCGATAACTTTTATCCGCAACGCGACGGAGTCGTTTCCTCGGCCATGAACTCCGCGACGGAACTCGCTCGTCTCGGGCACAACGTGCTGTTCGTGGTGCCGAAGCAGGCCAAACCCGCCAAGCTTCCCTTCAAACGGGACAGAATCAAGGTGGCGTACGTCCCTTCCATGCCGACGGGCATGCACGGCGGATATCGCATCGGCTTCACGCTTCGTCCCGGTTCCATCGCAAAGCTCAAGGCATTCAAGCCCGACATCATTCATTTTCATACGCCGTGGGGCTTGGGCTTGAGTGCGCATCTTGCCGCCGAGAAATTCGACGTGCCGCTCGTCGGAACGAATCACATTTTCATTACCCACGGCAACTCGGCTTCGCTCAGCGTGATTCCGGGATACAAGTTTTTCAACAAGCAGATGACGACCGTCGGCATCTACATGATCAAGACGCTCTACGATGCGTGCGATTTGCGCTTGGCCCCGTCGAAGATGCTCATTCAGGGGCTGAAGGACTCGGGCTATGACAGGCACTTCACGTACCTCCCGAACGGCATTCATCTCACGAAGGTCAGGAAACTCTCCGCCGCGAAGAAAGATGCATTGCGAGAAGTCTATGGACTGAAGAAGCACGTCGTCCTGCACTTCGGCAGACTGGCCAAAGAGAAATCGATCGACGATTTGCTGCGGTCGTTCGCTCGCGTGTGCAAGGCCAAGAACGATGTGAGTCTTCTCATCATCGGCGACGGCGCGATGCGCAAGTCGCTCGTTGCGCTCTCGAAGAAATTGAAAATCGAGCGCAGCGTCGTCTTTGCGGGCAGCATGTCGCACGAGGAGCTCGTCTCCTCGGGCATCATCAGTCTCGGTGATTTGTTTGCCACGGCGAGTCGTTCGGAGAATCAGCCGATGGCGGTCCTGGAGGCCATGATTCACGGATTGCCCATCGTCGGCGTGAAGGAGGCGGGGATGATCGACCTCGTGACGACGAACGGCTTCTTGTCGAGGGCGAAGAGTCACAAGCAGCTCGCCGATCACATACTGAGACTTCTCGGCGATCCCGCACTCACGTCAAAGATGGGCAGGTCTTCCGCGTCGCTCGCGAAAAAATTCTGCATCACGAAGACAACGAAGAAGCTGGAGGCGTTGTACAGGCTCTCTATAAAAAACCATGCAGGGGTCGTTGCCTGATTGGTGTATTAATTTTTAACGCTGTCGCGAAAGCACGCTTTGCGTGTTGCATGGCCCTTCGACATGCTCAGGGTCATTCGACTCACACATGTGAAATGGCCGAAGACGCGCTGCGGCTGAGACCATGAGCGAGCGGAGCGAGTCGAATGGCGGAGAGGGAGGGATTCGAACCCTCGAGGCCTTTCGGCCTGCCACGTTAGCAGTGTGGTGCCTTCAGCCACTCGGCCACCTCTCCGTGCCGGGGAAGTATACCGAAAGAGGCCGGTACTTACAGTTTATTTTGATCGATCCGTTCTTTGAGCGTGGCGTAGTTCACCGGCGCTCCCTCGAAACCGTAGGTGGTGACGACATTCAGGCGCTCACCGTTCATCTCGAATGTGGCGACGATGTTATCCAGGACGTTCTGCGCCACGATGACGCATCCCATGCTGCGGTAGCGCTCCTCCGGCTCACTCGACACCATCTTGTCCGCAGACTTGTGGGAGTGAATGCCGTACGGCGATTGCTCACCGTCGTCGTAGAGGCGCAGGAACGTTCCCTCTTTGCCGAACGTGGTGCGGTCGCCCTTCACTTCTTTGGAAAGAGATACCCAGCTGCGCGTAGGCGTTTTGGCGTTGTAGGTTCTGCCGATGTAACGGACGACTCGGCGTTGTCCGGTTGCGACCGGGAATGATGTGTATCCGCCATCCTCGTGAATCAGGTACCCCACGTTTCCTTCGGTATCCACCACAAGAGAATCTCCGGGCATCGTCTGCCACTCGGCGTACGGAGTTTCCGGCACCTCAAAGGGCAGAAGATTGAAGCCCAGGGCATGGGCTTGGGGTAGGAACGAGGCGCCCACGAGGAACGCGACGGACAGCCGGAAGGCAGTGAGGTTCCGTATCAAAGTGTGATATTTTATCACTATATTAAAATGTGTCAATGGCAGCTCCAGCCCATTGGGAAGCCATTCTGCTACGATTGGCGTCCATCAGACTCCATGAGCCCTCAGAACACCTCCGCCGGTCGCCGCATCGGTGTCCTCACCTATGATTTCAGCCCTCCCATCGGGGGTTTGGGCGTGCTTGCCACGACGTACGTCGAGTCGCTTCGGAAGCTGTTCCCGAGTGATGAATTCGTCGTCATATCACCGTCGAACGGATCGAATGTGAAGGTTCCGCTGTGGGGGCGCATGCGCTTCAACCGCAGTCTCGGGTGCCCTCTGTTTTCGCTGTGTATGCACTTTGCCATTCGCGGTATCGTGCGACGGGAGAAGTTGGACCTCATCCATGTGCACGCAGGTTCGGGTGGCGCATTTCTTCTCAGGAAGCCCGGTTGTCCGGTGGTCGCAACGTCGCACCACACGTACATGCAGGAAGTCCGGTACGTCTTCGGTTCGACGATCCTGAAGAGAATCAGCAAATCATTCATGGCCCGCCTTGAGCGCCGAACGTACATGGTCGCCGATGCTGTCACCTGCGTCTCGAGCGATACCGCCGATGAGATCATTCGTACGTATGGAGTGCCTGCGTCCAAGGTCAGTGTCATCGAAAATCCCGTTCCGACACACGAACTTTTGAAGTTCAGGGGCCTGCCCAGGCTTGATGACGTCATTCTGTTCGTCGGCCGACTGGAGCGCAGAAAGGGCATCATGACGCTCCTTAGGACTTTTGCCGAGCTCTCCACGGAGTTTCCGGCACTGAAGCTTCGACTCGTGGGCGCCAACTTCATGGGGCGCGTCATCGATCGTTTCATCGGGTCCAAGCGCATCGCCGATCGCGTCACGCAGCTCGGGTACGTGCACAACCCCTACCGCTTCCGTGAAATGGCGCAGGCTACGGTGATCGTGGTGCCGTCCATCTTGGAGGGCTTCGGTCTTGTGGCCGCCGAGGGAATGTTGCTCGGAAGCTGTGTCGTGGCGAGCGATGCTCCGGGTCTCAAATCCGTGGTTACGGACGGCAAAGTGGGACTTACATTCAAGGCAGGAGACGTGGAGGATTTCAAGCGCGTCGTTCGACTCACGCTGAAGGATGCGGCACTCCGAAAAAGACTGGGGGAGCAGGCGATCATCGATGGAGAAAAGCGCTTCGATGTCGATGCCAGGGCAGGGGATTTGTACAAAGTATTTCAGACAGTGCTGAGATAGAACAAATAATGTGTACATCGATACTCTTTCAGCCGAGCGGCAAGGTCTATTCATTGCGGAAAAGCAGCTGCTCAGTACAGTAGCCTCCATGGGCGGTCACATCTCGGTTCTCCTTCAAGGCTGTATCGATCTCCTGGCTCCGATGCCGGGCGATGCGGTGCTCGATGTCACACTCGGACTCGGGGGTCACAGCGAAAGCTTTTTGAACGAAGTCGGCCCAAGAGGAAAGCTCGTCGCGCTGGATGCCGATGCTGAAAATTTGCAAAAAGCGAAAGCACGTCTCACCTCGTTTCCAAACGCGACGCTGGTGCACTCCAATTTCGGCGCGCTTCCGGACTGCTTGCCCGAAGATGCACGCGAGTTCGACATCATCATCGCCGACTTGGGCTTGAGTTCGCCGCACATCGACGACGTGGCGCGCGGATTTTCCTTCCGCGAAGGAGCACCGCTCGACATGCGCTTCGATCGCGGCACGGGAATGTCGGCATCGATGCTCCTGTCGTCGCTCGATCGCGACAAGATCCGTGACATTTTTGCTGAGTACGGTGAGCTCCCGCGGCCGCATCGTCTGGCCGACGTCATCGTGGAGCGTCGCTCGGCCGGTTCACTGCTCAAGAGTGACGACTTGGTCGCGGCGACGAAGGACGTGTACAAACACGATGCGAGCAAGCACTTGCCTCAGGTATTCCAGGCGCTGCGCATCGCCGTCAATGACGAAATGGGGGTACTGAAGCATCTGCTCGGCGTTGCGCCCCGGCTTCTCAAAGTCGACGGCCGGTTCGGCGTCATCAGCTATCACTCACTCGAGGATCGGCTCGTCAAACAGACCTTCAAGAGCCTTTCAACGGCAGCGAAGGATCCCATCACGGGCCGGGAAACGACTCCCGCCGAGTTTGAACTACTCACGAAGAAGTCCGTCGAACCGAGTGACGAGGAACAGAAACTGAATCCGCGCTCACGCTCCGCAAGACTTCGTGCAATTCGACGCGTGTCTCTGTATAATCACCTCCGCTCCTAAACTTATGTCGAGTGCAGTGACAGCAACGTCGCTTTCCTCCTTCACGTCGCAACGCAGGTATTCCCTGGGGCGACTGATGAACAGCAGCACCATGCTGCTTCTTGTCGTCATCGGCACACTCATCATCGTGCTGGCTTTGCTGATCCTGTTTCACCACAACCTGAACGCGACGAAGGGCTACCGTCTTCGCTCGCTCGAGCACGCTCGCGGTCAGCTGCTCTTGGAGCAGGAAGTCTTAAACATGCAGATCGCCAAGTCACAGTCTCTGGATGCGCTCAAAAACGATCCGCAGGTGGAAAGCATGCTGAAGCCGAAGAGTCCCAAGTACATCCGCGGCGAGGCCGCCGCCGAGGCCAAGGGTGTGGCAGTCGACAACTCCATCGGAGGAATCGAGTACAACGAGTGATGCAAAAAGAGCGCCCGGAGGCGCTCCAATTGTCTTGATGTGGGTTGGACTTAAGCGATCGTGCGGATTTGGATCGTCATCACGCGTTCACCCGCGCTCTTCATGTCCGAGACGGCGACGGCGTGCTGACCCTTCTTGAGAAGGCCCTTCTTCTTGATGAGGTCGAGTGCGGCGGCTATGGTCTGCTCCGGGTTGTCGGAGAACTTGATGCAGTGCGGAATGACTCCCCACAGGAGCATCATGCGGCGCTGACAGCCTTCGTTGTCCGTGAACGCATGGATCGGAACGAGCGGGCGGCAGTTGCTGACGGCGCGTGCGGTCTGCCCGTGCTTGCTGATGACGATAATGGCATCGGCCTGGAGCTTGGTGGCAAGAACGCACGAAGCGAGAGCTTGCTCACGGCGAGGCATGTCGATGTCGACGTGCGAGTGACCGCAGTCACATCCGCAGTCGGCCATCATGTCGTAGCAGGGCTCGACCATCTCGTTTGCCTTGAGAACCTTGTCCATGGCGGACACGGCCTTCATGGGGTACTGACCTCCGGCGGTCTCACCCGAGAGCATGGTGCTGTCGGCCTGAGACTTGGCGGCGTAGGCGATGTCCGTGACCTCTGCGCGCGTGGCGGTGGGGTTCACGATCATGCTTTCAAGCATGTGCGTGGCGACGATGACGGGTTTTCCGGCAACGCGGCACTTCATGACGATCTCGTCCTGGATGCGCGGCACATCCTCGAACGGAACCTCGGAGCCGAGGTCACCGCGGGCGACCATGATGCCGTCGGAGTGTTGAATGATGTCGTCGATGTTCTCCACGGCCTGAGGTGTCTCGATCTTGGCGATGATGTGCGCCTCATTCTTGTGCTTGAGGAGGAACGCGCGGAGCTCCTGAATGTCCTCGCCCGTGCGAACGAACGACGTGGCGTAGAAATCGAGATCCTGCTCGATGCCGAACTTGATGTCTTTCCAGTCCTTGTCCGTGAAGGACGGGAGGCTGATGTAGGCACCGGGGAGGTTCACGTGGCGGCGAGAAGAAATCTTGCCGCTTTCAAGAGCCTTGCCCACGACGGTGTCTTTCTCGATCTTCATGATTTTCATTTCAATGGAGCCGTTGTCGATGACGATGCACTGAGCGTCTTTGCAGTCCTTGGCGAAGTGCGGGTAGTTCACCTTCACGGTCTTCATCTTCTCCTTACCCGTGACGTCGCGCGGCGTGAACATGACGAGGTCGCCGGCTTCGATCTTGAGCGGCTCCTTCACGTCACCCGTGCGGACCTCGGGTCCTTTGGTGTCCAGCATGATGCCGAGCGAGTAGCCCTTCTTGTTGATGGCACGAATGTTCTTGATGGTCTGACCATGGAACTCGTGGTCGCCGTGCGAGAAGTTCAGACGGCAGATGTTGACCCCCATCTTTGCCAGCTCCTCGATTTTCTCGATGGAATTGGTGGCGGGTCCGATGGTCGCGACGATTCTGGTAAAGCGCATGAGGAAAATGGGAAAAAGATCGCAAGAAGTCTACGCTTGCAAAGCCGTCTGTTCCAGGGGTTTTGATATGTGATGTATGACATCTCATACTTTTGGGTTTCTGCTCTTGCAGCAGAGGCTTTTTGGTCCCCCGTACTCTTTTCTATTAAGGAGGAATTGCTACAGTGTCACACAATTATGTTCAGTCGAGCAGCAGTCCTTCGAGTGGCAACCGGTCTTATGGCAGGACTGCTTCTCGGCTTCATTGTGAAGACCTATGTGGCTCCGCTTTCCGGAAGCAGGCTTTCCGGGAGTCTCACGACCACGACGGCCGGCATGGACCCGACGTGTATGAACTGGATGCAATCGTGCAGCGCCTATATTCAGACATTCGTGGGAAGCGACTATGTTCCGGTCACACGCTGGTGCACCGGAACTGTCACGGAATGCTGGCAATATATTTTGGACAACAGCTTCTGTGACAATCTGCGTTCGCGATATGTTTCCAGTTACAATACGACGACCATGTGCATGATCATGGGCGGTGTCGGAACGACGACGATGCCGGGTGGGCCGGCGGCAGGAACCGCTCAGTATTTTGATGCGATGATGATGCCGTCGGCTTGGCAAAGTTGCATGAAGGATCCCCCGAGTGGCTCGATGTACTCGACGGCACTCAGCACCCTGAAATCGGACTTTCTGCTGAACAACACTTGCTCGGCACCTACAGAGAGCGAGTGTTCGTCCGACTACAAGGGAAAATGGCTGGCCAATGACAACACGCCTTCCATGACAACGTTCAACGAGTGTCCATATTCTGACGAACGTTCCGACGTGAGCTTTGCAAGCCAAGCCTGCTGCTATCTCAACGGCACGCCCGTTTGCGGAGACTACAAGAAAGAATTTTGTTCCGAGGGAACCTGTCCGACAAATCAGACCTGCAAATCCAACGGAACATCCTGCGGATGTGCTTGGGAGTGCGGCAGCATCGATGATCTGAACTACAACGCATGCTGCACGGCAGGCCAGAATGTGACTGCATGCTGCGCCTACAATCCGACGGGAGCAGGCTGTGCTTTGCCAAAAAATTATTCGTGTAACGCAACGACCGGAGCTTGCGAGCAGGTCGGCAACAATGCCGGAACGTACACCACGAACACCTGTGACAATCAGTGTGTGGTCCCGTGTGGCAAGAAGCCGGGTGACGCATGCGGAGGAACGAATCGCGATATGTGTTGCAGCGACGATCCTGCCGTGGGACTTGAGTGTGGTGATGAAACTCAGCATCTCTGCACGACTGTCGATACCTACGTGTGCAATGTGAATACCGGAGAGTGTGAAAAGGGCTCCACGCCCGACGGCGAACCGGACAAGGAAACGTGTGAAGCCGACTGCGATAAATTGTGCTGTTCGCCGAACCGCACATGTGACGTCGTCGTTCCGGGCGTCAATTATCCCAACTGATCGTGCCGACCTTTTCCAAACCTCCGGCATGGGTCTCGCAGCTCGCATTTGGGCTAGTCGTCGGTCTTCTTGTCTCCATGACGAGCATACTCGGCGGCCCGCTTCGGGGTGAGTTGGGTGGTAATCGGGCTCAGAACCCGGATCCCGATGCCTGTCAGGCAGACGACAGCTGTGCTCAAGGAGATACGTGTGTCGAGGACGGGGATTGCGGAGACCTGGTGTGCTCCAACGGAGCATGCGCGGAAGATGAGTGCGACACCCAGTGTCCCACCGCCGAACTCTGCGCCTACCCACCGCCAAACAACATTCAGGGTGGTGGAGCCGGTGGAGTCAGTGCAGGCGGAGGGTCGGATTCGGGAGGAGGAGGTCTTCCGTCGGGTGGAGGCGGAGTGGGCGGAGGGTCTTCCGGCGGAGACAGTGGAGGTGGAGGATCGGATTCCGGAGGCGGTGGAAGTTCGGCCACGTCTCAGTCGCAGTCATCGGCGTCGTCGCATTCCAGCACGACGTCCAGCCGTTCATCGTCTTCCACAACGAGCTCAAGCAGTCGCTCCAGTTCCAGTTCCACGACAAGCTCGCGCACATCGAGCAGTTCGTCGAGCGTGTTCTCCTCCAGTTCCAGAACGTCATCGTCCCTTTTCAGCACATCGTCGAGCACCAGCTCGCGGACAAGTAGCAGTTCCTCCACCACAAGCTCTCGCTCCAGCTCCTCGTCTTCACGTTTCTCGAGCAGCAGCTCGCGGTTCAGTTCGTCATCGTCTCGGTCGAGTTCCAGGAGCAGCTCACGCTCAAGCAGTTCAAGATCCGGTTCCAGCTCGTCGCGCTTTGCATCGAGTTCATCGAGCAGTAAAAAGAGCAGCTCTACGTCATCGAGCTCCTTGACGTCGTCATCCACGACAAGTTCCAAGATTTCGTCATTCTCGAGCAGCTTCTCTTCCTTCTTTTCGTCGTACTCCTCGTTCTACTCCTCCTATTCTTCGTTCTACAGCAGCTATTCATCCGTCTACTCGTCATTCAGTTCGTCGTACTACGCCTTCTCTTCCTCTCGTCCTTCCACGTACTGCGGCGACGGCGTCATCCAGAGTCCCCTTGAGCAGTGTGACCTCGGCGCGCAGAACGGGGCACAAGGTTCCACGTGCAACTCCGTTTGTCAGTTCTCGCTCGTTCAACCGATGTGCGGCAACGGACGCGTGGAACTCGGTGAAGAGTGCGACGACGGCAACACTCGCGACAACGACGGCTGCACGAGCCTGTGCCGGTACGAAGTCGGTTACTGCGGCGACCGCGTCGTGCAATCGGCGCTCGGGGAGCAGTGTGATGACGGCAACCGTGTGAGCACCGATGACTGCGACAACACCTGTCGCTGGGTTCCGCTTCCGGAGTGCGGCGACGGCATTGTGCAGCCCGAGACCGAACGTTGCGACAGTGGGCGAGCCAATAACTCCGATCAGCCGAATGCGACGTGTCGCACCAACTGCATTCCTTCGCGCTGCGGAGACAGCGTCACGGACTACGCCACCGAGCAGTGCGACGACGGCAACAACCTGAACGGTGACGGTTGCAACGCCATCTGCACGCGCGAGAACCCCGCGGCTCCTCCGCCGACCGCGAGCATCATCCCGCCTCCTCCGCGCACCACGTACGTACCGCCCGTCGTTCCGTCTCCCGCACAGACGCCCGTGGGTCCGGGACTCGTGATCTTCCTCGCGTCGGGTGCGGCAGCCGGTGTCGGAATCGTCAGGCGACGATTCAACAAGTAAGCCTTGTACAGAAAAGAGGCGCAATCGTTGCGCCCCCTTCATGCATCCACATTTACTGCTGATTCCTTTCCACGGGGACCGCGATGCCGCTGACCTTCTCGCAGCGAACGCAGTGCAGTTCCCACATCGGAACGATGGCTCGTTTCTGGAACGCCTCATCCGCGATGGGCTCGTAGTACGAGAGAGGTCGGTAGTACTGGTACGCTCCGAAGATCAGCACGCCGAGCGCGGTGAGGGCGATGAGCTTGCGGTTCATCGTCAGCTTGAACCTGCCGATGAACTCCAAGTTCTCCACGGCGAGCGCAAACAAAATGAAGCTGAAGAGCAGCGGAATGAAGTAGTGGTACAAATACATGACGCGCGGCAGCATGCTGATGGCGATCATGTAGCCCGCATACATTCCGAAGAAGGTCAGCATGAGGTAGCCGTGCTTCAGTTTTCGCTCCGAGGGAAGTAGCACGCGTGACAGCAGGAAGAATCCGCACAGAACGACTCCGATGAACCCGAGTCCCCACGCAACGGGGTTGGACTGCAAATAGAGGTAACGATAACGGTCGTCGGCGGTTTTTTCCCAGCGGTAGTTGATGCTGCGCGCGCCGAGCGGCCACATGTACGAGGGGCTGCCGTTTTCATCGGGCTTGCACAGATCAAGACGAGGCACTCCCTTGTTGTAGTACGTGATGTACTTGAGCGAATCCCTCAGCATGATGGGAGCCGCCGCGAGCGACGTGTTTTGCTTGGCGGCAAGAATCGCTTTGTATTCATCCGATGCCTGGTAGTAACCCTCGTTGTTGAGCTCCGGAACGATGCGACTCCCGAGCGCGAAGTGCACTTGCCACACGCCGCAGAACGCGATGATGAAACCTCCGAGCGAGAGAGCGCAGAAGGTCACCATGCGGTCCCACTTGGGATACAGCAAGAACAGGAGCGCCGGAACGAGGAGGATGAAAATGAGTCCGACGACTTTCGTCGCCATGGCGAGACCGAACACGACGCCAAAGAGCGCCGAAAGCGTCACGTGCTTGCGGTTGCTCGTACCCTTCTTCTGCAGGTGAAGGAAAATCAGCGCGCAGATCAACCCGAAGAACGTGAGCGGCGAGTCCACCATGGCTCCGCGACTGTGCACGATCTCGGCGTTATCGAAGATATATAGGAAGGAGAAGAGCGCCGCAAAGACCGGGTTGCCGGAGATGAAGAGAAAGATGAAATACAGAAGGGGAGCGGTCAGCCACGCCAGAAGTGTCGGCAACAAGCGGTATCCCGTGAATGAAAATCCTTCCGGAAAATTCCGAGCGTAGTCCGTCGTGATGTTGATGTCGTGCTTCGGATTGCTGTTCGTGATTTTCTCGCCGAGTGCGATGAGCAGCTTGCCGAGCGGCGGATGTTGCTCCATGAAGAAGACTCCGCTCAAATATTTTTCCGCAGCGGCAATATGGTAGGGCTCGTCCCAGAAAACGGCCCTCGGTTCGTTGTACCTATAGAAGTAGGTGAAGAACGAAAGCAGGACGACGAATAGAAGATAGAGAGCGGCGGAGTTGTCTCGCGCCGAAGAGGGCTTTTTTGGGTTCATGACGCGCAGTCTAAGCCGTGAGGAGATCGTTTGGGAAGATCCGCCCGTTGCAATCATGACTAACTGGCGCGGCGTAGCACATAACGAGCGAGAGTTTTCATGTCAACGATGATTAACCATTGCTCCACAAAAACAATATTGTTCAACAACACCGAGAGTGGAATGCAAGAAGACTCGGCTTTCGCTTCCTCATGCTGTGATACATTAACTCCAATCATAATTTTGAATTTGTACCGACTCCCAGGACTATGATGTCCCGCTCGTCCATCGCACGCTTGACCCTTGGCGTTCTGCTGGGGCTCGTGTTGGCGATCGTTTTTTTGCAGGCGAATAAGTTCAATCTGAATAATTTGAAGGGAGCGCTTGGCGGTGCATGTACTACTAATGACGACTGTGCCGCAGGCGGCGGCGGTGAATGTATGGGAGGTGTCTGTAAGAAATGGATTCAAGATTGTTCGACTCGCACATGCGTTGCGTCGGTTACGGGAACTCACGGCACAAATGCGGAATGTATGATGGACATAGACTACCTCTGTTCCTCTTCTTCCTCTTCTTCCTCCTCCTCTGCCATCTGCGGAGAATGTGGTGGTCCTTCGAATGCCTGTGCTGGTACGGGTACGCCTCCGCCACCCCCTCCTCCATCCCCAAGTCCGTCACCGTCACCGTCTCCGAGCCCTTCCCCATCCCCAAGTCCTTCACCTTCACCTTCACCGTCACCGTCACCGTCCCCAAGTCCTTCACCATCCCCATCACCGTCTCCTTCACCAAGTCCCACGTCGCCGACTACTCCTCCATCCACGCCGCCACCTCCTACGAACCCAAGTAGTTCGAGAGCATCGTCGCAGCCCTCCTCATCAAGGTCGTCTTCCAGAAGCAGTAGCTCGTCCTCGAGATCTTCCTCCAGAAGCAGCAGTTCGTCCGTGAGGTCATCATCGTCCTCCGTCGCGATCTCCTCCTCGAGGACTTCCTCCACCGCGTCGTCATCGAGAAGCTCGAGTGTGAGCTCGTCTCGAAGCAGTAGCGTGAGCAGCTCCCGCAGTTCCTCGAGTTCCGTGCGAAGCAGCTCCAGCTCTTCGCGCCTGAGCAGCAGCAGTAGCAGCGTCCGTTCGAGCTCGAGTTCGTCGAGAGTTTCATCCTCCTCTTCTCGTCCGTCATCGAGTTCGTCGCGCAGTTCGAGCAGCTCACTCAGTTCGTCCAGGCCTTCCAGCAGCAGTAGTTCCACAACAAGTTCCCGCACGTCCACGTCGAGCAGCACGTCGTCTTCGTCCTCGTACTACTCGTCGTACTCTTCCTACTATTCCTCGTACAGCAGCTATTACTCTTCCTATAGCAGTTACTACTCCTCGTACTCGTCGTTCTACTCGTACAGCTCGTCGTATCCCAACCAGTTCTGCGGCGACGGCATCGTGCAGTACCCCCGCGAACTCTGTGACCAGGGACCGCTCAACGGACAGCCGGGCTCCACGTGCAGCGTCACGTGTCGGTACACGTACATCCCGAACTGCGGAAACGGCATCGTGGATGCCGGAGAGGAGTGTGACGACGGCAACAACCGTGATGGCGATTCCTGCACGAGTCTCTGCAAGCGTGCCGTCGGTTACTGTGGAGACGGCGTCGTGCAATCCGCTCTCGGTGAGCAGTGCGACGACGGCAACCGCATCAACAACGACGATTGCGACAACTTCTGCAAGTGGACCCCGCTCCCCGAATGCGGCGACGGTATCTTGCAGCCCGAGTTCGAATTGTGCGATGCGGGAGTCAACCGCAACTCGAACGCAGGTAACGCCGAGTGTCGCCCGAACTGCGTACCGCAGCGTTGTGGAGATGCGATCTTGGACAACTACACCGAGCAGTGTGACGACGGCAACAACCTGAACAACGACGGTTGCAGCGCCGTGTGTACTCGCGAGAGCCCCGCCGCACCTCCGCCGACCGCCACCATCATCCCGCCGCCTCCGCGCACCACGTACGTACCGCCGACCATTCCGACTCCGGCACGCACGCCCACGGGTCCGGGTCTCGTCATCTTCTTGGCATCGGGCGCAGCCGCAGGTGTCGGCATCGTCCGCAAGAGGTTCGTGAAATAATTGCTAAGGGTATCGCTATTTCCGCCGTCGAATGCTTTGTGGAAACCACAAAATGTTCCTCACTATTCATGGGGGATGATGTATTCTGTTCCCTGAATTTCGTCCCCGTAGCTCAGTGGATAGAGCAGAAGGTTTCTAACCTTTTGGTCGCAGGTTCGATTCCTGCCGGGGATACCATTAAATTCACATTCTCCGCGCTATGCCAGTGAGACCTTCTATTCGACGAAAACGACATTTTCGCTGACAGAAGTGGCAAACTCATCCGTCATAGACATGCTATAATGCACGTGATGAACACCCCCGACATCATTCCCGGCGAAACGGACGACCAACGCGACATTCGCATGAATAAAGACGTGGCCGCCTTCAGTTACGTTTGGATCATGTCCGTTCTCATTTACGCCTCACGGAAGGATTCCAAGTTCATTCGGTACCACAGCAAGCAGGGAGCGGTGCTCTTCATTTTCAGCATCATCTTCGGGCTCATTCCGCTCGTCGGAAAATATCTCCTCTTCCTTACGGTTGCCGGCATGTTGCTTGGCTTCGTTCACGCGGCGCAAGGTGAGTACGCCGACGTGCCCATTGCAGGAGAGCTTGCCAAGGGCACGATGAAGCCTGCGGATTTGGTACGAATCATCGTGGACCTGGGCAAGAAAATCGTCGCCGTCTTCCGCGATATTTTCCAGTCCTCCAAGGAAAAGCCCAAGCAGGAGGAAAAGAAGCCCGAGCCGCCCGTGGACAATCCGCCCGTCAATCCTGTACCGTAGCTGCGACCTATGAAATACAAGCGCGTCCTACTGAAGATCTCCGGCGAGGCTCTCGCCAGCGGCTTCGGTTTCGATTACGACAAACTGCATAACATCGCCGCGCAGATCGTGTCCGTTTGGGAAGAGGGGATTCAGGTCGTGATCGTCGTGGGCGCGGGAAACATTTGGCGCTACCGTGATACGACGGAAAGCGGCATTGAACGCACCTCCAGTGACGCCATGGGCATGCTTGCCACGATCATGAACGCCGTGGCGCTCCAGTCGGCCATCGAGAAGCAGGGTGCGGCCACTCGCGTCTGTTCGGCCATCAACGTGCCGCAGCTTGCCGAGCCGTACCTCAGACGCCGCGTGGAAAGACACTTGGAGAAAAAGCGCATCGTCATCTGCGCGGGTGGAACGGGAAACCCGTTCTTCACCACGGATTCGGCGGCGGCGCTCCGTGCGCTGGAACTCAGCTGCAACGTCATCCTCAAGGCATCGAACGTCGACGGCATCTACGACAAGGACCCTAATAAATCGAAGGACGCCAAGCGCTACGACACGTTGACGTTCCAGGAAGCCATCGAGAAGAATCTCAAGGTCATGGATCAATCGGCGTTCAGCCTGTGTCGGGAGCAGAACCTGCCGATCATCGTTTTCGACTTTGGCCGAAAGGGCGCCTTTCTGGACGCCGCTCTCGGCAAGAAAATCGGAACGATGGTGAAGGACTGAGCTAGTTCTTGTAGTACTTTATATTTTCCTCTGCAGTCTTAAGGAGCTGGTCTCGGATTTTTCGGCATGGGGTGGGGTCGTTGATGCACGAAGGGTAGTCCTGGTACAGGATGCCGATGATCACGGCACGGATGCATTCGTTATTCTTCTTGCATTCCGGGATCGAATTTGCGTCCATGACCTTGCGTCTGCAGGTTTCGACGCGCAAGCATGCGGGGTTTCCATCGTACGCCAATGCATGAATCAATTCCTGGCATGCCCCCGTTTCGTTGCCCTTGTCACACCTTGTCCCATCGATGTCCGCGAACATCAGCGGTGCCGACGAGGAGCTTGAAGACGAGGAGGACGTGGCGGCGGGACGAAGGGTGCGCGTGCGCTTGGCGGCGCGAGCGGCAGCTCTGTTGGTGGAGGAGCTCACGGACGACTTCTGCACCGGCGTGTAATCATCGGACGAACTCACGGAAGGCATGGAGCCGTAGATCGCAACATGATAATCGGCAAAGAGCGCATCTCCGGCAACGCCGAGAGCAACCATCAGGAGTCCCGCAATGACGAATGCAAGCAGGGGATTGTGCTGCAAAGACTTCTTTGCGGATCTCTTCGTGCGCTTTTTCATGGTGTTTGTGTGAAGAAATATTATCTATTATTATAGCATAAATAGCAAAATTATACAACAAGCCGCCGTGTGCTACAGTGCGGTTATGTCCAACCCCGCACTCGCTTCTTTCGAAGCCTCCGTCAAAAAAATCGTCGATCATCTCCACAATGAGTTCTCCAAACTTCAGACCGGGCGCGCCAACGCGTCGCTTGTCGAAGGAATTTCGGTGGAAGCCTACGGCCAACGCATGGAGATGAAGGGAGTCGCGAGTATTTCGGTGCAGGACGCTCGTTCCATCGTCATTCAGCCATGGGACAAGTCCGTGCTCGCAAATGTCGAAAAGGCCATTCAAATCGCCAATATCGGCGTGAACCCAGTGAACGACGGCATCGCGATTCGCCTGAACTTTCCTCCGATGACCGAAGAGCGCCGCATCCAGATCAAGAAGGTCGTGAGTCAGCTGGCCGAAGCCGCCAAGATTTCCGTGCGTCAGGAACGCCAGAAAACGAACGACGTGGCGAAGGCCATCGCCGAGGAAGACGAAAAAGAACGCGTGCAAAAGGAACTGCAGAAACAAGTCGACGATGCGAACAAAAAAATCGAGGATATGTCCAAGAAGAAGGAGCAGGAAATCATGACGGTGTAGTTCGAGGTTCTATTTCTCACATGATCGAAGCACATGACAAAGAAGCCGCTGATCGCCATTCCGTCATTTCCCGGGTCCAACGGTGAAGTCGACAACGTGAAGACGCTCAAGCGCTGCGGATTCGATTGCATGGTGTTTCGTTGGAACGATGACACGGAGAAGCTCAAGGACGTCGACGGATATTTCTTCGGAGCAGGTTTCAGTTACGAAGACCGAGGACGCTCCGGCATGGTTGCCGCACGCGATCCGCTGTTCGATTTCATGCGTCAGGAAGCGGCGAAGGGCAAAGTGATCGTGGGCAACTGCAACGGCGCTCAGGTGCTCGTGGAAAGCGGTCTTGTTCCGCTCAGCGGAGACCTCAAGATGTGTTTGGCCCGGAATGCGATCCGCGAAGAGGGCAAGTGGCGTTCGCCGGGATTTTTGAATCAGTGGGTCTGGATGACGCCTGCCTGCGCTCCCGATCGTTGCGCCACATCGAACTGGAAAGGGACGATGCACATTCCCATCGCTCACGGGGAGGGCCGCTTCATCACCCGCGACCCCGAATTGATTCAGGAGCTCGAGAAGAACAACCAAGTCGCTTTCCGCTATTGCGACGAGTCGGGCAAGCCGTCGGCCGACAGCCCCGTGACGCCGAACGGCTCCACGGGAGGCATTGCCGGCATCTGCAACCCCGAAGGCAACGTCGTTGCCATCATGCCGCACCCCGAGCGCACGCCGCTCGGCGATGCGTATTTCATGTCCATCCACTCGTGGCTGCAGAACAAAAACCGTCCCAAGAAGGCTGTCGTCGCCAAAGGAGCGTCATCACCGCTGCATGTACCGTCGCGCGTCCCCATGCCGGTGGAAATTTTCATCGATACGGTGATTACGAACAACGAGGAGCGCACCGTGGAGCAAGCCGCCAAACGTGCCGCATCACTCAAGCTGAAGCAGTACCGTTACATCGGTCTGCGCGAAGATCGACTGAAGGAACTCTTGTCCGTGCTTTCATTGTTCAATCCGAACAAGGAAATAGCGTACGTGCGATCCAAGGGATCATTCTACCGCTGGAATGCGGATAAGAAGAACATGGAACCCTCGACGCACACCGTGCTCGGCGGAGTGCCGCTCCTGCGTCGCGACGAACCCGACACGGGCGGCCAGAGCCTCGGCGGAGGAGCCGAAACCGGCGTGTGCTACGACTGTCGTGACATCGACGAAAAGAAGCTGTTTCGAACGGATGTCTGTGAGGTGTTCTGTAATCCGCACTCGTCGGTGCTCGAAGTCATCGCCAAATAGCTCTTATGAACACCCCCGAGGAGCGTGACATGCGACGCAGGCTGTTGCTCGAGGAGCGTTCGAGAAATGCACTCGGAGTCTTCGCCCGTGTCGAGTGGGCCAGAAAGCTCCTGAAGAAAGCCTTGCTGAAGCTCACGGACATCAATGGCAGTCCCGACCACGATCTTGCGGTTTTCCGCAGCCTGGACGACCTGGCGCCGTTTTGTACGACGGAAGAAATGAGTACGCTGCTCGACCAACGGCAGCAGCTGCACGATGAAGCCACGCCCGAGTATTTTTACTGCGTTTCGTATAGTATTCGTGGGAACTTCGCCATTTATCAGCTTTTGACACGAGTTCACAAGCTGCCTGCATCACCCACGGGCTCATGAAAAAAGACATCGTCGTCATCGCCCATAACATTCGTTCTCTCTGGAACATCGGTTCCTTGTTTCGCTCTGCCGATGCGTTCGATGTGAAGCACATTCATCTCACGGGGTACACGGCCGCACCTCCGCGCAAGGAAATCGGAAAGACGGCGCTGGGAGCCGACGAGTGGATTCCGTGGTCCAAGGAGGCCGACCCCCTGAGCGTCATTGAAGCGCGGAGGAGTGAGGGCTACCGAATCGTGGCGCTGGAACTGAATGACGTCAGCACGCCTCTTTCGGAGTTTAAAACAAAGGAACCCGTCTGCCTGATTTTGGGTCATGAAATCTTGGGAGTTTCCAAAGAATTACTGAAAGAAGCCGATGACGTCGTGCACATTCCCATGCTCGGAAGAAAGGGGTCTCTGAACGTTTCGGTCGCGACAGGCATTGCGCTGCATCACGTACGATGTTGCTGTTGATGGTGCTCTTTTTCATGGTAAACTGCACCAGTTCCCACCGTTTCTATGGCTGACCAATCATCACAAGGCGGCAATCCTCCGCGTCCCGGAGATCCGGTACCCAACGAAGGTCTGGACCCGACGCAGGTCTTTGGAACGCCCCCGCCCCCGCCGCAAGCGGGTGGTGCAGCTGCAGGACAGGCTCAAACAGGCGGCGCCCAGCCCCCGGTGCAGGACACGAGCCCTCCGCCTCCCCCCGCAGGAGTCGTCGCCACGAAGGAAATGGGATACGACGATGAAGATATCCGCATTTTAGGAGAAGTCGGCAACTACCGCTTCGGAAGCCTTGCGGTCGGTCTTAACAACGACAAAGTCACGGTTCCGGCACATCCGGAAACGAATTTCGACGAGCAGCGCTTTCTTGTTCTGCTGCGTGGCTCCATCTCGCTGACGCGCGATGAGAAGTGGCGCATCATCCAGGCCGTTCCGAAGCTCAGTCAGTTCCAGATCGACGAACTGCAGAAAATTTTGGAAGAAGAGAAATTCAAGTTCAGCCAGCTGTCGCCCAAGCACCTGAAGCACCTCATGCAGCTCGAGAAGAAGCACGGAGAAGACTGGAAGGATCTGCAAGCTCTCTACGTCCAAAACGAGGCGAAGCAGCAGGAGCAGTCGCAAGCCGACGACATTAGAAAGCAGCTCGGGCTCTAGAATCGATTCTTCGACGCATTGCTACAGACCGAGTCTGAGACTTGTGAGTAAGCCTATGCCGACGAGCGTGAGCAAAATGCCCGTAACAAATTTGCCGTGCATCGCTTTGTGAACGGCGCTGAGAAGCAGGAAGATGAAGATCCCGGCCGTAAAGGTGAAGATGAGCGGCGAAAAATAGAACGCCTGTACGAACGGGATTTCGAACGGCAGCTGGCGCACGGTCGTAAAGTAACCCAGCGCCACGAACAGTCCGTACCAAGCGAGTAGCCAGCCCGCGTACAGACGCAGCGTCGCCATGAGGGGAAGGTACGAATGTGCGGGTTTCGACGATGCGACCGGAGCCTGCTCGGTCTTCTTTGTGGAACTCGGAGGAACTCCCGCAAAGCCGATTGTCTTTTTTACGGGCTGAACGGGCGGGGGAACAGCAACTTTTATGGGAGCTTCGGCAGCCACTTCCTTGGCTTGCCACTGCTCCAGGTCCCTGTCGCGGAATTGAGGCAGAACACCCATCGGCGAGAGCATCGTCAGATTCAGCTTTTGATCGGCCTTCAGATGCTCGAACGCATCGCGCTTCGTCGCGGCTTGCACGGTGCCCCTGCGGACGGCTCCCGATTCGTCGGTACCCTCGAACGCATATGTGACGGGCTGTACGGGCCTGGGCTCCTGTGACGTCGCGGCGATGGGCTTGATGCGGGTGGCTTCCGTCACCTCCTTGACCTCCATGTGCAGATCCTCCACGGCGCGCTTGGCTGCTTCCATATCCTGAGCGTCGATGGAGCCACGGACTTCCTTGCCGTCATTGTCGATCGCCGTGTACGAAAAAATGGGCATGAAACCTGGAGAGGATTACTGAACGTCGTACGACGTGATGTGAGCGATCATGTATGCAACGGCGGCCTGGAGGCGGCTGTCGGCGATGATCTCGAAGTGTCCGTCCTTCCAGTCTTTGAATCCGATGACTTCGTTGCCCTGGACCTTCACCTGACCGTCCGTCGCGTTCATGGAAGCGGACGTTCCGGCGACGAGGTTCAAGGAAATCGGACCATCACCCAAGTTGGAGATGGCTTCCATCCCGAACTCGACATGCCACTGGTTGCTCGTCGTGGCGCCGAAGGAGTTGAAGAACCAGTTCTTGTGAACGGGAATGCAAAACGCGACGTGGCTCGTGCAGTACTTCTGGGTCCAGAGTGCGGCATCGCCGTAGTTTTGTTTGGCCATCAGAACGATTTTGGCTTCCATTGCCTGGGAAACGGAGTTCGTGGACGAGCTGACCGAAGCCGCGCTGGAAGCGACGGAGGAGGACTTGCTCGAAGACATCTTGGACGAACTCGAGGAGGTCATGGCAGCGGAAGAGCTGAGAGAGGACGACGAAGGCATGATGGCGGTAACGCACATGCCGCCGCAGTCTGCGCCGCCGTTCATGGGGTCGCAGCTGTCCGACGGATCATCAACGCACGTCTGTCCCGCATCGCACGGAAAAGCGGCGATTCCTCCGCAGAATTTCTTGGATGAGGAAACGCTGGATTCGGAGGAAGAAGAGGGCTCCGTCGAGTCCAGGACCGTCACTTCACTGACGCGCATCAGAATGCCGCCGGACTCAACCGTAGCTTGCGTACCGCCGCGTACTTCCACGCGCTTACCGAGGTAGACGTTGAGGTTCAGGTTCTCGTCGTTGGACGAGAGAAGAATTTTCTGGCCTCCGTCGAGCGTGAGACTGTGCGTGGCCTGCTCGGAACCGATGGCACCGAGGTCGGAGACCAAGCCGACGTAGCTGACGTTCTCCGTGACGACGGAATCCTCGGATGAGGAAGACATCATCTCGGAAGATGACATGGAGGAAGACGAAGAGGAGACGGGGTCTCCGTTCGAGGTGAAAGGCAGCGTGCATGCACCGAGCAAAAAGGCGCATCCGATGGCAAGAGAGCCGTGCGTAGCGGAAAATCTCATGGAGTCTGGGGGAGTGAATACCGAGGCAGTATACTCTTTGACGTTTGAATGTGCGACCTTCTTACAGGGCCGGACAACACTTGCGGCGAGCGTCAATTGTTACGAAACGTCGATATCATTTATAAGTGCCTCGCACACGAATGTGTACACTGCCCGTATGTATCAACCTGACGACTCCATCCTTGCGAAGTACGCCGATCTGCTCGTGAAGTACGCGATTGATGGTGGAAAGGGCGCGAAGAAAGGCGACGTCGTTCAGGTGAACATTCCCGATGTCGCAAAGCCTTTGTACAAGCATATTTTGCGTGCGATCCTTGAAACAGGAGCGCATGCGAAGACGCACTTGATCCCGACGGAGACCGACAAGATTTTCTTTGCGTACGCAATGGACCACCACCTTGAGTTCTTTCCGTATGAGTACAAAAAGGCGGAAGCGGATCTTATCGATCACCAGGTGTCCATCATTGCCGACGCCGACCCGAGCGAGCTCAAAAGCGTCGATCCGACGCGCGTGTTCAAGGCGATGGATGCTCGTCGCAAGTCGCGCGATTGGCTGTTTCAGAAGGAGCAGGACGGCAAATTCAGCTGGACACTCGCGCTCTACGGTACGCCCGCGATGGCGAAGGAAGCGGGTCTCAGCATCGAAGAGTATTGGCAGCAGATCATCGAGGCGTGTTACCTCGACAAAGATGATCCCATTGCCGAGTGGAAGAAGATTCAGAAGGAGCAGGACCGCGTGAAGGCCGAGCTCGACAAGCTCGCCATCGAGTGGTTGCACGTGGAAGGCGAGCGCATCGACCTCAAGGTTCAGCTCGGAAAGCATCGCAAGTGGCTGGGTGGAAGCTGCCGTAACATTCCGAGCTTCGAACTGTTCATTTCGCCCGATTGGCGCGGCACCGAGGGGACGATTTTCTTCAATCAACCCTTGTTCCGCTACGGAAACATCCTTCGCGACATCACCCTGAAATTCAAGAACGGACTCGTCGTCGATTTCGAGGCCAAGCAAGGGCAAGAGGTTCTTGCCGCGATGATCAAGCGCAACAACGCGGACAAGATCGGCGAATATTCACTCACCGACAAACGTTACTCGCGCATCACGAAGTTCATGGCCAACACGCTGTTCGATGAGAACGTCGGCGGCACGTACGGCAACACCCACTTGGCGGTCGGCCGAGCGTACAAAGACAGCTATACCGGCGACATGAGCAAGCCCACGACCAAGGAGTGGGAAGAGATGGGATACAACGATTCGCCCGAGCACACGGACATCATTTCGACGGAAGACCGCGTCGTGACCGCCACGCTTCCGAACGGATCCAAGAAAGTGATCTTCAAGGACGGTATGTTCACGGTCTAAAAAAAGGTGACGGTTGCCCGCCACCTTTCCTGTATTCGACGTGATGATTACTCACCCATGACCTTGTCCGAGAAGGCCCAGAAGGCCTCGGATCCGCCGAGCTCATTGGCACACTCCGCACCATTGGCCAGGGGAACGGCCTCCGGGTGGAAGCTCAAGGGGAAGTGACGCTCGACCCACATGACCTTGCCTGCGTACTCCTTCACGAGCTGCTGGTGCGTGGGGTGCACGCGGTGGCAGAACGGGCACTGGAAGTCCGTATATTCGATGATGGCGATTTCGGCATTCTTGTCACCGAGAATGTGATCGTTCTCAAGATCGACGGGGACGACGTCCGTTGCCGGCAGAACGTCGGCATCGGTGCTCTTTGCCGCCGGGTTCTTCAACATTTCATCGATGTTCTTGCGGAAGCTGTCGATGGGACGGGCTCCGGAGACCAGACGGCTGTTCTTGGTCTTGATGTGATACAGAATGTTGCCGGGAGTGCCGGAAATGCCGGACTTCTGGCCCTCGGCCATTTCTTTGTTGATCTTTTCATTGAATTTGCCGCTGGCGACACAGGCCGTGAACTTGGCCGTATCGAGGCCGATTGCCTTGGCGTAGCTCAGCATGCGGTCGTTGACGTTCGCTACCGGGGCCGCGGGAGCGGTGGGAGCGGACGGAACCGATGATTGAGCGCCCTTCGTGGGTCCGCCGAGGCTGAACGTCGATGTTCCGGTCGTTACGGAGAGGACAACGCCTGCGATGAGGCCGAAGAGGAACATGGCCACTCCGAACCACACTCCCTGCGAGTTTTCTTTCGGTGACATACGGACAGTTGAGGAAAAGGTTAAGTACTGTAAGTATATCAGTCTCGACAGGGAACGAAAGTTGACGGATTGCGCGACGGTTGCGGATTGCCCTCGAGGGCCGTTGTGTTAATCTTTTTTGCGTTTCCTCCCCCTCCTCTTATGTCGCAGTCCGCCCAGCGTTTGAAAATGCTCCTGTTTTCGACGCCCGTACATACCGTGATGACCATCGTCGCGGCCTGTGTGGTGACCGCAGCGGGCATCGGCCTGTATCTCGCGACATCCGGAACGGGGACATACGACTTCTCCATGAATCAAAAGGTGTCGCAGTCATCCGTTCTCCGTCTGGCATTTCCGGACACCATGAACAAAACGTCGGTGGAGGAGCATCTGACGGTTCCGGACAACCTGAAAGTCATGAAGGAGTGGGAAGACAACGTACTGCTGTTGAAGCCGACCGAAAAACTCGCGATGAATGCCACGTACGTCATTCGCCTCGCAGCCGATACGCTTAGAGCGGACGGTTCCGTGCTCGGAAGGGAGCTCGCGTACTCGTTCACGGTGACGGGTGCGCCCGTCGTCGCGCTCCACCTGCCGGAGTCGGATTCGGTGAACGTGCCGCCGAACGTCGAAATCTCGCTCGTGTTCGATCGCCCCGTGGTTCCTCTCACACAGGTACAGGGACCGGAAGCCTCTTCCAGATTCAAGGACTGGCCGGTGAAAATTTCTCCCGAAATCGCCGGTCGTTGGCGCTGGCTCGGTACCACGACCGCAACCTTCGTGCCTTCCAAGAATTTGAAACTCGCCACCAAGTACACGGTCACCGTTCCCGCCGGCATCGCAACGGTCTCGGGCGACAAGACCGAGCAGGACTTCTCGTGGTCGTTCGAAACGGAGCGCCCCGTGGTGACGATCACCGATCCCGCGCCCGAGTCCGCGTCGTCCGGCCCGACGACATTCATCGACATCGGCTTTAACCACGAAATGGATCTCATCGCCGCGAAAGACTACATTCGCCTGTCGGAACGGAGGAATCAGGATGTTTCGGCCATAAAAACCTCGACGGGATCGACGTCGTCCGACCTTGCCATCAAGCAAATTCGCTACGGCGTGATTGAAGATGAGGACGGCAAAAAGACCACGGACAAAACGCATCTCATCGCGGTTCCGGAACAGCCTCTGCAATTTCAGAAGACGTACGACGTGAACGTGCTCGCAGGAATTCGTGGACTCGAGGGAAACCTGGGCAGTGCCAGCGGCCATACGTTTTCTTTCCGCACGGTCGGTGCGTTCAAGGCGAGCAATCTTTTGTACGGAGTCGGTCTGACGATGGAATTTACGAACCCCGTAAACGCCGAGGACCTTAAGAAAAACATCGTGATCACTCCGGCCGTCGAGGATCTGAAGGCTGAAGATTTCGTGGTCTACGAACAATGGGCGCCTGACAATAAAACGTACTGGAGCGTGCTGGTGTACCCGAAGGTCAAACCGAGTACGAACTACAAGGTCACCCTGAAGGGAGCCCTCACCGATATCTACGGTCAGAAGGTGGAGAAAGGACTGGAGTACTCGTTCAAAACCGACCCCCTTCCGTCGGAGGCATTCGTGCACCCGCGCTGGTCCGGATTCTCGATTTTCGAAAAGGCAAAGCCGCCGGTCTATTTCTTGAATGCGATGAACATCAAGACCATGCAGGCGGAACTCGGACATCTGTCGTTTGAGAAATTCTTGGAGAAGAAACAAATGAATCTGTACAACGGGCAAATCGGCAACATGGATCTGAAGGCCGAAACCGAGGACTACAAAACCTGGACCGTCACGCCGAAGCTGAAACAGGACACGTGGGACGCCGTCCCGTTCGATCTGCAAGAAAAGGCCGGAACACTGAGGCCCGGCGTGTACGTCTTCAAGCTGACGTCTCCCGAGTGGAAGTCCACCGACGGCGTGACGCCGCAGTATGACATTCGTGCGCTCGCCGTCACGAACATCGGCCTCACGCTCAAGTTCTCCCACGGCAAGGCGCTGGTATGGGCCACGGACCTGCAAACGGGAAACCCGGTGAAGGGTGCGCTGATCAAATTCCGCACGTTGCTTGGCGGAACCCCGGTCACGGGAAAGACCGACAAGGACGGCTTCTTCGAGACGACGCTCAATCTCGCCGAATACAAGAGCGGAGGAGGGTACGACTACATTCCCGAGTTCTACGTCACGGCCGAAACGGCGGACGACTTCGCGTTCATCGGAAGCTCGTGGAACAACGGCGTCGGTCCCTATGACTTCGGCTTCTCCGGAGACTTCCGTTCGGCGGATTCCGCGAAGTACCGCGTGCAGTCGTTCGTGTACACGGATCGGCCCATCTATCGCACGGGCGACACCGTGGAATTCAAGGGCATCATTCGTCTGTTGAATCAGGACGGCGTCTTGCAGCTCCCCGAAACCTCGCGCTCGGTAAGCGTGCGCATCACGGATTCCAACGGCACGGAGGTATACAACAAATCCATGAAACTGAGCGCGTTCGGAACGTTCAACGACACATTCAAAATCGCAGGCGAAGCTCCGCTGGGGTACTACGGCATCAGCGTCACCGTGACGCCGGATTCCGACATCGAAGGCGGTGCATGGGGAAGCTTCTCGGTTCTGGCGTACAGAAAGCCCGAATACAAGGTGCAGGTGACATCAGATAAAGACGAGTACCGCAGCGGAGAAACCGCCAAGATCACCATCGACGGCCAGTACTACTTCGGCGCTCCCATGGGGGAAGCCGAGGTGCGTTGGCGAACGGTGAGCACCGACTACTACTTCAACAAGTACACGGAAGGCTGGTACTCGTTTGCCCTGGAGGACTCATGGTGCTGGTACGACTGCACTCGCGGCACCTCGATCGTGACCGAAAACAGCGGAAAGCTGGATGCTGCCGGACGGCTCACCGTCACGGTTCCAACGAACATCGACGACAAGGCCGTCAGCCAAGTCATGAGCGTCGAGGCCGACATCACCGATCAGAACAATCAGGTGGTGAGCGCCAGGCAGTCGTTCGTCGTTCACAAATCCGGCGTGTACGTGGGCATTTCGAGCGACGACTACGGCATTTCGGCCGGACAAAACGCCAAAATGAAAGTCATCACGCTCAAGCGAGACGGCTCGCCGCAGCCGAACGCAAGCGTGGAGCTGAAGCTCTACTCCCGAACGTGGAACACCATCAAGGAGAAGGGTGTCGACGGCGAGTATTACTACGACAATAAAGCCGAGGACACGTTCATCCGTTCGGTCAAAGTTCGCACCGATGAAAAAGGCAAGGCGGTCGCGGACGTTCGCATCGATGACGGCGGAGAATTCCGCGTCGTCGCGAGCACCGTCGATGATTCCGGATTGGAGTCCAAAGCGGGTTTCACGATCTACGCTTGGGCCGACATGTACTACAACTGGCCTCGCACGAACAGCGACCGCATGGACATCGTCGCCGACAAGCCGATGTACGACGTCGGTGACGTCGCCAAGCTCGTGGTGAAGAGTCCGTACCAAGGCCCGGGAGTGAAGGCACTTGTCACCGTGGAGCGCGAGAACGTCATCAGCAAGAAGGTCGTCGACGTCACGTCGAACGCGTTGCCGATCGAGGTACCCATCACCGAGGACTTGGTACCCACCGCGTACGTATCGGTGGTCGTCATCAAGCCGCGCATCGGCGAGACATTCAATGAAAACGGCCTGGATACGGGAGCTCCCGCCTTCAAAGTGGGCTACGTGAAGCTGCCCATCGATACCACGCCCAAGAAGATCGATGTGACGATCGTCACCGACAAACAGAAATACGTTCCGGGTGAAACCGTCGTCACAAACATCATCGCAAAGGATTCCGAAGGAAAACCGATTCAGGGAGAATTCTCACTCGGCGTCGTGGACCTGAGCTTGCTCGACCTCACGGGTTTTTATCTGCCCGATGTGGTGTCATCGTTCTACTACGAGCGTTCGCTCGGCGTCATGACCTCCAACATGCTGACGTTCCTCATGGAACGCTTCAAGCCGGGCTCCAAAGGAGGAGGCGGAGACGGGGAAGGAAGGACCCGCGGCAATTTCTTGGATACCGCGTACTGGAACCCCAAGATCCTTACGGACAAGGACGGCAAGGCGCAGGTATCGTTCAAGCTCCCCGACAACCTGACGACGTGGCAGCTCCTTGCCATCGGCAGCACGAAGGACAGCAAGTTCGGCTCCTTCGCCATGAACATCATCGAGACGAAGAAGGTCATTCTTCGCCCGGTTCGGCCCCGCTTCGTCGTGGCGGGTGACAAAGTCACGCTGGGTGCCATCGTGCACAACTATCTCGATGACGATCGGTCGTTCGACGTGACGCTCGAGGGAAAGAACATGCAGATCGTCGGCTCCGCGAAGCAGACGATCAAGGTACCGAAGAACGGTCAGCTCAAGGTGAGCTTCCCGGTGATCGCCGGTGCGGACCCGGAGATGATGATGCACTTCTCCGCCGTCACCGACGGCGCCAAGGACGACATTCGGGAATCGATTCCGGTCTTTGCATACGGCGTGCAGCAAACGAACGCGACGAACGGAGTCACCGAAGATCAAGTCACCGAGACGGTGCAAGTTCCCACGAAAAAAGATGCTTCCGACGGAGAGCTCACCGTGAGCGTTGCTCCCTCGCTCGCCGTTTTCGTGCAAGGAGGACTCGAGTACCTCGCCAACTTCCCGTACGGCTGCGCCGAACAAGTGACATCGAGCTTCGTGCCGAACGTCGCACTCATGCAGCTCCAGGGCTTCGAGCAATTCTCATTCGTCGACAAGAAGACGCTGGAGAAGAACGTTCAGGCCGGCCTGCAGAAGCTCTACAAGTTCCAGCGCGAAGACGGTGGATTCGGCTACTGGGAAGGCAGTCAGCAGAGTTATCCCTACCTGAGCGCGTACGTCCTGTATGCACTCAAAATCACGCAGAACGCGAATCACTACGTCGATCAGTCCGTCATCATGCGCGGCACGCAGTACCTGCAATCCGAGGCCGGCAAGAAAGACGACTATCTGTCCGATGACGAGCGGGTCTACATCCAGTACGTGCTTGCGGAGCACGGAAAGGCCGACGTCGCGGCGCTCAACGCGCTGCTCAAAAATCGCGCAAATCTGCCGATCTTCTCCCGCGCGGAACTCGCCATGGCCTACCAACTCGCCGGCACTTCACAGGCCAAGTCCAGAGCCAAGGATCTCCTCACCGAAATCCTGAACCTCGCTCGCGTCGATGCCAGAGGCGCCAAGTTCGATGAGTCGGGTGCTCGCTACCCGTACGCCATGAACACCGCCGACCGCACCACCGCCATGGTTCTGCAGGCCGTCACGCGCATCGAACCGACGAACGTCCTCATCCCCAAGATCATCTCGGGCGTTCTGTCATCGCGCAGGGACGGTCACTGGGACACGACGCAATCCACGTCGCAGACGATTCTGGCTCTCGTAGAGTACCTCAAGGCATCCAAGGAACTTGAGTACGACTACAAGTCGACGGTGCAAGTGGCCGGCAAGAACGTCATGGATTCCACGTTCAAAGCTCCGGCACTCGAGCGCAAGTCCGTGGAAGTCGCCCTCACACAGTTGGTCCGCGGCAAGCCCGCCGACGTGAAGATCGGCAAGTCGGGTCCCGGAAAAATGTACTACGACATCAGCATGTCATACTTCGCCACTCCGGATGTCATTCAGCCGGCAGAGGAGGGGATCGGCATTTTGCAGGAGGTCGAGCCGCTGACGAAGAACGACGCCTTGCTCAAGGTGGGAAGCACGCAACGCGTGACCATCACCGTCACGGTGCCCGAGACGCGAAACTTCGTCGCCGTCGAAAGCATGCTGCCCGCGGGCTTCGAAGCCATCGATCTCGGCTTCCAAACGAGTCAGCAGAATCTGCTCGGCAATGCCGCCAACGCCATCACGAAGTGGAGCGACTACTACCAGAATCAGCTCTGGCGCTTCTCTCACATCGAGTTCCGTGACGACCGCGTGTTCCTGTTTGCCGACGAACTGCCGCCCGGCGTGTACCGCTACCAGTATCTGGTTCGCGCAACGACCCCGGGAAAGTTCCACTATCGCCCCGCGCGCGTCTGGGAAATGTATTTCCCGGAGACGTTCGGCCAGACCGAGGGAAAGTGGATCGACATTGCGGAATGAGCACTCAAAAAAGGCCTCGCGATTGCGGGGCCTTTTTGTTATCCCTGCGGTCGTATGAGCGGGCCGTCCCACCATTCGTCGAAGCACTGCGGCGTGATGTCGGATCGATATGTTTCTCCGATTTCGCCGACAAGCCTCGCTACCTCCGTGGTTTCTGCCGCCACGCGCGCCCGTGCGAGCGTCGCGGATGCCGGCAAGTTATACGGTTGCAGACGGTCACGGGAACTAGGCCCTGCGTGGAATCGTTCCATGGGCATATTGTCGGGACATGGCAGACCTGCGTCGATCCGCCGAACCGACGATGTGACGAATAGAGGAGTTTTCGCTTTGCGTCAGAGGTTCTTGCGGTCCTCTGAAGTCGTCCTTGGGGCAAACGTGGTACTCTTGAACACCCATGAAACGACTTTCGGTCAGTCTTTCGGCACTGCTCATCATCGTCCTTGCAGCATGGTTTTGGCCATTGCCGGCGGCTCTGACGGATGTCGGGCCATCGACGACGCGGATTTTGGACAGAAACGGGAACACCTTATATGAACTACGGAGCAACGGACTCAAGATCGACGTGCCGTTGTCCGACATTCCGACGTCCGTCACGGATGGGCTCATCGCCACCGAGGACAGAACGTTCCGTACGAATCCGGGACTGAGTGCCCGCGGCATGCTTCGTGCGGCATGGCACGACCTGAAAGCGGGAAGAATCGTGGAAGGCGGAAGCACCATCTCCCAACAAACGATTCGCATCGCACTCGCTCCGAAGAAACGAACGATATGGTACAAGATTCGAGAGGCCTGGCTTGCACTCAAACTGAACGCCGCGTACGACAAAGACAAAATTCTGGAGCGATATTTGAATACTGCGTTCTTCGGTCAGCAGTCGTACGGACTCAAGGCAGCGGCCAAAACGTACTTTGATAAAGATCCGTCCGTCCTTTCCACGGGTGAGTCGGCACTCCTCGTAGGGCTCCTGAACGCCCCGTCGTCACTGAATCCCTTCAAGGATCCCGCAGCGGCCAAGAAGCGTAGAGATCTGGTTCTCCGCGCGATGTTCGATACCGATGTTCTGACCCAAGAGGATTACGACGATGCCATCGCAGAGCCGCTTCGTCTGTCGCACGGGAAAGTCTTGATCGAAGCCCCTCATTTCGTTTTTTGGGTCCTGGAAAATCATCCCGAAGTCGCGCAGCTCGAAGAAGTGCGTACGACACTGGATGTGGATTTGCAGCGCGCCGTGGAACGCATCGTGGCGCGAAAGGTCGACGAGTTGGCGGACAAAAACGTGACGGCCGCGGCCGTCGTGGTCCTCGATGCGACGACGGGCGACATTCTGGCGATGGTCGGATCGCGCGACTATTTCGATGCCGAGCATGACGGAGCGGTGAACGTCGCCGTCTCTGCACGTCAGCCGGGCTCCGCACTCAAGCCCTTCACCTATGCTTTGGCCCTCGCAAACGGCCAAACTGCGGCTACCACGATCGCCGATGTGGAAGCGCGTTTTCTCACTCAGGACGGCAATCCGTACGTTCCTCGCAACTACGACTACGGCGAACACGGGCTCGTACGCATTCGTGAAGCACTCGCCAATTCGTACAACATCGCTGCCGTGAAGACCGTCGATCTCGTCGGCGTGAAGCCGCTGCTGTCCTTCTTGCAGGCGACGGGAATTTCTACGCTCAATCAAACGCCGGAGCACTATGGCCTCGCCCTCACGCTCGGAGATGCCGAGGTGACGCTTCTGGAGCTCTCCCGTTCGTACGCAATGTTCCCACGAGCCGGAAAGACGCTCGTCGAGCGATCTCTGCTCGATGAAAAAAAGTCGGAGGGAACGCAAATACTCGATGCGCGGGTCGCCTGGCTCATCTCCGACATTCTCAGCGACGATGAAGCACGAACCGCCGAATTCGGACGGGACGGGCCGCTCAACTTCGATTTTCCCGTCGCGGCGAAAACCGGCACCACGAGAAACTCGCGTGACAACTGGACCATCGGCTACACGCCGAGCCGCATCGTCGGAGTATGGGTCGGCAATGCCGACAACAGTCCCATGCGCGATACGTCCGGCGTTACGGGGGCGGGGCCCATTTTCCATGATGTCATGATGGAAGCGATGGAACGGCTGCCGAAGACACCATTCAGCAGGCCTTCCGGAATCGTTGATGCGATGATTTGCAGATTGTCGGGAAAATTGAAAACCGACCTCTGTCCCACGTCGCTCGAGGAGCATTTCGTTGCAGGAACGGAACCAAAGGAGAAGGATGACATGTACGTCGACGTTGCGATCGACTTGCGAAACGGACTTCGCGCCACCGATGCGTGTCCGAAAAACGTCATCAAGCACCAAGTGTTTGCCATATTCCCGCCGGACCTTCGCCGTTGGGCCAGGGACAACGGATGGAAGTCGATACCGGAAACGACCTCGCCGCTCTGCTCGGGAGGGAGTTCCCTTCCTGCATACCAAGAAGCGGCGTCCCTGACGATTACGCATCCGGGCGCGGGTGCCACGTACCTCCTGGATCCCGTCATTCCCGACGACCATGAGATGATTTCCTTTGAGGCGAGCGCCGGCGGCGGAATCCGGAGCGTCGACTGGTTTCTCAACGGCAAAAAGGTGGGTACGGGCGTCGCGCCGGATTTCAAATTCTCGTGGAAACCCCTGCCCGGAATGCATCTGCTCGAAGCCAAAGCCGGTTCACTCGTCGCATCGGAGCGCTTTGAAGTGGTGAAATAGGCTTCCACAGCCTCGCTGAAGCCATACAGCGGTCGATTTTGGATCGATTTTCTGCTATAATGACGGGGACAAACACACATATGCACACGATCCTGATCATCGGCGGTGGATTCGGCGGCGTTCGGCTTGCGCAGCGTCTTTCGCGCGTTTCAGGCGTGCATACCAAGCTCATTGATCCCAAAACGTACATGCAGTACTACGCGGCCAACTATCGCCTGGCAACGGGCGGTTCCGCACTCGAAACATGCATTTCGTACGCATCGCTCCTGAAGGGCAAAAGCGTTGAGCACGTGAAAGACTCCGTTGCATCCGTGGACACCGCTGCCAAGATCGCCGTAGGCGTCAGCGGATCCAAGTATTCGTACGACACGCTCATCGTCGCCTCCGGCAGCGAATCGTCGTTTTTCGGAATCCCGGGAGCGGATGAACATTCGTTCGGAATCCGCACGGCCGATGAATCCCTGAAGCTCCGCACGCACATGACGGAGGTATTCGAGACTGCCAAGACCGCAGCACCGGAAGAGAAGACCGCACTTCTGCACTTCATCGTCATCGGAGGCGGTGCGACGGGCGTGGAGCTCGCGAGCGAACTTCCGGCCTACACGAGGAAGCTTGCCGGCATCCACGGCATCGATGCGTCACTCATTACGATCGATCTCATCGAGGCGATGCCGCGCGTGCTCGGGCTGTTGTCCGAAAAAGTCTCGGCAAAAGTTCTGAAGCGATTGCACTCACTCGGCGTCAACGTTTTCCTGAACCGTTCCGTCATTCGCGAAGATACGGCCGAGCTGGTCATGAAGGACATGCAGATGAAGTCAAAGACGATCATCTGGACCGCCGGAATGAAGGCTGCGCGGGTCACAAGTTCCCTCATGGGCCTGCCGCTCGACAAGCGGGGTCGCATCGTCGTCGATGACCGCATGCGCGCTCAGGGTTTTGAAAACGTTTTCGCCATCGGGGATGCAGCCTCGACGAAATATTCCGGCATGGCTCAAACCGCCATAGCCGATGCCGACTACGTCGCAAAAGCCATCGCAGCGCGCGTCGCGAAAAAGGAGATTGCGCCGTATGTTCAACCTCTTCCCGCGTACTCCGTTCCGGTCGGGAGCGGGTGGGCGGCGACCGTATACCACGGCATCACCATGTTCGGCCGCGTCGGCTGGATCATGCGTCGTGCCGCGGATTTGCGCGCATTTCTGATGTTTCTGCCTCTCAAGCAAGCGTGGGCCGCCTTCCGGGCAGGGTAATCGTGACGAGGATTTCCCGGGCTGGTACGATTCGTACATGATTCGCACGTCGCTGACGTCCTTCGCAGTCGCCGCCGCTCTGTTGCCATGCATCGTGCTGGCACACGGAGGAGGGGAAGAGTCATTCGAAAAGCGTGCGGGCTCACGACTCGTCGACATCGGATACGAGGACGGCTTCGTCGTGGGGCAGGAAGCCCTGCTGGACATTGCTCTGTACGAAACAAAGAACGGTGCTCCCACGTCGCTCTCCGACTTCACGTCCGTGAAGCTTCGCGTCTTTTCAGGATCCGTCGTCCAGTACGAAAAATTGATCGTCAAAACCGAGCAGAACAAGGTCTTTGCGAATTTCACCCCCACGAAATCAGGAAATTGGATTCTGTCCTCCGATTTTTCACACGATGACAAACCGATGGCGACGGCCGAATTCCGGCTCGATATCAAGCCCGGATCCGCTGCGAAAGATGTGGAAACCGTCCCGGTCGTTCCGCTCTTCACCGTCATCATCGGGCTGCTTGGACTGACGCTGTGGACATTACTTCGTTCGCAAAGCCTTTTGCGATGAAAGTGTACGCGCTGATCGCGGCGATCTTCTTTGCCGTCACTTTCGCAGTGTTCGGGTCGTCCTTGCATTCGGAATTCGTGTCGTGGGACGACAACCTGCTCATCACGGACAACCCTGTGGTCCAGCAAATGAATTTCTCGACCATCGGTAAGGCATTCTCGTCGTACGATCCCGAGCTCTACATTCCGCTCACACTTGTGTCGTACCAAATCGACTGGAGCATCGGAAACGGGGCGCCGTTCATGTTCCATTTCACGAACATCGTTTTGCACACGCTGAACGCTCTTCTGGTAACGCTCGTTCTGTATCTTTTGCTTGAGAACGGATGGCTTGCGCTGGGGCTCGGCCTGCTTTTTGCGATTCATCCGCTCAACACCGAGGCGGTCGTCTGGGCATCGGGAAGAAAAGACGTCCTTTCCACGTTCTTCGCGCTTCTGTCGCTCACCGCCTTCATTCGGTATGTGCGCGATGATGCGAGGAAGAAATCGTACGTGGCGTCCGTTCTTTTCTTGCTGCTTGCCCTGCTTTCCAAGGTCATGGCGGCGATGCTCCCTGCAATCCTTGTCCTGATGTACGCGTGGCACGGCATCCGCTTGAGCGGAAAGCGAATCGCCGCCGTGATTCCGCATATCTGCCTGTCGGCCATCTTCATCATCGTGGCGCTGTTCGGTAAAGCCAAGCTGCTCGTCTCGACGACCCTGCTGCAGAAAATTCTGATGGCAGGAAAGAGCACGTCCTTCTACGTCCTGAAATTTTTCATGCCGACGAATCTCTCGGTCGTCTATCCGTATACGGCATCCGTCAAATTGTTGTCCGCGGACTTCATTCTGCCGCTTCTCTTCACGGTACTGCTCATTGTGCTCACCGTATGGTCGTGGCGCAGGGCACGACACGTCGCCATCGGTCTTCTCATCTATCTCGTCACGTTATTGCCGACGTTCACCAACTTCGCCAAAGGCGGAGACCTGTATTTCGCATCCGACCGCTATGCGTATCTGCCGATGATCGGCTTGCTTCTCATCCTCGGCGTGCTCGCCTCGTACCGCCTGAACCGGCCAACCGCAAGAGCGGAACGTGCTGCACGAAACCACATCGTCATCGTGAGCTGCGTCGTGCTCGTCATCAGTGCGTTCATGTCCGCGAGTCAGACCAAGGTATGGGCCACAAGCACGGGCTTGTACGCTCATGCGATCACGGTGTACCCGAATTCCCGCGTCGCCCACAACAACCTGGGCATGGAATATCTGCTGCGTGACAAGTTGTCCGAAGCCCTCGCGGAAATGGATGCAGCCATCGCCATCAAGAGGGATCCGCGAAGCCTCGTCAATCGCGCAACCATTCTTTCGGCGATGAAGCGTGACGACGAAGCGCTCGCACAGCTGCAGCAAGTCGTGCTGGAGTCGCCGGAAACTTCCGATGCGCACTACGGACTCGCGAACATTTACTGGCGCAGAGGAGACACGGAAAGTGCGATCCGCGAGTACAACCGGGCTCTCACCATCGACCCTGCGTACGTGAATGCGCTGAATAATCTGGGTGCGGTATACCTGGAACTCGGAGACTGGAACAACGCGATTCTGACGCTCAAGAGATCCATCGAATTGCGCCCTGCATTCGTGGAGGCGTACTACAACCTGGGCGGTACGTACGAGAAAGCGGGACGTCCCGCCGAGGCGGAAGCAATGTACCGCGCGTCTCTGAAGCTCAAGCCCGACGATCCCGATGCACTCTCCAGCTTGGCGATTCTTCTGTACGACAGAAAGGACGTCGATGGAGCTGCAAAGCTCCTGACGCAAGCTCTGAAAATCGATTCCTCAAATCCCATCGCCATCGGGCTTGTGCTGCGGATGAAAAAGGACGGTGTAGCGGAGTGATCAAAAAAAATGGTGGCCCGTAGTAGAGGCTATCAGAACTTTTTGGGCAGAACCACATCAGGCATTTGAACTTCCTGCTCTTGCTGCATCCTGAAGCAATAACACACTGTCAGATTTCCTTTATCCCAAACTTCACCCTACGAAAATTGGTTGGGCTGTGGCAAACTATATTTTAACCATGACCACCTCAATCTCCGATAAGCAGCTATCGGCAAATCGCAATAATGCGCTTCTAGGAGGTGTGAAAACACCACAGGGTAAAGCCGTAGCTAGTAAGAACGCGACTAAGTACGGGATTTTCTCAAAGGCTGTAGTCCTGGAGGAAATAGAGGATGAAGAGCTGTATAAAGATATACGATCACAATACTTTGGAGAGCTACACCCCGTAGGAATTATTGAAACGACTCTCGTAGATAGGATTGTTTCGCTTCAATGGAGACTTGCGCGTATTACCAGAGCTGAAAGTGCGATGGTCTTAAAAGGGCGCATGGAGGCGAGGATGAAGCACTGTCTTGAGGATGAACAGCACCTGCTCCTACATGCAGAGCGACCAACAATCGACTATATTGAGCATTTCCGTACAAGTCTTGTATGTAAGTCACTCGTTGAGTCTGTTGATAATTTTGTTACCTTTTTGGACTGGTTTGGACTCCCTCTTAGCCCACACTTTCGTGAGCAGCTGAAGGATAGGTTCGGCACAACGCATGAGTTCTCACAGATCAAACATATCCTGGATTTTGATTTCGTAGCTCAGTCACGGGTGGGCGGCATGAAGCTTGAAGCAGTTCGTTGGGAGGACAGGATCATTGATCCTAATCTTTCTGAAGCGGATAAACAGACATTGATAGAGATGACAAAAATTGCCCGCGAATTCGCTGGATACATGCTGGAAAACGCAAAGGTGCGATTGCGGATGTGGGAGGATATGGAATTGCAATGCGATATGGCAGAGGAGGATTCAAGGCTGGTTCCACCAGAGAAAGAGATGTTGGCGCTCCACCGTGGGGAGTCCAATCTTCACCGAATGTTTATGCATTCGCTTCACGAGCTTCAAAGGATTCAAAGCGCCCGAATGGGAAATCAACCGCCTTTAGCAGCTGCTTTGGACGTGAATATGAACAATGAAAATGGGTTCGATTTGTAAAATTACTCTTTTCACAATGACAAGCCTCGCACTCATCATCAAAGAAAATCCGAAGAAGCCCGAAGAATCGGAGCTGGCTTATACAGATCGTGTCGATGACCTCACATTTTGTAGGCTTCTAGAAAAGCAATCGAAGAAGAAATTAACCAAAGCTGAATACGAGGAGGCAAGTGAAGTGGAGAAACGGGTGATGGCACGTTTAACCCTCCATGCGGGGCAGTTGCCTGTAGCTATCACTGATAAACTGATGAGACCTGCCTCTGAGCGCTTACACAAAGAACTTACAGAAGAATTTAAGGGAGATACTGCCATAAAGCGTCTTCTCATTGATCGCTTGGTAGCCGCATGGAGCATGTGTTGGTCTTATGAAAAAATGCTCTACGGGACCAAATATCAATCGAGTGAAGATGACACACGGGTTTCTTATAACTACAACCCCGATAAAACTAAGTATCTGAAAGAAGCACGTCTAGGTATTGAGACTGCGAATGATCAAATCATTCGCCTCACTCAAGCACTACAAAACATATGCAATCCACCAATTCATGTGAAAGCAAAGAACGCATTCTTCGCGCAGAACCAGCAAATCAATCAGGGCACTCCTCCTAAAGATTTAGCAGATTCCAATCAGCGATCCCATGCCTCAAATCCCTCTCATTGAACGGGCAGATAGGCTGTGTATTCATGATGTACAAGCCGAAATTCCCCAAAACGCTCTTGCTGTAACTTTGCAGCTTGAGGGCAGGTTTGGTCTTCAAGATGTTCAGGTTGTGGGTAAACTCACTAATTTGAGAAACGGTTATCGTTATTACTTCCTTTGTCCTCAATGCGATCAAGCATTTATAAGTCTCTATCGCCAGGACTTCGGACAGTACGCCTGTAGAAGGTGTCTGGGATTGCTCTATGCTTCCTCGATGCGAGTGGAGATCACCTGAAGGTGATCATATCGTTAGGCTCCATACCAAAAGCCTTAGCGATTTTCTCTAAGGTGCTGAGTCTCATATCACGCGGGTTCTTGCTCTCGTACCGCTGGTAATACTTGTACTCCATCTTGCACTTGCGAGCCGCGTCTTCTTGGGTCCAGCCACGCTCTTCACGAAGCTCTTTTAAGCGTTTTGCCAACTTTGTTCCTGTGTCTGATGTCATCCCATAGATTATCGGGATGGTTTGAATCTCTTTACACCGTCATATGTGACGGTGTAGGCTTCAAGACAACTTTCGCCCACTCACCCCTATGAAGAGCTATCTCCTGAGAAGTATCGCTATTACGAGCTGTATTTTAAGCCTGTCACCCCTTGCAATTGCAGCAAGCCCATCGAGTAATGAGACAGGCGTTGTCGTTCGAGTTATCGATGGAGACACGGTACAGGTCAAACTTGCTTCAGGGAAAAGGGAGAAGGTTCGCATCATCGGCATTGATACACCTGAGACCGTTGACCCACGGAAACCTGTGCAATGCTTTGGAAAAGAGGCATCCGCAAAAATGAAGAAGCTCCTTACGAGAAAGAAAGTCACTCTGATAAAGAATCCCGCTGAAGACAGAGATAAGTACAAAAGGCTTCTTCGCTATATAGACCTAAAGGCTGAGGACATCGGCGCTTCTATGATCCGTGACGGCTATGCCTTTAGCTACAAACAGTATCCTCACCCACGTCTTGAGAATTACAACGTTCTCGAAGGCGAAGCACGGGAGCAGAAGAAAGGATTGTGGGGTACGGCATGCGAAACTGGGACCAAAGTGCAATCTTCCTCCTCTTCTGTTCGGTCTACTTCCTCTTCCAGCACACAAAGCTCGGTATCAGGCTCCTGCACAATCAAAGGAAATATCAACAGCAATAAAGAGAAGATCTATCACGTAGAAGGATGTGGAAGCTACAGCGCAACCCAGATCGACACGTCAGCTGGCGAACGCTGGTTCTGCTCTGAGAACGAAGCAAAGGCAGCTGGGTGGCGCAAAGCTCTTAACTGCAATTAGCCCCCTATCTGTTTTGTTTATGACTTCCCCTACAACACAAATGCGGAAATGCCCTTTCTGTGCCGAAGAGATCAAAGCAGAAGCAGTGAAGTGCAAGCATTGCAAAGCCGATCTGTCCGATGCTTCCTCTCCAGTAAAGCCGCAAAGCTCAGAAGACAAAGCCAACCTTTTGAAAAAAGCTGGGTTCGCAAAATCCGTAGGAGTGAGCATCCTCTTTGGGATTGTGATGATCGGCTTGGGAGGTTTGATAACACTAACTGTTATTGGAAGTATTATCGGCATTCCAATGATGCTCATTGGAGGAGGGGCGATACTGCTTTCTCCAGTTATGTTCCTTGCATTGAGCCAGGGCAACTGTCCTTATTGCCAACATGAGGTAATTGTCATGAACGGAAAGAAGGTTGTGAAATGCACTTCCTGCAAAACACGTATTTCTATTCGTGACGGAATGCTTCATCGGATTCCCAAATAACTTATGGCTGATATCAAACAATGTCCTTTTTGCGCTGAGGAAATAAAGAAAGATGCCATTCGCTGCAAGCATTGCGGAGAGGATCTTCCAATAACGCATCAGAAGAATGCGACTCCTCCGAAGAAAGCAGGAGATATTAAGATTTCTCCTAAAGTTCTGGCATGGATTCTCATTGGGTTGGTCAGCATTCTCTTCTGGTACATCACTATTCCAGGAATCGGGATTTGGTATCTCTATAAGAAACCTGAATTACGTGCGAAGGTGAAGCGTTGGACACTTACCACCTTTGCCTTCTCAAAGAGGAATTGGAAAATTGTGACGCCGCTCGCTGCTGTATTCGTTCTGGTAGTCACTGTGAGGGGCTACAACGCACCTAGGAGCGCGGCAATGGAATTAAATGACAAGTATGAATTCACAGGCGACAGCATTGAGATAACAGGGAAGGCAGCCGCAAGCTGCCCCTGCAAATTGGAAGTTTCTGTGAATGGCAAACCTGTTCAGATGGATGGTGATTCTTTCAAAGTCGCTCTCGATGCCCCTGACGGGACTGACACAGGAACTATAGAGGTAATCGCAACTGTTACTGGCGGGAGGTTCAATCCAAAAGTAATTCAATCTAAGGCTGAAAGCGTCTTCCAAAGAAAGAGCGCGTCTATCGATGTGACAAATACAGTTTTAGAAACAGGAAATGCAAAGTTCGAGTTGCAGCTAAGCGGATTGCCTGGAGCAACCGTAACCGTGAAGGGCAAAGAGGAGCAAAGCGTTACGCTCAATGAAAACGGCAGTGGTTCGATTCTCATGGCCTTCGATACGGCTTACAACGCTCAGACAAATAAATATATGATCACATCCAAAGCAGATGGATATGCTGTGGCTACAAAGGAGATTGAGGTGAAAAATCTGAAGTACGATGAAAAGAGGGTTGCGGCTGATCAGGAGAAAGAGCAAAAGCGATTGACTGTGGAAGCCGAGAAAAAGCGCATTCAGGATCTCAAAGACAGCATGCAACAGTACGAGGGCAATGGAGATGTCCAAATTGCTGTGGCAAAAGAGACATTCCGCAGCAATTGTCTTAGTTACAGCTGCGTGAATAGTCCGAAGGATTATTCCTATGTTCGTGTGGGAGTCTTTGTGAAAAATGTTGGAAACAATGTCATTCACGCAAATCCCAATCACATCACGATCATGGATGCCCAAGGACGTGCTTACACACACGAGTCTGCAACCTACAGCCTAGGCAATTACTTCGATGCTGTGAACCTGCAGCCAGGCTCCTACACTGATGGAGCACTGGCTTTCATCCTTCCAAGGGATCAGCAAGATTTCATCCTCATCTATGCAAGTGGAGACGGCACTGTAGCTAAGAAGATCTATGTTCCATGATAAGTGTCTGTTATTGCACAGAATACCCGTACTGCGTAATGAAAGCAGCCACGTTGTGTAGACCATTACCTACCTCTTTCTATGACACTTACCCCTGAGCAGCTAAAAGCTGGTATCGAGTTTTTTCAGATACTGGCGAATATCCAGCGAAGGTTGCAGCTTGAAGAACGAGAAAAGATGAAGATTCAAAAGGACAAGGAAACAAACAAATAGCCACGCAGAACTGCACACCGTCGGTTTTACTTAATTGAGTAACGGAACAGAAGAATGTAATCTTGCAAGGTGCCTACACCCAGAAAAAATCCAGGCAGGAAGAACACCGCAGGAGGCGCGGCAATGGGTGCTGGCCAGCGCTTTCAAGCTCAGGCTGCAGCTTGGTGGGCGATGCGGATTCTTCTAAGGACTCCAATAGAGCAGTTGTATGCCCTGCCAGCTCAATCCATTCCTGAAAGAATATCGTGTGAAACTGCAGATCCAGTTGATGATCTTCGCATTGATCTCTCGTCTGATGCCACTCTGTATTTTCAATGTAAGCGCTCTTTGAGCCTTTCAGATAGTCCTGCAAGTGACTGGGCATCTGTTATTACGGACTGTCATGCCGAGCTTTCACGCCCTCATCGCCCTGAGGCAAAGAGACATTTTGTAGCGATGTATGGCGCTCAGAATGGGGCGCTAGATACTTTGCGAGGCATTTTGGAGAGATATAGAGGCATTGCGGATGGTGAACCCCTCGCGTCAGCGGCTAGCAATGCCGAAGAACACAAAATAATTGCCAAGATCGATACGCTCTTTGATGCACTCGAAGCTCTTGATGCTCATAAAGGGATATCAGCACAGAAGGAAGCTATTCTTCGCTCACTCTTTCTTGTGCGCCTGCAGTTCGACCCAGGCGAACCCGATCATACGTGGACTATCGATGCTGCCCGACATGGCTTACTAAAAGATCCAGGTCAAGCACAGCAAATGATCAACACCCTCATACGGTTTATGGGTGACCTCATTGCCAAGCGCGGATCAGCAAGCGTGGATGCGCTCAGGCAAGAGCTGCTTACGAGTGGCATCCAATTGCAAGGAACAGTTGATTATCGAGAGGATTTACAGCGTCTTTCTGCGCTTACCGATACAGAGACTCATACTCAAGAAGTGCAAGGGAGAATGGAGATCGCAGTGGCAGGGAAGAAAGTATTAATTGAGAGAGAAGTTAGTGAAGCCATGTACTTGCTGGCTCAACGTGCATCATTTCTTGTGATTGGTGGTGCAGGATGCGGCAAAACGGGTTGCATGTTAGCACTCGCAAAGAAGCTGAAAGACTGTGGAAAAAGAGTGCTCTATTGGCCAGCAGATTCACTCCAACATTCTTCAGCACAAGAGATCGCATCTGTCTTGCAGCTGCAAAACACTTGGCAGGAATTATTCTCAGAGCTTGGAGGTGACGCTTATTTGATCATTGATGGCCTGGATGCCCTGCGCGACACGGCATCACAGAATGCCTATAAACAATTGATGACTCTCGCAACGGATGCGGGAATTCATGTTATTGCCTCAATGCGCTCCTTCGATCTTAGGTATTCCACTTCATTTAGAGATGCCTTTCCACGGCATCAGGACATGCCATCAGCCTTCGCGCATCCAATGTTCCCCAATGTGAACCACATCTGTATCCCCGAACTTAGCGATACAGAATTTCAGCAAGCAGTAACGCAATTGCCAGAAATCAAAGGAGTGCTCGACAGCACACCGACATTGAAGCCCATAGTAAAGAACCTCTTCAGTCTCGATCTTCTCTGCAAGCTGATCAATGACGGCGTTACAGCAACCGAGCTATCTGCAATATCCACCCAGGCAGAGCTTTTTGAAAGCTTCTGGGACCATCGTATTCGGCTTGATCCTGCTCAGGCAGTGGAGCTTGAAAAGGCACTCACGGAGGTTGTTGAGCGAATGGTAACAGAGAGAAAGCTGCAGATTCCCATTGGAGAACAGGCGGGCGAGGTACGACGGACTTTGCTGAGTACGGAGATCCTTCGTCATCCTCCTGCTCCTGCTGGCTATCTCCCGTCCGATGATCTTATAGAGTTCCAGCACCATCTTCTTTTTGATTACGCCGCAGAGCTATTGTTTGTACGTAAGCGAAAACGCTCCCTTACAGCTGAACTTGCTGGAGACGATACATGGGGCTTATTCCTGAGACCTAGCCTTGTGCTTTTCCATCGGCATCTTTGGGCAAAAGCGAGAGCTGAATTCTGGGACACATTGAATCTTCTTCAAACTGCAGAGGTACCTCATATCCAAAGAATTCCTGCATACCTCATTATCGCAGAAGAAGCCCGAAGTATTGCTGATTTAGAGCCTCTTCTAGTGAAGGGTGAGAACTCCGATCCAGTACCCATACAAGGAGTTATTTCTGCATTTGAATTCTCCTCCGCTGTACGGCTTTTCTCTTCAGGCTCAGGAGAATGGTGGCTTGAGTTCGCCAATCACCTCATCGGGATAGACAATAAAAATCTCATACACTTAGGCAGACGCATTCTCCATGCGGCAGCCGAGCATATTGAAAAGCTCTCAAAATCAGGGAAAGACCTCCTGAACAAAGCGGCAATTGCCTTATTTAATTTCTATTCCGCACAGGGCTACAACAGCGCTGCCTCCACCACTCCATTGAAGTGGATCTGTAAGACCATCGAGTCAGATATTGAAGGCTCTTTAGAAGCGATCAGCCGTGCTACAGACACCGCAAAAATGAAAGAGGTCGGCTACCAGGCAGGATTTGAAGTCTCTTTTTATATCGAGAATATTTGGAAGATTCGCCCAGCCTTCGTAAAAGAGTTCTACAAGAAGATATTTGCACATACCGAAACCGACGACAGCCCTAGCCAACCGATGGGAGGACAAATTCTCTCTATCGTGAGCAATAAACGCCAGGACTTCGATGGCATTGCACACTGTCTTTCAGAGAAGTTCCCTGAGTTTTTAGAAGCGGCACCATCTGAAGGCACTCGTGCATTGGCAACAGTGATAGCTAGTCGCTACGAGAGGAAAGAACGATGGGGCGAAACACCAGAAGTAACCACTCTCCAATGGGAGAAAGATGTACCGAAATTCCTGCTTGATAATTGCTACATCTGGGATGATGGGAGTTTCCCTGATGAAGAGGAAAGGATGCTTCAGGACTGGGAGAATTTTTTAGCCACAAAGCTTCCGCTTCGGGAAGATGCAGAACAAACGTGGGCAGCAATAAAAGTAGCTCTTGTCCAGGAAAATTCATGTGCGGCTCTTTGGCGAAGGCTTCTTTCTGCAGCATCGGAAAGCCCTGATTTCTTTGCTGCCAAAATGTCAGGACTACTGTTGAATCCAGCGCTTCTCTTGGAAAGCGAGACGGAACTCGAAGCGAGACATTGCATTGCCGCTTTTTCATCAGTACTTGGTGACCCGTGGCTCTCTGAATTGCAGTCTCTCGTTCTGGGTATCAACGAAAGTTATTTCCCGCACACAGATGATAAGGAGTTTCTAGAAAGGCACATCAAGGAAAAGAAAGCACGTCTCTTGTTCGCCATTCCAGCAAATCTCCGCAACCAGGCTGCAATCGATTTTCTTCAGGCAAGCGGATTGGAGGAAAAAAAGCTTGCTGCTAAGCCAAGCAGATCACAAATAACGAGCGACGTTTCTATGGCTACAGAGGAAGAGATGTTTGCACATCAAGGTATTGATGTAACGAATACACCCAGCCAGTCTCTTCTTGATGCTTCGAGATTTTTAAGAGATCTTTCTTCACAAGAAATTACAAATGAAAATATAGGTGAGTTACTGACAAAAATCTCCACGCTCTCCAAAGATATTGATGCTGCAGGGGACGCTATAAATCCAAGACTGGCAGCGACATTGAGGGTACGAGTAACGAATGGCAAAGCAGATATTGCGAGCAGCAAGGTCAATTTGGAGCCAGAAGTGCAAAAGGAATTCTATCAGCACTTCGAAGCTGTCTTATCAGAACCAACGCGAGCCGATCCTGAGAGCATCGCGCATTTTGAGGGAGATGTGTTCAGTGCCGATGAGAGAACCCATGCAACTGAAGGCATTGTCTCCCTCATTCAGAGAAAACCCCTCATAGAAGCCCATGATCGCACTCTATTACAGGCATTAAGCAAGGATGTAGATCCTCGTGTGCGCTTTTACCTAGGAAGATTGATATGGAGATTTTTTGAGAAATGGCCTGAATTTATTTGGGATACCCTTGAAAGATGGATTTCGGAGATACCCACAAACAATGGTTCTCCAGGAGTGCTGCGAGGGACACTGCAAAATGGATGGTTCTGGCCGCTTTGGAAAAGCGATGAAACCCGTGCAGCAGCATTGATTCGCAAATTGCGGCATGAAGCATCTTCTCTGAAAAAAGATGATTTACGCCAAATGGTTGGTGATTGGCTGGGAATCTTATGGTTTAGGAAAGAACAGGAATGGTGTCATGCACTTCTTCAGGAAGATATAAAAGAACTACCTGAGCACATCGATGAACTCGAAGGCGCGGAATACACCGCCTTAGAACTCATAATGCCCCGAAATGCAGGCACGACTTCTGATGAGGATCAGAAAAAAAGAGCACTCGCATTTTTGATTGAACTCATTAATCAAAGTCACCGCATCCTCACCACTTCACAGGAGGAGATCAATGCGATGCCACCAGAGAAAAGACCAAAGGAATTGCCGCCTTGGGTGCGACAACTCGCCAACCTCGTTCACCATGCATCACGTCACTTCCACTCAGCAGCCGATGACTTTGTAAAAAGATATCAGCAAACCAGTGCAGATAAGAAAAAGGTTATGCTTGAGGATTGGTGGAAAATAGCCGAGCCGCTGCTTGATTCAATCCTCCAAGCAAAACACCCTTCTATTGCTTTCGATATCATCAAAGGTCTAGAAGGTTTGGTTGATCTTGATGTGGAGCGAACATTGCACTGGCTGGCGAAGGTCACGGAGGCGAATAGTGCAGTTGGTCTCACCAATGAGCAGTTGGCCGCTGATCACACAATAGAAGTACTAGAACGTATACTGGCTGAACATAAAGCATCTCTGAAAGAAGGTAGCCAGCTACGGAAAGACTTCCTCTCCATTCTTAATGCCTATCTTGCAGTGGGATGGGACAGGGCAATGCGACTTGCACTGCAAATCGAAAGCATTTTCCGATAGAAATGCGCCATTGCACAGAATGCGAATACTGCGAAATGGTTACTTGTTTTTAGTCTTCTTCAGACGAATGCGGGTATCACTTTTAGCTTTCTTCATACGCTCATTTTTGTATGCCAATACATCACTTTCCATAAAGATGATCCCAGCAGAAGTTTCCTGAAAGGGCAGCTTCGCCTCTTTCACAATTTTATCAACGTACTGACGCGAAACACCTAGATATTCGGCTACATCAGTTCTTCCCATCGCTTTTTGCTTCGTTTGCTTCATGCCTACCATTTTGCTTCCATAAGTCTTTGAATAATAGTTGGCTTAAAGCCTACTATGTGATAGGCTTCAAGCATGCAATTAGTACCTATAGAAGCAACGGCAGCAATAATGGAACCTGCATCAGATCATATTCTTTCTTTTATCCGTAACCAGTCATGCTTCAATACAAAACGTGATTATAAAGCCGAAATAGAGCTTTTCTATCGAAATGTTGAGAAGAGAGCAGTGGAGGTTACATTGCACGATCTTATTGCCTATAAAGAAGGCCTAGAAGACAGGAACTTAAAGCCTGCAACTATCGCAAAGAAGCTCACAGTTTTACGAAGACTTTTCTATTTTCTTTATGAGCAGGGTGTCATACCAATTAATCCTGCCTCTGGCTTAAAACTCCCAAAGGTCAGTAATGAAACAACTAGGGAAATTCTGAGTCTGGCTGAATGTAATCAACTGATTGGTTCTATTGAATCTGAAACAACTAGAGGCAAAAGAGATAAGGCAATTATCGCTTTGCTGCTTATCAATGGTCTTCGGGTCTGCGAGATCACGCTAGCGAACGTTGGGGATTTGGTACAAACAGACGGGTGTTTGGTGTTGAAAGTGCGAGGAAAGGGAGGAAAGAACATCGATACTCGCATACGTGATGATGTGGATGCGGCTATCAAATCCTACTTGGAGACACGTGGCACACTTCAAGAGACAGATCCTTTGTTCGTAGGTACGACTCATCGGGCAAAGGAGCGGATTGCGAGGCGCAGTATCCAGCATATGGTGAAAATTAGACTAAAAGGACTTGGTATTGATCATCCACATGTAAGTACACACTCGCTGAGACATTCTTCCATTACTCACCTCATTAACGGGGGAGCGACCCTGATTGCCGCACAGGATTTTGCGCGCCACTCCAATCCTGCCACTACACAGAGGTACTTTCATAACCTGGATAGGCTGAAAAACCATGCTGTGATGATGCAGCCAATTCGTGTCCAATGAACTATCAATGCAGACGTGGCTTATTGATAAGCTTCTACTTGCAAGAGTGATTATTGTGATCTGATAGCAAAGGGCGTATATTTCGCTCAGATGAGAATGAAGATTATTCCAGCGGTTGTAGTTGCCTCACAAATATTGTTAAGCAACTTTTGTTTCATGCCTATGGCCATGGCATATGGCGAAGAAGCCATGCCCATGGATCATGACATGCAAGAAATGGAACAGGTCACAGAAATGGTAATGACTCCTGCAAACGCCATGTCTCCATTGCATTGCGATGGATGCGTGGCGGTTATTCGCCCGAAACATCATGCTGCTGATATGGGAGGAGAGGGCATGCCCTGCAATGATGGTCATTGCCTTTCAGAACACTCGCCATCCACTGCAATAGCAACTCACTCTTCACAGAAAGATCTTCTCAAGTTTGCAGTACGACCCATCCACTTTTCACTAGAGCTACCAGAACCTAATACTGTGGCGCTGAAGCCCCGCGCTGGTCCTAAGCTTCAGACATCTATTACACGAACAATCGTACTGCGAGAATAAGTGAGAATATTATTTTGAAGTAGCCAGCTTGTGTCTGGTTCATTCGTTTATATTTTTACTTTCCTCGCTTTATGTCTCAAATACCTTCACACGAACGCTATGCAACCGTCTGCATCAGTGGAATGACGTGTGCGAGCTGCGAGCTGCTCCTTGAAAGAAAGCTCAAAGCTATTCCTGGCATCAAGCATGTTGATGTCGATCACAAGAGCGGCACCGCACGTATTACTGCTGAAGCCGACCAGCTGCCAAGCGCAGAACGCATCACATCCGTCATTGAAAAAGCGGGCTACAGCGTCATTGATGATGATGCCCCTTCAGTTTCCAATATCTCACCTGATAAGCGGAAGTGGCTGGAGATTGGCGTATCGCTGCTTGTTATCTTTGCACTATATAAAATCCTCCAGGCCTTCGACATCGTATCGCTCGCCCCATCCACATCGGGAGCGCTCTCGCTGGGCGGGATCTTCATTATCGGTCTGGTTGCAGGTACTAGCAGCTGTCTTGCCGTAACAGGAGGCCTGCTTGTTGCGCTTGCTGCTAAGCACAACGAAATTCATCAGGCAGAAACGCCTTGGCAGAAGTTCAAGCCCCTCTTGCACTTCAATATTGGCAGAATTGTGTCGTATTTCATTCTTGGTGGCCTTGTAGGGGTTCTAGGGCAATCGATCACGCTTTCTACACGGATGAGCGGTTACATGAATATTATTGTGGCCCTAATCATGCTCTATCTCGCACTTTCAATCTTGGGGCTTATTCCTAAGGGTAGCTTTCCCATCCGACCTCCTAAGAAATTCTCTCGATGGATCGCAAACCTCTCCGAGAGCGATCATCCTGCCGCACCCTTTACGCTTGGAGCTTTCACCTTCTTCTTGCCATGCGGCTTCACGCAATCCCTGCAGCTTGCGGCACTTGCATCGGGGAGCTTCCTTACAGGAGGGCTGATGATGTTCGTTTTTGCACTTGGCACATTGCCCTCTCTCCTTGGAATTAGCGCTATCTCTTCAACGGCAACGGGTAGTTTCTCACGCATCCTCCTGCGCTTTTCTGGTGCACTCGTCCTCTTGCTTGCCCTCTTCAATCTCAATAGCGGTTTTGCACTCACAGGATTCAATTTTTCATCTGTTCTGGCAGGAGGTAATCGCCAGATGGACACAGCGCCGACCATCAATGGCAACGTTCAGGAAATATCAATGAAAGTGACACGCTATGGTTACGAACCTCAGAATCTTACGATCAAAGCAGGTGTACCTGTCCGTTGGAAGGTTGATGGCACGGGGGCCACAGGATGCACAAGCATCATGACGATTCCTGCTCTGAATGTGTCACAAGCACTTCAAAATGGTGAAAACATCATTGAGTTCACCGCGCCACAGAAAGGCCAATTAGCCTTCATGTGTTCAATGGGCATGGTACGAGGCTCATTCAATGTCATTTAATCGCTTTATCTAATTTTCTCTCTGAATTATGGCTTCACTCAAATGGCAAGATTCACCAGAACAGGCTCCTACGAACTCCCACATTGGCTCTGGCAATAATCCATGGTTCGCCGTCTCAATCGGTCTGATGGGCATCATAGTCGGTTTTGGCCTTGGCTCCCTCAACGCAGGACGTTTCTCACTTGCTGCGGGTGCTCCAGCAGCACAGCAGGTCGCCCAAGCGCCAACGCCTACAGCTGCAGATCCCACTCCCCAGGTACCCGCCATACCGCCCACAGTTGATGACGATCCGACTCTTGGCGAAGAAAGTGCTCCTGTCACTGTTGTGGAATTCACCGATTATCAATGTCCATTCTGTGGCAGGCATTACACAAATACCTACGGGCAGCTTAAGAAAGACTATATCGATACGGGTAAGGTGAAATATGTCGTGCGCGATTTCCCTCTGAGTTTCCACCCACATGCACAAAAGACGGCTGAGGCAACTGAGTGTGCGGATGACCAAGGAAAATTCTGGGAGATGCATGACAAAATCTTCGAGACACAAGCTGCATGGAGCAATTCGACAGACATCATTCCAACACTCAAGCAGTACGCAGCCGATCTGAAGCTCAATACAAGCACCTTCAATACATGTCTTGATAACGGAACGCACAAAGACGAGGTACAGAAGGACATGGCTGATGGTTCAGCCTCTGGTGTGAATGGAACACCTGGCTTCTGGGTGCTCGGACCCGATGGGAAAACGCAGCAAATCAGCGGTGCGGTTCCCTTTTCTAATTTCCAACAGGCAATCGACTCTATGTTGCAATAATTCTTTCCAATCATTCCTATGAGAAAACAGTATCTTCTTCCTTCGGTCATCGGATCGCTCCTGCTGCTCACCGCTTGCAGTGTTGATACAACAGGGATCGATACCCAGTCCAACCGCCCTCCTCATCCAAGGAGTAATATCAATTCTGCTGTCACTGTAACGGAATTCATTGATCTCCAGTGTGAAGCATGCCGCGCAGCGCAGACGAGAGTCATCCAGCCGCTCCTTGCACAATATGGTGATCAGATGCGCTACGAAGTGAAGCATTTCCCGATCTATCCCAATCATCGCTATTCCAAAGAAGCAGCTGAGGCTGCCGAGTGTGCTGCAGATCAGGGGAAGTTCTGGGAATTCGAGGAAATGGATTACGAGAACCAAGACGACTTAAGTCCTGCGGCGATTTCCAAGTGGGCAACGGATCTGGGTCTTGATATGGATCTATTCGAGCGGTGCAGGAAATCCAATATCAAGATGACAATAGTCGAAGCCTCTCAGCAGGAGGGAGAACAGCTTGGCGTGAACGGAACACCAACGTTCTTCGTGAATGGGAAGAGAGTAGAGAGCACCATTGAAGCAATTGGCGCTGCCATTCAGGAGGCAGCGAGTGGATCTGCTATGCGTTTGTAATCAGGTCTTGATTTTGAAGGATAGGGGGATATACTACCCCTACCCCCTACCCCTTCAAATATGAGAGATGATGCAAAGAAGAAAACACTCGATGCCGTGAAGCGGCTCGAAGGACTGACGGCCAAATTGCGAAAGCAAGTGGAAGAAGATGCATATTGCACGGAGATCCTTGAACTCGCTCTAGCGATGCAAGGACACCTGAAGCATATCCAGTCTGCGGTCCTTGAAAGCCATCTGCATACCTGTGCAGCCAAAAAGCTTTCTACTCCAACCGATAAAGAAGCCTTCATCAATGAAGTGCTACATGTAGTCGGTCTCTCCCGTCGCTAATTCCTTTTCCTCTCTAGCATCTATGGAAACCACATTCTCAATTCCTGGAATTCACTGCGCTGCTTGTGCAGCTCTCATTAAAGATGTCAGCAGTGAATTTCCCGCCATCAAACAGGTAGATGTTGATATTGATACAAAGAAAGTTGTATTGGCTCATGATGAAAACTTAGATCTTCAAAAATGGAAAGAAGAGATCGAGTCACTTGATGAGAAATACAAGATTCAAGCCATTTCCTGATTTACCATGTCTTCCCAATGCACACTTAACATCACTGGCATGCATTGTGCCAGTTGCAGTGCTCTCATCACCCGCAAGCTTAAAAAGACTGCAGGTGTTGAAGAAGCGAATGTGAATTATGGAGCTAATAAAGCCCGCATTCGTTTTAATCCTGATCTCGTAAACGAGAAAGGACTCATCGATGCCGTGAAAGCTGCTGGCTACGGTGCAGAAATGCATGATCCGCACAGCCATCACGGTGTTGATACAGACAGGAAGCGCCAGGAGAAAGAGATCTCAGCCTATCGCAAGAAATTCTTCATCGGGCTTGTCCTAAGTCTTCCGATGCTTGGATTTATGGTGCTGTCATTTTTCCCTGAGTCGCCATTGCATTGGGAAATCATGCCGTACATGGGAATAGTATCGCTTATTCTCGCCACTCCCGTGCAGTTTTGGCTAGGAGCAGGGTTCTTCAGAGGATTCTGGTCGAGCGCTCGAATGTTCAGTTTCAGCATGGATAGTCTCATTGCGATTGGAACCCTTACTGCCTATTTATACAGCGTTTATAACCTCATCGTTCACGTTGTGACGTATGGCACGGTGATTGGGGAGATGCATGATCTCTATTTTGAAGTTGCAGCCTTACTCATCACATTCGTCCTCCTTGGTAAATGGATGGAGGCACGGGCGAAAGGAAGAACGTCAGCTGCGATTCAGAAGCTCATGGGACTCCAAGCAAAAACAGCACGAGTGCTCCGCAATGGACAAACTATCGATGTGCCGATTGAGGATGTCCAAATCGGTGATACGGTAGTTGTGCGGCCAGGAGAGAAGATCCCCGTAGATGGCATAGTGATAAAAGGACTCTCATCTGTGGATGAATCCATGCTTACGGGGGAAAGCATTCCCACAGAGAAAAAAGAGGGTGATCGTGTGTTTGGGGCGACGATGAACAAAAATGGCAGCTTCGAGTTTCGTGCTGAAAAAGTTGGCTCAGAAACTGCTCTCGCACGAATAATCAGATTCGTGGAGGAAGCACAGGGTTCCAAGGCACCCATTCAGAACTTTGCCGATTGGGTGTCTTCATGGTTTGTACCTGCAGTGATTGTGATAGCCATCGTCACTCTTATTGGTTGGTTCTTTATTGGTGCTTCCGTCACATTCGCGCTCCTTGCAGCAGTTTCCGTTCTTGTAATCGCTTGTCCTTGCGCTCTTGGGCTTGCGACACCTACAAGCATCATGGTTGCAACGGGGAAGGGTGCTGAGCAGGGCATTCTTATCCGTGGTGGTGAACCATTGGAGGCTGCAAACAAGATCGATGCAATTGTCTTTGATAAGACAGGCACCCTTACCAAGGGGAAGCCTGAAGTGACAGATATTCTTGCCTTTCAGGGATCAGAAACAGAAATCCTGCAAATTGCAGCGAGCTTAGAGCAAGGCTCCGAACATCCTCTTGCTGAAAGCATCGTGAAGCGGGCAGTAGAAATGCAATTATCTCTTTTCACAGTAGAGAGATTCGGTGCAATACCAGGACATGGTGTGGAAGGATCAATCAACGGAGAAAAGTATTTCCTCGGAAACCGTAAGCTTATGGAGCGGGAAAAAATTGCAATTGGAGAAGCTGAATTAAAGCTTCAGAAATTGGAGACCGAAGGGAAGACCGCCATGCTGCTTGCGGATAAGAGCAGGGTGCTTGGGATCGTCGCTGTTGCGGATACTGTCAAAGGAACGTCCAAGGAAGCTATACAACAGCTTCGGAGTATGGGAATTGAGGTGTACATGATCACAGGGGATAACAAGCGCACGGCTCAAGCGATAGCTGGAAGTCTTGGCATTAGTAATGTCTTGGCAGAAGTTCTCCCTGACGAGAAGGCCAATGAAGTAAAAAAGCTACAGGAGCAAGGCAAGAGAGTGGCAATGGTTGGAGATGGCATTAATGACAGTCCCGCACTTGCTCAAGCGAATTTGGGCATCGCTATGGGCAGTGGAACAGACATTGCCATGGAAACAGGTGGCATTGTGCTCGTGAAGAACGATCTCAGAGATGTTGTGACAGCGATAAAGCTCAGCCGAGCGACGGTGAGCAAGATCAAGCAGAATATGTTCTTTGCATTGTTCTACAATATTATTGGCATTCCTATCGCAGCACGCCTGTTTATGGACTTCGGCATTGTGCTGCGTCCTGAGCTTGCAGGACTCGCCATGGCCTTCAGCTCGGTTTCTGTAGTCACCAATTCGCTTCTTCTGAAGGGTTTCCATCCTCAGAAGAAGAACTGGCTTTCGGACATCGCGCCCTACGTCATGGCCATTGGATTCACGGCACTCTTCTTTGGCTTCGCAAGGATCAGCTCTGCAGGTCCAGCTGTAAATCCTGATCCGAACCACACGCATGCAGACTTTGCTGTCTTCGTTGAGGGAAACCGAGTCGATTTCTCACAGGAGAAATACATGTCTACGGATACTGAACCTAGACATCCTTATGCCCACGTCCATGACGGCAATGGCAACGTGATGCATCGCCATAAGCCAGGAATTACTATCGGAGATTTCTTCTCTTCCCTGAATATTTCTTTGGCTGCAGATTGTTTCACGCTCGATACGGGAGAGCGATTCTGCAATGAGGGGGACAAGCGATGGAGGATGTTTGTGAATGAGCAAGAGGTTCCAGTAAATCCTACATACGTTTTCCAAGACTTAGACCAGATTCTGCTGACCTACGGCGTGAGTGATACCGAATATAAGCAGCAGCTAAGAAAACTTTCCGATGATGCTTGCCGATACTCACAGACCTGCCCAGAGCGCGGCACCCCGCCAAAGGAGAATTGCGTGTCCGATCCGACTGTTCCTTGTTTAGCTCCATAACCTTTTACATTTATGAAGTACTTGTCTGCATTACTCATTACTGGCTCCGTCCTGCTCTCAGCTTGCGCTTCGACAAATCCCACCGCACAACACGGTGGTGGTCATACTCAGGGTAGTACCCAACAAGCTAAAAATCTCGTTGTTGCAGATCAGAGTACAAATACAGAAATTGCATTCGCCATTCGTGATGATGAGTTATTCAATGATTACGGAGTGAGCCATACAAAGGAAATGCATCTCATCGTTGTACGCAATGATCTACAGCATTTTAGTCACCTGCATCCGACCCGCGATGCAAACGGAGTCTGGCGCATTCCCTATGCTGCTACTGCTGGTGGCAACTACTGGATCTATGCGGATTTCATCGAGAGCAATGAGGCTCCTCATACGATTCGTTTTGAGAGGACATATGGTGGCGATGCAGGCACGGTTGGCATTAATGAGAATAATGAGACAGTGAAGATTGTGGATGGGTATCGCTTTGCGCTGGAAGCCCAAAAGACAGCTGAGAATGTCTCCTTCACATATAAGATCACTGATGCCGAAGGCCGCCCTGTTGAATTGGAAGAATATCTGGGCGCGAGAGGTCACAGCGTTCTTATCTCGCCCACGGGAGAATTCATTCATGCCCATGCATCTGAAGATGGCGCAGATCCTGTATTTACTACTTCAATGCTCGACGATTTCTACCGCGCCTTCACGCAATTCCAAATTGATGGGAAGGTGGTGACGGTGAATTTCGACTGGCAGGAACAATGAGAAAAGAGCTGTTAGCCTATTTCGGCTCCAGTTTCCTGCTGCATTTGCTGTGGGAGAACCTCCAAGCACCTCTCTATACCTGCTTCTGGGAGTATCCATTCGTGCAGTGCTTCCTCATTTGTCTCAAGGCTACGGCAACAGGAGATATGCTCTTCATGCTCACGATCTACCTTGCCCTTGCCGTGGTGCATCGAGATTGGCTCTGGGTTTCTAAGAGGGCAGCCTACAGGCATCCAGCCACTTGGCTGATTGCGCTACTTATCGGTCTGCTGCTCGCAGTGTCTTTTGAGCTGTGGGCTGTTCACGTTGCACATCGATGGACATACACCGCTGCAATGCCTCTCATCCCCATTGTACGTGTCGGATTCACACCAATTCTACAAATGGCTACGATTCCTTTAGCGGCTTTATTCCTTTGTTATCGCTTGAATAATCGTTTTGACAGGGAATAAACGTCCATGTAATATAAATACATAATTATATATTGATTTATGACCGCCCCAGAACAAATTCAGCTGGAAGCTAAACTCTTCAAGGGATTCGCAGACATCTCGCGGCTCTCTATCCTACGGGCAATGCTCAAAGGACCGAAAAGCGTTTCGGATTTGGTAGAGATTACAGGCTTGTCGCAGCCCAATACGTCAGCCCATCTTGCATGTCTGCTTGAGTGCGGCATAGTGCAGAAAGAGAAGCGAGGACGGGAAGTGTTCTACCAAATGAGCATGAAAGAAATAGGACACATACTTAAAGATGCAGAAAAGATCCTCAAGCTTCATGCGAAGGAGATTTATAACTGTACTCATAACTAACACTTCTATGTCTTCTACTTGTCACGATGGCTGCGATTCAACTCATAAGTCCTCCAAATTGGAGAAAAACTTTATTGTGGCTCTCATTCTCAACGGCGGTCTCGCCATCGGAGAAGTGACGGCTGGCATGATACTTGGGAGCAGTGCACTCCTTGCAGATGGCTTCATGAATGTGGACGATACAGCTGCGCTCATCCTGAGCATCTACAGCGAACGCAAAACGAGGCAAGCACCCGATGAGCGTCGAACCTTTGGTTATAAGCGAATGGATGCCTTCGCAGGCTTTGTGAAAGGCTGTCTCTTGCTCGTAACGGCACTTATGGCAGGACTTCAAGCGATAAAGCTTCTGATCGATCCTGAGCCTATTCAAGGAATCCCCGTCATGATTATCGGAGGTATTGCGATAGTAGTGAACTTTGTATCGGCATTCGGTCTTAAAGCAGATGCCTGTTGCAGTCTCAATGCCAAGGGAACGTATGAGTGCCTTAAATATGATGTCATCGGTTCGGCTGCCGTTGTACTAAGCGGCTTCCTTTCCTATTACTTCGGCTATGTGTACTTCGATGCCGCTGCCGCATTTCTCATCACATTCTTCATGGCGAGAACAGGCTGGGGCATCTTCAAGGAAGGCATGGGTTACTTCTTACAGTCAGCGCCAGAAGGATTTGATTATGCTCAATTTGAGAGCGCAGTAAAAAAAGTAAAAGGAGTGTCTTCTGTTGGAGATGTCCACGTATGGAGCAATTCTCCAACCGAACATCACCTCACCTGCAAAGTAACCGTCACTATTGATGAAGTGTGTGATTGTGAAAGGATCATCAGTGCCATTGAAGAGATCAGCCACAAGCAGTTCCACATTCAGCATGCGACCATCCAGCCTGTCTATTCTTCTGAAACTCTAAACAGGTTCTGCAAAACCTAATTATTCTTATAATGAGTTCTGCATTTTTACCAGCTGCCCGTTTCCATTTTCTAACCCCGCTTTATGAAGCTGCAGTAAAGCCATTCATGTACCGAACATGGAAGAAGATTGTGGAGGAAGTAAGTAGGAGAGCACCTAAGAATGGCACTGTCATTGATCTCGGCTGTGGGCCAGGAAGCGTCCTTCGCATGTTAAGAGTCGCAAGACCTGATCTTCGACTCATAGGAGTGGATATTGATCCAACAATTATTGCCATTGCCCGAAAAAGAGCACAGAACAAAAACATCGAGTTTCACATTGCATCCATTGATCAAACACCACTGACTAGCTCCAGTGCAGATGTCGTCATCAGCACTCTCATGTTCCATCACTTGCCCACACCAACGAAGACAAATGCTTTTAATGAAGTACGGCGTATCCTCAAGGTAAAAGGAACATTTCTCCTCTGCGATTTCTCCATACCTCAACATCGGGCATGGCTGAGCATCCGCTGGTGGAAGTATTTAGAGCCAGAAATTGAGCCTCAATTCCAAGGACAACTCATTGAACTTGGGAAACAAGCGAAGGCGAAGATGGATACGCTGTTCACCTCCTATGGCTGTATCTCCTTGCACGCATTTACTTTTGAAGGTTAGCCCCACATGTCGCAGTAGGCGCATTATGTGACATAGACAACAACACAGGTTCCAAGATGTGTAAAACAAGGTAAAATCTCCTCAATATGAGTATTGATAAAGATGAGGTTTACGCAGATGACATCTACGATGAACCCTTACCACCGATCAACCCGAACACGCTTATTGCACTGTATCAGCTAGCGCTTTACACAGAAGGCGCAAAGAGCGTCCCACGGGATCAGCTGGATGATAGGCAGCGGTCTCTATCAGGGGCATTGCAGGACCACCTCAATGATCTTTTGTGGGGAAGAGCACAATTCATAAAGTTCAACGATCTGAAAATCCCTCCCATAGAACTAATTTTGAGGAAGTTTCATACGATTGAAACTGCTCTATTGGAAGTAGAATTAGCAGTCAGTCCTGTAGAAATTTATGAATACGAACGCACCAATGCTTTTGGGTTCTTTCATTCAATGGTGAGCGTTTTTGAAGCTGGAGGACAAAAGGAATATGTGAAGAAAAAGCCCGTAGCATTATGGGAGAAACTGAAAGCCGAGCGATCTGTAATAGTTCCAATGCATCAGGCATATGATCTAGCACATGCGTTAGTAATGGCGCGTCAGGAAGTAATCACCCGTGAGCATCGTTTGAATCTTGAGGACAACCCCCATAGGGACCAATGGACTAGCAAAAGTACCGATTTCACAACCTCATCTCCCGTAATAATCGAGTTCTTCACACAGGCTGTAGGAGTCCACAAAGTGGCAAAGAAGGTGCTGCATGACTATCTTCAATCTTTCCGATGGCACGACATCAAGTGGGAAGAAAATGTGCTGAACTGGTCCCAACAGAAAGAGGCTATGTACGAAGTATTGAGCAAAAAGCAGAAGCACTTCAAAAGAACTTTTTGGCTTAGCGAAAAAGACTTCATCCTTCCCTCCTTTCCTGAGGGAATGAAGCCAGTTGAAACACTTCTTGCATTGGATGAGGATGGAGAATTGTTAGCTGGAGCAACGCGGCGATTAGAGGAAAGCGAAAAACTGCAAATCGTCATACGACCACTTAGGCAATACAATCAATTAATCCCCGCACCACTTATAAATGCTCCGACTGGCTATCAAACAATGGCGGACAAAAAGGAGGCAATTCTGAGAATTGCAGCAGACCAACTCGAATTGGGAACTGAAAATGAATTAACTGTCTATGTAGAACCGAGCGTTTTCCTCAATGGCGTTCCAAATCTAACAAAAACAGAGCTTCACGGAATTTTATTGGCTCTGAATAAGGAAAAACAATTAAGTGTTGAGATGGAGCATTCCTGGGGCGAGGTCGTACCAATGGACGATAATGCCTCTGCAAATAACTCTTTTAATCCGATGAATGGAACATTGCGTTACATCATCAGGCCTCACTCTGAAATGTTTGCTAAAGCGATTGCCTCGCATGGACCACCTTCGAACAAGCCAAGGCAAGAAATGAATGAAGACGACATCGAGATTCCAGTGGCATCCAATAGCCACGAAATTCGATATTTGAATCTGGTGACGGATTTTGACCTCAAAAGAGTTTGGAATGAGGATGATCGGAACCTGAGCATTGGGTTCCATAAAGATTCTGCTGTAATGCATCTTTGGAAGATGCTACTTGAACAGAAAGGTGGAATTTTACAGAAAGATGATCTTAAAACTTCTATAGAAGAAGCTGTGGGTCGAGGTAAGGAGGTGATCGGAATTGACCTCAAAAAAGCGATAGAGAATCTTCAGACCAAACTGAAAAATGTCGCAAATACTAACCGTAAAGAAGTTACAGGATGGTTCGAAGAAACCGATACCACACTTTCCCTCAAAGACTTAGGTTAGCCCTTAAAATTTGAGGGATGCATGGTGGAAACATCATGCAGGATTACAGAACTCACGATCTGCCAACGGCTGCTGTGCTGCTCTATAAGCAGTGCCGCCTCAAAACGCTAGACCGCTCCGATCCCAGGAGAGTGGTTTTTGTCTTTGAGGAATCACCAGAGTTGCAGGTCACCCTACGCGCATATTGGAACGATACCTTGCTGTGTCCCGCGCAGTCGCTTTTGACATCGCTCAAACGCGCAAAGCACATCCTTTACGACTTCCATCCATGAGCCTCACTGATTCAGAAGTGGCCGAGTTTATCGAAATAATCCGCGAGGATTATGGGGTCGAGCTGACAGCTGAACAGGCCAGAGATGAGGCAGAAGCGCTCGTGCATTTTGCGTATCTACTTTCCAAGCCATCACTATGAAAATGTCACAAGCTCCCTAACTAGGAAAATAGCCGCCCTCCTTGCAAGAAGACTAGCTCTTTTCCCTTATTTCTTATGACGAATTCTACTTTTCCTTCAGCCAAAATACAAGGTTTTACAGCTGAAGATCGATTCATTTCAAGCCTAATCAAGCTCGCTTCCATATGGAATGCAAAGCTCACTCTCCATTCCTATTTCTCCTCTCGCCTTACTTCCATGCATAAAGACTTCGACGCTCTACGGCAAATCCCAATCCTTGAAGTTGCACATCAACTTGGCATTGAAGTGCTGAAGACGGGAACAGGTGTATACGCCATGAGAGTGGACGGTGAAACTACCTCCCTCACATTGTTTGAGAAAACCAATACCTGGAAACGGTTCTCAGGCAAAGAGCAGGGTGGCGTTTCGCAGGGGTCCAATTTGGATCTCGTGATGCATATCAATGAATGTTCATTGAAGGAAGCAGCCGAGTTCCTTTCCACCTGCTTCCTATGACCCAGAAACCACTCAAATTACAGCCCCTGCCCGCAGATGAACTTAAGCACTGGCTTGAGGAACGAGGCGTGTCCAAAGACATTCTCACGAGTCAGGGCATTGCTTGGGCTATTCACTCTCAAAAAGAGTGGATTGCGATACCTATACTCGACCAAAAGGGCGAATTACTCTTCCACAAGCTCAAAAGGCCGAAGAACGGTGATAAGAAGCAACCGAAGAACATTGTTCACCCAAAGGGCAGCAATGCCACGTTGTACCCGTTGCCGTGCCTTGCTGATTCTAAGCATGTAATTCTCTGCGAAGGCGAACCTGATGTGCTCGTACTTTTGAGCAACGACATCGAGGCAATTTGCTCTACGGGCGGCGCGGGAACCTTCAAGGCAGAATGGCTGGATCTGTTTCCTAAGGGTATCAAAGTCACTGTCTGTTTTGATTTGGATGATGCGGGTAAAAAAGGAGTTGAAAAAGTTCTGCATCTCTTCGGGAAAAAGAGACCCGATATCGAGATGTCTATTATCGGACTGCCAAGCGATCTCGGTGCTGGAGGTGACATCACAGACTTTGTTCTCTTCTGCAAAAAGAATAGTAAGGACTTTAAAAGCGAATTTTTTGGTCTCATCAAAGAGTTACCAAAGATTGAAAATAAGAAAAAAGATGAGAATGAGAGCAGACCACGGGTGGCACGGCTCAGCCCGCCCCAGGAACCAATCGATATCGTTAGATGGAGAACTGTGATTCAGGAGAATTTTCAGGAACTGGTTGTAGCCTCTGAGATCGCTCTTAGCACAGTTTCGCAGCTGTTGATTAAAGACATTACCAATCCTTTCGCCCTCGTCCTTATCGATGTTCCTGCAGCGGGGAAAACAATCACCATAAACTTCTTTGCCGAGTCTGGGCTTCCCGAACTCATGTATCCATCGGATAAGTTTAGCCCTGCATCCTTCGTGTCGAACGCTGCAAACGTGAAACGTGAAGACTTAGAGAAAGTTGACCTCCTTCCTCGGCTTAAATATCGCATGTTCTGCATACGCGACCTCGCTACGGTGTTTTCTGCGCGTGAGGAAGATCTGATCTCCAATGTCGGCATCCTAACCCGTGTACTCGATGGTGAGGGCTTAGCGACAGACGGAGGGGTCCACGGACAGCGCACCCGAACGGGAGACTATTTATTCATGCTTCTTGCCGCATCCACCCCCATCCCGCGTCGCGTGTGGAAGGTAATGGGCAACCAGGGACCACGACTGTTCTTCCTCGGACTGCATATGAAGACAAAGACTCATGATGAGCTTGTGCGCCAGTTGCAGGGCAACGCCTGTAAAGAGAAGGAACTGGTTTGTCGCAAAGTTACGGGCGATCTCTTACGCACTCTCTGGTCACAACATCCCGAAGGTATTACGTGGGATAAAACTAGAGACCAGGAAAAGCATCTGCTTATCATCGCTCGCTGCGCCAGCCTACTCGCCAAACTACGTGGCACTCTGAACACGGATAGAGAAAGAAACGATGCAGGTGAAGACCTTGTGTATCACTCACCAGTTATCGAGAAACCAGACCGCCTCAATCAACTTCTCTACAACCTAGCCAGGGGTCATGCCGTCGCAACAGGACGGAGAGATATAACGGATGAAGATATGCCCTGCATAGTGCTCCTCGCCTGCGATTCTGCCCCAGGTCACAGGGCGGAATTGTTACATGCTCTTATCCAGCGCGGTGGGAAGGTCGCTACTGGTCACGTAGAGAAAGCATTGAATGTGTCCAAGCCCACCGCACTTCATGAAATGCAGACAATGCAAATCTTAGGGATCTGCGAGGAATGGGAACCTGATGACCTCACCACTGAGAAAGGTATTCAATTCAAGGAGGAATTCATGTGGTTTTGCTCTGAGGAATGCCGAAAACACCTTAAATGGAACACAGAGTCAGATCCGCTTAATTCCACTCCCGAATAAAGCAAATCCGACAGTGTGTAATTCTGCTTATTTATTTTTCCACTCTCAACCATGCAAATGTTTCCCGCCAAATTTTCGTTCGATATGGATCGAGAGCTTTCGGTAAGTGATGCCGATCATGAGATTGTTGATGCGATCAGCCGTGGTATCTGCGAGGTTTACTTTGACCGAAGCGGCAGCCCGCCAGATGCCATTGTGATGATAAGTGCCGATGAGGTTACTACTCTGCAAAAAGAACTCGATGATGGCTTTTATAGGAATAATGTTGAACTCGCAAAAACAATAAATGCGATGTTGGACTATGCAAAAAAGAACCCCGCCTTTGAGGGGAAATACTGCTTCGTTTGTTCCAATTACTAAAAATCTTTTACCTCCATTTCTTTTTCTTTTCTCATATGGACTTAATACCCGCAATCATTAACTGGAATCGCACCAAGAGCATACATTTGCCTCACTTAACCCTTGAAGCAGCCAACAGGCTCCAAGGCAGCGGCATTGGCATGGTTTTCAAAAAAGGATGCCCTGCCTGCTGCAACATGTGTTTCCTGGTCTTAGATGACCAAACAGACCTCGCAACGATGCACGCGATACTCGGTGGCGATGATGACGAATGGAAGGGTACTACTGACGACCAATTACTTTTAAGAGCACTAACGGGGTACATCGAAAGCCATCCTAAGCAGGAATTATTTTGTTTCGTTGCTATTAACTTCTGATTTCTTTTTCTCTTTTTATTATGTCGCAAATCGGATCACTACCAGACATCAAACACTTCTCTACGGTCCACAGGATCATTGTGGACCATCGGTCATGGGAGCACTTTGTCAAATTCCGCGAATCTTTCAGCCGTGACGATTTCTTAACAATGCTTAAACAGCATCCGTTCAATTCCACCGATAACGCCGACATTACCTTCCTCTATTATATCTATCTCGATCCGAATGATCTCTATCGTGATGGTCGCCATTCCTACGAACGCTATCTTCGAACATATAAAAACAAGAGCGGGATGCTGATCATACGAATTGGCACCTGCTCCCTCTTTGATGATCAAACAAGGGAAACATGGTTGGAGGAAGACAAGATCGAAGCAAAGGATCTTGAAGAGGTCTGCGACCTACTACATGCACGATTCGTGAGGGACTTAGATGACATGGAGTCCTTCTTTCACTGAACATTTTATTCTTCCCCATCTTTATGAAAATCTTTCCTGCAAACCTTCAATGGGACCAATCGAAGGGCACTGACGTTCCCCACATCTCGCATTGCACCATTGCCTTACTTGAAAGAAGTGGCATTGGTGAATCTTTTCTTAATGATAGTCATGACCGTGGCATTCTGATTCTTCACCAAGAAGATCTGCCCTCACTTCAGGAAGTCCTGGATGAAGAGCCTTGGTTCGGAACCAAGGACCAGCTCCCAATAGTCCAGTTCTTTGCGGATTTCATAGCACAGCGGAAAGAACAACGAAGCTTTTGCTTCATGATTACAGATAGTTGATTTTAAGCCTACTAATTCTATACTTGCACATAAAACTCTTACTTTTACTTCTCCTCCAACTCATGGAATTAAAATACTTCCTTTACACTCGCCGCAGCACCGATGAAGAAAAACAGGCGCTGTCTACGGAGTCACAGCTTGAAGAGCTGAAAAAGAGGTTCGGCAATTTGCACATCGTTGAAACTCTTACGGAGGATGCCAGCGCCTTTAAACCCTACAACCGTCCAGTATTCTCTTCCATGCTTCACCGCATCGAAAAAGGAGAGGCGCACGGAATCATTTGTTGGCACCCTGACCGAATGAGCCGCAACCCAATTGATGGAGCGCAAATCATCTATGCTATCGATAGAGGAATAATTAAAGATCTAAAATTCGGCTCCTTTCATTTCGATAATTCGCCAGAAGGAAAGATGATGCTTGGATTCGCCCTCTCACAATCTAAGTATTTTTCGGAGAAACTTGGTATCGATGTCATGCGTGGGATGAATAAGAAGTGCTCTATGGGTCACTTCCCAGGAAAGGCGTGTGTCGGTTACAGAAACGTAAGAACTGAGGATCGAGGCCGAAGATATATCGAAGTGGATGCCGAGCGCTTTCCTCAGGTGAGAGAAATGTGGGATCTTCTATTGAGTGGCGCTTACACGGTCCCAACCATTTGGAAAAAGGCTAGGAATGAATGGGGGCTTACCATGAGCGCCAGCCGTAAAATGCCCGAAAGACCGATAACACTATGTGGTACGTATGCACTTTTCAATAATCTCTTTTATACGGGCTATTTTGAATGGAATGGCGAGCGATATAAGGGTTCCTACACTCCCATGATCACACTGGCAGAATTTGAGAAGGCGCAGCGCATCCTTGGAAAAAAGGGAAAGTATCGGCAGCAAAAACACGTCTTTGCCTTTACGGGTCTTATGCGGTGTGAAGATTGCGGGTGCATGATTACTGCTGAACAGAAGCATAAAAAACTTAAGAAGACAGGGGGTATCGCAACTTATACTTACTATCACTGCACAGGGAAAAAGCTGTGTAAACGAATGTCGGTAAGAGAAGAAGTCCTTTTGGATCAGTTCCGTGCTCATCTTCAGTCCGTGTATGTTTCACCGCGTCTGAACGAATGGATACGGACTCGGCTCATGAAGTTCACCGAAGCTGACCAGGCAAATCAGCGGCAGCAAATTGAAGGTCTTCAACGAAAGTACCAGTCATGTGTTACTGCCATGCAAAATTTGGTAACCCTTTATGTTTCTCCCGATAACCATGATAAGTCACTGTTGAATGAAGAAGAATTTAAAAAACAGAAGCAGGACATGGCTATACAGAGAGATAAATACAAAGAACTATTGGGCGAATATGAGCGCAATGTTGATACTTCAATCGAGCGAACGATAAAAACATTTGAGTTCGCTTCTAATGCACCAAAAAAGTTTGACGAAGGCAAAGAAGACATGAGGCGGCTGATTCTTATGACGATTGGATCGAACTGGACTCTAAAAGACGGAATTGTGAGCTTTACGGCTAATTTGCCCTTCCAAAAGATCCAAGAGGGTAATGAAAGACTAGCAGTCAAAGCGGGACGGATCGAACCGAGCAGATTCCCGATTATCCAGCAAAAAGAAGCCCTAAAAGAGCTAGTCAGTGCTGAAACTAAAGTATGGTGGCCCAGGGCAGAATCGAACTGCCTACGCCTGCCTCTTCAGGGCAGCGCTCTACCAATGAGCTACCGGGCCATATCTTGATTGCGATGATGTGAATGACGAGGACCGAGCACCCCTTACGTTGACGATCTGCTTCGCAGATCTAGGCAATGAGCTACCGGTCCAAAATCAACGAGATGATGTGAAACGAAAGCCACGGCATGATACCAGAACCTTGGGCGCGGAAAAGGGCTCCCGAAGGCTTACATGCCGGTCTCCATCGAGGCGGCTTTCGCCTTCCATTCATAGCCCTTGCAGATGAAGGCTTGCGCCAAGGCTTCCTTCCCCTGAATTTCCCCTACGGCAGCCAAAATGTCAGCGGCGGCACCCGCAGGCAAGCGGCTCTTCGTGATGAACGCCTGGACGTATGCAGGCGTACGCATTTCCTCGACCGCGTCGGGTGTGGTGAGCGGCGGCAGAACCGGTGCAAAGTGACCTGCGGCTTCACGCTGATTGCCGATGGTCGGCGGATACGTACCTTCTCCCCGGGGAAGCTTCGCGTACTCTCTCGACGTGAGCCAGCCGGAAAGAGGCTCCGTTTCAGCCGGCTTCGACTGCAGCTGGCGCTGTTCTGCCGCAACGCGCCTTGCTCCGATGAAGTGACGACCCTGGACGAAGTCAAAGTCACCCTCGGGAATTTCCATGTCGGGCCGATACGCGTTCCAGGGCAAGCTGTTGTGCCGCAGCGAATCGCTGAAGCGCTGCTGAACGATATAGCCGTTCTTCTGGGCGCTGTGAAACTGACGTCCGAAAAGTCGAATGAGCGTCTCATGGTCTTGCTTGCTCTCCGGCGCGCACATCCACGTGCTCTGCAGCAGCCTCCAGTCAAAAGAATCGATGACGAATGTCGTGCTTCCGACAAGACAAATCGGGGGCGCCTTGGGATCGTTCATTGCTGCCTGCAGAACGGCATTGTACTGTTCGTCTCCGTTGTCGTCGCAAGAAATGACCTGCTTGCCGAGTCCCTTGGACCGAAGTTTTGCCACGACGTAGGGAACCAAATCCTTAGGAACGACGATGAGGCTATGGCCGTCATGAGGCTGGGGAACGCCCTGTCTCTCGGGGAAGGACAACGATGAAACGTACCGTTCGATCATTTGATCCGCCGCTTCAAGCGAGCCGGACGGAAGCAGCTCTTCTTCGTTGCCGGGGAAGCACACGAGGCGCTGCGGCTGGAGAACGCCGTCATCGGAGTTCACCGCCGCCTCGGTGCCGAGCTTCGAGAGTTCGGCATCGTAATGGAGCCTTCCGCCTCGGTTGAACGCCGTCGCCGCGAAGACGAACGGTTGCCTTTTGCCACCCACGTCGGGGTGCATGACGATGTTCGCGATCTCGCCGTCGGAGCTCAATCCCGCCTCGTCCGCAAAGATGAATCGGACGCCGCTCAGATAATCCCTAATCGCCACTCTGGAATTGTGCTGCAGCAGTGACAGTCGGGAAAGAACGGCGATTCGCGTGTTCTCGTCGGGCTTCTCGCCATGCGGCGCGTGCTTGAAATCGAAGTTGCTTTGCAAATGAACCGCACCGCCTTCCATGAGCTCGTCGGGTACGCCGAACAAAAAGTCTCCTTTCTTGCCGGTGTCCCTTTGGGGCGGTCCGAGGCGAATGACTTCCAACTCTTCCGTTCCGTTGATGCCGGCCGCCTTCGGTGCGCGTATCACTCCGCCCCGTCTGGCAAGAAGATGGGCGATGTCATCAAGGAGCGCATCCACGTTCGGCATGAGCATGACGTCCTCGTACGTTCCTGCGTCCTCCAACGCCATCACAAATGCTTCACGAGCTTCTCTGATCGTTTCGTAGTTTCGCCTCGCCAACTCGAGCCATTTGTTTTTTTCGATGACCACTTTGCGCAGCGAAATGAATGCGGAATTGTCGAAGTACTTGTACTGATCGCGCGCCTGCTTCTCTCGTTCCTTCGTAAGATCGGTCGTCATGACGGCCTCGCGACGCTCGGCGACACTCATCGATTGTTGTCCCACCATCGCCTTTCTTTTGACAAGCACGAGAATGTTTCCGTCGAACAGGCCGCGAACCATGAGGCGACTGAGCGCCTGAATGATGATTCCCATGATGCGTGTCTTCCCCGTACCCGGAGCCTCCTCCATGAGAACGCTCATGATGGGTCGATTCCCTCTCTTTGCCGCCAATTTCTGGACGAACTCGAAAACAAGTGCCTTCTGGTGCTCCCAAAGAGGGTCTCCGTTCACTTCCCAGTCGTTTTTTTCATACTCCTGAATCAATGTCGTGAGTTCCGCTGCAAGTAGCTGATGAAGCTCCGGAGCGTCGTCGATCTCCTCGACGAACTCCTTTGCACTGAGGGCCTGGGTATCCGTCTCACCCGAATCGAACACGCTCTCATGATGCGCCGTGAAGCGCCGATACAGCGTGCCGAATGCCCTGGAATGAATGTCGACCTGTTTCGGAAGATGCAGGCCGTTTCGCGACGACTGACTGCCGGAGGGGGCGCTGCTCAATTTCATGAAAGGGATTCATTATTGGGTGTTTGTCACGAGTGAGCAAGCAAATGGCATTCGTCCGCTACAGCCCGAGCCACGCTCCCATTTTACGAAGAATGGAGAAGCTCGGCGGGGCATCGAGCTCTTTGCTCTTGAAGATGTCCCGGAGAAGAATCGACTTGAGCCTGAGCAACGTCTTGGGAGCAGTGGAGTCAAACAAAACGCAAGCTTCGCCCATGTCGTCGAGGGATAACTGATTCAAATTCGCCGAACCCACGAGTGCGCGGAGCCTGTCGATGAGAATCACTTTTCCATGCACCATCGTGGGGTAGAGAAACACGCGAATGAATTTTCTCGACCCTCCGTTCATGAGCCGGGCGACGGACTCAAGGTTCGCCCTGTGATGGACGTCCGGGAGCGAGGGGAGAATGAGCGTGACGTGAACGCCTTGTTTGGATTTGCGTTGGAGCAGCTCATTGATCGCCAGGTCCGAGAAATAGGCCTGCTCCAAGGTGATGGACCGCTCAGCGGACTCCAGCAGACTCATGATGCACGGGCGAATGGACTTCTCGGCGGCACGATTCACGACGACACGGACTCCGTCACCGATGTGATTGCCGCTGACCAAATATCCCTCGATGAACGTCGGCCCCCACAATTCCATCATGTAATCATGCCACTCCAGACGATACTCGTCTCCAAGGTTCATGCCGGTAAGCAGCAGAACGGAATTGTCGATGATGAACACCTTTGCATGGCTGTGGTTCGGCACGTACTCGATGACGATGTTGGGGTGGTTCCAGAATTTCTTCCAAAAAGCATCGCTCGATGTCTTCGTGGCGATGAAACTGTCGGTGAGCTCAAAAACGTCTCCGACGGAATCCTTCGTGATCGAAACCTTCACTCCGCGATCGGCCGCAGCAAGCAATGCGCGAGCCACCATGGTTCCGGAGGAATCGCTGCGCCAAATGAACATGTGCACGATAATGGAGTACCGCGCGGCGCCGAGCAGGGCGACCATGCGATCGAATGCTTTGGTATCGGCCCACAGTCGGATGGCCTTCCGCCGAGCCTTGCGTCGCAACCTCGAGGGATTATGAAGTACGCTCTTTGCCTGCAGTCCGTAGAAAGCCTGCAGGGTATCGACTTTCAACGTCTTTGCTCGGTAAAAGAAATGACGTATGGCGCCGCGAAAGACCACGGGGAAGCCCCGTAAAAGCGACAGCAGTCTCTTGAGAATACGCATATGGAAGAAGTGGCGCAGATCCCTCAGCGAATATACTCGTCGACGCACTTGTCGCCGATATAGATGGAGTCGGACGTATCGGTGACTTTTTCCAATGCCTTCAGCAACCCCACACGCGTGATGACGTCGACGAAACGCTTGCGTCCGCCGGGGCCGCTGAAGTCGGTCATCGCCGTGAATTCTTCCAAGCGGCGACCGCTGACCTGCACGCGTCCCTCCGATTTTTCGATACGGAACGCTCCCATTCTGTCGGACAGAAGATGTGGCTTGAGTACGGGAAGTTCTTTCGTGAGTGACTCGTCGGCATCCATGGAGTGACGCTTCTCGCGCTGCTCCATGATGACGGGGAGCAGCTTCTGCATCAGCTCTTCCGTGCCGAGGCGCGAGACTGCTGAAATTTGAGCGAAAAGTTTGATTTTGGCTTTCTTCAGAGCATCGGACCACGGCTTGGCATCGCCGTCTACGAGGTCGATTTTGTTGAGGACGACGAATTCCTTCTTCTTGGCGAGGGTGGGGGAGTAGCTCTTCAGTTCATTTCTGATGGCTTTGTAGTCGGCAACGATGTCGTCACGTCCCACGTCCAGGAGGTGAATGAGAATGCCGCAGCGCTCGATGTGCTTGAGGAACTCATGACCCAGGCCTTTCCCTTCGCTCGCGCCTTCGATGAGACCGGGCACATCGCACAAAACGAACTCACGGTCGTACGCACGTACCACGCCAAGGTTCGGTACGAGCGTCGTGAACGGATAGTCGGCGATTTTGGGCTTTGCACGGGAGACGGATGCGATGAGGGACGACTTCCCGACGCTGGGGTAACCGATGATGCCGACGTCGGCCACGAGCTTCAGCTCCAACTTCAGTCTGCGCTTTTGCCCCGGTCCGCCGAGTTCGGCAAAATCCGGTGCCTGTCGCGTGGACGACGTAAAGTGTGCGTTTCCGAATCCGCCGCGACCACCGTGGGCGGCGACCATCTGATCTCCCGCCGTCATAAGATCGGCGATCAGGCGCGGGCGATCCTCGTCCGTGACGTCCATTAGCATGGTCCCCGGCGGAACGCGCAGGACCAAATCCTCGGCATCTTTTCCGGCGCAGCATTTGCCGAGACCCTTCTCACCGTTGTCGGCCTTGAATTTCTTACGGCTGGCGTAGTCCGACAGAGTGTCGCTGTTCGGATCGGCAACGATGACCACGTCACCGCCCCTGCCACCGTCGCCGCCGTCGGGCCCGCCGTTCGGCACGTACTTTTCCCGTCGCCAAGCCACGGATCCCTTGCCGCCGTTGCCGCCGGCCACTTCGATGATCGCTTCGTCCAAAAACATGTGCGGATCTTACATGAAGATGGTGAAATGTTTGCCTGAATTCAGCGCTTGACGACACGCCGCTATCACTCTACACTTACGAGTGCTAATTACTTCCGAACCCCTCACAACATGTCAAAAATCATTGGAATCGACCTCGGCACCACGAACTCCTGCATGGCCGTCATCGAAGGCGGCGAGCCGCAGGTGATCCCCAACAGCGAAGGAGCCAATACGACTCCGTCGGTTGTTGCATTCAAAGACAACGGTGAAGTGCTCGTCGGCATCGCCGCCAAGCGCCAAGCCGTGACAAACCCCAAGAATACGATTTTCTCGGCCAAGCGTTTCATGGGTCACCGTTTCGAAGAGGTGAGCAAGGACGCCAAGCACATGCCGTTCACCGTCAAGAGCGGTAAGCAGGAGCGTGCGGTCATCGTCGCCGGAACCAAGGAGATGATGCCCCAGGAAATCAGCGCCAAAGTCCTTCTCAAGCTGAAAAAAGACGCCGAAGCGTATCTCGGAACGTCCGTCACCAAAGCGGTGATCACCGTCCCCGCATATTTCGATGACAACCAGCGCCAAGCCACGAAGGAAGCGGGTGAAATCGCCGGACTCGAAGTGGTCCGCATCATCAATGAGCCCACGGCCGCGACGCTCGCGTACGGCTTGGATAAAAAGAAAGAAGAGAAAGTCATCGTGTACGACCTCGGAGGAGGAACGTTCGACGTCACGGTGCTGGAACTTTCCGGCGACGGACACTTCGAGGTTCTCTCTACGAACGGCGACACGCACCTCGGCGGAGACGACTTCGACCAGCTCATCGTGGAGTGGCTCCTCGGAGACTTCAAGAAAGAGCAAGGCATCGACCTCGGCAACGACAAGATCGCACTGCAGCGCATTCGTGAAGCAGCCGAAAAAGCCAAGATCGAGCTTTCGTCGCAGACCGAGACCGAAATCAACCTGCCGTTCATCACCGCCGATGCCACGGGCCCCAAGCACCTCACGGTGAAGCTTTCCAAAGCCAAATTGGAGTCGCTCGTCGCGGACCTCATCGCACGCACCGTGAAGCCCTGTGAGTCCGCACTCAAGGATGCGGGCGTCAAGAAGTCGGACATCAGCGAAGTGGTTCTCGTCGGAGGCATGACGCGCATGCCTGCGGTACAAGCCAAGGTGAAGGAACTCTTCGGCAAAGAGCCGCACAAAGGAGTGAACCCGGATGAAGTCGTCGCCATCGGTGCCGCCATTCAGGCCGGACAAATCGGCGGCGACATCAACCGCGACATCACGATCGTCGACGTCATTCCGCTTTCCGTCGGCATCGAGACGCTCGGTGGAGTCGCGACCAAAGTCATCGAGCGCAACACGCGCATCCCCACCAGTAAGAGCCAAGTGTTCTCGACGGCGGCGGACAACCAAACCTCCGTGGAAATCAACGTCGTGCAAGGCGAGCGCGAAATGGCCTCGGACAACAAATCCCTCGGTCGTTTCATTCTCGACGGCATTCTTGCTGCTCCCCGCGGACTGCCGCAGATCGAAGTGACGTTCGACATCGATACGAACGGCATTCTTCATGTGAAAGCCAAAGACAAGGGAACGGGCAAAGAGCAGCACATCACGATTCAGGGCTCCACGGGCCTCAGCAAAGAAGAGGTGGAGCGCATGAAGAAGGATGCCGAGGTGAATGCCGAAGCCGATAAAAAGAAGCGTGAACTCATCGATGCGAGAAACACCGCCGACACGCTCATCTTCAACCTGGAAAAGCAGATGCGCGAGTACGATGCCAAGATCAACGATGACGTGAAGAAAAAAGTGAACACGAAAATGAACGAGCTGCGCGACGTGCTGAAGAAGGACGACGCTTCGCTCGAGGAGATCAAGAAGTCGACCGAAGCACTCGCGGCCGACGCGCAGGAAATCGGCAAGATGGTGTACGAAGAAGCTCAGAAGAAGGCCGCCGAAGAGGAGAAGGCCGGTAAGAAGGGCAAAGACGGAGCCGTCGATGCCGAAGTCGTGGATGACAAGGACGACAAGAAAAAGACGTAAGAGCATAAACATGGGCAGACTCTTGACATTGAGGCTGCCCATTTCATAATGCACTCATGAGTGGAGTGCCTCGCGTGCCAACATTGGATGAAAAGCAGGTCGTACGACTGGTCAATCCGAAGCTTGTGGAAGCCTTTGGCACGATATCGATCGACTTGCCGTCACGCGTGCGCGAACGAGTTCACAGGACGATGAGCCAGCCTCCCAGATTTCAACAGGCATGCCTGCTTTTGAAAAAAGATCCTGCCGCCGCGCTCATCATGCTCGACGAACTCCTGATGCATGATGCGGAAACCCAAAAGGATCCGCGGTACTTCGGCGTGTACTGGCAGCGGGGAGCAGCACTCGAGAACATCAATGCCGACCTGAACGGCAATGCCGACTGGGATTCCGTCATTCAACAATACGCCGAAGCCGTCGTAAGGTATCCCGATGAGACGCGAAGCAATCACTATCTGAAGATTGCCCGGTTGCTTGCGGAACATACGGCACGAAACGGGTCCGACCGCGCCGCCATTCTCAAGAGGGGAGTCGAGGATTTGCGAAGGAGGGGAGCGGAGTGCAGCGCCGAGCTTCTTGCGGCACACGCGACGTCCGAACAGCCGAGAACGAACGAGTATCGTCCCGATCCGATTCATGAGCGTGCGATGAAAACGTCACGAGGAATAAACCTGCAAGCGGGGATTGGAGTGAAAAGCGGAGTCGACTGGATCGAGGAACTTACGTCCCGCTCCGAGGCGAGGCCGAGTTGAGAAGGTGACCATTGCCGACCTCGTGCCTTCACGGGTCACGAAGTACATGATCTGGCTCGGTGTATTCGAAAAAGCGCTGAGCGTTCCCTCCACTATCACGGGCTGGTCGAGCAAATCACCATTTTTTATCGTGCTTCCGTTCAAATGAATTCTGACGGGACCGAGACCTCTTTTGTCCCCGCCTGCTTTAAACTCCAAAAACTCCGCATCGAAGGAGCCCGGGCAGGTCCTGTAATCGTCGTAGGCCGGAACCTCATTGGACCTCCTAATGACCGAATCGCCGCCGGAAGAGTGAAGACTGCTCATAAAACGTGATGCCATGTTTTACTCTTGGACATCGAAATAGTCAAGTCTCCTTCACCTTTTCTTGGCTGCCCGACGCTAAATTTTGGATCCGATGTACTCGGCCAATTCAGCGAGGCGATTGCTGTAGCCCCACTCGTTGTCGTACCAGCCGAAGACCTTGGCCAGGTTACTGCCGATGACCTGCGTCAGCTCGGCATCGATGATGCAGCTTCTCGGGTCGCCGACGAAATCCTTGAGCACGAGCGGACGGGTCTCGACTCCGAGAATTCCCTTCATGGGGCCGTTTGCGGCTTTGGTTAGGGCTGCGTTGATTTCCTCCGGCGTGGCTTTCTTCTTCAGAACGACCGTAAGATCCGTAAGGCTGCCCGTGGGAGTGGGAACACGAATGGAAACGCCGTTCAATTTTCCCTTGAGTGACGGAACCACTTCACCGATGGCTTTTGCGGCACCGGTACTGGTGGGAACCAGGTTCACGGCTGCAGCTCGGGCTCGGCGCAAATCCTTGTGAGGGAGATCCAGGAGGTTCTGATCGTTCGTGTAGCTGTGAATCGTCGTCATGAGGCCGGATTCGATGCCGAAGGCGTCATCGAGAACCTTGGCCATGGGAGCGAGGCAGTTCGTGGTGCACGAAGCGTTGCTGATGACGTGCATCGTCTTGGGGTCGTAGCCCGTGCTATTCACGCCCATGCAGAACGTACCGTCGGCCTTGTCTTTGCACGGAGCCGAGATGATGACTTTTTTGGCACCGGCCGTGATGTGCTGCGCGGCATCGTCACGCTTGGTGAAGAATCCCGTGCACTCGAGCACCACATCCACTTTGAGCTCCTTATGCGGCAACATCTTGGGGTCCTTGATCGCCGTGAGCTTCGCCTTGCCGTGCGCGGTGATGAGCATGTCACCCTTCAGCTCCACGTTTCCCTTGAACGAACCGAACGTGGAATCGAACTCGAACAAGTGGGCGAGTGTCGCAGGTTCCGTCAGATCGTTGATGAGAACGACGTTCAAATCAGGGTGCTTCTCCAAAATGATGCGCAGTACCTGGCGTCCGATGCGTCCGAATCCGTTGATGGCGATGTTCATTGTGAGGATGGAAGATGGTAGACGGAGATGATCTTACAGCTTCTTGTATGTCTTTTGCATCAGCAAAGTGTCTTTTTCCAAGAGGGGCGATTCGCATACGACGGTTCCCTCGATTTTTCGCTTTTTCAAAACCCTCAAGAAATCCTCCCATTTCGCATCGCTTTCTTTGAGCGGCAAATGATGCTTTTCGCCCTTGGGCCCGTAGGCGATGCCGGAAAAGTGCATGTGCACGCTGCGCAGTGCGGCTGATCCGAGATATTCCTCGTACAAGTCGAACATCTCGTTCCACTCTTTGGTGGAGTTGATGGCGCCGTTGTAGCGCGCATGCAAATGCGCAGGATCAATGACGGGGTAAATATCGAACTCCTTGCTGATCTTCAGCACTTCCTCCAGCGTTCCGAACTGCGTCTGTTTGCCCATGGTCTCCAAGCCAAGATTCACGCTCGGGAAATGCTTGGCTTTGTTCGACATGATGTCATCCATGGCACGGCGGACGTTGTCATAGGCCCTGTCAGGATCCATGCCCAGGTAAAACGCCGCGTGAACGCAGACGGATTTGATGCCGGCAATCTCCGACATCCGGAGAGCCGTGAGAATGCGCTTCTTGCTCGCGGAGAGCGTCTCTTTATCGGGTGAGTTGAGGTTGATGTAGTACGGAGCGTGGCACGTGAGGTACATCCCGAGCTTTTGGGACGTCGCTCGAATTTCGAGCATGCGATCCTCGTTTTCGGGAACACGCTGAACCCATTCCAACTCCATTGCCGTAATGCCGAGCGAATGCGCATGCTCAAGTCCCTTCACCGTACCACCGGGTGACGGAGTCGAAAGCGGCACTCCTGCTACGGCAAAATGAAGCATGGCGTCATTATACAGGAACGGTGATATTCCAAATTCACCACTTTGACGTCAGAATCCCAACCAATGTCCATCACCCGCGACATCATCGATAGAACGCTGGCGACAAAACACGGTGAAGCGGCATACTCGGTCGTGGAAACATTCATGGACGCGGGCTTCGAATGTTTTTGGATCGGAGGAGCGCCGAGAGACATGATGCTCGGGAAAGTCCCGAAGGAAATCGACATGGCATCGTCGGCAAAACCGAGTGACATCCAAAAGCTGTTTCTTAAGAACGACGCATCTGCAGCGGCACTCGGCTCCGTTATCGTTTCCCTGAAAGGGCAGACCTTCGAAATCACGACATATCGCGAAGACAGCGACATCGGTGACGGTCGCAAGCCCGCGTCGGTGACGTTTGCCACTCGCGAGAAAGACGCTCTGCGTCGCGACGCGACGATCAACGCGATGTACTGGAACCCCGTGACGCGCGAACTCTTCGACCCGTGCGGCGGAGAAAAGGACATCAAAGAAAAGCTTGTGCGATTCATCGGGAATCCCGAGCTGCGCGTGAAGCAGGACGCGCTGCGCATTCTTCGCCTCATTCGCCTGAAGGCCACGATCGGCGGTCAGTACGAACCCGCGACGTACAAGGCGCTTGCAGGCGGCGCGGCACTCACCGAAAGACTTTCCGGAACGCGCATCTTGGAAGAATTGGAAAAGATTCTGATGTGTCCCTCGCCGCAGGTCGCTCTCGAGGACTTGTGGGAAGCGGGTGTTCTGAAGTTTGTTCTGCCCGAGCTGCACGCATGCAAAGGTGTGGCGCAGCCCGCGGACTATCACGGCGAAGGAGACGTGTGGAACCACTTGATGATGTGCGCGCAATCCTTCACGGAGGACCACGGCCCCGATGTTCGCCTGGCAGCGCTGTTCCATGACATCGGCAAGCCGGAGACATTCGCTCTCAAGGAACGCATTCGGTTCGATCACCATGCGGAGGTATCGGCGAAACTTGCAGAAAAGATTCTCAAGCGCATGCAGATGCAGGGCGACAGAACGAAAAAGATCACGTGGCTCGTGGCGCACCACATGATGATGGGCGTCTTCAAAGATTTATCGGATGAAAGAAAGGCTCACTGGTACTTTCATCCGTGGTTCAGAGAGTTGCTGCAGATGTTTTGGCTCGATATCGCGGGTACGAAACCAGCCGACTACGCGATGTACGACGGCATCATCGCCGATTACGACGAATACCTGAACAAGCGTCCGCGCGCCGTGAAACCGTTGCTTTCGGGTGACGCGGTGATGAAAATTTTGAAGACGGGACCCGGCGAAGCCGTTGGCAAAGCGCTGAAAGCGCTCCACGATGCGCAAATCCGCGGTGACATAAAAACGAAGAAGGACGCCGAAGCATTCTTGCGATCCGACATTCGGCCTTAAGCCAAGACCGCATCGGCCCACATTTCGCGATCATCCAAGCTTTCTTGATGCTGCTCGGCGAACGCCTGAATCGTGGAAAAATACGATGCCATTCCGCGTGCGCCGTGCGCCACATTTCTGTCCGGGTGCGATGACAAAATCTCCTGATACTTGATGCGAGTGCCGACGAGTTGCTCGAAGAAAAGCTCCAAATCCATATGGTGCGGGAGCATGTAACGCACCCACATTTCTTCAGGTAAAGCAAAAAGAAGCTGTCTTTGGGCCATGACGATGGTTTCAGCTTTGTTAATGTGGCCGTTGATTTGGTCATACGACTTCCCGAGCAATCCTCTCATGGAATGTTCGGAGGTCAGGCCATCCAATTTGTGCACGCGATGCGAGAGAACCTGGACGCCCTCTATTTGGTTTCCCTCGATGCCGAATGTCTCCTGCAGAGGCTTCTGATTGAACATCAGAAGTTCCTCCAGAGTTCGTGCGTCGGCATATGCTCTCCCGAGTTGCATCGCCTGAGCTCTCTGATCGGGCTCAACGCTCTCGGAAAGAGCATCGTTCATCTCGACTTCCCATCGCTCCTTCGTCGCTTCGTATTCCCCGGGCTCGGCCAAGCGCAGAAGATCATTGTGAAGCCTGATGCAAAGTCCGCTGACAAAGTGTGCCGATTGAATCGCGCTGTCCGACCCCACGTTGTACGCATCGGCGACCCGCGTCGGTTCCAAGTATCGGAGTGACGCATTGCTCAATGATTCCAGCCCCCTCAAATTTTTTGACATGGGTGGAGTTTGGAGATGCGTCGAAGCACCGTCAAATATCAAACGTACCTGCATCGACTTTTTGGCTTCTAGTTGAAGAGAACGGGGATGCGAATGCTTGCCTCGCGCTCGGGGTCTCCGGACGGATTGTCCTTGGAAACCACGATGAAGCCCTTGGTTTTCGGAGAGATGAATTCGAGGTCGATGCTGAAATTCACGAAGTCGGTCGTCATCCACTCCTCATCGGTGTGAGCGGGGAGTGTTGCGAACACGTGGCCCTTGTCGTCTTCCAAGGAAACGGGAAGCGAAGCCTCGAAGAACCAGAAACCGCGCGCCTTGCCCGTGATCGTGAGCGGACTCGTGACCACGGCGTTCGGCAGGGGAGTCGTGATCATGGCCTCGGCTTGAGCGGCAGAGGAAGCGGACGATGACACGGACGACGAGCTTGAGGAGCTGCCTTCGGTGGGAGCATGCGCGGTGCATGCCGCAAGAACGATCGAAAGGCCGACAATTGCGAGTGAGGAGTGCTTCATGAGCTCATGATCATGGAAACGGCGCCCCGGGTCAACGGATGGACTCGGAATGTTTGGGGCTTTAGAATGAGCATTCATGATTCAACTGGTCGCATTCATCCTCGGATTCGTCATTCTCTCGGGCTTTTTCGCCATGATCGACTCGGCGATCCTGAGCGTGAGCCCCGCCGAAGTGGAAGTGATGATCGCCAAAAAGCGTTGGGGGGCGGTGGAACTGAAGCAGCTCCTCAGGCACACCACGCGCGCCATCATCGTCATCGTCATTCTTACGAGCATCACGAACATTCTCGGGCCGATTCTGGCGGGCAGAAAGGCCGAGGCGATCTTCGGCAGCGGCTCCATCGGCGTGATTACCGCACTGCTGACATTCACGACGATCATCTTCTCGGAAATCATCCCCAAATCCGTCGGCGCACACTACGCGCCGCGTATTGCGCGCAACGTTGCGCCGTTTCTTCGTGCGCTCGTCATCATTCTGTACCCGCTCGTTGTCGCACTGGAAAAAGTCGTGCGCATCTTCAAAACCGGCAAGCGCAAAGTGGGAACGGAGGAACAGATCCGTGCGCTCGCCAACCTCGGAGGCGGAGCGGGGCACATCGATGCCGATGAACGCGAACTCATTCACCGCGCGTTCGTTTTGAATGATCGCATCACGAGGAACGTCATGACGCCGGTGGCGAACATGGTCTACTGCAAAACCGATACGACCATCCGCAGAGCTGCCAAGATGGTGTTTGCTCACAACTTCTCGCGCTACCCGGTCATCGGTGCCGATATCAACGACGTGCGCGGCTACGTGCTCAGCCGCGACATCCTGGAAGACCTGGCGGACGGCAAAGAGGATGCGCCGGTCCTGCCCATTACGCGCGACATTCCCAAAGTCAGCGGCGACATGCGCTGCGATGACTTGCTGCACTTCCTGCGCAAGAACATGTCACAGCTCGCCATGGTGGTGGACGACGGCAAAACCGTCGGTATCGTCACGCTCGAAGACGCGCTCGAAGAACTCGTCGGCAAGATCATGGATGAGAATGACGGTTCACCGGTCTAAGCTTGGTGGGCCAGGGAGGATTTGAACCGCCGACCACAGGCTTATAAGTCCTGCGCTCTAACCAACTGAGCTACTGGCCCACACGATGGATGATACAGCGAACTGCGTGTGAGCGAGCGCCTCTTTTCTATGACTCGGATCCGAAACGGATCCTCAGTCCAACTGAGCTACTGGCCCACATTCGTGAGTATAGCGAAAAAGACGAATCTTACATTCGTCGACACGAACTCACTTATTAGGCGGCTGCCACGACGCTGATGACCGTCTGCATTTCTCGGCGGCCGTTGAACTTCTCAACTTTTACTTTCTTGTACTCAACCTTGCCTGCAACGTTGGAGTGAATGGTCCAGTCCTTGGCGGCGTACGTGTTGATGCCGGGGCGGAACTTGAAGCCCTTCTGACGAACGAGAATTTCGCCTGCGGCGACGGTCTGGCCTCCGAAGCGTTTGACGCCTCGGCGCTTTGACCATGAATCTCTGCCGTTTTCTGTAGATCCACCTGCTTTCTTAGTAGCCATAACGGAGAGATTCTAGTGATTTTTCGGGCCGATGCAAGGCAAATTATGCCAAAAAGAGCGGCAGGGAGGCCAACCGAAGCCCTCCGTACTTTATACTGCCGCGGTGCCATACAACGAAGTCGCCCCCATCCCCAAACAAATGACCATCGTGGTGGGCTTGTGCGTCGTGGGGCTCATGGCCTTCGGACTCGCGCTTTCGTACTACAAGAACATTCTGTTCGACAGGCAGCTCGGTGCGATGCAAGAGCGGAACGCGGGGCTCAAGCAACAAATCACGCAGGGGTACAATCAGCTCCAATATTTGCAATCCGAGCAGTACAAAGACAAGTACGCCAAAGAAAACTTCGGACTTCTCCGCGCAGGCGAAAAAGTATTGATGGTGAGCACCCCGGATGAACCCGTCGTGATGCAACAAAACACCGAACTCTCGGCCGAAGACCGCGAAGCCATCTTTGAGGAGAATCTGCGCAACATCCGGGTCATCGATCACTGGCGACTGTATTTGTTCCATCGCGACCAAATCGACGACCTGAAGAGGGCGACGATGTAGCGATTTCGATGCATTGGTTGCGGGGGCAGGATTTGAACCTGCGGCCTCCAGGTTATGAGCCTGGCGAGCTACCGGGCTGCTCCACCCCGCGGTAGGGACTGCAGTATGCAGTTATGCGCGCCAAAAAGCAAAGATGACCGCGGCGTGCTATTCTTTCCACATGAAAATTTATTGCAGCGGCATCGGAGGCATCGGCCTTTCGGCGTACGCGGCGCACATGAAGACGCGCGGCCATGAAGTGATGGGAAGCGACAAGGCGGCATCCGCCGTGACGGAAGATTTGGTAAAGCAGGGAGTCGCAGTTGCTCTCAAGCAAGACGGATCGGCGATGCCCGGAGAACTGGATCTCTTCGTCTATTCCGAAGCGATTCCGGAGACCGCACCCGAGCGCATGAAGGCGACGCTCATGAAGGTACGGCAAATGTCGTATTTCCAAGCACTCGGTGAACTCTGCGCCGGCGGAGACGTGATCGCCGTGTGCGGCACGCACGGAAAATCGTCGACCACCGCGATGGCCGCCCGCGTGTTCATGAATCTGGGACTGGATCCGAATGTCGTCGTTGGAACCAAGATGAAGGAGCTCGGCGGGCGCAACTGGCGCAAAGGTGCGGGGAATTTGTGGATCGTGGAAGCGTGCGAGTACAGGAGATCTTTCTTACACATCAAACCGACGACGATTCTCATCACCAACGCCGACGGCGATCACTTCGACGCATTTAAAGACCAGGCCGACTACGAATCGGCATTCGTGGAATTCGCATCCAAACTTCCGTCCGATGGAAAAGTCATCGGTCACGGAGCGGATGCGACGGTGAAGCGAGTCGCTGAAAAATCAAAGAAGGCATTCCTCGATGCCGACACGCAGCCGCTCACGCCGCTCAAAACTCCGGGTCTTCATATGCAAAAAAATGCGCAGCTCGTCCTCGCCTTGGCCGAGGAGAGGGGAGTGGACGTTGCCAAAGCCGGTGCCGAGCTCGCCGGGTTCGAGGGAACGTGGCGCCGCATGGAAGTGAAAGGCGTGAACGCACACGGCATCACGGTCATCGACGATTATGCGCACCATCCCGTGGAAATCCGCGCCACGATTGCGGCCATCAAGAAGGAATATCCGAGAAAGCGCCTGGTCTGCGTCTTCGAGCCGCATACCAACGACCGCGTTCTGAAGCTGTGGAAGGATTTCACGACGTCCTTCACGCAGGCCGATTTGCTCCTCGTGACGAAAGTATTCGATGCGCGCCCGGACAAAGACGCCGAGCAAGCCGACGTCGCCAAGTTCGCGGCGGAGATCGGACGCACGAGCAAAGTGGCGTGCAGGCCGACGGGCTCGCTGGAAAAAACGAAAGTCGCGCTCGAAACGCTGCAGCACGAGAACGACGTTCTGCTCATCATGGGAGCTGGCAACAGCACGAAACTGGCCGATGCGATGATGCTCTGAAAGCCCGGATTACTTTCTCTCGCCGCGAGGATTGGTCTCGCGTTCCGTCGCGTAATCCCGGATGGATCTGCGGCTCGGACGAGTGCGATCGACACTTTCTTCCTCCGCGGTATCGCAGCGGAGCGTGATTTCCAGCGTGTTGCGCTGCTCGCCCTCCACCTTGATGCTGTGCACCGGAGGCTGCAGACAATCGCCGCTCTTGCCGAGGTACACCGCATACGTTCCGACGGGAATGTTTTTGAATGTCTTGGGCGTAATGCCGGTGAGCGTGCGACCGGTGGGGCCCTTCATGCGGAAGCGAACGCCCGAAGGCTCGCTCGTGATGCCGAGTGAGCCGAGCTTGGTGAGCGCGTACTGCACGAGCAGACGATAGTTGTCATTGGGATACAAATTGAGCGAGTACTGCTGCGACGTATTCACCTCGAGGATGTCACCGCCGCGATACACGGTGATTTTGGCCGACATTCCGGGAGGTGGAGTGACGCTGAACGTCGTGGGCCCGAATTGGGAAACGCCGAACGAGTAGTTCTGCTTGTCGACTCCTTTGTCCTCGCTGGTAATGGCCGAACCGTCGGCGGCGAGGAGCGTCCATTTGCCGTACGACGATGCGGAAAGCTGCTCCACTTTGATGGAAGCCTGGTTGCCGGCGAGAACGTCGGCGGGCACCGAGACGGACAGAATCGACGCAATGAAGAACACGGAAAGCGCTGAGCGAGTGATATGCATGCGAACATGTAAACAAAGCCAAAAGAACGCGTAAAGCAAATCGCCTGGACTGTTCCGATTACAGTGATCCTAAAGCGCGTTCGAGTGACTCGGACCACTCTGGGTGCAGAGAATCGAGATTAAGAGAAAGCAACGTCGTGCCGCCTCTTCTTAATGTGAAATCCGATCCGGCGACGACGGAACCGATCTCGGAGACGATGCATCCGCTTTTCTTGGCGAGCTTCTCGAACGCATCGGTCTTGTCGGCCGAGACTTCCAAAACGAATCCACCCGTCTCGCTGAAGAGAAGGGTGTCCGAGCGCAGGGAGGGGGAAAGGTCGGACAGATCGACCGACACGCCGAGTGCGCCGCCGCGTCCGCGTTGCTTGGTCGTCATTTCAAACAGCGCGAGAGCGAGTCCGCCTTCGCTGATGTCGTGGCTCGAAAGAATCATCGAGGACGAGACGGCCTGCGTCACGAATGAAATTTCTTTGAGAACCTCGGCGAAATCGGGGGACGGAACGTTGGCTCCGAGGAGAGCGTTGCGCTTGGATCCCGACAGCATCTCCAGGACTTGGTAGTACGCGCTGCCGCCGCATTCGTCGTTGCGTTCACCGAGCAGGTACAGCTTGGAGCCGGCGGACTTGAGGCGCATGTCGATGGCCTTCCTGGCATCCGGCATCGCTCCGATGATGCACACGTTGGCGGTGGGATCGATGGGGCCTTCCTTCGTTGCGTTGTACAAGCTCACGTTGCCGCTGATGACGGGAATGGCGTCGCCTCCGATCTCGATGCCGCGTGCGGCATCGGAAATTCCCTTGATGCCCTGCTCGAGTGCCCAGAGCTGTTCGGGGATTTCGGGGTTGCCGTAGTTCAGGCAGTCGGAAATGGCGCGGGGGAGTGCGCCCACCGCCGCGATGTTGCGAACGTTTTCGATGACGGCGTTCACGCCCTGCAAGTACGGGGAAATGCGACCGTAACGACCGTTTCCACCGCAAGCCAACGCCACGCCCGTGTACTTGTCCTTCTCGGACAACGACTCCTCCCAGCCCGGATGAGCGCCGTCGATTTCATAGGCCTGAATGTCCGCAAGCGGCATGATGACCGATGCGTCGGCTTCACCGGGTTCTATGACGGTGTTCCCCAGAATATTTTTATCGTAGTGACGGAACACGCGCGACTTGCTTGCGTGCGACGGATGCGTGACGAGTGCGCGGAAAATATCACCGAGCGTAAAGCTTTTGGCACCGATCTTGACCGTATCGCCTTTGCACGCGATCGCAGGCTCCTTGAAGTCCGTGACGGGCTCCTTGGTGGGACGCACGTACTGCAAGCCCGACGTGATGTCCTCGGATTTGGCGCTGCACACGACGTGTCCTTTGTGTTTGAGAACGTACGTGTCGTCTTCCGTGACTTTTCCGACGACGCTGGCGCGGGCCCCTTCGGCGACGGCGGGCAAGTCCCACGTTTCGTTGTAGTGCTTCAGAATCTGCTTCGTGAGCGACGGGTGGCAGATCCAGCAGAAGCGTTCCTGCGTTTCGGCGCACGCGATGACCTGCGGCGGCAGGCCCTGGATTGCGACGTGGATTTTATCGAGGTCGACGACGGCGCCCATGCCCATGGGAGCCACTTGCTCCACCGAAGCACAAACGTTGCCACCGGCACCGAGATCTTTGAAGCTCACTTTGTCCATCTTCTTCTCGCGCACGAGCCAATCGAACAGTGCGTACGTGGACGCCAGCAAATGGCGTTCCAAAAACGGGTTCGGCTCCTGCACGGCACCGGAGTTCGCCTCTTTGTCGTCCTCCTCCATCGTGACGGAAGCGAACGATGCGCCGCCGAAGCCGCTTTTGTCCGTGGGCTTACCGACGATGATGATGTCGTAGCCGACCTTGCCGGCCTCTTTGACAACATAGCTGTGAATGATTTCGTCCTCACGGATGAGACCGACGGAGACGACGTTCACGAGGCAGCTCTTGTTGTAGCCGTCATCGAACACCGTGTCGCCGCCCAGGTTCGGAATGCCGAGTGCATTGCCGTAACCGGCCACGCCTCTAATGACTTCACTTGCGATGGAGCGGGTCTCATCGGACTTCAGGTCACCGAGACGAAGCGAGTCCATGGCACCGATGACGCGTGCACCCATGCACAGAACGTCACGGACGCAACCGCCGACACCCGTCGCCGCGCCTTCGTACGGCACGACTTGGGACGGGTGATTGTGCGACTCGTGGCTGATGACGATGCCCCAGCGCTTGCCCTTGGGTCCGTCCGTTACGGCGACGATGCCGCTGTCCTCTTTGGGACCGAGAATGACGTGCTTGCCCGTGGTCGGGAATGCTTTTAAGAATCTGCGGCTGGATTTGTAGCTGCAGTGCTCACTGCCCTGAATTCCCCAAATGGTGGCTTCGGTGATGCTGGGAGGTCTGCCGAGCATTTCTTCGATTTTGCGGCCTTCCTCCACCGTGAGTCCGATTTTGTGTTTCGTCAGGCACGCCTTGACCTCTGCATCGGTCATGGTGGAAAAAGCGAGCGTGTCTCCTTGCATGTGCGGATCCTAAGGGTTCGGCGAAAAAAAGTCACATCGGATTACAAAAGGCTCAGGGGATCGATGAGACCCTCTATTTCGGCTCCCACCGAGCTTGCAACCCCTTCGACGGACTCACCGATGATCGAGAGAGGCTCGTGGTCGACCAGACCTTCGATGAAGCCGCCGTTCGGATTGCGTCTCCGCGCCGCCTGATCGTCCATCAGACGCGTGACCATCGCGGAAAGGCGCCCATCCTGACTCCCGGGTGTATCGAGAAGCATGCAAAAAGCGTATCATTCGACCCGAACTATCGCGCGTCTCCGACCGACGATTGTCCACTCCTTCATGAGAAAACTTCTCATCTCACTGCTCTCCGAAAAGCGCATCGCCGGCGGCGCGGCGATTTTGGCATTCACATCGCTCGCGTCATCGGTGTGCGGTTTTCTGCGTGACCAAGCGTTTTCCATCATGTTCCCTCTGGGCTCGGACCCGCTCGGCGTGGCGTCCGTCTACATCGCGGCGTTTCGCCCCAGCGACCTCCTGTTCCAGGTTCTGGTGATGTCGTGCCTCAGCGTCGTCGTCGTTCCGTTTTTGGCGGGACACTTGGCCCACGACAGAAAGCACGAGATGGACAAGATCCTCACGAGCACGATGATCGTGTTCGGGCTGGGGTTCGGCATCGTCGCTCTCACCCTGGCGATCTTCTTCCCGTGGATCGCTCCGCATCTCGTCAAATTTGAAGGGCCGTCGCTGGCGCTCTACATCAAGTTCGGCCGCGTGGCGCTCCTCACCAATTTCCTGTTCGTGTTCGGCAACGCGCTCGGTCAGTACCAAATCAGCGTTCAACGCTACTGGATGTACGGCATCACGCCCATCCTGTGGGCGCTCGGCACCATCGGCGGCACGTATCTTCTCACGCCGCTGCTCGGGCCCATCGGACCCATCGTCGGCACGGTCATCGGCACGGTGATCTACGTACTCTTGCGCGGCTGGGATGCTCTGTCGCACGGCTTCCGATTCCGCCTCAGTGACGGAGGCCTCTTGCACGATGAGATCAAACACATGGGATTACTCCTCATTCCGCGCATGGCCGCGCTCAGCGCGCTGCAGCTGCAACTTCTGCTTCTGGATCGCCTGGCTTCGGGCCTCGGCAAACAAATGGTGGCGCTCAACCAATTCGCCAGCAACTTCGAGTCGGTCATCCCGGGCATCGTGGGTATCGCGCTTGCTCAGTCGGCGTTCTCGCTCATGAGCCAGTCCGCCGCGAAAGGGGATACCGCCACGCTCAAGGCTCACATTCGTCATGCACTCATCGTAAATTTGGCCCTCGCCGTACCGGGAGCCGTGGCGCTCGCGCTCTGCTCGAGCATCGCCGCATGGCTCATGCATCTGGAAGCGTCCACCGCACCGATGTTCATTTCATCGCTCCTGATCTACGCCATCGCCGTACCGTTCGAGAGCACCAACCACATCATCCTGCGATCGTTTTACTCACTGAAGAATACGGGTTGGCCGGCCATCAGCAGCGTCTTGAGCTGCGTCGTCGCCGTAACGGCGGGTACGTTGCTGCTCCCGAAACTCGGGCTCTACGCGCTTGCGGTGGCGTACATCACGGCGCAGATCTGCCAAACGATCTTCCTCGGCGGATTGCTTGCGACGGTCATCCGGCGTCTCCCTACTCGCGCTTCTTGAGCTGCACGGTCGTGGGCTTTTCGGTACGCGTGGAGTTGTCATCGCCGTTGATGCGGATGATGCGGACCTGCGTTTGATCGAGCGGGTTCAACGTGAGCAGAAGCTGTTTGCCGACGAGCGTGAGGCCGTTCGTGCCGCGTGCCGTGTACGTCAGGTTGATTTCCGTTTCGTTCGTGACGTTGAAGACGCGCGTGACTCCGTCCTGCGAGAGCACCGTGATCTTGCCGCCGTCGATGGCCTGCAGCGTTCCGTTGAGCGACAGTACCGGGTTGAGCTCGATGTTCATGATGATGACGAGCGATGCCGAGATGGTGTTGCTGTCCACTCTCCATCCGCGAACCCGAACCTGCATGCCCTGCATGATGTTCACGGGGAGGAGCTGCTTGCGGCTCAGACGTCCCTCGGAAATGATCGTCGCCGTGTCCTGCAGAACGACGGTCACTTTCTGACCGTTGCTCGCGGTGACCACCAACTGACCGCCCTCCTCGGAGAACGATTGCTTTTCGGAAATCTGAACCGAATCCACGGTACCGGTGATGGTGACGCGCGGTCCGATGCCTTCGAGTGCGAGTGCGGAAATGGGAAGAGCGAGGGCGATGAGGCCGGACGCGATGAGCGGGAGACGCATGGGATGATTGGGAAAGATACGTATGAGACGTATGACGCGCAAAATCTTACATGACAAAACGCCACCCTGTGATTAAGGATTCTGTTATCACAAAACGAGAAAGACGATTCGGCCACATCACCTTGATGCGACTATTTCTTGCGAACCTGCGTGAAATCGAGTTCCACCGGCGTGTCGCGGTCGAAGATGAGAACGAGAACGGTGAGCTTGCCCTTGTCCACATCCACGGCGTCGATGGTGCCTTCGTAGTTCTTGAACGGACCGTCGATGATGACGACGAGTTCACCCACCTGGAAGTCGCTCTTGAACTTGGCGGTCTCCTCACCCATGCGGCGCTCCACGACACCGAACTCTTCGGGAGTGACGGGAACCGGAATGTTGCCGGAGCCCACGAAACCGGTGACGTTGGGGGTGTTTCTGACCATGTACCAGCTTTCATCGGTCACGATCATGTCCACGAGCACGTAGCCCGGGAACAACTTCTTCTCTTCTTCCATGGGCTCGCCTTTCTTGAAGACGATCTGCTTTTCCTTGGGAACGACAACGGTGAACACGTAGTCCTTCATGCCGAAGGTCTCCGTGCGCTGTTCGATGGACTTCTTCACGCTGTCCTCGTAACCCGAATACGTGTGCACGACATACCAGTTGCGGCCTGCTGATGGGTCTTGCTTGACCATGGGAGAGGGGAGTGAGGTTTAAATTTTGACGGTAAGGCGGATGATTTCGGAGAACAGCGAGTCCACCAATCCGAAGAAGATGGCGGAAACGGCAAGAAAACCGATGACGATGGCGGTGAGGCGTACGGACTGCTGTTGCGTGGGCCAACGGACCTGGCGCAATTCCTCGAGACTTTCACGGAAGTAAGTGATCATAATTTCGGTAGATACGGTAAAAAGGGCTGCTGACTGAAATCATGATACCGAATTGAGCGCTTTGTAGCAAGCGAAGTTGCGATGTTTTCAGGAAACCAAGGAAACCTAAGAATCCAATGAAACCAACGAAATATCCTTGGATTCCTTGGTTTCGTGGGTTTCTTTGGATTCCTTTTTAAAGTTCGTACGTCGGCACATCGAACGCATGAATCTTCGTGATCGGCAAAGCCACGAACCACACGCTTCCCTTGATGTTGTGCTGCGGAACGAACGCCGTCTGGTGCGTGCCGAGGTGAGCGAAGCTGCGCGAATCCAAGCTGCCTTGGCGGTTGTCACCGAGGACGAAATACTGGCCCTCCGGGACCTCGAAGACTTCCTCGGTGGTATCGCCGCTCGGAACGGGGTAGCGGTACGTCTTTCCGCGGTTGATGGAATTGAGGTACGGCTCGTCGAGCTTGATGTCGCCCTTCGTGCGGTCACGCAGGAACACGTTGCCGTCGCGGACGACGATGGTGTCGCCGGGGAGTCCGATGACGCGCTTCACGTAGTACTTGCCGAGGTCGGTGGGCGGACGGAATACGACGATGTCCCCGCGGCCGGGAGAACCCACGATGTACCTGAATTTATTGATGACGATGTACTCCTTGTCCTCCAGCGTCGCGGTCATGGAATTGCCTTCGATTTGGAACGGAGACACGACGAACGTGCGGATGATGGCGACGATCGCCACGATGATCACGATGTTGAGCGTCACGTCGAAGACGTGGAACAGAATGCTTCGCTTGGTGAGTTTTGGAGACATCGGGGACAGTATAGCAGACCGCAGAGGGGGTGAGAATGAGAAGGTCTTAATCTCTGAATTGCAACGACTGCAAAGATTGCAAAGAGTGCAAAGAAATTCGTTGCAATCCCTGCACTCTTTGCCTTCTTTGCAATCCCACTCCGGTGTTACACTTCCCCCGTGCTCAACAACTTCTTCTTCGACCAGCACCTCGATGATGAGGAAAAAATTCTCCTCGTCGTGCACAAGCATTGGCTCATGGGCATCAAGGCACTCTGGCTCCCGACCATCGTCTTCGCCGCGGTGTGGAGCGTGCTCTATTTCGTGCACACCAAGTACGTCGTCTACGGAGTGTCGCTCGCCGCCGTGAGCGTGGGCATTTGGTGGATCCGCAACTTCATGGATTACTACTTGGACGCGTGGGTCATCACCAACAAAGGAATCGTGGACTTGGAGTGGCACGGCATGTTTCACCGAAAATCGGCGCGCGTGCTCTACAGTGATCTCGAGGGAGTGGAGTACGAAACGAACGGCATCATGGCGACGGTGTTCGGCTACGGCGAAATGACGCTGGAGAAAGTATCGACCGGCGGCACCATCAGCATGGACTATGTGAAAAAGCCCAGGCGCGTGGAAGAGGTGATTCTGGGAGCCATGGAAGCCTACATGCTCAAGAAGAACATGAAAGACGCAACGACGGTCCAAAACATTCTCGCCGAATTCGTCGCATCGACGATGCAGAAACAATCCGCCGAAAAGAGCGCGCAGAAAATCGCCCCAAAGAAGCCCCCGGTCAAGAGATGAGCACGGCGATTCTCATTCTGTTTACGGCTCTCCTCGTCGCGGCCATCGTGGTGCAGTACATGTTCATCAAGCTGATGAAGCGCGCACTTCGCGCAGGCGCACGCATCGCCATCGAACAAGCATGGAAGCGCGTGAACGCCCACGAGCACGGGTCACTCAAGATCGTGGAGGCCGACAAGATTTTGGATGAGGCGCTGCGCCTCCTGGGTTACAAGGGCTCGCTCGGCGACAAGCTCAAGAAAGCAGGACCGAGATTTTCGAACCTCAATGACCTCTGGTGGGCGCACAAGCTCAGGAACAAGGCGGTCCATGAGCTCAGCCACGAAATGAACGATGCTGAAGTGAATCGCGCCATCGTGATTTACCACAAGGCGCTCACGGATTTGGGGGCGCGACTGTAGGAATGCAAAGCAAGCAAAGACTGCAAGGAGTGCAAGGAAGTTTCTTTGCGATCCTTGCACTCCCTGCAATCACTGCAATCTTTCCGCTCATGGAGAAACTCCAGCTATACTCAATCCAATGAAGCCATCCCTCGTCATCATCGGTCTCGGAAATCCGGGCAAGCAATATGAACTGACGCGTCATAACGCGGGTTGGATGGCGCTCGATTTTTTGGCCAAGGAAACGGGGGCAGGGGAGTACGAGGACAAACAGAAATTCTTGTGCCACATGGCCGAAGGAAAACTCGACGGCAAACCCGTGCTGCTCGTGAAACCGACGACGTTCATGAACCGCTCGGGCGAATGCATGCGCAAGCTCGTCGACTTTTTCAAGCTCGATGCCGCCAAGCAGGTTCTCATTCTGTGCGACGACATCGACCTGCCGCTCGGTACCCACCGACTGCGCCTGACGGGCGGACCCGGTACGCACAACGGACTCAAGTCCATCGTCGATTCGTTCGGCGGAGACTTCCCGCGTCACCGCATCGGCCTCGGGCAGCAGCCGGAGCAAATGGACCTCGCCGCATGGGTGCTCTCCAAGATGAGCGACGAGGACATCAAAGCGATGAAGCCGGCGCTGGAAGCGGCGATTGAATCGGCCCGGACGGTGTTGAAGGGAGGTCTTTAGAGAGTTGCAAGGATTGCAATGACTGCAAGGTAAACAAGGAATCGTTGCAATCCTTGCACTCTTGGCATTCTTTGCAATCCGCGCGTTTCACCTTCTACCTCTCCACCCTTTACCGTAGAATCCCGTCATCTTGGGGAGTCGCCAAGCGGTAAGGCAGCGGCCTTTGAAGCCGCCATTCGATGGTTCGAATCCATCCTCCCCAGCCATTCTGCTTCGCAAGCTTCGCAGAATTGGCTACCCTCGATTCATGCATAGTGTCTACCTGCTTCGAAGTATCAAAAATCCGCAGATGACCTACGTTGGGTTCACCACGAAGGACATTCGCGAACGCATGGACGAACATAATCGTGGCCTCACGAGAACGACTGCGCCGCACATTCCTTGGGATATTGAAGTGATCGTCTGTTTTAAGGATAAAAAGAAAGCTCAGGAGTTCGAAATGTACCTGAAGAATGGCTCAGGCTATGCGTTCGCGAAACGTCATTTCTGGTCAGCCAATTCTGCGGAGATTGAGAAGTAGTTGGACTGGAGTGCCCAGGTCTGCGAAGCTCGCGTAGCAGACCATCCTCCCCAGCCAACACGTGCACGCGACCGTGGTGCCCAACCAATTAGGTAGGCATTACATAATTGAATTGCTTACCAAAGCTCCCCGAAGCGATACAATAAAAACATGGAAAAGCAGATATTTTCCCTCGGCTACACAATCCCAGTATTTGATAAATGTAACGTGAACTTTCATGAGGAACCGTCTTTAATGGATGCTGATATTTTATTAATTTCGCCAAGTTCATTTTATCCACTTGGAGATTGGGTGAATTTTACAACAAGAGATGGAGGTTGTTACAACGTTTCGACATCGCAAAATTACAAACGCAAGATATACCATCTAAAAAAAGAAATAGGTGATCATCTAAAAGCTGGAAAAAATGTTTTTGTTCTTTTATCTAAAAAAAAGGATTTTCCACTGGCGACTGGTGTCTCGGTTGCTAAGAGCGTTAACAGTTTTAGCACTGAAACGTTCAGCAATTATAATTTTTTACCTATTAGCATTGGCACAATAACATCTGCCCCGGGGAAGCATGTTGAGTTTTCTGGAAATCCAGTATTTAGTGATTTTTACGAAAAATTTAAAGGTAGCCTTGAATACCAAGTCTATATACAGGATTCGAGTAAGGCTAAAGTAGTTTTTACTGGCAAAGATAGAACCAAGATTCTTGGAGCAGTATACAAAGTCGACAAGGGGCACTTAATCCTATTGCCATATTTAAATTATAATGAAGAGAAATTCACAGAAACAAAGAAAACGAAGAAGGGCGTTGAAAAAGAATATTGGAACAAGGAAGCAACGAAATTTGGGAATAATTTAGTCAAATCACTTGTAGATATTGATAAGGCACTGCGCAAAGGTGGAGAAGCTACGCCTCCCCCCGACTGGACGTGCGGAGTTGATTATCAATTGGCCAGTGAACAAGTTATTGGAAAGGAGATTGATGAAAAAATTAAAAAAATCGACCAGCTAATTTTGCAAAAGAACGAAATGATTAAAAAACTTGAGGAAGAAATTAAATTGAAAGATTTGCTTTTCGAGAAAGGAAAGGTTCTCGAAAATGCAATCAACTCTGCTCTGAGGATCCTGGGGTATACAGCAGAAAATTATAATGATGGTGACTTAGAGCTGGATCATGTAATAGTTTCGCCAGAAAAAGACCGCTTCATTGGCGAAGCAGAGGGCAAAGATACTTCTGCTATAAATATCGATAAATTTAGACAGTTGGCTACAAATATTCATGAAGATTTACAAAGAGAAAGTGTTGAGGAGCCTGCTGTCGGCGTACTGTTTGGAAATGGCTTTCGGCTTACGAAGCCATCTGAACGAGCTGAGCAGTTTACAACTAAATGTATCAATACAGCGAAAACATCTAATTGCATCCTAATAAGGACTATTGATCTTTTTCGAGTTGCAAAATATGTACTGGAATCAAAAGATCAGGCCTTTGCCAAAAGTTGTAGGAGTATTATGAAAAATAGCATTGGTAAAATTGTTGATTTTCCAGCAATTCCAAGCACTGGGCTTTCCAGCCCGACCGTCCTGCCCTCCCATTCTTGAAATCCAAGGCTCAAGGATGTTGTCTGGGATTTGTGTACAATAATAGCTATGACGCGTTGGCATCGATCAAATTATGTCTCGAAAAATGGCTTTTCACCGCAGACCAATAGAGAGGTAGGTAGTTTTGTATACTCGGTAACATTTCTTTTTGTAACTTACATTTCATTTCAGATTTGGAAAGAAAGAATGTTTACTGAAGTCTGGTTCTACGCTGCTCAAGCCTTTGCGTATTGGTTTGTAGGTTGGTTTCTGGTAAAAGTCGGTTTTTGGGTTTATAGACCAAAAATTTCAACAATAATTTGGAATCTCATTCGAAAGCTACTCTGACCGTCCCGCCCAGCCAGCCATCTTCGCTACTGCGGGAGGACGTTAAGCTTGCTCGGCAATTACTTACGCCTCGCACGCTTTGCAGATCTTCTTGAGATTCAGCTGCTGCGCGGCGTTCATGCTGTGCTGGTAGTAGAGCGTCTTGATGCCCAGCTTCCACGCGGCGATGTAAAACTCATTGATCGTTTTCACCGGCGTGTCCGGGTGAATGAGCAAGTTGAGCGACTGTCCCTGGTCGATGAATTCCTGGCGCACCGCTGCTTGGTTGATGATCGCCATTTGGTCGATCTCCGGATACGTGAGGAACACCTCTTTCTCTTCGGGCGTGAGGAAATCGAGATGTTGCACGGAACCGTCGTGGTTACGGATGTCGTGCCACGTCGCATCGTCGTTCTTGCCCTTTTTCTCGAGCAGTTTGGTGAGGAAGGGGTTCTTGATCGTCGTTTTGATCTTCTGGATGTCCTTCACGTAGCAGTTCGACCACACGGGCTCGATACCCTGCGATACCTGGCCCAGAATAAACGCCGAGCTCGTCGTGGGCGCAACGGCCATGAGCGTCGTGTTGCGGCGTCCGTAGCCCTTGAGCACCTCGGGCTCACCGAACTGCGCAGCCAGATCTTTGGACGCCTTGTACGAGCGCTCTCGGATCAGTTTGAAAATTTCGTAGTTCAATTTCGCGGCGTCCTTGCTCTCGAACGCGAGCATCTTCGATTGCAGGTACGAATGCCAACCGAGAACTCCGAGTCCGAGCGCACGGTGCCGCTTGGCAAACGTGTACGCACGTCGCATGAAGAGGAACGTCTTTCTGTCATCTTCGCGCTCCGAATCGCGGTACGCCTCAAGCTTCTCGATGAATTCGCTCACGATGGTATCCAGGAATGCGACGAGCGTTTCCACGGCATCTGTGTCCTTCCATGCATCGTAGTGCAAGACGTTGATGGAAGAGAGCACGCACACGAACGATTCGTCGATGGTGCTGGGGAGCATGATCTCCGTGCAGAGGTTGCTCGCCCAAATCTTCATCCCTTTGTCCTTGTACACGTCGACGGTTTGGCGATTGACGTTATCGGTGAAGAAAATGTACGGATAACCGATTTCGTTCCGCGTCTGAATGACTTTGGCCCACAGCGCGCGCTTCTTCTCGTCTCCGGCGATCATCTGGTTCATCCACTCGTCGCCCACGGTCACGCCATGGGTGAGCTTCTGAATGGGGTTTCCTTCGGTGCCGATGTCGAGGAACTCGTTGGCATCGGGATGCTCGAGCGGCAAATACGGCGCAAATTGTCCGCGACGAGTGGAACCCTGGCTCACGATGTCCGTCATCTTGTCGAAGAGTTGCATGAAGTGAACCGATCCCGCCGACGTACCGTTGTCCGTGATGGGCGCACCGCGCTCACGGAGCGCACCGAAGTAGCCCGACGTTCCTCCGCCCATTTTCGACATCATGCCGATTTCGGCTTGGGTATACAGAATTTCACCCATGTCATCGGCGATGAACGAACCGAAACAGCTGATGGGGAGTCCGCGCTCCATGCCGAAGTTCGACCACACGGGCGACGCGAGCGAAAAGAAGCCGCGCTCCATGTAGCCGTAAAACTTATCGGCAAAGCCCTTGGTACCGTTGATCTTTTCCGCACGATCCGCGATTTCGCGAATGCGCTGCTCGGGCGACATGCCGCCCACGAGGTAGCCCGACTGCAGGAATTTCCGTGAATTGTCATTGAGCCAGTCCATGAGTGCGCGGGAAAAGGGGATTAGAAAAGATCGTTGCTCGTGATGCTCTTACTGCGTTTGTTGTAATTGATCGAGCGCTTGTTGAAGAAGTCACCGTGCTTCGTGCCGATGATTTCGTCGTCGAACCATTCGGACTGTTTCAGAAGCGCGGCATCCGTCTCGAACACCGGATCGATGCCGATGCTGCGGAGCGAGTTGTTCAAACGGTTTTTGACGAATTCGTTGATGACCGCCTTGGGAAGAAAGTCCAATTCTCCGGCTTCGAAGATCCAGTCGACGATTTTGCTCTCGGCGCTGAACGCCTTCATGCAGAGTGCGCGAACGACGTGCTTCTGCGACGGGCCGAACCACTCGGGATGTTCTTTTTGAATGATGCGAATGAGGTCGATGCCGAAGTTGCCGTGAATCTGCTCTTCCTTGGACGTGGCCTCCACGACGTTGGAAATGCCCTTGAGCCTGTCGCGGTGCTTGTTGAACGCCATGATGATGAGGAACTGCGAGAACAGTGACACATGCTCGATGAAGAGCGAGAAGAGCAGAACCGATTGCGTGTAATCCTTGCGATCTTCGCTGCGCGCATTGCGCAAAGACGTTTCCAGGTAGTTCACTCGCTCCATGATGACGGGATTGTGGGACAGCGTTTTGAATTGCTCGTTGAGACCGAGAATCTCGAGCAAGTGCGAGTATGCGTCGTGGTGACGCACTTCGCTCTCGGCGAACGTGGCTCCGATGGCGCCGATCTCGGGCTTGGGGATTTTCTCGTGCATGTTTCCCCAGAACGTTTTCACGGCCACTTCGATCTGGGAGATGGCGAGGAGCGTATTGGTGATGGCGCTTCGTTCGGCATCGCTGATGCCGACTTTGAAGTCCTGAATGTCGCTCGTGAAATTGAACTCGGTGTGGATCCAGTACGAGTGACGAATGGCATCGACGTACTCCACGAGCTCGGGGTATTCGTACGGCTTCAGCGTGATGCGCTTTTTGAACAAGTCGCGCTTCCGTTCTTTGGCACGCTCCGCGCGGTACACGATGAACGCCTTGGCGACGTCGTGGAAGCCCCCGCTCATGAGCGCTTGTTCCACGGTGTCTTGAATGGCTTCGACCTCGAGCGGTTCATCCGATGTTCGCCTGAGAAACGACACGAGCACCATGCGCATGACGCCGTCTCTGTCGTGTGCGACGGACGACGGGAGAATTTCGTTGGCGGGAATGGCGAGCACTTCGCGGAAGGCGCCTTCGATGGCGTCGGCGATGCGCTTCTCGTCGAATTTCACCAAGGTACCGTCGCGCTTCTTGATGCTCGTTCCCGTGCGGAGTGCCGCGAGAATCACGGCGAGATCATGGACCGATGATGCTGAAGTAAGAGACACAGGTGAGGGGGAAAGGCACCTGTCGTCACGTCGTATTAATTATCGTGAGGGCGAGATGCTTCGTGCGAGCGAAGCGGGGAGACAAGTCTCCGGTTACAAGCTGTCTGGCTATAACAGTTGCGCGACAGTGGGGAATTGCACCCTCTTAGCTTGTACCGCTGTGAGCGAAACTATGCTCCCTGTGGTGTGCCGTTGCAAATCGACATACTACATCTTGGGTTTGCGACGATTTTTCGTTTGTACGAAAAGAACAACTGCGTTTTTCTTCCGATGAAAAATTTAGCATGGCGAATAATTTCCCCGGCGATCGCAAGTTCAATGTGGTTCGGTTTCACGTGCAATGGGTAAACGCGTATCATCCGGGATGACCATTTCCCCTTCATTCTCATGATTCACCTCATCGCCGTCGCACAGTACGTGCAAACCCATGCCCTTGGCGTCGTTCTCGCCATTGCGGCATCGTTCCTCATCGGCTTCCTGTGGCACGGCCCGCTCTTCGGCAAGCAATGGATGAAGTTCAACAACATCGCTCAACCGAAGAAAGAAGATATCAAGTTCTCCATGATGCTTCCGGGCATCGGCGCCAGTCTCCTTATGGCATTCGTGCAGTCCGCCGTCATCGGTCGCACGCTCCAGATCGTCAGCCTGACGGGAGTGGGCCAGGCAATGCTCATCGCGACGATTCTGTGGCTGCCGTTCGTCGCCCTCGTCATCCTCAACGAACACACGTGGGCAGGGAAGTCCTTTGCACACACGTGCTACGACGCCGCATACAACCTGGCCTCCATGTGGGCCATCGCGGCGGTGCTGTACGTGACGCTGTAACGTCTTTGCATGTCGAAATGCCGCTCCGTGCGGCTTTTCGTCTTGATTTCAAAACGCCCCGTTCTCGTTCGGCGAATCGACCGGAATTTCTTGTCCCGCGTCCCACATCTCGATGATCTTTCCGTCCTCGAAACGGAAGATGTGCACGACGGACATGGCCTGCATGCCGTCGAGCGAGATGTACGAAAACGTCATGACCGTATCGCCCTCTTCCACGATTTTCTTGACCTCGAACTTTTTCGTGGGGAAACGCTCGTGACTCTCCTTCATGCCGTCCAAAAGCGTCTGCCTGTCACCCTTGTACCAGACGTTGTGGTGCGTGAACTTTGGGTGCACGAACGTGTCGTATCCTTCCTGAACCTTGCCCGCAACGACGAGGTCGAGAAACGAACGTACGGATTCCTTATGCGATCCTGGCATGAGACGGGGGAGTGGACGGCGCCATTATAGCCAACATCGTCGAAATGCTCACATCGCGGCTTTAACCAAGTCATGTTTGATATTCATCGAATTTCAGCAAAAATGAGGTCCTTTTCATTCCTCACTCCTCCTCTCATGAAGAAACTACTTCTCGTCATCGGGTTCATCGTCGTTGCCGGAGCCGCAGCGTACGTCGGCTACCAAAGCTCCCCGAAGGACGGCGCGATGAACCAAAAGAAACCCGCCGACCCGCGCATCACGGCCGCATGGGAAATGATGATCGGAACCTGGAGCAGCGAAGACGACCGCAATTTCATCCGCGAGTATAAGAACGACGGAACGCTCACGGACAGCTACGCATCGGCGGCCGGCGAAACGAAGACCGACGCCGACTGGTCGCTCTTCACGTCGGACAACGCCGATGAGGGTGTGGAATTCCAGCTCAATGGCAAAGACGTGTACGTGAAGCAGATCGAGAAGAGCGGAGCCGTCACGTACTTCCGCATCGAGAGCGTGACGCCCACGGAACTCGGGCTCATCAACATGACGAAAGGCGGAGGACTGCGCTTCGGCAAGATGACGACGGGCCGCGAGATGCAGGACGGAGGGGAAGAGGACCTCGTCGCTTCGTTCCGCTGCGATGACGATTCGAGCTTCATCGCCACGTTCCCTCCCGCAATGGACAAAGTGACGATTTCCTCGGAAGGCGAAGACAACGTCTTCCCGAAAGTCGCTTCGACGTCGGGCAAGAAATACGAGAATGACGCATGGACGTTCCTGTTCAAGGGCGAAACGGCCACCGTCATGTTCCGCGCCGACGGCAAGACATCGGTCTGCAAGCCTCCGTTCGATCCGAACAACGCGCCGATGAACTTCGGCGATTAATCCGCAAAAGATAATGGAAAGGGCCGCCACAAGCGGCTTTTTTCGTGACAAGAAACATTGACATACCGGCTCACGGGAGTATGGTTTTCCACTTCACGGCGGTAAGAAAACCGACTCTGAAACGTTACATCTGCAGACCCTCATGCTTCTGCTCAAAGTCGATCAAGCCACCGGCCCGGGGAAAAAGTTCCCCAAGCATTTTTTGACCTGCGGCATCGCGGGCGCACTCTCGCTTGCCATCATCTTCGGTGCGTTCCGGGAAAGCGAATCCATCGGCACGCGGCTGGGCATGAACATTCACGGCGTCATGAAAATGGACTTCATCGGATTCACGAACATCGTGGATGCGGTGGGCGGCGTGGACGTCGACGTCCCTGAGCGGCTCACGGACTACTCATATCCGGTACAAGAAGGAGTCATCGGCACGTTCAAGATCGACGCGGGACCGCAACACCTCGACGGTGAAACGGCGCTCAAGTACGCCCGCAGTCGTCACTCCACGAGTGACTTCAGCCGTTCGGCGAGGCAGCAGCAAATCCTGGCCGCCATCGGCGACAAAGTGAAGAGTACGAAATTCATCTCGAACATGGATGCCGTGCACGCGGTGCAAGTCGCCGTTCGCGATCATTTCGAGACGACTCTCGGTCCCACGGAACTCTTCGCGCTCGGCACCACGCTCGCCTCCGTTCCGCGCGACCACATCGTCAGCATGAACCTGAACTACGCGTCGGGAGGGGACTACTCCGATGCCGAGGCGGGCGGATTCATCCGCGTTCCGCCGGAAGGGACGTTCACGGGTGCCGTTCTGCTTCCCGTATCGCCGACGGACGAAGTCGCCGATTGGAGCATGATTCGCTTCTTCTCGCAGCTCATCTTCGGACGCCGCGACGTGTACGTACGAAAGCCCCGCGTCGTGATCGTGCAAGGTGATGCCGCCGTTCGCGAGGCGCACCGACTCCGCAACGAACTGGTGCGCTACGGCTTCGATGCGGTGCACGAACGGGGCGAGGCCTCCGGAACCGGAACGATGATCACATCCGTGCAAACGGATGACGGAGCATTCTTCTCGTCGCTGCTCGGCATGCCCCTCGTGCAAGAGACGAGCGGCACGGGCACGGGCATTCGCATCCGTCTCGGGGAAAACTACGAATTCACGCCGCTCGTGAGCGCGGAACCACGCTAACCTCCGAATACCTGTCCCAAGAGTCCCGAGCCCTGCGATGTGCGAGGTGCACGGAGAAACGGGTTCAGCTCTTCGGCGAACGTGCGAAGATTCCTTGTTTGAAGGTACAGCGTTCCCGGTCCCGTAAATTCACACACGAGTCCTTCGCCTGTCGTGACGGCACTCACGACTCCTCCTCCCATGGAGCGGACGTCGTACTTCATGCTCGCCGGAAAAGCGACGATGTGCCCGTTGTCCACGGTGAATTTTTCACCCGCGGCCAATTCCTTTTTGAGGATTCCTCCGAAGCTGGAGACGAACATGTTGCCCGGGCCCTCGGCATGAATCATAAAAATTCCTTCGCCGCTCAAAAAGCCCTTCAGGCCCGAAAAGTGCGTATCGGTCTTTACGCCCGGAGTGGATGCCAGGAACGATCCGCCCTGAACGATGTAGGGTTCATTGACGGGAATGGCCTCCACATCGCCCGTGGCGCGAGGTGCGAGGTACACTTCGGTCCCGTCCTTCTGTGCCTTTATGGTGGTGACGAGGAAACTTTCGCTGGTGAGTACCGCACGCTTGAGCGCACCGAAAATACCGCCTTTCATGGAACCGGAAACTTCCGGCCCTCCACCGAGCGCAAGAATGGCTCCGCTCTCCGCGTGGATTTCTTCGCCCTTGTTGAGCCGGAGCTTCACCGCGCTGTAGCTGGGCTTACCGACGATTTCATAGGACGGAAGCTCCGTGGACTCGGTAAGCTTTTCTCGTGGTACTTCGGGTTGCTGGGCCATCGCGAGAGAGGGTAACGATGAAACGATGATATCGGAATCGGCAAAGAGCGCAAAAGAACAGCGTCACGATCAACGCTCGAGCACCGTCTGCGGGTCGATGAACTGCGACAGCTCGGCTTCCGTTTGAACATACCCGAGGAACGTCATGTCCCATCCTCGGTGAATGCCGAGGTGCAAATGCTTGCGGTTGCCGTCGCTGTCGTGCGTGTGCGCCGGTGCGAGAAGTGCGATGGTCTGGCTCTGGGTCACTCGGTCACCGACCTTGGGAAGCGAGGACAGAAGGAGGTGACCGTAGAGCACCGTCACTTTTTCATCGCGCAGAAGGCAATGCTCGGCAATGAGTCCGCCGTACCCTTCGGCAAATGAGCTGTAAACGATTTCTCCGCTGCAGATCGCGTAGACGGGCACATCGACTCTTTCTTCGTCGGGATAAATTTCGAAATCGGTTCCGACGTGATAGCCGATGAATCGCTCGGGGGGAGAGATGGGGTTGTGTGCCGGATCGGGGGTGACGTACAAACCGAAGTGCAAGGGTGTCGGACGAAAGGCGCCTCCGGGCAGCGGCCATGCGAAACTCGATTGCGCCAGGGCGGAGCAACCGGCGATGACAAGAACGGTTCCGACGACCGCGGATGCCACCAAGATTCCGACGACTCGACGGGCGCGTGATCCTAAAAGTGAAGAACCTGGGGATACCATCGTTGAAGCGGGGGAACATACGTTGAGACGCATGACCCCCGCATTCCTGTCCGATTGTGACTTGCAATCCCGCTCATTCCACGACGGTGGAACCGGGGAGTGTTTTCGTGGCTCCGGACGCCGATGCATCGACATCGGTTCGGGCGTACAGGCCGATGATTTCAGCCTGTGCCAGAACGCCCTGAGTAAGCCTGCTCTTGAGCGCATCGGGCGTGGCATCGTCCGGGAGCGTGAGCATGGTGTTCAATGCATAGACACGGAACACGTAGTGATGCGTGCCGGTCGGCGGACACAGGCCCACGTAGCCGGGTTGTCCGCGGCCGGTGATGCCTTCCACGGATCCGTTCGGAAGGGTCACATCGACGGTCGTCACGGATGGATCGATGTTCCAGGCCGTCCAGTGAACGAACGTGCCGCTCGGGACATCCGGATCTTCGATGATGACGGCAAGACTCTTCGTGCCGCTCGGTACGCCGTGCACGGAAAGTGACGGACGCAGGCTCGTGCCGTCGCAGGTGTGAACGGAGGGAATCATGCCGTTGTTCGCAAAGTCTTCACTGGAAACGGTCATGGCCGAGGGCTGGTTGCTGCACGCGACGAGCAAGCCCACGGCGATCATGGAGCCGATGTGAGAGATGGCGGGAATGCGGTTCATGATAAAAGGGAGAGGAATAAAACTAGTCGTGAAACAGTTTCTTGCGAATATCCGCGAGCGACTCGCCGGTCTTGCGTTGGATGCGACCGAGGAGCTCTTGGTAATTTCCTTCCGCGACGCTCATTTCATCGTCGGTCATGTGGCCCCAGAGTCTTCGGGCCTTGCCGACGAATTCGTTCCAGGTACCCCTGGCTTGCCAAGTATCGGCGGTTTTGGAGATGCTTTTGCCGACCTTGGAGGGCCGATGATGTTCGCGCTGAAGCGTGGTGGACATTGAAAGGTGAAGTAAAGAAGTAAGAGAAGGACGTGAGTCGTCCGCAAGCTGTGACGTCATACCCGAGGAAGAATGACGAACGTCGCTGGACTCGAGATAAAAATTATTTCGTCATTTTTTCGACCGTGTCACGGAAATATCTACGTGAACGTGCACACTCAAGCGGACCCGGATGGAGAAATCCGAGGACAAGTGCAGAGGTAGAGATCTTGAGTGTGCGCTCCGGGGCGACCCCACAAGGGCCGTCCCGGCTTTGCGATACGTCTAAAAGGTCGTTTTTCGCTGGTGCATAAGCCGAAAGTCAGGTATCGTTCGGCCGTGAATACCCCCGAAACAACCAAGACTTTCGCCGAGCTTGGTACGGCAGAGAACATTTTAGCCGTGCTGGAGACGATGAAGATCACCGTGCCGACACCCATCCAACATGCCGCGATCCCCGTGGCCCTGGAGGGCAAGGACATGCTCGGCATCGCCCAAACGGGTACCGGCAAAACCCTTGCCTACAGCGTCCCCATGCTGCAACGCCTCACCAAATTCGGCGGTCGCGCCCTCATTTTGGTGCCCACGCGCGAGCTGGCGTCCCAGGTGGAGGAGTCCCTCAGGCCCATCGCCAACATGCTCAAGATCGGCATCGCCGTGTTCATCGGCGGAGCATCCATGCACTTGCAGCGACAAGCCATCCGCAGGAACCCCCGCATTCTCATCGCCACTCCCGGCCGTCTCATCGATCACCTGGAACAGCGCACCGTCACGCTCCGCGAAGTCGCCGTTCTCGTCTTGGACGAAGCGGACCGCATGCTGGACATGGGATTTGCGCCGCAGTTGGCCAAAATCGTGAAGTGCGTTCCCGCAGAGCGCCAAACGCTTTTGTTCTCGGCGACGATGCCGCACAGCGTTCTCAAGCTCGCGACGCAGTACACGCGTCTTCCGGTCCGCATCGAGGTCGCCCCCGCAGGTTCCACCGCCGAACGCGTGGAGCAGGCCGCGCTCATCATGAGCAAGGACGACAAGTTCCCCGTGCTCCTCAAGCTCCTCGGTGACTACAAAGGAACCGTTCTCGTCTTCGTGCGTACCAAGCACGGCGCCAAAAAGCTCACCGAACAACTCAATCGCTCCGGTCACTTCTCCGCGGAAATCCACTCCAACCGTTCGCTCGCGCAACGTCGCGAAGCGCTCGAAGGATTCAAGAGGGGCAAGTACCGCATCCTCGTCGCCACGGACATCGCCGCGCGCGGCATCGACGTGAAAGACATCGAGCTCGTGGTGAACTTCGATCTTCCGGACAACCCCGAAGAATACGTGCACCGCATCGGCCGCACGGGGCGTGCCGGAAAGCAGGGACAAGCCATTTCTTTGGCCACCAGCGACCAGCGCGGCGACATCAAGACCATCGAACGTCTCATCCGCGCCGTATTGCCCGTGAGTGTCTTGCCGTCCGCGGCAAGCGACATGGCTCGCCCGGAGCGCTCGGGCCCGAGCCGCGGCGGTTACCGCCCGCGCGGCGGGGGAGGCGGAGGCCGCAGTTTCCGCAGAGGACGACCGCAGCTCCGCAGATAACGAAACTGCGATAGACTGTGATCATGCACGATCACGACTTCCCGACATCGAGTGACGACGTATCTCCGTGGCTGCTGCTCGGAACGTTCGCCCTTTTCTGCTTCGCCGTGTTCATATCGTACGGCGCCTCGTTACGGTACGGATTTTTGTCCTTCGACGATTCATACTTGATCTACAACAATCTTGCCGCACACGGCCCGACGCCCTCGCACGTCTGGAAGGCATTCACGACATTCGATCCGGAGCTCTACATCCCGGTGACGCTGCTCAGCTATCAATTCAATTACCTGTTTGCGGGACTTGCCGGAGGCTTCTATCACTTCACCAATCTCGTCCTGCATGCGGGGAACGCTGCGCTGATCTTTTGGGTCACCTCGCTGATCACGAAGAACAAACGCATCGCATTGCTCGCAGGCGCCGTGTTCGCGGTACATCCGCTGAACACCGAGGCCGCCGTATGGTTGGCGGCGCGCAAAGACCTGCTCTCCACATTCTTCTACCTTGGGACGCTCGTCGCGTTCCTGAGGTACGACGGCAAGAATCCCCGCACGTACGCCGTAGGAATCGGCCTCTTCATTCTGGCGCTGCTTTCCAAAGTATCGGTCCTGACACTGCCGCTGACGCTTCTCATCCTTTCGTTTGCGAAAGAGGGGACCGGCTTGAAAAAGCGATTGCTCGTCCTCGGGCCTCTGTTTTCGTTGTCCGCGATCTTCGCCGTCATCGCCGCATTCGCCAAAGCTCGCGTCATCGGGTCGGGAACGCTGATGGAAACGATGCTGATGGCGTGCAAGAGCACGGTGTTCTATCTGCAGAAGTTTTTCATTCCGACGGACCTCACGCCGATCTACCCGTACGTGAAAGCGATCACGATGTCGTCACCCGATTTTTACATTCCGCTGCTCATCGTCGTCGCGCTTGCGACAACGCTAATCGTCTCGCTTCGATGGAGCAGATGGCCGCTCATCATCGGCACGATCTTCCTGTTGACGCTCGCGCCGTCATTCTTGAATTTCCACAAAGGTGCGTCCGTATTTTTCGCCGTCGATCGCTACATGTACTTGCCCTCGCTGTGGCTCCTCTTGGGGCTTGGCATGGGTCTTCGGTCACTTGCGGAACGGGGGAGGGGACTCACGGCAAAACGTGCGACGGCCGTGACGGTTGCGGTGGGCGTGGCGACGCTGGCAAGAATGTCGATGACGCAAACCACGTACTGGCGCGACGACGAAACGCTCTTCACGCACGCGCTCTCGCTGTACCCAGAGTCGGTCTCGGCACGGATGAGCCTGGCCGCCGCATACCGCGAACGAGCGGAGTACGACGAAGAGAAGCGAATCCTGACGGAAGGCCAAAAGTACGGCGACAACGTTTCCATTCTCACGGCGCTCGGTTCCGTGGCCGTCCGCGAAGGAAAACCGGATGAAGCGCGAAATTTCTACGAAAAAGCGATGGCGATCGATCCGAAAAACCCCGAAAGTTATTTCTTCATGGCGTCGCTCGATGAGCAACAGGGAAATGTCGACGAGGCACTCAAGAACTATCTGAAAGCGAGCGAGCTGGACTCCAGTTACGTCGCGGCATACAACAACGCCGGCGCGATCTACTTGGACGAAGACAAGCTGCCCGAAGCCGAGGTGCAGTTCAAAAAAGCCGTTCTGTGGAATCCGAATTTCTTGGAAGGAAACTACAACGTGTTCCAAGTGCTTGAGATGCAAAACAAAACGGATGAGGCGTTCCCGTATCTGGAGACGGCGTACGAACTGAATCAAGACGTCGCCGAAATTTCCATCGCCTACGCCTATCGACTGAGCGAGCGGGGACGACGCTCGGATGCGCTTCGCGTCATCGACCATGCGCTGGCACTGGAGCCGAACAACCAGACCGCGGTGCGACTGAAGGCATTCATTGAAAACAGCGCCGCGAAAGAAGTTGTGAAGCCGGCCGTACCCACTGCGGAAGAGCGACGACAACAACGTCTGGAAGAACGGCAAAACCCCTAGCGCATGCCCATGGCCTGTTGAATGTCGCGGACGGCGCTGTTCGGATGCGGGACGTATTCGATGTGAGCCGCATTTTCGAAGTGCAACGTTCCGTAGTTGAGTATGGATTGGAGCACTCCATGCTTGCTTGCTTCAACGGTTTTCATTTTTTCAAACGAAACTTCCATCATGTCCTCACGAAGCAAAATGACATCGTGAAAGCGAACCACACGTCTGTTGGTGATGACGATTTGGCTGATTGTTTCTCCGAGCACGACCCAAAAGATCCCATGCAAGGAGCCGAGTACCAAGCCGAAACCCAGGACGAACGACGTCAGCCACATCCATTCGGAATGATGAACGGCGTACTGCGAAAGAGTAAGAAGCAAGAATCCGCTGATCAACAAGAGAACGCAGACGATCATCGGGGCGACGTACACGACCCAATGCTCGTCGATGACGCGCACGAGTTTCTCGCGGGGTTTCGGATCGGAACTCATAAAAAATGCGGCTGGAAAACGTACAGAAGATCGAGACCGATGCTGACTCCGACGATGAGCACGACATACGTCAGCACAAGAATCTTTCGGGAGTGCACTTCTTTGGCAACTCCCTCATATTCCATGGAGCCGTAAAACGCCGAACGCGACGATGCCACTCTGCGAAACTGAAGTACGGTCACCAGGAGCATCAGAAAAGACACCACCTGCAACGCCACCACAAGAATCGTGGCCAGAAGCTCCATTGGCGTGGAAACCGGGACTTGCATGCATCAATCCTAGCACGACGGTTCGCCAAAAATAGTGATATACTGCCGTCCATGCCACGTCTTCCTTCCGCAGTCATAACGGGTGTGCTCCTGCTGAGTCCTGTCTTTGCAATGGCGCAAACCGTACCCGCGGTACCGTCCGATACTCAAGCCATCATCACCGGTCCTGGCGACAGCGCCATCGGACGCACGGTGATTCTTGATGCGTCGTCCAGTCACATCAGCGGCGAACGCACCGAATATCGTTGGACCATCGACGAAACCAAGCAAACCGTCAGCCGCACCGTGGAAGCAATCTTCACTCCGGAGAAGCCGGGCAAGCTCACGTTCAGACTCTCCATTCGCTCCACGGGACTCGACGGCACGGTTGAGCAGAGTGAGACGACGCACGAAGTGGTGGCGTACAAACGAAAGATCGTCATCATCGCCGACGGCTCGGTGGACGGCGAGAAGCTGGCCGACCACGCATCCGAAGCGCTCAAAGTGGGCATCTACGTCAAAATCGTGCAAACCGATCCCTCCACGCAGCTGCTTGCGGTGGAAGACACGCTCCACAAGAAGCTTACGGATGACAAAGACGTACTGAGCGGCGCCGATTCCATCGTTCTCTGGACCGACGGCATCGCCGGGCTTCAGGCGCTCATGCGCAGCATCCAAGACAGCAGCGACCGCACCGCCGCCATCCACAACCAATCCATCATCCTCATCACCGATCGCAGTCTTGCCATCGCCGGACGCACGGCGCGCGGCGCCGTGAGCTTGCTCCAGCCCGCACGCATCATCATCACGCGGAAGGAAGCGGTGAGTCCTCTCATCACGGCACAGAACGTCGACGACTTCCGCCAGATCATCGAGTCGCGCGACATCGGCACCTTGACGCTCGACGCCTCGTCCGTCGGCATCCGCCCGTGGGACGTGCTGTCCATTCTCGTAAACTACCTGCTCTCGCACGGAGTCTCCGGCCAGGCCGTCATTCTGCTTCTGCTTCTTCCCGTCTTCGCCACGATTTTCGCGTTCCTCAAGCAGGTCGTCGGCATCACGACATTCGGCCTCTACACGCCGTCCATCATCGCTCTCAGCTTCCTTGCACTCGGCTGGTGGATCGGCTTCCTGTTCCTCATCTCCATCATCTTCGTGGGCTACATGGCTCGTTCGCTCATGCGACGCTGGAGGCTGCTCTACATCCCGAAGGTCGCCATCATTCTCACGGTCGTGAGCTTGAGCCTGCTCGCGCTCGTCGCCGTCGGTACGGCATTCGGCCTCACGTTCTCGCGCGATACCGTCTTCATCCTGCTCATCATGTCCACGCTGGCCGAAAACTTCCTCACGCTCAAAACGGGTGAGGGACTCTTCGCCGCCAGCATTGCCATCGGTGAGACGGTGCTCGGCTCACTCGTCTGCGTCTTCATCGCGCAATCGCAGACGCTGCAATCCATCATCCTGGCCTACCCCGAACTCGTGCTCATCACCATCATCATCAACATTTTCTTGGGACGTTGGACCGGACTCAGGCTCGTGGAATATTTCCGCTTCCGCGAGGTCTTCAAGCACCTCCAGGAGGAGGAATGATCATGCTCTTCCCATTCTTCCAGAATCACGGCGTTCTCGGGCTCAATGCCCGCAATCTGCTCTACATCAAACCGTTCAACCCGCGTAAAGCGGTCGCCTTCGCGGACGACAAAATGAAGACCAAAGCGTACCTCTCTGCCCGCGGAATTCCGACGGCCAAGCTCTACGCCCGCATCGAAACGCGCAGGCAGTTGAAGCAATTCGATTTCTCCTCATTGCCCGATCGCTGCGTGCTGAAGCCCAACTACGGCTACGGCGGCGAAGGCATCATCATCCTGAAAGGACGAAAGAACGGACAGTTTTTGGAGCAAGGGAAAACGCCGATCTCCGAACAGGAGCTCCGCGAACACATCGAGGACATTCTGGACGGAAAATTTTCGGTGAACGATTTGCCCGATACCGCGTTCTTCGAGCAGATTCTGGAATCGCACGAGTCGTTCGCGCCGTTCCGTCCCGCGGGACTCCCGGACATCCGCCTGGTCGTCTTCAACCTGGTGCCCGTCATGGCGATGCTCCGTGTGCCCACGTCGAGGAGCGAAGGCAAGGCCAACGTGCACCTCGGCGGGATCGGTATCGGTATCGATCTGGCAAAGGGCGTCACGACGCATGCCGCGCAATACCACCACATGTTGAGCGAGCTGGAGCACGGTACGGCCGTGGCAGGCGTGCAGATTCCGTACTGGGACGAAATGCTTCTGATCGCGTCGCGCATTCAGTACATCACGAACATCGGTTACCTGGCCGTGGACCTGACCATCGACAAGGATCTTGGGCCCGTACTCCTGGAAGTGAACGCGCGCGCCGGTCTCATGGTGCAGGTGGCGAATTTGGCTCCGCTCAGGGCTCGCCTGGAACGCGTGGGAGGCGTGAAAGTGAGCACCCCGGAGAAAGGGGTGCGACTTGCGCAGGAACTCTTCGGCGACAAAATCGACCGTCGTCGCGGCGACGATGAAGCGGACAAGCCCGTGCTCGCTCCGCGCGAGACTTTGGAAATCACGGGCGGCGGCATCACCGTCGAAGAACCGTGCGCCATCGCTCCCGACAAAGAGGACACCGTGTTCTCGGCCGATTTCCTCCACGAACTGCAGCAACGCGGTGCCGTGGAGGCCGTGAAGAAATCCGAGGCGCTCTACCGCGTGAAATTCTCGCTCGCCGGCAAAAAAATTCAGACGCTCGTGCGCCCCGCCACCACTCCGCTGGCGGGCGTGCGCGCCGTCATCGGCCGCCGCGATCTCGCGGGCTTCCTCATCGATCCGTCCAAGAAATCGGCGACGGGCATCCAAGCCACGACGATCAAGAAAGATCTGCGCGCCGCGGATCACATGCTGTGTTCCATCGATCGCGATTTGCAGCTCCTCAAGAATCTTCGCCCCGTAAACCTGGAAGAAGAGCTTGTACGCCTGCACGACGACGATCGCTATAACCCCGTGTTCCTGCAGCGTGAACCCACGGTGGACTTGGATGAAGTGGAAAAATCCTTGCGCGCCATCGATGGCGACGAAACGCCGCTCGGCATTCTGCTGAAGAAGAAACAACGTGAGCTCCTTCTGAAGGTGGACCTGCTTCGCGCCCGAGGCAACGCCGAAAAGTTCAGTTCGGCGAGCATGGCGCTGTTCGGCAAACCCAGTCCCGCGCTCATCGGTTTCGCGAATGCCTTGCTGCAATCCCGCATCGCCTGCGACCTGCCCGTGAAAGACAAAGATCTCCTGAACGACGAGGAGACGAAAGCCAAGTTTGAGGAAGTGCTCATGTCCTACGGACTGCACGACTGGCAAGTGACCATCAAGGAAGCCATGGTGGCCGACTGCGCGGTAGGTGATCGGCGCATCTTCATTCGTACCGGCGCGTCCTTCAGCGAACAACACATCGACTCCCTCGTGGCGCACGAAATAGAGACGCACGTCCTCACGGCCGAAAACGGAGCCATGCAGCCGCACGAAATCTTCCGTCGCGGCTTCGCCAACTACTTGGACACCCAGGAAGGCCTCGCCATCTACAACCAGCTGCGAGTGCTCTCGCCGCACCACGAAAAGCGCTATCTCCATGCCAAAGGCGTGCTCGCCGTGGCGTACGCCATGGAACATTCCTTCGCCGATACCAGAAAATACCTCCTGGAAGAACTGGGTCTGAAGCCCGGCAAAGCCCTCATGAAAACGATCGATTTGAAGCGCGGCATGGGCAGAACCGAGGAACCGGGAGCCTTTACGAAGGCCTTGTCGTACTTCCGGGGCTACAGGGCCATCGAACAGTACGTCCGCGACGGGGGAGACCTGAAAATGCTCTACATCGGCAAAATTGCCATCGAAGACCTCCCCATTGTCCGGAAGATCGAGGATGTGAAGCCTCCGCTCATTTTGCCGAAGTACCTTCTAAAGAAATCAGGACAAAATGATGCCAAGGCGTCAAGAAGCCGCAAGAAGAAGTCCTAGGCATCGTATTTTCTACTTTAAGCCCTATAAAATGGTCATAGGTTACATTTGACAAACTATACAAATCAATGTATAACTATCCCCTTTATTGTCTCTTACCCCCACCCCCCGTGGTTAAGAATCCTCTCTCTTTTATCCGCCTGCCCGAGTCCAAAAAGGTAGCCTCCGCGCTGCTGTTGGTCCTGGCACTCAGCATCGGTTTCTCCGGCCTCATGGGCCTGAGCTCCGAAGCGACGCTCGCGAATCACTCGCAGTGTTCCGATGGTCTCGACAACGACCATGACGGAAAGACGGACTATCCGCAGGACGATGACTGCGAAAACCTCGATGATGACTTCGAGGGTCTCGGCATCAGCGGCAACTTCATCACGCTCACGGACGGCAAAGAGTCCGTACAGCCGGGGGGCGCCGTGGTGTACATCATCACGCTCAAGCAGCAGCGCACGGATGCGCGCGTCGTGAACCTTGATCTGCACCTTCCGCACCAGTCCAACATCGTCTCGGCTTCCGACGGAGGATCCGTCAGCCCGAGCCACGTCCGCTGGACGAACGTCTCCGTCTATAAGAACGTCACCCGCACGCTGCAGGTGCACGCCAACGTTTCTCCCGACGTTCCCGCCGGCCAGTACTTGGTTGCGCGCGCTCTCGTGGAAGGTGCCGAAGCCACGGACACCACCCTCGTGGAGAACTACGTCGCTCCGCAGGGAGACCAGTACGACATCTCCATCTCCGACGGTCGTGAGTACGCGCTTCCGGGCAACACGCTCGATTACACCGTTCGCGTGAAGAACATTTCGACGCAGACCCGCACGAACGACGTTCGCGTGGCTCTTCCGTACGACGTCACGTTCCAGTCCATGTCCGACGGCGGTACGAACGACAGCTACAACGTCTCGTGGAAGAACGTCACGTTCGCTCCGGGTGAGCAGAAGACGTACAAAGTGTCCGCTCTTCTCGACTACCGCACTCGCGACAAGTACGTCATCCGCGCGCGCGCCTACGCCGGAACGGTCAGCGCTCTCGACCAGACGGTGGTCCGCATCGGCCTTCCGTACGACGCCATCACCACGAGCCTCTCGGACAACCGCACGACCGCCGAACTCGGCCAGGTGCTCAACTACGTCCTCAAAGTGACGAACAACTCCGATGTCGTGGGTACCAACGTCGCGGTCGACGCCGGATTCCCGGTCTATGGACAGTTCCAGTCGGCTTCCGACGGCGGTATCTCGGACGGCAACAACGTCCGCTGGATCATCGTTCAGATGGCTCCGCACGAAGTTCGCACTCTCCGCTTCAGTGTCCGCGTCCGCGGTGACGCCCCGATGGGCACCATCCTCATGGCAAGCGCCGTCGCAGACGGTGCCAACGGAACCATCACGCGTGACTCCACGAAAGTCGTGGAACAGAGCAACGAGAACGATCTCGCCGAGCCTTCCGTCATCTTCCGCAAGTCGGCAGATCGCTCCGAGGCCGTCCCGGGTGGCAGCATTCGCTACACGCTCTACATCAAGAACACACTCGACCACGTCATCTCCGACGCATCGATCGTCGACCGTTTCGACAGCCGTTACCTCTCGTTCGTTTCCTCCGATCATCCGCAGAACATCAAGCAGCAGTCCGAGGGGAACCTCATCTGGACGGTACCCGTGCTCAAGCCGGGTGAAACGTGGACCGCAACGTACGTGCTTGCCGTCTCGGCCGACGCACCCAGCGCTCTTGAACTCGACAACGTCGCATCGCTCCGCGGTTCCGACGTCAGCGGTCTCTCGCTCACCGAGCGCGTCCGCACCAACAAGTCCGGCGTGATCCGCGACTTCCCGACCACCGGTGCCGGCATGGATGCCATTCTCGCACTCGTGCTCGCCGCAGCGGCCGTCGTCACCTCCGGAGCACAGCGCAAGCTCGCCTTCGGCAAGATGTTCCTCGGTCTGTAATCCTCATCGAATTCAAAAGAAAAGCCCCGACAGTCGGGGCTTTTTTATTGCAACATGAAATGTCGATTACTTGAGCGAGTTGAAGAGCTCGTTCATGAGATCGAGGATGGTGCCGAACGAAAGATCGAACGGGATGTCGAGGAGCTTGGCGATCCAGGAAACCAAGAAGAAGGCCAAGAAGCTGACGAACAGACCGATGATGGAGTAACGCACCGTGTGGACGGCCTTCTTGATCTTCTCCTCGTTGCCGGCGGAGAGGATGAAGGTGATGCCGCCGACGATGATGTAGATCAAGCTGAGGATGGACGCGATGATCAGACCGAAGGCAATGACCGTTGCCAGGATCTGAATGACCGAACCATTCTCGATGAGATCGCGAATCATGATGGGAAGAGGGAAGTGAACAAGGAATGATTAAGCCGAGATTTGCTCGGGTTCGAGTACTTTCAAGTTTACACGCTGGTTACTGGCTCCGCCGATGACGCGTAAAAGCGTCCTCACGGACTTGATGGTCTGGCCGCTCTTTCCGATGAGCTTACCCATGTCGCGCTCACTGACGCGCACGGTGATGAGGATGCCCATATCGTCGGCCTTGGCCTCCACGATGAGCTGATCCTTGTCCTCGACGAGCATGGCGAGAACGGTCTGAATGAATTCCTGTCCGGGGAGTGCTGTCTGTGCGGCGTCTGTCATACGGTGCTGAGGGTACGAGAAATGAGAACGGTTGTCACGCGGATCCGTCTCGTTGGAAGTTAGGCGGCGGGCTTCTCTTCGGCCTTCGGTGCCTCGGCTGCGGGAGCGGCGGCAGGAGCCGGTGCGGCTGCCGGAGCAGCGGCTACTTCGGCGGGAGCGCTCTTGGACTTCTGCTTGGCGTAGCGGACGATGAACTTATCCATGCCCTCGGTACCGTTCTTCTTGAGCAAGCGAGCCATGGTGTCGCTGGGCTGTGCGCCCTTGCTCACCCAGTACTTCACGCGCTCAACGTCGCACTGAAAGACCGGCTTCTGCTGGCTGGGGAGGTAGTAACCGATGATCTCGTTGGCACCCTTCTTCGCAGAGCGCGTCTTTTCGGACACGACGATGCGGTACGTGGGGGTGTTCTCGCGGCCGGTTCTCTGCAGACGAATGACGAGCATACGAAATGTGCTGGGGGAGTGTAGAGGAGGCGACTATGGCGTGCAAGGCCAAAAAGCACCCTCCTCAGTCACGAACGGACGTGACGCGCAAGGAACGGATGACGGTATCCCACGGCAAGTCCTTGAGAGCCGTAAGAATGGCTTCCTGATGCCCCTGACACGCCTTTTGAGCCGCGGAACCCTGAGCCTCGATGACCAATGCGCCATCCCTGAAATCGGCGGCTCGCAGCTCGGCGACATGCTCCGGCAGAAACTCGCGAATGCACTCGTTGACTCTGGAAAGAACCAGGCCCGAGACGGCACCCGCCGCCATGCCCTTTTCCTGCAATATTTTTTGGAGAACGGAAAACGCGCGGTCCATTTACGGGGAGGGGAGTGATGCGAGAATGTCACGGAGTACGTGTGCGGCGATGTCGGCGGACTTTGCCCACGAGAACGTCGCGGCGTGATCCTGGAGCTCGCGGCGTCTCGCGGACGAACGGAGCGATGCGTCGGTGGCAACCGTCCGCATCCCTTGAGCAAGCGCGTCGACCGACGGCTCGACGAGAAGCGCATGTTCGCCGCAGACTTCGGGAAGCGGACCGACGTTCGTTGCAAGGACGGGGCAGCCGCACGCCATCGCCTCGATGAGCGGGATGCAGAAACCTTCCGCGAGCGTGGCAGTGACGCAGCCGAGTGCGGCCGAGTACAGCGCGGCAAGTTCATCGGGGTCGATGTCCTGCAAAAATCGCACCCCTTCACGCCTGCGAAGCACGGAGCACTCCCTGCCGGTGACCACGAGCGCCAAGTCGATGCCGGGGAGCGCCGCTCGTTCAAAGGCATCGAGAAGCATCGCGACGTTCTTGTGCGGTTTGCAATTGCCCACATAGAGGAGGAACGGTCGGTCCAAGCGATGCGCCGCCTTCGCCGCATCTTGTTCACCCACGAACCGCGGATGAAACGCGGAGCCCGCCGCCGGGTAAGTGACGACCGTCTTGGCCTCGGCCGATGCGCCGTAATGCAGACCGATGTCTTTTTTCGTAAAATCGCTGACCGTCAGAATTTTTTTGGCGCGCTTGACGGCGCTCCTGAGAACCACCTTGTACGCGAGGCGCTTGTACCACGGCGTGTTTCCCGGGAATGCGTGCAGAATGAGATCGTGCACCATGCACACGAACGGAATGGGGCAGAAGATCGGTACGTTGAAATGGGGGCTCAGAAGGAGCGAACACTCGCTATCCTGAAGCACGTTGGGGAAATCGGTCTGTTCGGCGAGCGAGTAATGCTCGAACGGAGCTTCCTTAACCGTGACGCCGGGAAGAGATGAAAACGACGAAAGCCACGGTTCCTCGAGCGAGCGGACGAACAGAACGTATGCACAACCGTCGCGGCGCTTCACGAGCTCCGTCACGAGCGAACGCGTCACGGTGCCGAGGCCCGCATGTTTGGATCCGAACCGACAATCGATACCGACAACGTGCATGAGGCGAGGCGTGAAACCGGAAGAAGAGTGTACCATGCGGCCATGGTCATCCGTGACATTCTCTCGTCATCGAAACTGCCGAAGATCGAAAGCGAACTGCTCGTCGCCCATGTGCTTGGGAAAAACAGAACGTGGGTCGTTGCGCACGTCGATGACAGATTGAATCAGAAAGAGTTGCAACGGTTCCACCTGGAAGAAGCTCGTCGCATGAAAGGCGAGCCCATCGCGTACATCACCGAGAAAAAGGAATTCTACGGACGTGAGTTCCTCGTCTCGCCGAGCGTGCTCATTCCCAGGCCCGCGACGGAGGGCCTGGTGGGTGAGGCGCTCTTTTTCTTGAAAAATCCTCAGACACGCGAAGAAGAAGTGGACAGCGGCATTTCGGTACTCACCGCCGTGCTGCACCCAGGAACGCCGCGGATCATCGTGGACGTCGGCACGGGTTCGGGGATCATCGCCATCACGCTCGCGCTCGAAGGCGTCACGCAAAAAATCATCGCCGTTGACACCTCGGAGGAAGCGCTCGTCGTTGCCAAGAAAAATGCCGAGACGCTGCGTGCATATGACAAAATCGAATTCGCGCTCGTCGACGGCATCGAACACGTGAAGAATCTACGCGAACCGTTCATGGTGGTGAGCAATCCGCCGTACATTCCCGTCGGCGAAGAACTGGAACGTGACGTGGTGGACTTCGAGCCCCACGAGGCTCTCTTTGCCGGTGAAGACGGACTCGATGTCATCATTCCGCTCGTGGAAGCCGCCAAGGCGAACAAGAAGTGTACGGGGATCGTGATGGAGCTGAGGTCGGACCAAGTGGAAGCCGTTGCGTCTCTTTTGTAAGGAAGCCAAAGATGTTCGTCGGTTTCTTTGGTTTCGTGGTCTCCTTCTTTTTGCTATTCTCGTCGCATGAAGAAGCTCCTCAAAGATCTCGGCTCCGTGACGGCCATCATGGGAGCGCAGTGGGGAGACGAGGGAAAGGGAAAGGTCACCGACATTCTCGGTGAACATTTCGACGTCATCGCCCGCGCGTGCGGAGGAGCGAATGCCGGACACACCATCGTCGTGGGCGGCAAGAAGCACGTGTTCCGATTGCTCCCCGCGGGATGCCTGCACAACAAACCCGTCGTCCTCGGTTCGGGCATGGTCATTCACTTGCCCACGTTGCTGGAAGAAATCGAACTGCTCAAGAAAGCCGGTGTCGAACTCGTCGACCGACTCTTCATCTCATCCGCCGCGCACATCTTGTTCGATTTTCACAAGGACATCGACGGAGCCATGGAAGAAAAACGCACGAACGCGATCGGCACCACGAAGAAGGGGATCGGCCCCGCATACATGGACAAGGCGGGACGTACCGGCATCCGCATGGAGCGCCTGAAAGAAAATCTCAAAGCCGATCTCACCGAGCGCGCCAAGGCCGTGAAAGAGGCCTACGGCGTCACGGTGAACGTGGACACCGAAATTTCGAATCTGGAAGCCGCTAAAAAGGTCATCGGTGCACGCGTCATTCCGTCACTGCCGCACTTTATGCGGGATGTGATGGAGACGAAAACCGTCGTCATCGAAGGTGCGCAAGCAACACTTCTCGACCTCGACCACGGCACGTATCCGTACGTCACGAGCAGTTACACCACGGCCGCGGGAGCACTCCAAGGTTTGGGCTTGGCACCGAGCGCGCTGAAGTCCTGCATCGGCATCGTGAAAGCATATTGCTCACGCGTCGGCTCGGGCGAATTCCTCACCGAGGAAACGGGTGAGCGCGGCGACAAGCTCCGCGAACGGGGAGGGGAGTACGGCTCCGTCACGGGCCGCCCGCGACGTTGCGGCTGGCTCCACATGCCGGACATCGCCTACAGCACGTTCATCAACGGCTTCACGTGTTTGAATCTGACGAAGCTCGACGTGCTGGACGACGAAGCCGAGATTCCCGTGGGCATCGGTGTCGATACCGCAGGCAAAGCGAAATACGAAACGATGAAAGGTTGGAAGACGTCCACGCGCGGTATCACGGACTTCAAGAAGCTCCCGAAGGCCGCGCAGGAGTACGTGCTCTTCATCGAAAAAGTCGCCAAAGTGCCCGTACGGCTCATTGGGACGGGCCAGGGACGAGAAGAGATTATCGTGCGATAAAGTTGACATTTTAGATCTACTTTGTCTAAATATACTCTTGGTCTTTTGCAGCATTAAATATGCCGGGGTTCTCCTGTGAACTTGTGGTTCGCAGGAGTTGCCCCGACAGTCAAAAAAAAGGAGAGGGAATGAGTCAGCCCGACACGACCGTGCGGGCCCACGAACACGAGGCGTGGGCCGCACGCGCCTCCGAAAGGAGGCGCCTGCAAGAGGCGATTCAGGAGCTAGGACTAACACCTCGGGCCGGATGGCCCGAGGTGCGTCAGGCACGGAGGGCGATAGCCCTCGAAGAGGAGAACCGCCGCCTTCAGGCGGAGGTGGCTCGTCTGAAAGGCGAGCTCGAGTCCAAAAAGTGACTGTCGGTATGACCGGTGTGCGCTGTTGCGCACACCGGTCTAATTTAAAGAACAGGCCAGGGACGCGAAGAAATTATCGTGCGATAATATTGACGTATCGGCAATAAATGACAAAATACACATATGTCACTCGATCGACAGCTTCAGGATATGGCGAATTCCGGTAAAGAGTCATACGCGACCACTTTTACACAAAGTGCCGAGCACTTGAACCAAGAAGGCCTGTACGACATGATGGCTCGATTCGCCGTCGGATCGACGATCATGCAACAGGAGCGCAACGGCCACGATCCGGACGAACCGCTGGTTCATGTGGACATGGGCAGTGGACCCGCTCACTTGCTCGGAGAAATGTCGAAGAAATTGCGCGAGAGCGGAAAGCAATCTCTGCTCATTGGCGTTGAAGTGAACGATGTCATGGCCAAACGCTCCGTGGAACGGTTGCGCTCGGAAGGCCACGCCGTGGAAGAACACATCTTTGGCAAAGAGAGAATCGTGAAAGAAAAGGGACGGCCCGTTTTGCGAGCCGAGTATTTTCCGAATCCGGCGAAAATCGATGCGCTGAACCTTACCCCGGACAACAGGATCGTCATCGTCCGTGACGATGCTCGCGGAAAGATGAATGTGCTGATGACCATTCTGAGAAAAATTCGTGCAAGCGGCGTGCGTGCGCCGACATCCGTTTCTCTTACGCTTCCCGGTGTCACCTCCGAAATCGTCATGCAAGACATTCCCTATGCCGGCCAGTCGCACAATCAATTGCTTGCAGCCAGAGGCGGGGAAGTGGCGAATGCCATGATGAGCAACGTCATCAATTTCACGCGAAATGAAATGGACGCCACCGGCATTTTCTTGACGGTGCAGCGAGCAAATATTCAAAAAATGTACGACCTGTACGAAGAGCTTTCGGGGCAATCCATCCCCGAAGACGAGCAGGCACGGAGCATGATCGCCGCGTCCTTCATGCTGCATAATTTGGCACCCGATCTTTTCGATCACTTCAAAATTCGCATGCTCTCGGTGCTCGTGGACGATCTGAACGCTCTCGAAGCAGGAACGACCATCGATTATTCCGAATTTTCAGGAAAATCCACACGCCTGGAGCAAGCTCCGCGCAGCTCAGAACCGCGGCAATTGATCGGCATCGGCGTAGTGCCGATCAACGAACCTCCCGCCGTGGGACCGACTGAAGTGCAGGAGTCGTAAACGCAACTCAGATCAATCGCCTCCGTTGTCGGGATATGCCTTTTGCGAACAAAATTCGATGAGTGCCGAAAGTCTTTGGACGGTCCCCACACGGCCGAAATTGACCCTTTCACCGCTTTGCTGGTCGAGCAAAACCATGGCGGAGAGGTCGGGGCTCGTGAGTCCGTATGCGAACGTATCAACTCTCTGAGCAGGAGTCTTACCTTCCATGCCGAGAAGCATCGGAAAACCTTCGTCGAGCAACTGGAGCATCTGCGCTTGCGTCACGCCGAGAGCTTCCAAATCCGTCTCAGGCGCGATCTCCGTATCCGGAGGAAGACCGAGCTTTTCGATCACCGCAGGTGAGAGAGTTCCGATCATAAGAAATATCTTAAAGATTTAATGATGCAAAGACAAACGAGACCCTGAGAAACGACTCTTTTCTGTGGTACCCTGATCTCCATGCACGCTAGGTCCGGAGCTTTGTCGGAAACGCAAAAGCGTCGTTCGTTCGAGCGCCGGATCTTCGTGCTGCACGGAATTCTTCTGTTCATTTGTCTCATCATCGTCGGACGCCTCATCGAACTGCAGGTGGTGAGCGGGGAGGAGTACCACCGACGGGCTCAAGACCAGCAGTTCGGCGGCGTGGTGCTCTCGGCCAAACGGGGAGAAATCTTGAGCCGCAACAGCAAGACCGACGGCACCAGCATCCTGGCCACGAATACGACATTGGACTTGCTGTACGTGGATCCGCTCGTCATTCCCGGCGACCACGGCAAAGTCGCCGACGAGCTCGCAGGAATTCTCGTGACACCCGAATTCGACGCGTTGTGTCGCAAGGGCGATCCGTCGTGCCCCACGGAACTCAACCAATTCTACAAGGCGGCGTTCGACCCCATGGCCAAAGTGCAATTCGTGGAAAGCGGCTTCGGGTCAGGGCGCACGATCGCCATTCTCACCGGAGCGGTGATGCCGAACGGCGCGTCGTCGGTGCCCGACATCGTGGAAATCCGCAGACTCTTCGCCCGCTACATCGAGGAGCGCATCCGCCAGAGAACGGTGACGTTCATGCCGCTCCTCTACAGCGCGAATAAAAAGCAATTGGCCGACACCATGAAGCTCGCGATTCCGGGAGTGTTCGCCAACACCGATCAGAAACTCGTCTACGTGAATCCCGATCTCGTGGATCAAACCGACGTGGGAAGCATTTCCCGGCAGCTCTCGCCGATTCTGGAGCAAGACCCGGGGGTGCTCAAAACCCGCATGCTGCAGCGCCCGCTGCGCTACGTGCCGGTAATGGCCAAGCTACCGCCCGAGCTTTCCAGACGCGTTCGTGAGCTCAAAGAAAAGCATGCCGAAGAAGCACAGGTGACGTACCAGCAAGCCATCGCGTCGGGAGCCAAGAAGGGCAGCGTGATTCTCTACGATCCGTTCCGCGCCGTCGCATTGGTTCCGCAGCACTGGCGCTTTTATCCGGACACGCGCATCGGATCGCACGTCGTCGGGTTCATCAACGCGCAGCAAGAACCGCAGTACGGCATCGAACGCGCGTACGACTCCACGCTTCGCGGACAGGAAGGTCTCATCGCGTCGGTGAGCGACCCGTTCGGCGGACAGATCATTTCATCGGATCAAAAATTCATCGACCCGCGCGACGGCTCCACCATCGTGCTGAGCATCGACCGTTTCGTGCAGGCGAAAGTGGAAGAATTGCTGGACGCCATGGTGAAGAAAGTCGACGCCCAGAGCGGACAAGTCATCATCATGGACCCGTTCACCGGACGCATCATCGCGATGGCGAACGCACCGCTCTTCGACAACAACACGTACGCCGCGGTCTACGAAAAAGAGCCGATCTCCATCGATCCAGAACGCGAAAAACTCATCGTGGTGGAAGTGTTCAATCCACAGACGAACGCCCGCGTGCTCAAGGCATACCTGCCCGACCTCACGGGTGAGGGACGCCAAAGACTCTCCAAGGAAACGCAACAAAAACTCGGCGAGCTGGAGCAGCTGTACGACCTACCCAGCATCACGCGCTACTACATGTACATCGGCGACAACAACCGCAGGGAAGTGTTCCCCACCAACCGGAGCGGCATTTGGCTGAAGTACAAAAACAACATCGGCGTGGGGTCGTACATCAACCGCACGGTCCAGGAAGTGTACGAACCGGGCTCCGTGATGAAGCCCGTCACCATGGCCATCGCCATCGACCAGGGCGAAGTTTCGCCGCTCGACATTTACAACGATACGGGCGCCGTGAAAGTGGACGTCTTCACCATCAAGAACGCTCTCAACAAATACTACGGAAAAGTGACGATGGTGGACTGCCTCGATTTCTCCATCAACACCTGCATGACGAGCGTGAGCAGAAAGCTCGGTCGCAAACTGTTCTCCTCGGCGCTCGATCAATTCGGTTTCGGGCGCATCACGGGCATCGAGCTGGACAATGAGCTCCCGGGTGACCTGAAGCCGTGGCGCGAGTGGAACCCCGCTCTCGTGATGACCATGGCGTTCGGACAGGGCATCACGGTGACGCCGATGCAAATGGTGACGGCGTTCTCGGCGCTCGCCAACGGCGGCAAGCTGATGCGACCGAGCATCGTGGACGAAGTGCGACACTCGGACGGCACCGTGGATACGAAAATGCCCGTCGTCCTCGGGCAAATCATCAAGCCGGAAACGGCTGACACCATCACGTCGATGCTCATCCACGGCGCCGACAACGGCTTCGCCAAAGCGGGAAAAGTTCCCGGACATCGCATCGCCGGAAAAACCGGAACGTCACAGATCGCCGGACCCGGAGGAAAATACGAAAGCGGCACTGGCTCCACCATCGCCACGTACGGGGGCTATGCGCCGGTGGATCACCCCAAGTTCGTCATCCTCGTGAAGTTGGACCGTCCGCGCAAAGACGATTTCGGTTCCAAGTCCGCAGCACCGCTGTTCAAAGACATTGCGGCGTTCCTCTTCGACTACTACGGCATTCCGCCGGATGAGAAAAAGTAGGAATGTAAAGACTGCAAAGAATACAAGGAGTGCAACGAACTACGCCGTGCTTTGAAGAACCTGAAGCCACGTTGTCGCCTTGGAAAAAGGCCGTAACGCTTCACGCGAAGCAGAGCGTGAAAAAGTCCACTGTTTGAGGCCCGCAGGCCGAGTTTGGACTTTTTAGCGGAGCGAACGTAGAAGCGTAGGTCATTTTTCCACGAGCGACTGTTTTTCTTTGCCACTTTCTTTTGCGTCAAAAGAAAGTGGAAGAAGATCGCGGACAAAGAAGTGACATTCGAATTGCAAATGCTATCGCTTCTGTACTCTCTGATGCGACCGGAAATGCACGCTTTTCCCGTTGATCATCGTCGTACGATGTTCATCACGATGATGATGGCCGAAAATGAGCGTGAGGCCGTCGCGCGGTTCCGCACCGAGTTTGGGGTCGAAGATATTGCTTCCGAGCATCGCCGATTTTGCGTTCAGTCGATGGCGGACATGATCGGGCGAACTTCCCCACAGAGCGGCCGTCTCTTCGTCCCATTCGGGTCGATGAACGATTTGTCCTTGAAAGCCTTGCGGCAAATGCGGATCGTCATGACCGTTGACGCGCCACGTCGCGCTGGAAGGATGCGGCGGCACGTGCGTCACGACCACGGCGATATCGGGGGAAACCGCCTGCGCGGCCGCCTCGGTAAGACGACGATAAAAGTCTACCGATCTCCCTCCGCGTAGCAGATGATTGCCGTCAGTGGTGGAATTGATGAGCCTCGCAAAATCTTCGCCGTTGAGCGGATGGCCATCGATGAAGTTGCCGTCGTAGAAAAGATTCGCGAGCAGAATACGCTGGCCCCCGACGGTCTGCACTACGGGCTTGTTTCCGCGGGGCATGACGACGCCACGAGGCGGATCGATATCCGCCCACGGATCCTCGGTGGGGGATTCTCTGCGCAAGCAATGGTTGCCCGGCACGTAGAGAACCGTTTGATATATTTTCCGAAGCTCACGAAGAAATGCATTGATCGCACGGCTCGTATCGAGTCCCACTTTCCAGTTTGCCGAACTCTCGGCATGATACAGATCACCGGGCAAAATGAGTGTTCCGCTGGTCTGGTGTTCGGCGATGCGAGATGCAAGTCCCTCGGCCGCTTTTTGGGGAGAAAGTCCTTCCGCACGGAAATGAAAATCCGATCCATAATCGAAATTCTTGTTGCCGATGCTGACGGTATTCACGAGTCTGTGCGGCATGGGGCGGGATTTTGAGGGCCGTAGCTAACCCCGTCAATACATGCACGATGTGAAAGAGTGCAAGGAATACAAGGAATGCAATGAGTGCAAGGAATTTCTGGCGAATGAATCCACATCCAGGGAATGGCTTCATGCTGCCATCTTCATTTATTGACAGAAAACATAAATGGTTTAATATATTCTTATGAACAGTAAATTATCTGAAGAAATTTGTGAGCTATTCGAAACTCCGATCAACATCGAAGATGTTGAGCGAGTAATAAATCAGGGCCCAATAAAAGAAGATTTGGATCCGCGATCGCCGATGGGAAGATTCGCATACTTTTTTGCAGACAGCAGACAAGAAAGGGATAGAAAAAATTCTCTGTTAAGAATCATTAAAAATGATGTGAGTGAAATCTCGCTTCATGCGCTCTATGACATCAAAATTATTTTGATGGCAAACACCGCAGGCACTGAGCCTGAAATTCTTGGGGCCTGTGCTGATATTGCTTGTGAGATGCGCTCTATGCTTGCGACTACACTCATTGAAAGGCTGACCACAGAAGGTCGAACTGAAGATCTCGGACGACTCGAAGAGTCTGCCATAAAAAGCGACCATGTAACCGGCGACGGGACAATTTTAGTCGCACATGTGACAGAGGACATCCTGCTTTCGTTCGAAGAAGTATTGAACGAAAGACTGAAGACCCAAAACTAAAAAATTACTTCACCGTCACGCTCTTCGCCCTTCGACTCACTGCGTTCGCTCAGGGCAAAATCCGATTACTTCACGGTGACGGATTTTGCCAAGTTCCTCGGCATATCCGGATCACGACCACGCAGAATCGCCAGCAGGTAAGCCAAAATCTGGATGGGGATGACGTTCACGATCGGCTGAGCCGAGCCCGCATCGGGCACTTTGATCCAGTGGTCGAACACGTCGTGCTTCTTGGGTGCGATGCCGATGATCATGGCGCCGCGTGCGCGGAGCTCCATGATGTTGCTGATCATATCGGCGGTGAACTCGTCGTTGCCCATGAGCGCGATGCATGGCGTTCCTTTCTCGATGAGGGCGATGGGTCCGTGCTTCAGTTCACCCGCGGCAAAACCTTCGGCATGGATGTAACTCACTTCCTGGATCTTGATGGCGCTCTCGAGTGCCATGGGGTAGTTCCAACCCTTTCCGATGATGTACATGTTGTCGTGCGTGTGGATCGCTTCGGCGACACCGCGAATGTGCTGCACGTAGCGCGGGTTCAACATGTCGTTGATCTGTCCGCCGGTTTCCTGGAGCAACTGGCGTCCCACATTCAGCTTTCCGGCAACCGCGTGTGCGATAAGAAGGAGCACCGCCATCTGTCCGGTCGCGGCTTTGGTGGATGCCACGGCTTTCTCCGGTCCGGCATTGATGAGGAGCGTGAAGTCGGCGGCGCGCGCGATGGAAGAACCCTCGACGTTCGTGATCGCCAAAACCTTTGAACCTGCCTTTTTCGCCACTTTCATGGCTTCCAGCACGTCGGCCGTTTCTCCGCTTTGGCTCACGACGATGATGAGACTCTCGGGCTTGAGGAAGTGATGGTAGATGGGGAACTCGCTCGCGGGTGCGAAGTTCACATGGCGCTTGGCGACGACCGAGAAGAAGTAGTCCGCTGCCATGCATACTTTTCCGGCGGTGCCGCACGCGGTGAGAATGCAGCCGAGACATTGCTCGATGGCCTTCGCCACTTCCATGATCGCCTTGTCGTCCTGATGCACGGCGCGGCGGATGGATTCTTTCTGATCCATGATTTCCTTGAGCATGTAATGCTCATACTCGCCCTTCTCGGCGTCCTTCACTTCCCAATCGATTTCCACGAGACGCTTCTTGCGCTCGGTTCCCGTTTCGATGTCCAAAAATTTGATGGCACCGTCCTCGACGACGATCATTTCGCCGTCATCCAAATATTGCACCGTGCGCGTGTGCTCCAAGAATGCGGGAATGTCCGACGCGATGAAACACTCCTTTTTCCCGACTCCGACGATGAGAGGGGATCCCGTGCGCGCGGCCACGAGTCCCTTGGATTCCTTGTCCATCACCAAGATGGCGTAGCGGCCGTGAAAGCGCTTGCAAGCAGCCCTGGTGGCATCGGCGAGCTTGAGGCCGGTATTGAGGTATTCCTCGATGAGGTGGGGAATAACCTCCGTGTCCGTCTCGGATTTGAACGTGTGTCCCTGCTTCTTCAGTTCGTCGCGAAGCTCGGCGAAATTTTCGATGATGCCGTTGTGAACGACGGCAATGCGTTCGTCGCAACCGAAGTGCGGGTGCGCGTTCTCCTTCGTCACTCCGCCGTGCGTCGCCCAACGCGAGTGTGCGATGGCGAGGTGCGACTTGTCGGCGTAATCCTCCGGCTTCACGGCACCGATCTTTCCGATGTCTTTGCCGACGCGAAGCGAACCGTCTTCTTTGCGGAGCGCAACACCCCATGAATCGTAACCGCGGTATTCCAAATTTTTGAGTCCCTTGATGACGAGCGAACCCGCATCGTCTCTCGTCCCGATGTATCCGAAGATTCCACACATAAATGGCAGTGAGAGGAAAACGTGTAGAATGGGATCGATTTCGATCCGACATCCGCATTCTACCCTGTTCCTCCATTCCGATGAAACGCTCGCTTTTGCCGCTGTCCCTCGCCATTTTCCTCTTGTCAGCATGCGGAGGAACTCCCGCCGACAACGAACTCCAGAAGATGCATGACGCCATGGTGAGCAAAGCCATGGAGAACGCGCGCTTCATCGAGAAGCCCGAGAAATCCAAGACCACGATGAACGTGTCGGTGCACGCCGAGCCGATCAAGAATCTCCTCACGAGCCCCGCCGACCTCACGGTGGATCTCGTCGCGAACTCCGACATGTCGTCGGAAAAGAATCCTCTCGTCGATCTCGCTCTCAAGGTCGTCTACGGATCCACGCCGAAAGTACGATCCGTCGAAGGCCCCACGGAAGTCGCCGTGAACTTGGCTCTGCGCATCGTATCGCGCACTCTCTCCTTCAATATTTCCAAAGCCGACTATGCGGGATCGGCCGTCCCGCAGCCGTTCTCCATTCCGGCGGAGATGGCGACTCGTTGGTACGGCATCACATTCGACGAAGCCAACAAAGCCTTGGCAGAGCAAGCCAAGCAGTCGGGCCAGCCTGTCACGACCATCGAAGAAACCATCGCACAGAGCATGGGCGGCGCAAAAGTGACTCCCGCGGCCCTGAAGAAGCTGTGGAGCAACATGCACCTGTGGAAGGGAGTTGAGCTTCTGCCGGAGACGGACGGCTTGGTACGGATCCGCGTGGAGTCGGATAAGGAGAAGATCAAAGAAAGCGTCCGTTCATTCGTGCAGTACGTGAAAGAAGCATCGGGCCCCTCGTGGGAGAGGCAAATGCAGAACCCCGCTTTCGCAGGGCAGATCCAGGAACTCATCGGACCGAACCCCGAATACCTCAAGAAAGTCGGTGCCGCCAAAGGCATCATCAGCGCCGATAAAGCGACGTATGAATTCCGCGGTTTCGACGGTGATTTCTATTCCGAATCGGGTGCGCTCGTGGGTCACCTGACCGTCGCCTTTCAAAACGGCGCCAACTTCAGCGTGACGATGATCGAGTCCGAGACAAAGGAGGAACTGTCCTTCGTCATGAAGAATTCGGAATTCGTGATGACCCTGAACGACAAAAAGATCGCCACCGGCAAGATCACGGCAACGCGGGTGGACATCACGGTCATGAGCGAAGACACGGGCAAGACCGAAGCCGTCATCGGTTTCGATGTGAAGGAAGCATCGAAAACCCGCTTCTCTTTGGAAAACGGCGTCATCGATATTCCCGCGGACAAAGTGAGCGTCAGCGTACCGACGTTCCTCGTGGAACTGTCCGGTGCCAAACTCGACACGCTCAAAGTGCTTGTCTCCGCCGCCTACAAGACGAACGGCGTGCCCTCCCTGAAGGCGGATCTGAGCATCCTCCGCGAACCGCTGACCTCCGTCAGCGTCGAAAAGCCCGTTTTCGTGCCGTTTGACCAACTCCAGACCGACGTCATGTCCTCCCTTATGATGATGCAGCAATAATAAGTACGAAAGCTTGAAAGTGTCAGAAGTGCGCAAGTACGCTTCGCCCCTCATACTTACGCACTTTCGAACTTCGTGACTTTCGTACTTCACTCCTTTCCACCTGCAAGCCCCTCATTGGAGGTATTGACTTACTCCGCCCCCTTCCGTACTCTGCCTCAGCTTTATGCCAGTCCTGCAAGCTTCCATCAAAGACGCACGTCAATCCGAAGAGCGCCGAGCTCGTCGTCAGCCGTACAAAACGAGCATGAAGACACTCATGCGCAAAGTGCAGGAACTCGCTCGCGACGGTAAGACCGCCGAAGCGGTGAAAGTGATGCCGCTCGCCATGAAGGCCATCGACACCGCTGCCAAGAAGAACATCATTCACTGGAAGAACGCGGCGAAGAAGAAGTCTCTTTTGGCTCGCTCGGTGAGCCCGAAGAAGAAAACAGCTGCATGAGTTTCCTCCTTGCGGTAGACATCGGAAAGAGACGAACCGGTCTCGCTCTCGGAGACGCGAGTTCGGGTTTCGTGATGGCGCTCGACACGGTTCATCACAAGACCGACGAAGCGCTCATCGAAAAAATTTGCGACGTCGTTTCGCTGAAAAAAGTTTCGGAGCTGATCGTCGGCTTGCCTCGTTTGCCCCAAGGAGAAGAAGGGGAGCAGGCGAATTTCGTACAAAAGATCGTACAAATATTGAAGGAAAAAACCGGTCTTCCCATCATGCTTTTGGACGAGAGATACACCACCAAACAGACCTCGGGCATGGAATCGGACCCGGATGCCCGCGCAGCATGCGATTTGGCCTCTCTGGCCTTGGATCAGAGGAAAAAATGACTGTTGACAAGGTATTCTAATATTGTATTATAGCTCCCTTTACAGGGAACTATCTTGCTCCTTTTTCCGCCGCTCGCTGACACCTCGCTCGACGACCGACGTCGATAGGGTAGGAAAGAAAGTTTAACTTTATTTCCTGTCAACGTTCTGGTACAACAAGATAGTTTTATCCCCATCAAGCTCCATGACTCCTTCCACTTCCTCGTCGTCTACGTCGCAACAGGCAGCTACGAAGTCCCAACTCACCCTGAATCTCCAAGACTTGCTTGGCGATTTGTTTCTGGTGTTGACGCAGAAAGAAACGGAAGTGATTAAACGACGTTTTGCCCTGGCTGGCCAGAGCAAACAGACGCTTGAGAAGATCGGAAAGCACTTCAATGTCACTCGCGAACGCATCCGTCAAATCGAAAGCATCGCTCTGTCGAAACTCAAGCGCACGGTCCGCACGACGAGACTCAACGACGTCAACGAAATGGCGAAGGGAATCCTCCGTTCGCACGGCGGTCTCATGCTGTCCACGGAACTCGTATCGTCCGTCCTCAAGCGTCTGCCCGGAAGTCAGATGGTGGACGGTTCCATCCTCCGCCTCTCCTTCAGCATCGACAACGAGATGGCATCCGAGGGTCGCAGCCAGACCTACAAGCCGTTCTGGAGACTGTCCACGCTCGCGATGGACGACATCTCCACGATCCTCGACATGGCCGTGAAGTTCCTCAACAAGCGCCACTCCTGCATGAAGGGTGCCGAGCTCATCAGCTCCATCCAGGCAATGCCCGCCTTCCAGGGCCGCGTTCCTTCTCCCGAACTCATCGTCAGCTGTCTCTCCATCGATGAGAGACTCCGCGAAATCCCCGACGGTTGGGGACTGACCGAGTGGCGTTTCGTTCGCCCTCGTTCCATCCGCGACAAAGTCGAGATCATCCTCAAGAAGGTCGGACGCCCGATGCACTTCATGGAAATCGCCAACTCCATCAAGGAGGCCGGTTTCGATCACAAGAACGTCACGGTCCAGGCCGTTCACAACGAGCTCATTCGTTATCCGCAGTTCGTTCTGGTCGGTCGCGGTCTCTACGCACTCCGTGAGTGGGGTTACGAGCCCGGCACCGTCGCCGACGTCATCGAGAACATCCTCAAGCAGAAGGGAGCCCTCAGCAAGAAACAGATCATCGAAGAAGTCAGCAAGCAGCGCACCGTGAAGGTGGGAACCATTTCCCTCAACCTTCAGAAGATGCCGTACTTCGTCCGCGTGGGTCGTGCCGTGTACGACTTCGACGCCTCCAAAAAGAAATAATCGCGTTTCGAAAGAGACCGAGAACCGCCCGCACGGGCGGTTTTTTTGTGGTGCGAATCCGATGTATACTGTCGGTCTCATGCGACGATTTTTTCTTTCGGCAATCGGTCTCGCCATCGCGGCGCTCGTCATCGTGCAATTCGGTTCGTACACGAAGAAACCGATCAGCACGCGCCCGCTGGGACCCACCACGGCGACGGGTACGCTCATCGGTGCCGATGTGTCGTTGGTTCGCCGCGGAACGCACGTGCTTGTCGTGGACGGGGAACGCGCGTTTTACGTGGAGAGCCGCACGCAGAATCTGCAGGAATTCGAGGGGCAGACGGTGACCGTGGAAGGAAACCTGGCCAAGAACACGGTCCAAGACGAACTGTACGTTCTTGAGGCGACGAGCGTGAAGCGCTCCCACGGCGATGACGACCTCAAGCGCTGGGACATCCCGGCCATCGGCATTCATCTGAATGCCCCCGTGGCTTGGACGCCATCCATTCAAGGAAGCACGGCAAACTTCATGCTGCTGGGCGAAACCGTTCCGCTTCTCACCATCAAACTGGTGAGCGGCTCCACGCTGCCGCCCGGCACGTCCATGTACATCAGCAACAGACGTACGACGCGCGTGGACGGCGAAGCCGAGGACACCGAGGTGTTCATTTTGGAAAAGTCATCCATCATCAGTTTGCAGTTCAGCCCGAGCAGCCAGAACCAAGTGACGCGTCCGGAGGAAGCGCAGGTACTGCGCGCCCAGTTCGATCGCATGCTCTCGGACATCACGTTCCTCATCGATAAGAAACTTCCCTCGACGCAAACGGGTGGAACGATGGGTGGAACGGCATGCGGAGGCACCGCCGGAATTCTGTGTCCCGCCGGTTTCTACTGCGACATCAATGATCCGGTGAACCGCATCGGGCAGTGCAAAGCGCGGAAGTAAGCGATAAAGCTGGGTGTACTATTGTACACCACTACACATTTGGATCCTTTCAAGTAAAACTGTTTGACCGAACGGAGCCACGGGATAATAGTGCGGGTGAACGTTCATACACCTTACTCATTTTTCCTCCTCTTCACATGACGAAACAGACCGTACAAGACACGGCGGCAAAGCCGGCCGGCAAAACGACCGATGCAAAGGTCGTGAAAGACACGCTGACATCAGCCAAAGCGGATTCTCTGAAGGCGGCCATCGCCGATATCGAGAAGCAGTATGGCGCAGGTTCCATCATGCAGATGGGCAACGGCAGCATGATGCAGAACGTTGAGGTCTACCCGAGCGGTTCCCTCAGCCTCGATCTCGCTCTCGGCGGCGGCATCCCCAAGAGTCGCATCATCGAAATCTTCGGACCCGAGTCGTCCGGCAAAACCACGCTCGCGCTCCACGCAATTTCCCAAGTGCAGAAACGCGGCGGCAGAGCTGCGTTCATCGACGCCGAGCACGCGCTCGACATTCAGTACGCCAAGAAAATCGGCGTCAATATCGACAGCCTCCTCGTTTCACAACCCGACGATGGCGAGCAAGCACTCGAAATTACCGAAACGCTCGTTCGCTCCGGCGGCATCGACATCATCGTCATCGACTCCGTTGCGGCACTCACGCCCCGAGCCGAAATCGAAGGGATGATGGGCGACAGCCACATGGGTCTGCAAGCTCGTCTCATGAGTCAGGCTCTCCGCAAACTCACCTCCATCGTCAGTAAAACGAACTGCTCCGTCGTCTTCATCAACCAGATGCGCATGAAAATCGGCGTGATGTTCGGCAACCCGGAAACCACCACGGGCGGCAACGCGCTCAAGTTCTACGCATCGCTCCGTCTCGACGTCCGTCGCATCGACAAAATCACGGAAAAGGGGGCCGACGAGCAGGCCATCGTGGGCAACCGCACGCGCGTGAAGGTCGTGAAGAACAAGATCGCTCCGCCGTTCCGCCAGGCCGAGTTCGACATTCTCTACGCCCAGGGCATCTCCCGTGAAGGCGACATCCTGGATCTCGGCGTGAAGTACGGCATCATCGAAAAATCGGGTGCATATTTCCGCGTGGGCGAGGAGACCATCGGCCAAGGCAGGGAACAGGCCAGGACGTACCTCAAGCAGAATCCCAAGCTTGCGGACAAGCTCGACAAAGAGATTCGCGAAGCATTCAGCAAACTAAACGTCTAGGAAATTAAGGAATCCAAAGAAACCAAGGGAACCAACGACGATCGTTGGATTCTTTGGTTTCTTGCCCGTTTGTCACTTCAATCACTTCCACCATTCTAAGAACGTAGGCTACACTCGTCCTCCCATGGCCCAAGCATTCCTCGAAACACAGCCACACAGCCTGGAAGCAGAGCAAACGGTGCTCGGTGCGCTCCTCATGGATCCGGAAGCCATCGTGAAGGTCTCGGACCTCCTGGCTCCCGAGGATTTCTACGAACCCGCGTTCCGACTCATCTACGCGGCGATTCACACGCTGTACCAGGCGCACCAGCCCGTGGACATCGTGACGGTGACCAATAAGCTCAGCGACGCCAAGAAGATCCAGGACATCGGCGGCAGCGCGTACCTCGCCGAACTTGCGGCCAAAGTGCCGACCGCCGCGCACATCTTCAAATACGCTCAAATCGTCAAAACCAAAGCCATCCACCGCCGCATCATCCAGTCCGGCGAGCGCATCAAGGCTCTGGGCTACGAAGTGGACCGCGACATTCCCGAGCTTCTCGAAATGGTGGAGAAAACGGTCTTCGGCATTTCGGCCACATTCCTCAAGGAAAAGTTCGTCCACATCCGCGATATCCTGAGCGCACGCTATGAGAAGTTCGCCGAAATGCACGAGAGCAAGGATGGCGACTCCATCAAAGGCGTGCCGACGGGCTTCACCGCTCTCGATACGAAGCTCTCCGGATTCCAGCCCAGTGACCTCATCATCATCGCAGCTCGTCCCAGCATGGGTAAAACGTCGCTGGCACTGAATATCGCGCAGAACGCGGCAATCAAGTTCAACAAGACCGTCGGCATCTTCTCTCTGGAAATGAGCAAAGAGCAGCTCGTGGACCGTCTGTTCGCCTCCATGCTCGGCGTGGATTCGTGGAAATTGCAGAAAGGAAAACTGGAAGACCGCGACTTCCAGAACATGGGGCCCATCATGGATGACCTCAACAAGGCCAACATCTTCATCGATGACTCCATGGGCTCGTCCATTCCCGAGCTGCGTGCCAAGGCGCGCCGCCTGCAGATGGAGAACGGCCTCGACATGATCATCATCGACTTCATGCAGCTCATGAGCACGGGCAACCAAAGTTTTGCCGGAAACCGCGTGCAGGAAATTTCGGAAATTTCGCGCTCGCTCAAGATGCTCGGTCGCGAACTCAAGATCCCCATCGTCGCGCTCTCACAGCTCTCCCGCGCCGTGGAAAGCCGCCCCGGCAACATCCCGCAACTCTCCGACCTTCGCGAATCGGGATCCATCGAACAAGATGCCGACGTGGTGCTCATGATGTACCGCGAAGATTACTACGAAGAAGATTCGGACCGCCCCGGCATCACGGACATCTACATCCGCAAGCACCGCAACGGTCCCACGGGACGTGTGGAACTCATGTTCAAGCGCGAGCAGATGCGCTTCTACGACATGGACAAAGCCCATGACGCCAAGTCCGCGGCGCAACGCGCCGGCGCCAAGCTCATCGGACAGGTCCGCGGCGGCATGCCTCGCCCGCACGCGATGCAGGACGATGAATAAAGAGAGGGCTTCGTTGCACTCTTTCCATTCCTTGTATTCTTTGTATTCCTGATTCGATGCACACAAAACTTAGTGTTGCGATCGACCCAACATAGGTAGAATCCCATCCATGCCTCCACTGCCTCTTGCTCTCGTTCGCCCGGAAATTTCGCTGGTCGAAATTTTGTCATACTCGCTGCTGGCGTTCGTGGTCGCACTCATTCTCACCAAACCGTTCGTACAGTTCTTGCACCACTACAAATTGGGCAAGAAGCTTCGCGTGGAAGCCGTGGACGGGGGATCGGCCAGCGTCTTTCTGACGTATCACCAAGCCAAGGCCGGAACGCCGACGATGGGCGGCATCCTGATTTGGGGCTCCATTCTTCTCACGGTTCTCTTCTCGCGCATCTTCTCGTACGTCGGCACCGTGGACCACTCGCTCCTGCAACGCGGACAGGTGTACATCCCGCTCGCGATGCTCGTGTCACTCGGAATTCTCGGCGCCGTGGACGACTACTGGAATATCCGAGGACTCGGCAAGAACAAGGGTCTCGATACCAAGCCCAAGCTCTTCCTGCTCATTCTGATGAGTTCGCTTGCGGCAGCGTGGTTCTACTTCCGCCTCAACTACCAATCCATCGCCATTCCGTTCGGACATGAACTCGGACTGGCCAACGGCGAGCTGGAGCTCGGCTGGCTCTACATTCCGTTCTTCATCTTCGTGGTGCTCGGCACCGCAAACGCCGTGAACGTCACGGACGGACTCGACGGACTCGCCGGCGGACTCCTGATGATTTCGTTCACCGCATTCGGCATCGTGGCCTACATCTCCGGACTCTTCGTACTTGCCGCATTCTGCGGAGTCATCGTGGGAGCACTCGCAGCTTTCTTGTGGCACAACATCCCGCCGGCGATTTTCTTCATGGGTGACACGGGGTCACTCGCGCTCGGCGGCACGCTCGCGGTCATGGCGTTCATGATCAACCAAGTGCTGATCCTGCCGCTCATCGGCTTCGTCTTCGTGCTGGAGATGCTCTCCGTCATCATTCAGCTCACGAGCAAAAAGTACTTCAAGCGCAAAGTCTTCAAGTCCGCGCCCTTCCATCATCATTTGGAAGCACTGGGCTGGGGTGAAAGCAAAGTGACGATGCGTCTGTGGATCATCGGCGTCTTCGCGGCGTTCATGGGCGTGCTCTTGAGTATGAATCCGTAAATTCGGACTTTTGGGCTTGCAGCCGCAGCCTGCTTGATTTCCTGACCGCGGCTCATTAGTGTGAACGCATGCTTCGAGTCGCGATCAACGGGTACGGGCGCATCGGAAGAAACGTGCACCGACAGTTCATCGAAAAGCACTCGAATGACGTGGAGGTCGTCGCGGTCAACGCATCGTCCGATGCCGACATGCGCGCCTATTTGTTGAAGTACGATTCACTCCACGGACACTTCAAGGGAAGCGTGGAAGTGAAAGGGGAGCACATGCTCGTGAACGGCAAAGACGTCCGCGTCGTGAAAGAGCGCGATCCGGCCAAATGTCCGTGGAAGGAACTGAAGGTGGACATGGTGGTGGAATCCACCGGCAATTTCGATACGTCCGACGAAGTGAAGGCGCATCTTGCGGCAGGAGCCAAGCGCGTGCTCGTCACCGCTCCTATGAAAGACAAGACTCCCACGTTCGTCATGGGAGTGAACGACGAGAAGCTCACCAAAGACATGCACATCATCAGCAACGCATCCTGCACCACGAACTGCGTGGCACCGGTCATCAAGGTGATCGATGCGACGTTCGGCGTGGAGAGCCTGCTCGTGAGCTCCGTGCACGCGTTCACGGCATCGCAGAACCTGCTGGATAACAAGGCAAAAGAAGGCGGCGAACTGCGCCGCGCACGCGCCGCGACGATGTCCATGATCCCCACGAAGACGGGGGCCGTGAAAGCCTGCGCCGAGATTTTTCCGCACCTCAAAGGAAAGATGGACGGCATGGCGTTCCGCGTTCCCGTGCCCACCGTGAGCTGCGCGTACATGGCATTCCAGCTCAAGAAAGACGCCACGGTGGAACAGATCCACGCCGCGCTCGAAGCCGCCGCCAAAACGAAACAGATGAACGGCATCCTCGCCATTTCGCACGACCAGTGCGTCTCCATCGATTTCCAAACCGACCCGCATTCGTCCATCGTGGATGCACCGTCCACGAAAGTCGTCGACGGCACGGCCGCGCAGATTCTGAGCTGGTACGACAACGAGTGGGGTTACGCGATGCGCGTCACGGACATGACCATGAAAATGGCTTCGTTCTTCTAACTCTCACGATTATGGCTGCATCACCGACTCCCACCACAGGCTTCTCGTGTACGCTCCCGTCGCGCGTATCACTCAACCAACACCTGTTTACGTCCGGCGTTCCGGATAAGCTGCGTCACCTCATCAACGACATCGCACGTGCAGGAAAGTACGTGCACAACGCCATTCGCACGACGGACCTCGGTCTCGCCGGTTCCGCCAACACCTTCGGCGAAGAACAGCTCAAGCTCGACGTGCTCAGCAACAACATCATCAAAGAACAGCTCTGTGAGAGCCGCCTGGTCGCGAGCTTCGCATCGGAGGAAGAATCCGAGTCGCTCCATGAACTCGTGCCCGAGGCTCCGTTCACGCTCGTATTCGACCCGCTCGACGGTTCATCGCTCGTGGACTGCAACTTGGCCATCGGTTCCATCTTCGGTGTGTACGAAGCGGGGAGCCCCGTGGGCAAGACGCCGCGTGACCAAGTCGCCGCGCTCTACCTTGTCTACGGTCCGCGCACGATTCTCGTGTACAGCGCGGGCAAAGGCGTGCATGCGTTCTTCCTCAACGAAGTGGGAGAATTCGTCATGCTGCAGCGAAACCTCACGATGAAAGACGAGGTGAAGACGTACGCCCCGGGAAACCTCCGCGCCGTCGTCGACACGCCGAATTACCGCACGATGATGAACACCTGGCTCGATGAGGGCCACACGCTCCGCTACTCCGGCGGCATGGTTCCCGATATCCACCACATGCTCATCAAAGGTGCCGGCATCTTCACGAACATCGGCGGCAGCAAGTATCCCAAGGGAAAACTGCGCCTGCTCTTCGAGTGCGGTCCGTTCGCCTACATCATGGAGCAAGCCGGCGGCGGAGCGAGCGACGGAACCAAGGCCATCCTCGACGTGAAGATCGAAGACCTCGATCAAAGGACGCCGCTCATCATCGGTGCGAAGAAAGAAGTGAAGCGCGTGAGCACGGTTCTGAAGGGCTAAGCCTTCGTCGGATCCTTCGGCGGCTCGACGGGCGCCTTCTTTTCCCATGTCCAAAACGCTTCGTTCAGGGCTTTGGGAAGCACTTCCTCGAGCGTCTTGTTCGGCTCGGGATCTTTGATTTTTCCCTCCACTTTGAAGATGCGCTTCATGCTCTTGTACGTGCCCCACGGAAAATGCTTGCGCCACGATTTCTTGCGCTCGGTCTTGGCACCGGCTTTCTCGGGGAGAACCGCCTGCACGTACGGCTTGGACTTGGGCTTGTCATTCTTGCCCCACTCGACCATGCCGACGACGGTTTTCGTTTCGGGGTCCACGTAGACGAGGTCATCGTCCTTGTACTGGGGAGCCGGCTTGGAATCTGGCGTGGTCATGGCTTGGAGAAGAGGTGATGTTCCTCCACGGGCATCGGCGGGGGAGGCGGAGGCGGGGGAGGACGATCTTCGGGGAACGGTTCGGGCTGCGGCTTGGGTTTGGGTGCTTGCTCATCGGGATGATGGAACAAGGCCTGGGCCTGGCGCTTCAGCTCTTCCTGATATTCCAGGAATGCATACAACGTGGCAAGGGCGCTGCCGACGATGGCGATGTAGATGCCGAAGCGGATTTCTGCACCGGAAGCCTCGGAAGTGAGGCGCAGGAGAATCGTGAACGCGGCGATGAGCAAAATGGTGCAGATGCTCGTGAGCTGCAAGCGCACCGCGGCGCGCTTGGACTTGCGGACCAGGACGGGTCCACCGACGAGCGGGGAGACTCCGGATGCCAAGATGAAGAGCTCGATGAAGAACACGGCATGGCCGATGAAACCGGTGTGGAACCCGAATCCGCTCCACTGCTGGGTATTGCCGTACCACTGTCCGCCGAGCCACGGAATGAAGAGTCCGAATATGCCGATGACGACTCCGATGTGGAGGATTTTCTCTTCCAGCTCCATCGCCCGAAGGACGCGCAAAAACTTTTCAAGCATCGGTTCCATGATACCGAAAAATGCCCCCTGATTCCATGTCCGAAACCGTGCTAAAATGCGTTTATGCCGCTTCAGTACAAGACCGTCGGCGTGACCGCACGCTCCGATATCGCCGAGAGTGAAAACTCCATCCTCCACGTGTGCCGCATCGTGGAAGACTGCGGTGCCAAAGCGTTGCTCGATGACAAGCGCTGCAAGTCCATCGCGGGCAAGCGCAAAACATTCAAGCGCTGCAACGAGGTGGATCTGCTCATCGTCCTCGGCGGCGACGGAACGATTCTCCGGACCGTGCGCGAGATGGACGATTTCTCGGTACCCGTACTCACCATCAACAAAGGAACCATCGGATTTTTGGCCGAGATGCAGATCGGTGAAACCGAGGAACTGCTGCCGTATTTTTTGCGCGGGAGAGGAAAAACCGAAGAACGCAGTCTCCTCGACGTATCGGCCACACGCGGCAAGAAGACGCTCTGGAAGGGCAAAGTGCTCAACGAAGCCGTCGTGTCGCAGGGAGCCATCTCACGTCTCATCGATTTGAAAACGTCCGTGAACGGCGACGACCTCGCCACGTTCCATGCCGACGGCATCATCATCGCTACTCCGACGGGCTCGACGGCATACTCGCTCGCCGCGGGCGGACCCATCGTGCATCCCGAACTTCGCGCGACGATTCTCACGCCGATCAATCCGCACAGCTTCAGCCAGAAACCCATCGTGCTTCCGGGCGACGACGAAGTGGAGGTGACGATTCTCACGAAGCAAAACAAATTCGGCGACGTCCAAGTGAGCCTCACGCTCGACGGCCAGACGTACGTGACGCTCGCGCACAAGGACACCGTGCACCTCATCATCGCCAAGGAAACCGTGAAGTTCATCCGTCGCAGTGAAGAGACATTCTTTTCGACGCTCCGCAGCAAGCTGAAATGGGGTGAAAGGCTTGAGGAATGACGATTTAGACCTTTTTGATATATGGACAAATATGCGTATTTATAGTTTGATATCACTATGAATTTCGCTCAAAAAGATCGTCCATCGATGAAGCAGGAATTCGACAAGCTGCACGAAGATCTTCACCTCAACGGAATGAGGAATTCGAAGACCGAGGCGAAGATCGATTTTTACCGAGATGTGGAAGCGTTGCTCAAGACACAATGGACCGCATCGCTCGAAGCATTGCGGGAAGATTCACCCGACGGGCTCGGACTGCTCGAGGGAAACAAGAGTGATCATTTGTTCAAAACAGAGTTGGCCAAAGAGCGAACGTGGCTCACGGCGGAGAAATTGGAAGATGAAATGAATTCCGCGCAATCACGCACGGAGACGGTGAACATGTTTCCGATGCTCATGAATGAGTCCGTTCGCCTCATCACGCAGGAAACGATCGAACAATGTCGGAAAACTGCTCACGCCCTTTTTGCCTCACTGTACCAAACCGCACCGAAGCGACGTGCGATCTTGTCGAGAATGCCCGAATTCGATCTGATTACGCTGCTTTCTCAGGGATTCGGAACGGCGCGAAAAATAACGTGGAGCCTCTTCGATGTTTCACACACTCTCTTCGCCGAAAAATACGACAGGCCGCCGAGTCGCGACGAATGGCATCTTCTTTGCAAGCGTACGCTGCCCGTGCTCGGCGTGCTGGCCAAAACTCATTTGCAGGTGATGCATCATGTGAACCTGATTTTGCGAGGAATGGAGACGGATGAAAAATATCCGAACCCGCAGGTGCCCCTGATGAAAAGCGAATACTTCGAGTTGCACGGCTCGGAGCAAGACCCGGAGATTCGTTTTTCGCCTGAACTCTTTGAAAAAGTTCGCCAAAAAATGACCGAGGAAGGAAAGGGGATGATTTGGCCATCAGTGATCGGTTGTCCCGGCAGTCACATTATCGCGCCGTTCCACAAATGGTGCCTGAGCATCGCGGATTCGTACTTGATCGAAAGGGGCGAGGAATTTTCGAGTATGCCGAAAATCGCACCCACCGCTCCCGTGATCGAAGTGGTGCAACCCACGCCGGTCAAATAGGGTACGAAACGCCCCAAAATGCGTCGTTGGAGGCTCAGGGGACCTGGGAAAAAAGGCCATTTTATGATATAATAATGCGATGCCTTCAATCGATCCCAAGAAGCTCGAAAACCTCCAAGGCGAGGAACTCCTGTCCACTCTGGAACAGGAAGCCATCAAAAACGGCATTTCCGACATTCACGTGAACCCGCAGAAGAACGGGGTGAAGATTCAGTGGCGCGATCTCGGCGTACTGCAGACCCTTTTGACGGTCTCCAAAGATACGTTCGAGACGATGAAACGCCGCATCAAATTCAAAGCCAAGTTGAAGCTGAACGTGGAGAACGTCGCCCAAGACGGACAGTACGTGTTCCCGGCCGCAGGACGCATGGTCAACGTTCGTGTCGCAAGCTTGCCCTCCCGTTTCGGTGAGGCGTACACGCTGCGCTTGCTCGACCCGGACCGCGGTATCGTTCCGCTCGAGAAACTCGGTTTCCCGCCCGAGATCAAAAAGCAGCTCGCAGATCTCGCCGAACTCCCGAACGGACTGATCCTCGTCACGGGTCCCACCGGCTCCGGTAAAACGACGACGCTGTACGCACTGCTTTCCACGCTCTCCGGCAAAGACCGCAACATCATCACGCTCGAGGATCCCGTGGAATATGAGCTCAAGGACATCATCCAAAGTCAGATCGATTCCGAGCACGGTTACACATTTGCCTCGGGACTGCGCTCCATTCTCCGTCACGACCCGGACATCATCCTCGTGGGAGAAATCCGCGACCAAGAGACGGCGCAGACGGCCATCGATGCCTCGCTCACCGGTCACTTGGTGCTCGCCACCCTCCACACCAACTCCGCCATCGAAGCCATTCCGCGTCTGCTCTCCATGGGTGTGAGCACCTACACGTTCGCGCCCGCACTGCGCGCCGTTCTCGCTCAGCGCTTGGTGCGCACCACGAACCCCGCCATCCGCGCCGACCTCGCCAAACACACGGAGAGCGAGCCCGGTTTTTACACGGGTCAGCTCGCGCTCCCGGAACTGCTCATCGCATCGGAACCGATCCGCAACCTCATCCTGAGCCAGGCCACCTCGAGTGAGATCGCCGCGGTCGCCAAGAAGGAAGGATTCCTCACCATGCACGAGTGGGGAGACAAAATGATCGCCGAAAACGTAACCACCAAAGCCGAGGTGGAACGTGTCACCGTCAGTTAACGCGAATGGGTTGCACCTCATGAGCGAAGTCGCTTATGATAGCGAACCAATGTTGCCTCGGCACCGCCGCCGTCAGTATCTGGTCGGATCGAACGACCGTAAGCCGACCGTACTCGTACGAGCGGTGATGGTCGCCGTCATTTTGATCGTGGTGTGGTACGTCGCATCGACGCTTCTTGGCATGCTGGATCACTCCATCGGCCGCAAGACCGCGGCCGTGCTCACCGTGCGCAGCACGGACAACGTCCAGGTGTCGCTCCAAGGAGAGGAGTGGCAGCGCGCCGAAACGAACCTCAAGCTCTACGCCGGTGACGCGGTCGCAACTCGCGGAGCGGGGGACGCCACGCTCCAGTTCTTCGACGGAACCAAGATTCGTCTCGATCAAGCGTCGGATCTTCGCATCGCAACGTCCGACCATCAGCAAGACGGCACGTCGCAGATCGCCGCCGAGATTCGCTCGGGCCGCGTGTGGGTAGCCACTGCAACCGCCGAGTCCTTTACGGGTGCCATCGTCCGCACCGTGAGCACCTCCAACTACTCCGCCGAAGTCCCTGCGTCCGCAGGCGCACTGCTGAGTGCATCGCTCATCAACGTCGTTCGCGCATCGGGCGTGGGACTCAAGGTCACCGCAACGTTCACGAAAACCGAGCCCGTGATCTTCGTGGGCGAAGGCCAGTACTTCTCGCTCACCGAGGATGCCAAGGCATCCATCAGCCAAGGACACGATCCGTACGATTTCCGCGACCCCGTGACGGCCGCACTCTTGCGTGATGAATTCCTCATCTCCAGCTACTCGCAAGCAACGACCATTCCCGATGTGGGAACGGGTGGAAGCAGCTCGTCCGCCGCAACGAACAGCGATGATCCGCTCATTGTGACCTCACCGCAGAACCGCGTGGAAGTGAACGCACGCACGGTCACCGTCGCCGGAAAAGTGAACGCCAAAGTGTCGCAGGTTCTCGTGAACGGTCAGAACGTGACGATCAAAAGCGATCGCTCGTTCTCGGTGGACCTCAGCATGACCAAAGACCCGTCGATGGTGATTTCCGTGGAAGCCCAAGACGCGCAGGGCATTCCGCTCTCCAAGATCGAGCGCACGGTGACGAACACGTACAAGGCCGTCGTGGAGCCCGTTCGATTCAAGTCTCCCGTCGGTTCAGGTGAGACGCTCACGACCACGCAGCGCGAAGTGGAGATCACGGGTGAGGCTCCGCCGAACACCGCGGGCATCATGGTGAACGACTACCGCCTGCAGCTCTTCAAGCCGGGCAGCAAGACGTGGAGCTACCTCGCGAGCACCGCGCTCAGCAACATGAACGTCGGCGAGAACACGTACTCCGTCGTGGCGCTGGATGCCGATGGCAACAAGAGTCCCGCTCGTTCCATCAAGATCGTCGTGACCGATTCTCCCGCACCTCCCACGTCCACGGGAGCGACTGCTTCGTCACAGCCACCCATCAAGCAGAACCCGCCGATTTCTCCCGGAACGCTTACCGTGGAAAAGCCGACCGCAGGAACGCAGACGGACAGCACGGACAGTGAGTTCTCCATCGAAGGAAAGACTTCGTCGCTCACAAACAGCATCTCCGTGAACGGCTACACGCTCTCGCTCTACACCCCCGGCAGCATCAACTGGAAGTACATCGCCTCCACGGAACTCGGCACCATGAAGCGCGGCCGCAACGTGTACCGCATCGTCGCCAGAAACAGTGACGGCGAAATCCTCGACGTGCTCGAGTACGTCGTGAACTTCGAGCCGTAAAACACTACGACGGAATCTTGATCTCGAGCTTCGTGAGAAGATTCTCGAATCTTTTCGGCAGGGGACACTGGACGCTCACTTTTTTTCCGGACGGGGATTTGAACGACAGCTTCCATGCGTGCAGACACATGAAGTCGGCACCCACATCCTTGGAAACGTCTTTCGATGCTTTGGTGCAGTACGTGTCATCGCCGAGCACCGGGTGACCGATGCTCTGCATGTGCACGCGGATTTGGTGCGTGCGTCCCGTATGGAGATCGCATTCCACAAGCGCGACTCCTTGTGCCTTGCCGATGGTGCGGTACGTCGTACGCGATTCACGGGCCCCGATGGGCTGCATGACGGACATCTTCGTGCGTTCGTTGCCGTGCCTGCCGATGGGCGCATCGATGATCGCCGATGCCGGGTTCGGCTGGCCACTGACGAGTGCAAGGTATGCTTTTTCCACGGTGCGTCCGGCGAACTGCTCTTGGAGCTTCATATGGGCCTCGGGAGTTTTGGCGATGAGGAGGCACCCGGTCGTGTCTTTGTCCAAGCGATGGACCAACACCTCGGCTTCCGAGAACGGAAGATTGCGCTCGCGGAACAAAGGCTTGAGAGCGGAGATGACGGTTTCCTCGCCTTCTTCCATGCCCGTACCGGGCTGCACCGCGAGCCCCGCGGGCTTCCGGATGACGAAGCAGTGGTCATCCTCGTGCAAGATGGGCAGGGGAGTGGTCTTGCCGCTTTCACTCGGCACCTCGGCGCCGCGCGGCAGGTCGTAGGTGACTTTGTCACCCTCGCGCATGAGAGTGGACGACCTTTTCTCTTTTGCACCATTCACTCGCACGTTGCCCGCATCGATGAGCTTGGCGGCTGCGCTGCGGCTCTTGATGCCCTCCTGCTGGGCCAGGAACTGGTCCAAGCGCAGGCCACCGCCCGTGACGACGACCGTTTTGTCTCCACCGCTACTGTTCGCTGTTTGACTCATACACGGAGTATGCCGCACTCTAGGCAAAGATGACACACGCAGAAGAACTTTTAACACGGGCGGTACAAGAGGTGGTCCCCCTGAACGTGGCCGAAGCAAAGCTGAAAACGGGCAAGCCGCTGCGCATTTACCTTGGAATAGACCCCACGGGCGCCCTGCTGCACATCGGTCATTCCGTTCCGCTTCTCAAGCTCCGATCTTTCCAAGATGCGGGGCATCACGTCATTTTCCTCATCGGCAGCTTTACGGCGATGATCGGTGACCCGACGGGACGAGACTCGATGCGCGCGCCTCTGACGAAAGAGCAAGTGATGGAGAACTTCGAGACGTACAAAAAGCAGGCGTCGCTCATTCTCGATTTTTCCAAGGTGGAACTTCGCCACAACCACGAGTGGCTGGAAAAAATGGACACCGCGCAAATCATGGGCCTGCTCAGCCACTTCACGGTGCAGCAAATGCTGCAGCGCGACATGTTTCAGGAGCGCATCAAAAAGGGCGAAGAGCTCAGCCCCAACGAATTTCTGTACCCGCTCATGCAAGGCTACGACTCCGTGATGCTGGATGTGGACTGCGAAATCGGGGGCAACGACCAGCTCTTCAACATGCTCTGCGGCCGCAAACTACAGAAGGCATACGGCAAGCGTGAGAAGTTCGTGCTCACCACCAAACTCATCGAAGGAACGGATGGCCGAAAAATGAGCAAGACGTACGACAACTGCATCTACCTCACCGATGCGCCGGCCGATATGTACGGCAAGGTTCTCTCGGTAAAAGACGAACTCATTCCCGCATACTTGGAATGCTGCACGCGCATTCCGATGTCCGAAGTGAAGGCGATGGTCGCCGAGCTCGCGGCGAAGAAGGCAAACCCCAAGGACATCAAAATGCGTTTGGCACGAGAAATCGTGACGATGTACCACTCAGCCGCAGACGCCAAGACCGCCGAAGCCGCATTCGAGAACGTGTTTAAGAACAAAGGCGTGCCGGACGATATGCCCGAGTACAAAGCCAAAAAAGGCGAGAGCCTCATCGATGCACTGGTTGCGAGCAAGTCGGTTGCGAGCAAGTCCGAAGCCCGCAGACTCATCGAACAAGGCGGTATCAAAGTGAATGACGTGGCCGTGAAGTCCGCAGACGCCAAAGCCGAGGAGGGGATTGTGAAGGTGGGGAAGAGGAAGTTTTTGAAGATTTCTATCAAATGAAAGAAAGTAGTTTCTTCTCACGAGTAGTCAACAGCTTTGATTTTCGATTAGCAATATTGGTTGCTTGGGTTGTTCTCTTGGTGCCCACAATTAGCTCTTATGATGGAAAATGGCCTGCCTTTAGAACAGTTGTGAATATTGAAACAACATGTAAGAACAAAGTATGCGAGCGAAACCCAGAGTGGAAACAGACAATGTTCTACGAAGTTCGAAATGAATCTCCCGATGGCCCTGTCCCACTAATCAAAGGATTGCTCGTCCAACAAATATGTGTAAAACCATCTGGCACAGGCGCATCCTTAATTTCAACGTTTACAGTAGAAGCAAATGCTCCCAACTCCATACTAGTAGGAAAATTGGTAAATATTGATTACTCCTCATCTAAGAAAAAAAATTGCATTTTTGCACCGCAAAATGAAATTATTAGCTTTAGAGTTTTAGATGTGAAATATGACGATGCCTCAGAGGAAAACATTGAGCAAATTCTAAAAAATGCAGGCACGAAGGGCCTCAGTGGTCCGGATGATAAATTATTAGAACAGTATTCGTTTTCATTAGAATTGGAATATCAATTAACCTGGCTGAGTTGGGCACTGTCATATTTCATTTGTGCCGCTTCAGGCTATCTGGCAATTGAAATATCTGGAAAGACAAGAAATTGGTTAACTAATGGCAAGCACAAATAAGGTGAGAAACCCATTTTTATTGAAGACGCAATTGAATGTATTTAAAGGAATATCTATGATGTGATCGCTTTCCCCACGCCTCCATGACGCTGAAGAATGGTCTGCAGCAGACTTCTGGTAGTTCTAGAAGGGGTAAGAATGTAAATCGTGTGGAATTAAGATCTGCATCAAAGTTTAATAAGGATGTTAAGCTTGTTGCGCATGAATCCAATACCACTGCCGAAATCATTAAATCTCTCAGGCTTATCTCCAAATGAAAGGATTGAGCGTAGGATTTTGCTAGATACAGGTGCTGTGATGAAATCAGAGAATAAAAAGAATCAGCCGATTATAGCTACGTTTCTTTCGAAGTTTTCAGACCATAAAATCAATGTGTCTTACGTTACAAGACTAGAATATTTTCGTGGAAAAAATACAAAGCACCAATTAGAAACATCTCTTGATCGAATCAATCAATTCAACCCAATTGATGTTGATAAAGGAACTATGCAACTGGCGTCCTGCTATATGTATCTTCTATCAAATTATTTATCAGAAAATAATGAACCGTTATCTATTTTAGGTGGAATATCCGTCCCGGACATGATTATTGGAGCTACTGCCTTACACCTATCTGCGAAAGTTTGTACTACAAATCAAAGCGACTTTCCAACGCCGTTTTTTCACGAAATGGATTGCTGTACCCTGGCTGACGGTACGCATTTATACATGCTTAGATCTGATACAGCATCCTATGACCGAATGTACAAAAAGCATCAAAGCTATTTAGCTTCTGTCTGCAGCGCCTCATAAAATTCCCAACCAGAAAGGAGAAATCATCCCAAAAATTAGATTACAGCACCCAAAACCTCAACATCAGCGCCGGTGCTCCCGTCAGTATGACCGAAAGGAGGAATGCGCGGCCGATGCTGGAGTATTGCTGCTTTGACATGTGGACTCTAGAAACGACTGGGAACGCAATTCGTTACACGGGAAACCACGCAACCCATGCTCTGGAGCGTGCACTGCAGGCGGCGAACCTGGGGCAGGGAAGAGGGGAGGAACACGTGCATTGCCGTTTTGGGCTGCGGGAAGCTCAGGACCCAGGAGAGCAGGGAATCGGCCTCCAGACGCAAATCCCGACAGTCCACCACGACCTTGCGTTGGCTTGGTACACGGGGCGCCTGCGGGATCTGCTTCAGGGAGGTCATGTGCACAGTGTACGATCGTACACCCATGGAATCAACCGAAAGAAATGGACACGAACCAAAAGAATTTCGGAGTGTATAAAAAAAGCCCTCACCCCCCTTCCCCCTCTCCACATTGTGGAGAGGGGGTGGCCTGAGCTTCGCGAAGGCCGGGGGAGCGGGCTGCTCCTGCAATACGCCATCTCTAGGGAGCGGGCCGGTGACCGAAGAGTATAATTGCGACATGCTCGTGAGCGAAGGACGTCACAATCTCGGCAAGCTTCGGTTCAAGCGAAAGCTCAGACAGGAGATGACGTCTGCCGAGGAAATACTTTGGAAGGAATTACGGGCCAAACGACTGGCAGGAACCAAATGGCGGCGACAATCGAACATCGGCACGTTCATCGCCGATTTTCGTTGCGCCGAGCATCGACTCATCGTGGAAGTGGACGGAGAAATTCATGAATTTCAAAAAGAATACGACAAGGTCCGAACCGAGATCATCGGAGACCATACGTACCGTGTGATTCGATTCACGAACAAAGAGGTACTCAACGAACTGCCGATGGTGCTGAAAAAGATCTCTGAGGCTTTAAGCCCTCACCCCCCTTCCCCCTCTCCACATTGTGGAGAGGGGGTGGCCTGAGCTTCGCGAAGGCCGGGGGAGCGGGCTCGCCCGAAATTCTCAAACCGTAGATTGCGCGTGCTGTTCGAGCCGGACCTAAAGGGCCGGCGAGTTCTCGCGCATAGCGCCTTCCTTGCCCTCCGTAGCCTTAGCGAAGGAGGGTTGGTTACTTCTTTGTCGCGGACAAAGAAGTAACAATCGAATTGCGTCAAAAGAAAGTGGGAGAAGATCCTCGACAAAGAGCAACACTCGTCGGACCACCCCAGACCATCGTTTCTGCAAGCAACAGGTTTTTCTTTATGGGGGAGGAAGGGAACCTTAGTTCGGTTCCCTACCTCCCCCAAACCCCCATTACCCTCCTAACGGTACCGTGCAGTACACCCTCCGTGTCGCATTGGAAAAATGCCGTAACGCTTCACGTGAAGCGGAGCGTGAAAAAGTCCACTGTTTGAGGCCCGCAGGCCGAGTTTGGACTTTTTAGCGGAGTGAACGTAGAAGCGTAGGTCATTTTTCCACCAGCGACTGTTTTTCTTTGCCACTTTCTTTTGCGTCAAAAGAAAGTGGAAGAAGATCGAAGTGACAATCGAATTGCGTCAAAAGAAAGTGGGAGAGAATCCTCGACAAAGAGCAACACTCGTCGGACCACCCCAGACCATCGTTGCGGCAAGCAACAGCTTTTTCTTTATGGGGGAGGAAGGGAACCTTAGTTCGGTTCCCTACCTCCCCCAAGCCCCCATTACCCTCCTAACGGTACCGTTCTACTCTTGAGACAAAATGCGTCCGTAGAAATTGGTGACACGGAACCGAGTGACGAATTTTTCCTGCTCAAGACGAAGATGCCGACATCGGAAGGGTCGTAGGACAAGAAAAGAACGACAACGTATGATCAACCCACACCATGCCTTCCTCACCCCGCTCCATCGAAATCGACGCACTCCGCGTTTTTGCGATCGTGTGCATGATGGCGTACCACCTGGCGTACGACTTGGCGTTCTTCTACGGGTGGGACATTCCGGTGAACGAGGGCGCGTGGAAAATCCTGGAACAGGGGACTGCGGGACTCTTCTTGCTGCTCGTGGGCGTGTCGTTCGTTCTTTCGTGGAGCAACACGCCGCGCAGAGCCAAGTACGTCATCCGCGGTGCGCGAATCTTTCTCTATGGCTTCGTCGTGACAGTCGCCACCTACATCTTCGACCCGGAGACGTACGTTCGCTTCGGCGTGCTGCATCTTGTCGGCGTCTCACTCGCGCTCTTGCCGGACTTTGCGCCGCTCAAGAAGTGGAACGGGCTGCTCGGTGGCGTCATCGCGATGCTCGCGTATCCCGTCCGCGGATTCATCGAAGGAACGTCACTCCTCATTCCGTTCGGCCGTGTGCCGCCGGATTTCGTCAGCGTGGATTATTTTCCGCTGATTCCGTGGTTCGGCGTCGTCCTCATCGGCGTTGCGCTCGGACACCTCTATAAGGAGAACCGGGCGAAGCTCACGTTCATTCCGGCCGAGAACCCCGTCTCACGCGGAATCACGGCGATTTCCCGCCGATCGCTCGCGATCTACATGGTGCATCAGCCGCTTTTCCTGGGAGTCTTAAGCCTCCTGCTCGGTCATTAAGCGGAGCAGGGGACCCGTCGACGATCACTCCCCTACATTCTCAAAACCGAGTCCCCCGTTTTTACACGGTTTTTGCCCACTTTTTGCGTACTTTTGACGGGTTTGGACGTCCAAACCCAGGGGTAGAGGGCAGGGAAGCGGCACTTTCTACTATTTGGACACAGAAGTACCGAACCTGTCGATCGTCGGTTTTGCACAGACGTGTGCACAACTTGGTAGGTGAGTATTGATGCATGTTTTCAATTGTTTCGCGCAGCATGTAGCCAGAAAACCCGGGTGAGGGGATCCCATTCCCCACTATCTTGAATAACGCACAATGTATCTTGTACATGATTTAATCGTGATCAAATGCCTAGTTCTCCTGCTCCGTGATGGCGATGTTGGTTCCGATGGCCGGCAACTGGAACGCCCACGGCGGCCACACGTTGATATCCACTTTATCCACTTCGGGAAGGTTACGAATGATGCGATATGCCTCGGACACCGTCTTACCCGCCACGTTGTCTCGGATGTACTTCCCGAACCTGGCACCGCTCGGCGTAATGGGGTTGATCACATAGCGTTCGGTGTATGTCAAATCGGCGGTGATCTTCACCCACTTGAAGTCATCGTCCCACGGAGCGATGACGCTGACCTCCATGTTGTCCTTTGTCAAGGAACCGGTGACGATCGTCTTGTCGGCGCCGACGCGTTCGAGCACTTCCGATTTCAACAAATTCAAGAGTTCATTCTCGTCGTACAAGATCACGGTGTACTCGATACTCCCCTGTGCGGGAATACTGGCAACGGGCTGTCCGATGAACTGGTCGCTGAGCTGGAAGTCCTTGTAGACCACCTTGGTCAGTTCCTCGCGCTGCAGCTGGATGAGGTGCGTGCCGAAAATTTTATTGCGGCCGATGCGCTCTTCCTCCACCTGCTGCTTGGCCACGGTAAGGAGCTCCTGCTCCAAGCGGAGCTTGGCACCGCCGGGGCGCTGCTTGGTACCGTACAGATCTTCTTTGCTGAGCATGCTGACGTACGACGTATTGCCGCCGGTCGCGGGCTTTTCGTTGCGGGCGAAGACGTCGGCGCGGTCCTTTTCCGAGAGTCCCGGAAAGTCCCACTTCACACCGGCAGGCACGTTGCCGCGGGCACCCACGACTTCGCCGAATTGGTCCAAGGAGTCGGCCTCGGCGCGGACGTCCTGCTTGGACTTCATGGGCAGGATCACGTCGTCCTGGAGCCGAAATCTCATACCTGCTTGGTTCACGAGACGCGTTCCCTTGCGCAGCGAAAACTGCTCGCCGGAATTATTGAACACCGTCACGGTCATCTTGGCGTTGTTGCCCGTGAAATTTTTACTGACCTGGTCGTACGTGATGGTACGGCTGATGCGAACCGTGAGGAGCTCCAGCGGCAGCACGCGCACGCGGTCATCGGGAACCGGAAGCACCGCCCCCGAAGCCTGCAGGTAGACGTTCGTCGTGAACGTACTGGATTCCTGGTTCGGCCAAATGTTGACCTGCGCCGAAGGCAAGAGCCTGAAAAACACGAACAGAAACACCACGGCGCTCACGACGAGCAAGCTCCAGATGCGGACTTTGGGCAGCGTCAGAAGACCCACGGACTGCAGACGGCTGCGGATGTCCTGGCGCCATGAGACGGGGCTGAAGGCACGGACCGCCTCGGCCTGGGATTTATCGTCTTTCAAGAGCGGCCTGAGCTGCTTGAGGGTCTGCACCGCTTCCCAGCCGTATTTTTTGGCGAGCTCACGAACGCGCGGATCCTTGGTGGCTACCGTCAACGTGCGGTCGACGTTCAGCGCTTTCGCCTCGCGGAAAAATTGCGTGAGGTGCTCCGTCGAGAGTTGGTCGAATCCGTCGGGCGACACCACGAGCATCACGGGGCCCGCGATGCGCCGAACGCTGCCGAGCAACGAACTGGACGTCGGCTGCTCCGGCGCTATGAGAAGCGTGTACTGCGGTGGGGTCTGCTCTCCGTCGGGCATGGCGGCCAGTATGCCCGAGTCTCACGCACGTAAGAATGACGAACGGGAAATTCTCAACCGCGAATGCGGGAGGAACGAACGTACACCAAAAAGCTATTTCTCGAGCACTTTCAATGACTCGAACGGCTTCCCCGCGATGAATTCCAACATGGCTCCCCCACCCATGCTCACGAACGTGTAATCCTTGAGCGGATACTTGTACTTCAGGTGAAAATCGATGGTGTCCCCTCCTCCCACGAACGTCTTGGCTCCCCTTTTCGTGGCGGCGGCCACGGCCTCGGCGATGCGCTTGGTGGCGTGCGAAAAACGGTTGTATTCGTAGACGCCCACGGGTCCGTTCCACACGATCATTTTCGATGCTTCGATGATGTCGATGTAACGTTTGAGCGTGACTTTTCCGATGTCGAAAATGCACATGTCGCCGAGAACGTCTTCCACGGGAAGATCGAGCTTGATGGCTTTCTCATCGAGTTTTTCAGCAACGACCACGTCACGAGGAACGTGAATTTTGGCACGTCCGGGCTTCTCGCTTTCCATCATGAGTTCTTGCGCGAGTTCCGTCCCCTCCTCGTCGTACTTCGATCCGCCGACATCGAATCCGCGCGCGGCGATGAGGGTGTTGGCGATGCAACCTCCGACGAGCACGTGGTCGCCGCTCTTCAGGAATTTTTCGATGACCGGAACCTTGGTTTCCATTTTCGATCCGGCGATGATGAGCGTGAGCGGCTTTTTGGGTTCGGTGGCGACGACGGAGAGATGTGTGATCTCTTCGTGCAGGTTGAAGCCCATGTAGGAGGGCAACAGCTTCGGCACGCCGACCATGCTCGCGTGGTTGCGATGGCAGTTCGTGAACGCATCGTTCACGTAGACGTCGGCGAGCTTGGCGAGCGCCTTGGCAAACGCTTTGTCGTTCTTCTTTTCCTCAGCGTGAAAGCGCAAATTTTCAAGAAGCACCACTTCCCCGGGCTTGGCTCCTGCAACTGCTTTCTCGGCCACGGGTCCGATGCAATCTTTGGAAAAATGGACCGTGGTTTTGAGGAGTTTCTCAAGAACCGGAACGATGGGCTTCTGGCTGAATTCGCTCTCCGGCTTGTCTTTGGGACGACCCTGGTGAGCCATGAGGATGAGGATCGCTCCGCTTTTGAGAACGTGCTTCATCGTCTTCTCGATGGCCTCGACGCGCGTGGCATCCGTGACTTTTCCGTTCTCCATGGGAAGATCGAACCCCGCGCGCAGGAGAACGCGTTTGCCTTTGAGTTTCGCCTCCGAAAGCACGTTGTACTTCTTCATTGGCAGGGAGTGTACTGAGCGTTGCCCCGGACGCAAGAATTCAGCTCATCTTCACCCGAATAATCAACGGGAAACTCCCCTCTCCGAGCCCATCCACAGTTTTAAGCGCTCTGCGGGCGAAATGTCTCCCAAAAAATATCCGATCATCACTCCCCCTTTGTTCAACACCGTATCGACCTCTCCCCTCTCCTTGGCCGACGCATCAAGTCGATCCAGAAGGGGCAGAATGATCTTCCCCAGCTTCGGGGAAAGGAGGTAACCGCTGCGTTCCAGTAAAAACATCTCCGAAAGCCGCAGTTCCAGGTCCTTCACGGAAACGGCACGGTAACAATCAAAGAATCCGTCGATCCCCTTCTCCGCAAGAAGCGCATTCCAGGTCTTGCGAAGATCGCCGCTGCCGCGTGCGCCGAGAAAGCCGAAGACGTACCGCTCCGTCATGCTCTACAATTCTACACATATGCTGATGCTCGCCGCAGCCGCTCTGCTTGCCGCCGGCCTGGGGTACGCCCTGGTGCTCCGATTGTTCCCGCGGTGGGGACTGCTCGATTTTCCGCAGCGATACGGCTTGAAACGAGAAAGACTCCCCTACCCCGCGGGCGTCGTCGCCGTGGTTCTGTTCCTCGCGATATTCGTTCTGATGTCCGATATTCGGATGCAGGAACTCGGCGTGATCATCGGAATCGTGATTCTGGCCGCGGTGTGCTTCCTCGATGACCGCACTCCCCTGCCGCCGTACGTTCGGCTCGGCGTGCAGGTGTTCGTCGCGGTTCTCATCTTCGCGACGGGGTCGCGCATCTATACGGTGACCAGTCCGCTCGGCGGATTTCTGAAGCTCGATGCGTTCGTGATTCCGGCAGGACCGCTCGGAAATCTTCCGGTCCTCAGCGGCATCTTCACGGTTGTGTGGCTTCTCTTCACCATCAACGCGCTCAACTGGTTCGACGGCATCGGCGGACAAGTGAGCGTGCTCTCGGTCATCGGATTTTTGATGCTGGGCTTGCTCGCGTATTTCAGAAACGGCGAAGTGGAAACGGCGCAGATCGCGTTCGTTTTGGCCGGCATCGCGGCAGCAGGCGCTGCGTTCGATTTTCCTCCCGCGACGCTCTTGCTCGGCGACACCGGATCGATGTTCTTCGGGCTCATGCTCGGTGTCCTCGGCATCTACAGCGGAGGAAAGGTGGCCACCGTTTTTTTGGCTCTGGGCATACCTCTTCTCGATGCCGCATTCGTCATCGTGCGGCGCCTGGCACGCGGCACGTCACCGCTCAGGGGCGGACGCGATCACCTGCATCACCTGCTGCTCGACAAAGGTTGGAGCGAGAGAAAAATCATCATGCTCATGGCGGTCGTGGGAACGCTGTTCGGCGGGACCGCCCTCTTCATGTCGACGGCGCAGAAGGGAGTGGCGTTCGTGGTGCTCCTCCTCCTGATGCTCGCGGTGACGAAATATGCCTCGAAGAGGAAGTCAAAGTAACCAAAGAAACCAAGGAAACCAACGAGCATCCTTGGATTCTTTGGATTCGTAGGTTTCTTTGGTTTCCTAAAAAGTGCAATGTTCGCAACGCGAATCCGCGTGCGACAAATGACTAGCGATCGTACAGCATCGGCGCACTCGTCGTCGTGAACGCACCTCTCGTGGAAATGAAGAGCGTCTTGTTGCTGCGGGAGAGGATGTTCACCGTGGCGACTCCGTTTACGAAGTCGAGGGGGCTGAGCTCGGCGGGACGGATCTCGGCCTCACCGAATTCGGAGATGACGTAGAGTCTGCCGGAGAACGACGGCGAAGCGACGGTGTCACCGTGTTTGTCGACGGCGAAGATGCGCACCTTCTGCCACGCGTGGCTCACTTTGCCGGAGTGCTCGATGCGCAAATGATCGACGTCCGTGTTCGTTCCGGAGGACGGCACATCGGGCGCGGCCGCAGCCGTGACGGTGACCTGCGTCACCTCCTGGGGCTTCTGAACGACGGACGATGCCGAGGAACTGACGGCCTGCACGACGATGGTCGCGGTCTGACCGGCCTTGGCCAAACGCTGCTTGAGGCGCGTGTTTGCGAGCGACTTCATGCGCTCGGCGGCCGTGAGCGTGGACGTGCTCACCTGAGCGGCGGCCACTCCCGCGGTGCCCGAGGTCGTGGCGACGCTGGGACGAACGTACGTCTTGTACTGCTGTACGAACGCCATGGGGCTGAGCGTGTATTCCTGGAGGCGACTCTGGTACTTGGTGCTGTTCACGGCCTGCACGAAGCTCATGCCGTCGGCGGCGATTTCACCGCTCGTGAACGGCCAGTACGGGTGGAACGGCGCATCCTGCTTTTCGACCTGGAAATAGAGGTGGTAACCCGTGGCTCCGAAGACGAGGCCCGTGTTGCCCACGGTTCCGATCTGCTGACCCTTGTGCACCACTTCACCCGGAGACACGAGCACGACGTCCAAGTGAGCGTAGGTGGAGTAGAGCGTGGTTTTGCCACCCTCGCTCGAAGCATCGGGCACGTTGGGATGACGAATCATGACGTGATTTCCGAATCCGTAGCTCTGCTCGCTCGTCATCTCCACGACGCCGTTTGCGATGGCGACGACGGGCGTTCCGCGAGGCGCATCGATGTCCACGCCGGCGTGACTTCCGTTCGGTGAGTTGTAACCGCCTTCCCACAACGTGGAGTAGGCCTGCAGGGCAAGCTTGGATGCGCTGCCATTACGAAGCGACGTTTGATCGTACGACGGAAGTTCCTTGAGGACCTGGCTCGGAGCCTGGCTGTACGTATGCACCTGCTTGCTACCGCCGTACTGGGACCACAGGGTGTAATCCGGAATCTTCTCGATGGGTGACACGGTTCCGACGAACGCGATGAGAGAGTCGTCCTCTTTGCCGAGAACGGTCTTCCAGAACGAATACCAACCGTGCTGGCCGACCATGTTGCCCACGACGAAAGCCAGGAGCGACAGCGTGGCCACCGTAAAGGAAAGCTTCTGTTTGGCGATCTTCATGACGCGAGGCTTTCGCATCTTGTAGACGCCGCGAACCCGGAATCCGATACGTTTCAAAGTCATGAGGTAAGATGGGGATCTGAGTTTTTGTTCACTACTATTATAGTAGATTTATCAAATTATGTCAATATTCGACCGATGCATCGTACAGTCCGCAAATGACATCCAGATGCGGAAAACAGGGCTTTCCATGGCTCACAGCCTGTATGACCGCCCCCTGACGGTGGTTTTGACGGGCGAACTGGGTGCGGGAAAGACGACTTTTTCGCAAGGATTGGCCCAAGGGCTGGGTATCGCGCAGCACGTCACGAGCCCCACCTACGCCTTGGAACAGCGCTACGGAGACGGCATCCTGTCACACATCGATCTGTACCGCCTTCGCACCGACCAAGCCAAAGAATTCGTGGAGGCGCTGGATGACTTCCCGGGAATCCGCGTCATTGAGTGGGGCGACCGAACGAACGTCGTGGAAGCCGGCATTCACGTACACATCACCGAAGAAGGAACGGGGCGACTTCTCACGTTCGAGTTCCGCGACATGCCGATTCCGTCCGACGCCGAGATCGATGCGTGGCGCCGGGAAGCCGGGCTCCCCGACCACATCGTACGACACTGCGACTGCGTTGCGGGTGTCGCCGAACGCGTGGCCGTGGAAGTGTTGGGACAAGGAAGAATCGTGCGTCCCGCCGCCGTTCGCGCAGCCGCAAAACTCCACGACGTGCTGCGATTCGTCGACTTCTCGTCACTCACGGGTGACGAAAACTTCACGCCCGAAAAAGCCACGTCCGATATTTGGCTCAGCATGCAAAAGAAATACGGCAAACCGCACGAGCACGCGGCGCACAAATTTCTCATCGAGAAAAAATACGAGGGCATCGGCGGCATCGTCCGCACGCACCGCGGGTACGCCGAAAGCGGTGACGACATGCCGATCACCATCGAACAAATGATCCTGGCGTACAGCGACAAACGCGCAAAGTTCGACGAAGTGGTGACGCTGGACGAGCGGTTCGACGACTTCGTGGCTCGCTACGGCAAGGGCAAAGAGGTCCCCGCCATCAAGGACTGGAGACTGGAGATGAAACGGGTGGAACGCGTGCTCTTCCCGGACGGCGCGCCCTTCTAGAACCGCGGGATCAGCTCGCGAGCGAAGATATTGAGGAGCTCCTGTTCGTTGCCGCGGAAGAGAACGGCAACCAGAACGAGCATCGACGCACACACGACGATGGTCCAGAACGCCACGCGCTCAAGACGCGTGAGCTTGCGATCGAGCGAGGGATGCACGGTATTCATGTACGAGTGAATGTTGAACGCCATGGAGAGGAAGTGCTCCAGAATCTGGATGCGCGGAATGATGGTGCCGATGGCGCGAACGAGCGTGAGTTCCGAGCGAAGCAGTCCGCTGAGTGCCGCGAGCATGTACGTGTGGTTCAGCGTCACGGCGAACGTGAGCGACAGCATGAGCAGCGCGATGTCGACGATGCTTTCGAGCAGCATGCCGCGAATCGTCTTGGCAAGCCCGAATCCGTGCACGTCGCGGTACTTCACGTAATCCAAGGACATGTGAATGGCGATGAGACCGGCGAAGAATCCCGAGTTGAAAATGGCCGCGGTCAAAAACGTGCAGACCAAATACGCGGCGTGGAACGCCGGGATGTCATCATGCTCATGCGCGAAAGCCCGAAGATTGGATGTGACGGCGGTCATATGTGTTTTCTGTATTATAGAACATTTTGATGATTCTAGCAAGTTACCCGATCATCTCTTTCGCTTTGGCGATGCGAGCCTGAACCTCCGCCTCAAAACCACGTTCGGATGGCTCGTAGAAGGCACGCGTGCCTTTGTAGTTCTGGGGGAAATAATCCTCGTGAACCACGCCTTCGGCGCTGTTATGAGGGTACTGATATCCCTCGCCGTACCCGTGCTGCTCGCGCATGGCTTTCACGGGAGCGTTCCGAAGATGCATCGGTACTTCGAGTGCGGACGCGGACTCCACGGCCTGCTTCGCCGATTTCATCGCACGCGTGACGGCATTGCTCTTGGGTGCCTGCGCCAGGTACACGCACGCGTGCGCCAAGAAGTATTCGCCCTCGGGAAAGCCAACCATCTCGAATGCCTGCCACGCCGAAACGACGATCTGCAGTGCGCGCGGGTCGGCATTGCCCACGTCCTCGGACGCGAAGATACTCATGCGGCGGAACAGGAACCTAGGCTCCTCGCCGGCGGCGAGCATCTTGTACATCCACAGGAGTGCGGCATCGACGTCGCTGCCGCGCATGGATTTGATGAACGCGGAAATCGTATCGTAGTGATCCTCCCCTTTCTTGTCGTAGCGGTGGCTGCGCTGTTTCAGAACTTTCTCGGCATCTTCGCGGCTGATCTTGGTGCCGATCATAAGAACGGCGAGCTCCAGCAAATTGAGCGCGATGCGGGCGTCTCCGTTGCCCATCTCGGCGATTTTCTTGATGGCCTCAGGATGCATCTGCACCTTGCCCGCGTACCCGTCGGGAGAAACAAGCGCACGCTCCACGATGCGTTCGAGGGATGCCACGGAATGCGGCTTGAGCAAATGCACCTGTGAGCGCGAGATGAGAGCGCCGTTCACGGAAAAGTACGGGTTCTCCGTCGTGGCGCCGATGAGAATGATGTTGCCGTTTTCCACGGACGGCAGAAGCGCATCCTGCTGCGATTTGTTGAAGCGATGAATCTCATCGATGAACAGCACCGTTCGCTGCTTCATGGAAAGCTTGAGCTGCTCCGCCTGCGCGCACACTTCCTTGATGTCTTTCACTCCGCTCGTCACGGCGTTGAGCTGCACGAATTGCGCCTTGGTCGTCTCGGCGATGATGCGGGCGAGCGTGGTCTTTCCCGTGCCCGGAGGTCCGGCGAAAATCACGGAAGAGAGTTTGTCTTGTTCGATGGATGTGCGGAGCGCCGTACCCTCGCCGACCACATCGATTTGCCCCGCGTACTCGGCGAGAGTTTTGGGTCGCAGCCGATACGCGAGAGGGACGGACGAATCCATGAGGGATGCAGCATAACACGGTGTCTCGGACTGATGTATAATCGGAGCCTATGCGTACCTCAAACCGAACCGCCGCCGTCATTCTTACCGCCTGTGCCGTTCTCGGCATGATCGATGCAACGTACCTGGTGCTCCAGTACTTGGCCGCTCTCGCACACCCCGGTGAGGCGACGCCATGCACCGTGAACACGCTCGTGAGTTGCACCAAAACCGTGCAAGGTCCGTGGGGGCACTACTTCGTGATCCCGAATCCGCTGCTCGGCATGCTGTGGTACGCCGGCCTCACCGCCTACGGCGCGACGCTCACGCTCGGAACGAAGTTTTCCAAAGCGGCGCGCGCGTTCATCGGCACAATGATTCTGCTCGGACTCTTCTTCAGCTATCGGCTCTACTTCGCAAGCGTGCTGCAACTCGCCGGCGTCTGTCCGTTCTGCTTGTTCTCCACGTTCGCGTCCACGATGATCGCACTGTGCTTCTTCCTCGACGACGCGTCGTACGCCGATCCGGTTCTTGGAACGAAGAAGCGCCGGATCCTCACCACGTTTCAAGTTTTCTCCTTCGTGTCATTCAGCGTGGGACTCACGGTCTTCATGGCACACGGTTTATCGCTGCTGCCTGCGCCGAAAGAAGCGATGATGCACTGGTCGTTCCCCGCCATCGTGCTCATCATTCTTGCTTCGGTTGCGGGACACGTTTGGGCGTACCGAAATTCTAGGAAAGCCTGAATGGACTGAAGTTCGTCGTGCGATCGTAGTAGTCCTCGTTCTCACTGCGCTTGAGGAACGCGACGACGGCGTACGTCACGGGGGTGAACAGAATTTCAATGGCCACTTTGAAGACGTAGTTGGCGACGATGAGACTCGCGGCGATCTCCCACGGGAAAACGCCGAGCGCGCACGCGATGAGCGTGAACACCGTTGAATCGATGCCTTCGCCGATGAGCGTGGAACCGATGGTGCGAACCCACAGGTGACGGCCCTTCATCCACACTTTCATCTTGGCGAGAACGAACGAGTTGCTGAATTCACCGAGGAAATATGCGCCGAGACTGGCGATGATGATGCCACCGGACGCGACGCCCCCGAGGATCGCACCGAACGCGGCATCACCGGCGTAGCCCTGCCATGCGGCCTCACCGGGAAGACGCTGAATGACGGCGAGCGTGGCGCTGAGGAGAATCGCCGCACCGAAGCCGGTCCAAATGACTTTGCGACTTTTTGCGTAACCGTAGACCTCGGTGAGAATGTCACCGAAGATGTAGCTCAACGGAAAGAGCAGCGTTCCCGCATCGAAACTCAGGCGCAGACCGTAGAACGACACGCCCCAGTCCACGATCTTGGCCGACGACGCGATGTTGGAGATAAGGAGGACCGCGACGAACGCGGCCATGACGAGATCGAAGTATTTGTAGGAGCGCATGCAGAGAAAAGAAGAAGTTATTGAATTTTATCCGATTTCGACAAATTGCATTTCGCACAAAGCAATTTAATATTTTTTTCCGTTAAACTTGTACCACCTTTGGAAAAAGGTAGATCATGATCAAAATGCAAATTTTTTGTGGAGGAACAAAGTACACACCGACCGCCATCTCTCTTCCATACTTCTCTTTTTACTTCAGACGGAATAAGGCGTGTATGAGCTAGATCGACTGGCTGATCTTTCGCAAAATCTTGGTTCTTCGCAAGCTGTAACTCAAAAAGAAAAACATTTCTCACCCCGTCATTCTGCAATCGAAAGTCAACAAGTTCGAACATGCCCTTGAGCGACCAAACACCATCCAATATTTTTTCATAGACTTTCACAGGCTCGGACTGCTTTCTATTGCTTTTATAATCTTCTACAGCAGCCATAAATAACCCATTTTGAGTTAAAACTCCGTTTTTTGTAGTCCGAGGCTGATCTATTAATTTAGGATCTGCTCCGCCTTTAATTCTTGGCTGATCGTGCCCCTCATATTCGATAGTAATCCCATCTTCCCGAATCGCATCTCTATAAGGAGCATTGCTGCGTCTGGACATCAAAATAACTGAATATTTAGGATTCAACCTAAAATTCATACCACGCTGCAGTGTTTGCTTTCCTTCGGCATCACACATGTCCCGATAAGAAACAATTTGATCGAGCATGATTTAAAAATGTATCGGGACGGGGCTCCGCTTCGCGCGCGGCATGGTCCCAAACCGGAGCTCGTAAGAATGATCGAATGATGGTCGGGACGGCGGGGCTCGAACTCGCGGCCTCCTGGTCCCAAACCAGGCGCTCTACCAACTGAGCTACGTCCCGACAAACGAAAGGGTAGAAATGAACAATCGGGACGAGCGCACTTTCTTAGATGACGTCCCGCGGAGCGGGACTGGGCAACTGAGCTACGTCCCGAACGGGCTTATCCTAGGGAGGAATTCATTATTGAGCCAGAGACTCTTCATTTCCGTCAGACTCAACGAGTCGATCCCACATTCTCTTGCAAGCATTTGCCGTACGAGAAGGGCGAATGTCCCTGAAACGTTCATTGAGCAATGATGCAATATATGTGAAGGATGGCCTACCATCGTGGAGCCCGCCCTTGTAAAGGTAAGCACCTGTTTGGTCAGCCTTCATTTCCTTCAATGCTTGAAGTTCTTCATCCGGCCAAAGCGGACGATGTCCATTGGGAGTAAATTTCTCTTTTCTGGGATCGAAACCCACTGGATGAAAAGACGAGCCGCCTTTGGATGCGCCTTTTAATTTATTTTTCGCAGCGAGAACTGCGTACTCATCTTCTGAAAACAATTCTCTAACTGCTCTTGCAACTGCCATTTGCCCAAGATTCAGTGAATGCTGGGTTACTTCAGGAATCATTGCACGAGCAATATCTGAAAAAGTTTCTCCGAGTGCATTGATCCTGTTTAAAATTTCCGCACTTTGTGAAAGCAATTTTTGTTCAGCAATTTCAGATGCCATGGCAATCATGTGACGCACAGTGCTGCGTGCGATCTCGCCACCTCTTTTCTGTGCGCCATTACTCTCTATGTAGCTCGTTTTTCTCATTGGTATATTTAACCAGAACCGGTGAATTTTGCAATCCTTCGAAGCGCAAAAGAATGAGATACTGACGTCCATGGACAACGTTTGCTGTCAGAGCTGCACCATGGCGTTGGAACGGAGTGCAAGCAGTGTTGAGCACTCAAGCGCCCGAAAAAAATAACATTCATTTCTCTCCCTTCTTTCCCTTTTCTCTCATGGATATCTTTCTCTCCGCGCTGCTGTTCGCCAAGGCGTATCCGCTTGCGATCCTGCTTTGTCTCGTCGCGCACATGGCGCTCGGTATGCTCTGGTTCGGTCCTCTGTTCGGCAAGGCGTGGTACAAGCTGAGCGGTGTGGACAAGGTTTCCAAGAAAGAGGCGAAGAAGGCCATGGCTCCGGCCATCGCCACGAGCGTCATCAGCGGCATCGTTCAAGCGACGATCGTCGGAACGATTCTGGCCGTGGTGCCGGTTGCCGGTTACGGCGACGTCATCGCCATGATCGTCCTGCTCTGGATCGCTTTCACGGGCACGGTGTTCGCCACGAGTTACGCCTACACGCACAAGTCGCTCAAGCTCTTCCTTATCGACACGTGGTACCCGCTCGTCTCACTCTGCATCATGGGCGCCATCATGCACGCCTGGATCGGATAAATGACGACTCGTCGATTTCTGCTTGCGGCTGCGGCTTCCTTCATATTTGCGGTACCGCTCGCCGGTGCGCAGAATCTGGCGATTCGTCCGGCCATCGTGGATTCCTCGGAGCCCGTGGAACGCGCACTCGCCGAAAATAAAGGCAGGGCATCCACGGCGCTGGAAGGAAAAGGTGCGACGCTCGTCATTTCGTACCACAGCAATCAGCCGCTCGAGATCTACATGGTGCCGCTGGAGAAAAACGACCTGTTCGTGCCCACCGACTTCCTTCGCTTCACGTTGCCGCAGACGGAGGACGGCACGGCATCCATCGACCTCACCGTGTCGCCGGGGTGGAAACCGATCCGGCAAAAGTGGCTGGTTCATCTGCTGAGCAAAGATGAAAAGGCCGATGCCGGATTCAACTCCATCTCGTTCACGCCCTCGTCTCCCTTTCGGATCGCGGGAGCGGGGGTCGGACATTTCCTCACTGCAGAGCCCTACACGCCGAGCAGCTATCACGCGCTCCGAGGCTACCGCATCTTCGGCGCGCATGTGGCCGTGATGCTCGGCATCGCGACGGTCCTCATCGCGTTCGTGTGCCTGCTCTTCGTCAAACGTGAGCGCATGCTCATGACGGGTGTCACGATTCTTTTGACCGGTACGGCGCTGTATCAATTGCGCTTCGGCATCGACCTGCTGCGCTTCACGAACGAACATCTCACCGAATACGCCGGAGGCACGTACGACGAAGCGGGGTCCGCGCACCTGGTGGCCGCCGCCATCAAGCTGATCGGCAAAGAAGGCCAGACCGTGTACTCCTGCCGCGACGGAACGAATTACAAAGAAAAAATCCTGCGCTACTTCGCGTATCCCATTCGCATTTCGTCCGATGATGCCGATGCCGCCAAGGCCGACTTCGCGGTCGTCATGGACAAGCAATCGTGGAACCTGGATACCGCGACGGTGAACAAGGCCACGGTGCTCACGCTCCGTTGCGGAGCCGCAAACCGCCGTGCCGAGCGCCTGAACACGTTTGCCGACGGATCCATCCTCTTCCGATTGCTTCCATGATGAGCTTCCTGTTCTTCATCGGCGTCACGCTCGTGCTCACTGCGCAGGGCACGCTCATCGGCTTGGCATTCGGATCCGAGCTCACGCTCGCACTTTCACTCTCGCTGCCGCTGGCCGCATTCGTGAACGTTCTTGTCGTCTTTGCGTACACGGTTTCGGGCGTTCCGCTGACGGCATTCACGATGCTCGGTGCACACGTCGTCGCGACGGCCGTCGCGGCTTTCTACGCACGGAACAGAAAGAAGTCCGACGGAGAGCTGCACGTCTCCCCCGCACTCTCGGGGACGGAAAAGTTCGTGACGGGATGCTCACTCGTTCTCATCGCCATGACGGTGATCTACGCATTCGCCCACGCCGTGATGCTGCCCACGATGCAGTACGACAGCGCGACGAACTGGACGATGCGCTCCGAGATTTCCTACGTCGATCAAAAGATGGCATTCGACCCCGATGAAAGCCGCGGCATGGCCAAGCCTCAGTATCCGTTCCTGTACCACGCGCTCCAAGTCACGGCGAACCAAGGCCAAAAAGAATGGAACGACACCGCCGCCAACACAATCCTGTTCCTGCTCTCCGTCTGTTCATTCCTCGCCCTCGCCGTCATCGTCAAAAAACTCCGCGGCACCGCACACGGCGCGGTGACGACCGCTGCACTGCTCGGCATCCCGCTTCTCAGTTTGCACTTGGCGCAGGGCTACGGAGACCTGAACGTTCTGCAGTACATGCTCCTGTCACTGGTCTGTCTTGCGGTGTGGAACGAGTCGAACGACAAACGCATCGGCATGCTCATGCTCTCGGGCATCTTCGCCGCCGCCTGCGTGTGGACCAAGTCCGAGGGATTGTTCTTCGGTCTCGCGCCCTGGATGCTGCTCGTCGCACTCATCGTTCGAAAAGACAAAGCTCAGTGGAAGCAGGCATCGACCGCCGGACTCGTGAGCATCGCGCTTGCCGCGCCGTGGCCCGTCTTCGCCTGGGCCAAGGGACTCTCGCTCACACCGCACAGCTCGGACACGCTCTTCGCCATCCACACCGAGGGCTTCAGTGAGGCCTTCCTGGGCCTCATGAGCCGCGGGTCGTTCGGCATCGCGTGGTACGTCATTCCGGCATGCATCATCCTTATCCTGATCGCCGCACGCAAAAAACATGCGCACATCGAACGCAAAGAACTCTCGATGCTGCTGTGGGGCGGCCTTGTCTTCGCACAAGTGCTGTTCATTTATTTGTGCACGCCGAACGTGCGCTTCCTGCTGAATGCCGAATCGTACTACAGGCAAATGATGATTCCGGCAGCCATGCTCATCCTGGCCTGCTCGCTTTGCATGCGCGGGCTCACGAAGCGTTCTTAGTTCCGCGGCGCCATACGCCGTGCATACTCTTCCTGCTGGTACACGGTTCCCGATTTCAGTTTATCGAGCTCGGCCTTTTTGATCTGCTCTTCTTTGTCCCACTTCACTTTGTTGGCGCACCAGTTGCCGAAACGTTGCGCCGTGAACACGAGCTTTCCTTTGCTCATGCACCAGTCGATGCAACGGTCGACCTCGGCGGACATGCCCTGCACGCGTCCGTAGTAGCGGTGCACGGTGAGGTAAAAGTGCTGCGGATCGCACTTTTGGCATTTGAGCCCCACGAGGCCGCACGCGTCCTTGGCGTGCTCGGAAAGTTTTTGGGCCAAATCCAGCTGAACGGAGGTGAGTTCGATGGGCATGACGAGGTGAATGGTAGCAAATTTAAACCGCAACCGCCGACTTGTCACCGATGCCGAGATATTTCTCAGCTGCTCGGCGAGCACGCAGCACGAGTTCCACATTGAGCAAGCTCCCGAAACGGAAATCGGGCAGCCCGCTCTGGCGTGTGCCGAAAAGCTCGCCCGGGCCGCGCAATTTCAGATCGATCTCGGCGAGCATGAACCCCGAGTCGTGTTGCTCCATGGCCTTGAGCCGCTCCGACCTGGCTTGCTGCGGCGTGGTGGTGAACAAGAAACAGTAACTCTGATAATCGCTGCGTCCCACGCGTCCACGGAACTGGTGGAGCTGCGAGAGTCCGAATCTCTCGGCACCTTCGATGACGATGATGGTGCTGTTCGGCACGTCGATACCCACTTCGATGACCGAGGTGGAGACGAGAATGTCGAACTTCTTCGCCTTGAAATCGTTCATGATCTCGGACTTCTCGTCACCCGTCATGCGGCCGTGGAGTTTGGCGATTGTCCGCTTGGGGAAGGCCTTTTGGAGCCGTTGAAGCTCCGCCTCCACGTTCTTGATTTCGGCCATGTCATCGGCCTTGGATTCGTCGATGAGCGGGCAGATGACGAACGTTTGTCTGCCTTCTTTGATCTGATTCTCGATGAACAGCTCCACGGTCTTGCGTTCGTCCGGCGAAACGACCGACGTCTTGATGGGCTTCCGCTGTCCCGGCTTTTCCAGAAGCACCGAGAGGTCGTGGTCGCCGTACGCGGTGAGTGCGAGCGTGCGCGGAATGGGCGTGGCCGTCATCGAAAGAAAATGCGGGCTGCCTTTCTCGGTAAGCCTCGCGCGTTGGTTCACGCCAAAACGATGCTGCTCGTCGACGATGGCGAGCCGCAGGTCTTTGAAACGAACGGAATCTTCGATGAGAGCATGTGTGCCGATGACCACGTCGATGAGCCCCTGAGCCAAACGTCTGCGCACATCGTCGGCCTCGGCTTGCGGCATGGAGCCCGTGAGGAGCGCCACGGACGGCGACGGCATGGACTTGAGGTGATCGGCCCTGATGCCCTTCTTGGCGTACTCCCCGCTCGCCAAGTACGAATGGAACGAGACGAGGAGCCGCGAGACCGTCATGGCATGCTGCCGCGCCAGAACTTCCGTCGGGACCATGAGAGCGCACTGTCCGCGGCGCGCAATGACGCTCGCGATGACGGCCACCGCCACGAGCGTTTTGCCGGAACCGACATCGCCTTCCAGGAGCCGTGACATCGGTCGGCCTTTTTCCATGTCCTTGAGGATTTCGTAGATCGCGACTTTTTGTCCGCCGGTCGGCGTAAAACTTTGGCATTGGAAAAACGCTTTGATGAGTTCGGCGTCCATGGGGATTTCGAGGCGTTTCTGCTTTTCGCCCTGCCATTCCTTTTTGCGCTCGAGCGCCTCGTTTTGCACGGCGAACATTTCCTCGAAGGCAAAGCGCTGCTTGGCTTCCTCCAGCCGCTCCGGCGTCGTTGGGAAATGCAGCTCCATGACGGCGCTGCCTCTCGGCATCAGTTTTTCTTCTTTCACGACATCGGCGGGAAGCGTTTCGGCGAGTTCGCCGATGCAGTTCTTCACGAGCGCCATTTTTTCCCGGAGCCAACGGGAACCGATCTGCTCCGTCTGCGGATACACGGGCACGATGCGCCCGGCGTGCAGCGTGGTCTCTCTACGCCCGTCCTCGAAGACGGGACTCATGATCTTGAGCTTGTATCCCGCTTCCTGCACCTTGCCCGTGAGCACGACCATTTGGCCTTCCTGGAGCATGCGCAGAACGTGCGGCTGGTTAAACCACACGACTTCGGCAGTGCCGCCGGATTCATCGACGAATTGCGCCTGGACCAATGTTTTCCTGGAACGAGTACGAACCAATTTCAGCTTTTGAATCGTGCCTCGGAGCGTCACCTTCTCATCGGGCGGAGCATCGGCGAGAAGCGTGGTGGCACTCAAGTCTTCGTGTGCGCGCGGGTAGTACAGAATGAGATCCTGCACCGTCGTGATCGCCATCGCCAAAAGGCCGTCGATGAAAGGCTGCGTCGTCTTGAGCAGTGCCGGCGTCAGCACATCGGAAAGTTTCACGTGTACGATTGTACACTTCGGGCCTTCCGAATGGCAGAAAAGCACACCTACCGTAATTTTAGAATTAGTATATAATATTACACTTTATGGCTTTGGAATCCACTCCCACCGTCTTTGACCGCATGACATCCCATGCGGAGTCGTTGAACCAAAGTGGCCTCGGCGATGTCAGTCGCATGGCCAGAGAAAGCCTGCTTCGCACGATGATGACCGATATCCGTTTGCCCGAAGTTCATGCCGCGGAAGGCGCGAAGTTCTCGGCGATGGCATTCAGGATCGCACCACCCGAATTGACGGCGCAGTTTCTGGTCGAAGCCTGCAAGACATATCCGACGATATCGCCCATGGGTGTGCGTGACGTGTCGAAAGTTTTTGAAAAGTTCGCGGCTCTCACCCTGGCGTCCCAAGAAGGATTGAGTGATGACGAACGCGGTCATGGCAAAGATTTCCGCTATGCTCCGTCTGAAAGCGAAGGCTACACGCACTATTGCTCGCGGCATCCGCAGCTCGTCCTCGCAGCCGCATATTTCACCGTCGGACTTCAGGCATTCGTGCAAACGCTCACGCAACGCATGAGGCCCGACATGCAAACCGACGCCGCGAATTTCGGCAGTCAATTCAACTCGCTCAACATCACGACGTCGTTCGCTTTCGCCGTCTGGCGGAGTTTGGTTGCGCAGAAAGGACCCGACGGACAGATCTCGGACATCGACGATGCAATGATCGCCGAAGCCATGGCATTCATGAAGACAACGAAGCAATTCGAACTGCGTTCAGGCGGGACGAATCCGGCGACGGGAGAGCGGCTCGAGATGGTGCTGCAGTGTCCCATGGAAGGATATCTCACCGATCTCCTTTTGCGTCGCAAAGCGTTCATGCCGGTCTTGAAAGCGACCGAAAGGCTCGACGCCGATTCCAAAAGTAACGTGGATCCGAAGAGAATGCCGCACGAACAACTCCTGATGATGCGGGCCTTCCACGCCAACAACAGTGACGTGATGAAGCAGGTCGCCGCATCATTCCTGCCCTGAGTGCTTTGGTGACCTCGGGGTGAAAATCTGCTATAATGGAGTCTATGGCTGACTTCGCTACGCAGATGGCCGCGACCACGGATATGTCGGAAGCCGCACAGAAGAAAGCGGGTGCTCCGATGGGTGGAGATATGGGAAAGGCACACAAAGAGTTCGCAAAGAACATCAGCGAGCTTTTGGAGAGCGGCGCCATCGACGTCACCAAGCCCGAATCGTTTTTGAATAAAGATATCTACGACGGACTGGAGCAAGAGTGGAAAGCCAAAGTGGATCTGTCGATGATGAATATCGCCACGTTGCTCGGCCACATCTACGATTTCTACAAATCCAAGCAAACACCCGACGCCTGCCCGCAGCTTGCGAACATGATCGAGCAGTTGTGGGAAATGAAAGAGCGCATCGAATCGCACGCCGACGTCTTCAAATTCTAACCACCTCTCCTCATGTCTCCCTCCAAGAACAAGTCACCGGAAACGCCTCGCGAGAATCCGCGGGAGGTGAAGCTGAGCCCAACGGAGACGGCTTCCGTCGGCACTTTGCGCGAGATGTACCAAACCAAGATCGCGACGGCCGAACGCTTGGCGAAGGATCTGAAAGATGAAGGAAATCAGAAACTCGCCGAAGATAAAATCTTGCTCCTGCAGCAAAAGCTGGCGCTCGTGGAGCAGATCGAAAAGACGACGTCACTCGCCGCCTAAGATCCAGGCGACGCGCACATCGTCCTTCCACCACGTGACGTGCCTTTTGGCGTATCTGCGAACGCCGGCTGAAATCTTTTCGGAGAGCGCGGGAAGATCGACGGTGCTTTGATCGAGCACGTCCCAAATCTCACGGTAGCCGCTGCTCTTCATGGCCGGATCCGTGACCGATACACCTGCTGAACGCAGTGTGCGAACTTCATCGATCCAGCCGCCATGCAGCATCGCGAGTGTGCGGGCATTGATGCGTTCGATCAGTTGTTCACGCGGCATCTCAATGCCGAGAATGAGCGTGTCGTACGGACTCCCCTTTTTGCGTTGCTGCCTCGATTTGGGAATGCCGGTCGACTCGTACATTTCCATTGCACGCACCACGTAGATTTTATTTTCTTTCGGAATCGAGTGCGCGGTTTCGGGGTCGATCTCGGAAAGCATGGCAAACAGTGTCGCACCGGCATCCGCATCGTATTCACGCTCCAGGCGCGAGCGAATCTCGAGGTCGGCCGGCAGCGGCTCGAATCCGTCGATGACGGCCGATACGTACAGCATGGACCCGCCGACGAGCAGCGGAAGATTCCCGCGTGCGTGAATGTCACCGATGACGCGCGCGGCTTCCTTTTGGTACCACGCAATGGTGCATTCCTCCGAAGCATCGAGGACCGAAAGCAGATGATGCGGTACGCCGTCCATTTCTTTCTCCGTGATCTTGGCCGTACCGATATCGAACCCCTTATAGAACTGACGCGAGTCGGCATTCACGACTTCGGCCGCTACACCAAGTTTTTGCAATTCTTTGGCCAAGCGAACGGAGAGCGCCGTCTTACCGCTGGCCGTGGGGCCAATGACCGCGATGAGCGGCAACGCCGGCTTCCGCGCAAGGTACTTCTGTACGATGGGAAGCCACGAATCGATGTTTTGAAGCGATGGATGCATCATGACAAGAATACTGGTCTTTGCAGTATTTAAACATGGATGAGAACTCATGAATACTGCCCCGCGGGGTGGGTTCTACGCTATAATGATGGCATCATACAGACATCAGCAATCGACGGCCGGCAGTCCTAAAATATCCTCACTCCGCAAAAAAACTTTTCATTTTTCACCTTCAACTTTCCACTTCTCTCTCATGCACCCCTCCATTCAGTCCGTCGCCAAGGGAATTTCCCGCGGCCACATCACGCCTCAGAACGTGCTCATTCCCACCGTCATCGAAAAGACGCAGTTCGGTGAGCGCGTGTACGACATCTACTCCCGTCTTCTGGAGGAGCGCATCGTGTTCCTCGGAACGGGCATCAACGACGACGTCGCGAACTCCATCATCGCGCAGTTCCTCTTCCTCGAGAAATCCGACCCGAAGAAGGACATCGTCTTCTACGTGAACTCACCCGGAGGCCAGGTGACGAGCACCATGGCGATGTACGACACGATGCAACTCATCAGCCCTGACGTCTCCACGGTCTGTCTCGGCATGGCAGCCTCGGGCGGCGCCATCATCCTCATGTCCGGCGCCAAAGGTAAGCGTTTCGCGCTCCCCCACTCCGAGATCATGATCCACCAGCCGCTCGGCGGAACGGAAGGCCAGGCCACCGATATCGCCATCCACGCCGAACACATCATCAAGACCAAGGATCTTTTGAACCAGCTCATCGCCGAGCACTCGGGACAGAAGATGGCCAAGGTAAAACTGGACACCGAGCGCGACAAGTTCATGAATGCGGAGGAAGCTCTGGCCTACGGTCTCATCGATAAGATCATCAGTCATCACACCAAGAAAGCCGTCTGATCTCGGAACGCACGACCAAGGAACCCAACGCTTCGTTGGATTCCTTGGTTTCTTTGGTTGCCTTGGTTTCCCTTTCTATGCGCTTTCCGCAGCCGCGACTTCTTGTTCGGGCAATGGATTCAGCGCCAAGTAGAACGCCACCATCCAGACGATGGTGGGATACGAGGCCGAGAGCATTTCGGGCAAGGGTGCACCGCTCATGATGTTCTTGAGGATGAGGCCCACGGGAACGGATCCGAGCGCCACACCGCCCGTGAGGGCCGCGACGTACGAGTAACGCCCGACGGCGAGCATGCCGCCGCCGAACACGAAGAGTGCAGGCAAGATGTATGCCCACACCGTTCCGAAGCTGCTGAGCCACCCGAGGCCGTCCGTCACGTTCGCGATGAACGGGGCGAAATCACGGTACGCCGAGATGCCGATGAGAATCATGCAGATTCCGAGCGGCACCCGGAGGACCAGGCTGGAGGTGGCGGAGACTGATTTCCAGTTCATGGGAAAGGCGAGAAGAAAATTATTTGCAGGTTCCGTCCGAGGAAGGAGCGCACGAACGCTTCTTCACCATGTAGTAGAGGATGAGGAGGACGGCTGCGTTCTGGATGAGCGGCATCATGGCGCCGCTGGAGGCACCATCACCGACGAGAACGGCGACGCTGGCCCAACCGATGATTCCGGAGAGAGCGCCGAGGATACAGATCTTGCTGATGCAGCAGAGCTGACGAACGGCGAAGAGAAGTCCGCCGACGATCATGAGGGCCGGAACGACGTATGCCAACAGACCGGCGATGGTGGCGAGAGCGCCGACCGTCGGGTACACGCCCTTGGACATGGCCACGAAGTCACCGATGTGACGGTAGTGGTTCACGCCGTAGGAGATGAGAATGAGACCGAACGCGATGCGCGGAAGCCATCCTGCGTGTTTGCAAGGATAGCCCGGTGCGCTAGAACCAGTGCAACAACCCATAAAGAGGAAGGTAGAAGGAAGTAAAGGACTCTACGATTATGGCATGTCCAAGCGTCAAAAGATGACAAAAGTCCATACGGGCAACATGAATCCACGGGTTCCCCCGGCGCCACGTTTGCCGCATAATGCCGCGGTGTTTACGCTGACCAAATCTTCGGCTGCGGGCCGCGCCGGTGTCATCAAGACCGCGCACGGCGATATCCAAACTCCGGTGTTCATGCCGGTTGCAACCGCCGGTGCCATGAAAGGCATCACGTTCCAGGAACTGCTGTCGCTGGATGCCGACATGCTCCTCAGCAACACCTACCACCTCCACTTGTCGCCGGGCGAAGACACCATCGCCGCGGCGGGCGGCCTGCATTCATTCATCGGTTGGGACAAACCGATTCTCACGGATTCCGGCGGATTCCAAGTATTTTCGCTCGAAGCCATCAGAAAAATTTCCGATGACGGCGTGGAATTCCGTGATCACCGCAGCGGTGCCACGCATTTCATCGGACCCAAGGAAGCCATGCAGATTCAGCACAAGCTCGGGGCCGACATCATCATGTGTTTCGATGAATGTCCGCCGAGCACGGCGGAGCGCGCGGCGCAGATCAAAGCGGTGGACCGCACGCTCATGTGGGCCAAAGTCTGCAAGAAAGAACACGAGAAATTGAAGAAGAAATCCAAATCGAAGATCCAACTCTTCGGCATCGTCCAAGGCGGACTCGAGAAAGATTTGCGCACGAAGTGTGCCGAGGAACTCATCGCGATCGGCTTCGACGGCTACGCCATCGGCGGACTTGCCGTCGGCGAATCCGAGAAGGAAATGTACCAAGTCTTGGACTACGTCTGTCCCCTGCTTCCCAAAGACAAGCCGCGGTACTTGATGGGTGTCGGCGAAAGGCACCAGCTCAAAGCCGCGATCGCGAAAGGCATCGACATGTTCGACTGCGTCTCGCCGATGCGCGAGGCACGGCACGGCAACGTGTGGCTCACGGACGGCACAAAGCTCAAGATCCGCCGCGCCGAATACGGTAAAGATTTTTCACCAATCGATGCTGAGTCCACCGCAGAGACAAGCCGCAAACACTCACGCGCATATGTGCATCATTTGCTCAGGATCGGCGAGAGATACGGCGAAACGATCGCCTGCATGCAGAACATGGCCATGATTTTGAAATGCACTAAAGACATTCGTCAGGAAATAGATCTCAGTGACGAGATTTGATACCGCTTTGATCTAATCTGAACGACTTCAAGGGGTGGCGCGCGCCGCAGGTGGGGGTCTGCGGGTAAGCGATTTCGCTTCACACGAAATCGCGGGGTATCGGCGCGCACGCGCTTTTTGGTCCTTTTTGCCGCTTGGGCAAAAAGGACACTTAACGTCCCCCCATCCACCATCTCTTGAGTGGCGGAAGTGACAATGCCGAAAGCAAATAACCGACAACCGGGATCAATCCGCTCAAGAAGGGTTTATCCGATGCGATGGATTGCAGAAACAGGACCGCAAAGACGTAGGTGATGCCGGCAATGACGGCTCTTCGGAAGATGCTCACTTCCCAAGCTTTTTCAGCCTCCACGCGTTGATTCCGCTCTTCGATGTTCCTGAGTCGCTGTTCGGTATCCATGATCGAATGATACAGCAAAACAACTTTTCACCTTTCACGTTCAACTTTTCACTTCTTATTTGCCGACGGTCACGATTTCGATCTCCGTGTAACCCTGGCGGTGTCCGCGGTACGTCTTGTGGAAACGCTTGCGACGCTTGAATTTGCGAACGACGATCTTCTCGTCCTTGCCGTGCTTGAGAACTTTGGCCGTCACTTTCGCACCTGCAACGAACGGCGTACCGACCGTCGCGGTGGATCCGTCCTCGGAGAGGAGCAGGACCTTGTCGAACGTCACGGTGTCGCCCTCCTTGGCCTCAAGAAGCGGAACATGCATCTTCTGACCGACTTCGGTCTTTTCCTGAAAGCCTGCGATGTCGACGATTGCGAACATGAGCTGGGGCAGTGTAGCGGCCACGGGAAAGGCGTGCAATACCTTTTCTGGTAGAGCCAAATGGCTTGCCATGAGGACCGGCAGTGACGAATGGTGGGCGCCGGGGGATTCGAACCCTCGACCCTCTCGGTGTAAGCGAGATGCTCTAACCAGCTGAGCTAGGCGCCCTGAGACGATGATGGTAATAAATGATCATGGGCGAGCATTCTTTCTTGATAGCTCGTACCACTTCGCGGTACTCGACCCAGCTGAGCTAGGCGCCCTGATTTACGGTAGCGCGGCGCATTGTACATTCTCGTGCCTTCCACTACTATACCTGCGCTATGACGAACGTCCTCACCATCATCGAAGCCGTCCTCGGCATTCTCGTCGCGTTTCTGATTCTTCTTCAGCATCGCGCATCCGGTCTCTCCGCCACGTTCGGCGGCATGGGCACCACGTACGTTCAGCGCCGCGGCGCCGAGCGCGTTCTCTTCGTCCTCACCGTTTGGCTGTCCGTCGCCTTCTTCGGCATCGCGATCGCCATGATGTACATCTAAGACGACGTTCTCACGAGTGTGCTTGTCCTGTGTCGGGGCTTTTGTCCTTGTGCCACGCCCGCTCGAATTTCCTCTGGTATAGTGCCCGTCTGACATGAAGCCACTGCGTTCCGTCATCAGAGTCATCGGCGCCATGAGCAAGGCGGAGCGAATCATCCTTGCTGTTTTGACGAGCATTCTCACGATCAGCCTGCTTCTGATGCTGAGGCTCTTTTACGTGGAGAACACGACGAACGTCGCCGTCGTCGGCGGCACCTACATAGAAGGAGCGGTGGGCGAAGTGTTGCCGCTGAACCCATGGTTCATCACGAGCAACGACGTCAGTCGTGACATCGTCTCGCTCGTCTTTTCGGGACTCATGAAGTACGACCCCAAGACGGGAAAAGTGATCGACGATCTCGCCACGGTGGACATCAGCAACGACAACCGCATCTACACGGCGACTCTCAAGCCCAACGTTCTGTGGCACGATTCCACGAAAGAACATCCGCACCCCGTCACCGCGGACGACGTGGTGTTCACGTTCAAAACGATTCAGGAACAAGGCTTCCCGAATCCGATCTTGCAACAGAACTTCAAGGGCGTGGAAGTGGAGAAGATCAATGACCGCACCGTGCGCTTCCGCCTGAGCAAGCCGTACTCCTTCTTCAGCAGCAACCTGACGCTGGGGCTCGTTCCGAGGAACGCATTCGAAGCGATTCCGGTGGACAAGTTGGACCAGGCGCTCGACTTCGGACTGCATCCCATCGGTGCCGGACCGTACAGTTTCCTCAGCTTGCTCCAGACCGACCTCTCCACCGAAGTGACCTTGAAGCGCTTCCCGCAGCAAGGAATGCCGCAGTACAAAATCGATCGCGTCGTCTTCCGCGCGTTTTCGGATTACCAGACGCTGCTCACCGACATCATCAACATGAACGGCGTGCGTCTCGTGCCGAGAAACGAGAAAGGCGAGCCCATTCTGCCCCGTCGATTTCAGGCCGTCCCCTACTCGTTGCCGCAGTACGTGGGACTGTTCTTCAATCTCGATCGCGAGATTCCGGCGGATAAAAACGTGCGCCTCGGCCTGCAGCTCGCCATCAACAAACAGGAAGTCGTCGACGGCATTCATGAAGTGCAAGTCATCGATACCCCGCTTCTGGAAATCGATCTCGCCGACTGGCGATATAAGTTCGATGCCACTGCGGCGCAGGGGGCATTTTTCGAATCCAACTGGAACGTGCCGGAGAAAGTGCGCCTGCAACGCTTGCTCGAGCAACGCGAGACGAACGCCGTCGGTCCGCTCGCGTCCGTTCCGCGCGTCGCACTCTTGAGCACGGGAGCAACGCTCACGATGACCGGTTCCTCGAGAAATCTGAAGTTCCCCGTCTCCATCAACGGCATCCGCGTGGAAACAGGCGTCACGATCAAGGGCGTGAGACAAACGCTTTCGGGTGCATGGATCGTGAAGTTGCCGGCCGGAAACGGCATGAGTGGCTCGCTCAAAATCGGCATGAACATTCTCAAGATGACGGATGCCAAGGACGACATCGTGGATTCGGCGTATTTGGAACGTATGACGGAGTCGGGAAAGTTCCGACTGGCGTCCACCGAACAACAACTCGTGGAGCAATTTATCCGCAGCAAGCAGCTCGCCGCGGAAGACAAGCGCCGGATCACCGTCCAAGACATGTACCTGGACAACGGCTTCCTGCGCCGGAAAGCGGAAACCGATGCGCCGCACACGCGCATCAACGAACGCGGCAAACCCTTGAGCATCACCATTCTCACGAGCCCCAAGCCCGATACGTACCGTGCCGTGGCGGGCGTCATCAAGAAGCAGTGGGAGGCCGTGGGCGCCAGCGTGACGCTGGATATTCCCGAGAGTCGCAAAGACTTCGAGGACAAGTTGCTGAAGCGTCAGTACGACGTGGTGCTGTTCGGCGAATCGCTGTTCGACAACCTGGACAGCTACCCGTACTGGCACAGCAGCCAAATTCAGGAACGAAACGACGAGAGCAAGCTGAGGCTCGATGCGTTCAACTTGTCTCAGTACACGTCGTTCGAAGCCGACACGCTCCTGGGCCGCATTCGCGAGACGAGCAACATGGACTCGCGCACCAAGGCGCTGAAGGAACTCAACGAGCTTCTCAAAAAAGACATTCCGGCGATCGTGCTGTACTCCCCGCTCTCGGTGTTCGCCCACGACGAGTCGCTCCACGGCGTCTCCATCAAAAAACTGTCGCTCCACGCCGATCGTTTCGCAGACTTCGATCAGTGGTACGTGGCCACGGAACGCCGTTTCCAGGACGGTAAAGGCTGGATGTCGTTTATTCCGTGGCTTTTCCGGCTCGGAACTCGCTGAACACTTGCCAATCGGCCCTGAAAGTCCCCTTGTGTTCACCTTCAAGTTTCCCTATGATCTTGCGGCTCACAAGCCTTCTTCATGGAAGTTCTCCTTCTCACCGACATCGCAGGCATCGGAAAGAAAAACGACCTGATCGTCGTGAAGAGCGGCTTTGCGTTAAACCACCTCCTGCCCAGCAGGAAGGCGCTCGTGGTCACTCCGAACGTCCGTAAGCGCTACGCCGAGCACATCAAGAAGCGCGCCATGGAACGCGAGAGCGAGCGCGCACTCGTCATGTCCCTCACGAACACCCTTGCCGGAAAAGTGGTGCACATCGTTGCCAAAGCCAGCAAAGCCAACAAGCTCTACGCCGCCGTTTCCGCCAAGCAGATCGTCGACGCACTCAAGAGCGAGTTCGGCATCGAGATGGCCGAGTCTTCTCTCCAGATCTCCGAACACATCAAGAGCGTCGGCATGCACACCATCAAGGTGGTCGTCGGCACGCAAACCTCCGACATCAAGGTGGAGGTGAAGGCCGAAGCCGAGGCTCCCGCCAAAGCCGCCTAAGCGACTCTGGCATGCGGACCGAAACATTGTTACCCTCTCTTTATCCATGCAGGATTTTGGCGGACTAGAATCATCAGCCCCCGGAGAAGGCGCATCAGGCGCTTCCGAAGCGCTCTCCGAGAGCGCGAAGCAACGTTTCGCGCAGGCTCAGCAGCAAATCAAGCAGATCATCAAAGAGGAGAAGAAGTCCAAGAAGCGTGATGACCGCGTGGCGGCCACCATTCGCCAATTCATGGACGATGACAAATATGCGCACTTGTTCCAGCTCATCTCCAGACTCGCCGCTCGCGACTGTCCGTCCATCTTCATCCTGGCTCTCCTGTCGCTGATTCACCAAGGCGCTCTGGAAGCCGTGGAGGAGTACATTGCGGAGCAAAAGATGGTCATTCAGAAGCCCGACATGAAGAGTCTGTCCCTCGGCGGCAAAGACAAGCTTCCGCCGGAGATTCAGGAGAAGTTGATTCTGTGGTCGTCGCGCCTTGAACTCGTGATGTCCGTGGACACCGTGAAAATCCTGAGCCACCTCATGGTCGACGAGAGCAATATCGACGGATCCGTGCTGCAGCTCACGACGTTCATCCTCGTGGATTTCTTCGATGGCCTGAACCGCCCGGTGGAGTACGAGGCTCTGCAGCCGCTCACCATCAAAATTTTGCAGGACATCATCGAGCCGCACATGGATGTCATGGAACGGCACTTCCAAAAGCTCCGCGACGACGCATCGCCGAAAGACGAGGAGTAGGGCGAAGAGAGAAGCGAAAAGTTAAAGGTGAAAAGTCTCCACTATTTTTCGCTCTTCACTTTTCATTGTTCACTTTTTTCTATCGTTTAAGAACGGCAAGGAAAGCATCCTGACTGAGATTGACCTTGCCCATTTGCTTCATGCGCTTTTTGCCGCGCTTCTGCTTGTCGAGCAGCTTGTCTTTGCGGCTGCGGTCTCCGCCGTAGAGGTAACCCGTGACGTCCTTGCGCATGGCGCCGATGTCCTCGCGCGCGATGATTTTGCCGCCGATGGCCGCCTGAATGGTGATTTGGAACTGCGCCTTGGGAATGACTTCTTTGAGCTGTTTGCAGATCTTCAGTCCCGCATCGCGCGATTCGGTGCGGTGAACGATGACGCTGAGCGCATCGGCCGGTTCGCCGAGAAGAAGAATGTCCATTTTGACGAGATCGCCGGGGCGGTACCCGAGGTGCTCGTAGCTCAGTGAGGCGTACCCGGAACTGGCGGATTTGAGCTTGTCGAAGAAGTCCAAAACGATGGATGCCAGCGGCACTTCGAAGTGCATGAGCGCGCGGTCGTCATCGATGTACTCCAGGGACAAATAGATGCCGCGGCGTTCCTGCACGAGCTGCATGGCGGGACCGACGTCCTGACGACGACACACGATTTCGAGGCGCACCCAGGGCTCGCGGATTTGTTCGATGTACGTGGGATCCGGCATTTCGGCCGGGTTGCTGATGAGCGCAACGCTCGGATCGTCGATTCTGAGGAGACTGGCGCGCACGACCGAAGCGGGGCGCGCGGCCTTGAGTTCCACTTCGTAGAGCACGCTCGGAGCCGTGATGATGAGATCACAGTCGTACTCGCGTTCCAAACGCTCCTGGATGATGTCCATGTGCAGGAGCCCGAGGAATCCGCAGCGGAAACCGTTTCCCAGAGCCGTGTTGTGCTCGTAGGCGATTTCGATGGCCGCGTCGTTGAGCGAGAGCTTTTCGAGCGAGTCGCGGAGCTTGGGGTACTCGTCCGACTGCGACGGGTAGAGTCCGGCGAACACCATCGGCTGCACGGTTTTGTATCCGGGAAGAATCTGCGCCTCGGGTGAGGATGCGATGGTGTCACCCACGCGCGCCTCGGCGACGTTCTTGAGTCCCGTCACGATGTACCCGATTTGTCCCGCAACGAGCGTGGCGTCCGAGACGTACTTGGGCGCGAAGTAGCCGACGTCGAGAACTTCGAAGTCAACCTTGGAACCGAGCAAGCGCGTCTTCATGCCTTTCTTGAATTCCCCTTCCATGACACGGACGTAGGTCACCGCACCTCGGTACTCGTCCATGACGGCGTCGAAGATGAGTGCGCGCGAGATGTGCGCCATGGCGCCCTGGTCGCTCACGGAGTCCTTGGGAGCCGGAATCCGGTTGATGACTGCGTCGAGCACGTCGGGCACGCCCGTCCCCTCTTTGGCCGAGATTTTGAGGATGTCCTCTTTCTTGCAGCCGATCATTTTGACGACTTCGTTGCTGACGCGTTCGGGATCCGCGGCGGGCAGATCGATTTTATTGAGAACGGGAATGATGACGAGGTTGTGCTCCATGGCCATGTAGAGCACGGCGAGGGTCTGGGCCTGAATTCCCTGCGACGCGTCCACGAGCAAGATGGCGCCTTCGCAGGCGGCCAAGCTTCGGCTCACTTCGTAGCGGAAGTCGGTGTGTCCGGGCGTATCGATGAGGTTGAGTTCGGTGTCTTTGTACTTCATGCGCACGGGCGTCAGCTTGATGGTGATGCCGCGCTCGCGCTCCAAATCGAGCATGTCCAAGGTCTGTTCTTTCATCTCACGCTTCTGCAGCGTGTGCGTCACTTCCATCATGCGATCGGACAAGGTCGACTTGCCGTGATCGATGTGGGCGATGATGCAGAAATTGCGGCGCTCCATATGGTTTATCCTGAGACAAGTCCGCAGCAAATGGACGAGTCGAAGGACCCGCATATCCTAGGCAAAAAGGCGCAAAAACACTAGCCCGGCCGCCCCTGGAATGTCCTTCCGACGGCTTACTCGTCCTTTTGATCTTTGTTGATCTTTGCGAGCTTCTCCACGATGGCGTTGTAGCTGTTCGTTGCGGCATCGGTATTGACCGAAATGGTGCCGAAATCCTCCGCGGCCTCGTACGGACCGCTATAGCTTCCGAAGGATACCTTCCACTTTCCCTCATCGAACTTGGCATACAAGTACTTGTTGAAGATCCAACCGTATTGAATCTGATAATACGAACCCTTATTCGCCATACCAATTTCCTCAAAATACTCCTTTCCCCTTTGTTGCCGAAAAAGCTCAGGGCTCTTTGCCGCCATCGCATCATCGAGCTCAATATGCTTCATATAGCCCATGATGTAAGCCCAATCTTTGAGATAATTTTCACCCATTCCGGTTCGATTTTCAGGCTTGCCGAAGTTTCTATTGATGACTTCATCGGTGCTACTCATGAAATCAAAAGACGGCCGGGATTGCAGCAGCCAGTATTGAAGAATTTCATCATTCGTCGGAGGATTTGCTTCAAGGAAGCGAGAAATCGCCATGATTTCAATGGGCGTATAGCTCTTAAAATCCGCCGCCATATTTTTTTCCACCATGTCCCTTGAAAAAGCGGTTTCCGTAAACATTTTTCCCGGACTGTGCATTCTGTTCTTTGGAATTTCATTGCGAAGGTCAAACTGGAATCTCGATTTTGCAAAATGTGCGGAAAGTGAGTCCATCCGACGCCAGTGCAGCCATGCTGATCCCGCAGCCTTATAAACGGCTTCCTTTACAGGAAGATTCTCTCGCTTTGCCAATGCTTCCAATGCTTGCTCCATTTTCCCGCCCTTTTTCTCAAAGAAAGCATCGTGCGCAGCGGTATTCAGATGCTTCTTCATGATATTCACTTCTTTCTCACCCGAAAACCATCCATCGATGATTCCCTCGGGATACTTGCCGGAAAGCAGAACTTCAACCGGATCAGGAGCCTTTTCCACCTGCCCGGTCCGATCGTCAACCCTTCCTCCCTCAACGGAGGAACTCAAGTCGCTCAATTTTTTTCGGGTCGCTGCATCGACACCCTTGCGATCATTCACTTTCGTCCTGACATAGTTCCTTGATTCGGGAGACAGCTTCTCGGAATCGGGAACCAGAGGGGTTGAAAGCTCGTGATACGGCGGGTATCCGATTCCCATCATCAATTGATTCACGAAAACGTGAGCCTCCATCGACAAATCATGATCGACCTCTCTTCCATCCTTGTCCTCTGCAGCCGAAAGAATGATAAACATTTCCTTATAGAGCTGAATCGCTTCATTTTTCGCCATCTCGGGAGGCAAAAGCGGTTTACCCTCGACTGCACCAAGCTTCACAAGAGTACGCTCCATGCGCTCAACTGCATCCATTTTGACTTTATTCAGAGCAAGTCCTTTGGCTCCGGCAATGCTGAGCTCCGCAGCCGCTACGGGGACCCCGATCACAGCAGGGAACTTGATATACCAACGGCTGAGTAGAAAACCAAGAATCGGCTTCTTTACCGCCCAACCGTACAAAATGCCCGTACCAATCACGGCATCCAACGAAAGTGCGAGCTTTCCACTTTCCTTCAAATTTCTCATAAGGTCGGAATTCTCAGGCGTGGGAGGAGTTTGGAGGAGAATGATGCGCCCCTGCTCATCTCTGTAGCTACGGGGCTGAAAAACACCATAGGGAGCCAATGAACGGAGACTTTGGAACGTGGACTTATTGTCCGAACGCGTAACCAGATCAAGGTTATTCGCACGACCGGTTCCTCCGACACGACCAACGTTTTCCCTGATCTGCCAGGCCTGGAAAGCCGTAAGCATCGAGCCTGTTTTGGAGTAAATTTTTCCATATTGATCGGCAAGGTCAGCAACATGTTTCATGTCGACATCTTCACCCTTCTCAATCTTTGCAAGTTCGGCAGCAAGTTCTGCGCAAACTCTTTTATTCTCATCGGTTGTAATACCGTCGAATTCTTTCGTCAGTTTTTCCATGACTGAGTTGAATACCTGGTTGAACTCCTCATCCGAAGTCGTAAATGCGTTTTTTGCAGTGTCTCCGATCTGCTCTCCGGATTCACCCAAGAGCTTTCGCATAAAGAGCACCGTATCAATCAAAAAACGGGCTCGATCATTGTCTTTGATGACTCGATCCTTTTCTTCAAGTGCCGTTTTCCTGAAATCTTCCAAAGCTCCCCGCTCCAAAAAATCCTTCTGAAAATCCTTGATGCTTTCACCGAATTGCCTGGCATATCTCTTTTTTTCCTTCGGGCCTCCGTATTCGAAAAGCAGCTTTTTCCAAATGCCAATAGGGCCTTCGGACGGATATGCCAAATTCTGTACGCCCGGAAAGCCTTGTGTTACACGCTCCGCCTTTTCCCTGTTGAAAGTATCATCGGCCTGCTTGCGTGCCCCCTCAATGCCGGCACCTGCCGCCTCTGTTTTTCGCTCAAAAACGGTAATGACCGTTACGGTATCCTTGGGTTTAAGTTGTCGCTTCGGGTTTGTTTCCAAAACACCATTTACCTTCACTCTCTTTTGCAAAAAGAAATTTGCAAATGCCTCATCATTGTTTTTGTCATTTTTCAACTTCGGCCATTTGCCAAGAATAAATTCGCCAAGCCCCTGAGCCTTATCCACCTCCCAGCCACCTTCTGCTTCCAGGGCCACGAAAGTCTTCAGGCGATCGGTAAACGTGTCTTTTTCAGCCTTATGCTCAAGGCGCCCAAGGCCGTCGCGCTCGAGAAGCCATGGATGAAAATCCATTTTTTGACGAAGCATCCAACCGACGGTCGCTATTGCTGCGAGACGATAAAACTCGATCGGAACCCTCTCATCACGCGGAGAGAAGTCATTCAGTGAACTGTTTTTAAGAATGATAAATCGTGTGACCTCCAATTGGTTGATGAAGTCTTCGCGCTCCGCAATAAGAGTAAACATCTCATTGAGACGAGATTGAACCTCTGGATCGTATTGAACGATACGTGCCTGTTTCAAAAGAGCGGGCAGGGTCAGAGACCATGTTTCGACCTCGGTAATCAAATCTTCATATCTCTGACGTTCCTTCGGTGTAATTTTTCTTTTGTCCGTGTCCGGCAATCGCTCTTGTCTCGCCAATTCGTCTTCAGCTGAGCGTGCAGCATCCTGACCTCGCTTCATAAACACCTCTACCGCCTTTGCCGCATGCTGATACGCAAGAGAGTCTTCCGGACCAATGTCAAAAACGAGCCTCTGGCTCAATGTCGATTGCACACTCTCCTGCAATCTATCCTTGTTAACCGCGACTTCACCGGGCTTTCTTGGAGAGGCGACGTCCGGTGATTTTTTTTCTGATTCCGGCGGCATGATGAGGAGAGAAAGTAATCCTCATATTATAGCACAAAATCTCTCTACTGGAAAGTTTCAAGGATACCCTGAAACTCGTTCTGAGGAATCACGGGGGTGGGTAGGGGGGCACTCTTTGGAGCAGCCTTAATGGCAGAGTTAAAGATTTCACCGGCGCTCTTCGTAATCTTTTCGAGTTGAGTAGGAGCAATGCTGGAATCCTTTGCTGCCTCGAGAAGAGTTTGTGTACCGGCAGCCATTTCACCGGGGCTCTCGGCTGCAGCGGCGGCAGCCCTCGCAACAGACGGACTTACCGGTCCACCGGTAATGCCCGACTTGCCCGCAGATTCAACGGCAGTTTGTGGTGTAGGCATCTTGAGCTTGGCCAACTGCGTCTTAAATGCTTCGATAAGCCTACGACCATATTCACCTGCCGCCGGTGCCAATGTGGGAGTGAAGTACAAAAGCGCAATGATGCCCGCAATGATTGCGACTGCGGACAAAACTTTATGTCTCCACATCGTACGACCGACTGCCTTCACTGCACGAACCGGCATCATCAGCATTTTCTTGAGAAAGCTTTCCTTCTTTTCGAGCTGCCGAATATTCGTATCCACCTGTGCAAGTGCCTTATCGATATCTCCATTCAAAGACGGATCCGCTTTCTTCATCCGCTGTAAAAGTTCCTGCTTTCCCTTATCCGTCTTTGAAAGCTCGGAAATCCTCTCCATCTGCAGGCCAAAACGATTTTCCAATTCCTTCCTGTCTCTGAAAAGCCAACCGTTGAGTGCACGATCAGTCGCAGACACCGTTTTTGCCGATGAATCTCTTTCAGCAACCATAAATTAAGCGAGGGTATTTGCTTCAATAAGCATGTGTCGAATCAGTGTCAGTCCCGCAGCCCCTTCCATATCCTCCTGATCCTTTGCTTTGCTTAAAACGTACGTGATCATCCATCCCGTAACCTTGGTACCCAGGGTAAAGAAGAGTTCCGCCAATTGATCTTGTGGCAACTTTTGCATATCAAAAGTCTGGAGGATTTTTTCAATCTCGGCAGAGGATGCTGCACCCTTCATCGACTCGGCCAAAGCTTTCACATTCGGATCCGTAAAATTTGCGATTCGGTATCGCAACTTCAATTCATCTGCCGTTTCGATTATGACTGCCGTCTCCTTCTCCACGGTCCAACCGGCCGTGATACTGCCCGGGAGGGCGGCGAGGAGCTTCTCTTCTGCCGGGAGGAGGTAGAGAGTCTTCATTTCGGATGAGTATAGCACAAAAGAAGAGTTTCTTAAATAGATGAAGACAATGATTTTAGGGAATCCTGCAGTGCGACTTTGCCCGCTTCAATGCTCTCCAGCCACTGTTCGCCCAGTCCGGGGTTCTTGAGGAAGTCGCTCTTGAGAACGGCCATCTTATCCCCCGCTCCCTGCGGAACCACATCGACGGGGATCCGCATGGCAAGGGCCGCCAATGCACCGTGGTAGCGCTGCGAGAGCACATCCGATGCTCCCCCCACCTCATCGAGAAGCTGCGTGACGGACAGGATTTCGATGATCGTCGCTTGTCCCTTGCAGAGTTTGGCAATGACCGAGGCTACCTGCCTCTCGGCGGGATCGGGCTGCATGAGAAGAATACGAACGGGCTTCCCTCCCCCGACTTTGTCTTTCACGGCAGCAAAGAACGTCTCATCGGAATTCGTCCGAGGAATGATGACAAGAGACGATGCTGCGGAAGATTTCTTGGGATGCGCTGCAAAGAGTGCAAATGCCGGATCGAACGTGAGAACGGGTGAGCATTTCAGATTCCACGAACGAAGTCGCGTGAGCGATGCTTCGTCACGAACGGAGATGAACGATGCTCGTTCGTACGTCCACTTCGCCAATTTTTTTCCGAGGCTCGTGCCGTACGGACCGGCACCCTGGAACGCCAAAACGATGGGCGTACCGAACAGTCTCGCGGTCGCCGCATACGCCCACCAGATGACGCACGCCCACACCGACTCGATGTCGGTAAACAGCGACCCTCCGCCAAAAACCAGGGCATCGGCCTTCGCGATGGCTCGAATGGTTCGCCACCATGGATGAAAGAGTGAGCGAAGACCGAGCGGCAGCCTCGGCACTTCCGCACTTCCGTACTTTCGCACTCCCGTACCTCCTGAGACCGAGATCCACTCGACCTCCGGCATCATTCGCAAAAAATATTCACGGAGCGCTTCATCGCCGATGTTGGAGGCGCCGTAGTTACCGACGAGAACGCACTTCATGCATTACGAGCATAGCTCAACGAGACATAAGACTTAAGTCACAAGAAAACAGACTTACGTCTTCAGTCTTACATCTTCTCTTCCGACTATTTGGCTGCGTCCTCCTTCTTGGCCTCGGCGACCGGAGCCTCTGCGGCGGGAGCGGCCTCGACGACCGGAGCCGGAGCTGCGGCGATGGAGAACTCTTCGGCGTTCGTGAAGCGTTCGCTCAGGCGGGCGCTCTTGCCCGTGCGGTGCCTGAGGAAGTTGAGCTTGGCGCGGCGAACCTCGGCGACCTTCTTCACTTCGATTTTGACGATGTTGGGAGAGTGCAACGGGAAGACGCGCTCCACGCCGACACCGGACGAAATCCGACGAACGGTGAAGCTGCAGTCCGTGGGACTGTGTCCGCGGTGCATGCCGATGACGAGACCCTCGAAGATCTGCACGCGCTCCTTATCGCCTTCTTGCACCTTGGAGTGCACACGCACGGTGTAACCGGGCTGCACGTCGGGGCGCTTGAGGGACATCTTGTCTGCCTGTTCTTTGAGGACGATACCTGTCATAAAGCTGCGGCAGTGTACGGAAAGAGCCGAAGGCTGTAAAGGGAAGTTCGGCGGTCTTTTATGGGGTTCGGGGCCGTTTTATTTGCGGGCCTCCTCCACTTCCTTTTCGATGTGGTTCACGGCGACCATGTGTCTTGGATCATCGACGATTTCCAGGATGAACCTGTCGCGGAGACTGAGGCGATAGATGAAGTCCGCCTTGGAGAAGAGTGAGTACTTCACATTGCGCATGCCCGGGTCTTGGGCCAACAGAAGCTCAATCACCTCTTTCTTCACATCGCCGACGACCAGAAGGTCCACTTTGCTGTGCGTACCGACAAACGTACCGGCGAGTTCCAGGAACTGGAGGCCCGGGAGCGTCTTGAGGGCTGCAACGGTGGCGCTCTCCCCTCCCTTCACCTCTTTGGAGAACATGCTCTGCAGTTCCTTAAAGAAGATGAAATCGGTATCCGTCTTATAGAATTTCTTGCGATTGCGATGCCTGGCCTTTACGAGACCGATCTTGCGGAGGTTCTCAAGTTCGCGGCGGATGGAGTTGATTTGCTCTCCGAGGAGACGGGTGAGCTGGCGGATGAAGTATTCCTCTTCGGGGTGCAGCAGGAAGACCGACAAAAGCTTCACGCGGGTCTGCGAGCTGAACAGTGATTTGAGCGCGTCGTGAACCATTGAAAGGGCTTCGTGGTAGAGATAAGACTCTGATCACAAATGTTACTCACTACGGATAGTGAGAGCAAGAAAATTGAACAGTATGTATGTTCAATGAATATACTCAAGTTTTTTGGCTTAAATTAAACAAAATATCTATTTTTATTTTTTTGAATATCTACATAATGAACACAAAATTTATACACTATTTTTATGGGAATGTTACACAATCATATTCGGCCCCTGGAGCCTCCGCTCAGCACAATTGAATAAAAAGGTAAAAAATGCTATACTGGTGAGAAATGTTTCATACAAAAACCAAGTACCTGATCGGGCTCCTGGCTGCCGTCATTCTGGCTGCGGCGTGGCATAATGGAATGCTCGGTGCCGAAACGGCGTATGCTCAGGCGTCGCTGACACCCGGAACGGGTGCTGCGGTCCGCGGAAGCCTGGGTGATGACATCATCAAGCTCGTACAGAAGCTGGCATTCATCAATACGTTCTTGCACGTCATCCTGCTCGTGGTTCTGAACATGATGCAGTACCTGCTGCAGGCGGATTTCTTCAACGATCCCACGATGATGGGGGCGCTGAATACGATTTGGCAATTGTCTCGCAATATCATGAACGTCGTCTTTGCGGTGATGCTTATCGTGGTGTCGTTCTACGTCATCATTACGGCAAGCACTGAAAAAGTGAATGACAAGGTCCGCAACTTCGTCGTAGCCGTGATTCTGGTGAACTTCTCGTGGTTCTTCCCTCGCGTCATCATCGACGTGGCGAACGTGCTCACGGCGACGGTGTTCTCCATCCCGAGCGCGCTTCCGAACTTCACCTGCAGAACCCTGGACAACAGTACGCCGCCGAAGCCGGTGCCCTGCAAAGTGGTGGTGGATGCCACCATCTTCCCCACTCCCGCTCAAGCAACCGCCTTCTGTCCGAACGCGGGAGACCCCGACTGCAAATGCATCACCGGACTGGAATGCCATAAGACCGAAGACTTCGACGTGGCCGTAACGCATATGTCGGCGGGCCACGCCATGATCAACGGCATCGTGGTGAGCTTCGCGCGCATCACGCAGCTCTCCCGCGTGCCCACCACCCTGGCCATTGCCGGCGGCGGACCCATCGGCACGGGCAGAGCGGCATCCGTATCGCTGCAAATCGCGTTCAGCGTGCTGCTTTCGCTCGTCATTCAACTGGCCGTGGCCCTGCCCATGATCGGACTCGCCATCGGACTGCTCATTCGTATCGTCATCATTTGGGTGACGACCGCATTCATGCCGTTCACGTTCCTGGGCTACGTCATCAACGGCAAGCTCGGTACGGACGTCTTCGGATTCGAGGTGAACGTCTGGCAAGAGTTCATTAATGCCGCGTTCCTCCCGGCCGTCGTGGCCGTACCGTTCGTCATCGGATTCATCATGCTCTCCACCGTCGCCCAGATCCCGGCCCCGCTGGGCAGCTTCACGCAGACGTTCAACGTACCCATCATCAACGGCGTCACCAGTTGGTGGACGCTTCTGTGGATGATCGCCGCCATCGCCATCATCTGGACCGGCTCGTTCAAAGCACTCGCCAAGAACAAGATCGTGGGACAGTTCACGGACAAGCTCAAGGGCTACGGCGAGTACGTCTTCAAGGGCGTGGCGCAACTCCCGCTCCTCACTCCCCTCCCGCTGCCGGGCGGCGGCAAGGGCAACCTGGGTACCGCACTCAACCTGCCCAAGTTCACCGCCGACGCCATCCGCGCCAAGGCATCCGGCAGAACGGACAAGAGCCTCAGCGAACTCATCAGCGATGCCGTGGGTGGCAAAAAGAACGCCGCCACGGAAGCAGCCAAGCTCAATGCCGCAAGCCAGACCAAGCTTGCGAATGCCATCGACGAACTTTCCCGTGGCGTGAACAAAGACAAAAACATCGGCGACATTCGCAAGGAATTCGGTCTGAGTTCCACCACGTCGGAAAAGGAAACGCTCGAATTCCTGAAGCAAGTCGCCGCCAACACGGCCGTGGGAGGCACGCTGAACAACGACACCGTCAAGCGCAAGCTCGATGCCGAAATCGCCAAGCGTTAACACTCTCCCATGACCAGCCCCGAAATTCTCGGCCTGAACCAAGCCGCTCTCGATAACGAGAAGGGAAAATGGGATGCGCTGAACGAGGGCATTCCGAAAGAAGGTCCTCTTGCAGCCGAGTTTGCCCAAGTGCAGACCGAAGCCACGAGCATTCTGCAGCGTTTGCAGATGGTCCTCAACGATCCGAACGGCCAGAAGATCGTGGAGGGCCAGGGCGAAAAGCTCGCCGAGCTGTACCGTAAAGCCGTGGAAATTCGCTCCAAGTTCACGCAACAGAGCGTGGGCGGCGTGTTGGGCGGCACGCAAGATGACATGACGGGCGCCATCGAAGAGAAGATCGAACATGCGACGGACCCGCTCCCGACGGCAGGCCGCAAAGCACTCGCCGCGGATCTCAAAAAAATCTCCACGGCTCTCGCCGTGAACCCCGCCGACGTGCTCGAGAAAACGCAGCCCAAAGGAAACCTGTTCTTCCTGCGTCACTACGGCAACTTCGGACTGAACATGGACCAAATCGTGAAACAGGAGAAATTCCTGCAGCAGGTGATGGAACAAGGCGCCGCCGCACCCGAGCTCGTCGCGGTTGCCAAGAATCTGCAGGCGGGCATCGACAAACTGAAATCGCAGCACCAGCGGCAAGCCGACGGAGACGCATGGTATCGCCAGCACTTCGGATTCAAGATGGATACCAGGCCGCTGCGCATCATGGGCGGCATTCTTGGCAGCATCATCACGACGATGGGACTGGCGCAAACGGCGTTCAGAAAAGAACATTCCTTCAGCCCCGCAACCGCCGGCTGGGGAATTCTCACCGCGATGCTCGTTCGTCCCGACCTGTTCCAGGGAGGAAGCACGGGGTTGCTTGCTACGATGTCAGCCATCGGCAGTACGCCCGTACGTCAGGGCGTCGCCCGGGGTATGAAAGGAGAAGAAGGCGTGCAAGCATTCGAGGAACTGCAAACGATGGTGAAGAACGGTAAAACGAAACCGAAGATCGATGCCTTGCTGAATTCCGATCAACCCATCACGGTTGCGCAGCTGGGCGCACTGAATGACGACCCGAACAGTGCCTTCGTGACGACGATGACCAAAGTGCCGGAAGCCGATCGTCGCGCCACGCTGAAAACCTTTGCCGAACCCATGGACAAGGGTAAAACGCAGCTGATGACCGAAATGATCCGCTCCGGCGGCGTCATCTCGTAACGCTTAAACGATCTTCGTGAACTCCTTGGTGAACACCTCCAGGGTGTCTTCCAGTTCCACCGGAATGCTCGTGGTGACGCGCATGCCGCACTCCATGCCTTCCTTGGCCTCTTTGATGTCGCGCTCGATGTTCTTGAGGGACGTGATGCGGCCCGTGCCGATCTGCGCTCCCGCGCGCATGAGCCTGAACGGCGTGCGCTTGATGAGACCGTCGGTGACCTTGCCGCCGATGACCTGCTCGTTTCCCTTGGTGAAGAATACGCCGCGCACTTCCAAGTGACCCGTGACCTTCTCCTCTTCCACCGGCTGAATGAGACCCTGGAGAAGAAGCTCCAAATCTTCGAGCAGTTTGTAGATGATGTCGTAGTGTTTGATGACCACTCCCTCGCGGTCGGCGGTCTTGCCGACGGCCAGCGGTGCCTCCACGTTGAATCCCACGACGATGGCGCTGCCTGCGGCGGCCATCATCACATCGCTTTCGGTGATGGAACCGATGGCGGCATGGATGACCTTGGCCTGCACTTTGTCCGTGACGAGTTTCTTGAGCGCCTCACGAATGGACTCCATGGATCCCTGAGCATCGGCCTTCAAAATGATCTTGAGTTCCTTCAGTTTTCCCTCGGACAAGCGGCTCACGAGGTCGGAGAGACCGCGCTTCTGCTCATGTCCACGCTTGAGCGCGTAAGCGGCCAAGTAGGCCTTGAGCTCTTTCTCGGTGGCGAAGACCTGCAGGATGTCGCCGACGTTGGGCATGGCGTCCAAGCCCGCGATGACGGCCGGTGTGGAAGGTTCGGCATTGCCGATGCGCTTGGCGGCGGCATCCGTGAGGGCCTTCACTTTGCCCGAGACCTCGCCGCATCCGATGATGTCCCCCACCTTGAGCGTGCCCGTATTCACGATGACCGTGGCGAGAGGACCGCGCGATTTGTGGAGATGACTTTCGATGACGGTGGCGATGGCCGGACGATCGGGGTTCGCCTTGAGCTCCTCCATTTCGGCCATGAGAAGCACGTGCTCCAAGAGCTCCGGAATGCCCTGCTTGGTGTGTGCCGAACACGGAATCATGGGAACGTCGCCGCCCCAGCCCTCGGCCTGCAAGCCTTGGCCCGCAAGCTCGCCCTTCACGCGTTCGATATCGGCGTTGGGCCTGTCGATCTTGTTGATGGCGACGAGGATGGGAACGCCGGCGTCCTTGGCGTGCGCGATGGCTTCGATGGTGGTGGGCTTCACGCCTTCCTCGGCGGATACGACCAAAATGGCGATGTCCGTAAGTTGCGCTCCGCGGGCACGCATGGCGGTGAACGCCTCGTGACCCGGAGTGTCGATGAACGTGATGCGTTTGCCGTTGTGATCGACCTGGTACGCACCGATGTGCTGCGTGATGCCGCCGGCTTCACCCGCCACGACGTTGGCTTCGCGAATGGCGTCGAGAATGGCGGTCTTGCCGTGGTCGACGTGACCCATGACGGTGACGATGGGCGGACGAACTTTGAGGTGTGCCGGGTCGTCTTCCTTCGTGAGTTCGGCGAGGTCGTTCGTGAGGAGCGTCTCCACGGAGAGCGACGCCTGCTCGCGCTGCACTTCCACGCCGAGTTCAAGAGCGACGATGGACGCGGTCTCGAAGTCGATCTGCTGGTTGATGCTGGCGAGCACTCCGTTCTTCATGAGTGCCGAGACGATCTTGGGCACCTGAATACCGGCCTTTTCGGCGAATTCCTTCACCGAAATCTGTGACGGAATCATGACGGGGCCGGACTTCTGCTTGATCTGCTCTTGGTGCGCGGGGCGCTCGCGCTTCTCGAACGTCTGCTGCAGCTTTCCCTCGACTCGACGCAGCTCCTGCTCTTCTTTGCTGAGCATCTTGGGTTTCTCCTTTTGGAGCGCCGCCTTCTGACGGTCGATGGCTTCCTTGGACACACCGTCGAGCGTGAGCTTGCGGAGCACGTTCAAGTTTTCCACTTTTGCGGGAGCGGCTTTGGCCTCCACGGGTGCGGCCGCCTCTTCCTTCTTCTCCTCCGTATCGCTCTCGACGGTCGGCATTTTTCCGGAGCGCATGGCTTCGATCTCCTCCCAGTTCACGTTGATCTTCCTTTTGTTGGCGACGAAACGGATGAGACCGATCGCCAAATTATCCGACGTTTCACGGTCGGTCGGCTTGATGCCGAAGTCCACGTCCATAAGCTCCTTGCGGAGCTCCTGACCCGTAATGCCTAAGATTTTTGCAACCTGAACGAGACGCATGAGTGAAAAGCCGTCCACAGACTATCACGGCGGACGCACTAATACCAATCGTGAGGCGGCGTACGCCTTACCCGTTCAACTTTTGCACCACGTCCACCGACGGCCCTTTCTTGGTGGGTGCCGTCTTGGGCGCCTCTTTGACGACGGGTTTCGGGGCTTCCACGGCCTTCAGAGGAGCCGGAACGACGTCGGCGGCCTGCGTCTGGAGGCGAATTTCATCAGCGATAAGCTTCACGCATTCCACCACCTTGAGCTGGAAGTTTCCGTACTGTTTCATTTTGAATCCGGATGCGCGGGCATGTCCCCCGCCGCTGAACAGTTTCCCGGCGATGCGGTTCACATCGACGGCCGTGGACGAACGCATGCTGGCCTTGAACCCACCTTCTTCCACCTCGGTGAAGAGCACGTGGACGTCGGCGTCCGGAATGGTGGAGATGAGCTCGTCGAGAATCCCCGCCGTCTCCTTGGACGTGGCGCCCATTTCCTGCAGATCTTCACGGCTCACCGCGGACCATACGATGCGGCTCTCGGTATCCACCTGAATGCGGTTGAGCGCGCGACCCCAAATCTTGAGCGTGGAGAGCGGCTTGGTTTTGTAGACGTGCTGGATGATTTCCTGCTGACGTGCGCCGAGGTCGAGCAGGTTCGCGGCGACTTCGAGTGAGCGCGGCGTCGTGTTCGGGTTCTGGAAACTGCGCGTATCCGTGATGAGACCGGTGAGGAGGAGTGTGGCCACGTCCGGGGTGATGAGCTCCTTCCACGTGGGATTCGCACTGAACCAGCCGTAGAGCACCTCGGTGGCGCTGGCGCAGGTGGAATCGATGAGCTGCATCTGCCCGAACCGCGTGTTGCTGACGTGGTGATCGACGTTGAGCACGGTCGTGGCATTGAAAACATCGATGTTGTCGGTGTAGAAGGATCCGAGAAGCGAGAGTTCGGCACTGTCCACGACGACGATGAGGTCGTAGGAATTGCCGGCCTCGAAAATGGAAACGCTCTTGCTCGTCAGCTTCCCCTTCTTCGGCACCACAATGATGTTCACCTTGTTGTCCTCGACGGTGTAACGGAGCTTGTCGACTTCCACGCCGCCGGAACAATCCAGCGTGATGACGAATTCCTGGTCCGACGCGATGCTCGTGGAGAGATGTTCGAAGTTCGGCAAAAAGCTGAGCGCCTCGGGCGGAGTATCCGGGCAAATGACCGTGCAGTCTTTTCCGATGGCTCGGAACACCGAGTAGCACGCCAGCGCACTGCTGAGACCATCCGGATCCACGTTGGCATGCGGGATGATGAGGACACGCTGTGCCTGATCGATCAGATTGGTTGCTGCCTGTAGTTCTTGGGGGCTGAAGGGCATTGGACAAGTTATCGTATTATTATATCATAATACTATTAGAAAATCAAGTACTAATACTGTCAAGTGAGGGTAAAAAGGATGGAATTGTAACCCCGCTTCACCTTTGGCGCCAGCAAAGAAGAGTGGAACTGATGGCATTTAGACGCTAAGATTCCGCAGCTACGGGGTGTAGCTTCGTTGGTCCAGTCCGCGGAGCGGACAAAATTAAGAGGTGCCGGCGCCCCACGACCCTTCCATCATCGGTACCAACATCGGGGTGTAGCTTAGTTGGTAAAGCGCCAGGCTGGGGGTCTGGAGACCCAGGGTTCGAGTCCCTGCACCCCGACCAAGCTCTTGAGCCAGCACTTTCAGTGCACAGCGAAAGGCTTGGGAGGCTGTCCTGGCCGGGGCACCCCGACCATTCGACTCGGCCCTACGGGCCTCGCTCACGGTCCTCGCGCTTCGGCGCTCGGGCCACTTCTTCGCCGAGTCGAATGACCCTGAGCGTAGTCGAAGGCCCTTTAGACGAACCGCCTCCAGCGATAATCAACCTTAAGCATCCACCGACTCCCCCTCCCTCTTCCTGCGCAATGCCGATGACGGTTGGTCCGAAGCAGGCTCCATGTACGCCGTATACCCGTCGCAGAACAAGCGGATTTTGTACGTACGTCCCCGTGTTGCTTCGATCATGTTGATCATGGTGTCCTGGGCCATGCCGGCAATTTCCAATGCCAAATTGCTGGCTTCGCGAACGGCACCGAATTTACTCTCTCCGGGCCACAAAGGATTCCCGAGTTCCACTTCGCTAATCATTTCGGCGACGATACGACGAGAGAAATCGAAATCGACTTTCGGATTGTAATATTCATCATGCTCACGATGATATGGCTGGCGCCTCGGTTTTTGAGGATTCTCGAAAACCGCGACATCGGCTTTGGCGGCAAAGCGCTCTTGCATATGGGCAAGACTGGGTGCACCGCTTCCGAAACGGAAACCTCCCAGGTACGCCTTCATGTTCTGCGGCTGGAACGAGAGCGGTGGCTCAGTCTGGTGCTGGGTCTTGAGGAGAGCCCACGGCTCATCGAGAGAACCGAGCGGTTCGGTACCGTCCTTTTCCAAAAGACAATCCGGCGACTGCACCACGGTGAGTTCGATGCCTTCTTTCGGCGTGATGCCGAACACGAGCTTGGGCAGCTCGAACTTAATGGGAAGCTTGCTCGGGTCGATGCGCCAATCGGCGACTTCTCGCTTTCTGAAATCGCGCTGCTGGCAGAACTTCACGACCGAACTCAAGTCATTCTCATCGGCGACGGCCTCCATGAGGAACGTTCTGTCATCGTGCAAAGCACGTCCTTTGCGCACGCGCTCATACAGATCGATGAGCACTTGGGCCGAAATGTTCGGCTGAATCGCATGAAGCCCGAGCGTCTTATCCGTCAGGATCGTTTTCAGCTTGCCGCGGGCATTGAAGATACCCGAGTACGTCTCGATGCCGCTCGCAAGACTGTCGGTGCTTTTTGTTTTGGCATTCTGAAACCACGAAATGACGAATTCTTCTTTGTCGCGGGGCCTATTGGGGTGACTGACAACGGATGCGCGCATACCATTGACGAAAGGCTGAACTCCAATTGTAACATCACTGCCAAGATATGCGCCAGGTCTCGTGGAATAGCTCGCAAATTGCATCACTTCGGGCGAAGAAACCTGCTGGCGAATCTGCCCAATGACACCGTTCACTACTTGCTCGTCCGATGACGGCGCCATTTTCGTGTCCATCGCACCGACCATTTCATGTACGTCGATAGGATGACTGGCGCGCGCTATAAGCTTACCCTGCATATAACCATTGCCTTCATATATGCCTCCCGGTGACACGATGTGCGTCGGCAAAATGTTGCCCGCCACCGCAGGGTTGTGGGAACGGTGATACTCCAGGAGACCGATCTTTCCTCCATGCTGCTCGACGTATGGACGAGCTTCATCGGTCACGAGATCGAGTGGATCGAGAGCCTGCGGTGCTTCAGAAAGTGTGAGTCCCATGCGGAAAGTGATGGCCCATGATCGTGGACACGGCAAGAGAAAGCACCCCGCATAGGTACCGAAGTCGGTGCACCTTCAATCAACGGCTTGCTTGTGCCGCGGCTGAAGGTGTCATGAAGTCGAATCTAGTCCTTTCTTACGCCTTGAACGGCGACACGTACTTGGCCTTGGAACCGAGCTCTTCCTCGATGCGGAGAAGCTGGTTGTACTTGCACACGCGGTCGGTGCGGGAGAGTGAGCCGGTCTTGATCTGGCCCGTGGCAAGACCCACGGCGAGGTCGGCGATGAAGCTGTCTTCGGTCTCTCCGCTGCGATGACTGGCCACGCTGTTCCAGCCGGCCTTCTGGCACATCTGGATGGTGTCCACGGTCTCGGAGAGAGAACCGATCTGGTTCACCTTGATGAGGACGGCGTTGGCCGACTTCTGCTCGATGCCTTTCTTCACGCGGACGGTGTTCGTGACGAAGAGATCGTCGCCGACGAGCTGAAGCTTGCCGCCGAACTTTGCCTGCATCGCCTCAAAACCGGCCCAGTCGTCTTCGCTGTGGCTGTCCTCGATGCTGACGATCGGGTACTTCGCGATAAGTTTGCCGTAGAACTCCACGAGTCCCATGGAGTCGAGCGCCTGACCGTCGACGGTGTACACGCCGTTCTTGCAGTACTCGGAGGCGGCGCAGTCGAGTGCGAGCTGCACCTTGCCTGCGTATCCCGCCTGTTCGATGGCCTTCATGAGCGTTCCGAGAGCCTCGTCGCTGTCTTTGACGTGAGGCGCGAATCCGCCTTCGTCACCGACGGCCGTGACGTGGCCGGCATCCTTGAGGATTTTCTTGAGCGTGTGGAAGATCTCGGCACCGGCACGGAGAGCGTCGCTGAAGTTGCTGAATCCCGTCGGGACGATCATGCATTCCTGGAAACTGAGGCCCGAGTCGGCGTGCGCACCTCCGTTGATGACGTTCATCATGGGGACCGGGAGCTTCACGGGATTCTTCACGCCGAATTGATCGGCGAGCGACTGCCACAAAGACTTCTTCTCGCTGACGGCGCGGGCGCGTGCCACGGCCATGGAAACGCCGAGGATGGCGTTGGCACCGAGCACGGACTTGTTCGGCGTACCGTCGAGATCGAGCATCTTCTTATCGACGGCGCGCTGATCGGCGACGTCCATACCCTTGAGAGCTTTGGCGATGGCCCCGTTGACGTTGGAGACGGCCTTCGTGACGGACTTACCCATGTAGATCTTCTTGTCACCGTCGCGGAGTTCCAGAGCCTCGTGCGTGCCCGTGGATGCGCCGGAGGGAACCGCTGCGCGTCCGAACGAACCGTCGGAAAGCGTCACGTCGGCTTCGAGCGTGGGGTTGCCGCGGGAGTCCAGAATCTGGCGGGCGTGAACGGAAGAGATGGTGGCCATAACGAATCGGGGAAAGAAAGTAGCGAGATACTACAGCCTGGGTTCCCGTTTCTCAAATGGCCTGGTCGCCGATGACGATGACGACCTTTTGCCCGTTCTTCACGTCTCCCCCGTTCCAGTCGTGCACGGCGCTCAGAAGCTTGTCCCAGGTGTACACATACTCCTCGCCGCGCTTGGTGCCGGGGTCATTCGTGATGACATGACCGTCCTTGGTGTACCCGCGCAGCACGAGCATGTGGTACGGCGGACCGGGCTGACGGAAGTACGGATTCCCGAGTTCCTGTCCTTGCGCCGGAACGATGATGAGTTTTTCATCGGACAACGCTTTCTTGAGCTGATCGACCGTCGGGTTCTCGAGGAGCGTCACGTCGAGTGACGAATCTTGGGAGTTGATGAGTTCCACCACTTGAGCGGCGGTGTCATCGATGGGAAAACCGAGCTGCTCGTTCGCTGCGGCGAGGGCACGAATGGCGCTGTCCGCATCGGAGGGAGATGCGATGGGCTCATCGTGGAAATACCGGAGCACCATGAGCACGCTGGCTTCCTCGCATGCTTCGTTGAAGGGAGGATCCCAGTTGCCCGTAGGCGCCTGCGGCGTGAACGGTACGGCCCAGTTCACTTCTGCCTTGAGGCCGGAGGCGGGCGTCGATGATGCCGTTTCGGAACTCGATGCAGGCGTGGGCTTCACGGGCGTGGGCTTTTCGACGGATTCCTGCTCGGCGATGAGCTGACGCCTCTCGTTCCAATCGCTGATACGCGGAAAGAGAACCGCTCCCGCGATAATGACGATGGCGACGGCCGATGCTGCGACGATGCGTTTGTGCACGACGTTATGCTACTCCACGCTCCTTCGTCTTTCGGTGGACGGTTGCGGCATACAGTGCCATGAGCGTAGCTGCCAAAACTCCTGCGGTCTCGGGACCGGATGCCGGGAGCTTGGTGGGCTTGCTGCTGGAGACGGACGACGAGCGCGACGACGTGACGACGGCGATGGCTCGCGAGCTGGAACTCGACGAAGTGACTGCGACGGCGCTCGATGCGGAAGACGATGAACCCGTGACGGCGACCATACCGGTGCCGCTCTGCGAGAAGAACAAGGAAGCGACGTAGGTCTTTGCGGCGTTGAACGCGCGGGTCGTGGTGGCGATGACGGAGAGATCGGCGGGGAAAATATTTCTCTGGAGCATGCGGTTCCAGCCTCCGGCCTCGGCGGCGACTGCACCGGCCGTGAAGAGGAAGAGGAAGATGGAGAGAAGAGCGATGCGTACCGTGCTTCTGCGAATGACGTGGAGAGCGAAGATGATGAGAAAAGCGATACCGAGTGCGACAAGCGGGAGCGACCACAAGAAGAGGAAGCCCAGGTTCAAAATGTGGACGATGCGGAACTTGCCGTCCAGGAGCTGCAGCACCATCCAGAGCGCAAAGATGCTGGCCGGGAACCAGTGGAGCAGGCGGAACTCGTAATCGGCACGATCGGACTTGAACTTACCGGCGAGGAAGAGCGGGTACAGAACCGAGAGCACCATGCACATTGCCCAGTACGCCATGCCCGTGGGCAGCGGCGGAAGGAGCGAGGCAGCGAAGCCCGCAACCCCGATGAGGAGGCCGAGGACAACCATGTACGCCGTCTCTGTATGATGCTTCATTGGCACAGGACGGGTGATTTTCCACTAGTCGCTACGGTGTGTCAATAGAAAGGAAACTTGTCAGCGAACATCGCAAAAAACACGTCCTTACCTTCGCACGTCCGCACGTCCCTACTTCTTCCTCGGCAGGTACTTATCGCGGTCGTCGGAGACCTGTACGCGCCCGAGAACGGTGTAATGGCGGCGGCGGAACTGCACGAACTGGAACACGATGTACGCGACGAGAGAGAGGAACCACAACACCCAAAGCAAACGCATCTCCAGGAACTGAATGGTCTCCACGCGGCTGATGGCCATGACGAGACCCACGATGCCGAACCAAAAGGCGGCCCTGGACCAACCCGAGGAGAGCTTGCGCGTGATGGGGTTCTGGATGGAACGGCGCCAAAACGAAATGATGAACGAGAGCACCACGAATGCGGCACAGATCGCAAGAACGAGCTGCACCTTGGAATCGGAGTAGTGCCATCCGGCCGGATTCGGCCAAAGCCAGTAAGAGAAGAATTGCTTCATAGCGCGGTGAGAATAGTGACCCGCGCTTCAAGAGTCAAAACTACTTCTGCTTCTGCTTCTGTTGGTGCTTGTCGCTGTGCTTCTCCTGGGGCTTCTTGTGATGCGACAAGCGGTGGAGAATTTCGGAGAGCTTGCGGTCCATCATGCGCTCGCTGAGCGTACGCGGCGGACGAACGAGCAAGTAGAGGAAGAATCCGAAGATGGGCAACACCGCCACGAGCAAGATGCACAGAATCTGCAGGAAGAACGAGTGCGTGCGAAGAAGTACGTCACGCGTGGTGAAGAGCACCAAAAAGACCACGAGAAACGCTCCCGAAATCATGAGGAGCTGGAGCGCAAGGACGCTGGGGTCGGTCGCAAGAAATGCCGAAGCGCTCGCGGACATGGAAGAGAGGAAATTCACGGAAAAACGGGGAAAGAAAATCTAGAGATGCGGATGTTTTCGTCGATGGACCACAACGTATACGACGGTGGAAAGCAGGGCAAGAATCGCGAGTAGCTGACTGAAGCGAAGCTGGTATTGCGGCAAATCCATCGAGGAACGGAAGAGCAAGTAGACGACGGTGAGAATGGCGACGATGCCGCTATAGATGGAGTTGGCACGCTCGGAAAGTTTGTCCTCGATGAGCGCCAGAATGCCGAGGCTCAAGAAGAGCGATGCCAAGAAACCGAAGTCGGTGAGCTTGGCGAACACCGGAATGCCGAAGTCGCCGCGGAAGAACTCGAAGAAGAACACCGCGATGGACGCGGCGATGATACCGAACAGCGTCTCGGCGCCGGCGCGCTTGGAGTAGCGGCGGATCATGAGGAGCACGAACGTGAGGACAAAGAAGAAGATCGCGTAATACAGCTGCACCGGATGAATGGGGACGGTGTAGCGGACGTTGAACGTGTCGAACACCACCCCCCACGGAACGTTGGTGGGTTTGCCGTACGCCTGTGCCGACATGAACATGCCGAACCAATCGAAGGCGAGGCCGAACGTGGTCGCCGGGAGAAGCACGTCGAGCCACTGGAGGAACGTCACGCGCTGACTGCGCGTGGACCAGAAGAGCACGAGCGCCACGCCGATGGCACCGCCGAGGAAGCTGAATCCGCCGTCCCAAAAGACGACGATGCGCAGCAGATTCCTGACATATGCCTGGTAGTTGCCGACGACGGCCAAGATGCGGCCGCACACGATGAAGGCAATGAGGTGCCACTTGGCATCGTCTTTGATGCTCTGGAGACTGAGGCCCGCGGAACTCGAAAGACGGAAGAAAAATTCGGTGGAGAGCCACGTGCCCAGAAGCAGGAACGCCAAACGAAACCAGATCGTCATGGGCCCGATTTGAAACGCCTCGTACATCGAGGGTCAGGATACCAGCATCACGGCTTAGCCTGCCACTCGCTCCTGGTCCGATTCCTGGGCGATGCTGTCGCGCGCGCTGTTGATATTCAGAGCATCGACGCTTTGCTCCAATTCAAGAAGGATGTCCGTCGCGGTTTGTGAATCCTCCGGTCTGTCTTTGCCGAACATTCTGATACAGCTCGGCGACTTCCAAACAAAGCGCTCATCATCCCATTCGCGATAGGTTCCGCCGCCGACGAACGACGCGTTCCCCATCTCTCGGATGATGGCGAAGGCCTCATTGGCATGCTGAAAAGAATTGTAAAAAAGGAAACCCAGTCGCTCACGAAGTTCATTGCTGGACGTTGAGACTCGTTCGATGACGACGAATTTTGCGTACGCCTGCTTCTTCGCCTCTCCGCCCTCGCACAACGCATCGCGAAGTTCCTGCATCGACTCATTGATATGAGCTGCGTCGCGAGTCGCGGTGCCGGCACCGAGAATGCTGATCTTCATAAAATTGAGTGAGCATTGTACTACATATGAAAGATATGACAACCCTGCTACACTGGGCTTATGTCAGCCTTCCTCACCATCGCAGTCATCCATTTGATGGGTGTTGCGAGCCCCGGTCCCGACTTCCTGATCGTCACGCGCAGCGCACTGACGTATTCGCGGAAGACCGGCATTTGGACCGCACTCGGCGTGGCTCTCGGCATCATGGTGCACGTCTCGTACTGCTTGCTCGGCATCGGCATCGTCATCTCGCAGTCCATCGTGCTCTTCAACACCATCAAGTACATCGGTGCCGCGTACCTCATCTACATCGGTTGGTTGGCGCTCACGCAGAAGCCGGCTGTGAAAGCCGATGACGCAATGACCAAAGAGATCAACGATATTTCTGCATTCGACGCGGTGAAAATCGGATTTCTGACGAACGCATTGAACCCCAAAGCCAGCATCTTCTTTTTGGCTCTCTTTACGCAGGTCATGGATCCGGCCACTCCCCTCCTCGTGCAAATGGGCTACGGCATCTACTTGGGTGTCGCCACCTTCGCATGGTTCGCAGGACTTGCAACGGTACTGTCGATCGGTGCCATCCGCAGAAATTTCAAGAAAATTCAGCTGCGCGCAGAAAAAGCGATGGGCGGACTGCTCATCCTTTTGGGGCTGAAAGTAGCCCTTTCGTCGCAGAAATAGGCTCAAGAAGTTGACGACGAAGCCGCGCTGCTTAGAATCGGCGCAATCTTTCCCCATTCCCATGACCGACACCCTTGAAGCAAAAGGTCTCGAAGACGTCGTCTGCGCAGCACACCGCGAGTGGGACGGCTTCGATCTTCACGACCTGGCATCGCTCGTCGTGCAGCGCAGTCTTACGGGAAAAGAGATCGACGTTCCGGATACGGTTGCTCGTCTTGCGGCAAAGCTCGCTGAGCTTCGCGTCAAAGTGATTCACTTTTTTCCGAGCCGCGACGGACTCGACGCTCCCGCACTCCGAGCGGAGGACATCCGCAGCATCGCCTTCCACATCTTCGGTGAACTGGAGCGCATCGACCTCAAAGTGTAATCGGATTTAACCGATCGACGGTTCCAGTGCACGCTTCGCTACGTCCGACATCGTCTTTTCGATGAAGTCGGCGATGGAAACCGTCACCTGCTTCTTGGTTTTGACGTTGCGAACGGTGACGGAGTTCTCGGCGATTTCTTTGTCGCCCATGACGAGCAGGTACGGAATCTTCTGCTTCTCGCCTTCGCGGATGCGCTTGCCCAGCGACTCCTCGTGGCTGAAGTACTGCGTGCGGATGCCCTTGGCTTTGAGGTCGGCCTCGAGCTTCTTGGAAAACGTTCCGTGCGCCTCGGCGACGGGCACGAGACCGATTTGGACGGGCGCCATCCAGAGCGGGAAAAGACCCGCCGTGTGCTCGATGTAGATGGAAAGGAAGCGCTCGAGTGAGCCCATGATGGCGGCGTGAATCATGACGATGCGCTCGTCTTCGCCCTGTTCGTTGACGCAGCTCAAATCGAATCGCTCGGGCATGTTGATGTCGAGCTGAATGGTGGCCACCTGCCACTCGCGTCCGATGCTGTCCTTCGTGATGAAGTCCACCTTCGGTCCGTAGAACGCGGCCTCACCCGGTGACTCGAAAAAGTCCGCTTTGCGGTCCACGGCGATTTCGCGGAGCGATGCCTCGGCGCGCTTCCACATGTCGGGCGTACCCAAGTATTTCTCGGGGGCTTTGGGGTCGTGGAGTGACAAACGCACCTTGAGTTTTCCGAATCCGACGCCGGCGTAGAACGTATCGACGATTTCCCAAATCTTGAGGATTTCGTCCTTCACCTGAATCTGGCGGCAGAACACGTGCGCGTCGTCCTGCGTGAATCCGCGCACGCGCGAAAGTCCGTGGAGTTCGCCCGTCTGCTCATCGCGGTAGCACGTGGTGGTCTCGGCGTAGCGTTGCGGCAGGTCACGGTAGCTGCGCTTCTGGCAGGCGTAGATCTGCGTGTGGTGCGGGCAGTTCATGGGCTTCATGGCGAACTCGTGGCCCTCGCGCGTGGTGATGCGGAAGAGCTCGTTGCTGAATTTTTGCCAGTGACCGCTGGTCTCATAGAGTTCCTTCTTGGTGACGTGCGGGATGCAGACGCGCTCGTAACCCTTGGCTTCGCGCAGTTCCCAGACGTAACCGTCGAGGAGATTGCGGAGCATCGTACCGCGCGGCGTCCACAGGACGAGACCCGGTCCGACGAGTTCGCTGAACGTGAAGAGGTCGAGTTCTTTGCCGAGTTTGCGGTGGTCTCTGCGCTTGGCTTCCTCGAGCATGTTGAGGTGCGCATCGAGTTCGATCTTGTTCTTGAACGCGCACACGTACACGCGCGTGAGCTGCTCGCGCTTTTCGTCTCCGCGCCAGTACGCACCGGCGAGGTTCATAAGCTTGAAACAGTCCGTCGGAATCTCCTTAAAGTTCTCCACGTGTCCTCCGCGGCACAAATCCACGAACGTCTCCTCCCCTTTCGGACCGATGTTGGCGTAGTGCGTCACGGTCTCCACTTTCTCGTTCTTCTCCAGGTCTTCGATGAGCTCCACTTTGAACTTCTGCTTCTGCTCGCGCCAAAACTTCTTGGCGTCGGAAACCTTCAGCTCGTCTCTGCGGAACGTCTGTCCCTGGTTGATGATCTTGCGCATCTCTTTCTCGATCTTGCCGAAGTCGGAATCGGAAATGGGCTGCGGAAAGAGGAAGTCGTAGTAACAACCGGTCTCGATCGGCGGACCGATGGTGATCTGCGTCCCGGGCCAGAGCTTGGTGACGGCTTGCGCCAACACGTGCGCCAGCGAGTGCCGGAGCTTGTAGAGATCGTCGACCTTGGGTTCTGACATGGGAGTGGTAGGAAGTAAGTGAAGAGTAGCAGAGTGACTGGCGATGCGGAAAAGAAGCCTCTCGCTTCCGAGGGGCCAGGCTGGTCAGTCGCGTACCACCTAGCGGCCCTCGTGAGAGGTCGTCGTAGTCGTGGCCGTGGTCGTGAAGTTCATGCGCACGAGGAAAGTGTACGCCTGACGAACTCCAAGTACAGAGATTTTTCAGATCGTCCCTCTTCACGTTGCATCACAAGCTCCTGTCTATCACCCAAAGGCACAATGTTAGGCAATCTCGAAACCACATCCCAAGGGATGGAGCGCGCCGCAGCGGGGGGTGAGGGTGGGTATCGGCGCGCGGCGTTTTCTTGGTTACTTCTTTGTCGCGGACAAAGAAGTGACAATCGCAACAACGCTCGATGCATGATTAGAAGCCTTTTGCGCATTCGTAAATCCACCCCTGTCCAACGGACAGGGGGGATCGAAACGCCGGCAAACGGCAGGATGTCAGAACCACGACGACCTCAGCTTCGTAGACTGATCCCACGCGTAGACTTTGAGAGCGCCCAAGAATGCATGGTAGCGGTCCTCGTTCATGGGTAAGGCATCAAACTGTTGATTCAAAACATTCCAATCATGCGGAGACTTTGCCTGATAGATAATGTATCCGTAGGCATCGCGTACCGTGATTTCAAAGCTGCGCACGCTTTCGAGCGCGACCCGTCCGAAGTGAATCCAGAAGATTTCATGAAGGTAGTCGATTCTGAAACTACCTTCCTGTGTGGCAGTGGCGCCAAAGTGCAACTTCCACAGGTGCTTGAGTGCCGTAGGAACAATTGGGTCGACGTCCTCCATCCTGCGCAGATTTTTCAGAATCCATCGCTTTGATTCTTGTCGCGTGATGATCCAGAAAAATGTAACGAGGATATAAACGAGAGCCCATACTCCGAGCACCAACGCCGCGCCATACCCAAAAAGCTTGTACGGTGTCATGTGTAACTCCTGCAAAACTGCCAACGGATCGAAAGAGCACCGGACCAACCGGTACCTATCTATAATTATAACATATATCTAATGTACGGCAATGTACGATAAAAGGCTCCCATACGCCATAAACGACTATGCAGCCAGTCCGACTTCGCGCTCCAGCGTACGGACCTCGCGGAGCATCTGCGGGTCTTCGGTGAGCTTCTTTTCGATCTTTCCGACGGCGTGCATCACCGTGGTGTGGTCGCGGTTGTTGAACGACTCACCGAGGCGAACGAAGCTCATGCGGAGGTGCTTCTTTCCGATGTACATGGCGATCTGCCTGGGCACCAAAATCTCGCGCACGCGCGACTCGCCGAGCATGTCCCCCACCGAGACGGAGTAGTAACGGCTCACGCCCTCGAGCACGTCTTGGAACGACACGGCTTGCTTGGGTGCGGCGGTGAATCCGACGTTCGTATCGGGCGCTTCTTCGTCGGTGCTGTCGCAGAGTTTGTGCATGATGTCGCTGATGGACTTCACCGTCGGAACGCAGTGCTCCAGCTCGTACTGCGCCACCGCTTGCATGAGGATTCCCTCGAGCTGACGAACGCTCTTCGTGGCGTGCTGCGCGATGTAGCCGAGAACTTTTTCATCGAGCAGGAGGCCGTATTCCTTGGTCTTCTCCGAGAGAATGGCATGGCGCGTTTCGTAGTCCGGCGTGCCGACATCGGCGATCATGCCGCGCTCGAAGCGCGAGACGAGGCGGTCTTGGAGAACGCTGAGTTCCTTGGGCGGTCGGTCCGAACTGATGATGATTTGCTTGCGCTCCTCCGTGAGCGAGTTGAACGTGTGGAACAGTTCTTCCTGCGTGCGGTCTTTGTTGGCGAGGAACTGCACGTCGTCGATGATGAGCACGTCCACCTCGCGGTACTTGCGGCGGAACTGCTCCATCTTCTGGTGCTGAATGGCCTCGATGACTTGGTTCGTGAAGTCTTCCGTCGTGGTGTAGAGGATGGTGGAGTGCGGCGACGAACGGAGAATGGCGTTGCCGGTGGCCTGCAGCAGATGGGTCTTGCCGAGCCCCACGCCTCCGTAAATGAAGAGTGGGTTGTATTTGCCTCCCGGCTGCGCGGCGACGGCGCTGCATGCGGCGTGGGCGAGGCGGTTATCGGGGCCCACGACGAAATTCTCGAGCGAGTACCGCGGGTTTAAGATCTTGCTCGTGAGTCCTTCGGCGATGCGCACTTCGGCCTTGCCCGGAACTTTGCGTCCTTTCTTCTTCTCGGGGAAGTACTCGAGGAGGCGGACCGTACGCGAAGCGTCTTCTTTGAGACCCGTGTCCACCTGGTAGACGATCTGGTCGATGGTCGGATCGATTTCTTTCATGGCCTCCAGCGTCATGGCGCGGTAGTGCTCCAAGTGCCAGTTGAGGAACATGGGAAGCGGGAGTCCGACGATGACCGTGCTGTTCTCTCTGCCGAGGATCGTGGTGTCCTTGAACCACGTGATGAACTGTCCGCGCGGCATCTGCGGCTCCAGAGCCGTGAGAACTTTCAGCCAGAGATCGAGGTCGAGCGTGGAGGAAGTCATGACGAGTCAGGAGTGCAAGGACTGCAAAGATTGCAAAGAGTGCAACGAACTTCTTTTTTAGAACAGATGGATGACGTCGTTAAAGGTGATAATGACGATGAGTGCGATGAGCAGGAAAAATCCGATGGCGTTCACCATGAGTTCGAACCGCTGGTTGAGCGGACGACGGATGACCATTTCCACGAGCACGAAGAGGAGGCGCCCTCCGTCCAGAGCCGGGAGCGGCAAAATGTTGAGGATGGCCAAGCTGAGGCTCAACAGAGCCACGAGACGCAAGTACGTCATGAAGCCTTCTTGTACCGAGCTGTACGTAAGGACGGCGATACCGACGATGCCCGTGATGCCCTCGGGAACATGGCCCTTGAGTGCGAGCGAGCGGATGAGGTTCGTGATGCCGTTCACGGTCTGCACGGCCATGAACACCGTCTCCTTTCCGGCAAGCACGATGGCTGTACCGACGGAGCGGAGCGGCGCAGAAAGTTTCGCAGCGAACGGCGAAATGGCGATGCCGGACTTCCCGTCCTGCAGCTGCACCTCCACCGTGCGCGTCTTCTTCTCAACGCCTTCGATGAGGACGTACTTCACGCGACTCTTTCCTTTCTGAAATTCGATGACGTCCTCGGGCTTGCTCACGGTCTTGCCATCGATGCTCTGGATGGCGGTGTCCTTCACCACGCCTGCCTTGGCGGCGGGAGTGCCGGGAAGAACCTCTGTGATGTAGACGCCGATCTCAAGATCGACTTCTCCCCTGCTGGCGGCCTCCTGCAATGCTTCGATGCTCGTGTAGAAGTTCGGCACCCAACGCCCGACGGAGAAACCGACGGTGAGGAGGACGAATGCCAGAATGAAGTTCATCAGAACTCCTCCGGACAAAATGAGCAGACGAGCGGGAATGGACGCCGAGGCGAAACTGCCCGAGTCGAAACGTCTCTCCACGGAAATTTCGTTCTCGCCCTTGAGGCGGACGAATCCTCCGAACGGCACCCAGTTGAGCGAGAACACCGTGCCCTTGTGCGTGAAGAGCGTCTTGGCCCTGGGCGGCAGACCAAAGCCGAATTCTTCCACTTCCACCTTGAAAATCCGGGCGAGCGTGAAGTGACCGAGTTCGTGAATGATGATGAGCAGCGTGAGCAAAAGGACGAACGCAACTGCGGAAATCAGAACGGTCATGAGGGAGAAGGGAGTTCCACCTAATCGGGGGACAGGAAGCGAACCTACCAGACCTGTGGATATCACAAAAGTTTTCCACACCCACTTTCGGTTGCTGTCGGAATCAAAGGAGTAGGTAATGGTGATGTGTCGGGATTTTTTGTCTGAATTCGATGAAAAGCCCTGTAGCAGATGCTACACATCGCTACAGGACATGAAGTAGATTTTTAGAATGGCGATGGCGGTGCCATGAAGTCATCGAGCGAAGCGAGATGTACTTCATGGTGGGCAATACTGGACTCGAACCAGTGACCTTCACAATGTCAATGTGACGCTCTAACCAGCTGAGCTAATTGCCCTAGTGAGCCAACGGAGAGTACGAGGAAGTCGCGACAAAATCAACTCTCTAGGCTTAGAATGGCCCATATGCAGTTTTTGCTCGATCTCCTCTTCCCCAAGAAATCCCTCACCGGAACCGAAGGCGGCTGGATCACCGCCCGTGAGCGCGAACGGATGCGTCTCACTCCCCTCCTCTTGAGTGAAGCGGAACTTCGGAGACAAGGCATCGCGTACCTGGACTCGGTCGTCGCCGCCGGACGGTACGACTCCTCACCGCTTCTGAAAAAAGCGATCCTCACCTTCAAGTACAAACGTATCCCGGAACTCGCAAAAGACTTATCGGGTTGGATGCTCGCCGCAATCCCCGGTCTTCTGATTCTGCCTACAACAGAAAATAACTTCCGCACTTCCGCACTTTCCACTTCTGACACTTCTCCCGCTCCGATCCTGTGCCCCGTTCCGCTCCACTGGTCGCGGAGATTCTGGCGCGGGTTCAACCAGGCCGAGCTTCTCGCCAAGAATATTTCCGACGCGAAACAGTGGCCGATGCAGCATCTTCTGAAGCGCGTCCGAGCGACCGGACATCAGGCCCATCGCAAACGCGAAGAAAGACTCACGGCACTCAACGATGCGTTCGTGTTCGACGAGCGATGCGACGTCCCGAGTACCGTGATTCTGGTCGATGATCTGTGCACCACCGGAACGACGCTCCGCGAGTGCGCCAAAGCTCTCAAGAAAGCGGGCGTGAAGCATGTTTCCGCACTCGTCGTGGCATACGGCTGAAATTCGATGTTTTTGGCTCACAGATAACGAAATAAGATGATCGAATCATCGGCACATTCAATCAAATCATCATATTTGTTGATTGATGCAACTTTTGGGGGTCGGAAAAAGTGCCGTTTTGTGCTACAATAAGCAGATTTATGAACACAAATACACAACCGATTCTTGAGTGGCAGGCGCCGGCTCGTCCGAACTACGTTCGGTCGCAGCGTTGGTACACCGTGAGCGGCATTTTCTGCGTCGTCATGATCGCCTACGGCATTCTCTCGGATGCATGGAGCCTGAGCATCGTGTTCGCGTTCATTCCGGCTCTGTATTACCTCATGCGGAATCAGAATCACCGCAATCACACCATCCGCATCCTGCAGGACGGCATCGACTTCGACGGACAGATGACTCCGTGGGGCCAGTATCAACAGTTCTGGATTCTGCAGGGCGACGACTACTTCGAGTTGCACGTGGAAAAACTGAAGCGCGGAACCGCGGAGCTTGTCATCCTCACGGGACCCGTCGACCCGTACGTCGTCCGCGACACACTCGGACAATTCATCCCGCAAATCGGTCATCAGAAAGAAAGAATACTTGACGCCTTTATCCGTTTCTGTAAACTGTAGATGCTGCGCAGAGTCCACATTGCGCGCCTTGCCTTCCAGCACTCTCCCGAAACGGAGCAGCGCCTGGCTTCGTTTGCGAAGACGCCTGCAACGGGCAGCTCTGCGGATGACGCACCGGAGGCAGTGGGAATGGGCTCCGAGCGCCTCCCGGAGATTCCGGAGAACGGTGCCAGGGCCGAGATTGCGGCGAACATCGAGGGAGTTCGCGACACGCTTTTCGCCGCAGCAATCGAAGAAATCAACCCCAGCAATCCCGACGAAGTCGAGCGTTTGTTCGGAAAATTCGGCGACAAGATCGAACACATCGCCGGAGGAGAAGTGAGCAAAGATGCCACCAACGTACAGTCGCTCATCGAGTTGGTGCGCGACAAAATCGGAATCGAAATCGAGGAAGACAACAAATTCCTCCGCGATCTCGCGGCCATCGATACGAACAAAGCGAGCCGCGAAGAGATGGAAATCTTTGTGGGTGTCCACAAAGACACGATTCTCAAGAAGTTGGAGATCGACAGCATCGAAAGCAGCGATCCCTCCACGATCATCGACAGCCTCCAGCATGCCTTCCGCGCCAACGTGAGCACCATCCGGAACGTGCAGGAAGAGCCCATCGGAGCCAAGCACCAGTACTTGTTCGCGGACGACTACAAGCGCTCGTACGCCAAGCACATGCGTAAGAACGTGGAAGACATTTCGTACTTCCCGTCCGCCTACGCGTATGAAAACAACGTCATCTTCAACCGCGAGCACGAGAGCTTCACCGACCCCGAGAAGGGCGAGGTGAACCGCTCACGTGCCGTGACGCACGAACTGACGCACTACCAACTGGATCTTCCGAAGCGCGGGAAGAAATTCGTGGAAAACATTTGTCGCCTCATGAAGAGCACCGGCAGCTGGAAGCAGCTGACGGAAGCCGTCGACTCGGTCTACGCCGACGGAGCCACGGAAACCATTCAAACGAACGCCGACTACGTGCAGGAAGCGCTCACGATTTACTTGGCGGGAAAAACCGGCGAGTACGGGGAGGGACAGCCCAAGAATCAGGCGGTGTTCGACATCGTGAAAGCAATGGTGGAATCGGACAGGAACACGCATCTCCGCACGCTCGTCACGGAACTGGAGACGGACGTGCAGAAAGATTCGGAAATCATGACAAAGCGCTTCGGTGAAGAAGTCGCTATCGACGAGAGTGCAAGAAAAGTCAGCGACACGCTGGGCTACAAAGTACACGCCAACTCGGATGAAGCGGATGCTGCAAAGAAGCTCGAAAATGAAGCGAAGGCAAAGCTGAAGGCGGAACAGGACAAAGAGGATCAGGAAGCTCAAAAGAAGAAGCCGCTGACAACGGGCGAACTGATTGAAAAGAGCAAAGGCCTACAAGAAAAAACAAAGAACTTCATTGTGAAACTCGGAAGCGTAAGCCAGCAATTGGCCGGCCGGGTCGAGCCCGATAAAATGCAGGAACACCTCGCCGGTGTCGCAGATGCGCGTGAACTGATGGACCAAAACCTCATCGACCTGGGACAAATGGACCTCTGGCTCCATGACCTTCATCACTGGACGCCTCTTGACGAAAAAGACAAAGGCATCAGCTTGGAACAAAAAGCAAAACGTGCCGCAGAATGGGGCCTGGAAAGCGCCGTCACCTACGAGCGTCTTTCCAAGCAAACTTCTCGCAATCCCGCCGACGAAAAAGCTGCGGATGAAGCGAGCGCGACTCAGCGCACCAAAGTGCAAGCAGAGATCGAAAAGATTCTGAGCGGCATGCAAAAACCGATGGATGAAATCGGCTCATACACCGCAAATTTCAATGAAAAAGATGCTCCTCAGCAAACCATGTGGGGCAAAATTCGCGGCGTGTTCACGCACAACGTCTCGTGGCTCAGCATTTACGACATCGTGAAGGTTATCAGCATCTACAAAGAAGCCATCGTGGACGACTACCATTCCAGGCAGAAAATCCGCACGTACGACTTCGCCAAGAACATCAACCTGTACAAGCCTATCGACCAAACGCTCAAGAAGCAGGCTCGTGCGGCAAACCAAGAGGAATCCAGCTCATTCTTGGAATACCTCGAGAAAGAAGGTTTCTCCTTCGACAACATCTTCGGGCACGACGGCAACGGCGGCGGTCTCTTGGACCAAGTCCGCCACAACATCAACCGTGCCAAAGCCGTGCTTGAGTACGCCGCAGACCACGCCTGGCTGTATCACATGGACCGCGCCAACGGTCACGACGTCTACGGCGTGGACTACGAAACCGCCTTCGGCAAGGAGTCGTTCCGTGAACTCGTGCAAAAGAACGAAGGAGGCAAAGAAAAAGAGGAGAAGCGCGGTTACGAAAGGGTGGATAAGCACCCGGATATTCCGTTCATGATCAAAGACATGCGCGAGGAGCTCAAGGAAAAAAATATCTTCGCGGTTCGCGGGATTCTCAAGCGTATTCAGGAAAAGGCCAAATACGCCGAATCCAATACGTGGGCTGCTGCGGAGCTCATTCGTGCGATGCGCGACCCGGCCATCATGAAAGTTATGGACAAGGGCTTCTTGGACGACGTCGGAAACATCGGTATCGGCCAATCGGCATGGACGCTCACGCTCTTCAAGCTCATGCGCCATGCCTTTGAAGATTACAGAACGGGAAAAAATAAAAATATTTCTGACGAAAACGTGTTCGTTCAAACCGTCGAACGCATCGAGAAGAAGATGGCCGAAATCGGAATGCAGCCGAAGGATGACTTGCGCCATGGCTACGACCACACCGTCGGCAAAGTGCTTGCGGGTCAAACCGTCACGCACAACGGGAAGCACATCTCCATCTTCGAGGACGACCCCGTGTTCAAGCGCTACCGCGACTACTGGAAAGGTACGCCCACCTCCACGGAACCCGGTAAGACGGACGACGACTTCTTCAACCCAGGAAACAACAGCTCCGACGTGCTGCTCCTTGGAAAAACGTCCACCTCGGCAATCCTCGTGCGTACCTCGCAAGGTATGTGGACCCACAGCACGCGCGCGCCGAACTACATGGGACAAGTCCTGCGTCGCGACGAAGAACTCGGCAAAACGGATCCAAAAGCCCAGCAGACCTTCCGCACGGAAATGCGCGAGAAGCTCAAGTACTTCATCCGCGAAGCGGCGATCCAAGATGCTACGCGCAAGAAGTTCCCGTCCGACACGATCCCAAGCTACAACGAACCGGAGCTGGCCAGGTTCAGCGACCACAACATTCTTTTTGAGCTGCATCAGCGAAAAATCGTCACTGATGAGGACTACAAAGCCATTTTGAGTAACATCGACCAGAAGGAATTGGGCGAAGGCAATCCGAACCTGGCGGCGTGGAAAGCTTTCAAGAAGGAGAAGGATGATGCCGCGGCCGCAAAAGAAGCTGAGAAGAAAAAGAAGGACGCCGAGGCTGCCGCCAAAAACCCTTAGCCCGTACTCCCGAACCCTCCGCGGGTCTCCGCACCGTGGTCATCCACTTCAGTAAATTCTGCACGCTCGATTTTGACGAACAGGCCCTGTGCGATGCGCTCTCCCCGCTCGATGGTCACGGGTTTGTCCGAGACGTTCTGGACCTGCACAAAGATTTCGTCTTTGGGTCCGTGGTAATCCTGGTCGATGAGCCCGAGCGAGTGCGGACACACGAGTGCTTTTTTACGCGGCAGCGAGGAACGGGGAAGGATGAGCAGCGCGAATCCCTCGGGTACCTTCACGATGACGTTGCCGGGCACCAGACCGATCTTCCCCGGTTCAATGACCGTTGTCTCGCGCGTGACGAGATCGAACGCCGCAGCGCCCTTGGAATGATACTGCGGAAGTTCGAGCGTGGGGTCGACGCGGGTGATGTGGACTTGCATGGGTCGGAGACTACCTGACGGGAAAAGGAATACAAAGAATACAAGGAATACCATGAATTCAAGGATGACGTCACATCCTTGCAGTCTTTGTATTCTTTGCACTCCTTGCAATCGCACAAAAAAGGTCAGCCCCAGGCCGACCTCTCTTGCATGAACCCGATGTATTACTTGCCGATCTTTTTTCTCATGAAGGTAGGAACCTCGAGTTCCTCTTCGTTGAGCTGCGTACCGGCGAGCTTGATGACGGAGTCGTCCTGCTTCTCGATGCGACCGGAGGTCTCCTGCTTCTTGAAGGAAGGGATGCTGCGGAGCATGGGGTTGGCGGCTGTCATGGTGGGAGAATCCTTCTTCTCCTCGAAGCCCGTGGCGATGACGGTGCACTTCACCTGTCCGGTGAATGCTTCGTCGATGACGGCACCGAAGATGATGTTGGCCTCGGGGTCCGCGGCCTCGGTGACGATGCGTGCTGCCTCGTCGACTTCGAACATGCTCATGTCGTTGCCACCCGTGATGTTGAAGAGAATGCCCTTCGCACCGCTGATGCTGAGTTCCAGGAGCGGGCTGTCGATGGCGGCGCGTGCTGCCTCGGAGGCGCGGCTGTCGCCGGTGCCGTAACCGATGCCCATGAGGGCGGAGCCTGCGTCCTGCATGACGGAGCGGACGTCGGCGAAGTCCACGTTCACGAGACCGTGAACGGTGATGAGGCTGGCGATGCCTTCGATACCGTGACGAAGGATTTCATCCACCACCTGGAATGCCTCGGTGAGCGGAGTCGTCTTGTCGATGAGCGAAAGGATCTTGTCGTTCGGGATCGTGATGAGCGTGTCGACCTTGCCGCGCAGGGCCTCCAGAGCCTCGTCGGCCTGCTTGCGGCGGCGAAGACCCTCAAAGCTGAACGGACGGGTGACGACACCCACCGTGAGCACGCCCATGCTGCGGGCAAGCTCGGCGATGTACGGAGCCGCACCGGAACCCGTTCCTCCGCCGAGACCGGCGGTGATGAAGACGAGATCGGCACCTTCGATGACCTTCTTGAGTTCCTCCGAGCTCTCCTTGGCGGACTGCATGCCGATGTCCGGGTTCGCGCCGGCACCGAGACCACGCGTCGTGCCGCGTCCGATGTTCACCTTCGTACCGGCGGGATTGTGGAACAAGGCTTGAGCGTCGGTATTGACGGCGATGAATTCGACGCCGCCGACTTTGCTGGAGATCATGCGGGAAACGGCGTTGCTGCCGCCTCCGCCGACACCGATGACGCGGATGACCGCGTTGGGGGCGATGTCCGGACGTACCTCCTGGTAGCCCGAGGACGTACCTGCGGACGAATCGTCACCGAAACCGGATGACGGGGGCTTGGCACCGAACGTTCCGCCGTTACCGGAGGAACTCTTGGAACCGGAGAAGAGATTGCGAAGCGTGTCTGACATGGGAAGGGGGAGTAGAACGGATGGAAAGTGAAAACGATGAAGTGAAAATTAGGGGAGAAGATTCTTGAACCAGGATCCGACCTGACCCATGGCGCGCTTCATGTCGAAGCTGCCCATGGAAAGGCTGAAGCCGCCGCGGCGCTGGCCCTCGCGGACACCCCACAACAAGGTGCCGAGTGCGGTGGCGTAGGCCGGGTCGTCGACTTTCTCGATGACGCCTCCGATTTCCACCGGGAAGCCCATCTGGACCGGGAGACCGAGAACTTCGCGAGCGATGTCGAGCACGCCGGGAGCTTTGACGGCGGCACCCGTGAGGAGTGCGCCTGCCGGAAGGAGTCCGTCGCGGCCGACGCGCTTGAGCTCCTCTTTCACGAGCGAGAAGATCTCGTAGTAGCGAGCCTGCATGATTTCGGCCATGTACTTCTTGCTGACGGTTTGCGTGTCCATCTTGCTCACCGTGGAGAGGTCGATCATCTCGCGCTCCGGAATTTCCGTCGGGAGCACGGAGCCGAATTCGATCTTGATTTTCTCGGCGGTGTCGATGGAGGTGCGCAGCCCGATGGCGATGTCGTTCGTGACGTTCTCTCCTCCGACCGGCAGACACACCGAGTGGAGGATCGTCCCCTCTTCGAACACGGAGACGCTGGTGGAACCCGCTCCGACATCGATGGTGACGACGCCGAGTTCTTTCTGACGCTTCGTGAGCACGGCCTCCGAGATGGCGATCGTTGCGGGTACCAAAGAGTCGACGTCGACTCCCGCCTGGTCGATGCACTTCTCGAGGTTCTTCACGTGCTGGATCTGACCCGTGATGATGTGGGCCTCGACCTCGAGACGGATGCCCGTCATACCGACCGGGTTCTTGATGCCGCGCTGCTCGTCCACGGCGTAGCTCTTGGGCTCGATGTGAAGGATGCGGCGGTTGCTCGGGATGCTCACGGCTTGTGCGGCCTCAAGAACGCGGGCGACGTCGTCGACCGTGATCTCGCTGCCGGAGATGGCGATGACGCCGCGGCTGTCGAATGCCTCGATGTGTGCGCCGCTCATGCCGATGAAGACATGGTTGATGGGAACACCGGCCATGCGCTCGGCGTCCTCCAGGGCTGAGATGATGTTGTGAATCGTCTCCTCGATGTCGATGACGTGGCCCTTCCTCATGCCGAGGCTCGGAGAAAGTCCGACACCGATGACGCTCGGTACATGTCCGCCGTCGGCGGAATCTACGACTGCAACGACGACCCGGATCTTAGAACTTCCGACGTCGAGACTTGAGATAACGCGTTCCTTGGCCATGGAGTGTTGTGGTAAGGGTGGGAGACAAAAACGAGCTCTTCCGGAGCTGCGTAAAAAACAAAGCTCAGTCTAGGAGAGCCCTAGTGGATGCCGCAACCCCGGAGTTGACTACGTTTCGTATTCAAGAGTGTGAAAATCAACGCCGATGAAAAAAAATAATTCGTGAGAGAAGAGAGCGATAGTTTCCGTCATTACAAATTTTGTGTTCATCAAAAAACATGTGAGTACAAAATTTATACCTTGGCTTGTACTAGAGCAGGGTAAGTTGAGCTGACATTTCGTCCTTCGACGCCAGTTTTTTCGCCGCCTTCGTTTCAGCGGAAACGGGAATCGCGGCCCCATCGTTCACGAAGTGCGCCGCACCGTACGGAGTCGCAAGCAACGCCTGGAACCTGCGAACGACAAGTGTGAAATCCAGTTCGGAAAAGATATTGAAGATGGGCGCCGTGCGGATGCCCGTGAACTCCAAATCTTCGAGCGGTACCGGGAACGGCGTGTCGCATTTCAGGAGTGCCATGCGCTCGCAGAAGTAGGCGTCTTTCTTGCCCGCCTCCAGCTTCTCGCGCCACGAGGTTTTGATGTCCGCAAGATTGGCGTAGATGCCGTCGATCGTGCCGTACTTCTGGAGCAAGGCCTCGGCCGCCTTGGGTCCTATGCCGTGCACGCCGGGGAGATTGTCGGAGTTGTCACCGACGAGTCCTTTGTAGGCGGGGATCTGCTCCGGCGTGACGCCGTACTTCTTCTTCACTTCCGCGGGTCCCAAGTACTCTGCGGCCTGGTATCCCTTGTGCGGGATGGCGACGCGAATCTTGTCGGTGACGATTTGGAACAAGTCGCGGTCACCCGAGATGATGGTGACGCGCATCCCCTTCTTGGCGGCGAGGTGCGCGTACGAACATGCATAGTCATCGGCTTCGAACTTGGCACCCGAGACACTCTTGATGCCGAAGGAATCGATGAGCGAGAGCGTTCGGGGAACCTGCGAATAGAAGTCATCGGGCGTGGCGGAACGGCCCGCCTTGTACTCGGCGTACTCCTCGTGACGGAAGGTGTCTTCATCCGCATCGAAGCAGAAGAGGAGACTGTCCGGCTCCTCGGTCTTGAGGATCTGCATGAGCATGGATGCCACGCCGAAGCTCGTATTCACCTGCTCCCCTTTTCCGCTCTTCATCGTGCGCGGAATGGCCCAATACGCGCGGTACATCAGGTGGTGTCCATCGACGATGACGAGGTGTTTCAGGAGGGGTGGGGGAAGTTTGGAAGGTTGGGAAGGTACGACATTTCTCATGAAATACGGTCCGACCTTTCATATATTGCACAGCCATTATAGCTTTATTCCCTACCAAACCTACCCTACCTGCCCCACGTACCCAACCTACCTCATCAATCTATAATAAAATCATAATTCCTGCCTTTCGCAAGCACCGAGACGTGAAGAAATGGCCGAAAAAGTGTATAATGATGAGATTTATCAAACACCAACACTCACACTCAACATGACTCCTCTCTCCCCCGCGTACGACAACAAGATCGCACGCAAATACTCGGCCCGCACCATCGAGCACAAGGTGGAGAACAAGACGGCTCTTCAGGAATCGTTGGGGTGGATCGCTGAACCCAAGCAGCCGATCATCTGTCTGCCCATGGGCATGACCGATGCGCTCGGCGGCGCTCTGTTGGAACAGGTCCTTCCGGGACTCCTGGAGCTTCCCATCGGCATCGTCATCCGAGGACGCGGTACCAAGAAGTACGGCGAGATGTTCACGAAGCTTGCCAAGGAATCGAGCCACCGCATCGCCATCGTCGCCGATGACGAGTCTCACATCCGCACCATGCTCGCAGGCTGCGACATGGCCCTCTTCCTCGCAGAAAAAGACGACGAGGACATGCTCGACAACTCCCTTCGCTACGGAACCATCCCCGTCTCGCTCCCGCGCGACGTTCTCGACAACTACAACCCCGTGCAAGAGAGCGGCAACTCCTTCGTCTACGAGCAAGCAAGCCCCTGGCTCTGCTTCGCGAGCGTCGCCCGTGCTCTCGAGACCTTCAAGTTCCCGTACGACTGGCGCACGATTCAGCGTCACGCCATCGAAAGCGTGGATCGCAGGACCGCTCCGATGTCCGCCTAATTAAAAAGATCCGCAAAACGAGACGAGCGACCGAGTGTCGTTCTCTTCGTTAAAAACCGTCGTCATCGTCGTCTGCTCCGACGCTGTTGAGGTCGTTGTCATCGTCGTCACCGAAATCGTCTTCATCGGTTCCGAGATCTTCGTCTTCACCGTCATCACCGTCCAAATCGACAACATCATCGTCACCGTCGTCATCGCCGCCGAACAATTGAGTGAGGAGCAGATCCAACATGCAGAGATAGGGTGAGGAAATTCGTAGACGAGGCGAAGTATAGTCAGATCGGTTCTGTGCGCAAGCATATTTGACAAACCCGCGTAATAAAGCGAGGTGACATAGAATCGACACATTATAAGGTGTAGGCTCCTGCAGCTTTATGAAACATATCCCCCTCTCATTGGCCCTGGTTTCGCTTCTGACGCTTGTCGCCTGCGGCAAGGCCGCACCCGTACCCGGCGCAACGGGGACCGGAGCAAAAGTGACGGAAACCAAGGAGCAGCTCGAGGCACGCGCGACTGCCGGTGACGCCGACGCACAGTTCGAACTCGGTGCCATGTACCACGACGGACAAGGCGGACTCGTGAAGGACTTGGCCAAAGCCAAGCAATGGCTCGAGAAATCCGCCGCGCAGAACAATGAGCTCGCACAGTTCAACTTGGGCGTGATGTACTACACCGGAGAGGGAATGAACCAAGACTACGCCCGTGCGCAACAGTGGTTCGACAAAGCCGCCGGCAAAGGAAATATGCGCGCGCAGTTCAACCTGGGCGTCATGAACTACCGAGGCGAAGGCATGAAGCAAGACTTTTCCAAGGCATTCGACCTCTTCACGAAGAGTGCCAAGCAAGGATTCAACGAAGCCGCGTTCAACTTGGGAGTGATGTACGCCAAAGGTGAAGGCACGCTGCCCGACGTCGCGCAGGCGTACGCATGGTTCAGCGTTGCCGACGCGTTTCGCAACGAGCGTGCGTCCGAGGTCATCAAGGAAATCGAGCACGGACTCACCGCCGACCAACTGAGCCTGGTGAAGGACCTCGCCAAGCAGACTCTGAACGAGGTGAACAACAATATCGCGGCCGCGACGGCAAAAGCTCAGGGCAAGTAATCACATTTCCCCGTTCATCATGAGTGCCGAACTCGGAAAAGAAGATGACTCGGGAGACTCGACCCCGAGACTCGCGCAAGGAACGCACCCCGACGACGCGCTTCCGGCACGAACGGCATGGGGACGTGTGAAGCAGCTGGCCGGATCACTCGGGCCGATTCTCGTTGCCCTTGTTCCGGGTGCGCCACTCGAAACCGGACACCAATGCGGCGGTTGCCCGATGTGCATGCCACCTCCCATCGTACGAGCGGAGAAGGAAGAAGAGAACGATGAAGAAGGTGAGGGAGAGGAAAAGTAATTTTATTTTTTAAGATTCGGCGAAGACAGGCTCCGCCTGTCTGGAGCCGCACCTTATTCAGGGAGAGTTCACGAGAGGGACTAAGTCCCTTTCGTGCACAGAAGTGGTGGATCGGGTGGGACTTGAACCCACGACCAAGAGATTAAGAGTCTCCTGCTCTACCAACTGAGCTACCGATCCAAAGAATGAAGACGGTGGAAGGAACAATACAGGATCGAGCAGCTCTGAATTTTTTAACGCTTGCTTCGCAAGCTAGGCAACTGAGCTACCGATCCAAAGAACAGCCTGACCCAACGATCAAAGCCCGGAAATCCTATCAGACAACAACGAGGGCATCAATCATGCATCGTCCTCCGCTGAGGTCTGTGCCTCGGGTTTCAGGGGGTCGGTGCGCTTTGCGGTCATTCTCTTGCCCGGACGCCCCTCGATGGGAAGCGGGCCGCTGAGCTGGGTGTGCATCACGTCTCTGACCATGAGAAGGCCTCTGCCGTTGTCGCGTTCCAAGTTACTGAAATCGAGTGCTTCGGCGATTTCAGCATCGATGGAAAAAGCCGGCTTGCCGTTGATGAGGGCCGGCCCCTCGTCATCGACATCAATGGCCGTGTGTACCACGGGATGGTCCTGAGATGACCTATCGAGGGTCATCACCAGTTTTACTCGCACCTGTCTCGTCACGTCGCCTCCATTGCCGTGCGTAATGCCATTGATGACAAGCTCCTCCACGAGTCGCAAGCGCGACTCGTCTTCATTGATGAAACCACGCGCCACACTTGCGACACGTTCCACGATTCCGGCGACCTGAAGGACGACCGGCCGCGGAATTTGGTGACCCTTGTGCGCGGCGGTCTCCGCATGAAGCTCCGGCAGTTCATGTTCGGGTACGCCGCCAATGAGCCATTGTTCGTAGACGACAGTGGTTTTCATAAAACAAACTTTAAACCAAAGCAGTTTCGTGTCAACTTCCTGCGGCCTAAAAGACCTTTCGTGGCTTCAGCATGCCCTCCTGTCGCCTGCTGCGCTCCAAGAGAGCGATGGGAAGTCCCCCGTGCCAGGCTAAAACGTCTTTTTGGCCATCGGATGTGCCTTTGATGGGTCTGCCGAAGCTGAGCTCCTTGGCATCGGCATCCGAAATTTCGATGCCGCCGAGCGGCTGGAGAATGTCCTTCAAGGGAACGACGTCGGTCCACTTCACGTCCTCGGGTGCCACCGCGTCATCGAGCTTCCAGTCCCCCACCCGCGTGCGCGTGAGTGCCGTCAGGTACGCGCCGCAACGCATGACGTATCCCAAGTCGTGCGCGAGCGAACGAATGTAGGTGCCGGAGTCGCAGCTCACCGAGAGTCTCGCCATGGGATAACGGTAGTCGATCACTTTGCACTCCTGAATGGTGGTCTCGCGCGCCTGCATCTCCACGTTCTCGCCGCGCATCGCCTTGCGGTACGCACGTTCGCCGCCGACGTGGATGGCGGAAAAGGCGGGAGGCACCTGGCTGATCTTCCCGGAGAAGTGATCGTCGATGAGTGCCTGAATGCGGGACGCATCGACGGGCGGAACCCAGCCTGCTTTCGGCGGCTGTGCGGTGATCACGCCCTCAGCATCGAACGTCGTGCTCGTGGAACCGAACTCGAGTGTGGCGACGTATTGCTTGGGAAGCTTGGAAAAAAGTTCGACGACCTTGAGGCCCTTGGCACCCACGGCAAGAACCATGAGTCCGTCGGCCAGAGGATCCAGCGTGCCGAGGTGACCCACTTTCTGTTCGCCGAGCGTACGACGCACCGTCGCCACGACATCGTGACTGGTGGGGCCTTTGGGCTTTCGGATGAGGAGGAAACCGTGACGCATCGAGAGGGAGAATGGCGCAAGAGTATACCGTTCTTTAGGGCTAAAACGAATGGGGAACCCCATTGTTACATTTGATCTCCGTGCGGAGAGCGCTACGCTACGTGCCATGCTGCCGTTGAGCCTCAGCTGGGATCTGTTCATCGTCGTCTTCTTCGCCATCGCGATGAGCTACGTGTTCATCGTGGGGAAAGACATGGCCGTCAAAGTCATCATCGCGTGCTACGTTTCGGTCATCGCGACGGAGGGAACCGTCGCGGTGCTCTTCAAACTCACCGAAGGATCGGACGAACTGCTCACGAGTGTGGGCATTCCGTCCGACCCCACGCTCATCGCGCTCGGAAAGATCTTCCTCTTCTCTTTGTTCGCCGTGATTTTCCTCGTGCGCAGCGGCGTCGAGATTTCGTACGGCAAAGACACGGGCTCGATCCTCAACATCGTCTACACCGCGCTTTTCGGCTTCGCCGTCTCGGGCATGCTGGCCTCCACGGTACTCACGTACGCCGCGGGCAGCGGACTACTCTCCGGCGCGCTGTCGCTGCAAGCCGCAAGTCCGGAACTTTTGAATGCGACGCTCCTGCAGCTGATGATCGTGAACCAATACATTTGGTACACGCTCCCCGCGTTTCTCATCATCATCACCGGACTTCTCCATTCGGACTGATGCGTCAGTTGACGCAAAAGGATTTTCGGACGCAATGCTTTTATGTGCGGTTACATGAAATGCTCTTGCGATTGCGGAGCGCGACTTGGATAATGCGCCTGTTTCCCTCCTCACACTTCTTATGAAGAAGACTCTCGTTGCACAGGTAGCCGGCGCACTCGCAGCCTGCCAGTTTTTCGTCGGAAGCGCCGTCGCTGCGCTCCCTGAGCCCGATCCGATTCCGGGTCTGCAGACCGGTACGGGAACAGACAGCTTGAAGGACGCCATCATCCGCGTCGTGACGGCCGTTCTCGACTTCGTCATTCTCATCGCCGTCATCTACGTGATCGTCGCCGGTATCCGCCTCATCATCTCCGGCGGAGACGAGGGAGAGAAGGACAAGGCCAAGACCACCATCATCTACGTCATCGTCGGTATCATCGTGGTGCTCTTCGCCCGCGTGATCGTTTCGTTCGTCAACAACGCCTTCTCCTCATAAGAAGGATCCCATCGATTCTAAAAAACCCTCGCCTCGGCGGGGGTTTTTATTTGCCGCTCATCGCCGCCGCACTCTCCGGCAGCACGGCCGGGATGACGGCTTCCTCCTCACGAGACTTCTCTTCTTTGATGGGACGAACGGGGTTCTTGATCCAGACGGCCTCGGGCGTCACTTCCACGATTTCCGAAACGGCGATGGGTGTCTGAGCGAAGAAGAACTTGCGCGGAAAGATCCATTCGACGAGGAAATGACGCGTGCTGAACTGTACGTCGCACAGTTTCCCGAGACTCCGCCCGCTCCCCTGCATGCGGATGGTCTGGCCGAGAAATGTTCGCCCCTCGGTCAGCAATTTTTCAAATCGGACAAAATCTTCGGGCGGTCCGAGCCGATCTTCGTTGAGAATGTGGACGCGCGTGCCCCAGGACGCAATGTCGACGCTCTGAAGCAGAAGCTCACGTCCCGTATCGAACGAACGGATGAAGAAACCGACGATCTTGCCCGTATCGGGGTCGATGAACGGAGCACCGAGCGTCCCGACGATGTACTGCGTGGAATCGGACACCACCTGCGTACCGCTGACGACGGATGCGCGAACGTGCATGGCATCAGTGTAGAGCGTTCCACCCGCCAACCGCTACTCGCACCCGCCTATCGAATCTTGCCGTGGCTGATTTTCCTGAAGAAGTGATGCACTTCCTCCGGCGGCAAGAACACGATGTAGAGCGGCACCAAAATTTGGAACCACCAGATGCCCATCGTCACGGTGATGAGCGTATGGAACACGAAGCCGAACAGGAACATGAGTGGCCGCAACCTGCGTACCCAGAGTCCGATCGGCATCAGGCACTCGAAGAACACCGTGAGCCATACGGCAACGTCGAAGGCTCTTGAGGGAAGCACTCGCGCCAAATAAAAGCCGAACGACGTTCCCCATCGACCCGTAAAACCGCGACGGAGCACCTCACCCGTCCGCCAATCCGGAATGAGGAGCTTCTGCCAACCCACGGCGAAGTACGTGAACGTCGTCTGCAAAGCCAGAAGCCGCTGCGGCAGGATGGAGATGGGCTCCCAAGCAAACCACGAACCGTGCTTCAGTTTGGCCGAAAGCGAGAACGTGGCATCCGCCCCCGGGAGAGCGAATACGAGCAGCATGAATCCGAAGAGTCTGTAAAACGACGCGACAAATTGCCAGTGACCGAGAAGATAGAAGTAGATGAAAAACCCGACGAGCATGAGTGCGGCGATGCGGCTTCTGTATCCGATGGTGAACGCGACGAGCCAAAAGAAGAGCGTGGAAAAGATGACATTCATTGCGCCGACCGACGGAGCCGCGATGCCAAAGAGCGGAAGCGTGACCCCTTGGGACGAAAACAGACCCGCCTGCGTTCGCTGCGTGGTCCAGTACAGCATGAGGAAGAGCCCGAACGCGATGCGCACCAGTGCCAGCGCATGCGGCGGCACGCTGCGATGGAAAAAGCCGTTCCAGGAGTCGGTGAAGCGCTTCATAGGGAAACCGACGTGATGAAATACCGTACCGATGTCATGCGCAGTGCGTCGTACCCCAGCGGCGAACGCGGCCACTCTTCCCACGAAAGATCGAGCCGTATGTACTCGTGTCCCGCACTTCGTTCACGCTCCAAAATTTGTCGCAATATTTTTTGGTACGCCGCGGCCATGGACGGAAGCGATTGATCGGGAAGCTTCTCGAGGCGCATGCGGGAGTTTCGTTCGCCGAGCAGTTGCCCCGGGAAATATGACGCGACCGAAAGCAGCACGCTCCTCCCCTCCTTGTCCCATGCGACGACGGCAAGATCGACGTTCACGGGATTGTCGAACTGATACGGGGCGAGCATGCCGTACGCGAAATCGGTGAGCGCGGTGAGTACGGGCACGGAGCGATGCGTGACCGTCGTGTACAGTCCGCCCGCGATCATGAGCAGATACAGCACGATGAGACCGTTCAGAACGTCTCGCCGAAACGCCACGGGAAGGCTCTTCACAGGCCCGAAGTGTACCAAACATGCGTCCTTCATTTATGGTATAATGGAAGCCATGCACTTGTTTGCAGGATCATCGCACCCCGCTCTGGCAGCCGCCGTGGCCAAGGAGCTCGGGGCGTCTTTGGGTAAAGTGACTCTGAAGCCGTTCAGCTGCGGTGAGCGCTACGTACGCTACGAAGAGAGTATCCGCGGCAAGAACGTGTTCATTCTGCAAACCGGTACGAAGAGTCCGAACGAAGATCTCATGGAACTGTACCTGATGTGCCAGGCCGCCAAGCTGAGCTTCGCCTCCGCCGTGCACGTCATCATCCCGCACTTTCCGTACGCACGCCAAGACCGCGTGGCTCTGCCGCGTGAGCCCATCTCCGCCAAGCTCGTGGCACGGCTCCTGGAGGAATCGGGGGCCGACCACGTCATGACCGTGGATCTCCACTCGGATCAGATCCAAGGATTCTTCTCGGTGCCCGTGGATGCGCTCGACGCACGCATGGTGTTCGCCGACTACTTCAAGAAAAAGAAGCTCGATAAGCCCGTCGTCGTGGCACCCGATGCCGGCGGCGCGAAGCGCGCGAAGAAATTCGCCGACATGATCGGCGCCGACCTGGCGGTGATGCACAAGCACCGCGCGGGCCATCATCAGGCGCAGATCCTGGAGGTCGTCGGAGAAATCGAAGGACGCACGTGCATCATCTTCGATGACATGATCGATACCGCAAGCACGCTGGGGCCCGCCAAAGCGGCGCTCGTTGCACGCAAGGCCCACCCGGACGTGTACGCCTCGGTGACGCACCCCATCTTCTCCGGCGCCGCCATCGAGAACCTCACGAAAGCAAAGTTCAAAGAAGTGGTCGTCTCGGACTCCATGCCCGTGGACGCCAAGGCATTCCCCGGACTCACGGTGCTGTCCATCGCACCGATGCTCGCCGAAGTCATCCGCCACGTCGAAAGCGGCACGAGCGTCACCGAAATCTACAAGAAGAACTAGCCGATCATCTTCTCACCCTTCAGATGATGCTCGTATTCGTTTTTGGTGAGCAGCAAGAAGATGAACGGCAGAATGCCCGCCGTGTTGATGAGCAGGAGCGCCACGAACCAACCCGTTTTGCTCATGCGTGCCGCACGCCAAAGGCCGAGGCCCTTGAGCGCCACTTCCAGGATGGCAAGCATGACGACGACGATGGTGAACGGTCCGTAGAACGACGAGGTGAAAAGAACCTGAGGGTTCTGCATCACGGTGATGAACGTGGAGGGGTGCATTCCCGCATTATACGCCAAATCAGAAGACTCAAAACAAAAATGTCGACATTTTCAGGCGGCGACCGAACCGAGATCCCGTACGGAGACGATGTCGAAGCCGGCAAGCTCCGCGACCTGCGACCGAATGATCCGAATGGCGGATGCAAGATCCACGATGCGCATCTGCTCATCGAACAGCATGTTGATGCCTTTGCCGCCTCGAAGCGGCAACGCCGGATGCATGACGAATTCCACGACGGGGTGATGTGCCATGGTCTCAAGCTCCAAAAGGAATTCCTGCGGCGTGAGGGGCGGACGAGCGGACTCCGGCTTGTGCCACGAATATTTGTTGTGCCTGACGTGCGGGTTCGCCATCTGCATCGGCGGAATCTTGTCTCCGAAGAACTCACGCATGAGATCGATCCACCACTGCTGGATGCGGAGGTCGTGCGGCGTGACGTTGAAGTTGCCGTGCGTGCTGATGTGATCCGGGTCTCTGCCGAACGTATCGCGGAACATCGCAAGTTGCTCACGTGCATCGCGAATGGCCTGCTCTCTCACCCACTCGGACGTTGCAAGGCACTCCCCGTCTTTGGCCAACAATGCCGCGATATCCACGCGCTCGGCATCCGTGATGCCGGCCAATTCAAAGTGCAACCCGTGCGAGATGTTCGCAGCACCGTCCAACTCGCGCGCCAAGGGAATGGCACCCGGCTGACTGATCATGTGCTCCACGCTGATGGGCTTGCCGGTCTCTTCCGCAAGAACCCTCGCACCGAGGTTGGTTTCCGGAAAGCCTGCGTCGTCACAGACGAGAATGAGCTTGGAAGGCATCTTCTGAAAAAAGTGGAGATATTTTGACAGGAAAGTCTATTTTGTCAATATATGCCAAACCAGCCGGAAATAGAGCTTGGGCCCTCGAAAAGCTCGGGGTCATTCGACTCGTCAAATAGGCCCGAGCGCCGAAGCGCGAGGACCATGAGCGAGGCCCGTAGGGCCGAGTCGAATGGTGGGCGACGGCAGACTTGAACTGCCGACCTCGACATTATCAGTGTCGCGCTCTAACCAGCTGAGCTAGTCGCCCGGAGTAGTACGGTGTTGTAACGAACGGTTGATATCGAGCGATCCCCTTTTGATCACGCTCCGCTTCGCGGAGCTAGGCCAGCTGAGCTAGTCGCCCTAAAATATCGTGATGATGGTTATGAACAGTGGTGGCGCCTCCGATTTTTATTGAGAAGCCGTGGAATTCTACAGTTCAAACCCGTATTTCTCAATTCATCTTTAGTGCTCCGACTTCCGATGGAATCATTGAATTTCCAGCGTGTTCAACAATTGTGTTCAAAAAATGATTTCGACATAGATAATCGCGCTTGTACAAGGGAAAAACTTGCAGATTAAGAGTGTGAATTCTATAACAATGATGCTTAATTTCTTCCTCTCTACCTCTTATGTGTAACAAGTCTCCCGTCTCGATGCTGGTATGCATCCTTGTCACGATCGGTGCCCTGAACTGGGGTCTCGTCGGTCTTGGCTGGCTCGCCGGTGGTGCAGACTGGAACGTCGTTCACATGCTCCTCGGCTCCTGGATGAAAGTCGAAGCAGTGGTCTACGTACTCGTCGGTTTGGCCGGCGTGTACAAAATCGTGATGTGCAGCAAGGGCTGCAGCTCGGGCAACCATGCCTAATTCACGAACTGACATCTCCGCACGGAGAGAAAGCCCCGGCATGTCCGGGGTTTTTTATTGTCCGAAGAACGTCGCCGCAGGTACGGCGTTGGGGAGTGACTTGCCGTCACGCTTGATCCCCGAGACCCGCTCGCGTGTGGGATCGTACGAAAATTCGTACGGTACGTCCTGCGTTCCTTCGGCGATGAGTACACCCGCGACATCGACGACCTGACGATCGGTATCGGGAGTGAGTTCTGTGGCTGAACCCATGAGAACCCCGTGGTCCAGGAGCGCCCTGCGCGTCAGAAGAACAAGTTCATCGGCGGATTTTCTCTCGGACTCGGGAATCTGCGGAACGGTCTCGATACTCTCGGTTTGGTCTTCCGGTCCATGGGTGAGAATCGCAATGTCTCGGTCCAGGAGTACGGCCTCCTCAGGCAACAGAACCGTGCGAAGAACGTCCGTGACGCGCAAAAGCGACTCGCGCCACAGGCGGGCTTGCTTGGGGTAACCGCCGTTTTCCATATCGGACGGAAGACGTGCGTTGCCGTGCACGAGCCGGAGCATCGCACCCGTCTCGGAAATGGTCGTGCGAACGGCGGCTTCGGTCCATGCCTGCATGACCGCGTCGGCGACGGGCTTACGAAGCGTGCGGACCGCTGCGGGGAGTGCCTCCACCATGTCGTGTTGGAGATCGGAATCCAATCGGTCCGATGACACGAGCGCCTGCGCCGCTTCGGGCGACAACGTGGCGCCTTCGGTCAGCAATCGTGCCGTGATCATGCGGGAGAGTTCACCCGACGTATCGAGCGACGATGCCGCTTCGAAGAGTCCCATAAGATCATCGCCGGAAATGGTTCCTGCGGAAATTTCGCTCAAAAACGATGACGGATCCGCCTTGGCAATGAGCCCGCGTGCGACGCCGAATCTGACGGAGAACCAATCGAAGGAAACGGGCGTGAGTGAAGTTCCGTCCCCCGTCACGATGAGTTGCTGGCCCGGCGCGATCATCGCGCTGAGGTCGCCGCGGCGTACCAGAACGGGTGCGACGAGCGGAACGACCGTGGCCGAAGACGCATCCCGGAGAACGGCGACGGCATTCGCCACCGAGCGAACGGTGAGCGAGCCGAGGTGCACCGTGAGCTGACCCGAGGAACGAATGACGGCTTCGCCCGACACAAGCTCGACTTCATCGCCTTTCTTCGCGATGTGAACGACGGACTGCGGCTGCAACACTCCCTGCGTCGAAGCACCGGCCTCGAAGGGCAGCGCCTTGTCGTGCGAACTCACTTCGATGTCCGTACCGTGCGAAAAAAGTTCGGCGTTCACCGAGAGATGCGCGTTGAGTGCGGCCACCGCGGCGAGGGCTGCGAGAGCGGTCGGAATCGCCACGAAATGTCGGTGTGTTTTTTTGTGCATGAATCTTAGTATTATAGCAGAAGTAAGCCAAAATAACAATATGCAGGATGCTGTATTCCGAGACCGTAGAAAGGCAACCAAGGAATCCAAAGAAACCAAGGAAACCAACGAAATATCCTTGGATTCTTTGGATTCGTAGGTTTCTTTGGTTTCTTTTTGGAAGACTCTAGCCAACTCCAAGCCATGGAAGCTGATGTACTATGCCCTCATGCGCATCTTGGGAGTGGACCCCGGCTTGAGTACCGCGGGGCTGGGCCTCATCGAAGCGGCACGAGGCGGTGCCACCGAAGCCATCGACTGGCTCACCATCAAAACCGATCCGGCTCTGCCGCTCAGTGACAGGCTCCTGGAACTCCAGACCGACCTGGAGGAATTTTTGGATGAAGCCAAGCCCGACCTCGCCGTGGTGGAGGAGCTGTTTTTCGCCACGAACAAACGTTCGGCGATGGATACGTCGCAAGCTCGCGGCGTCGTCGTGGTCACGCTCAAGAAACGCGGCATCGAGGTCATCGATGTGACGCCGCTGCAACTCAAGACTGCCATCACCGGCGACGGAGCCGCCGATAAAAAACAGATGCAGAGCATGGTGCAACGGATTCTGAAACTCGATGAACCGCCGACCCCCGCCGACGCGGCCGACGCACTGGCCTTGGCACTCTACGGTGCGTACAACTCGGCAAAGATTCAGCGCTTTGCCACGCGTCCTTCCTGAACGGTCCACAGCGCCATGGAGCCCTTGGCGGCCTCCAGCTCGTGTGTGGAGGTGATGAAAACTTGGTGATCTTTGAGGTGCGTGACGAGTGCTTCCTGGTGATGTTGATCGAGCTCGGACAGAACGTCATCCAGGAGAATGACGGGCCTTTCGCCGCGCACCGTACGAAACAGCGACGCACTGACGAAGAGGAGCCCCAGGAGCATGGCACGCTGCTGACCGCGCGACGCAAAGACGGCGATGGAACGACCGTCGCTCATGAGCGCCCAGTCGTCGCGATGCGGACCCGAGGTCGTGGATTGCACGAGCAAATCGCGGTGTCGGAAGTGCTTCAGGCGGTCACTGAGATCCGTGAGTTCCGGATGACTGTGCTCCCTCCACACGGCGGAGACGGTGCCGAGTTTTTCTTTGAGCGCCTTGAGTTCAGCGGGCAACAATTCGGAGATGGTGGAGAGAATCTCGGTGCGACGTTTCACGATGGGAGCGGCGCCGGTCGACAAACGTTCGTCCCACAGATCGAGTTCCGACTCCTTGGCTTCGCCCGCCACGATGCGCTTGAGGAGCGCATTGCGTTGCTTCAGCACGCGCTCGTACTCCAAGCGCAAAGCCGCGTAGGACGGCTGCAGCTGCGACAGAAGCGCATCGAGGAAGCCGCGGCGTCCCGCAGGCGGTCCCGTAAAGAGATCCAAGTCTTGCGGCAAAAAGATGATGGTGGGCAGCACTCCGATGAACTGGAGCAGCGGCATGCGCACGTCTTGGACGAAGAACGCACTCGCTCGCCTCGGCGATACTTGGAAGACGCACGCGATCTGCTTGCCGACACCGTCATCGGTCGTCATGTCGGCATCGATGCGAAAGAAATCCGTGTTCCATCGGAGGACGTCCGTGAGCTCGGCGCGCAAACACGACCTGCCCTGCGACAAAAGTGAGACTGCCTCGACGATGTTGGTTTTGCCGCTGCCGTTGTCGCCCACGAACATCTGTCTGGGCTCCTCACCGAACGAGAGCTGCAGCGCATCGTACGAGCGGAAGTCCCGAAGCTTGAGTGAGTTGAGGCGCACGGCGCCAAGCTTACATCGATTGTTTGCCCTCCGCAGCGCTGTTTCCGCGTATCTTGAGATACTCGGCGTAGACCTCTTCGATGACCTTGAGGTACGGCGCGCGGTGAATGTACTGCGGCACTTGCTCCAGGAGCACCCACGCGTGGTTGTCGATCTCCTTGCCGTCGGGCTTCACCTTGGCGTCTTTGGGCGCCTCGGCCACGACGAAGCACAGTTTTTGCCCCGCATTCACCGGATTGTGACGCTGCACGAACTCGGGCGGAAAATCGTACGAATACACGCAGTGGCTGGAATGATTCACCGCGCCGAGCACGAGCCCGGTTTCCTCCTGCAATTCACGAAGTGCGGCGACTTCCGGCGTCTCCCCTTCTTCCACGCCTCCCTGCGGCAGCTGCCAACTGTCGCGCTTGCGAGGCTTATGCACCAAAAGGATGCTCCAAAGAACCGTGCAGCCGTCGGGGGCGCAGACGGCGGAGGGTTTCAGTACCAATACCGATACGGCCAGGCGGTACTTCTTCATACGACAAACTCTAGCCGAACTGTTTTGCGGCGCATATCGAAAAAGCCGACTCTGCGGCTCAGACTAGCTGGAGTGCTTCTCTTCCTTGATTTTGACCTCCATGCGAGCGCGCTCGTTGGGACAGTACTTCGTGAATTTGCGGAAGTCAGCCTTCTTGGACTTGAGGATGCGCACGCTGCAGATGCGAGCGTTGCACTCCTTACAGTAGCCGGCGTAGACGGTGGCCTTACCTCTTGGCATAGCCGCGATACTTTACTGGGAAGCCGAAAGCAGTGCAAGGCCAATAAAAACGACCAAGAAGGACGCCGTTTTGATCTTCGTGCTGCGCTTGGTTATGAGTTCCTTGGGCGCCATGGCAGGAGCATAGCGAACGATGGGTGCTGCGATCATCATGACGAAGAAAGGCTGTGCGTTGCCGATGACCGAGATGAGCGAGACGGGTCCGGCGGCATAGGCGTGCGACAGCGTGAACTCGGCGGCATAGAAACAGCTGATGACGAGAGCACTGAGGGCATAGAAGCTCACCGGTGAACGGGGAAGCGTACGGATGAGCATCGCGCGCTGGTTCGGGATGAGGAATGGAGTGATGAATGCCAGAATGTCGCGACCGAAGATCAGCCAGAAGACGATGGGCAAAATCGGCTCACCCGCGAGAAGCGCCGCTTTGCGAAGTCCGTACGCCGGGACGTACAAGATGGCGAGGAGCGCCAAAAGACCGATGGTCTTGAGGAGTGACTTGTGATGATAGAAGAACGACAGAATGAAAACGCCCAGAATGACGAGCGACGCTCCGAAGAATTGCTGGAGTGTCCAAGACTCCTTGAAAAAGACAAAGCCGACGATGCTCATGAAGATGGCAAGAATCGCCCAGGCCGCATTCGTCACCGACACGTCGAGACGATCCAGAATCCAGAAGAAGAGAAGATCTCCTCCGTACGCGACAAGCGAACAGCCGACGATCCATGGCATCCACGGCGTCCACACGTCGTTCGTGAGTGCGATGCATGCCAAAAAAGTCATGCTGAACGCGGTTTGTACCCAGAGCAGAAAAAAAGGGCTCTTGTGGTACTGGGCGACGAGCACCGAGTTCCCCACGTTGATGACGGCCCACAAGAACGCGCCGAGAAGCGTCAGCACAATCCACATGCCGTCAGCTTAACGCCGATGACGCAGCCGACCTAATGTCCGGCCTGCAAGAAGTTGAATGCACCGTTCGCGGCGACCGTGGCTTCGCCCGCAGCCGTGGTGAACTGCGCGAAGTGGTTGCTCGCACTCGTGAGGTCCCCCGCTCCGAAGACGCCGGGGACACTCGTGCGCTGCGCTTCGTCGACTTTGAGGAAGCCTTTGTCATCGAGCGTGCAACCGAGCTTGAGCGGCAAGGCGGTGGCAGGAGTGGAACCGATCTCGATGAACACGCCGTCGGTCGCGAGAACGTCGAGACCGTTGTGCGGTTTATCGAGCTTGATGCCCGTCACCTTCTTGTCGCCGATAATCTGGGTAACGTTGCGCTCAAGGACGAACTCCACGTTCTTTTTCTCTTTCACCTTATCCACCCAGAACGGCTCGGCGCGGAAATCGCTGCGGCGGTGCACCAAGTAGACCTTGGCGGCGACCTGTGCGGCGATGGCGGCTCCCTCCACGGCGCTGTCCCCTCCTCCGAGCACGGCAACGGTCTTGTTCTTGTAGAAGAACGCGTCGCACGTGGCGCAGTACGTCACACCCTTGCCGGAGAATTCGGTTTCGCCCGGGACTCCCAGGTGACGCTTGTTGGAACCCGTGGCGAAGATGATGGTCTTGCCGCGCACTTTTTCATCGCCTTCCATCGTGAGCTCAAATCCTCCGCTCACGGGCTGCACGTCTTTCACGTACGAGATCTTGAACGTGACCGTATCGCCGAAGCTGAGCGCGTGGTTCTTGAACTTCTCCATGAGGTCCGGGCCGCGAATGTCGATTTCACCGGGCCAGTTCCCCACTTCCGCGGCGGTATTGCCCATGCCTCCCGCTTCGGCACCGACCAAGAATGTCTTGAGCTTGTAGCGAGCGCAGTACACGGCGGCGGTGTAACCCGCGCATCCCAAACCGACGATAAGGACGTCAAACATGTCTCCATCTTGCCTGGAAGATGCTCATTGTGACAACGGAGAAAAGAGTACAAGGAATTCAAAGAGTGCAAAGAATACAAAGATCGTTGTAATCCTTGTATTCGTTGTATTCCTTGCACTCCTAATGCATGACCTGAAACCCCCACCCGAAGAGCCGCTTCGCCCCTTCGGTCAGTCGCGGTCCCGGCCGATTGAGGAGCGAATCATCGATGACGAACAGATGGTTGTCGCGCACGGCGCGGAGATCGGCCCAACCCGCGCGACCGGTGAGGAGTTCCTTGTTCGTGGCCGCACCCGCACCGCAAATGCTCAGCACGATGACGTCCGGATCGAAGGCTATCACTTCCGCCAAGCTCACGTCGCGACTCAAAGGATTTTTGCCGTTCGTCTGAATCCCGACATCCAACGAAATTCCACCAGCGAGCTTCACGATCTCAGGAACCCAATTCCCACTGACCATCGGCGGATTGTGCCACTCTTCCACGTACATCTTGGCTTTGCGCGGCAGTAAACCTGCTTTGCGCTTGGTGTCGTTGAACCCCTGCTGCATGGATGCGATGAGCGCCTCGGCACGAGGGACGGCATCGACGAGCACTCCGATGCTGCGGATGGATTCGTAAATTTCTGCGACGGAACGCGGGTCTTGGTGAATCACTGCGAATCCTTCGGCCTTGAGATGCGCCGCCAATTTTTCTTGCACGACGGTTGAAGTGAAGACGACATCGGGTGCGTGCGCGCGAAGCGCTTCGATGTCGATGTTCTGGTGTCCCTTGAGGCGCGGAATCGCTTTGGCAGCTTCCGGGAAGTCGCTGAACTGGTCGACGCAGACGATCCCCTTCTGTCTCTCGATGCCGAAGAGAATTTCCGTGACCGCCGGAGACAGCGACGCGATCTTCACGGTGCAATCGTACCCGCCTCTTTGGAGCAAGCAAATGAGCGAAACGAACCACTGCCCGCATCAAAACTTGCGACACAAACCGACACATGAAATAGTGCGCCTCCTATGAACACCCCCTCCACACTTCCCAAGCAGCGCGTCGGTATTTTCACCGGCGGCGGCATCGCTCCCGGCCTCAACGCCGTTCTTTCCACGGCCGCACGTCAGCTGAAGGCTGACGGTCACGAAGCCATCGGCATTCCGGAAGGATGGAAGGGGCTCCTGAAGCCCCGGGAAGATGTCATCAGACTTTCCGACCTCACGCGCCGAGAGCTGCATGACCTCTTGAGCCAAGGAGGAACCACACTGCGAAGCTCACGAACGAAGATCAAGCACGACCAATACGACCAAGTGGCCGAGACCGTGAAGGCATACGGACTCACGGGCATCATCGCCATCGGTGGCGATGACACGCTGGGGCAAGCCCGCGAACTGCAGGAGCACGGCGTCGTGCGCGCGATCGGCGTACCCAAGACCGTGGATAACGATGTCATGGGAACGGACCGGACGTTCGGTTTCGAGTCAGCGGTGAACCGCGCTGCGGAACAGATGCGCGATATGCGCGTGGACGCACAGTCCATGAGTCGCGTTGCCGTGGTGGAAGTGATGGGACGGAACGCAGGATGGATCACGCTGCACGGAGGCGAAGCCGGCGGAGCGGACATCGTGCTCATTCCCGAGTTCCCCATCGACGAACAAGTGCTGATGCGAAGAATCAACGAGGTGTACAACGAACGTGACAGCAACGGCAGGCCGGTGCGCAACGCGGTCATCGCCGTCTCCGAAGGATACTTTCCGCCCGATGACGACGCCGAAGTGGACTCATTCGGACACCCCAAGCTCAAGGGTGCGGGCGACAGACTGTCGCTCATGATCAAGAATGCAACGGGCCTCGGCACCCAGACGCAAGTCGTGGGTTACCACGCGCGCAACGGCGCACCCGTGGCTCACGACGCCGTATTCGCCTCCAGACTCGGTGCGTACGCAGGGCTTCTGGCGAGCAACGATCTCTACGGACGCATGGTGTCGTACCGCGGCGGACAGATCGTCGACGTGCCGCTTTCGGAAGTCGCAGGCGGACGCTTCGTGACCGAAGACATGTACGACGCGGAAACCATGAGCATGCGCCTCGTCCCGAAAGCTGCGGCCGATCGCATCAGACTGACGCGAGCAGAAATGGACCTCGTACCCGGTCTCACAGGCACCATCCACGAAACCGCCGAGATGATTCCTCCGGGCTCCATGCCGATCACGACGACGGAAGGTCAAAAGGCCTAATCCTTGCCCCAACGCCACCGCGGCTTTTCGCCCGTGGCGATGCAGATGAGGAGGAGCATGCACGTATAGAGCACCCACAGCGGGACCACGATCATGAGCGTGTCACTGACGGAATGCGATGCGCCGTCGATGCCGAGCCCCGTGACACCCATGAGCAGGATGTAGAGGAGCAGGATGACCCAGCCCTGCCACGAGGACGGGTACCATCCCCAGCCGTAATTTTTGGCGCGGAACCAGAGCTTCATGGAGACAAATGGTACTACGGAGACGGACGAACCGATGCTTTTATGATGGACGCGTACGCAAAATGGTTCGAAAACGGTAAGGAAAGATACGCATGGCACGTCTCATCTTGAGATATCACTTCCCTTTTTTCATTATGACAACCTCACAAGACCTGGCGCAGCAGATGAAACAGGCCGATGAACAGAAGCGGCGTACGGAAGAACTCATTCGAAAGCAGAAAGATCTGCTTCGCAGCGAAGTTGCGCAGCTGGATCGCGATATCGCGGCACTCCAAGCACAGCGCTCGCGCGCTAACTCGGATCTGAGCAAGTTGGCCTGAGCAAGACGTCACGACGGCATGGAAGCCGAGCGTAAAACGCTGTACGCTTGGCGTGCTCTTTGCCGAAGTGGCGGAATTGGTAGACGCGCACGACTCAAAATCGTGTACCGCAAGGTGTGAGGGTTCGATTCCCTCCTTCGGCACCATCATGATATCCATCGATCTCGATTACCTGCGGCGTATGAAAGAACGCACGGATCCCGCGGGACTTTTCCGTGAACCCAAGTTTCTCGGGGCACAAGAACTGTTCTTCTCGACGGTCGATGCCATGTGGGGGGAAGTCGACTTCGATATCGCCGACATGCGCGAGGTGCACGCCGTTGCCGCACTGGGACCGAAGGTGAAGGGCCTCCGTGTGCTCGACGTCGGTTGCGGATCCACCGAACCGTACGTGCTTGGGAACGCCTTCCGCGACCGCTATCCCCCGTTCTTTGCCGAAATGCTGGCCACACTCGGTGCGGAGGTCACGGGCATCGATATTCGCCCGAATCCGAAGGCGAAGTACGACCACCGCGTGCTGGATCTCACGAAACGAGATTGGGCAACGTCGCTCGAACGGCCGTACGACATCGTCGCGTGCTTCAACATCTTCAACGCACCGAAGAGTCCGTTCGAGTATGACGCCACTCTGTGCGACAACATCATGAATGAAATGATCGCGCTGCTTGATGACGACGGAGTGCTCATCGTGACGCTCCGGGATGAACTCTTCGATGACGGATCGGAGGAACGTGCACGCGAGTACGTGCGTGAGAAAAAGCTCGACGTTCTGCATTGCGATGGCAACTGCATATGGCTCCGGAAAACGGCTTAAAAAGGCCATGCGCAGAGCAAAAATGCGGTATGATGAGCACTCATGAAATCGTATTCCACCTTTCGGTTCTCCAGTTACTCGTGGAACCACCACGCCGGCAAAATCTCGCTCCGCTACATGTTGGACGATGACGAGTATTTCGAGGAAACGATCCTGCTGCCCGAGGGCGTCAGCGATGAAACGCTCAACAAGCACTACTGGCAGATCGAACGCCTGCTCTTCGCGCTGCACATCATCGGGGGCATCAGCTACTTTAAAACGTGCTTGCCGCGCAGCATCAAAGTGGATTCGGGCCCGCTCAATTTGGCCGAGACGAAATTCTGGAACACGGTGTACGAGAAGGGTCTCGGGGAATTCTTCTACCAAAACAACATCGACTTCCGCGGCATCGTGAAGTTCCCCGTCGTGAAGAACAAAGAGCCGCCGAACCCCGAGAAGCTGCCGGCCATGACGCTGCGTTCGGCGAAGAAATCGACGACTCCGCGCATTCTGGTCCCCATCGGCGGCGGCAAAGACTCCATGGCCACCGTGGAACTGCTGCGCACGTCCGGCGCCAACGTCACGCTTGTGCGCATGGAACCGCATCCCATCATCGATGAGCTTTCGCATGCATCGGGCATGCCCATGATCACCGTACGGCGCATGCTCTCCGGGAACTTGTTCGACCTCAACAAAGAAGGAGCACTGAACGGCCACGTGCCCATCACGGCATATCTCTCGATTCTCTCGTGCCTCATGGCCCTGCTCTACGACTTCGATGCCGTCGCCATGAGCAATGAACGGAGCGCCAACGAAGGCAACGTGGAGTACAAGGGCGCCGTCATCAACCACCAGTGGAGCAAGTCCGTGGAGTTCGAGCGCATGTTGCGCCGCTACCTCAAGGACACCATTCGCACCGAGGTCGACTACTTCAGCGCGCTTCGTCCCCTCTCGGAACTCAAGATCGCCGAAATCTTCACCCGGTATCCGCAGTACTTCGAGCGGGCCACGAGCTGCAACAAGAACTGGAAGATCCTGGAAGAAGAGCGCAGCGACGTCCGCTGGTGCGGGGAGTGTCCCAAGTGCGCCTTCGTGTTCTCGTGCATGGCCGCATTCCTGCCCAAAGAAGACCTGCTCACAATGTTCGGCGGCAACTTCTACGACAGCGAAGCGCTGCTCCCGCTGTATCGCGAGCTGCTGGGTCTCGAAAAATTCAAGCCGTTCGAATGCGTGGGTACGCCGGACGAAACGAAAGCTGCATTCCTGCTCGCGCACAAACGCGGCGAGCTCAAGGGGAGCTTAGCCATGAAGATGTTCGTCAACGACGTCCTTCCCCGCATCACGGACGGCGACGCACTCATCGAAACGACGCTGAAACCGGCGGGCGAGCACTTCATTCCCGAATTCCTCCAACCGTTTATCCTCCAGGCGTAATGCGCATTCAGGACCTTAACGGCAAAAAGATCTGCATTCTGGGCTTCGGCCGCGAAGGACGTGCGATGGCCGCCGCACTGGAACGGTTCGCGCCCGATGCATCCGTCACCATCGCCGACAAGAGTCCGACGATTGACGTACCGAAGACATACGCATCGCAACTCGGCGATTCTTGGACGGAGGACTTGAACCGATTCGACGCGGTGATCAAATCCCCCGGCATCCCCCCGAAGGAACTTTCCTCTTTCCACCTTCCGCTTTCCACGTCTTCGACGCAGATTTTCTTGGACACGATCGCCAAGACCGGAGCCACCGTCGTGGGTGTCACGGGATCCAAAGGAAAGAGTACGACGTCCTCATTGATCTACGAGATTCTGAAGAGAGACGGACGAAAAGTCTTCCTCGTCGGGAACATCGGAGAACCGGCGATCGCCCACATCGCGGATGCCGATTCGAATACAATTTTTGTTCATGAATTGAGTAGTTACCAACTCATGGAACTGACATCGAGTCCGCACATCGCGGTCGTGACATCGTTCTTTCCGGAGCACCTGGATTATCACGGTTCACTCGCAGAATATTTGGGCGCCAAGAAGCGCATCGCACGATTCCAGAAAGCCGGTGACGTCGTCATTTTCCACAGCGCTTCTCCCGAAGCGAAGCAGATCGCCGATGAGAGCATCGGAGTCAAAACACACTTCTCGCACGAAGACTCTCCCGTGAAGCTGAGTGAGATCCATTTGAAGGGAGCACACAACCTCGGCAACATCGCCGCAGCACTCAAGGTGGCGCGCTATTTCGGGGTCGACAAAGACGTGGCCATCGCCGCGATCAAAGCGTTCAAAGGACTCCCGCACCGCCTGGAGTCCGTCGCCAAAAAAGACGGCACGGAGTGGATCAACGACTCCATCTCCACCACGCCAGAGTCGGCCGTCGCGGCACTCGATGCCCTGGGTGACGCCGTGCAGACCATGATCCTCGGCGGGCAAGACCGCGGCTACGACTTCACGCCGCTCGCGAAGCGCATCAAGAATTCGAACGTAAAGACGGTGATCCTGCTCCCCGACAGCGGAGCAACGATCAAGAAGGCCATCGAAAAAGCCGGCGCCACGGTGACGTTCTTTGATGCAAAGACAATGCACGACGCCGTAAAAACTGCAAAAACTTTTCACTCTTCACTTTCCACTTTGCACTCCATCATCCTCCTCTCCCCCGCTTCGCCGAGTTACGGGCATTTTAAGAACTTCGAGGATCGTGGGGAACAGTTTGCACAAGCCATCAAACAGTAGACGCATCGGCTAAAATTTGTTATAATAGTCTGATGCGTATCATGAAAGAATACCCTCGGCTGCTGCTCCTCCTGTTCACGACGTGTTTGGCGTACGGCCTCTACATGATGGGCGGACTGCACTGGCTCCACGGAACGCAAGGAGCGAGCGAGTATATGGCGGCGTTCATCGGAGGACTCCTCTTCACGTTCGGATTCACGGCGCCGTTCGGCATCGGCATCTTTTTGGAAATCGGCCACTCCCTGAATCCGTGGCTCGGCGCAGCCGTGGGTGCATTCGGAGCACTCCTCGCCGACCTCCTGATTTTTCACGTGATGCGCTTCGAATTCTTCCACGAAGAAATCCACAAGCTCCGCACCACGCGCATCGTGACGTGGGCACACCGCAAATTGCATCACGAGAGCGTGCCCGAGAAAGTGCGCGAATATCTCGTATGGTGCTTCGCCGGTCTCGTCATCGCTTCTCCTCTGCCCGATGAATTCGGCGTGATCTTGGTGAGTTCCATGACGAACATCAACGAACGTGCGTTCGCGGTCTTGAGCTTCTTCATGAACATGCTCGGGATTCTGGTCTTCATCGCCGGATCCAAGCTGATCGCGGGCTAACCGCCCCCGACTTTCACTTTCGCTGGGCGAACGACTTTGCCGTGCAGTTCGTACCCGTCTTCGATGACGTCCGTGACCGTGCCGGCCTTGCCCGGTCCCTGCATCAACACCTCGTGGCGTTCTGCATCCAGCGGCTGACCGACGGACTCAAAACTCTTCAAGCCCATATCGGCGGCCTGCTTGATGAAGCTCTGCTCCAGCGCCACGATGCCCTTCACCCACGGATGCTCAGCGAGATCTTTGGGCAGTGACTTGAGAGCCCGCTGCAAGTTGTCGATGGTCGGAAGGAGCTTGAGGAGCACCGCTTCGGAGGCGAACTTACGCAGATCCCCCGCCTCGCGTTCCATGCGGATCTTGGCGTTCTGCAAATCGGCCTGCGCACGAGCGGCCGTTTCGGTGGCCTGCTTGAGCTGCTGTGAGAGCTCATCGATTTTCTTGAGCAGTGCCGCGGTGTCGGAGTCAGCGGCCTGCGCGGCCTTCACCTTTGCGGCCAGATCGTCGTGGTCTCCCGCGGAAGAGCCCGACGATTTCGTTGGATCGGAAGCTTTCGTCATACCCGAATGATACCACAGGTCACCCGAGGCTTCTTCGGATCGTGGCAGCCTCCACGATGTCGCGCTGGATGGATTCCTTGGAGGCACCGCCCTGCAAACGCTGGTAGATGGAGGACGTAATGTTGCGATGCACGAGGTGATGCGGCTTCGTGGGCACGAGCTCGATCTCCAGAATTTTTTCGATGGCATCGATGTCCGTTTGAATGTCTTTGAACACCGACTTCTTCTTGGCGAGCATCGCAAGATTCTCGCGGTTCAAATATTTTCCGGCATGCTTGAGGTCTTCGCGCATCGCGGGGTAGAACTCCTCGACGGTATCGAGGAGACCCGCTTTTCCGGCAGCCACAAGCCCACGGCCCGTGGCGATGAGTTCGGGCGGAATGCCGACGGAATAGAGCGCAGCGGTAAAACCGATGGCGCGCGGCAGGCGAACCTTCCCGACGCCGCGGCTGTAACCGAAGAGTCCGATGTGCTGCATGCGTTCGCGACGCGGCGGAATGTAAGCGGCCACCTCATTGATGAGCGGAGCGATGGCTTCGACCGTCGGCTGCCAAATCTGCGTGAAGAGAGTGCACACGTTCTTGATCTTGACCGTATCGGACTCGCTCACGCTCACGGTCCTGCGGAGCGGCACTTCTTTTTTGATCTTGATGAGCGCCTTGCGCACCTCGTCCTTGGGATAGTCGTAGCGGAACGCCGACTGAATGGAGTACGTACGCACGCCCGCGTACTGCGTGAGGAACGTATCGACGTACGACGGATTCACGCTGCCGCGGAACGGGAGCGAACCCGTGCCGAGGACGGGGTATACCTGCATGCCGAGCTCGCGGCCCACGGCCTTGGCGGTACTGAGCGCCACTTTGACGGCGAGAACGGCGGGGACGAGACCTGCGTTCATGGCGGGGTCGGACCTGGCCATGAACAGGCGCTGCCCACGCTGCTTCGCCTCGGGGCATTCTTTCAGAAGGCCGGTCCAGTACGGTTTGATGATCTTTTCGATGGAGAGGAGCGAACCCACGTCCTCGACGAGCGGCGTGACATCGAAGAGCGAGAGCAATTCTTCGTCCTTCTTCTTTCCTTTGTGGAACACGGCGCGGTGGTAACCGGCGATGTCGCGAAACGCGGCACGAACCTTGGCGGGCTGCGATGCGGACGTCGTGAGAGGCAGAAACATTTCGGTGACGGGCGGACTTTTGAGCCCGATATCCTTCCCCAAGTCGGCAAGCGCCAGAACGTTCATGAGAGCGCGGGCCATACGGTGCATTTTTTCTCCGTCGAATGCCGGGATGCGGTACGTCAGGTGCACGTCGCGACCGAGCACTTTCTTGGCGAAGAAATCCGCTCCGCGCGAGAACAATTTCTCACCGACGGATTCATCGACGTATTTTCCTTCCCAGTCCCACATGTATTCGTCGATGGGAAGTTCCTTGAAGAGGAGCATGAGCTCCTCCAGCTCATCCTGCGTTGCCACGAACGGCTTGTCGTGCCACCACGGTGTCGTGGCGTTGTCGGGGTGTTGCGTGGCCATCGTGACGGGCACGTTCCTTTTCATGAGCACACAGTATCACAAAGAACTCAGCGACAAAGTTTGTGGCGATGATACGGAGCGGTATACTGAAATCCATGCCGAGTAAGAAGACAAAGGTCCGCCGCTCCGTCACGCAAAACGCTTGTGCATCGTGTTCCACGAACGAATCGTATTCGTCGAATCTTCTCAAGGCGGGCGGCATGCTCGTGCTCATCACCGCGGTCTACAAATTGGCGAGCTCGCTCGATCTCATTTCCTTCGCTCAGAACACGGAACATGCCGCGGGCATGGGCGCCATTTTCGTCATCGGACTTACGGCCTCGGCCAGCAGCTGTCTGGCGCTCGTCGGCGGACTCCTGCTCTCGGTGTCTGCCAAATGGGTGGAGTCGCACCCGAAGGCATCGCATTGGGAAAAATTCGTGCCTCTGCTGAACTTCAACCTGGGCCGTGTCGCGGGGTACTTCGTGTTCGGCGGACTCACGGGCCTCCTCGGCCACGTGCTCCTGCCCTCCGTTCGCGCAACGGGCGTCCTGCAGATGCTCATCGCGCTGGTCATGATCGTGCTCGGTCTCAACATCCTGCACATTCTCCCGAAAAAATACTGCCGCGTGCCGCTGCCGCAAGGAATGATGAAGCGGATCCGCGCGCTCGGTGAATCGGACAACGTGTTCGCGGCATCGGCCCTGGGCGCCGTGACGTACTTCGTGCCGTGCGGATTCACCCAGTCGATGCAGCTTTTGGCACTCGGATCGGGCTCATTCACGGGTGGAGCGGTCATCATGCTCGTGTTCGCACTCGGCACGCTCCCGTCGCTCCTCGGCATCAGCGCCGTGGGTTCGTTCACGGAAGGAAAAGTCGGAAAATTCTTTCTGGTCTTCGCGGGAACAATGTCGATTTTCCTGGGCGTCATGAACGTACGGACGGGCTTCGCGCTCACCGGCATCAGCATCCACTCGCTCATCCCCTGCTGTTCTGCGAGCGAAGCCGCGGACCCCAACGTCACCATCGATAAGAACGGTCAGCAAATCATTTCCGTGACCGTGCAGAACGAGGGATACAACGAACCCACCTTCACGGTGCAGGGCGGCATGCCCACGTGGATCTACGCCACCGCCCCGTCGCAGCTTTCGGGCTGCTTGTCGCAAATGGCCATACCGGCGTTCAACGTTCTGCAACCCGTCAATCAGGGCCCCAACTGGATCGGACCCGTGACGCCGACGAAGGACTTCGAATTCATGTGCTCCATGGGAATGTTCCGGGCACGGGTGAGGGTGAGGTCGTAGGTTCTACCGGACGACGCAGGGCACCGTGGGATCGGCGATGCAATTTTCGGTGGGCGGCTCACCGCGCTCGGGACACGTCTTGGAATACATGCACGCATCATCCGTGACCATGCGGATTTCTTTGCGAAGCTGCACGGGGTCGACCGTATCGGTGATGAGGAGATGATCATTGTCGTTGAACACGTACGCGCTGCCCACTTTTTGCTCCTCGCCGTTCACGTACAAACGTACGGTGTACGAGCCCTGCGCATGTTGGCACTGCAGACATTCCAGGAACTTGAACTGGTCGCCTTCGTAGCGCATGCCCGGAAGCGAATCGAAGAACTGACCGATGGGAAGCCCCGGCTTGTGGCGATGAACGACGTGTCCGTTGCCGTCGTGCAGGTGGTAATACTCGTCATGCGCGTCGGCATGCTCGGCTTCGGCGGAACTGCCCGACATGTACTGCTCACCCGAGAAATCGATCTGCCCTCCACCGATCCAGACGGCGAAATCGGCATGTGTGTGGTTGGGATCGGGATTCTTGGCGGGTTCTTTGGGCGTGCACGCGGCAAGCGACAAGAGTGTGGCAGACAACAGGAGGGCGTACTTCATAGGGAAAGTGGGAAACGTCGGTGGTAGCATACGCGCATGTCACCCATCACCACAGCTCGCTGGACCCTTATCTGCGGCGTCGCATTCGTGTTCCTGTACTTCGGCATCGATAAATTCGTGCACCCCGCGTTGTGGGTGGACTGGATGCCTCTCTGGATGGACGGACTCTTCGGCATGAGCGTGGACACGTGGCTTGCGGTCACGGGAGTCGCCGAAATCGTCATTGCCGTCATGGTACTGGTACCCAAGCGCATTCTGCAGAAGATCGGTGCGCTACTCGCCACGGTGCACCTCATCGCCATCCTCACGCAGATCGGCTGGAACGAAATCGCCGTCCGCGACACGGGGCTGGTCTGCATGACCATCGCGCTGTGGTACTTGCTCTGAAGTGGGATCGCTTTCCATCGGTGTAAGAATCTGAATGATCGCCCGTCGTAGGTGCATCACTCGTTTTATTTCTTTACCCCTCTTTCCCATGAACAAACTTATTGCGGCAGCAGCCGCCCTCATGATGAGCGCTTCGCTCGCAGCACCCGCCTTTGCGGAAGACGTTGCAGTCACGACCGATACGTCGGTGGCCAGCTCCGCCGATCTCACGTGTATGGGTAACGCAGTCGATGTCCGCGAGGGCGCCGTACTCACCGCTCGTACCAACTACAACGCCAAAGTGATCGCCGCGATCACGACTCGTCGCGCCTCGCTGAAGGCCGCGTATCTCATCGCGAATAACAACGACCGTCGCATCGCCCTCAAGGCCGCCGTCGACGTGTACGTCAAAGCGATGGCCGACGCCCGCGCTTCGTACCGCACGGACACCAAAGCCGCCTGGAAGACGTTCAACGACGCCATCAAGGCTTGTAACCTCTCCGCAGGCGTGAGAGTGAAGGCCGAGACGGACCGCGACAACGACAAGGACAGAGGCCGCCACCTGGGCCAGCTGAAGAAGAAAGTCCAGAACGCGTTCAATGTGAATGCGCACGGCAAGGCCGACTTGGACCTTTCGTTCTAGTCTCCTTACACACTCAAAGCGCGGTCACCTCGGTGGCCGCGTTTTTCAGTGAATCGATGAACGTCTTTTCAGCATCCAAACTGTCCCTCGGAGCAGGGAGAAATGGTCGGCTTGCTTGTGGCTTCGCCCGGCTCCGCCCCGGACACGACGTAGTCGCTCACTTTTACGGAAGCCCATTCATGCTCGTGATTCCACAGATTCCAAAAATGTCTCCATTCATTCCAGCCAATACCGAGATGCTGGACGTAGATGTCGTGCTCCGTGAGCATGAGACCGATTTTTCGGCCCGTCATGCACGGCATGGAGTAGCAGTAAACGATGATGGGCTTGCCTTGGGGCAACGCCTTGAACGCACCGACGATTCTTTCCACATCGCCGTACGCCGACGTATCGGGGTCGCTGTACGCCGGAATACTGATGGCACCCGCGATGTGCTCACGCTCGTATTCCTCCTTGCTGCGAAGATCGACGAGAATGTAGTCGGCTTTTCGATCGTCCATCTTTTTGCGCAAGCCGTGGGGACTCACATGGACCGCATTCTCCGTACGATAAAAATCTCGAATGAGAGCGTCATTGCCATGCATATACGGCTGCAGAAAAACGACGGCCAGAACGCCACCGGCCAATCCCGCGAGTAAGCCCAAACACATGACGACAAACGATGTACGCATGAGCGGATAGTATCAGAACGACCGCACCTGCGCCGATACGAAGGAGGAGAGGCGTGAAAATGACAAAGTATTCTGGAGCGGAACGAATTTCGGCGCTAGCATGGAAACGAAATGGAAGAATCAATCATCGAATTTTTCTCAGTCCACAAACGCATATTTCTCACCCTTCACCTCATCGGTGTGGCTCTTGGGATGGGAGGTGCAACCATTGCCGACATGCTGTTTTTCAACTTCCTGAGAGATTTTAAAATCTCCAAAAAGGAAGCGGAGGTCATGCACATGCTCTCCAATGCCATCATGACGGCCCTGTTCATCCTGTATGCGTCCGGCATCGCACTCTTTGCATCGGATCCACCGGTTTTCAGTCATTCACCTGCCTTTCTCGCGAAGGCGTGCATCCTGGTCGTCCTCACGATCAACGGCATTCTCATGCATAAGTTCGTTGCTCCGCGCATGATCAAATTTTCCTTTTTAAGTCACCCCGTTCGGACACATCATGCAATACACAAGATGCGCGCCATTGCATTCTGCATGGGAGCCATATCCTTCACATCGTGGTATTCCATCTTTTTCATTGCGATGCTGAAGTCCTATCTGCCGACGAGCACAAGCACGCTTCAGATTGTTTCCGGGTATGCCGTCATCGTCTTCACGGCAATCGCAGTCAGTCAGGTTGTCCACCACCACCTGCAGAAAAGGAGCATGACGCAATGAGGCGCAAATGGCATGGAAGTCAGGATGGCTTCGTGTGGGGAGTGTCTATATTCTGCTTTTCACATGATTTCCATCCATATCATCTACGCTTCGACGAGTGGACATACGGAATATGTCGTCGAAATCCTCGCCCCCCTTCTGCGCAGCGCAGGGCTGCAGGTAACGAGTACACGAGCCGAATTGGCAACTGCGGAAGATTTACTCAAAGGAGATGTACTCATTCTCGGGTCTGGTACATGGAACATGAATGGAGTCGAGGGTCAGCTCAACATGCATATGCACGAATTGCTCTTCGGGCAAGCGAAGGACGTGAATCTCGGCGGAAAAAGTGTTGGACTTATCAGCCTAGGAGACGATCGCTATTTCTTCACGACACGTTGCACGGAGCATTTCATGCGATTCCTGAGGGAACATCATGGCAAGCACCTGTCGCCACCGCTCATTATTGTGAATGAGCCGTATGGCCAAGAGGAACGTATCAAAAAGTGGAGCGAAAAATTCGTCACACGAGTTACGGAGAAATCCCAATCGAATCCCTTAAGCCCGCCATCTCAGGAGCGAGCTCCTGAGGTTTCTGGGCCAGTAGAATAAGAGCGGTATCACGGGCCGGGATCCTTCACTCCGTTCAGGACAAGTTGAACCTCGATGGCTTGCCATGAGACTTCGCGAAGCGAAGTTGAATGGTAGCACGGGTCGCCAATATTATTACCTGATACTGATTAACTGGAAAGTGGCTTATGTAAGGGAACTAACGAAGCAAGAACGCATTCAATTACAGATGGTTTCAGGTGCTATTCCAGGGGCAGCATTGTTATAGGATTTCTGAGTACCGCATGGTTCTTCATCTTGTCTTTCTGATGGATATACCGCTGGGTTACAACGCTTGAGGAGTGCCGTGCGAAGGTTTGTGTATCCAACAGGGACACTCCTGCTTCTATGAGAGCGGAAATTGCTGAATGGCGCAGCGAGTGCGTTACCACCGTAGGCCTGTTAATACCTATCTTCTTCATGTATTTCTTCACGAAGTGCTGGATGGTTCGCGTTGAGATTCTTTCACCCTTTCTATGCGTTGAGCCTACGAATAATGGCTCATCAGCCTTCACTTCTCCTCTCGCATTCAGATAGGCATTGATGGCATTCAGCACGTCTTCTCTCAGGCGCGTCTCATCCTCGCGTCCGCCCTTTCCATGCACCCTAAGCGCTACACATCCATCGTTCTGGATTATATCTCCCACATTAGCTCTAGATATCTCGCAAATCCTGAGCGCATTAATGCAGAGGAGTGCCAAGATCGCTCGGTCTCTTAGGCCCATGACTGTGGATGCGCCAATGCTGGAAAGCAGACGGTTACACTCAGCGAGAGAGAGAATCGTGCGCGTGGTTTCATTTTTTACTTTAGGGAGCTTCAAGCCAGCACTTGGGTTGGTGGGCAGCACTCCCTGCTCATAGAAAAATGTGAAGAGCCTCCTCAGCACGGTCAGCTTCTTGGCAATGCTTGCTGGCTTAAGGCCTCTGCTCTCTAACTGTTCTTTGTATGAGATCAGGTCATGCAGAGTTACTTGCTCCATGTTTTTCCCCACAGAGCGATAGAACAGGTTCACCTCCTGCTTGTAATCCCTTCGCGTGTTGAAGGTGTTCTGGTTCTTAATAAATGCCTGGATGTAGGCGGAGTGAATCTGTTTTGGGACTGCCGTGAGTGAACGTGAGGTGGTGATTTCCATGAGCTAAGCATAGTATATGTTTGTCTAATAGACAAGTATATAATGTTGACCTAATAGACAAATATTGCCTTCCTTGGGAGACTGGCTTTGGTATGATATAGGCCATGAATCAGCAAATGAGAGAACGGGTCATGGCTCGTCTGGATGCCGCTAAATTCCTGGGGATAACACCTCAGCAGGTAGATAACATCGCCAACGCTGGTGAGTTGCCGTACCAACAGACCGCCTCTGGAAAGATATTCTTTGAGAGCGATGTTGCCGCGCTTAAGAAGACTCGCGCACTGCTGGCAAAGACGGATAAGAGAGTGGGCAACAAGAAACTTAAGGCCAAAGACTAAGGGAAAACGATGCCAGTCTGAGACTTTATTTCGGCTAGAAAGGCTTCCGCTCCTTGGTCATTGATGAATGAACATACATCCACCTTCGGTTGCCCTGCCTTTCTGGGCAAGGTCATGCAACGCACGTCCACACCTCGCTTTTTAAGTTGCTCTTCCATGTGTCTCATGCCCTTCTCTCCTGCGCCGTTCTCTTCATTGTCATTGCAGATGACCACATCTTTTCCCAATAGCATGTGAGCTATGAGATCAAGATGCTTGTTTATGAAGGCGATAGTGACGGGTGATATAGCTGACACTCCTGCCTCACATGCCTTGATCGCATCTGTAACCCCCTCCGTAATCAGAATTTTTTGGTGTGTCCATATGGCATCCTGATTGAAAAGAGGAGGATTACGCAGAGGGAAGCTGTATTTTCTATCTCGCGTTTTTTGTTTCAGGTATTTGCAGTCTGAAAGGTTCGTTGGCGAATCGGGTGTAATCCTGGCTATCGCATAGCAAGGCTTACCTTGGAGAAGGTATGGATAAATAATGCGCCCAGCAAAGGAGGCAATCAGTCCTGAGCCGCCGTGTCTTCTCACGAGTCCTGTTCCTATAATGACTTCTTCTGAGTACTTCGCTCTCAGCATATTGGTTAGCTCTATAGACGACTTAGGGGCATACCCTATCCTGAATTGGCGCACGGTCTCCAAGGTGAATCTGGGGCTAACATAGTTATGAGGCGTGGTTATCCTCTCTTTCGTCTGCCAGTGGTAGTAGCTGCGGACGAACGCCTCTTCATATTTGCCAGTGACCATGCGCCGCGCCTCCTTTGAAGACAATAAGCAGTCATGCCAATACCTGATTGTATCATCATGGCATCTAAGAACTTCTGCCTTGTCCGCTGGCAGCGGCTCGATCTCGTTGTACCGCTGTAAAGCCCTCACGAGTCTTTGGTTATCATTCTTGCGCTGCTTTCCCTTCCTAGGGTCGCCCCCCTTCACAAAGGAACTGTATGACGTGCTGCCAAGCAGGGCTTCAAAGTCCCACACCGTGCCACCTGACTGGCATGAGTGGCAGTAGAACACTCCTTGCCGCATATCCAGTGATAGAGAGGGCTTATCGTCTTCATGGAAGGGGCAATGAGACGAGCATTGGAACCCTCCTGCTCTCCTAGGATTACACTTCATGGCTGAGAGCGTGTTGTAGATGCGCTCTGCGTTAAGCCTGTTCTGTTCTGAATAGTCACTCATAGGACTGGCGATGAAAGGACGTGCGATGCTTCCCAGATGCGGCTTCCAGATATGCTGTTCACACAATCCCAAGAGCCTATCTCTCGCCAAAGACTAACTCTGGCTTGGGTAAGCCAAAGCTGGTCATTCTTGAAAGCTATCTCAGTGCCGCCATCAACCTTCGCTCTAGAAAGCCAAAGCCGCGCACGGAACTGAAACCGTCTCAGTGTTGCAATCACTTTGCTCTCACGGATGCCAAAACACTGACCCAGTTGGACACATGTAGTAGCAACAACGGCAGAAGAGAGAAGAGCGTCCGCACGATGAATAAGAAATAGATAACTCATGAGTGAGTAGAGAACATTCTTTCCACCACAGGAATAATGGCTTCCTCAATCTGCTTACCCATCTCCCTGGTGATGGGATGGTGGTAGTGCAATTGTCTGTCTCCAAGCAGCTTAGTGGGATACACGAGACGGTAGCCGCCTCCTAGCTTCGTATGCACGGCTATGGAGCCTATGAAGTAACCACCATCCAACACACAGCTTACAAACGCTATAAGGCCATCCTGTGGCTTCACAGGCACTATCTGGATTTCGGATATGCTCATGATGCGTAGGGGGAATTGGTTTCGGTCTCTTCCTCGTTGTTATCTAGTTGTCCGCCGTCCTCCTCCCACTGCAATGCCCCTGCTAAGTAGCCAAGTGACATGCCTCGTATCACTCCGTCTGCCAACGCAACCGCCTCTTCATATGTTTCGCAGGGGCGATGTACTCCTGTATCCGCCACTCTGTCGTCTGCCAAGACAACATGGACTTCGTACCCATCATCGGTCTGAAAAATCTTGGCCTTAGTTCCTAGTATGGAGCGCGGATAGAGTTCTTCTTCGCCTTCTATCCGCTGGAAAGGAAAGAAGGAAATCAAGGTATGCATAAGAAAGTAGTAAGGAAATTAATAAGACAAAGCAGGAACGGCCTCAGGCATCGCTGCCGTTACGGTCATGACTTTGGGGGCTTCGGTGCAATCGGCATTCTCCACAAAGAGTTTTTGCTGAATCCCAAACCTGTAAATTCTGCTTACCACATCATCAAGAAGCCTCTCAGATTCCTTTGAGGCCTCTGCATAGACGACCTTCCACCTGATCTCAGAGGCGGATAGGGCAGACTGCCGTTGCTTCTTCTTCAGATTGGTCATCACATGCTTGGTCAGCACGAGAGACCTTATAAAAAAACGTCATCAAAACGGTGACACTTAACGGTACTGGTTATGCGGCCTAAAACTCCAAGGTACGGACGCGCTGCATGACCTTACTCATAGACCCGATCTTGTAGTACTTGAGCTTTTGGATGTTGTTTAGCTCATCATTAATCTTCTTTGCGGTGGCCGTACTGCTCAGCCCCTCCTTCTCGCACTCACTCATCAATGCGGCAATCTCATTGTAGATATCCAATAGCTCTTCATCGTGCTTGGCTGCCTTTCCCTTACCACTCTTAATCATCCTCTGACATCTCTCCACATGATGCCAGGCTTTAAGCATGTCCTCTTTCGTAGCCCTGGAATTGAGATGTACCTTCACCTTATTAAGCCTCATGCTCACCGTAACTCTGGGGGAGCTATATACGATGCGGTCATCAAAGGGCGAATAGTCCTCACTTTCCATAATCTGTTTATCGCTATGGCGTTTCTTAGCAATCTCAAAACTCTTTTTTGCCAGTTCATATTGTTCCTCTAGTGCCTCCTCCTTCATCTCTGTGAATTCCTCTATATCAAATCTCTCATCATCATAGTTTGGCCTTGCTCTGCATTTGCCTTCCCATGCCCATCTATCAGCCCTGTCTTTTTCCAGGGAAGCGTAAGCCTCCTCATCAGTAAATTCTTCCAGATCATCAGGTGGTAGAAGCACATGATGCTTTGCAAAAATGCACACGAAGTGAATCCAGTAGTTGCTTAGCCAATCAATATCTAAGGCACTGTCTGCTGATGAGAAGAATGCTCCTCCCCATTCGTCTACCAATTGTCTCGCATATCTACAAAGACCATCACGATCTAACGATGGTAGAGCCGTGGGCTTTTCCATCCCATATGTCTTGCGGATATACTGTATGACTTCCTGTGTTGGCTTCCTATAAAGCAACAGCTTTGCTTCCACCCTGTCTCTGGGGGACAGCTTCTTAAATTCCTCAGATGGGAGTGGGATAAGTTTCGCCATAGGTCATCAGATCGGTTGCTACCTCCTTCACATTGTAGTGAATTACCTTCGCGGAAAATACTCTCTGTTCGTGCGGATGATTTGGTGAAGATGCGCGTGTTCTTCCTGATTCATGCGTCCACTCATTGCTTCATACAGAGCCAAGGACATAAGAAGTTTCCAGTATAGATCAAGCTCTTTGCCGCCTTCTTTCCATGCTTTTTGCATCCTCTTCTCAGCCTTCCCGTCTACTTTATTTCTCATCCAGGCATGAGTGCATTCATTTTCCTTTTCTAGAACCATACAGAGTCTGGATTCTTGGAAAAGAATCAACTTGGTCATCATGGCGTGTATATCAACATGCTTCCCTGACAGTCGTGCGTAGAAATCTAATCGGCTCATAGAAATATCATCCCCTTCTTCATTCTCCAACGCGGAAACTACTTCCTCTTTAAATCGCAGTACTTGTCGTAGCAGAGCATCATCGCTGATGTTGGCTCCAAACCTTTGAGTATCTTTCATGCGTAGAAATCTCACAATCTTCATGGGTTTCTCTTGCGCCAATATCATCTCTGCAACCGCAAGCATCTGAGGGCTGGAGCGGATGAGCCAGTGTCTACGCTCCGTCATGTTCTGAATGCGACTGTTAAGATCGTCCTCCACTTCTCTCCACCTCTTTCCAATACGCTCTTCTATGTCCTTCCTCATCCTTGATTTATTTTTGCTTAAAGTATTAGATCGTGGCTTCTGTAAGTCACTTTTTTGGTCTTCATGCTGTAGTTCTAACTGATACATATTCCTCTTGGAACGAAGGAGAGCGCAGTAAGTTGACAATGTACTTAAGCAGCTACGCCTCTTAGGGTTTACTCATATTCTAGCCGAAAACAGCTTCTCATCAGCACAACGAAAATTGACAATGATACGGATACGCCCTGTGTCTTGATGCGTAAATCGTCTATGTGTTTCTCTGGATTTGCCGTCTACAGAGAGACATTGAGGCTCAGTTTTCTACGCGAGGGGCTAAAGCCACTTTGTGAGGACGTAACCTAAAAGAAGTGGGGGGAGGGGTAGGGTCATTGCACATAGATTTTCTTCGTTATCGTCCCATCAAAGCTGCTGTAGATCAGCGTCAGTTCCTTCTCATCTTTGGGAACGATGAAGGCCAGCCAACCTGAGGTTGCGCCGCCTGGCTGGAGATCAATGGCATCCAGATAGTTGAGGCCGTAGGTAGCCTCATCAGGGTTGTAGGTGTAGCCAGTGCTGTCTCTGAGCGTGATGTAGTTGGGGTTCACATGGATTTCTCCCAAGCTGGCATTCTTTACACTCACAAGAATGCGGATGAAGTGAGATGTATCAGGATTGAGGACGTACCTGTATCCCACGGTTCTGCTCTTAGGGATGTTCCTACTCACTGCAACCTGGATATCGTCACCGTAGTTGAACTGCTCCATCGTCAGGAGCTTCATTTCTCTCTGGCTTGCCTCTTTGTCCGCCGCAACCCTCTTGGCATCGTAGTTCTGGTTATTCACCCTGATCGTCTCTTCATGCGTCTTGTAGCCCTTCGCCTTCACAGTGAACTTGAACCCCTCAAACTCCTGATTGTAGTCGGTATCAAACGCTCCTTTGAGCGTCACCAATTTCCTGCTATCCGTGGAACCTGGAATATCTGCCCACTCTGCTTTGAAGGGATACTGCTCACTGCTTAGTACTGTGGCCAGTCCTCCCTTAAGGTCTACGGAGGAGCCTGAGAGCAGCTTGAGCGTGAATATGATCTCTCTGTCCTTCCACTCCGTAGGAGCGTCTACAAGCTCTATAGGTGTCTCCTGAGGCTTCACAGTGATTGATGCCTTGCCCGTCTTCTGTGAGCCGAACCAGAAGCGAGGGGAGACTTCTGCTGTGATGCCGATGGCAGAATCCTTTTCATCGTTTACGAGAGACAGAGTATGGGTGAACTGCCCATGCTCATTCAACTCTAGTGCTGCATCCACTACCTTGGGGTCATAGGGCTTGCCTGAATCCTCCACGAGTCTCAGCGTTGCCTTAACTGTGCAGAAGCAATCCGCTGTGATGCTGCCTGTGAGGGTAAGATTCCCTTTGGCATAGACTTGAGTTGGAGGAACCGTGATCACTGGCTCTGCTGCACCTAGAAACGAAGTGGAGGCCATAAGCAGCAGGAAGAATCCGCCAAAACTGAGCGCGATACGTTTATGGATGTTGGGCTTGGGAGCCATATGCAAAGGAAAGGAATGACTTACTGAGAAGCGATTTCTCCTTTGGGAAATACTGTTTGGAGAAACGACTTATAGGCCTGGGTGTATTGCTCATATCGCTTGTCTATTGCCTTGGCTCCTACAAATGAATCCAGCATTTGTACTTTGTATCCTTCTGCCTCAGGAGGAACCTCAAGCCCTTTCCAGAACGCAGATGCAGTCTCTTGAATCGTCATGAATTTATTGATGCTGTCTCCTGTTTCCTCGTATCCCCCTGCTTTAAGAGCCACAACAAAAGACAGATACGTTTCCATGTATTGCTGATGTGTAGTGGCGTTGTAGGTACTCACGTCCTGCAAGAGCTTAGGGTCTGTCCCTTTGGTGCAAGAGACTAGAACGATCATAGAAAGGATTACGGCGAAGGTGTGCTTTATGGAAAACATGGAAGTTAATTTATCAGACTCCTTTCTATATGGATAGTATCTATGTGCAAACTACCTAAACAGAAAGTCAAGCGATAGTGTGAGTTTTCGCTACGTTTGGCTTTTTATGAACAACTTTCCAAAGGTCTTAAGCATAGGTGATGTGGCTCGTATCCTTGGCATCTCTAGGCCAAGAGTTAACGAATTGATTAAAAAGGGAAAACTGCGCTTCCAAGACACAGCGGCTGGGAAAATTTTCCTAGAGGCTGATGTTGCTGAGTTCAATAAAGAACGACAGAAGAGAGCTAAGAAAGACCCACGAATTAAGCACGGACGCTGAGTTAGAGCGTAGAAAAGAACGTCAGTGCTTGGCATAGGATAAGCCCCTCCGATGCGATCTAGCCTTGGTGCTTGCTTACATCTCCTGTAATCTTTGAAGCTATGAAACTGCCCCTGTTTCCGCGTAGGCTTGAAGTACAAGAAAAATGGTGGAACAGACTCGCTGAAGTTTTCATTTTAGGAGGCACGGGATTGGCTTTGCTGTTGGGTATTTTATTGACCCTGGAGGAGGACGATAAGACTGCAATCATCATTTTTCCCCTCGTTGTGTATCTGGTAGCAGTGGGCTTATACCACTGTGTTCTTTATGTGGGCTTTGGAAGTCATAAAGCGCAAGCGCACACTCCACCCAAAGCAGCTTTGGTTAAAACAGTTCCATCAGAGAGCGGTAAAGCCGATAAGGTCGCTGTTCATCTGAAGTGGTGCAATGTCTTTTTCCTGGGTGGAATTCTTGGCCTTATTCTTGCTGCAATTCTTAACAGTGATTTTGTAGCAGGGATTGCTGGTCTTATATTCTTGGGAGTCGTTTACTGCATGATTGCCATTGAGATATTGGTCTGGAAATCCGCATGGAAATACGCTGCTATAGGCTCACTGCTTCTAGGTGGCATCATTGGCATTATCGCGTTCTTCTGTGCGTATGCAGATGCTATAAAAATGGTGAAGAAAGCAGGATACAGTGTTGGCATCCTTGGCCCCAAGGAACTCAATTTTTTGGGGAAGAAACAGGAAGGTTTTACTACGAAAATGGACATTCCTAAAAAACAATCTGCCAAGGCAGCTTCCACTCCTATAGTAACTGCATCTAAGAAGAAAACATCTAATCAGTGGTTCCTAACAATTGATTCAATAGAGAGCGCGAAGAAGGCAGTGGCGCAAGGTTATGGAGTTGCGTATGTCATCGCGGTTCTCACTGCTGGAGTTGCACTGTTTGCGTTGGCTACAGATCAATCCATAGGTGGTATTGATGCGTGGGCAATGTTGGATGCCCTTCTCTTTGCTGTCATTGGATTAGGTATGCAGTTCTATTCTCGTACGGCAGCGGTGGCTGGATTGGTACTCTTCATCCTTGAAAAGACATTCCAGTTTTCAGAAGGACAGATCAGCGGAGCGGGTATTGGAATCGCAATAGTATTCCTTTTTGGTTTAATAAACGGAGTGCGCGGCACGTTCGCATATCAAAATTTCCAAAACTCACACCATGCCGCTCAAGCCTGATACTTCTAAAATTGGCTTAGTCATAGGGGGAAGCATAGTCTGTCTTTCTATTGTCGTTCTAGCAATTCTTTCAGTTCGTGCATTCGCAGATCGCACAACTGATCTCCCTTTCCCTAAGGCAGAGGCTAGTACAGACATGGTCGCTCTCCGTAAATCCGCCAATGATGGGAATGCGGAGTCACAATTGGCTTTGGCAGGATTATTTTTCGTAGGGAAAAATGAAGTACCTAAAGACGCTGCAACATCTGTTCAATGGCTAAGCCGCTCAGCAGAACAGGGCAACGTAACCGCTCAATTGATTCTGGGTTTGCTCTACTACAGAGGAGAGGCAGTTGCTCAGGATTTCCCCACTGCGAAAGAATGGTTCGCTAAGGCTGGGCATCAAGGAAATGCTGAGGCTCAGTACTACTTGGGAATTGTGTTTGAGTCAGGGAAGGGCGCACCTGAGAGTAGATCAAAGGCCTATGTTTGGTGGAGTCTAGCTAAGGCTCAAGGGCATGAAAAAGCTGATATAGCTCTTGAGGAACTCAAAAAGAGTATGACTGATTCTGAACTTGCAGAAGCCCAAAAATTCACCCTGGAGAAACAAGAAGAAATCAAAGTCAGCATTGCCACTCCTGAGAACAGCGTGAGCCAATTGCTCAGGGAAGCTCAGCAAGTTCAGGATGAATTGAGAGGGAAAACGGATGAGGCTGAAGCGGAGCTAGAGCGAATTAGGAGACAGGATGGCGATGCCTCTAAAGTTCTTACTAAAGCACTTCCATCTGTAGTTACAGTCATCGTTCCAGGCGGCGATGATACGGTTTCGCAAGGAACAGCCTTTTTCATTGATGACTACACACTCATTACAAACTTCCACGTTGTTGAGCCTGTTGCCTATGAAGATAGAACCTATGCACTTGGCTCTGGCCCTCCTGTAATTATCGTTGATGATCAGAAACGTGCGCGTATTGCACAGGTAATTGCAACAGGTGGAGGAACAAATGATCTTGCTGCATTGGCTGTTACGAATCTCGTACTCCAAAATGGTGATTTTGTTGTGGATTATCCCAGTCCATTTCCATCGTTGTCCCTGCAATCAACAGCAAGGCAGGGGCAGACTGTGTTTGCAGTCGGTAGCCCTCAGTCTTTCACAGAGAGCATCACAAAGGGAATTATTAGTGCCGTTCGCACCTCTAATTCTGGGATGGAGTTCATACAAACAGATGCGGAGATCACTCATGGTAACTCTGGAGGGCCGCTATTGAATACGGCAAGTGAAGTAGTGGGCGTAAATACCCTTAGCATTGATGGCGTAAAGTTTGCCATTGGAGCAAGCAGCGTTGAGACGTTCTTGGGCAACATCCCAGAGAGCCATAGAGGTGTGGCTTATCTTGACCCCTCTGATTTCAATAGCGGAACGTCTGGCACTCCACAGCAACAGCCAACCTATCGTGAAACAACGCCTCCCACTCCGACCATTAGCACTCCACCTCCTGCACCCACTCCAACGCATGATTGCTCAGAATTTGGCTCCAATGCTTTCTATAGCTACGCAGAGGCAAGCTGTGTTTGTAATACTGGCTACTACGCCAATAACAATACATGTGTAAAGGTTCCAAACTGCGTCTCAAACAGCACGTTTAATTACACGGCAAAACAGTGTGAATGTGATTACGGTTACTACGTTAAAGATGGAAAATGCTACGAAGAAGTGGATTGTCCATATAACAGCAGTTTTGATGAGGATGCTGGGAAGTGCTACTGCAACACTGGATATGTATCACAGGGCGGCACATGCATCAGTGAATACCTTGCTTGTGGCTATAGCGGAACCTACAACAGACAGACGGGCGCATGTGATTGTGATGAGGGCTACTACAAGCAGAATGGAAGCTGTGTGAGAGAGCCTTCTTGCTACGGCGGAACCTTCAATCAGCAGACTGGTGGCTGCATCTGCGATAGCGATTACTACCCAAAGGACGGCAGTTGTGTTCGTAAATCGTATTGTGGGACTGGTGGATATTTCAGCGTTGAGGATGAGAGATGCCTTTGTAACGCTGGCTATTCACTTAACGGCAGCTACTGCATGAAGGATTACAACTACTAAATTAACTATGGCGGACAATCTAACGCACATGATTGAGGCTTTGGGCCTAGAGGTTGCCGCCATTCGCAAGAAAGGTAACTCTCAACAAATCACTGTGCGCGGAGGAGAACGCCTACAGACTGAAGGGACAAACACCCTCTATCGCTTTCCTCTCTCAGAAGATATTGAAGGTACGCAGTTGAAAGATGATTCACCCATACGCCTTGCCTGTGGGAAAGATGATATCCCAGGCATCATCGTTTCTACGAATGAGGGCGTATTGATCGTGGCATTGGAGGCTGATCTTGGAGACACGATCTCCAGTGCGCGAATCATCATTGATAACTCGTTCCTTCTAGAACGCCTCAAGGAGCGTCTGGGTGAAGTGCAGAGCGGAGAGGCAGCTTTTAACGCTGGACTCGCTGAGAAGGTCATTGGAGAAGGAAATATAGCCTCTGCTGATGCTGAGCTAGATGAGACGCTGCTTGGCGGCATGAATGAGGAGAAGCAGAGAATCATCCGCCGTTCTCTTGGCAGTGAAGTTACCTATGTCTGGGGGCCGCCAGGAACAGGGAAGACCACAACGCTGGCACGAGTCGTAGAAGGCTTCTATCGCAAAGGGCTTTCCGTGCTACTCGTATCCAATACGAACATTGCCGTGGATACTGCTCTGGAAAAAGTCGCTGAGCGCTTAGTGACAGATGAGGAGTATCAACGCGGCTCAGTCATCCGCTTGGGGCCAGCCATGAAGGTGGAACTGATTGAGAAGCATGGCAAACAAGTGCTCATTGATGAGATCGTGGAACGCCTGAGTGAAGGACTACAGGGGGAAAGGCAGAAGCTCGTACTGGAAATCTCACACCTAGAGGGACAGATACAGCCGATGCAAGAAGCCATCCGCTTCCATCAGGCACTGAAGGATGCGGAAAAGAAGATGGAATTCTCCGCAAAGACCCTCCAAGCCCATCAGCAGAAACGCTCTGGGTTGGCGGCAAAGATATCTCAGTATCAGACTAAAAAGGACTCCTTGGAGGAGAAGTTGGCACGAGCGAAGAACGCTGGCTCCCTCAAGCGCATGGTGCTGGGTTTGCATCCAGAAAAGATCATGCGAGAGATGAGCCAAGCGGAGATCATGCGGAAATCCTCAGTGGACGCAGCATCAGAGATTGATAAGGCTGTTGCCAATGCAGGGAAGGAAGCAGATGAGCTAGAGGCACTGACGAAGGATATTGAAGCGAAGCTCAAGGAGCATCCTAACGTTGTATCGTATCCTTCCTCCATTGCCACTACAGAGAAGCAGATTGAGAATCTGTACCTCCAAGTGAAGGAGATTGATACCCAGTTAGCAGCCGTCCGTGAACAGGTACTCAAGAACTGCCGCATCCTGGCTACAACCGTCTACAGGACGTTCTTAGAGTCGCATCTGCATAGAGAGTTTGATGTGGTGATCGTGGATGAAGCCTCCATGGTCATGCTTCCCATGACGTATTACGCCTCTGGGCTTGCTACGCAATCCGTGGTCATCGCTGGGGACTTCAGACAGCTTTCACCCATTGTCATGTCTGATGAGCCAAAGGCTCTGGAATGGCTCAAGAAAGACGTGTTTGAGATGGCTGGCATTCCTGAGAAAGTGCAGTCCAAGAAGCCTCCTGAGTACCTTTGTGCGCTCCAGATTCAGTTCCGTATGAAGAAAGCCATCTGTGACTGCATCAATGAACATTTCTACTACGATCATCCTCTGATTCCAGATGTGAGCGTAGGGAAGAATGTCTCCAAGATGCCCCTTTCCAAAGAGCCTTTGTTATACGTTGATACGTCCGCATTCCATCCGTGGGCTTCCATGAAACTGGGAGGGTATTCGCGCTACAACCTGTTCCATGCGCTCCTCATTCGTAACATCGTTTCTTTCTTCGCTAAAAAGAAATATTTACCTCAGGCAGATGAGGAAAATAAAACACTAGGCATTGTGTCTCCGTATGCGGCGCAAACGAAGCTCATTGCTTCACTCATAGAGGATAAGCTGGGAAGGCCAGCAACATTTGCTTCTACCGTTCACCGTTTCCAAGGGAATGAGAAAGAGACAATGATTGTTGATCTCACGGACTCAGAGGGTGTGCGCTTGGGGCGGTTCCTCTCAGCATCACAGAGAGAGGAGGAAGGCGGAAGACTGCTGAATGTGGCTTTCAGCCGCGCCAAGGAACATATCATCCTCGTGGCCAATTTTGAGTTCCTACGGAGAACCGCCAAGGAAGGCATGTTGGTATTGAACATCCTGAAATACTTTGAGAAGCACGGCTCTCCGCTGGATGTGCGCGAACTGTTACCCATTGGCGATCAGGACTGGCATGACGCTCTAGACCGTCTCACGAAAACAAAGCTCAAGCTGGATATGGATAGTGCAGGGGCTTTCAATGAAGGCAGTTTCTATCCTGCATTCACCCAAGACATCCAGAAGGCGGAGAAATCCATCACGATCTTCTCACCATTCGTGACGCTCAATGGCCTTAGTAGGTGGGTAGAACTCCTGAAGGATGCCCAGAGGCGTGGAGTGTTGATACGCCTTGTTTTCCGTCCCATTGAGGAACTGGGGGAGATCATGGCTAATGGCCTCACTCCTGCCGTGCAAGCCCTTATAGATACAGGCGTAACTGTTGATCTGCGCTCCAAGATGCATGAAAAGATTTGCGTGATTGATGGCTCCATTCTCTGGCATGGCTCCCTCAACATTCTCTCTCATACAAACTCCTCAGAAAGCATGTTGAGAATCCCTGGGAAGAAGACATGCAGCCAGATAGCCCAACTCGTTTGTACTCCTTCGGGAGGAAAGGGCATCAGCATTCACGAGAAAGAAAATCCTCTCTGTGATGATTGCAATGGTGAGACGGTTTGGAAGAATGGGAAGTTCGGTGTCTATTTTGAATGCAGCGAATGCGGCGCAAAAACGAATGCTCGTAACCTACGGAAGCAGAAGACTGAGAGCATAGATATCACGAGCTTGCAGCATTACGAGTGTCCGCTACCTGGCTGTGGAGGCACAATGAAGCCCAAGAAGGGACGATATGGAGTGTTCTTTGGATGTAGCAAATATCCTAAGTGCAAGAACACGGAGAAGATTCGTATAAGCGATTAATCGTTTTTCTCTGTCTTCGCCAACAGTTCCGTTGCTTCCTCATGCATTGGGCTAACTGCGAGGATTCTCAGAAGGAACTTTTTGGCATCTGCCTTCTTCTTTTTCTCAATGAGAATCTTCGCCAGGTTAATGGCTATGCTGATCTCTTCACCATCAATGTTCTGCTTTCTGCCAAGGCACTTCTTATAAATTTCTACAGCTATATCTTCCTGCCCCATGCCGTTGTAGTTCGCACCGATGATGTTTGCGAATATGGGTTCTGTCTGCGCGGAATCTGGGAGAATGGAGAGTGCTGCTTGCGACTCTTTGTACTTCTTCAAATTAAAGAGAGTGATGGAATGCACATATAAATTCTCCAGGTCATGAGGGTTCCGCTCGTAGCAAAAACTTCCATACGTCTCTGCCTCTGCATAGTTTCCCAGTTGTCCGTACCGATGTGCGAGGCGGCTAGAGACCTCATAGTTTTTGGCATCCTTAAAAGGCAAAAGAGCATCAATAGATTCTTGTATCTGTCCTTTCTTATAGAGGTAATTGCTCATCGTCAGTGCCTTCTTCATCCTGACTTCAGGAGTTTTATTCCAGTAGTAGACCACTCCAATGAGGAAGAAAGGCGCGAGTACTACGCCAACTCCAGTGAAGATCAGGACGATTGTTCCAATAATTCCAATCCATAAAATCTTCTTCTGAGAAGCACCCATTGGCGGCTTGGACATAGAGTTGAGGGAAACAGGAGCGGAAGAATGAGAGGCTTTAGATGCAGTGCGTTTGCCGCTCTTTAGTACATCCTCAATGCCGAAAGTCGTCTTCCTGTAGACCTTGTTGTAGAGGGCTTTCTTGGGGTTTGTGAGCATCCCCATTCCTCTAGGAGCCTTCAATCCCATAGAGTGCCGCACGAATCGCTTCACAGATGTTCTGGCTGCGAATCTTTTTTTGAGTGATGGTGTGCGGAAGCCAAACTTCACTAAATGCGCGTAGAAAAGAAAGCGTCTTTACTGTATATTTTAGCCCACTTTACCGCAATTCCTTTTTCTCGTATGGAACCAATACGCAATGACATGGGCAAAGATGACGTGGAGTGGGAACCCACTAAGAAGAAGATTGAACTGCTTCTTATCGCGATTGCCAAAAGCCCAGAGGGGGTCATTAGCTATAGTGAGTTATCTGACCGACTGCATGATCAGCTTCCTCATATCCATCTGAACGCTAACTCCTTCGCGCTTCGCCACATGCTGGGTGAGCTAACAGAGGAGTATGCAAAGAAGATTACGGATGAAAATGAACGTTTCCTGATGAGTTCCATCGTGTACAACCAAGAAGCATGGAGACCTGGGGACGGTTTTTACGATTTAGCAGAGCAATTGGGGTACCTTGTTCCCAAAGAAGAGGATGCAGATGGGCGGCTCAAGTTTTTCTTCGCTCAGTCACGGAAAGTCTCTGATTATTGGCGTAACCATTAAGCCATTGGAAGAAATAGCTCCCAGAGGTAGACTCACTCCCATTCGTAAATGCTCACCAACCTTCTATTCATTGGCCTAGGCGGACTGCTGGGAGGCGTAGGTGTGTTTCTTTGGCGTAACGCTGCGATAGCCACCCTGAGAGGCCAGATGGTACAAAAGGAGCTACAGCATCAAAGCGAGATCGCGAACCTTAAGACGGCCTACGATCTGCGTATCCAGGATATGCAGTTAACAGAGAAGAAATTGGAGACCACTTTTAAAGCAGTGGCATCCACAGTCTTAGAGCAGGAGGCTAAACTGTATGAGGCCAGTGCCAAAAAAGACCTCACTCAGATCACTACGGCAGCAGAGGGAAAAATGGAACTCAGTAAACAAGCCATTGAATCCATAGTGAAGGGTCTGACAGATCAGCTAAAGAGTGCGAATGACAAGATCACTCAGTTTGAGACAGATAGGACAGTGAAGTACGCGCAGCTAGAAAAACAGATTGAGGGATTGAGCACACAGGAACAGAAGCTGATAGAGGAGACTCAGCATCTTAAAACCGCTCTAACGACTAGCGGCGCAGTACGCGGACGATGGGGAGAGTTAGTGCTGAGAAATATCTTGCAAATGAGTGATCTGAGAGAAGGAACGGATTACACAATTCAGACAACATCCCTGGATGATGAGGGACGCCGTTTGCGTCCAGACTGCATCATTAAACTCCCTCATAGCAGCCGCTCCCTTGCCATTGATGCCAAGGCCTCCCTGTACGAGAGTTATCTGGCGGCAGATAACGCTAAGACCGATGAAGAGCGCAAGCTACTGCATAAAGAGTTTTGTACGAAGCTCAGAGATCGCGTGAAAGATTTAACAAAACGCGAATATAAAGAGTTCGTACCTGATTCAGTACCTTACGTTGTGATCTTCATTCCCAGTGAGGCCGCTATGAGAGCAGCACTTGAATGTGACCAGGAGTTGCTACAGGACTGTGCGGCACAGAAAGTCATTGTAACGAGTCCTGCAACGCTCATGCCTCTCATTTGGCTCATTGCTGACGCATGGCGGCAGCACAGAATTGCAACACAAGCTCAGGCACTTTCCGTAGAAGTGAAAGAACTGGGTAGACGCTTGGAGAACTTCGTTCAAAGGCTCGTTGGCGTTCACAAAGGGCTAGAGTATGCCTCTAAGTCGTGGAACGATGCTGTGGGCAAGTCATGGCTTGGACAGAAGAGCGTGACGCGCTCACTGGAAAAGGTGAAAGACATGGGCAACCTTCTGCCTGAACTTCCAGAATTACCAGAGATGGTCACTGAGCTAATAGCTCCTCCGAAGCTGGCAACCGAAACCCTCCCTACTGGGACACCAGAGGCTCAGATTCAATAAGACATCTCATCCAAACAAATACAGTTTGCTAGCTGTTTCAAAGACGAATTTCCCGTCTGCAACGCAGATAGATTTTAGACTCTTTGCGAAGCTCACAGAACCTAACTTTTCGCCTTTGCAGTCATGGATTGTAACTGCATCACCCAGCACATGAACGAATCCATCCTCATAGTATTTAACGTATCCTGATGCACCGTTTTCTTCTCCATGCAGTTGAATGGCTTTAATGAATCGCTGTTCTTCTATATGAATAATGTAGACCTGTGAGTATGTAGATATATGAAGGTATTCGCCGCATTCCATTATCTCAGATATTGGCTCTGCGCTGGGGATAACGTAGACCATATCCGCAACTCCCTCCGTGTTGATGGAATACACTTTTCCTGAGTAACAACCCAGGTAAATACGAGAGCCATCCTTCGCCATTCCAGTTCCATATATCCAGTCTGAAGGGTCTACCACCATTCCCATTTGCAGTGTGAATTCAAAGCCGTGTGCATTAAATGTTGAGGTGTGTGTCACCTCCATCCAGTACTCATCTTCCATGTCCGCTGCATTCACACCCTGCAAGTCCGCATTCTTAATGAGTTCATACGCGCCAATGATCGCCTTCGTGCGCTCTTCCGCATCCTCGCCTTTGTATTTGTCAGGATGATATTGCTTCGTTAACTGCCTGAAAGCCTGTTTCACATCGTCTGTGGTGGGCTGATCTTTGGAGATTCCCAAGGTATTCAGTGCCTCGCGCACATCAGTATTCTGAGCATTGCCATTGTTTCCGCTCCTTGTTTCTCTCTTATATTTTGCATCTTGCGTATCAATTTTGTAGGGAACTCTCCATACGCCGAATACCTTAAAATTCTCATTCACTAGGTAGCATTCATCAACGATGGTGAAGACAAAAGCGGAAAGATCGCCAGCCATATCAATGCACCGAAGATGGTATTTCTCTGATGTGTACCTGGATGCATCCAAGTGCTGTAGCTCATTGAATTGCCAGTCAGAGAGGTAAATCTGTAAGTCCTCCGTACTGAACATGAAGGGGGTAGAGGGAGTTGGTATTGTTTTTATTCTGTAGAGCTTGCGGCTCGTTTTTGGGAACTCAACCGTATCCGCGTACTGCACTGTGTTGCCTTCAACTACGATGTACGGAAGCAGCGGTGTGAGCGTCTGCTTTTTGTTGCGAAGGGCATACTGGGAGAGCCGTTCGTTATCGTATTCAATCTTAAAGCCTTTGGGCTTCTTCGCTTCCGAAAGGAAGGCAATCACTTTTCCATCGCAGACAAATTCAGGTTCCTCTTTCTCCACTTCAATAAGCTGCTTTTTCTTCACATCTGCCCCCATCGCATCAATGAGTTTATTGTACTTCCTTACATCCGTATTCGTTGTATTAGGGCATTTTATAAACATTTCCGTGTATTCGCGTAGAGCATCTTCGTATTTCTTCTTCTCTATAAACCGTTCTGCGCCCTGCCTGTACGTTCGCAGGAGATGGCTGAAGTACGCATTCCCATGCTCATTATCGTAAATCTTTAGAAACTCCACCTTGGCTTTCTCGTACCATCCTCTGCCATAGAGCGATTGTCCTTTGTTGTAGCTCTCCCAGTATTCCTGAGGATGAGAGATGCCCTCTTTTTGATATTCATTGGCTGTGGGCAGCCTGGGGAGCACAACTATTTTTGCCTTAGTGATATCAATAAATGGAGTTCCCTTTGAATTACTCTTTGCTGGGGACTGGGAAACTAGGGAATTGCCTGATGTTTGTTTGCCAAAGAGTACGCGGAAGATGCCCAACATCGCTCCATCATACAGAATTTATTCAGAAACAGAGAGGGATGAGACTCTGGAGAGTTTTTGGTGGGGCTTAAGACGGGTGATGGGAGGAGAGCGGAAACCTGGGGGAGGGTGGTGGCCATGTAGACAATATGAGATAGTGTGTTATTTTCAAAAATCTCTATGTCGCATAATGTTCCTTACGCGACATACGTTTGTAGAAAACTTTTTCACTATTCCACAAGTTGAAGCATAATCCTTTCTATGAAGAAAGAAGACAACACAAAGAGACGTGCTTGCATGTATGTTCGTGTGAGTACTACTGAGCAAGGAGAGAAGTACGGAAAGGACTCCCAGATATCACAAATGCGGAAGTGGCTGGCAGCAAACGACGAACTTTATACGTTTAATGAGAAATATATCTACATAGATGATGGCTTCTCAGGAGCGTCTGAGATTCACGAGAGAGCAGAGTTACCGCGCTTGTTTGAGGACGCGAAGAAGAAGGAGTTTGATGTGGTCTTAGTGTGGAAGCTGGATAGATTCTTCCGCAAAACGCGCTATCTGCTCAATGCTATTGAGGATTTAAGGGATATAGACATAGATTTCATCGCTACGTCTCAGCAGGAAGTGAACACCACAACGACCTTTGGAAAGTTCATGCTAGGACTCCTGGGAATCATTGCAGAGATGGAGAGGGACTTAATTATGGAACGCACAGCCATAGGCAGAGTTGAGGCTGCTAAAGACAAGAAATGGGTGGGTGGGATGCACTCATATGGCTATGACATAGACCCTGACTCCCAAAAAATCGCTATCAATCCTGAAACTTCTAAGATCGTGCAGAAGATATTTAAGTGGTTCGTGAGAGACAGAAAAACAACCTACGAGATTCAGCAGCGATTGAATGCCTTACAGATTCCAACCCAGGCAGACCGCGTTGCGGATAAGCTCAGAAAAAAGAAGAAACTCAAGAAGGAGATTCGCAAAGTGAATCCAGCTAATTACTGGCACGACAAAACAGTTGGCCGCCTCCTTAGGAATGAGGCCTATACAGGCCTGTATTACTATGGAAAGAAGACTAAGAAATACGATGCTGTAGCCAAAAAAATGAAGGAGGTTCTGAATCCTGAGGAAGATTGGATTCCAATACCTTGTCCACAGATCATCAGCAAAAAGATATGGAAGAAGGCACAATCTCTACTGGAACAGAACAAGCGCACCCAAAAACTGGGAAGGCACACATATCTGCTTTCTGGAAAAGTGGATTGCGCCAGGTGCATGTCTACTTATGGGGGCTACATGAAGCCTCAAATTAAAACGATTGATGGCGTGAAAACAAAGATAGGCGAATTACCGCAATATCGTTGTCGCAAAGCCAATAAGAGTAAGAGTCCTACGCCTTGTGATAACAAAGAGATTTCGGGTTCTATCCTTGAAGGAAGGGTGTGGCAGGAGGTATCCCAGTTGTTATCTGACCCCAAGGTATTCATTAAGCGCATTGAGGAAGAAGAGAAAAAGAAAGTGAATGTATACGAGCTTGAGCAGGAAAGAGCAGAGAAGCAGCAAGAGTTTGATGCATTAACCGCAGAATGGCAGAGGGTGAAGAACCTCTATCAGAAGGGTTTTGACTATCAGGGTGAAGGAGAACTGGAGGTAGAATCTAAGCGCATTACAGAGGATAAAATTAAGCTCACAGATGACCTGGAAGCGATAGCGTCTCAACTGATGGATGCAGAGGAGCGGAGAGAGCGTCTGATTGCCGCAAAGGACATAGCAAAAAAGTACGCTAAGGCATTGGCGAAGCTGGATTTTGAAACAAAACGCCTCATCATTCATGACCTTGTGAAGCGCATAGTAATTGACGGCTCAGACGTGACTCTGGAGCTTATGATTCCTGAGTCAGAGAAGTCTGATAGCCGTCATAACATTAGCGACCTGTATGGTGTCACGGGCCGGGATTGAACCGGCGACCCTGGGCTTATGAGTCCCATGCTCTACCAACTGAGCTACCGTGACACGTATGAACCGATCGAAAGGAACGATGAGCAACCGCGCTTCCCTTATTTCTGACGCCTCGCAAGCTCGGCTAGGCAACTGAGCTACCGTGACACACACGAGAAAGCCCGCAGATTATGCAGCAAAACAACGGAAAGAAAAAGATGCACTCAGTGAGTCCGCGCAATTGGGTTAGAGTGCTTCCGTGATCTCCAAGCTGCTCAAAATCGGCTTTTCGGCGCTGGCCGTGCTCATCGTCATCTTCCTGGCGATCAACGCGTACATCGTGCTTTCGGCGCAATCTTCCCTTTATACCGAGTTCAACGAGGTGCCCGCCAAACAAACGGCCCTGGTGCTGGGTGCCCAAGTCCGCGGCAATACGGCCTCGGCGATTTTGAGTGACAGACTGGCAACCGCAGCGACGCTCTACAAAGAAAAAAAGGTCCAAAAAATTCTCGTCTCGGGCGATCACGGCAGCAAGTACTACGACGAAGTGGATGTCATGCGAAAAAATCTCCTGGCCGAAGGAATCCCTGCACAGGACATCTTCATGGACCACGCCGGGTTCGATACGTATGACAGCGTCTATCGCGCCAAAGAAATCTTCGGCGTGGAGAGCGTCATCATCGTCTCGCAAACGTTTCACTTGCCGCGCGCGCTCTTCATTGCTGATGCGCTCGAAGTGGACGCCGTAGGCATGAGCGCCAACCGTCAGGAGTACCGATGGTCCACGATCATCAGAAACAATGCGAGAGAATCCCTGGCTCGCATCAAAGCCCTCGGTGACATCCTCAGGAATGCCAAGCCCCTGGCCATGGGAGACAGTATTCCCATTACGGGAGACGGCACCGTGACGAACGCCAAATGATTACAGTTCTTGAAGCGACTCCGCAGACATGCGGGATTTTCGCGTGAGCAAAAACATACCCACGATGATCGGTGGCAAACTGTAGAGCTGCACCCACTCCGGTTTTTGTGAGAGGAGCGCGTACGCAAAGAGCATCGTGAGGAACGGCTGAATGCTGGCGAGCGAAATGGTCTGCGTAATGGGCAGCCGATGGATGGCTTCGATCCACAGAATTTTGGAAAGCCCCAAGACGATGAAGCCGAGACAAAGCAACACGGGAAGCGACGCCCACACCGAAGCGGTGGTAGGCAGTCCATCGAAAGCGACGGCAAAGACGGCGAGCATCGCGGAGCCCGCGAGCGAACGCCAGAACATGATGTACGCCGCGGAGACCTCCTGCCTGGCGCGTTGCATCGCCAGGTTGCCGAGCGGCGGCAAGATACCTCCGAACAAAATGATGAAATCACCCGTATTCACGCCTCCCCCGCTCTGCGGGAGCAAGATGAAGAGCGTGCCCGCCACCATGAAAACCGCACCGAGAACGTGAGCCGGGACGAGCTTCTCATGTTTGCCGATGACACTGATGAGCAAATACGAGAAGAAAATTTCCATGAGCGAGACGATGGCCGCGTTGCCCGGTGTCGTCATGCTGATGCCCACGTACAGACATGCGTAATACAGGACGCCGATGAGCATGCATGCGATGAAAATTCTTTTCTTGCACAGCGCACTCACTTTTTGCCGCAGCTCGCCGCGGTACACAATGACGCCGAAGAAGAAGATCGTGGAGAGAAACGTTCCGATGGCCGCCGACCAAAGCGCCGAAATCGTGCCGAACGACAGCTTCGTGAGCACGGGAAAGATCGCCCAAATGATCGCGGAGACGAATGCGTAGCCCAGACCTTTCTCGAAACGACTCATGCGTGCAGTGAAGCGGATGGCGCGCCCGGTCGCAACCTGCGCTAGAATGCCGGAGATGACGCATATTCTCGTGTGCCTACACGGCTGGGGCGGCTCCAAAGAGTCTTTTACCGAGCTCCGCGCAGCACTCAGCGGTGCCGATATGCAGGTACTCACGCCCGATCTTCCGGGCTTCGGTGCCGAGCCCGAACCGAAGACGCCGTGGAGCGTGGATGACTACGCGGATTGGACGCAGGCATGGATTCTGAAGAACGTTCCGGCCCACGCGTCGATCTCACTCCTCGGACATTCGCACGGCGGACGCATCGTGCTCAAGCTCGCACGGCGTAAGTCACTCGGATTCGAGATCGAGCATCTCTACTTATGCGCCGCTGCAGGCATTCGTCATCCGCGGCACTTCAAGCGCATCTTCGGACTCACACTCGCCAAGACGGGGAAGTTTCTGATGAAAATGCCCGTGATGTCGTACTTCGCACCGCTCGGCAAAACATTGCTGTACCGACTCGTGCGCGTGCACGACTACGAGCGCGCATCGGACATCATGCGACAAACGATGATTCGCGTGACGCACGAAGACTTGAGGCCGATTCTCAAAGACATTTCCGTGCCCACCGACATCTTCTGGGGAACCGATGACGGCATGACGCCGTACGGCGATGCACTCATCATGAAACAAGCGATTCAGGGCAGCGTACTGCACACCTACCCCGGTATCCGCCACGGCGTTCACAGGGACAAAGCCGAGGAGATCGGAGCCGTCATCCGCGCTAGAATGTCCTTGGCATGACCCAACTTATCCTCGCCACCACGATTTTGACGCTCCTCGCGTCGGCATCTCCCCTGCTGACGTTCGTCCATTTGTGGCAACTCAAAGAATGGCGCATCGACAGGCTCCGCACGCATCTCGATGAAACCGGCTGGTGGCATCAGCTCTTCGGCAAAATCCGTCCGCCGCTCACGCTGATTCTCTTCGTGTTCAGCGGGTTCCACGTTCTCGGGAACACGATGCCCGCCGAACTGGCATGCATTTTCGTCCTGGCCTCGCTCTCCGCGGCGCAAATCGTTCTGCGCAAACAGCCGCTCCCCGTGTGGACGGCCAAAGCTCTGATGATCTCGGGCGTCTCGTTCGTGATGCTCGGAGGTGCGACACTTGCTCTCAACTTTTCCGCGGGCAGCGACGTGCAAACGCTGACACTCCTCGTCCCCGTACTCGCGCCGGTCTTCGTGCTCATCTCATGGAGCGTGCTCCTTCCGGTCGATATGTTCCTGAAGAACAGGACGTTCGCGAACGCACGAAGGCTCCGTTCATCACACAAGAATCTCACGGTCATCGGGATTACGGGAAGTGTCGGTAAAACCACCACCAAGGAGCTCCTGAGCCATATTCTCAAATCCCGTGGCGCCTATTCCACACCTGCGCACGTGAATACGGAAATGGGTGTGGCGCGCTGGCTCGCGTCCGTTCTCAGAAAAGAATCGGCGGATTCGAACCGTATTCTCATCGTGGAAATGGGTGCCTATAAAAAAGGCGAGATCGCACTGCTGTGCAGCATCGCGCAGCCGCAGATGGGCATCATCACGTACATCGGTGACCAGCACATTTCGCTGTTCGGTTCACGCGAAGCCATCACCGAAGGAAAGGGCGAACTCTTCGCATCACTTCCTTCGCACGGTTACGCTTTCGTGAACCGTGATAACGATGCTGCCGATGCACTCATCGCACGCTGCCGATGCAAAGTGACGACGGTCGGCACGAGTATCGCCGATTACCAAGCGCTTGATGTGGAGGAAACGCCGCGCGGTTTGTCCTTCACTGCAAAAGGACAACGCTTCGAGGTGCCGATTGCGGGCACGCACAGCATCACGAGCATTCTGTTGGCAGTTGCTGCGGCAGCGACTTTGGGGCTTACTCTCGAGCAAATTTCGCAGTCACTCAAAAACTTCACGTCCATGAACCGCACATTCGAAGTGAAGATCAAAAACGGCGTCACGCTGCTCGACGACACCTATAACTCCAGCCCCGAAAGTCTGCGCGCCGCCATCGACTGGGCCAAAGATCAGCCGCATGCCACGAAGACTTTGGTCATCGATGGCATCATCGAACTCGGCGGACGCGAAGCGGAGATCCACATGAACTTGGCCAAGCGCGCCGAGGAAATCTTCGACGACGTGTTCGTGGTGCAAGACCGGTTCCTGCCGTACTTTACGGATGTGTTCGGCAATCACGCGCTTCCGGCCAATAAGGCGCAGCCCGTGCCCAAAGACAGCCTGCTCGTGTGCTGCGGACGCATGCCAAGCTGGGTCATCGAAAAATTCACCACCGTGTAACTTTCCACTTTCAGTTTTCCACTCCGTGTCTACGATTCACCACACCTACGGCCCTCACGTCGACGCCGCGTATCTGCGCCGCGTCCTCGGCATGTCGTACGTGCCGTGGAAGTACGTGCGCGGCCATTCGCCGAAGAAACTCAAGAACGCGCTGCGAGAAAAATTCCACGCCGAACCGGCACTTTTTTTCTCGGGACGCGAAGCGCTGCTCGCCGTACTCAAGGCCATGGGACTGCGCTCGGGCGAAGAAGTCATCGTGCAGGGGTACACGTGCGTCGTGGTCCCGAATGCCATTCATGCAGCGGGCGGAGTTCCGGTCTACGCCGATATCGACCCCGAGACGCTCAATATGAATCCGCATGCGGTGAAGACGCTCATCACACCGCGCACGCGCGCCATCATTTGTCAGCACACGTTCGGCATTCCGTCCGATACCAAAACGCTTCGTGCCGTCTGTGACGAGCATCACCTGCTCCTCATCGAAGACATGGCGCACATCATTCCCGATGCCAAAGGCCCCGCGCACATCGGTGCGCTCGGCGACGTCCTGCTCCTCAGTTTCGGGCGAGACAAAGCCATCTCCGGCATCTCGGGCGGCGCCGCCATCTGCAGGAACGACCGCTTGAAACCTGCGCTTCAAGAGCTGGAACGAACGGCGGAGCATTTGTCGTGGTGGCAGGTGATGAAACTTCTGGAATACGGACCGCGCATGTACTCGGTCGTGCGCAGACTCGCCGGTACTCCCCTCCTCAAGCCCGCGATTTGGCTCATGAACAGAGTCGGATTTTTCGCACCCGTTCTCACGTCGCAGGAGAAAAAAGGATTCATGTCCCCCGTGCTGCACCGTATCCCGAATGCCTGTGCGTACTTGGCGAATTATTCGCTCTCGCGCCTCGGAGCCATCAATAAACACCGTCGTGCGCTCACGGCTCTGTATCTCGACGCCGGAAAACGTGCCGGTTGGCCGATGCTCCGAGCGGTCTCGGCGGATCTCCCGCTCCAAAAATTTCCGCTGTTCGTTCCGCGGGCAGACGACATTCGTGACGTGCTGAAACAAGAAAACATTCATCTCGATGACGGATGGACCGGATGCGTGGTGTGTCCCGATACGGTGGACGAAGCGCATGCCGGATACGTACGAGGCACGGACCCCCATGCCGAACATGTGGGACGCTCGATCCTCTCGCTGCCCACACACCCCACGATGACGATGTTTGAGGCTGCAAGGCTTGCAAAACGCATCACGGAACTCATCAAGAAAAGCTGATCTGCGGGCCGATCTACGCTACCATCCCTCCGATGCAGATCCGAACGGATATCGATGCGCACGCCTGGGACGATTTCCTGAGCCGCCAACCGTGGCGGCCGTTTCTCCAGAGCTGGACGATGGGCGACGTGTACGACGACATCGGCCAGCCGCCGGTGCGCGTTGCCGTGGAGCGAAACGGAATGACCATCGCCGTGTGCTTCGCTCACATCGTTCCCGCCAGACGCGGCAAACATCTCTCGGTTCCCTACGGGCCGCTCTTTGCGCACGACCTCACGCCGAACGATTTCGATGAGCTGTTGCCGTTGCTGTTCGGTGAACTCAAAAAGATCGCCGCCGAACACGGCTGCACGTTCATCCGCATGAGTCCGTTTCTGGAAGAAAAAGATGGCGCAGTGCTGATGAACGGACTCGCGAAAGCGAACATTAAGACCGTCCGCTCGCCCCTCCACCTCCTCGCCGAACATGTATGGCACCTACCGCTCCAAAACCGCTCCGCAGAGCAGATTTTGACCGATATGCGTAAAACGACCAGAAACCTCATAGGACGTGCGGGGCGCGACGGCGTGAGTGTGACTGCCTCCGATGACCCGGTACGCGACCTGCCGCTGTTTATCGCCCTCCACGACGAAACCAGGAAGCGTCACGGATTCACTCCGTACACCAACGCATTCTTCCGTGCTCAGGTGGCACGCTTCGCTCCTCGCAAAGAATGCACGCTCTACATTGCGCGTTACCAAGAGAAGGTCATCGCCGCGTCGGTGCACATGCACGCCATGGGTGAAACGAGCTATCACCACGGCGCCAGCGACTCGGCGCACTCCAAAGTTCCGGCGAGCTACCTGCTGCAATGGACGGCCATTACCGATGCCATCAAGCGCGGGGACAAGACCTACAACTTCTGGGGCATCGCACCGCTGAGTGCGGAAGGAACGCCGTCCAAGAATCATCCGTTTGCCGGGGTCACCCTCTTCAAGACCGGTTTCGGCGGAGAATTATTGAACCTCATGCACTGCGTCGATATCCCCGTGACGGGCAAATATTGGCTTACCTACGCCTTCGAGAGGTTCCGCAAGTGGCGTCGCGGCTTTTAGTCGTGCGCGATGTTCCGTGTCATCTGTCACTAGCCACCGTCCGCCGTTCGCTTCTACAATTCACCCATGTCACCAGCCAAACCGACACCCGCGGGAGTGGAAGCGAAACTCGATGAAATCATCGAACATCTGCGCAAGATGGACGAACGCGACAAACTTCGCATGTGGGGCGGCTTCTTCAAGAGCATGATCGCACTGATTCCCGTCGTTCTCCTCCTGTGGAGCGCATGGTACTTCGTGAACCACGGCGCCGAACTGATGAAGATGATCGCCAACCAAGCCGCATCGTCGGCCGCCGAGTACACCAAGAACCAAAGCAGCAGCATGTTCGATGACTTCATGAAGGAATACTCGGTCCCGAGCGGTACCAAAAAATAGATCTGAAAGGTACTTGGTAGCAGAGTCGCTTTTGCGCTTGCGTATAGGTAAAAGTGCGCGAAGACAGGCAACGAAGCCTGGTTGCCGCTTGCGTATTTTTTAAAGGACCGCAGCGAAGCGATGGGTCTCGCGGGCCCCATCGCTGGAGCTGCACCTTGCCGGAAGGATGGTTTATGGAAGGAAACCCGGAGGGCTGCCTTCCATACATTCAAAAGAGCGGAAGACCCCCATCTCCCGCTCTAGGTCTGATTCGATGATGTATCCCCTACTTCGTGAGCTTCACGACGTCTTCCGGCGACATGCCCGAACTCACGATGAGCGTGGGCAAGCGCAGGAATTGCGTGCGTGTGAAGTTCGTATCGGGTGACTGGCTGATACCGAACAGGTACCCCATCTCGGCGGCCTGCTTCATGATGCGGTCGTTCACGCCGCCCTTCGGATAGTTGAACGCGTAGACCTCTTTGTGCGTGATGTCCTGGAGGAGCTTCTTGCTCTGTCCGAGTTCCAGCTGCACCTGCGAGTCCGTCATGGAGCGGAGATCGTCACCCGTGTGTCCGCCGGACTGAAGGTCGTTTCCATTGGCCATCAGATTCAAAATCGTCTTCTCCGTCACGCCCGTCAGACCCACGTCTTTCGTCTGGATGAAGAGTGTGGCGCCGATGCTCGCGCTCTCGAGCGCATCGGAGACGGCACGAACGTTCTTGCCCGACACTCCGCCGATGACGATGACCACCGTGTCCGGGTTGATGCGAGCGTCGCGCGTTTCCTGAGAGAGAACCGTGTCGTACAAGGTCTTCAGCGTCACGATTTTCTTGCCGGCGGCCTTGAGTGCGGCGACCTGCTTGGGAAGAGCGCTCAGGCTTGCCGAATCATCGGCGTAGTACTGCAAGATGGGAAGCTTGTACTGCTCCTGACGAACCAAGAACACGGGTAGGAAGGGCTTTAGGTACTGCGTGGAGACGAATCCTTCTTTGCCACCGAAGCTAACGCGAGCCCACTCACCATTCATGGAGAGAGGCTTGAGCACGGTCTGTCCCGGAAGCTCGCCCACCTTCTCGGCCTGCGTCGTGGGGTCTTTTCTGATGTTGAGGAAGTCGAAGTCCACGAAGTACTTTCCTTCGAACTGCTTCTTGTCTTCGGGCATTTTCTGTTCCGTCGTCAGTTTGGCGATGTAGCGGAATGCCACGAAGCCCTCCACTCCGGCAGTCGTCTTCACCTTGGCCCATTCGGCATTCGGAATGTCGAGCACCGTGACGATGTCACCCTGGTTGAGCTTGGCGACGAGCGTGGAACCCACGTCCATAGCTTGTCGAACGTTCAAAAACGGGTTATTGACGCGGTACACGTTCGCCCCCTGGTCGAACGCCGAAGCGCGAAGTCCGTCGTACAGCGCCTGCTTCTCCTTATCCGGCGTCACACTCACGGCGGCCGTGGAGGTGCCGTCCGAGAGGATCGACGTGCCGGAGCCGACACTCAGCACCGAGGTGCCGTTCGTGTAGTCACCGTCATCGGGTGTCGTCGTGGAACCGGTGGAGGACGCCGAGGAATTCGCCATCTTCTGGACCTGCGCGAGATCGCTGTCACTGAAGGTGAATTCCTCGAAGCTCTTGTCCGGTTCGGGCTGACCGCAGCCGGCAAACAGAATCCCGAAGGAAACGATGAGTAGAAAGAAGGTGAGAGAAGAACGAGACATGGGAGAGAGAAAGAAAACGAAATTACATGCGGTCGGGTACTCGGAGGGTGAGAAGCTCGGCTCCGGTCTTGAGTACCTGTGCGGTGAGACCGGTGAGAGCGAGTCGGAAAGTCCGGGTGTCGCCCGGTGCGTCCAAAATGTCGTCGGAGTTGTAAAACGAGTTGAATGCTTGGCAGAGTTCGTACAAATAATTCGTGAGCTTGTGGGGCAAATGCTCGGTCCTCGCTTCCGTGAGCGTGGCACCGAAATTCAGCAACAGCTTGACCAAAAGTCGCTCTTTGGCGGTGAGCGTTTCCACGGCGGCGGGCAACTCCGGCGCCGCATGTTCCGACTTCCTGATGACCGAGAGCGCGCGGGCGTGCGTGTACTGAACGTACGGTGCGCTGTTGCCCTCAAAGGAGAGCATCTTGTCCCAGTCGAACACCATGTCCATCTTGCGGTTCTGGCTCAGGATTCCGTACACGAGCGAACCCACGCCCATCATTTCGGCGAGTCCTTCGGCGTCGTCGGTCTGAATTTTCTCGCCGCGCTCTTCGATGAGCGCTTCGGCGCGGGATACCGCTTCGTCCAACGCGTCTTCGAGCTTGAGAATGTTTCCCTTTCGCGTACTCATGGACCTGTCGGCGAAACGCATGCGTCCGAACAGAACGTTCTCGAACGGCGGCAATTCCCAGCCGAGACGCTTGCACGTCTCCACCAGCTGCTCAAAGTGGAGCTTCTGGGCGATATCCGTGAAAATGAGGATGCTCTGCGGCTTGTAGGTATCCATGCGGTAACGCATCTGGGCGATATCGCGTGTGGAATAGAGCGTCGCTCCGTCTCCTTTCTGTACGAGATAAGGAGGAATGCCGCTGTCCTCCGGGAATTCCACGATGAGTGAGCCCTCTTTTCCCTCCACGAAGACCTTCTTCTTCTTGCCCTCGGCAAGAATCGGATCCATTTTGTCCGAGTAGAAACTTTCTCCCAGGTCCAAATCGAACGACACGTGGAGTCGGTCGTACAAATCCTTGAGCGATGCTTTCGTGACGGTCACGACGTCTTCCCAGAATTTCCTGAGATCCGCATCCCCTTTCTCCAACTTGAGGAAGGCGGCACGGCCTTGATCCTCGAGCGTCGCATCCTTTTCGACCTCCGTGTGGAACTTCACGTACAAATCCAAAAGATCGCCGAGCTTCATGCCGAGCGTATCCTTGTTCTTGGCCCACTTTTCCTTGGCGACGGCCAATTTGCCGAACTGCGTCCCCCAATCGCCGATGTAGTTCCAGCGCAGAACGGGGTAACCCTCGTGTTCGTAGAAATTGCTCACCGCCTGCCCCAGCACCGTTCCGATGATGTGATGGATACCGAGTGGCTTGGCGATGTTCGGTTGCGAGTATTCGACGATGACCGGCTGCTCCTTCCTCTTCTTCATGGGCGAACACGCTTTGCGCGAAACGGAAAGTCCTGCGAGAAGCTCCTTGGGTTCCAGCGTGACGTTCACAAAGCCCGGACCGGCCACTTCCGTGGAAGCCACGCCCTTCACCTTCTTCAGTGCGGCAGCCAACTCGTCGGCAAGATCGCGGGGCTTCATACCGCACTTTTTGGCAACCTGAAGCGCAACGGAGGTGGTCAGGTCTCCCCTACCTTCATCGAAAGAAACATCGAAGTGGATGACTGTCGACTCCCCTGTTTTCGTCTTCAAAATCTCTTGTGCCTTGGCCGCTAGTTTATCTCTGAGGTCGAACAAAGGAAGTGATCAGGAGAACGCCGCAACTGTATACCGTCCAAGCGACATGTACAGTCGTTACAATAATTTGTTCTTGATCACTCTTTTTCTTCATGTTTATACACTCTTTTGAACACAAAATTTGTGCACGATCGTACACCCGTTTTTGTGCACAACATATGATCAAAGTGTGGATAACTGTGTGGATGTTTTGTGAACAAGTGACTGGTTTTCCACATATACTTGATCAAATATCGCTTATTTTACATATTTAGATAAATAGTGTATAATATATATTGATGAAAAAGACAACTCTGACAGCCATCGGCATCACTCTCGCCTGCGTTCTTTCGGCATGCAACGGAAGCAAGCAAGAGACGAATGCTCCGACGCCGAAAACAAAGGGTGCCATCAGCGCCGTGATGTCGATCGACAACTTGATGCAGAACGTGACGAGGTCCCGAGGCGCCAGGTCCTCGGCGTTGCTCGGCATTTATCTTTCACAGTATCTCGCCACCACCCCCTCGGCATCGGCTGCGGGCGGTGCCTTGCTCGGCATCGGGGTGCAGTCGCAGGTCATGTCCGCACAGCAGCAGGTGCAAGACCCGGACTTCGAGCTGCTCCAAGCGTTCGCCGATGCTCTGCAGGTGGACGTGTCGGACCTCCTCAACCGCAGTACGGACCGCCAAGTGGCTCTGGACACGTATACGGAAGCTCTCACGAACGTCGCGACGCGTGCCAATGATCGTTACAAAGAACTCAACGCCTCTCTGGATCAGCAGAAGGAAGAACTGCGCACGCTGAGCAAAGAGAAGAGCCAAGCCGATCGCGATCTCAAGAAAGCGATCGCCGACAAGGATTTCGCCAACGCCGGCGAACTGCAGAAAGCGGTCACTGAGAAACAGTCCGCCTTCGCCGCCGCCGACCTCAACCGCAAACAGCTGGAAGAACTCATCAAGACACTCGACAAGTTGCTCACCGTCTACGGCGAGAAAATCCTGGCAATTCAAAAGAATCGCGAGGCCCTCATCAGCGGCACCAAAGTGGTGGATGTACCCGGTATCGACGATCTGAAGCTCATCGAGCGCCAGCGGGGCTCGTCCCGCACGAGCGGCGGCTTCAACACGGACGCACAGTTCGATGTGCTGTTTGAGGGCATGTAGCCCATCGAAAAGACCGTTTGAGACCCCTTGGAGAGTCGGCTTCTTTCTGGTATAATAGTTTGATGTCACAAATGGCTGTACACAAACAAAAAACGGCTCCTCCGATCGCGGGAAAACTCCTCGATGTTCTCGACGAACTTCTGGGACTGCACCGTGACATCGAAGACGTCCTCAGCAAGGACGATGATGACCTGGAACTCACCAAGGATGAAAAAGAAATCGTGAAGAAGTATGAAGAGGGTCTGCAGAAACTCCTCGACGTCATCGCGCCGGCCGGACTGAAGTTCGACCGCTCCATGATCCAGCTCAATGAGCAGCTCGTGGCGCGCAGCTTCTACGCCTACAACTGGCCGAGCCAGATTTACCCCAACTGGCTCAGTCAGCTCATCAACTTCGACATTCAGATCGACATCTCGATGTTCATTTACCCTGCGAGCAACAAGGTGATCCTGAAGATGCTCCGCAAGAAAGTCGCCGAAATGCGTTCGAGCATCCGCATGCTCCAGCAGCGTGGCATCGTTCGCGACCCTGCTCTCGAAGCGGCCTTGCAGGACGCCGAAGAACTGCGTGACCTTCTTGCACGCGGATCCGAGAAACTGTTCCAGCTCGGGTTCTACTTCACCATCTACGCCGAGAACGAGCAGAAACTGAAGAAGATCCAGACCGACGTAGAAGCGATCCTCGGAGGCAAGCTGATCCTCACCAAGCCCACGGCCTTCCAGATGGAACACGGCTGGACCAGCTGCTTGCCCTACTGCATGGACGAGCTCGACTTCAACCGCAACATGAACACCCAAGCTCTCTCCACGAGCTTCCCGTTCAGCTCCTCGGACCTCACCGATGACCACGGTGTGCTCTACGGCATCAACCGTCACAACGACTCGCTCATCATCTTCGACCGCTTCGACCTGCCGAACGCCAACGCCAACGTGTTCGCCACGTCCGGTGCCGGTAAATCCTACGTCGTGAAGCTGGAGATCCTGCGCTCGCTCATCCAGGGCGTGCAGGCCTATGTCATCGACCCGGAAAACGAATACGTGGACCTGTGTCGCACCGTCGGCGGATCCATGATCCCCATCTCGCTCCAGAGTTCGTTCCGCATCAACCCGTTCGACCTCCCGAAGGCCGTCCGCGGTGAGGAAGCCGAAGTGGGTGAAGTGCTCAGAAGCGCGGCCATCAACCTGCACGGTCTCTTCAAGCTGATGCTCGGCTCCATCACGCCGTCCGAAGAAGGAATCCTCGACCGTGCGATCCTCGATACCTACGCGCTCAAGGGCATCACGCTCGAGACGCAGGAGCCCGGAAAGATGGAAGCTCCCACGCTCCACGACCTCATCGACGTGCTCATGACGAGCAACGGCGGCGAATCGATGGCGCAGACCCTGCAGAAGTACACCACGGGCAGCTTCTCCGGACTGTTTGATCGCCCCACGAACATCGAGCTCGAGAAAGAAATGGTCGTGTTCCAAATCCGCGACCTGGAAGACGTGCTCCGCCCCATCGCCATCTACGTCGTGCTGAACTTCCTCTGGAACCGCGTCCGCTCCGACATGCGCAAGCGTCTCCTCGTGGTCGACGAAGCATGGAACCTGATGCAGTACGAAGATTCCGCACAGTTCTTGTACGGACTCATCAAGCGCGCTCGCAAGTACTACCTGGGTGTCACCACGATCACGCAGGATATCGATGACTTCATCAACTCACCGTACGGAAAACCGATCATCAGCAACACCTCGCTGCAGCTGCTTCTGAAGCAGTCCGCCGCAAGCGTGGATAACCTGGCCAAGCTCTTCTACCTCACGGAGGGTGAGAAATACCTGCTCCTGAACTCCGGAGTGGGACAAGGCGTGCTCTTCGCCGGCAACACCCACGTGGCCATTCAGGTGGTGGCAAGCCCCAGCGAACACACCATCATCACCACGAAGCCCGAGGAAGTCATGAAGAAGCGGGCGGATGAGAAGGCAAGGGCCGAGGGAGGCAGCGAGCAGAAATAAGCGGATAAGGAATTCAAGGAATACAACGAATACAAGGAAGACAACGATCCTTGCACTCCTATTGTTGCACTTTCCACCGCACCTCCGGCACCAGCTTTCCCGTGACCGCGAACCCGGCGGCTTTTCTGTGCCCGCCGCCATCGAGTTGCGCCGCCATTTTGGAAACATCGACGTCATCGCGGAGTGTGCGAATGGAACCCTTCACTTTGCCCTGACGTTCGGCGAGCACGAGCGAAAATTTCATGCCGGGTACCGCGTTCACGTAATCGATGGCGCCCGTGAGCTCCGAGTAATCGGCACCCGTGGCCTTGAAGTCGCTCTCGGTGAGCGCCGAGATGGCACCGCCTTCGTCCGTCACGCTGATTTTCTCGAGCACTCTGCCCCACAAGCGCAGCGTGGAAAGTTTGATGGAACGAAAGACGTTGAAAACGACAGCATGGTGCCTGGCTCCGGCACGCAGCAAGCGCGAAACCGTGCGATACACGCGTGACGTGGTATTGCTGTGCACGAGGCCGCCCGTGTCGGTGTACACACCCGTCAGGAGCGATGTTGCGATATCCGGAGTGATGGGCCAGCGGAGCGCATCGGCGAATGCCACGAGGATTTCGCAGGTGGACGACGCATCGGGAATGACGATGTTCACGGTTCCGTACCGCGGATTGGTTTGGTGGTGATCGATGCACACCGACGGCCACGTGCCGCCGAAAATCTGCGGAAATTGCACGTCGTACTCGGTGAGCTTGGGCTCGGCCGAATCGACGAAGACAAACACGTCCCCTTCTTCGGGTTTGAGGTCCTGCTTGATGCGATGCACCGAGTGCAAAAAATGGAAGAGCGGCGGCGACGGATCGACGCAGTACAGCTCCACCGGAATGTTCGGGAGATTGGCTTCCAGAAGCTGCGCAACGCCCGTGACGGCACCGATGGCATCACCGTCCGGATTGCGGTGACACACGCACTTCAGTCGCTTGGCTCCCTGGAGAGTTTTGAGTGCCTGAGAAGCGAGCGACGCATCGAACATAAGGGACGGAGTGTAGTCACGGGAAACATCGGGCTCAACCCAGTTGAGCTGTCAAAAACGTTTGGATTGTTTCGTTATAAAAATCAGGATTGCAAAGAATGCAAGGAATGCAACGAGTGCAAGGAAAAAAGAGTTCCTTGCAATCCTTGCTTGCGTTGCAGTCCTTGCAATCCGTTCTACAAAGAATCTATGAGCTTATCGATCCTCGCCGCCTTCTCCCCGCTCGTATCAACGTGGAACCGCAGAACCGGAACCGTGTACGTGGTGAGCTGTTTTGCGAGCATGGAGCGCAGTTCTTTGCCGCGTGACTTGAAGTAGGCCACGGCGTGTTCCACGCCTTCGATGGCGCTCACCGAGATATCGGCATACGCCAAATCGGCACTCAACTCCACGTCGGTGACGCTCACCACCTTCGCCTTGTTCGGCGGGATCTCAAGCGCGGTGCGCGCGAGCGTCGTGCGAATCATACCGGCGAGCTGGACGGAACGGTGACTCATGGAGTGACCATACTACCTGAAACGATGCGCCGACGGAATTACGCTACAATCTTTTTCGATGTCTTCATCCGTCGTTTTTCTCGGCACTTCGGCATTCGCCGTTCCATGCCTGCAAGCATTGGCAGCCGATGAGCGGTTCGACGTGAAACTTGTGGTGACGCAGCCGGACAGACCCGTGGGACGCAAACAAGCACTCACGCCGCCTCCCGTGAAAGTGGCGGCCGAGGCCCTGAAGGTTCCCGTCTTGCAGCCGGAGAAGCTGAATGCCGAATTCACGAGCATCAAGGCCGCATGTTCGTCCGCGGATTTCTTGGTAGTGGTGTCGTACGGACAAATCCTGTCCGACGAGGTACTGAGTTTCCCGAAGATCGCACCCGTGAACGTGCACGCATCACTCCTCCCGAAGCTCCGCGGCGCATCGCCGATTCAACATGCAATTCTGCAAGGCGATAAGGAGTCGGGCGTCACCGTGCAGCGCATGGTGAAGGAATTGGATGCCGGGCCGATTCTCTCGGCCGAACGCATCACGCTGGGTGAACGCGAGACGTTCACGACACTGCACGACAAATTGGCGGCGGCGGGTGCGGCACTGCTGGTGCGAACGCTGAGTGAGCCGCTCGTTGAGAAAGTGCAGATGCACTCCGACGTGACGTTCTGCGGAAAGCTGGAAAAAAAGGACGGGATTGCCGACCCCGCTTCGATGACGGCCGAAACCATCGACCGCATGGTGCGCGCACTTTCACCATGGCCCGGCGTGACGTGGGAAGGAAAGAAGCTGCTCCAAACCGAACTCACGGCCGTCACGGGCGCCATGCCCCTGGCGTGCAAAGACGGCACGACGCTGTATGTCGTGACACTGCAACCCGCGGGCGGGAAACCGATGACGGGACAGGCATTCCTTCACGGCAAACGCCTTTCATGAACGCACGGGCGTCAATGGCGGCACTACTCACCGCGGTACTCCTGCTTGCCGAGGTACCGGCGACGCTTTCGGCATCCACGGCTCAAGACATCGACGGTGACGGACTCACGGACATTCAGGAAGATGCGAATCGCAACGGCGTGGTGGACCAAGGCGAAACGAATCCCTACGACGCCGATACCGACGGCGGAGGCGAGTCCGACGGATCGGAAGTGGCCGCCAAACGAAACCCGTTCGACAGAAGCGACGACCTGAGCTTCGACAGTGACGGCGACGGCATGGTGAACGGCAACGAGATTTTGCGTGGAACCGATCCCAAGGTGCCGGACTCGGATGGCGACGGAATCAATGACAACGTCGATCCGTTCCCGCTGGACTCCAAATTCGGAACCGATCTCAACGGCAACGGACTTCCGGACGAATGGGAGGCACGGACGGGCTTGGATCAAACTCAAGTGACGCAAACCAGGGCCGATGACTCCGACGGTGACGGCCTCACGAACGCCGAAGAACTCGCGCGCGGCACGAACCCGATGGCCGTGGACACCGACCGCGATGGCACCGACGACAAGACGGAAGCAAACGAAGGGGCAAACGCGCGTGAAAACGCATGCTTGGGTTACCTGCTCCCCGCGGCAACGTTCGATGACATCGACGAGGGCGACTGGAGCTTCCCGTTCATTCGCGCGCTGCAAGGCGTCTACATTCTCCCGGACAAGACGCCGCTCATCGGCGGTTACGACGAAAATTTCGGAACGCCGAACTCGCGCGTGGTGTTCCGTCCGAATCAAGCCATCACGCGGTTTGAGTTCCTGAAACTGACGCTCTTCTCGAGCTGCACGAAACTTCGTTCAAGAACCGACGACGCGACGGTGACGTTCTCCGACGTACGCAAGGATTCGCCGATCAACGAAAACCCCGAAGCCGCATTTCGCCGCAAAGTGATCTATACCGCGGAACACTACAAGATCGTTTCGGGCTACGACGACGGCACGTTCCGTCCCGACGCTCCCGTGAACCGCGCCGAGGCCCTCAAGATCCTGAGCCTCGCCACCGAGCTCGATCCCCTGTCGACGAGCGGCACGACGCTCTCCTTCGGCGATGTGCGCGAGATGGACTGGTTCCATCCGTATGTCGGCGCAGCAGCCTCCAGAGACATCGTGAGCGGTTACGGCGACGGTACGTTCCGCCCCGAAAACTTCATCACGCGCGCCGAAGCGGCGAAGATCATTCTGCTCACGCTGCAACAAAATCCGACGATCAACGGGTACGTTGTGCCTACGGAATAAGAAATAAAAAAGAACCCGACCTGAGCCGGGTTCCTTGCACTCTTTGCATTCCTTGTATTCTTTGCACTCCTACAGCTTCGTCTGCATCTCCTGCAGCGCCTTGATGAAGTGCGGGAGATCCTCGACGTCGAAGACGATCGTGGACTTCTGTCCGCCGCGGGACTTCTCGGAGACCTTGAAGAACTTGCCGTTGCCGGACTGCTTCAGATCGATGTAGAACGTGCGCTGGCGTGCGCGGATGGTGATGGAGTGAATCTCCTCACCGTAACGGCCTGCGCCGCCGCCCATGCCTCCTCCTGCACCGCCACCGCCCTGACGGCGAGACTGGGGAGCCGGAGCAAAGTTGGACGTGGGAGCGAGCGGATCGTCGCTGCTGGGATTACTGAGATCGGCCATTGGGTCGAACATAAAATAAAAAGAAAGAAGTAATGACTCTCCCGCTCCTCCCCTCGCCGTGGTCACTGATGTGTGCCCCCTGCTCCGGGTCTCGCTGATAAGAGAGTGATCTCATGATACGCCAAATCGACCGAAAAGGCCAGATGTAGGCTAAAAACGCCTTTAAGCGGCTTCTTTCTTCTCCAAAGGCGGGAAAAGAATGCTCGGTTCGCTCGTCTTTTTCCACTGCTTGATGCCGGCCCAGGCCTTCATTTCTTCGGTGAGAACGAAGTTCTTTTCGAGCATGTCCTCGGCGTACGGTATGCCGAGTTGGCGGCTCATGTTCTGCGCCGTTTGCGGAATGAACGGAAGCAGCATGAGCGCGGCGTGACGGAGGCACTCGGCGAACGTGGAGAGCGTGACGATTTTCTTGTCCGGCTCCTGCTTCCACGGCTGTGCGTCGTTGAACGCGGCGTTCATTTTGTCGACGCTCAGAACGATTTGTTGCACCGCACCGTGCACGTCAAACGCATCGAGCTTCGTTGCGAATGCGCCCCACTGCTTCACGGTTTCCGAGACGCTCTCGGGGTCGGCGGGAATGGCGAGATCTTTTCCTTCTTTCTTGAGCATGACGAGCACGCGGTTCAGCATGTTGCCGAGCTGGTTTCCCAGCTTCGACGTGTAGACCTCATCGATGCGCTTCCAGCTGAAGTCACCGTCGTTGCCCACGGGCACTTCTGCGCTCAGATAAAAGCGAAGCGGATCGGGGTTGCCATGGAAATGAGTCAGGACTTCCTCGGGTTTCACGACGTTTCCGAGCGACTTGCTCATCTTCTGACCTTCGCTCGTCAGGAATCCGTGGATGAGGAGCTGATCCGGCGTTTTCACCTCGGCATACTTGAGCATCGCCGGCCAAATGAGCGCGTGGAACCTGGCGATGTCCTTGCCGATGACGTGCGTCACCGTCGCATCGTCCCACCACTTTTTCTCTTCGTGATCGGTGAAGTATCCGATGCCCGAAATGTAGTTCGTAAGTGCGTCGCACCACACGTACATCGTCTGGTTCTCATCGTCGGGAACGGGCACGCCCCAGCTCAAGCTGCTCTTGGGACGCGAGAACGACACGTCCTCGAGCCCCTGATCCAGAAGCGCGAATGTCTCGTTCTCACGGAACTGCGGGATGATCTTGTAGTCGCTTTTGAGAAGCTTCTTGAGCCACTCCGTTTCCTTGGAGAGCGCGAAGAACCAGTTTTCTTCCTTCACTTCTTGCGGCGCCGTTTTGTGAATGTCGCACTTCCCCTCCACAAGATCCTTCTTCGTGAGGAAGCGCTCACAACCGGCGCAGTACAAACCCGTGTACGTGCGCTTCTCGAGCATCTTGGCCGAAGCCAGACGCTGCCACAGCTCACGAACGGTGGGCCAATGCACCGTGCGATCCGACGTACGGATGAAGACGTCGGCCGAAATGCCGAGCTTGCCGTAGAGCTCCTGAAACAGGGGCACGTTGCGGTCCACGAGTTGCTTGGGGGTCAGCCTTTCCTTGTCGGCGGTCTGTTGGATTTTGATGCCGTGCTCATCGGTGCCGATTTGGAACCGGACCTCGTCACCGCGCAAACGGAACCAACGCACGATGACGTCGGCGAGAACTTTCTCAAGAACGTGACCCATGTGCGGAGCCGCATTGGGGTAATCGATTGCCGTCGTCACGTATTGTCGAGACATGGCGAAAGCTTAGAGCCAAACGCGAAAAGCTTAAAGCGTTTCAGGTCCCGAGCAGATACAGATAGTCGGTGACGAAGCGGATGACCGCACCCGTCAGAATGGCGGCAACGAGGCCAAGGGATGCCCAAATGAGAGCTTTCTTGCCGGCTTCCTTCCCTTCATCGCCCTGCGACGTGACCATGCGGACGGCGCCGTACATGAAGACGACGACGGCGAGCGCGCCGATGAATGCAGTGACTCCGGTGATGATGGTGAGCGTGATTTGCGTGACGGCATCGGTGGATGAGCCGCACTTGAGGAAGCCGCGACAATCCCAACCCGAATCGGTGATTCGATAGGCGAACACCTGAATCGGAACGAGGATGCCGAGGATGACGGGGAGAATGCGACGCATGATCAGAGAGTGGAGAATGCGTGAACGAGAGCTCCGGCAAGGTTGATGACGATGGCTCCGACGGCCGCCCAAAACATGCCTTCCTGCGCTTTCTTCATTTCGTCTTCCTTACCGAAGGAAAGAACCATCCACATGCCGCAGTAAATGGCGACTCCGAGCAGGGCGATGTACAGAAGATCGAAGATGGATCCGATGAGCGTATTTGCCACGGATTCCACGAGATCCGCACCACTGTCTCTGGTGGATGCTTCCAGTCCGACGAAACTCACGAGCGCCTCGGAAAATTGCATGACGAAAATGCCGATGAGCGCCCACGTGATGGTCTTTTTCCCTTTGGTGACCTTCTCCGCATCGCCGACGCTGAGCACCATGTACGCGCCGCCGATCATGATGAACAGAATGGCGAGAACGTACACGTAGGCGGGAAGACGGATGAGGAGCAGCCGGAGCACGCCCGTGAAGCGCTCGGTGAATCCCGACGGACAACCCGGCAAATTGCCGCAGTAAATCCAGAGTTCTTGGGCGTGGAGCGAACCCGGCGCGAGAAGCGCGAGAGCGAATGCCGAAAGGCGGAGGAGCTTGGTCTTCATGCGGCTTGGAATCCGATGGGGTTCAAGAATTGCAGGATGGTTGCGGAGAGAAGAAGCAGAATGAGACCCATGGCCGAGCCGATGAAACGCTTTTTTCCGGCGTCCATCTTGCTGCTGTCACCGTTGCTCATGACCATTTGGAATCCTCCGACGACGCCGTTGAGTACGGCGATGGCCACGCCCATGCGAAACGCCCACTGCCACACGCCGTTGTTTACGTAATAAAAGAACGTCTGCAAACCGATGCCTCCGGGAGGAATGAAGGACGGACCGCCGGGCAATGGCTCTAAGATGCAAAGGGCACGCTCATCGATGCACTGGTTGTTACACGGCTGCTTATCCGGCGGACATGCCGCAAGCGCCACTGACGCAAGCGCGCATGCGCACGATACCGCCACAAGCGACGTGACCACATGCCGACGAAGGAATGTACGTGTTGGGACCAATCTGATTATTATAGCAAAAATAAGCCAAAAATTCAATATTTCGGACGCCGTGGATCCACGGACGTTCTAGCGGGGCAAAAGCATGGTTCCAAGGCCCAGGAAAGCCAAGAAACCGCAAATATCGGTGGTCGTGGTCACAAACACGGTACTGGCGATGGCAGGATCGATCTTCATGCGTTTGAGCACGAACGGAATGAGAGCGCCGAAGAAGCCCGCGACGAACAAGTTGATGATCATGGCGGATGCGAGCACGACGCCGAGCATGGGATGCGCGCCGAACGCCACGGCGGCGATACCGGCGCACGCACCGGTGATGAGTCCGTTGAGCGTTCCCGCCATCGCCTCTCGGATGATGACGCGCTTGGCCTTGGCCCACGGCAGTTCGCCGAGCGCGAGTCCGCGGACGACCACCGCGAGCGCTTGTGTCGCGGCGTTGCCGCCTTGTCCGGCGACCACCGGCATGTACACGGCCAAGATGGGGAGTGCGGCAATGGTGCCCTGGAACAGCGACACGACGAACGACGCCATGAACGCCGTCACCAAGTTGATGAGCAGCCAATTCGAACGGCGACGGACTTTCACCAGAATGGAATCGAGAGCGTGCTCTTCCACGTCCACACCCGCGAAGCGGTAGATGTCTTCCGTGGCTTCCGCTTGCGCCACTTTCATGAGGTCGCGCAAATGGATGACGCCTTGGACCTGCTCGCCTTCGTCGGCCACGCAGAGCACCTCCGAGCGCATCCGCGACATGACTTGCATCACTTTTTCCCGGTCCATTTTGTGCGAGACGACCGGAAGCACGATGGTTTGGTCGTCGACGGTGGCGTTCTGGGGAGGAAAGAGCAACACGCGCTCCGGAATGAAGCCGATGATCTTGGCGTGCTCATCCACCACGAGCACCGTCGGCATTTCGCGACTGCCTTCGATGTGCTTCTTCACTTTGGTGAGCACGTCGTCGAAGGTGAATTCCGGTTTCACCAGAATGAAGTTGAGGTCCATGAGACCGCCTGCGGTCTCGGATCCGAACTTCAGCAGCTTCTCGATTTTCTTGCTCTTCTCCCCACGCATGGCGGAGAGAATCGCCTGTCTCCGTTGGACCGACAGATACTGCAGGATATCCGTGGCGTCGTCTTCATCGCTGAAGTGCAAAAACCGCGCGATGCTTTCGTCCGAGAGCCGCGGGAAAATGCGTCGCTTGCTGTCTTCATTCAGCGTGAGCGCCACTTCGGCCTGCTTTTCAGGCGGAAGCAGTGCAAAGGTCTTTCTCTTGCCGTGCGTCAGGCCGTCGATGACCTGCGCGATGATGTGAAAATCCTGCTGCGACAAGAGCTGTCGCAAATCCTTGTCCTGCTTCTTTGCAAGCAACGCATCGGCCCGGTGCAGCAATTTGTCTTTCATGGAAGAAGGGCACCCGAACGGTATACCCGCCCGCACGAAAAGAAAAGCTGCGCTCGGACGAAATATTCGTATACTCATCCCCCATGACCGAAAAACCATCCGTTAAAGCGAGGCTCTCGACGATCACGGCGAGCGAACTCCTCGTGACCGGCGACGCCGAACTCCAAGGCGTGAAAGATCGACGATTGGACGAAGTCATCCGCAGTTACACCCGTCGCGAGATCGAATTTCTGTGCCTCTCGGCCGCATCGGGAAAGATACGTGACCTGGCGCACCGCATCGTAGGCAGGGATCTGAACATGCGGGCCCGCAAATACGTGCAGACGCATATCGCCGATGCACGCGAGAGATACAAAAGCAGCTCGGCGCTCCGCATCCGCGCCATCATTGAAGAAACGGTGAATCCCGATGAAGCCGACATGCTGCGGATTTTGCAGCGTGAAAAAGCCTGGAAGGAAGTGGCCGAAATGACGACGGAGCGGGTGCGTGCGCTTCTCGCCGAACCGGACGGCTCGTGGCCGACGGATATTCTGGAAACGGTGATGCGGGGCAGAACGTCCTTTCCGGGAGCCGTCGAGCCCGACTGGTGGCGTGAACAAAGCTGAATCACTTTTTCTTGAGCTTCTTCGGCTTCGGTGCGGGCAACGCTGCGGCGGTCGCACGAACGACGTCGCTCATGAAATCACGGTCATCCCAGCGATCTTCATCGATGATGAGAAACGGTTTGGATCCCGGATACGGCGGCCCTTCTTCGAAAGCGCGGAAGTCCTTGGCGACCTCGGTGGGCTTCAGAAAAAATCTGTCATCGCAGATGAGAGCCACCACTTTTTCATCGCAATAGAGGGCGTACTCGCCGAACATTTTCCGGATGCGGACCTGGCCGGCACCGGAGACTTGCTCCAGGAGAAACTCGGCGGTCGATTGCTTGGTGGCCATAGAAAAAGTCGGGATGCGTCCTGAGTATACAAGCGTATGATCCGTGCATGGAACCCGCACGAAGTCTCACGCTCGGACAAAAAATTCGCATCGCGTGGATGGCGGCATTTCACAAAGACACTCCCTTTTCCGCCAAAATGATCATCGGAGGCGGGGTGCTGTACGGACTTCTGCCCATCGACGTCATTCCCGACCTGCTGCCGCTCATCGGTTTTGCCGATGACGCCACGGTGGCACTCGTGACCATCCTGGCCTTCCTGCACCTTTCCAAAGCCATCCGACGCGAGCTGGAACGAACGGAAGCCGCCTAAGCGTGCCTTGCCACTGCGCACTCGCTTGTGTAGCATCTGCTAGCTCTTTTTCTTCTGCGGGTATCGTACAATGGTAGTACGGCGCCTTGCCATGGCGCAGACAGGGGTTCGATTCCCCTTACCCGCTCCAATTCATAGATACATGTTGTATAGTCGGATTGAAGCAAGAATTAATACCAAAAGCATTAAAATCGCACCCAGAAGAATAAGCCATCGTTTATGTGGATGATTCTTTTTACCCTGAAAAGGGGTCATCACAAGATCAAACAGTTCCGCAAAAAAATCTACCATATGCCGATTATATGCCATATTCACAGCTGAAAATAGTGGTTCCGTTCCACATAAGCTCCGGCATCCGGCTTCACTCCCTCGGGAGCTGCACCGAGATTTCGCTTTGTTCCGATCAAAGCGCCCGATGCCTCGGCTCAGTCCGCAGACGAAGCCGGGCAGACCCCAAAAGAGAATGTTCGGCATTTTCTGCAATAAGCTCCCACAAGGAGCTCGAAGCTAATCGACCATCAACCATCGAATCGCCAGCAGCAACTGACGGAAAATTGTGAACGATCCGAGGCGTGATCCACTACGGAATTTTGGATTGATTCGAAGCATTTCAGTAACAATTTCTTCCCGACCAATCAGGTCGATATTCATTTTTGCTGCCTCGCTTCTATCTAACCCTTCAAAATTAAGTGTCGTAACAACAATTCCCTTGGTCACTTTATCCCGAAGCATGCATCCTCCGAGCTCTCGAATAACACGAACAGGAAGAAAGCCTTTAAATGTTCCACGAAAAGTAGAGCGCCAACGTTTGCATTGTGTGTAGACCTTTATGCCATTGAACGAGGATTCAACATCTACTCCTCCATCTCCGTTTAGCTTTCCATGTTTCTGCGTAACCCAAACTCCTACGTGCCCTTTTTTCTCTAGTAAAAACTTGGTGAACCATTCGAAGTCACGAGGATCAAGGGTCGCAATGTCATCGATACTCCTCAGCTTCTGAAACCGTTTATCTGTGAACATGCATAAAATATACCCCTAAGTAACTATTCGAACTATTCTGTAATAAGCTCCCATAAGGAGCTCCAAACAAACTCGCACAAACATCAACATCACATCTGATACCATGGAACGGTGAGCAATAAGCCCCGCTTCGACGCGAAGGCATGCACGACTCCCGTCGTCACTCCGAGCGACGCACCGTCCTTGAGCGTCATTCGTCAAAAAGCGCTGGATGATTTTCGGCATGCGGCAATCAACATTCTCGCATTGGGCTCCTCGCTGCGAGCGGATTCTTCCATCACACGAGATGCAGTTTCCGCACTGGTGACTCTTATCATCGCAGAGAGACGTCTGCAGGGAGGATACGTGCACATCGACGCTGCGGATCTGCTGAAAAAATGCGACGTGCCGCACGAGCTGCATCCCGTACTCCTGGCAGGAATCGAAGGCGAGATGCAACGACGGCTCGCACGGCAATCCGAGATACCGACGAAGCCCGATGAAACCGCGATCCGCGGGGAGATTTTGGATCGCGTGCGACAATCGTTCGGTTCGACGAACTGATTACAGTGCATGCACGTGCGCATGACTTGCGTCATTCGACGATGCTTTTTTGTTCCGAATGAGTGCCAAACCGATCGCGGTACCCATGACGATGATGGCGACCGCGGCCATGAACGCACGCGAGTACCCGAGCACCATTGCCTCCATGACGCCGAGTGACATGTTGCTTGCGGTGACCGACGCGGCGATGCTGGAAAGAATGGCGAGACCCAGCGCGCCTCCCATCTGCTGCGACGTGTTGATGAGACCGGAGGCGAGACCTGCTTCGTTCTGCGTGACACCCGACGTTGCGGCCACCATGAGCGGCATGAACGTCATGGCCATGCCCACGGGCATGACGATGACACTGGGAAGAATGTCGACCCAGTAATTGCCGAGCACCGGAATGCGCGTGAGCCACGCGATGCCGATGGCGACGCAGAGCGGTCCTCCGATGAGGAACGGCGTGTATCCGAAGCGCGTCACTCCCCTGGCCATGCGCTGCGAGAGGGAGCCCAGGATGATGGGAAACGGCAAGAAGCTCAGTCCGGCCATGAGCGGCGAATACTTCAGCACTCCCTGAATGTAGAGAGACAGCAGAAAGAACATGCCGAAGGATCCCGCGGAAATGGGAGCGCTCATGAGGTTGGCTCCGGTGATGTTGCGGATCTTGAAGATGGAGAGCGGCATGAGCGGATGCTTGCTGATCGATTCGTTCCACACGAAGGTCGCAAGAAGCGCAACGACGGCGGCTCCGCCCGAGAGCGTCCAGACGTTCGTCCAACCCCACACGGGAGCCTGGCTGACGACGTAGACGAGAAGCACGAGGCCGCTCGTCACGAGCAGCGCACCCGGAATATCCAAGTCATGATGTTCCGTTTCCTGTTTCTCGTGGGGCAAAAGCTTGGCGATGGCGACGGAAATGAGGACACCGATGGGCACGTTGATGAAGAAGTTCCATCGCCAGTTGAGGTACTGCGTGAGAACCCCGCCCAGGAGTAAGCCGACGGCGGCTCCGCCCGTGGCGACCGTGGTCCAGTGACCGAGCGCGCGGTTGCGCTCCTTGCCTTCGGGAAACGTGATGAGTACGACCGAGAGCGCAGCAGGCGACATGAGCGCGGCAGCGACTCCCTGGAACGCACGAAGCACGATGAGCATCATCGGTGACTCCGAGATACCGATGAACAAAGACAAGACGGAGAAGGCACCCAGACCCACGAGGAGAACTCTGCGATGACCGAAGATATCGGCGGCGCGGCCTCCAAGGAGCAAGAATCCGCCGAACGTGAGTGCGTACGCCGTCACCACCCATTGGAGCGTGTGCGTATCGAAATGAAGCGACGCCTGGATTGCCGGCAGCGCCACGTTCGTGATGCAGACGTCGAGCACCACCATGAACTGCGCGACCGCAACGAGGACGAAGATGAACCAAGGAGATCGTGTGTTCATATAATGGTTGAGAACTAAAGCACTTTAGTGATTCTCCGTAAAAAAACAAGGCACGACGTGCGGTCAGCGATGTACGATATGTCCACCGATGACCAAACGACGGACAGTAACGGTGAACGACCTGATGCAGAAAAACTGCAGCTACGAGCTCACGGAGCCCGAAGGAAAGAATTTCGATCCCCGCTTCACGCCGGACCTCACGCCGAAACAAATGCTGACGCTCGGTGTGTTCGGCGGAAAATACATGACCGATTGCAGGGACGAATTTCCGGCCGATTGGTTTGAGAAAGCAAAACTGTGTCACGAGAAACATGATCCCAAGCTGAACTTCTTCGGCATCAATGCGAGTCAGTCGCTCGCGATATGGCGGAAGAAAGGATGGATCCATCCCGCCGACCCGCGCGGCTGGTTCCAGTGGTATTGCCGCTACTACCGCGGCAGACGCATGCCGCAGGAAGACGACAGGCAGATCAAGCGCTGGCTCGCCATCCGCAGGCACATCGCGCAAATCAGGAACAATTGTGAGCCGGGAAATCTGACGTGTCGCAGGAGGCAGCGCCAAGCGGTGCTGCACTGGGCATACGACAGCCGCATGATCTGAAAAAATTCACGAAACAAAATTTGCAATGAGGCAACGCGGGGTTTGTCATGAACTCACGAGGCCGACGTCTCAGGTGCATCTCTTCCCCATCACTTCCTTCCATTCCCTATGAAAAAGTCTCTTCTGTCCCTCATCGGCATAACCGGCATGCTCGTGCCGCTCATGGCCGGTGCCATCGGCATTCAAGTGATCGTCGACGGACAAACCGTCGTCTTCAGCGATGTGCCCCAGTCGGCCTGGTTCGCCACCTACGTACAGACCGCCGCCGAGACGAACATCGCCACGGGCTACCGTGACGTGAACGGCAAGCTCACCGGAAAATTCGGTCCGGAGAAAAGCGTGACCATCGCCGAAGCACTCAAGATCGCATCGGAATCCGCAGGTTATGACGAAGCCGCGTACGGCGCGGTCGTCGACAGCGGCGTGACACACTGGGCTTCCGCCTACGTGTCCGTCGGCAAATCCGAAGCATTCCCCACCGTCAGCGGAACGCTCCGTCTCGACAGCCCCGCAACGCGCGCTCAAGTCGCTTCCATGATCGCCTCCGCATTCCGCGCCGATCTCAAGACGACGATCAGCGGCGTGCCCTTCAAAGACGTGAAGACCGCGACGACGTACGGCCAAGCCATCGAAGCTCTGCAACTCAAAGGAGTGATCTCCGGTGACCTGGACGTGAACGATCAGCCCACGGGCATGTTCCGTCCGCTCGCTCCGATCAATCGTGCCGAAGTCGTGAAAATGGCCATCGAAGCCAAGGCCAAGTACGGCACTCCGGGCAAAGACCGCGAGCCGTCTACGGACCCCATGAGCACGCTCGTCGTCACGTACCGTGACACCGGCTTCTCCCCTTCCGTACTCCACGTGAAGAAGGGTGACACCGTCACGTTCAAGAACGAGAGCAACGGCCAACTCCTGATCGCCAGCAACCCGTACCCCACGCACACCGATCTTCCGGGATTCGAGTCCCAGAGCATTCTCATCGGGGGTGAGTACAAGTACACCTTCACGAAGACCGGAACCTGGGGTTACCACAACCACCTGAAATCAAGCGCCACCGCGAGCATCGTGGTGAGCGAGTAAGCGGAGAAGTTCCCACATCGGGCTCACACGCCTCCCCTCTGAGGGAGGCGTTTTTTGATGAAGGCCTCGACAAGCTCAGGGTCATTCGACTCGGTGAAATTGGCCCGAGCACCGAAGTGCGAGGACCACGAGCGAGCGTAGCGAGTCGAATGGTGCTCCCGGCAGGGATCGAACCTGCATCTCCAGCTTCGGAGGCCAGCGGTCTATCCATTGACCTACGGGAGCGCGGGCGAAGTATACGGGGATTGCAAGGACTGCAAAGAATTCAAAGAGTACAAGGAAGCACGGCCTGAATTCGAAAGTAGCCACATCCCAAGGGATGGAGCGCGCCGCAGCGGGGGATGAGGGTGGGTATCGGCCAAGAGCGTTTTCTTGGTTACTTCTTTGTCGCGGACAAAGAAGTGACAATCAAATTGCGTCAAAAAAAGTGGGAATGATGGCGGACAAAGAAGTAACAATTCGCTTCAGATCGAGAAAAACTTCTTCGCATTTGCCGTCGTCACTCGATCCACCTCGCTCACATCGACGCCTTTCATCTCCGCAATCTTCTTCGCCGTATCGATGACATGCATCGGCTCACATCGCTTGCCTCTGTGCGGTACCGGAGCCAAATACGGCGCATCGGTCTCTACCATCAAGCTCTCAAGCGGACACTGCTTCACGGTATCGCGAATGTCTTCTGCCTTGGGGTACGTCACGATTCCCGTAAAGGAGAGGAGGTATCCCGCGTCCACGAAACGCGCGACATCGCTCCACTTCTCCGTGCAGCAATGAATGACGAGCTTCTTCGGCTTCACGTGACTCACGATGGTCCACACGTCTTCCACGGCATCGCGGCAGTGCACGACTGCGGGGAGATCCAACTCTTTCGCAAGCTTGAGCTGCTCTTCGAACACGCGTTGCTGTGTATCGCGCGGACTGTTCATGTAGTGATAATCGAGACCGATTTCTCCGATCGCTTTGCACTTCGGATTGTTTGCGGCAGCTCTGATGATCGGCAAATCTCGCGATGCATCGAAAAGCTTTGCATGGTGCGGATGCACGCCTGCCGAATAAAAAATGTGATCGAACTTCTCGGCAAGCTCTTGACACTTGGGAATATCGGACATCTCGTCGCAGATGGTGATGAGCATCGTGACTCCGGCTGCTTTTGCGCGCTCGATGACGAGGCCTCGGTCGGCATCGAATTCTTTGGCGGTGACGTGGCAGTGACTGTCGATCATGCGCGAATTGTATCGGACTTACCTCGAATCAAATCGAGTTTCGCAACTCTCTTCATTTTTTTGATGGCAGCCTCTCGCGACCTGGCATCGGAGAGCGTCTTCTTCCTTTCGTGATACACGAACTTCACGGGCAAGCGGCTGCGCGTGTACTTGGCCCCGGTCCCATCGTTGTGCTTCGCCTCACGCTCCTTGAGATTCACGCACGTTCCGGCGTACAGAGAACCGTCGGCACAGCGGGCGAGGTAGACGAAGTGAGGCACGGGGAAATGGTACACCAAGAAAAAGCTTGGCATTGGTGGGTCGGGTGGGATTTGAACCCACGGCCAATGCCTTAAAAGGGCACTGCTCTACCGCTGAGCTACCGACCCATGATGTCAAAAAGCACAGCAGACTATAGAGGAGGACCGCGAAATACGAAACAGATACGCCGTATCACCGGCTGCTGAACCTATGTGAGCAACGGCTTACGCTACCTGCTCTTCGACAAACTTACCCTTACCGTCCAGAACTTCCTGGAGGAAGGGCGATGCCTCATCGAGGAAATGCTTGCTGATGCCCGTGATCGGAGAACCTTCGGGATCGAAAGCGAGATCATCGGCGCGACGGGCAAGCGCTTGAACTTGGGGAGAAATCCTCGGGGGGCAGAGGAGGACGTGGGTGTCCATGGTGTCCGTTCGGGGGTTGGGGGTGTGCATTGGCGCATTCTGGGGATTCGCCCAAAATAGTCAAACTCTGAAACTCGGAGCGGAGGATGTATGCTAGCCGCTGCATGAAAGTCGCACTCGTTCACGAACTGCTCACGATGCGCGGTGGAGCCGAAAAGGTCCTCCGCATCCTCGCCGACATGTTCCCGGAGGCCCCCATCTACACCCTGCTCTACGACGAGGGGAAGCTGGGCGAATGGTTCCCCAAGAAAAGAATTCGAACGAGCACGGTGCAAGGCGGGTCGATGAATCACCATCTGCACCTGAAGAAATTTCCCGCCGCCGTGGAAGCCTGGGACTTTTCGGAGTTCGATCTCGTTCTCTCTACATCATCGGCATTCGTCCACGGCATCATTACGAACTCGGCACCCAAACACTTGTGCTACGTCCACTCCCCCGCCCGCTATTTGTGGGACCGCACGCACGACGTCGTTCGCGATGCCTCCACAGGAATCTTGGGGCCGCTCAAGAAATACTATTTGGAAAAAACATTCCACAAGCTCCGCATCTGGGACAGCGAAACCGCGGACAGGCCCGATACGCTCCTCGCCGCTTCCAAGGCGGTCGAGCGGCGCATCGAACTCTACTGGCGCCGCCAAAGCAACGTCGTGTATCCGCCGATCGACGATGCATGGTTCAGCTCGTCCGATCGAAAGCCGACGGCAAAAGATCACTCGAATTATTTCCTGATCGTCTCGTCGCTCGTTCGGTACAAGCGCATCGATCTCGCCATCGAAGCGTGCAACAAACTCGGAAAACATCTCAAAATCATCGGCGAAGGTCCGGACCGCAAACGTCTCGAAAAACTCGCGGGACCGACGGTGGAATTCTACGGCTGGAGACAGAGCGATGAGCTCAAGGATTTGATGTGCGATGCACAGGCAGTCGTGTTCCCCGGAGACGAAGATTTCGGCTTGGTGCCGCTGGAATCCATGGCCTGCGGCACGCCCGTCGTTGCCTTCCGCTCGGGCGGCGCACTGGAGACGATGCTCGAGGGAAAGACCGGTGAATTCTTCACGCAACCGACTGTGGAATCACTCGCAAACGTTCTGCAAAACTTCGACCGCAAGAAATATAGGAAAGAAGAACTGATTGCCCAGGCAAAAAAATTCTCGCGCGAGAGATTCGAGAAAGAGATTCGAAGTGCAGTGACAACAATAATGCAATAACTCGAAACGATTGGATCCACATCCAAAGGGCGGCGCGCGCCGCAGCGGGGAGTGACGCTTTTGAATTGCTACGTTGTCGCCTTGGAAAAATGCCGTAACGCTTCACGTGAAGCGGAGCGTGAAAAAGTCCACTGTTTGAGGCCCGCAGGCCGAGTTTGGACTTTTTAGCTCTGCGAACGTAGAAGCGTAGGTCATTTTTCCACCAGCGACTGTTTTTCTTTGCCACTTTCTTTTGCGTCAAAAGAAAGTGGAGAGATTCAGCGCGCCAAAGAAGTAACACTCGTTATTCGGGAACCTTCGGATCATGCGTGAGATTCCTCGCCGCCTCCGACATTCCCAAAATCATGCGTTCACTCGGCTCCAGCAATGGAACCTCATGGAGCTTCTGCTTGAGCTTCACCGCATATTGGAGTGCTGAATACAGGTCCCTCATATTCGCCGAAACCTTCATGATGCGAAGCGTACGATCGGGATTTTCTTCCGTCGCAACGGCCTCCGCGATGTCACGATAAGCTAGTGCCGCACTGACGACCATCAAAATCTGAGCGGCTATACCCTCTCGATCACTCAAAAGAAATGCGGGGGGTGGCGAATCTTTGGTGACCTCGCGCGGACTGACATACGGCGATACGACTGTGTACGGCGTGAAAACGAATTTCTCCACGTCCTTAATGGGGTTCGTGTTGATGAAATTCTGCCGTGCCCAATCCGAACGATGCGGAACTGCGATTTGGCCGATGGATGTCCGACCGTGTGCATCAAACAGATCAACGCTGCCGATCACCATTTCGATGCCGATGGCACTCAAATTCCCACGCGCCTCGCGCAAACGATCTTCGATACCTTCTCTCACGAAGTAACCGGAACCGAGTTCCAATCCTTCGACGGGCTCCGCCGCCATCAAGAGCCTGTCGATGATTTTGAGTCTCAGGCCGCTCACTGCTTCTTCAACCTCGGGATCGTTAAAAAGTTCGCCAAGCGCCCGAAACAACGGGTCATCGGGCGTGCCATTCACGCTCAGGGCCGGAATACGAGAAAGCGAGGAATCCATAAAGTACGCCATTGTCAGCGATCTTCGGCAAAAAGCAACCTTTAGAACAGCTGCTGCGCATCCCCCGGCATATCCATGCCAAGCAGTTCGTATGCCAGCTTCGTCACCATGCGTCCTTTCGGCGTGCGATGCAGGAACCCACACTGCATGAGATACGGCTCGTACACGTCCTCCAGCGTCTCCTCTTCTTCCGAGAGTGCCGCGGCAATGGCGTTCACGCCCACCGGTCCGCCCGCGAACTTCTCGATGATGGTGAGCAAGATGAGACGATCGGTGGAATCCAGTCCGCGCTCATCGATGCCGAGCGAGGTGAGCGTGGCCTTCACACGAGGAAGCGACACGGTTCCCTCGTCATTCACCTGAGCGAAGTCACGCACCGAGCGAACCAAGCGGTTTGCGATACGCGGCGTGGCGCGGCTGGCCCTGGCGATATGCATCGATGCATCGGGCGCGATGGGAACGTTGAGGAGTCCCGCCGTGCGCGTGATGATCTGCGTAAGTTCCTCGGGTGAGTAGAAGGAAAGCTTGAAGTTGTGGATGAAGCGGTCTCTGAGCGGCGTGCTCACGGCGCCGGCCTTGGTGGTGGCACCCACGAGCGTGAACGGCTGGAGATCGATGCGCATGGAACGGGCCGACGGACCTTTACCGATGACGAGGTCGAGCGCGTAATCCTCCATGGCGCTGTAGAGCACCTCTTCGATGGCAGGACGCAAACGGTGAATTTCATCGATGAAGAGGATGTCACCGCTCTGCAAATTGGTAAGCAGCGATGCCAAATCTCCCGGCTTCTCGATGGCGGGACCCGATGTCACGCGCACCTGCGCACCCATTTCTTTGGCGAGGATGTATGCGAGAGTCGTCTTCCCGAGTCCCGGAGGGCCGTGAAGAATCGTGTGGCCCAGAGGCTCGCTGCGGGTCGTCGCGGCTTTGAGGTACACATTGAGGTGCGCCTTGATATCGGACTGGCCGACGTATTCGGCAAGCGATGACGGGCGCAGGCCCATCTCGATTTGTTCCGTTTCCTGCTGCGCAGGCTTGGGATCGGCCGTCGGCTTCTTCCTCTTCTGTCGTTCCATGACCATATGAACCCGAGTATACGAAAGTCCACCCGCAAGTGAAAGTGTGTGACGACATTCTTTTGCGATTTCGCCGTTCGAGACGGGAACTGTAGAATCAGCTCCATGTTCACGCTCGAACCCAAGACGGTTGCGCTCATCGGTGCCAGCGGAGAAGAGAAAAAGCTCGGTCACTACATTCTTCGAAACTTGCTCGACGGATTCACGGGCGACGTTTTTCCGATCAACCCCAAACACGACGAGCTGCTCGGCAAAAAGTGTTACCACGCCGTGTCCGACATTCCGGGAACCGTGGACATGGCCGTCATCGTGACGCCCGCCGCGACGGTGTCGGCACTGGCCGAAGAGTGTGGTAAGAAGAAGGTGAAGACGCTCGTCGTCATTTCGGCCGGTTTCGGAGAAATGGGAAACGACGAAGGACACGCACGCGAAAAAGAGCTGACGGATATCGGCCTCAAGTACGGCATGAGCATCGTTGGCCCCAACTGCCTCGGAGTCTTGCGGCCCAAGATCGGCCTGAATGCGTCGTTTGCCGTTTCGCCCGAGAACGCGGGTGATATCGCGCTCGTGAGCCAATCGGGCGCCATGGCCGTTGCTTTGCTCGACGCCGCTGCAGCCGAGGAACTGTCGTTCTCCTTCATTGCGAGCATCGGTAACAAAGCCGACCTCGATGAATCGGCATTCCTGGAAGTATCCGAAAAAGATCCGGCGACCAAAGTGATCGGACTCTATTTGGAGAGTATCAAGGACGGTGAGAAATTCACGGAGATCGCCAAGCGCGTGGCGAAGAAAAAACCGATCGTCCTCATCAAGGCCGGAGTCTCGGCTCGCGGAGCCAAGGCCGTGTCGTCGCACACGGGCGCACTTGCGGGAAGTACCGCCGCGCTCAAGGCCGCATGCCTGGAAGCGAACATTCACTTGGCCGCAAACACACGCGAGTTCCTGGCGCTGCTCTCCACGCTGCGCGTGTCCCCCGCTCTCGAACGCGCATCCGTCGCCATCATCACGAATGCGGGAGGACCGGGCGTGCTGGCCACGGACCAGACCGAACGCTCGGGGCTCAGGCTTGCTGCACTCAGTGACACAACGACGGACACTCTGAAAAAAGGACTGCCGCCCGCGGCGAGTGCGGCCAACCCCGTCGACGTGTTGGGTGACGCCGTTGCGGACCGATACGAGCTGGCACTCAAAGCATGCGCACAGGACCCGGACGTGGAAGGCATCGTGGCCGTGCTCACGCCCCAAGTGATGACACCGTGCGATGACATCGCCGCGGCCGTGGTGAAAGCCAAGAAACTCCGTCCGCTGTTCCCCATCGTCACGAGTTTCATGGGCGGCAAGCAGGTGGCATCGGCGAGGACCACACTCCGCAAGAACGGCATCCCGTGTTTCGAGACGCCCGAGGAAGCCGTGGCCGCACTCGCGTCACTCCTTAAACCCGAGTCGCTCCCCACCTTCGATGACGGCGACCGTGACGACGACCGCTCGGCCGCCGCACATCAACTCATCAAAGGAAAGAGAGGACTGCTGGGTGAAGAACTCACCGCCGAACTCTTCGCGCTCTACGGACTCCCCGTCCCCAGGCAAATCGTGGCCGGCAGCGCCGAGGAAGCGGTAAGGCTTGCCGGGGAAATCGGTTTCCCCGTGATCGCCAAAGTGAGTTCGCCCGACATTCTGCACAAGACCGATGTCGGCGGCGTACGCGCAAACCTCACGACGAAAGCCGAGGTGAAAAAAGCGTACGACGACATCATCAAGAGTTGCCGAAAAAATATGCCGGCCGCGGTGATCAACGGCGTGCTGATCCAAGAATTCCTTCCCATCGGGAGCGAGTTCATCGTCGGTGCGCTGCAAGATCCGTCGTTCGGTCCGCTCGTCATGACCGGACTCGGCGGCATCTACACCGAACTCTTCCGCGATACGTGCTTCCGTCTCGCGCCCGTGGACGCCGCGGGTGCCGCGGCGATGCTCTCGGAACTCAAGGCATGGAAACTTCTCACGGGCATGCGTGGCAAAGGCATGCTCGACATCGAAGGACTCGCCGACATCATCGCCAAAATTTCGGCACTCGTCTCGGATTGCAGACGCATCGTGGAAGTGGATCTGAACCCCGTCCTCGTCGGAAAGGGCGAAGTGGTCATCGCTGATGCAAAAGTGGTGCTGAAATAGATGGAACATCACAGAAATTCAATGATATTGGCTTATTCAAGCCATTTGTATGGCACTTGCATTAAATAATAATATGTTATATAGTACGCTAACCCTTTCCACCCCCCCCCTCTACATGGTCCGTATTTCCCAGCTCTCCGCTGTCGCGTTCGTCCTCACCGTGCTCTTTGCAGCGACGTCGATGGATTCGTTCGCCGGAGGTATCGCCAGTAAAGGAAAGAGTCGTGAGCCTTTGGCCATGGGCGTCATCGTGGAGGGCAACGCGGGCAAGTTCGTGAAGGGCCCCGCCGTCACCAAAGAAACCGAAGTCATCGGCATGTTGCTTCGCCGTTCGTACCGCGCCGCCGAGAGAAAGAAGGAATGGGGCATCGTGCAGACTCCTACGGAAGCCAACTACTTCCCCGCTCCCGCATTCGTCACGGGTCCGGACAAGCATGTCCTCATTCAAAAAGGCATGAGCCGCGTGCCCGCCAAGTGCGCAACACTCCACACGCACGACCGTGCCGAGTGTTTGTACGAAGCCAACCTCAAGAACTCCGTCCGCTTCAAGGTGAGCGAGAAGTAGCTCGATTGAACGGTCGCGGATTGCTACACTGAAGGTCGTGCATCGAAATGACCTCATTGCAGGCATCGTCCTCGTCGTCGTTGCGGCAAGTCTCGGAACCGCCGACTATGTCTTGAGCGAACGACCTCACCGGCTCGCGATGCAGGAACCCGATGTGACCCCGCCCGTCGCCATGACGACCGGTTCAGCCATGAGCCAAAGCAGCGCGATGAGCGAACCTGCCGCGATATCCTCTTCCGCGATGACGAGCTCAGCCGCTTCGGCGATGAGCTCCTCGGGACCGCGCGTCGTAAAGAAGGGACAATCGACGAAGAAGCAGAGCGGCGTGAATGTCGATAACGTCCTCGCATCGCTGCAACTCGTGGCACGACCGACGGATGAAGCAAGCTTGCTCGCGCTCACGGTGAACGATCCGAGCTTGGTGAAGACGATGGCGCTGCTTCGGAACAACGACCGTGCCCTGCTCTTTGCATGGGCCGAAGGCGACCAAGTGAAAACGATTCTGTCGGCGATCAAGCAAGCACTCCAAGATCAGTTCTCGGGCAAGCTCACCGGACTCGTCGATGAAACGCGCACGCAGGAGAACGGTCCGCCGTACGACATCCTTTCCTTTACCGATCCGGCCATCAGCAGCGAGCGCATCATCTTCCTCCGCGTGCGGAACAGGTTGTACGAGATTCATGTGGCCGCAAACGGTGCGGACGTCGTGGACGCCCTGCTGGCGGCACTGAGCAAGTAAAAACGAACCCGAAACCGCATTGACGCCCTCTGTCCTTTTGTCTAAAGTATCGCGGCTATGGCTAAGAAAGTAATGAAAGTCATCAAAGTGCAAGCCCGCGGTGGACAGGCCAACCCTGCTCCCCCGCTCGGTCCCGTGCTCGGACAAGCCGGTATCAACATTCAGCAGTTCTGCTTGCAGTTCAACGAGAAGACCAAGGGTCAGATGGGCCAGGTCATCCCCGCCGAAATCACGATCTACGAGGACCGCAGCTTCACGTTCATCCTGAAGCAGCCGCCCGCCGCTTTCCTCATTCTCCAGAAAGTCGGCAAAGAGAAGGGATCCGGCAAGCCGAACAAAGAGAAGATCGGCACCATCAAGATGTCGCAGCTCCAGGAAGTCGCCAAAGCCAAGATGTCCGACCTCAACACCGTCGACCTGGCTTCCGCCACGAGCATGATGGCCGGCACCGCCAAGAACATGGGCCTTCTCGTCGAGGACGACTTGGCCAAGAAAGCCGCCTAAGCTTCCCCTCCGAATAAATAATCGATGCTTGCGATGCGCAAGCCGTTTTCTGCATGCGACCGCGCGCAACGACGGGAAGTTCCGTATGCTGTAAGCCACTTTCCCCGTTTCTCCATGTCCTTTCTTTCTCTCGATGTGACGGACTCATCGACGATGCTGTACGTCCTTCCGTTCGTCGTGCTGTCGTTCGTCGGACTGTTCATTCCCTCGCTCATGGTGACGGGAGCCAAGCCGGAAGGCGTAGCCAAAGCCATTTGTTGCTACATGTGGAAGACCATCGGACTGGTGATCATGGGCATGAGCGTGGTGCAGATCACGTACGGTGTCGTCACGAACCAGTTGCCCGACTATCCCGTTCTCGGCGTTCTGCTTCTGTTCATGATGATCGGCATCGGCATCATGGTCCACATCAGCCGCGTCGTCGCCGGCATCGACGAAGCGTCGTCCGTCGTGCCGCGCCTCGTCTTCACCTACACCTGCGAAGTGATCGGAGGACTCATCGCCCTCTTCTCGGCACTCACGATGGGTATCGGATTCTTGCTGACGTCGGTCGTCACGGACTGGGAAATGCCCTCGACCATGCTGCTCCTCGGTCTCGTGCTGATGCTCGCTTCCTCGCTCCACACCAGCCACAAGAGCCGTCGCAGTGCCAAGAAAGCACGCCGAAAGTAGCCTGAAAGAACTCTAAAGCTCCGTTTCGCGAAGTTTTGACGCGTTCGGTTGCCTTTTTGGCCTACTCCTGACAAAATCTCCCCGCTCGTGGGAGTTCCGCGCATGCGGGACGCCTCCAGTTTTCTACCACGTTCCCCCTCACAGTATGGCTCTCGTAAAAGCCAACGACACGAAAGGCGGTAAGAAGTACCGCGAAAAGAAACTCCTCGTCACGCAGCCTTCCTACTCCGTGGAAGACGCAGTGGCTCTTCTCACGAAGATCGGCGTCACCAAGTTCGACGCCTCCGCCGAGGTACACATCCGCATCGGCGCAGACATGACGCAGGCCGATCAGCTCGTCCGCGCCAGCGTCACGCTGCCGCACGGTACGGGTAAGACCGTCCGCATCGCCGCATTCGTGACGGACGATTTCGTCGATGAAGCCAAGAAGGCCGGTGCCAAGCACGTCGGTTCGGCCGATCTCATCAAGCAAGTTGAAGGCGGCATGTTGGATTTCGACATCGCGGTCGCCATGCCTCAGCTCATGAAAGACCTCGGCAAACTCGCCAAGGTCCTCGGACCCAAGGGTCTCATGCCGAGTCCGAAGTCCGGAACGGTGTCGGACAAGCCGGGCAAAATCATCGAGGAACTCGGCAAAGGACGCATCGAGTTCAAGATGGACAAGCAGGCCATCATCCACAGCACGTTCGGCAAACTCAGCTTCGGCGAGAAGAAGCTCACCGAGAACTTCAAAGCGCTTCTGCAAGCCGTGAAAGACGCGCAGCCGACCGGCATCAAAAGCGGCTACATCATCTCCGTCGCCATCAACCCGACCATGGGTCCGGGCATCAAGGTGACGCTGTAAAGAACGCACGAAGAACATCTCCTCGAATACCACTCGCATGGCAAACTCTCCCTCCAACATCGAGAAGAAGGCAGTCATCCGCCCGGATCACCTGGCGCGGATACTGCTTTCTTCGTTGCAAGGAAAAGCAGTGGCATTGGAAGGCGAGCGCCGCCGGGCGGTGGAACACATGCTCGCCGAATTCGGCATCTCGGAAATGACGTTTCCGACGGGCGATGAAGGCGTGGCGGCCAAACGGGCATTCAGCGACGAAGGCGGCGTCATCGTGCAGACGGGCATCGTGCTCACGAGACAACTTCGCAACATCGTCATCCACGAACGCATGGGAGAGAGTCCCGATGGCAGCGGACATCGGGTGGTCACCGGTTCGTCCATTTTGCTCTCGGGTGATGCACGAAAGGATCCGCGTGAAATCCTGAGTCAAAAGCTGATCATCGACGGCGAAAGGAGCCCCGAAGGACCCGAGCTCATCGGCCTCTCCGTGTCCGATCCCAAGGTCTCCAAAGGCATCAATTACCTGTTTAAGGTATTCCGCGAGCAACTCGGCGACCTCTGCACGGTCACGAGCAAAACCGCCGATCGCGCCCGCATCACGAGCCGCGGCCAGGCACGGAAAGATGTCGGGAACAAACACATGGAACATGCCGTGCTTTCGCTCCTGAGCGGCCGACCTTAAGCGACGGCAAGGAGTGCGGAACGAACGTCCTCAAGTTTTTCCATCGTGAGAATTTTGCTGCGCAGTTCTTTGGCGCCGTCGAAACCTTTGACGTAGCTGCCGAGGTGGCGACGCATCTCGAGCACGCCACGCTTCTCTCCTTTCATGCGTACGGCCAGGTCGCAGTGCTCCAGGATGAACGGGACGCGTTTGCGGAAAATGCCGAGTTTTTCATCGGACGAAATCTCGCGCGGCTCGACGACGACTCCGGCGTGGAGCGCATCGGAAATTTCTTTCATGAGCCACGGATTGCCGAAGGTTGCGCGCCCGACCATGACGCCGTCCAGGTTGCCGATCATGCGCACGGCGTCCTCCGCCGACGCGATGTCGCCGTTGCCGATGACGGGCACGTTCACGGCTTTCTTGAGCGCATAAATGGGCTCCCAGTCGGCCTTCCCGGTGAACTTGTCGCAATACCTGCGGCCGTGGATGGAGAGTGCCTGCGCACCCGCCGCGACGAGTGCTTGGCAAAACGGAATGAGGCTCTCGCGCGAGTCCCAACCGAGACGCGTTTTCACGCTCACCGGAATTTTCACCGCCTTGCACGCGGCGGCGACAAGTTCGGCGGCGAGCTCGGGGTTCCGCATGAGCGCCGATCCGTAACACGAGGAGACGATCTTGGCGGCGGGGCATCCCATGTTGATGTCGATGCCGTCGGCACCGGTTTGTTCGATGACTTTGCACGCTTCCAAAAATTTCTGCGGATCGGAACCGAACACCTGCACGATGAACGGTCGCTCGACCGACGCGTCGAACTCGAGCATCTTGAGCGTGCGCTGCGCACCGTACGAAATCGCGTTGGTGCTCAGGAATTCGGTGTAGACGATCGTCTCCGGCGCAATCTTCTTGATGGTCTGACGGTACGACGCATCGGTGACCCCCGCCATGGGGGCGAGTGCCACGATGGGACGCCGAGCGGTGGCCCAAGAAAAGCTCATGAGGACGCAGTATACGGCATCCGTAAGCCCCGGGGAAGGCTCAGACGGTGGGAAAACTGCGTCCGTAGACGCGCCGATCAAAGAGCGGCATTGCCTGCACGTTACCGAGAGGCAATTGGGCCCTGAGAAGCTCAAATTGTTCGTGAACGTAGCTGCGAATTGCATCGCACAGAATTTCGATGGACGACGACCCGTCGGCGGGGACCTGCAGTCCGTGACGACTCAAAATCCGCACCGCTCGATCACTCGCAACCATGCGTGCGGGACAACCGGGCATTTTGGCATCGGTGAACGTACGGATCTTGTCCGTGCTCACGCCCAGCTTCGACCCGGGCCGAATCCACTCGGCGATCTTCATCTGCCCCGGAGATGTCTCTGGAAATCTCATGGTCAATTGCTCGCCCTTCAGAAGCAAAAGACCGAGCTTCCCGGTCTTCGCGAACGTCTGGGCGACGGCACTCGCATCGAGCGAATGACCTTCGGGCAAACCTTCCGCAATTGCCGAGAAATGCGTCATCGTATCGATGCCGACACGAAATCCCGAATGAATGGTGCCCATCCCCTGGTACGACTCGTTCCCGGTATGCGGCATCATCTCTCTGCGAATGTCGGAGAGCTCGTGATCGGCGATGAACGGAAAATACCGCGGCTCCGAAACACGCTCCAAACCGATGCCATACAGATGACCGAACGACTCCCAGACCGAAGCAGTGACGCCCTTGGCAATGACGTCGATCGGCGACGTCGGACCTTGGGTGAGTGTCTCCATAATATTCAAAGGCTTGATGCCCTCACGATTGATGGCGCTGTTGAGGAAGTGCGGACCCCTGTGGCCTTCGTCCAGCAACGCCGTCACATCGTATGAAAGGGCGAACGGATGACCGTGCCGAACACGGTCCACATGGTAACCCAAAGCCACATGGATCATTTCGGACTGAAGTCCGAAGGCGTCTCGCTCGGCGGGAATGGAGGGCTTGAGCATGGAAAGTGCGGCATGGTACTCCCAGATTCGTGAATTGCGAAGAGTGGCTTTCATGATGCGGCGGGTTTACGGCAAGCCCTTTGATGGGGATAATGCAGTCCATGGCTCAGTTCCTCGCTTCGCTGCTCGTTCCGATCGCATACGCGCAGCCCGCAGCGCTGGATCCGCCTCCGTCGTGTCTGGATATTTTCCAAACCGGAGGCTTTCGAAGCCCCGCAGGCCAAGGTTTCGGCTGCGTCGCCGACTACATTTCGGCACTCACGTTCATCGTCATCGGTTTCGCGGCGTCGATCTCGCTCGTCATGCTCATGATCAACGGATTTCGGTACATGATCGGACCCGCGACTCCGGGCGGCAGCTCGGATGCGGCGAAGAAAGGAATCCAATCGGCGCTCGTGGGCCTCGCTCTCTCGCTTCTCACCTACATCATTCTCGACACGCTCATCTACAGCGTTACCCAATAATTTTATGGCCAAGAAATCCCAGAACGGCGACTCCTTCACGTCCATCCAGATCCTCAGTGCGAAAGCCCAGTCTCTGTGGACCAGAGCCAAAAGCCGCATGCAGACCGTCGAGAAGGATTTCAAATCCATGAAGGTACCGAGCGCGCAGACGATCATGCCGAAGAAGAACGTCATGACCGTCGAAATCTCCACGTACACGGTGGTGAAATCGACGATCGCGATCCTGCTCGTGCTCGTCTTCACCGGAGCGCTCTACATCATGCGCGACAAACTCATCGTCATGGGACTCGCGCTCTTCATCGCCGTCGTCATCGACACGAACGTGCGCTGGTTGCAACGCCTCGGCATCCCGAGAAGCATCGCGGTGCTGCTCCTGTACTTGGTGTTCTTCTCGGTGGCCATCTTCCTCTTGGCTTCGCTCATTCCGATCGTCGCTTCGCAGCTGCAGGACATCGCGCGTTACATCAACCACAGCGCGGACTCGTTCCTGGCGGACCCTCACGTGCGCCTTTCGTTCCTGTCCGAAGGACTGAACGACCGACTCACGGTCCTGACGCAGGACGCCCTGCAGTCCATGGGCATCAAAGACCGCGCCTCGGCCCTGTTCCAATTCGGCCAGAACCTGTCCTCGGTGGCTCAGAACTCCATCGCGTACGCCGTCCAGGTTGCGGGGTCAGTGTTCAACTTCATGGTGACACTCATTCTGATTTTGGTGCTCGCGTTCTTCATTCAATTGGAGCGTGAAAAAATTTCGGATTTCATTCGGTCCATCATGCCGCGTGAGTACCGGGGATACTACGACGTGAAAGCCGAAGCGATTTACCAGAAGATCTCGCAGTGGTTCCACGGCCAGCTCGTGCTGTGTCTGTCCATCGGCATCCTGGTGTTCGTGGCACTGGAAATCATCGGCATGCCGTACGCACAGACGCTCGCGCTTCTTGCCGCGTTCACCGAATTCATTCCGTACGCCGGTCCGCTCATCGGCGCTCTGCCCGCCGTCATCATCGCACTCGCGCAGTTCGGCTTCGTGTGGGCGGGCGTGCTCGCCGTCATCTATTACGTCATTCAACTGTGTGAGAACAACATTCTCGTTCCACTCATCATGAAGCACGCCGTAGGCCTCTCCCCCATCGCCATCATGTTCGGCATGCTCGTCGGCGTCAGCTTCCCCGATACGGTGCATCCGGTCGTCGGAATCATCCTCGCGGTACCCGCCACGGCGGTCATCACCATCTTCATCCAGGATTTCTACGCTTTCAGACGCCGAAAGTGAGCAATGTTAATTTTCCAAAACATTCGTTCATAAAGACTGGATCGTGCCTAAATATCAATTTCAATCATTTCACTTTCACAAAAAGGGCATGGTAGAATTCTAGATCACTTGAAAAAACTATCACTCGATAGTAAAGAGTGATAATATCTTCCCTCCCTCTCTATGCACCCGTTCGACAGATTCACGCCCAACGCCAAGCTGGCACTCCAGCTGGCTGAGCAGGAGGCGAAGACCGCCAAGGCCCAGTACATCGGAACCGAACACTTGTTGCTCGGACTCCTAGGTATCCCGAAATCACTCGGTTTCTCCATTCTCACGGGAGCCGGCGTCACGCACGAAAACATTCGCATCTTGCTCAAGGCGCAGAAAGGCGCCGATAACGAAGGCCAGAACGTGAAGCACGGCCTCTCGCTTTCGCTCAACACCGTCATCGAACAGAGCGTCATGATCGCGCACAAGTTCAGGCACGCCAACATCGGAACCGAGCACCTCTTGTACGCACTCATCAGCAACGGCAAGAATGCCGCGACCGTGCTGCTTGAGAGCATGCAGATCAATCCCGAGGATCTCAAAGTGCACATCGAGGAAATGTTCGGGCAGATCAACAACTTCCGCAGCCAGCACCGCAATCTCGAATCGTCCCTCGAATCGTTCTTCCACGGCCTCCAGGGTGCCTTGGCGGGCGGTCAACCCACCGCCAACGGCGGCGAAGCCGACGGCCTCAAGCGCCGCAAGGCCGAGGGTAAGAGCAAGACGCCCGTCCTCGATTACTTCAGCGAAGACATGACGAAGAAAGCACAGGACAAGAAATTCGATCCGGTCATCGGCCGCGATCTGGAGATCGAACGCCTCGTGCACATCCTCAATCGCAAGACCAAGAACAACCCCGTGCTCATCGGAGAGTCCGGCGTGGGTAAAACCGCCATCGTGGAAGGCCTCGCGCAGCGCATCGTGGACGGCAAAGTGCCGGTGAGCCTCAAGCACAAGCGCGTGCTGCAGCTCAACATGGGCTCCGTCGTCGCCGGTACCAAGTACCGCGGTGAATTCGAGCAACGCTTCGACGACATCATCAAGGAAGCCACGGAGAGCAAGGGCGAAATCATCCTGTTCATCGACGAACTCCACACCGTCGTGGGTTCGGGTTCCGCCGAGGGCTCGCTCGACGCCGCGAATATCCTGAAGCCGGCGCTCAGCCGCTCGGCTCTGCAGGTCATCGGTGCAACGACCACCAGCGAGTATCGCAAATCCATCGAGAAAGACCGCGCCCTCGAGCGCAGGTTCCAGTCCATCATGGTGGAAGAGCCCTCCACGGAGGACGCCATCAAGATTTTGAACGGACTCAAGAGCACGTTCGAGCGCTTCCACAAGCTCCATATCGACGACAAGGCCGTGGAGGCCGCGGTGAAACTGAGCAAGCGCTACCTCACCGAACGTTATCTGCCCGACAAGGCCATCGACGTCCTCGACGAAGCCGCCGCCGGCAAGAGCGTGCTCCACAAGGACGACAGTTCGCCGCGTCTCAAGGAAATCGAAGACGCGCTCAAGAACATCGAAGCCAAGAAGCAGCTCGCGGTGCGTGAGCAGAAGTACCAGCACGCACTGAAGCTCCGCAAAGAAGAGGAAGATCTCAACGAAGAGAAGAAGGTGATCCTGAGCCAGGTCGACGGCGACATCCGTACTCCCATCGAAATCGGCGAGGATGACATCAACGCCGTCATCGCTCGCATGACGGGCATCCCGGTGACGCGCCTCATGAAGTCCGAGACGAAACGTCTCAACTCGCTCGAAGCCGTGCTCAAGAAGCACATCGTCGGCCAGGACGACGCCATCTCCAAAGTGGCTCGTGCCATTCGCCGCAGCCGCGTCGGCATCGCCGACACGCGCCGCCCCATCGGTTCATTCCTGTTCATGGGACCCACCGGTGTCGGTAAGACCGAGCTCGTGAAATCGCTCGCCAGCGAAATCTTCCAGCGCGAGGACGCACTCATCAAGATCGACATGTCCGAATTCATGGAGCGCCACAACGTCTCGCGTCTCACGGGCACGACTGCCGGTTACGTGGGGTACGAGGAAGGCGGACAGCTTACGGAAGCCGTGCGCCGCAAGCCGTACTCCGTGGTTCTGTTCGATGAAATCGAGAAGGCTCACCCCGAGTTCTTCAACATTCTCCTGCAGATCATGGAAGACGGTCAGCTCACCGACGGCCAAGGAAAGACCGTGGACTTCCGCAACACGATCATCGTCATGACCAGCAACATCGGAGCCGACAAGCTCACGAAGGAAGCAGGCAAGATCGGATTCAAGCTCGGCGAAGAAGCCAAGCGCGAAGAGCAGGTCTACGAAGAGAAACGCGCCGAAGTGCTCCGCGAACTCAAGGACAACGTCCGTCCGGAGTTCCTCAACCGCATCGACCACATCATCGTCTTCAACGCTTTGAACCAGGAAGCCATCCGCAAGATCGTGCAGATTCACGTCGACAATCTTGCAGCTCGTCTCAAGGAGCAGGGCTACGGACTCACCGCCGACGACAAGGCCATCGAGATTCTGGGAACCCTGGGCTTCGATCCGGAGTACGGCGCACGACCCGTCCGCCGCACCATCCAGGACAAGTTGGAGGACGAAATCGCCGGCAGCATCCTCAAGGGAATGTTCAAGAAGGGCGATGTCATCCACGCCGTCGGCAAAGGCAAAGACGAGATCGTGCTGATGCACCCGGAAGTGGCTGAAAGCAGCAAAAAGAAGGAAAAGAAGGCCGTTACAGTATAAAAGTATGAAAGTGCGGAAGTACGTAAGTAAGCCATGAAAGTGGAAACTTACGTACTTTCGTACTTATGACACTTTCGCACCTTCCGATATGGCGTTTCCGCCCGTTTTTTGCTATAATAAGAAGATTACAAAAACCAAAAACCCATGCCCATCGAAGCCGTCAAAATTCCGCAGAACGTGTACGTGGAGGACCGCATCATCGGTCCGGTCACGCTCAGGCAGCTCATGATCACCGGAATCGGTGCCGGTATCAGCTACGCGCTCTACGCCACGGCCACGAAAGCGGGAGGTGCCACGGTTCCCATCGCCATCGCGTGTTGGACGCCCGCCGTCATCTTCGCGATGTTCGCTTTCCTCAAAATCAACGACCTGTCGCTCTTCAACATCATTCTCTTGATGGTCGAAGGCTTCAACAAACCGAGCCAGCGTTACTGGAGTCCGCACCCCGGCATCAGCATCAACCTCATTACGAGAAAGTCGACGCAGGAATTCGCAACGATCGAAACCAAGGCTCTCCAGAACGCCGCCAAGCTCGCCGAACTCACGAGGCAGCTTGAGAAGCGTCGTCAGGAATTCGCGGACATCACGAACCACGAAGCACAGAGTCTCGACACCGTGTCGAGCGCCGCCCCGGCTCCCGCAGTCGTGGTAGCCGCCAAAGCCCCCGAGGCCGTTGCGGTTGCCCCTGCCGAACCGGAAACCGCTCCCCTGCCCGTCCGTACGGACCGCGTGCAAACCGGCGGACTGGAACCCGAGCGTTCCATCGACGGCATCGCACCCGCGAGCCGCTTCGGACATCTTCTCGCCGACTCTCACTAAGCCCCATGGCCGACCAATCCAACACCATCGTCTCCAAAGAGAGCGCCGCCGCGGTGCCCGACTCCGTACGCAAAAAGAAGAAAGGGTTCTCGATGTCGACGCAGCGCTACCTCCCCATCGCGGAGATCAAGGAAGACACCGTCGTTCTCAAGAACGGCGGACTCCGCGCCGTGCTCAAAGTGAACTCACTCAACTTCAACCTCAAGAGCGAAATCGAGCAGCAAGGCATCATCGCGGGTTACCAAGGATTCGTGAACACGCTCATCTTCCCGATTCAGATTCTCGTGCGTTCCACGCGCCTGAACATCGACCCGTACATCCAGAACCTCAAGCAACGCGCCGACGTGCAGTCGAGCCCGCTCCTCAAGGACCAGACGAACGACTACGCCGACTTCATGGAAAAGCTCGTCGATATCGCCGACATCATGCAGAAGAGCTTCTACGTCATCATCCCCATCGATGCTCCGGCGAAGGCCAAGCGCACGCTCATTCAGCGCTTCCTCGACTGGATCAACGTGGATGACACCCGCGCCAAAGCGCTGCAGCGCAGCCGCGAGTTCCGCGCCTACAGCAAGATCCTCCGCGACCGCATCACGCTCGTGCAATCGGGACTGGAGAACGTGGGCATCACCATGCGACGCATGAAGACCGAGGAACTCGTGCAGCTGTACTACACCATCTACAACCCCATCACGAGTCAGAAACAAAAGTTCCAGGGACTCGCAGATTTGAACGCGGACTCGGCGGCGTTGATGTAAGCCGAGGACTGCAAAGCAAGCAAGGAATGCAAAGAGTGCAAGGAAGATTTTTCGCGTTCGATAAAAACCACATCCCAAGGGATGGAGCGCGCCGCAGCGGGGGGTGAGGGTGGGTATCGGCGCGCAGCGCTTTCTTGGTTACTTCTTTGGCGCGCCAAAGAAGTAACATTCGTCTGCTTGGACAAGAAAAGAACAGGATTTAGACGATAATTTCGTGGCTTCTATAAGCCATTTATATCAAAAATGTCTACATTAGTTGACTTCGCCCAAAACATCATTAAACTGCGCGCACATTCAGTCACATGAATGTAAGAAAGGAGGTGAGGAATGTTCGCATTTCTCAGTCGACTTCTTGTCATCGTGAAAAGGGCTTTGTCGGGAACTTCGGTTCCCCTCATCCCCCCGGTGCGTAGCACCACAGTGTCAGTGACAAGATCTCGCAGACCTCCTCTGATAGCCGGGGAACCCCGGCAACCTGTCGACAGGGAATCTTTCCTTCTCGTCAGGATCAGAGGTCCGCCTGCGCCAGATCTCGTCAGGACCTGAGCACGATGACGACCGGAACGGTTGTTACACCGTCTCCGGATGGACTCCTAGGCCCCCGCGCCTAGGAGTCCTTTCTATTGACCCAAAGTCCTGAAATCCCTACAGTAACCGTATTGAAGCCGCTGCTCGTGCAAGAGCGCTTCCCTCTTATCTCTCCCTTGCACCCCCGTTTCACCATGGTTAAGACCCAATCTTCCGCAATGCTGGAGCTCCTCAAGGACTCTCCCGCCGTTTTCCGCGCTCGCCCCGGAGAACTCATCGAAGGAACCGTCATTTTCAAGGGCAAGAACAAAATGCTCATCGATCTCGGCGGTGTGGCCACCGGTATCGTCTCGGGCCGCGAACTCCGCGACTCCATGAACACGTTCCGTGATCTCAACGCCGGTGACGTGGTTGCCGCTCTCGTTCTGGAAGAAGAGAACGACGAAGGCATGGTCGTTCTGAGCCTCCGCATGGCCAGCCAGCAGAAGGCATGGGACCGTTTCCACAAGCTCGTCAGCGACGACAAGACGATGAAGTTCACCGCTCAAGAAGCCAACAAGGGTGGCCTTCTCGCCAACATCGACGGTATCCGCACCTTCCTCCCGGTGAGCCAGCTCTCGCCGTCCAACTACCCGCGCGTCAACAACGCCGACTCGTCGGAAATCATCAGCCGTCTCGGAAAGTTCATCGGTCACACCTTCACGGTGAAAATCATCACCCTGGACGAAGCTGCAGGAAAGATCGTCGTCTCCGAGCGTGAGGCCATGGCCGAGGAGCGTTCCAAGGCACTGGAGACCCTCACCGTCGGCAGCACCAAGGACGGTATGGTCAGCGGCATCGTGAAGTTCGGTCTCTTCGTGGCCTTCGACGGCCTGGAAGGACTCGTTCACATCTCCGAGATCGCCTGGGGCCACGTCAAGAACCCGTCCGAGTTCGCACAGGTCGGTGACCGCGTGAAAGTGAAAATCATCGGCATCGACGGCGAGAAGCTCTCCTTGAGCATCAAACAGATGACGAAAGACCCGTGGGAGGAAATCGCCGAGCGGTACCCCGTGGGCAAGGAAGTGGAAGGAACCGTCGTCCGCTTCGCCGACTACGGCGCATTCTTGAGCCTGGAAAAGGACATCACGGGACTCGTCCACCTCACCGAAATCTCGCACGAGAAAGTCACCGATCCGTCACAGTCCCTGAAGATCGGACAGAAGGTGAAGGCACAGGTCATCAACATCGATATCGACGAACGCCGCATCGGCCTCTCCATCAAGGCTCTCAAGCCGATTGATGCCGCCACCCTCGAGCGCATGAAGAAAGAGCGAGAGGAAGCCGCCAAATCCAAGGAAGGCGGTTCCGCAGAAGGTTTCGTCGCTTCCAAGACGGGCAAGAAATACTACGCCGCAGGTTCCGCTCAGGCCGAAAAGATCGCCGAAGAGAACCGCGTCAGCTTCAAGACCTCCGAGGAGGCAGAGGCAGCAGGATACGCTGCGTAAAAGAAACCAAGGCAACCAAAGAATCCAAGGAATCCAACGAAGTATCGTTGGTTTCTTTGGTTTCGTAGGTTTCTTTGGATTCCTCTTCGAAACGATCTATAACTTTTTATCGCTCAGGAAATGTAAATGGAGATACATCACCTCCTGGCCTCCGCCTTTCCCCACGTGGAACGTCAGCTTGTACCCGTCGATCCCCTTTTCTTTGGCAAAGGCCTGAGCTTTGAGAATGAGGAGTCCCGGGAGATGCGCCGTTTCGGATGTGACGTCGGCGACGGACGCGACGAAGTGCTTGGGAATGAAGAGCAGATGCGTGGGAGCCTTGGGATGAATGTCGCGGAAAGCCAAGACTTCGTCATCTTCGTACTCGACCTGCGCCGGAATTTCTTTGCGAAGAATTTTGTGGAAGATGGTATCCATGACGCGAGGAAGGAAGTGAGTGGAATGATCCTATCAAAAAGGAAACCAAAGAATCCAAAGTAACCAAAGAAACCAACGATTCCTTGGTTTCTTTGGTTTCTTTGGTTTCATGGGTTTCCTTGGTTTCCTGGTTTTAGTGACTTTTAAGCCAAAATAAGGTACAATGGAGACATCATGGATGGAGCCAAATCCACGGTGGAAACCCAGGCCGTAACGGTAACGAAGGAGGCGAAGGCCGCCCCCGACGTCGTGTTTCAGCCGCCCAAGCTCAAAGAGGTCGTCGAGATCATCAACCTGATGGGCACCGTCGCCAGTCGCGTTCGCGAAGACAGCTCGGGTGATTTGCCGGGTGGTGGCGCCAAAGCCGGCGCGACGAAACAAACCGGCACATCGGCACGCGACGAAGCCATCGCCAATGCTCCACCGCTCCCCGTGATGCAGAAGAAGTTGGTGGAACATTTGGAGAAAGAAGCCCGCACCATCCGTGCGCAGGCTCGTGCCATCGCAAGCTCGAATCAGCGCGGCTCGGCCTTCATGCTGAATAACTTGTACCGCAAAATGCGCCGTCTCTCGTCGCTGATTTCACAGATCCTCCAGGCCTCGGCCGAGATGATCAAGCGCTTCTACATCGCCGCGTTCATTGATCAACAGCCCCTGGTAGTGACGGGCGGTTCCCTTGCTCCAGCTGATGAATGACGCGTGAAACGGCATCCGCAATGAGCGGAGGCCACGAGACTGCCTGCAAGAACCACACGAAGACGGGCATGATGATGACGACCGTCGCAATGGCTCCCAGAGCCGACACGGTGCCCTTCAGAAATGAGAGAGCGAGCTGTCTGCGAAACTGGTTGTCTCGCCGCACGGATGCGTGGGCTTTTTCCACAACCTCACGGAGAGCCGCGACTTCGCGTGCAAGATTCGGTGATGAGCCTTCTTTTTTGGCGGGTGACATGTGATCTAGAGAATACCGTTGTCGTGCTTTTCTTGCATCGGAGTTCCGGTCAGCGGATTGAGTCCCAGGAGCGACTCGGCCGTGGGCAACATTTTTTGGAGCTGATCGTTCTTGGGCAAGGATTTCTGATCGAACGCGCGGGCCTTCCACAACTCACGGAGTGTGCGCATGTACGGAACGTCGTCGCGGAGCCTTTCCACGTACGGCGCGGCGGAGGCGGCAAAACGCGTGTGCGGAAGTCTCTCAGCCAAACCGTACAAGCAAGCCACGAACGCCTCTTCGCCTCCCGCCAAGCGATAGGCGAATTGATCTTCCACGACGTTGGCGATTTCTTCACCGTCGAGTCCCGCGAGCACCATGAGTTGCTCGGCGGGTGCGGACGGATAGTAATGACGAACGCCGATGCGACGGAGTGTTGCGGGGACCGCAAGATCGGCGAGAAGATCGGCGACTTGTGTGGCCAGACCTCCCTCGGTGTTGTGGTCTTCGGCGACGATGAGGTGCTGCGTTTCAAGCGCGGCTTGAATGACGGCCGATGCATCCATGGGACGGATGCTCGCCATGTTGAGAACGCGGATGGAACGCTTCTTCCCCGTGAGGATGTCGGCGGCTTTCACGGCTTCGTGGAGCGCTGCGCCGTAGCTGAGGATCGTAGCCTCATCGCGCTGATCGCCGTGTCCGCGAACGACGGTACCGCGCTCATCGAACGTGTAGTCCGGTCCGTAGAGCGGCTTGCCCGATGCATTCAACAGCTGTGGGTGGTTCGACCTTCCCGCAAACACGTACACGCTCTCGCTTCCTTCCGCGATGATCTGCATGGAGCGCTCGGCCATGGCGGCGGCTTGGTTGCTGTCCCCCGTCACCCACACGCGTGTGTGGTCGAGCGGAATGTTCACGTAGTTGCGCTCTTGGTGCGTCTCGCCGTCTTCGCCCACGCTTAAGCCCGCGTGCGTGCAGTCGTGCACGACACCGAGCGGAATGTGTCCGCTGTTCACGTCGATGAGACGTGCATTGGCCCTGGCCTCGTTCGTTCCGAATGCAGCGAAGGTGTACGTGACGGGTAGCAAGCCCGCCTGGCGCATGCCTGCAGCCATCATGTACATGTTGGCTTCGGCGACTCCCACGTTGATGACACGGTCCGGGTACGCCTTTTCCACGGCGCCGAAACCACCCGAATCGGCGAGGTCGGCATGCAGCACGACGATGCGCGAGTCAGCCATGAGTGCCTTGAGGTGCACGGCACCGAAATCTTTGCGTGCGGCACCCGGCTCGGCCGTAACGGCCCGCTTGTAACCCTTGGGGAGATCGAACTTAAGGTACGCACTGCTGCGCTTCGCCCGAGCTTTTACGAAGGCTGCTTGATGTTTCTTGTAGTACGGCCTATAAGCCTCGGTAAGATCGGCGATGGACGGGAGCGAGAGCGTATCGAGGGCAGCCTTGGCTTCGTCTTTGCTGAGGGGCGCACCGTGGAAGTTCTTCTTGCCCGTGTTGGAACCGTCTTCCATGAGCGCAACGCCGGAGCCCATCGTGGTGTAGTAACAGAGAAAGATGGGCTTCCCCTTGCCGTGCAGCGTTTCGCTGAGTGCGAGTGCGGCTTTCACTTGAGCGAGGTCGTTGCCGTTCTGCACTTCGATGACGGCCCAGCCCATGGCCGCGGCGATGCCCGCAAAGTCGGCGGCAACCGTTCGCGTGGGAAGACCCGAAAGCTGAATGTCGTTCCAGTCCCCGTGGACGACGAGGTTATCGAGCTTGAGGTGTGATGCGAGACGGAATGCCTCAAGCACTTGGCCCTCTTGGCTGTCACCGTCGGCGAGGAGAACGTCCACGACTCCTTCCTTTTTGAGATACTTCTTTCCGAAGGCGACGCCGAGTCCGTTGCTCACGCCTTTTCCGAGCGGCCCCGTGCCGAACGGAATGTCACCGATCCCCGCTTCGATGTGTCCGGGAAGCCCCGAAACCGTGCGGAACGTCTGCATGATGGCATCGGGAGATGCGAGCCTGGCGTCACCGCCGTCGCGTCCGAAGAGCCACTGCAAATGGAAACCAAGGAGCGAGAGATGGCCCGGGCTCATGCGGTACGGCTCATCGACTGCGGCATCTCGTCTGCTAAAAACTTCGTAGCTGAACGTGAACGCCGAAAGCGGTCCGCCGGGATGGCCCGACTTATGGAGAAGCGGTGCCTCGATGCTGAGTCGCATCATGAGCTTGTGCGCGATGTCGTACGCCTTCGCCTCATCGGCACTCACCTTCTCCGCTTCCTTGGGACCGATCCAGTAACGAACCGGTGCCTCGGTGACTCCGGCGATACGTTGAAGTGACATCGGAACGTCTTTCACGTCTTTTCCGATGAGCGAACGGGTGTCGGGGCGGGTCATGGTCCAAGAATAGCAAAACTCCCCGAACTGGAAAGCGAAGTGCGATCGTTCCTCCTATTTCTTATGATGTTTCTTGTCGTCATCGCCGCCGCGCATGTTCTCCACGACCGCCATGAACCAATCGATGATGAAGTCGATGGCTCCGATGGGCTTGAGGATGACTGCCTCCACGTCTTTGCTCAGGTCGTCCATCCGCTGCGAGATACGACGCAGAGCCACGGACACGAAGATGAGGTGATACATCAAAATGATCAGCATGGCGACCGCCACGATGGAGAGAAGTGTCAGCACGTCGTTGTAGGTGAGCTGCAAGGTTCCCATGCACGTTGTATGATCGCATCCTACTGATGGGCTCCGCACTGCGCAAAGCACTGGCTACCTTTTTACGGCTCCCCGCAACCATTTTCATCGCGCTGATCCGTGTCTATCAACACACGCTCTCGCCGGACCACGGTTGGGTTCGTCATCTGTATCCGCACGGCTACTGCCCTCACACACCCACGTGCTCGGAATACGGAGTGCTCATGCTCCAAACACGCTCACTGCCCGTGGCACTGTGGCTCACGACGAAACGATTGCTCACCTGTCATCCGTGGACGAAGCCTTCGGATGAAAAGCTGAAGACGATGATGGAGCGTGAGATGAACAACTACTGACGGAACTCGCAACGCGCGACGATGCCGGTGGAAAGTATGCGTCCATCGAGGGACGTAAGGACGAGTTCGCCTTGGTCGATGTCGAAATTCTTGAGCTTGGTTTTGGTGAGCAAGATGCCCGTGAGCAAACGACGGAAACTGTCGGGCGTGTCGTGCTTGGCGTAGCCGTTGAGGATCAGAAACGCCGGTTTTTCACTGAGCAGCAAACAGCAGTTCTCGAGCAGTGGAGCCAGATCCCGCTCCATGCGCCATGTTTTTCCCGCCGTGCCGTGTCCGTACGCGGGAGGATCGAGAATGATGCCGTCGTACTTCTTGCCGCGCTTGAGTTCGCGTGCCACGAACGTCGGCGCATCTTCCAGGATCCATCGGGTGCGATCGGCGGGAAGCTCATTGAGCGCGGCATTTTCTTTGGCCCACGCGATGGCGGGCTTGGACGCATCGACGTGCGTCACGAAGTGTCCATCTTTGGCGAGCGCCACGGTAGCCGCACCGGTGTAGGCGAAGAGGTTCAGAAGATTGAGCGGTCTGTTCGCCTTCTTGGCGAACGCTCTCGCCTGCCGCCAATTCTGCGCCTGCTCGGGAAACACTCCCGTGTGCTTGTACGGCGTGAGCCTCGTCACGAGCTTGAGGTCATCGAACTCCGTGGACCAGTGTTCGGGCAACGGTGCCCTTGTCTCCCACTCCCCTTTTCCTTTTTCTCCCTTATAGATCGCATCGGCCTTGGCCCAGTTCTCCGGGAATGCCGGTGCACCGAGTGCCGTTGGGTCGGGACGAAGAAGTGAGTACGGACCCCACTGTTCGTGACGCGTGCCGTTGCCGAAATCCAAAAGTGCGTAGACGTCCGTTCCCATGACGTGATTGTAGACGAATCACGGCCTGCCCGCCGCCAAAACCCCCATTTGCATCTACCCAAAACCCGCTCGGCATAGTAGAATTCCGCGCTTCCTTATTCACTGCATTATGGATCACGGCGACGTCCTTCTACGATTCAACGAGGTCAGCTTCAGCTACGACCACAAAAAACCGATTCTCAAAGAAGCGAGTTTTTCGGTGCGCGAGAACGCCAAGATCACGATCGTGGGACAGAACGGTGCGGGCAAAAGCACCATCTTCAAGTTGATGACGGGTGAACTGAAGGCGCAGGAGGGCGAAGTGCACATCAAAAAAGGAGCCACGATCGGCATCGCCAAACAGGTCATCCGCCCCGCCGACCTCAAACTCAGCGTGTTCGAATTTTTCGAGACGGCATTCAAGGAAAAGAAGTACGACTTGGAGCGCCACATCAAGCGCGTGCTCGACGCGGTGAACTTGGAGGTGAAGCACGACAAGAAACTCTCCGATCTCTCCGGCGGCCAGAAGGCCCGCCTGCTTCTTGCCTACGCACTCATCCAGGAACCCGACATTCTGCTGCTCGATGAGCCCACGAACAACTTGGACGCCGCCGGCATCGACCACCTGACGCAGTTCCTCATGAACTACGAGAAAACCTGCATCGTCATCTCGCACGATGCGGCGTTCCTCAACTGCTTCACGCACGGAGTCTTGAACCTCGACGCCTTTACGCACACGGTGCAACAGTACGTCGGCGACTACTTCGACGTCATCGCCGAAATACAAGCGCAGATCGAGCGCGAAGAGCAGCAGAACGCGCGCATGCAGAAAAATATTCAGGACCGCAAAGACAAGATCAACTTCTTCTCCCATAAAGGAGGAAAAATGCGCAAACTGGCGAGCAAAATGCGCGACGACGTGGAGGAAGCCGAGGAAAACATGGTCGATGTGCGCCAAGAGGACAAAACGATCGTCCCATTCAAGATCCAGGCGACCGATTTCTCGGGACATCTCATCAAGTTGTCATCGGTCACCATCATGCAGGACCACAAACAAGTGAAGAAGAAGGTGAACGTCACCGTCCGCAAGCGAACGTGTCTGCGCATTACGGGGCCCAACGGGATCGGCAAGACCACGCTCCTGGAGCACTTGGCCAACGGCACCGAGAAAGGTGCGGTCATCGAGCCCGGCGTGAAGGTTGGGTACTACCGCCAGGACTTCTCGGGGCTTCCGACCGATAAGACGGTGTACGAAGTACTCGCGAGTGCGATGGATCCGTCCAATCAGCAGGAAATTTACTCAACCGCCGCACGCTTCTTGCTCCGCGGCGACAAAGTGCAGACGAAAGTGGAGGCACTCTCCGAGGGACAGAAAGGACTCCTCTGCTTCGCGCGCTTCATGCTCCAGAAACCGAACTTGCTGATCCTCGACGAGCCCACGAACCACATCAACTTCCGCCACTTGCCTGTGATCGCCGAGGCGCTCAACGAGTACGAAGGCGGCATGATCGTCATCAGTCACGACCAGGAATTCATGAACCAGATCCACGTCGATGAAGAGCTGGACCTGGGTGCTCTGTAGGCATTGAGAATTCAGAATTGAGAATGTAAGATTCCATCGCTGCGGGTGTCGTATAATGGCTATTACCTCAGGTTTCCAACCTGATGAAGCGGGTTCGATTCCCGCCACCCGCTCCAAAAATTAGTGACAGGCATCTTGGCTTAAATCTGCCTTTTTGCCGACTGATGCGTTGGGATAAAACTTTGCACACAAAATCCTCAAGCCATTCCCACGGAATTGAATAAAGCTATCGACCTGAGAATTCTTACAAATTGGATTTAGAAGATGCTGAAAATTTACCCGAATTTGCTCTTTTGTGATTAAGCCTGTTTTGCATTGTTCATATAAATCTTCAAAACCATTCAAGTAGAGCCCTAAAAAATATTCATCCTGAACCCTGTCCCCTCCCTTAAGTTTTCTAATTACTAAGGAATTATGATCATCAAACTGATAAAAATCTTTATAGAGAGTATTTATGATATCAAATTGGGATTTTTTGAGCTCAAATTCTAATTGTCGCTTGGAATTATCAACCAAAATTTTATTGAGCTGATTTGCAAGATTAGCAGTGGAATATTGGCTAAAGGCAGTTATTATTGAAATAATTATTGCTGTGACCGATAAACCATTTGTAAATCTTTGATTCATCGACATAATGCGTTTTTTTAGTGATAAAACTATTGAAATCGATAGGTAACATTCGCTATAATATAGGTACTACCCTAGGGTTTCGACTCTAGCCCCCACGGCCTTCGGGTCGTGGGATTTGAGGTATTGTAAAAAGTAAACTATTCTCATAAAGATGAAGAAAATTGTAGCATTTGTAGATGGGTTTAATCTTTACTATTCGATGCAAAAGTCGCAAGGAAACATCTTACACAAATATAAATGGTTAAATCTACGTAAGCTATTGAATAAATATATCTTTTCAAAAACAGAAGTACTTACAGAAATTTACTATTTCTCTGCATTAACAAACGATAACGACAAAAGAATGCGTCATTTAACGTACGTAAATGCTTTAAGAAGTGAAAAAATTAAGGCGGTGTGGGGTCATTTACGCTATGACCCTATCGATTGCCCTAATTGTAAAACTACTTTCATGAGACCAATTGAAAAGCAAACAGACGCAAATATCATTTCTCAGGTCATGAAAATGGCCATACTCGATGAATTTGATTTGGCACTCATTGTTTCTGCCGATAGTGATCTTGTGCCAATGATTAAGGCAGTGAAACACATAAAGCCTACCAAGGAATTCAGGGTAGTAATTCCAATTAACCAGAAAGCGAAAGAGTTGACCCAGGTATGTGGCGATAGAAGAAAGATACAGGATATCCATTTGGCAGACTCTCAATTCCCTGAGACCTTTACGCTTGATGACGGAATGACCGTTTTTCGTCCTAAAGAATGGCAATAATTTATTTTCTACTCATTGAAGAAGCTCCTGCTACGATCCACCCATGAGCAAGAACAAGCAGACGATCGAGCGGTACATCGACGGGTTCAACAAACTCGACCATGCGCAGATCCTCGATTGCCTGACTGACGATGTGGAGTGGCTCATGCCGGGGTTCTTCCGCCACGTGGGAAAGGCAGCCTTCGATAAAGAAATCGAAAACCCCGCGTTCTCCGGCAAACCCGTCATCGCCATCACGCGCATGACAGAAGAAAACGATGTGGTCATCGCCGAAGGAACCGTCCTCACGCAGAAAGTGACGGGTGAGAAAATCCCGCTCGTCTTTTGCGACGTCTTTGAGATGCGTGGAGGAAAAATCCGGAAGCTGATCGGCTACATCGCGGAGAACAAATAATCCTACGGTGTATCATCGAGCATATCTTCCCTCTTCCCCATGCCCGACAAAACCCTCATCACCGTCGAAGCCCTGGTCGATGCGCCCGCCGACAATGTGTGGACGCTGTGGACCGAACCCAAGCACATCATGCAGTGGAACAGCGCTTCGCCCGATTGGCACACGCCGCGTGCGATGAGCGACCTCCGCGAAGGGGGAACGTTCACGTCTCGCATGGAAGCAAAGGATGGAAGCATGGGCTTCGACTTCGGCGGAACGTACACGAAGGTCGTTCCCGCCAAAAAGCTGGAGTACACCATGGGTGACGGCCGCACCGTGTCCGTATCGTTCGATGCGCAGGGCAACAAAACGAAAGTCACCGAAGTCTTCGTGGCGGAAACGCAGAACCCGGTCGAGATGCAACGCAGCGGCTGGCAGTCCATCCTGGATAACTTCAAGAAGTACGCGGAGGCCCGGTTTTAGGCCTTTGTTAGAGATTATTAGAGATATTGTATAATTTTATATAAATATGATATAATAGCAATATGCCCAACCCCAACCTCACAAGCGAAGGAGCTCCGGAACGATCTGAGGTGACTGCCGAAACTCCGATGGCACAAGCCGGTACCGACTCCGTTCCCGCTGCTCTTCAGGCAATTTTTGATCTGAATACGATTCCTGACGTCACGGACCGACACATCGTCGAGCAGGCCTTGCTGTACATCCAGAACCCAACCGAGCTGTCCGAGCTTTCCAGACATCGATCAGATGTCAGCACGGTTTGCACGGGCTATGACATGAACGGAGAGGACGTTCCGACTGCCATCGACAACTTGCACCGCGACCTTATCGAAGCGGAATGCCGCATGCACATTGCGGCAGCGGAAACGGAGCTCTCCGCAGAAACGCCGAACGTGGCGACGATCGAAACGCACGTACTCCGCGCACTCGACAACGCCAGAGTTCTCTCCAAGGGATTTGGACGCCCGGCACTGCTCGCCGACGTACAAGGTTTGCAGCAGAGACTCGCTGCGCTGCAGCAGTAACTAAAAAGAAGACCGTCCGATTGCATTTTCGATGTCTTCGCATATCTTGAATGTATGAACACCCCGCCCAAAGCGATCATCTGGGATATGGACGGAACGATCTTCGATACCGAACGCGTCATCATCGACGCATGGGTGGAGATTTGCGAGAAACACGGCTACAAAAATTCACGCGACGTGATTTTGCAGTGCATCGGGAGAAACGTTCGCGAGAGCAATGAGATTCTGCTCAAGAATTTCGGCGCCGATTTCGACATCGAAGGACTGCGCGCCGAGAAAAACATCTTGGTGCACGCCGTGTACGAGAAAGACGGCATCCCCGTGAAAGAAGGTATAAACGACGCTTTGGCATGGATCGCGGCCAAAGGAATTCTGAGCGCACTCGCGAGTTCGTCTGATTACAAAAAAATTCTGTCGCATTTGGCATCGGCCGATCTGCAGAAATATTTTTCGGTGATCATCGGCGGAGATCAGATCGTAAGCGGCAAACCGCATCCCGAAATTTTCCTCAAAACCGCGGAGAAACTGAACGTGAAACCCGAGGAATGCATCGTGTTCGAAGATTCCAGGAACGGTGTGCTCTCGGCTTCCGCCGCGGGCATGCGTGTGGTGATGATTCCGGACTTGGTCCCGATGACCGACGATCTTGCACCCAAAGTGCATCATCCCCTGTCCTCCGGGACGGAGATCATAGAGCTGCTGAAGGACATCATGGTCTGAGCACACAGTGCTGCTAGTGGTCACGGAGCTCCTTCGATAGACTGTTCGCATGAATTCCGTCAAAACCTTGTCGGAACTGTGTAAAGGCGATACGGCGATTGCCGGAGGCAAAGGAGCCTCGCTCGGCGAGCTGATGAGCGCCGGTATTCCCGTGCCGCCCGGATTCGTGGTGGTTGCTTCGGTATTCGATGAATTTTTGTCGCTCTCGGGCTTGGACGTGGAAATAGAAGCGGTGCTCAACACCGTCGATCAACGAGAAATGCACACGGTGGAGAACGCATCGGAGAAAATTCATGCGCTCATTCTGCGAACCGAGATGCCGGCAAAGCTGGAGAAGGAAATTCTCGATGCATTCAAGAATCTCGGCGCCACATTCGTGGCTGTGCGCTCCAGCGCCACCGCCGAAGACGGAGAAACTGCGGCATGGGCGGGGCAACTCGAGACGTATTTGAATACGACAGAAAAGAATGTCATCGAAAATGTCCTCAAATGCTGGGCGTCACTGTTTTCCCCGCGCGCGATCTTCTACAGATTCCAAAAAGGCATGAAAAAGGACAAAGTCTCCGTCGCCGTGGTGGTGCAAGAGATGGTGGAGAGTGAAAAGTCGGGCATCGCGTTCTCGGTGCACCCCGTCACGCAAGACAGGAACCAAATGATCATCGAAGCGGGTCTGGGCCTCGGTGAAGCCATCGTTTCTGGCACCATCACGCCGGACAGTTACGTGGTGCGGAAGAACGATCTCCATATCATCGAACGCCAAACGTACGTTCAGAAGAAAGGACTCTTCCGTAAGAAAAACGGCGGCAATGAATGGCGAAATATCGATGAAAAAGAAGGCTCGTCCCCCGCTCTTTCGGGCAAAGAGACTCGCGAACTCGCCGCACTCATCGTAAAAATCGAGAAACACTACGGATTCCCCGTCGATGTGGAGTGGGCGCAGGCGAAAGGAGTGTGGTTTGTCACGCAGAGCAGGCCGATTACGACGTTGTCCTCTGATCTTCCTCGGAAAAATCCGAATGCACTGACCTACGAATTTTCCTGGGGTGAACGCCACTCGGTGATGACGGCGGAGATGTGGCTCACATCGTATGTGCGCTTCCGAAATGTCTTGGCCAACGAAAACCGTCATGTCTTCATGTACGTGAAAGGAGGATCGGTACACACGTATAACGCGGCAGAAGAGCTCCAAGCGGCATCGGAGGCAGGAAAGACGATGCTTCGGCCGACGTTCTTAAAGGAATACCTGAAGGATTCGAAAAATATCCGTGTTACGTTCCGAAAGCTCTACGACCGCGTGCAAAAAATTGATCTCAAGCGCGCGTCGAATAAAAAAATCATGGAACTCTTCGACGAATATGTGGATGCCTTCGAATACGTGTATGCACTCTTCAAAATCACGCAGCCGGAATACACCACGGCGGCAGGAGATGCGTTGAAAAAACGACTGACGTCTCTCCTCGGCTTCAAAGAAGCGGAAAAAGCGCTGACGGTGCTCTCCACGGACACCGAACACGACCCCATGAAGCTCGATGAACTCGCGGCACTCCGACTTTCACTCAAACCGAAGGTGACCGAGAAAGATTTGCGCGGATTCATCGAAGAATTCCCGTGGTATTTCTTCAACACGTACGACCGGAAGCTCGCTGCGGATTTCCTCCGAAGAAAATTCGACGATCTGCAGTCGATTCCCGCCGCTACACGCAAGAACATGCTCCGGGATTCCGATAAAGCCCTCGCCGTGCATCGTAAGGCACATGCCGCTTGGCTGACGAAGACCAAGAAAGATCCCGATATCGCCCATCTTTCCACTCTGTTGGGAACACTCGGCAGCGACAGATTGGAACTCAAGAAGTGGTGGACCGGCAGCGAGTACTTGTTCCTCGATTTCTTCGATGAGATCGCACGACGATTGGGCCACAAGACGGAAGAAATGCTCATGACTCATCGCATGAGCGACATCCGTGACGGCTTGAGGGGTAAAAAGCTTACGGCTTCGATTCGCAGCGCACGAAAAAAGTCATACGCATGTTTTCTGAACGACAATGTCGTCGAATTTTTGGAGCACGAGAAGGCCGACGAAGGATTTGCGACTTTCGTTCATCCGTCGCAATCGAAATCCGTCGCCTCCGGGAAGAATGCGATCACAGGAACGGTGGCGAATCCCGGAATCGCGAGAGGAACGGCTCGCATCATTCGCGTGGAGGACTTGAAAACGCTCCTTAAAGATATGAAGAGGTTCAAGAAGGGCGAAATCATCGTCACGACGATGACCCAACCGACCGTCGTAGGCCTCGCGCGGATCGCCGCAGCCATCGTCACCGACGAAGGCGGGATCACGTCCCATGCAGCCATTCTGGCGCGTGAATACGGCATTCCGTGCGTTGTAGGAACCAAGGTTGCGACGCACGTCATCAAAGACGGCGATACGATCGAGGTAAATGCGACCAAAGGCACCGTGAAAATCCTGCAGTCCTAAAGATCCACGATCGCCTTGAAGCCGCCGTACGCCATGCGCTTCATGTCCGCGGGCATGTTTTCGAACTCCTTTTTCTTTTTCGCATCGGTCGGATTCATGAACGGATCCTTAAAGACCTTGGCATTCACGCGATCGCGATGAGCGCGCGACTTGAAGATGATGAGAAGACGAATGAAAGGAGGAGTCGTGTCAGGACTTCATCGTGGACAAATACTGCTCAAGAGAATCCAAACGGCCGTTCCAGAGTTTTTCGTAGTGCTTGAGGTATTTCGAGGCATCCTTGAACGCCACCGGCGACAGCTCCACGACCTGCTGCTTCCCCCACCGACGTTTGATGATGAGCTTGGCGTTCTCCAGAATCTTGAGATGCTTGGAAATGGCGGCGAGCGACATCTTGTACGGCTCCGCGATTTCGCTCACCGACATTTGCTTTTTGGACACGCGTTGCAGGATGTCTCTGCGCGTGGGGTCCGAGAGCGAGCCGAAGATGAAGTTCAGTCGGAGTGCAGATTCAACCATTTGGTTGAATGATATTCCCGATGCTCATGGAAGTCAACGGCCATCTTTTGCCTTCCATTGGGTCGAATCCTGGGATATACCGTAAACGTATGAGCACCGACTATTCCATATGGACGCTTCCCTCCTCCACCGGGTCGACGGACTCCTGCGTGAAAAAAGAGACGCTGAGCTGCGTTCGCTCCTGCTGAATCAACATCCGCGAACCCTGGCCGACATCATCGATGAGCTGGATCGGGGCAAGCGAAAGGCATTTGCCACGCTGCATCCCGAAATCCAAGCCGATGTCCTCATGCTGCTGTCCGATGCCAGCATCGCATCGGTCCTGCCTCGTCTCACGGACTTCACCATCGCACGACTCCTCCACTTCATGGATGAGGACAACGCCACGGACATCATGGGTCTCCTGCCTGAAAAGCGTCACAGGCATATTTTGGAGCACGTGAAGGGCGAACGGAAGAAACGCATCGAGAAACTCCTGACCTTCGATCCGGAGACGGCCGGAGGACTCATGGACCTCAACTTCTTGGAAGTGTCGGCCGACCAGTCCGCCGCCGAGACCATCGAAGCGCTGAAGGCGTACACCGTGCACCACAAACACGTGCCGTCGATCTTCGTGCGCGGACCCAAAGGGATCGAATGGATCCCGTCTCGCATCTTGATTTCATCCAGCGGCACGGCGCAGACGAAAGACATCGCCAAACAAATCCCCTCCATCCTGCATTCCACGGACCGCGAAAAAGTGCTCAAGATCATCGACAAGGAGAACAGCGACATCGCCTGCGTCGTCGACGATCACGGCAAAATCATCGGCGTCATTCAGCTCAACGACCTCCTGCGCGTCGCCAAATCCGAAGCGAGCGAAGACTTGTACCGCATGGGTGCCGTGGGTCTGCTCTCCGCAAGCTATCTGGAAAGCGATTTTGGAACGATTTGGCGCAAGCGCATCGGTTGGCTGCTCTTCCTGTTCATCGCCGAACTCTTCACGTTCACCGCGCTCTCCCGTTTCGAATCCTCCATCGATGCCGTGACGGTACTCGCACTTTTCGTGCCGCTGTGCATCTCCACCGGGGGCAACAGCGGATCGCAGGCAGCCACCCTCATCACGCGCGCCATGGCACTCGGGCACGTGAAACCGTCGGACTGGTGGAAAGTATTGCGACGCGAACTCTTCATGGGCGTCGCACTCGGGCTTGCTCTCGGCACCGTTGGATACGCTCGTGCTCTGCTGACTCCCGCACACGTCCTGGGAGAAGCCACGCGCTGGACGCTGGCCATCGTCATTGCGATCTCGGTATCGCTCATCTGCATCTGGGGAACGCTCGTGGGATCGATGTTGCCGCTCGCCTTCAAAAAATTGGGCTTTGATCCGGGTTATGCCTCAAGCCCCTTCGTGGCCACGTTCGTGGACGTTACGGGCATCGTGATCTATTTCTCGATCGCCAACGCATTGATTTTGAACGCGCTGTAAATTTGCACGGAACTCCCGTGATGCATTAAGCTCTTTTCAGCAACGTCCTTCGGTATCCGCTTTTCGATCAACGGAATACTCACCTCGGATGACGTACGCATCGGCCGCTCCCCCCGTTTTCACGCATGTCTGAGCAACCCTCAACGCCGCATTCCGACGTTACCGTGGACTTCTGCCGCAACGGTTGTTGGAAAACCACCTTTCCCGTCGACGACGCTCCGCGCATCAAAGGCGAAGATGTCGCGAATCAACTGGCGACACGAAACGGCCTGACGACGGAAGAACTCATGAGCGGCGATCGCGTCGAAAACATCGTGGAAGGTTGCGTCCTGAAGTTCCGCAAAGTGCCGTGCTTGGGTGCCTGCGGCAAAAGCCCCGCGGCACGCGTGCGATCCGCCGGCCGCACGTCGACCTACTTCCGCGCCGAGTCACCCGAGGCGGTGACGGAAGCCATCCTCCGTCACCTTGCCGCCAGCATGACGCCGAAGCCCGATGAAACCTCCGGCTAAAAAAGGGCCTTGAGAACGAGATAGATGAATGCCCAACCGCCACCGAACATGACGGCGATGACGAGAGCCTTGAAGAGCGTACTGCCCATGAGAGGAGAGGGAAAGAAGTGCGGAAACCGGTACTCATGACGAACGAAACCGTCGGAACTTACGGAACGATGCATCGATTTTGACTCATCGGTGAGCCATTGCCTCATTCGATGCCGGCAAACGGTTGCCGCGCGACACGGTCGGCATACGATGGAACTCTCTGCTCCTCCCCTCTTCGGAGTCCGGGCGCGACGCATCAACAGACACGGTCCCCGCCGCGCACGAAACCATGAGCCGTCGCAGCTTCCTCGCTGGGAGCATCGCTTTCACGACGGCGCTCAGTTTGCGGAATGTCGTGAATGCCGAAGAAGCCTCACCCGCCGTGGCGGAAGGCCCCGAAACCATTCAGCAAAAACGCGAGCGCATCGGTGTGGAGCTGGAAGGAGTGTGGAGTGAACAAATTGCTGAGATCAACAAACGTCGCACCGCTCTTTTGGCGCGATATGACGGCGTGGAAGCGGCTCTCAAGGAAAAGAAGATGGAGACATCCATCCCCACGTTCCACTCCGAATGGCATACCGTCATTCATCGATTCAAAACCGTGGAAAATGCAGCCTTGGCTCAGCTCGACACATATCACGTGATGCAGAACGATATGGAAAAAACCCTCGAACGGTGGGAGCGCTGGGAGAAATTACAGATCACACCGGCTGCCGAAGATCCGGAATACTCCGTGAGGTACGCCACGATCATCGCGCGACGAAAAAAACTGGCCGACGAGCATGCAGTTGCGATTCTCACCGACGGCAACGGGACGTTTCTCCATAATTATCTTCGGGAAAAGAAAAGCGATCCGAAGCTGACGCATGCGGCGTACATCAAGCGCCTGGCCACGGTGCTCGAAACACCCGAAAACTTGGCGATGTACCTGCGCTACTACGTGCGATACGCCTACGACTCCCCCACGAGCGACTGGAAAGCCGAGGGTACGGAGGCGAAGCACGGAGAATACTGGCAATCGGCTCCGGAAACTCTGGAACGCATGGATAACGGCTGGTTGCTCGGCGACTGTGAGGACCAAGCGGCATTGGCTCAGGCCATTCTCAAGGAAATGGGCATCGATGCGATGCTCGTCTTGATGCCTCGGCACGCCACGTGTGCATGGATCGAAAAAAATGCGACAGGACGATATGACGGATATGACATCGGGAACTACGGGCTCGAAAAGAACGGCGTGGGATACGGCGTGAAGAATGGCATCACACTCGGCACCCGATACGTGCCCACGACGCGGACGGAATTCTCGCAAGGTTACGCCACACCGAACGAGGCGTTCACATCGGTCATGCAAAAATTCCCCCGCTCGCCCACGCTCGGTGTTCCCGCGGAGTGGATGGAGAGGCCCGGGTTCAGCTTGGCGCACATCGTGGACGCCATCGATGCAAAAGGCGTCCACTCGCGCACGAACGGCACGTCCTACCTGGCACGTACGGACCTCCTGAAACATGTGCGTATGCCGAAGAGAACGCCCGTCGTGAACGCAAGCCGCTGAACGCTACTTCACTTTGTAAATCTTGAGGAGATCGGCACCCATGCGCGAGATGACGAAGGCGGGCGAAGCTGTGTTCTCCAAGGCATACTGCTGCGTTTCGCTGTAGCGGGTGAAGAACATGATGTAGTTCGAGTCCTTGGTGCAATCGAATGCGAAATCTTCGCGCCACGCATACCAATCGATGAGAACGCCGGCCGTCGGAACGCAGATGACGGGGTTCGGCTCGGCATTCCGGACCAACCACTCCATCCCCTCTTTGTATGACGGCCCCCAGTATTCGATGGGAAAGTGCAGGTCCATCTGCTTCGGGTACGCGGCGCGCATGAGTTCGTTGCGATACGAACCTTCGTACGGATGAACGATGGCGATTTCATGCGTGAATGACAGCGCGACGATGATGACGATGAGGGACACGACCCACGGCCTGGAAAACCGATGTGAAAACGCCCTGAGAACGGCATCGAAACCGATGGCGCAGAGAATGGTGACGGCCGGGAGCGTGAAGAAGAACTGGCGCATCCCGTCGTATCGCACGAGTCCGGGCTTCATGCTCACGAGAATGGGAACCAAGATCCACAGCACGAGGAGTACCGTCTGCGGCAGATGCTGAAGGCGCTTGAGCCGGAGCAACGCGACCTCCGCACCGGCGACGAGAAACACGATGCTGAGGAGCGGCATCACGGCCAAGTATTCGAACGGCGTGTAATACCACGGCAGCTCCGCTCCGGGGTATTCCGTACCGAAGAAGAGCTCGCGACCGGGCCAGAAGTTGTTCGTGAGGAAGAACCTGATGGAATCCGGAATCAGGGCGAGATCGCCCCATGCACTGGGCCACAGTGCGATGGCGCCCACGGCGACGGCGACGCACGTGCCGATGATCCGCAGTGCGTTCTTCTTGAGCGCCGCACCGAATGAATGCTCACGTTGCCATAACCACACGAGGTACGACGCGGCGAACGCGGGGCCCATGAGCACGGCGCTGACCTTGATGGCGATGCTGCCACCCATCAAAAAACCGGCGAGCACGAGCCACGTGCCGCCATTCGTCTTGAGCGCCCGGAGAAAAACGATGACCGTGAGAAGGACCGCCACCATGAGCGGAATGTCCTTGGGGTTGTAATGAGCATGAGCGATGAACGACGGAAAGCAGATCAAAAAGAGCGCGGCGAGTCCGCCCGTTCTCCTGCCGCCGACGGATCTGCCCGCAAGGAAGACGAGCGCGACGCCCACGGATGCCGTGACGATGTTGAGAATGTGGTTCGATGCGACGAACGAGAGAAGATGCGCGCGATACAAGAAACCCGAGAGAACGTAGTTCAAGATGTAGTACGTCGGACCGTAGTTGATGCCGTGCCCGGGCATCATGTCCAAAAATCGCCTGTCACCCGTGCGCCAAAAGTACATGAAAATTTTCCCCCAGTTGCGATGCAGCGGCTCGTCCCACGTCACGCCGTACGCGTTGATCTGCGTGAGTTGTGCGAGAAAAAACGTGAGTGCCAGACACGCGGGAAACAACCACCATTCATGCTTGGACCAGAACCCCGATAGACGGCTGCGGAGAGTCACGTCGCGATGGTACCAGAACCATGGCCCGAACCGGCAAAAGAGCGTAGAGTGACCCGTCCTATGCGTCGTTGCATCACCATCATCGTGCTTTTGGCCGGACTGCTGTCCGCGGCTCCCGCACATGCGGCATTCGATGCATGTTCCGAAACGGGGCTCAGGAAATTTCTGGGCTGGTCCATGGACCGCGGCGACGCCGTAAACCTGATGCACAAATCGTGGTGGACGCGTTGCCCGCTCGACGTGCGCAAAGCGGTGTGGGCATCCGTGACCATCGTCCCGCCCGATGACGGACGTGCCGCGTGGCAAACGGGCACGAGCGACCCGCTCCCCGTTCTCTCGTTTTACCCCGAGTTCAAAGGACTGGAATTCTGGCAGAACTCGCAGCCACTGACGCTGTCGAATCTCTACGGCGACATCGTCGTCATACATTTTTGGTCATCAAGCTGCGTGCGCTGCATGCACGCGTTGCCCAAGATGCAGAAACTGGAGGAGATGTTCGGCACGCATCGTTTCACGGTCATCGGCATTCACTCACCGCGTTTGGCGTACGAAAAGTCGCCCCTCATCGTGCGCGATGTTCTCGATGAATACGGAATCACGTTCCCCGTGGCGCTCGACAACGGACTGGAGACGTGGGACGCGTTCGCAAATCAGTACCGACCCGCGACGTACGTGCTGGACGGCCAAGGTCGCGTGCGATTCACGCACTTCGGGGAAGGAGGCTACGACGAAACCGAAGCTGCCGTTCGGAAACTGCTCAACGAACGGTAAGACTAGCGGCCCGGACTCTTGAGTCCTTCCCGAGCGGCGGGATGCGGCCTGGCCTTCAACATTTTTTCACAGAGCATGCGATACCCGGGCAAAGCATCCTGAGGACAACCGCCGATGCGAAGCTGCAGTCTGAGTGTCTCCCGCTCGGATGCGGAAAGATCGGAATACTTCAATGCACCCGATCCCGATGCCGCATGCAGGAACTGATCGGCGGCGGCGGGATGCACGGTGGCGCTGCTCGGGGCCGACTCATAGGTATGGTTGGAACGCTGCTGCAAACGGAAACTCCTCAGATCGAAGAGTTCATACTGCAAAGAGCGAGGATTCGAATCGGAATCGGAGGACGCGGCTGACGTGACGAGAGCGCCGAGCAGCGTGAGCGGAATGGCAACGGTAACGAGCGTGAGAGCGAATACGCCGCCGTGCTCCGAAGTGGAAGTCTTCATGATCGTGAGGGTATGGATATTTATATATATTATACAATATTTTTATATATTTATCAAATAATCGACTCAGGAGCCTCCGGGGCGGCTTTAACGAACGTTGAATCCGCGGTGCTCGTACTTGATTCCCGTTTGTGAGGGCTTTGCGGGCAGCAGCCTGAGGAGCGACTCGCAGAGTTTTTGGTACCCGGGCAAAGCGTTTTGCGGACAGGCGCCGCTGCGGAGCTGACGTCTGAGCGTATCGCGTTCGGAAATCGACAAATCCGAGACCTTGAGCTCTCCCGTACCCGAACCGGAGGCATTGATGACGGGAGCTTGGGGCGACGTACGGAGAATGGATCCCGATTCCATCGTCGGAAATTTGCGGATCATCCGAAGTTGCAGACGGAACTCGCGCACGTCGAACAACGAATGATGGAGCGACCTGGGCTCGTTGCCGACGTAGTCGGAAGCGTGAGCAAGCGTCGGCACGGCGCCGATGAACAAGCTGATGATGACGGCTGATGCCCGATTTTTCATGGCTACTGAGGTAAACCGACCGCCTTTTTCACGCGACTCATGGTCTTGGAAGCGATCTCCGTGGCGTGAGCGGCGCCTTTCTTCACGACGTCCTTCACATAGTCGGGTTTCTTGAGGAGCTCCTCGCGCTTTTTGCGCATGGGTGCGAAGTAGTCCATGTACGTCGTGAGAAGCAGCTTCTTGGCGTCACCGTAACCCAGTCCCCCCGCACGGTATTTGTCGGCGAGAGCCTTGGCCTCGGATGCCGAGAGGAACAATTTGTGGATGTTGTACACCACGCACGAGTCCGGGTCTTTGGGAGCCGCGACATCCTTGGAATCCGTGACGATGCCCATGATGGCCTTCTTGATGACCTTCTCATCCCCGAAAAGCGGGATCGTATTGTTGTAGCTCTTGCTCATCTTCTGGCCATCCACGCCGGGAACGATGGCGACGTCCTCGCGAATCACGGGCTCGGGCAGGACGAACGTCTCTCCGTACAACGCATTGAACTTCACGGCGATGTCGCGCGTCATTTCCACGTGTTGCTTCTGATCTTTGCCCACGGCAACGACGTTGATGTCGTACAAAAGGATGTCGGCGGCCATGAGCACGGGGTACGTAAACAGGCCCACGCTGGCCGAAATGCCTTTGCCCACCTTGTCTTTGTAGCTCACGGCACGCTCCAAGAGCCCCATGGGCGTCACCGTCGAGAGAATCCAGGAGAGTTCTGTGTGCCCCGGAACGTCCGACTGGTAGTACAGAATGGATGTGTCGGGATCGAATCCGCAGGCCAGGTAATCCAAGATGACATCGGCACGCACGCTCGCAAAAACTTTCGGATCTTGCACCGTCGTGAGCGCATGCAAATCGGCGATGAAGTAAAAGCTCTGGTCGGCTTTCGCGGCCATGTCCAAATTCGGACGCATGGAACCGAAGTAGTTCCCGAGGTGCAGTTGGCCCGAAGGCTGAATACCGGAAAGCGCGCGCATGCGCGAAGTATAGCAGGAGCGATGCCGCGGGCTACTTCGCTTTCCGAAGCATGTTCACGGTCTTATAAAACCCCGGCGGCTCGGGCGATTCGATGTGCACGGGCTGCTTGGTGACCGGGTGCACGAAATCCACGGACATGGCGTGCAGAAAGAAACGCTTCATCTTGAGGAACTTATTGAAGAGTTTGTTGGCGCGTTCGTCACCGTACACGTCGTCCAAGATAAGGGGGCAACCGATCATGGAAAGATGACGACGGATTTGGTGTTTCTGCCCGCGTTCGAACTGCGCTTCCACGAGCGAGCAACCGCGGAACGCCTCGAGGAGCTTGTAGTGTGTGAGCGACGGAACGTTGCCGGTTCCGCTGCGTGCAGGGAGCGGAATATCGATGTCACCGGACTTCGAACGCGGTACGCCCACGACGATGGCACGGTACGTTTTCTTCCATCCGGCGAACTTGGTCTCGATGATGGTGGCGAGCACGTTCTTGGATTTGGAGAAAACCACGACACCCGACGTCTCGAAGTCCAGACGGTGAATGGGCACGAGCGTGGGGTGCGTTTCACGCAAATAATCCAGGAGCGGAAGACGCTGAATTTTGCCACGACCTTTCACCACGAGCTCTCCGCTGAGCTTGGTAACGGCGAGGAACCACTGGTCCTCGTACAAAATGCGTGCTTTTGCGATGGGCATGGTATGAGTGTACTGGAATTACGAACCGCGGTGGATTCTGTTGGGACAATCCAGACAAGGGAGTTGTTCAAGCGGGAGCGGAAAGGTACCTGTCCTTCGACGGAATGCTTCCATCTGATTGCAAAAATCATCGGTAGGAACACCGTCCGACATCTTCAGTTGATACAGAGCACGATCGGCAACGTCCTGTCGGTAAGCTTCGGCGGCACTGATCCAATCACCCTCAACGTGCTCAGGCGCAGGGTCGGAGTCGGGAACGGCTAGTTGGTAGTCTTCAAAGCTCATATCAATAAAATATAATATTTATACAAATATGTCAATTATCAACTTCACCTGTAGGATAGCGCATGATGCGACACCTCATCATCAACGCCGACGACCTGGGACTGAATCAGCAGCGCACCCACGGCATTCTCATGTGCCATGAGCAAGGCATCGTCACGAGCGCGAGCTTGGTGGTGACGACGAGCGACAGCGAAAAGGCGGCCCGCCACGCATCGCACCGCGATTTGCCGACGGGTCTCCACATTAACCTCACCTGGGGTTCCCCTCTCAGCAAAAAATCGGTCATCGAATCGCTCCTGACGACGGACGGATATTTCCTGGGTCGCGATGCGCTCACCCGTGCGCTCAACGAAGGAAAAGTGGACAAGCTCCACGCCGAGCGCGAGGTGCGTGAGCAGATCGAGTGGTTCTTGGAGCACCGCGGGTTCCCGACACACGTCGACAGTCACCATCACATGCACGTGCACCCCATCCTTTCGCAGATGATCGTGAGCGTGCTCGATACGTACGGCGTGGCCTACGTGCGGATCCCGAGCGAGCCGGCCGTTCCTTTCGGCTTCATGATCGACAAGGCGCAATCCGAGTACATCGAGAAGCTGAGCGCGCAAGCCGAAGAGGCCCGCAAGCTCTATAAGGCTCACGGCATCAAAACGAGTGACCATTTCCGCGGCCTCGCACTCGTCGGAAATTCATCCATGCGCAACATGCGTCACACGCTCTCGCGTCTGAGCGACGGACTCACCGAACTCATGACGCACCCGGGCAGCGCATTCCCGGAGGGCGAACCGTTTGACCGCGACCCGCAACGTCAGACGGAAATGAATGTGCTCATGAACCCCGAGACCAAAGAAGAGATGGTCGAACGCGAGATCAAACTCGTGTCGTACGCGGATATGTTGTAGGAATAAACGACGAATTCTCTGGTATAATCTCGCGGCCCACGTTGGATATTTTGCATCATCGGACGATTAGCTCAGCTGGTTAGAGCGTTCGATTCACATTCGAAAGGTCCTCGGTTCGATCCCGAGATCGTCCACCATTGAAAAGCCCCGACTCCGGTTCGACTGGCAGGCTTTCGCGTACTAGAATGCTTCCATGAAAAGAAGTCTGTCCGTGATCTACGCCACATCGACGGGACACACGGAATTCGTCGTGGATACGCTCATCGCCGCACTGAACAAATCGGTGCCGGATTTGCTGATCAAAAAACAGCGCGCCGAGACGGCCAAAGCCGAAGACCTCACCAAGGAAAGCATCCTTCTTCTGGCGTGCGGCAGTTGGAACACCGGCAACGTGGAAGGCCAGCTGCAACCGTACATGCACGACTTGCTCATGACACGCGCAGTAGGCGTGGAACTCAAGGGAATGCCCGTGGCAGCCATCGGCCTGGGAGACGAGCGTTACCACTTCACGGCCAAAGCCGCCGACAAGCTCACGGACTTTTTGAATTCTCATGGTGGGAAGATCCTGCTTCCGACGCTGAAAGTGGTGAACGAACCCTTCGACCAAGTCACGAAGGTGGAAACCTGGGCCAAAGAACTCGCGGCAGCCATCAAAAAACTTCCCGTTCAGGCCGACTGATCATGGAACGAATTTCACTCAAAATCGTCGGCTCGTCCGGACAGGGCATCGACTCCGTCGGTGAGATCGTGGCCAAGGCCCTCAAACGCAGCGGCTACTGCGTGTTCGGCTACCGCGAATACCCGTCGCTCATCAAAGGAGGACACGCCAGCTACCAACTGGATTTCTCCGATGAGAAGGTGGAGAGCAGCGAGACGACGGTGAACGCCGTGGTCTCCTTCAATCATCATGGATTCGAGCACAATATTGCCGAACTCAAGCCCGGGGGCATCTTCATTCACTCGACGCCGAACTGGAAATTCACCGCCGAGGACAAAAAGATCATCGAGAGCCGCAGACTGACGTTCATCGAACTGCCGATCGAGGAGACGCTGAAGAAATTGGGAGCAAAACCGATCCTCGCGAACGTCCTTCTGACGTCATTCGTGTGGGCCGTGCTCGGACAAGACATCGACGCACTCAAAAAAATGGTGGGCGAACGTTTCGCCAAGAAAAAAGATCTGCTCGACCTCAACATGCGCTGCATCGACGAAGGTTTTGCCGCGCACAAAGAGAAAGGAGCCTTGAGCATCAAGATGCCAAAACCCAAGAAGCAGTGGCAGAAGCACCTGCTGCTCACGGGAAGCAAAGCGATGGGCCTCGGTGCCGCTCACGCGGGCGTACGGCTCTACGCAGGCTACCCGATGACCCCGAGCTCCCCTCTTCTCGGGTACATCGCGGGCATCCAGAACGAAACGGGCATGGTCATCAAGCAAGCCGAGGACGAAATCACGGCGGCACAGATGGTCTCGGGAGCGATGTTCGCCGGAACGCGCGCACTTACCGCAACCTCGGGGGGCGGATTCGACCTCATGAGCGAGACTCTGTCACTCAACGCCATCATCGAGAACCCCACGGTGTTCGTTCTGGCCCAGCGCCCCGGCCCCGCGACGGGACTTCCGACGTGGACGGGCCAAGCCGACCTGCTCATGGCGGTCGGAACCTCGCACGGCGAGTTCGCACGCTGCGTGATGTCGGTCTCGGATGCCGAGGACGGATTTTATGTGATGAACGACGCGTTCAATATCGCCGAGAAGTACCAGATCAGCGTCATCGTTCTCACCGACAAGCAAATTGCCGAGGCGCAGTACACGCAAGAGCCGTACGACCTGAAGAAAATCAAGATTGACCGCGGCTTACTCGTCACGGACCCGGCGAAACTGAAGAAGCTCAAGGCCTCGGACCGCTATGACCCGATGGCAAAAAACGGGATCTCTCAGCGCTGGCTGCCGGGTAGCGACGCCGCGACCTACGTGGCTCAAGGCGATGAACACGGTCCCGACGGATCGGTGGACGAAACTTCGGCGAACGCCGTCGCGCAGATCGACAAGCGCATGAAAAAGATGACGACACTCAAGGATGCGCTCCCCGAACCCGACGTCTATGGAGCAAACGGTGAACTCAGCGAAGGAAAAGAGTTCGATACCCTGCTCGTAGGCTGGGGCAGCACGAAGTCCGTCGTCCTCGACGTGCTGAAAGACCTGCCCGAGAGTGCGTCCGTCGGCTACGTGCACTACACGTACCTCTGGCCGCTCAGGACGGAGAAACTCGAGGCACTGGCCAAGAAGGCCAAAAAGGTCGTGCTCATCGAAGGAAGCTACCAAGGCCAGCTCGGTATGCTGCTCCGCCAAGAATGCGGACTGCACATCACCGAAAAAATCCTGAAGTACGACGGCCGTCCGTTCTTTTTCGATGAACTGAAGACATTGATCGAAGAAAAAATGAAAACCTCCTCCGCGATCCGCTGATCATGGCTCCCATCCCTCTCGATCTCGCCACCGGCATGAAGTCCTACCACTCCGAAAACCGCTGCACGTGGTGCGACGGTTGCGGCAACTACGGCATTTGGACCGGAACCAAGATGGCGCTCAGCGAACTCGGCATTCAGCCGCACCAAGTGCTGCTGTGTTACGACGTGGGATGTCACGGAAACTCCAGCGACAAGCTCCGCGGCTATCGTTTCCACGGGCTCCACGGCCGCGTTCTGCCGTTTGCGGCAGGAGCGAAGCTCGCAAATCCGAATCTTCCCGTCATCGCCTTCGGCGGCGACGGCGCCAGCTTCTCGGAAGGTGTCGGCCACCTGGTCCACGCGGTGCGCAGCCAGTATCCCATCACGTTCGTGCTCCACAACAACGGCAACTACGGACTCACGACGGGCCAAGCGAGCTCACTCACCCCCCAGAACCAGCCGATGAACACCGCTCCGAACGGCATCCCCGAGCACACACTCAACTCCATGGACTTCATCTTCTCGCTGGAGCCCACGTTCGTCGCTCGCGCCTTCTCGGGCGACATCAAACAGATCGTGTACGTGCTCAAGGAAGCCGTAAAACACCGCGGTTTCGCCTTCGTGGATATCCTCCAAGCCTGCCCCACGTACAACCACTTCGCCACGCATGACATGCTCCTGAGCAAGTACTACAAAGTGGAGGACGAAGGCCACGATGTGAGCGACTTCGCCAAAGCCAGGAAGCTGGCCGTGGATACGAGCAAGCGCATCGCTACCGGCGTGCTCTACCGCAACGAAGACATCCCGAATTTCTGCGAGCGTCTGGTGCCCCGTCAGGGCAAAAAGACGACGCCCGTGGAAGAAGTGACGCCGTTCGACGTCACGAAGCTGATGCAGGAGTTCATTTAGCCCTGTTGCTTGGCCGAAGGCATGAAATCTCCCGCAAACGAGCTTTCATAGTCGCCGGAAGGACCTACGAGCAGTCCTTTACGCGGAAAAGCATGCGACGGAATTTGAGAACGCCATCCTCCTTCCGCCGCAAGGAGGATGACTTGTTGCGGAGGCTTTCCCTCGACGTCAAACGTGACGATGGAACCTGCGGGCAAGTATGTGAGGTATGGATCTTGTCCGAGCGTGTAGTCCACGAGCGGTGTCACGCGTACCAGACTTTCGACGTCGGGCTCGTACATAGGCCGACCCTTTCGGAGCGTCAGATCTTCGGCAAACAGTCGTTCGCTCCTCTCACTCAAATGATCCTCATGCAGCGCCCAATAGCGCTCGACGTACGTATCTTGCAGTGCCATCAAGCGCGCCATGGACACGAGACTTTCGAAATCGTTCAAAAAAATAAGAATGCCCAACTCCTTGTCGATTTTTCGGCGTACTTCCACCATCTCAGCATCCACGACTCCCTCGACCGAATACAGCGTGGCTTCCGCCTCTATTTGAGCCAATTCTCCTTGAATTGACTCAAGGGTGGGTACGTACCGATCTTCTTCGATCCTTTCTTCCATGCGATCAGTCTTCAGTGAGACCTCATCGAAGTCAAAAATAATTCGTGAAGAGCCGTTTCGTGGCGTACTTCAGGGTGAAAAGTCCCTATCATCACGTTCCCCTGCCGCACGAGAACGGGCTCACCGTCGAACTCGGCAAGGACTTCCACATACTTCCCGATGCGCGTGATCTTCGGTGCACGGATAAATGACACATGTATGGGAGCCTTGATGCCATGAATCCGAAGGGTCGTCTCGAAACTGTCGACCTGGCTGCCGTACGCATTGCGATCGACCGTGACGTCCATAAGACCGAGCGTGCGGGGAGCGTTTTTGCCTGTTGCTTTTTTCGACAACAGTATCGCTCCTGCGCATGTGCCATACAAAAAGAGCGTGCCTGCCTTCGTGCGTTTGATGATCTCGGATCCGACCTTGGTGCTCGCGAGGAATTTGGCAATGACCGTACTCTCGCCTCCCGGAATGATGAGCGCATTGACCTTCGACAAGTCGGCGACCGACCTCACCTCGACCGACGGCACATGCATCGCATGCAGAACATCGATGTGTTCCGCGAAATCACCCTGAAATGCGAGGACGCCTACGACCATGCGACAATCTTAAGGCTTAAGGCTGAGGACTTAAAGCTTTTCAGTGTCCTCGTTCCTGCATTTTGACGCTCAAATTCGCAATCTCCAGGCCCGCCATCGCAGGTCCCAGACCGCGGGAGACCTCCATGACCTTCTTGGCATCTTTGTAGTGCGTGGTGGCCTCCACGATGGCCGAGGCCATGCGGCGCGGATCCTTGGATTTGAAGATGCCGGAACCGACGAACACTCCCTCGGCACCGAGTTCCATGAGGAGTGCTGCGTCCGCGGGAGTGGCGACACCGCCCGCGACGAACGTGACGACGGGAAGTCGCTGCGCCTTCTTCACGTCACTGACGAGTTCCACCGGAACACGCTGCTCTTTGGCGTATGTCTTGAGTGCGGCCGGACTCATGGACTTGAGTGATGCGATTTCAGACTTGATGAGCTTGAGGTGGCGCACGGCTTCCACGACGTTTCCGGTTCCTGCCTCCCCTTTCGTGCGGATCATGCACGCGCCTTCGTGAATGCGACGAAGCGCCTCGCCCAAATACGTCGCACCGCAGACAAACGGCACCTTGAAGCCGTTTTTATCGACGTGATCGAAGGGATCCGCGGGCGTGAGGACCTCGGATTCATCGATGAAATCGACGCCGAGCACCTCGAGAATGCGAGCCTCTGCCGTATGACCGATCCGAACCTTGGCCATCACCGGGATGGAGACCGCTTTTTGAATCTGTTGAATGAGTTCGGGGTCGCTCATGCGGGCCACACCGCCCTGAGCACGGATGTCGGACGGCACGCGCTCGAGGGCCATGACGGCACAGGCACCCGCGGCTTCGGCGATACGGGCCTGCTTGGCCGTGACGACGTCCATGATGACGCCGCCCTTGAGCATCGTGGCGAGATCTCGGCCGGTGCGGTTGGTCATTTTCGACATGGCGTGTATTTCAGCAGAAAGAGGGGGACGAGGAAATGGTCGGACGGAGAAATCGGTCGACATTCGTTCCGGGAACTTGCGAAGCGCCTTACTCGGCCTTTGCCGCGGCGACGAATTCCATGTCGATGCTGAGACGGCTCTCTTCGGGGAGGACCTGACCCTGGTACTTGCTGCCGGGCTTCTTGTTGTAGGGCATGTCGGCGGGCGAGGACATCATCTCGAAGGCGAGCTGGCAGATACGCATGCCGGGGTACAGAGCCACGGGCAGGCGGTTGAGGTTGCTGATTTCGAGGGTAATGGTGCCGCTGAAGCCCGGATCCACGAATCCTGCGGTAGAGTGGACGATGATGCCGAGTCTGCCGAGTGAACTGCGGCCTTCCACGCGAACGACAAGGTCATCGGGGACGGTGATGATTTCCTGCGTGACGCCCAAGATGAACTCGCCCGGCTGCACGATGAACGGGTCGCCGTCGGCAACCGTGATGATGCGCATGTTCTGAGCGAACGTCTTGGGATTCTTGGGATCCAAGAGGGGGTATTTGCTGTGTTCGTAGACTTTGAACGTGTTGCCGAGACGGAGATCCATGCTGCTGGCATGAATGTGCTGGTCGAGCTGCCCGCTCGTGGACTCCACTTTCACTCTGCCGGAGGCGATAGCCGCCTTGATGTCGCGATCGGAAAGAATCATCGGAAGCGAAGCGTACCACATGCTCGCTCGGCGAGAGAATAGGAAAATTGCAACGGTGTTCCGGGGCAAAAACTCCACACATCGGTTATACTCCCACCTCCATGGCCAAGCTCGATTCCATCACCAGTACGCACGACACGGAACAGCAGGAAAAACAGGCTGATTCCCGCGAATTGCAGCAACGCGCCAGTGCCGTACGGTCACGGGCCAGGTCATTTTTACAGACGGTGATGAGGACGAAGACGTCCTCGGCACAAGAAATCCGGGAATTGGAAAGTTACTTCGCCGGCATGCGCCTGGAGGAGGACGGCTACGACGGTATCCGCGACCGCGAAGTGTTCTTTGAAGGTGAAAACGGTACGGAAGGTTGGGGAAGGAAAATGGAGCGCGATGCCATCAACTTGCACCGCGAATTCACGAGCAAGATAGAAGCGGCTCGCGCAGGCGGATACATTTCAAGCGAGTCAATGAAGCGCTGGGAAGATCGCTTCGCCGACAGCGGCATCGGCTTCAAGCAACGAGAGTACTGGGTGCAGCGCGACATGCCGAGGTACATCGAAGGCTGGAAGAAAGTATCGGACGAAAGAAAAGCATTCCTCCGTGAACCGGGCCTGAAGGAAGCCGTTCAATACGACCCGCGCTTCACGAAAATCTTGGACAACGACAAATTCCTCAACATGCACTACAACGAGCGCAAGAACCTCCTCGCCGAAGCACGGTCCACGCTGCTCGCCGGAAACAAGATGCAGCTCGATCTGCACGCAAAAGCAAAATCCAAACTGGAAAGCGCGGTCTCGGCCGGATTCCTGTCGGCGACCAAAGTGGGAACGTGGTTGGAACGCACGTTCAAATCCAACGCTTCTCCGAAGAAGATCGAAGCCTTCGTGAACGGTACGGGCACGAATTCACTCACGGACCTCATGCTGAGTTGGCGCGCCGTGAAGGGCAGGTACGACACGGTGGCAAAGAAGTTCAACGAGCGCGGCAGCGAATCGGGCGTACGCGGATTCAAGCTGGTGTCGCCGACGCAATTCCTCAACATGCACTACACGCAGCGGTTGCGGTACGTGGAGCAAGCGGAAGACCGCATGGACGACGCCAAAAACATCGACAACGAAGCGCCCGTGCTCCTGAAGATCCGTCACGCCATGGACATGAAGGACTGGGAGGACGCCGCGGGCTTCATCACCGAGGCCAAGATGTCCCAGCTCTCGGAGAAAGATTGGAAGCGCCTGAAGTCCATGGAAAGCTACGTCACGCAGTTCGGCAAGAAGGCTGCGGAAGGACCCGGCGCCAACGTCATGGACGCCAAGAAGCGGCTCGACGGACTCGTGGAAAGCATCGGAAGCAGCCACAGCGAACTGCAGCCGATGATCTTGCGACTGCTGAAAGGCCCGAATGCCAACCGCTCCATCCACCAGCTGCGGTGGGTGGTGTACAACAACCTGTGGTGCCGCACCCACGGACCGCCGTATTTGAGCGACGACATCGCCCGCAAAGGATCCAGCAAAGATCAGGAACAACTCACGAAGTACCGCGCCGAACAGGGGCTGGATGTCGGCCGCAACGACGTGCTGAGTTACGAAACCGCCGACCGTGCGTACTTCCGCAAAGAGGAAAAGGCCCGACACAAGGCCACGTACCTCCAGACCAACGTGAAGTCCGGCGGCGTCATGAGCATGGTCGCGGAAAAGATGGAGCGCGAACAAGATTCGAAGTGGTTGTACTGGACGACGTTCTGCCCGCATTCCGACGGCGACCCGAAGAGTGAAGGCTGGATGCGCGAACTCATGATGCACCTCACCGAAATGCGCTCGCTCACGGCGACCATCAAGAAGGCCGGCTTCGCGTACGGCGGACCGAACAGCAGGCTCGTGAGCCTGAATTAGGGCCGAGTCTTGCCAAATGAGGGGAGGATCGTGACAATGTCGCCCTATGCGCAACTCCACTCTCTCGGCCGCCCTCGGCCTCTGTCTGGTACTCGGCTCCTGCGGTTCTGTCGCAACCACCAGCATCGATGAAGAAAACATGAACCCGCTCACGGCGTCGCGTTACGGCGATGAACTTGCCGACGGCATGGCCGACATCATCATCGCGGGTACGGCGATGAAGAAGGATATCGTTCACAAAGACTTCATCGAATCCGAAATTCTCCGCGGCAAGCAAATCGCCAAGGATGCCCGCGACAAACAGGCCGAAGGCATGATGGGTGCGCTCATCGGCGTGGGTGCCGATGCCAGCGGCTACGCTCTGTACGTCGACGACACCCTCTTCCTCTCATCCGACTTCTTCGTGACACCCGGAGCCGACGTGCGGGTGTACCTCACGACACTCGTGGACCCGCGCGACGGCAGCGGCAGCACGTTCCCCGACGACACTGCGGTATCTCTGGGCTCGCTCCAAACGACGTACGGGGCGCAACAGTACGACGTGACGAGTCAAAAGGACCCGTCCAAACTGCGCACGCTCGTCATTTGGGACAAGAAGTTGGAACGCATCGACGCCTTCGCACAGCTCTCGAAGCCTCTTTAGAGAGGAACCGAGTTCACCTGCTTGAGCGCGGCATCAATGGCCGCTTTCATGGCTTCGATGGTATTGGACTCCACGCGAACTCCGTTCACGAAGTATGTCGGCGTGGAATTCACTCCGAGCTTTTCGCCCTGGGCATACTCGGCCAGAACCGCGTCGCCTTTGATGCCGGACTTTACGCAACGATCGAAGAGAGCCGTGTCCAACTTGAGTTCGGCTGCCCAATCGCGAAGTGCGTTGCTGCTGAGAGCATCTTGTTTGGCGTAGTTCAAATCCACGAATTCCCAGAACTTTCCCTGGTCGGCGGCACATTCGGAAGCCTGAGCGGCCTCGTAGGCGTACACGTGAATGCTGCGGAGCGGGAAGTGCTTGTACTCGAAACGAATCTTGCCCGAGTACTGGGCCAAGATGGGCTTGGTGAGAATCTCATGAGCCGCCTTGCAGGCCGGACACTGGAGATCGGCGTATTCGGTGAGCGTGACGGCGGCGGAAGCGGGGCCTTTGGGAGCTTTGGCGGACGTGCCGGTGAGGCCCGTCGTATCGACGCCGCAAGCGCCGAGGAGCAGCGACGCGGAAATCACTGCCGAAAGGGTGAGGGTGCGAGTTGTCATAGGACAGGACTATACCTTCTTTTGTTCGAATGCTCAATTCCGTGACGTGGGACGAAGCGGTGATATACTCCCTTTCCCGATGACGTTGTATCTCAAATACCGGCCGCAGAATTTCGCCGACGTGGTGGGGCAAGACCACGTGGTGACGACGTTGGAACAAGCCGTGTCCCAAGGTCGCATCTCGCACGCCTACTTGCTCTGCGGCACGCGCGGAACGGGCAAGACGTCCGTGGCCCGCATTTTGGCGAAGACGATTCTCCTTCAGGGAACGGACGACGAAAAAATCCGCAACAACATGGTGAAGGCCGTGGAAGACGGTTCGCTGGTGGACCTGGTGGAAATCGACGCCGCCAGCAACCGCCGCATCGATGACATCCGCGACCTCATCGAGAAGATCAACTTCTCCCCCACCATCTCCAGGGCCAAGGTGTACATCATCGACGAAGTCCACATGCTCACGAAGGAGGCGTTCAACGCGCTCCTGAAAACGCTGGAGGAACCGCCGGACTACGCGTACTTCATCTTGGCGACGACCGAACTGCACAAGGTTCCGGACACCATCCAGTCGCGCTGCCAGCGCTTCCTGTTCCGTCGCGTCAAAGACGAGGACATCATCCGCAGACTCCAATTTATTGCCGACCAAGAGCGCATCACCATCGATCGTGAAGCCCTGCGAGCCATCGCCAGACATGCCAACGGGAGCTTCCGCGACGGCATTTCGCTCCTGGACCAGCTGCGTTCGCTTCCGAAAATCACGCTCGGCGACGTCATCGAACGCGTCGGCCACACCGCGGCCGTGTACATCGAGGACATCATCGCCGCACTCGGCGCCAAAGACATGACGAAGCTCACCGAGCTCGTGGCACAGATGGAAGAAGCCAACATTCCTCTCGATACCGTGGCAACCGACCTCCTCACGTTCGTCAGAACCGAGATGCACGCCGCACTCGAGAAGAGGGAGTCGCCGATTCCGTTCGTCCGCATGACCGACGTGCTGCTTGCGGCGGTCCGCGACATGCGCACGTCGCCGATTCCCGGCTTGGTGCTGGAGGGAGCGCTCATGATGCTGTGCTCGGGTGAAAGCCGCTCCGCTCCGGTCATCGAAAAAGCAGCGACTCCCGTATTCCAGTCACCCCCTCCGAAAGCCGCCGCTCCCGCACCCAAGTCTGCCGTGACGACGGAAGCTCCCGTCGCGGAAGCACCGAAGGCAAGCCTCATTGAAGCCGAAGAGCTGACGCTGCAAGCGCTGAACAAGCACTGGGAAGCCATTCTGAAGAGCGTGTCGCCTCCCTCGGTCCGCATGAGCCTGAAAGACGCGACGATTTCTTCCGTGGAAAAGGATACCGTCCACCTGGCGTTCGGATCGTCGTTCCACAAAGACAAAATCATGGATACGAAAGCCAGCCGCTCCGTGGAAGACGCACTGCACGCCGTGTTCAAAAAGCACGTCCGAATCCACTGCACCATCGAAAAAAATGCGAGCGCCGCAAAAGCCGGTCCGACCACGGACTTGGTGGAGGCGGCGGCAGAGGTGTTTGGGGGAATGTAGGGAGGTAAGGACTGCAAAGAATGCAAGGAACCACGAGCGAGTGCATCCACATCCCAAGGGATGGAGCGCGCCGCAGCGGGGGGTGAGGGTGGGTATCGGCGCGCAGCGCTTTCTTGGTTGCTTCTTTGGCGCGCCAAAGAAGTAACAATTCGTATCCTTGCTTGGACAAAGAAAGGCAAAGCAGTGCAGGATATCGTCATGAGTACGAAAGCCGACCTCCGCATGGCCATCAAAGAACGTCTTTCCCGCATGAGCGAAAATGATCGCCGCGTGGAAAGCCAAATCATCGTTCGTGAACTCCGAAAAATGCTGCCACCCGCTCCGCTCACGATCGCCATCTACTCACCATACCTCGATGAACCCGATGTGACGCCCCTCATCACCGAACTGCTGGAGCAAAAAAACGTGATCTGCATGGGCAAAGTCACGGGTAATCACATGGAGATGCATCGAATCCGTTCCCTTGCCGACGTTCACCGAAATCCCGTGACGAATATCCTGGAACCCAACGTCGATTCCCCCCTCGATGAATCCACCATCGACGTGGCGGTCGTCCCCGGACGGGCATTCACGAAAGAGGGACACCGAATGGGGCGCGGCAACGGGGGTTACGACATGTGGATCCACAAACAACGGGGAAGAAATCCGAGGTCGGTGTACATCGGCGTATGCTTCGACTGCCAGCTGCTGCCCGAGATTCCCATGGACCCGCATGATGAAACCATGGACTCCGTCGTAACGGGCACAAAAGTGTATAAAAAGTAGGAATGGGAACCATGGACCGGATATGCCGCTCGTTCACTTTCCACTTTCCACTTTTCACCTTACACTCCGAACATGCCCACCTATGACGCTCTCAAGAAGGCCGACCCCCAGGTGTTCGAGGCCCTGTTCGGCGAAATAAAACGCCAGACCGACGGCGTGGAACTCATCGCCTCGGAGAACTACGTTTCCTCCGCGGTGCTCGAGACCATGGGCACGGTGTTCAACAACAAATATTCGGAAGGCTATCCCGGAAAACGTTACTACGGGGGACAGGAATACACCGATATCGTGGAAAGTCTCGCCATCGAACGCGCCAAGAAGCTCTTCGATGCGGGCCACGCCAACGTGCAGCCCCACGCGGGTGCTCCGGCGAACGTCGCGATGTACTTCGCACTGCTGGAGCCCGGGGACACGGTCATGGGCATGGACCTGAGCCACGGCGGACACCTGACGCACGGTCACCCCGTCACGTACCTCACGAAGATTTTCAAATTCGTACGCTACAAAATGAAAGACGTGGAGACCGGCGAAATCGATTACGACGAAATGCTCGCGGTTGCCAAAAAAGAGAAGCCCAAAATGATCCTCGCCGGCTTCTCGGCATATCCGCGCGAACTCAACTACGCCAAGATGAAAGCCATCGCCGACGAAGTGGGCGCCATCACCGTGGCCGACATGGCGCACATCGCCGGACTCATCGCCGGAAAGGCTGCCAGAAACCCTTTCCACGACGGTTTTGACGTCATCACGACGACGACCCACAAAACGCTCCGAGGTCCCCGCGGCGGCATGATTCTTACGAAAGATGCCGAGCTCGGGAAGAAAATCGACAAGTCCGTGTTCCCCGGTTTCCAGGGCGGACCCATCATGCAGATGGTCGCCGCCAAAGCCGTGGCCTTCGGCGAAGCACTGAAGCCCGAATTCCGGGACTACGCCAACCAAATCGTGAAGAACAGCAAGCACCTGGCGAAATTCTTCATGGAGAAGGGCGCCAAGCTCGTGACGAACGGCACCGACAACCACCTCATGCTCATCGACTGCGTGAAGTCGTGGAACCTGGGAGGAGGCGAAGTGGAACACGTGCTCGACAGCATCGGCATCACGCTCAACAAGAACATGATCGCGAACGACACGAGGAAACCGATGGATCCCTCGGGCGTCCGCCTCGGCACTCCCGCGATCACGACGCGCGGCATGAAGGAGAAAGACATGGAAATTCTCGGTGCATTCATGCTCCGAGCCATCGAAAAGCGCGCCGATGCGACGGCCATGAAGACGTTGCACGGCGAAGTGAAGGAATTCTGCCGCTCGTTCCCGGTTCCGGGCATCTCGGCGTAACCACCCATGAAAAAGACCGCCAAAAGCCTCGGCCACTCGCTGGAAGGACTGCGTCACGCGTGGAACAACGAAACGAACCTGCGCCGTTTCATCCTCGCGCAAGCACTTCTCATCATCATCGCGGTGGCACTCGGCGGCGACATCGGCAGCATCGTGATTTTGCTGATCTTCGGCGGCATGTTCGTCGTCGTGGAACTTTTGAATACGGCCATCGAGCGACTGGCCGATACGTTCGATGACGATGAAAAGAAAAAGCATGGCGGACACTGGCACCCGGGTATCAAAATGACGAAAGACGTGGCGGCGGCTGCGGCACTCATCGCGCTCATCATCGATGCGTGCGTCGTCGTACTGATCTACGTGCCGCTCATCGTCTTTACCATGCAACGCTACGGCGTATGACGCTGCTCCAGGCTGCCGTTCTCGGCATCGTGGAGGGCGTGACGGAATTCCTGCCGATTTCATCGACGGGACACCTCATTTTGGTTGAAAAATTGCTCGGCATCACGGCCACGGAAGCCGTGAAAAGCTTCGATGTCATCATTCAGTCGGGCGCCATCGCCGCTGCCGTCATCATCTACTGGAAGACCCTGATGAAATACAGGCATTTGTGGGTGACGGTATTGGCCGCATTCATTCCCACGGGCATCATCGGGCTTGGACTGCACGACGTCGTCAAAACCTACCTGCTCGCCAGCCCCGCACTGGTCGTGGGATCGCTCGCCGTGGGCGGCGTCATTCTCATCGGATTCGAACTGTGGAACCGCAGCAGAACGTTCACGACGACCGATGCCAAAGAGATTTCCGTCGTTCAAGCCGTGATCATCGGCATCGCGCAATCCGTGGCACTGATCCCCGGGACGTCGCGCTCTGCGGCCACCGTCATCGGAGGCATGGCTCTCGGGATCGACCGAGCCGCCATCGTGGACTTCTCGTTCATGCTCGCGATTCCCACAATGCTCGCCGCCACGGGCTTGGACCTGGTGAAGTCTGCCGACGCCTTCTCGGCCCAAGACACGTTGTCCATCGCCATTGGATTCGTCACCGCATTCATCACGGCCTACGCAAGCATCCGCTGGCTGCTCCATTACGTGAAAGGACACACGTTCATCGCCTTCGGTGCGTATCGCATCGTGCTTGCGGCGGTGTGCTGGACATATCTGCTCTAAAAAAGCCGCGATCCCGAGAGACCGCGGCTTTCCCGTTCTTCGTGATCAGTTTTGAATCGTCACGATGGCGCTCGCCGGGGTGCCGAGAGGCGCTCCCGTGGTGCCGGAGATGTAGACGTTGAATGTCATGCTGTTCGTGATGGAGTGTGAGATGAGCGGAACCGTGAAGGTCTTGCTCATTTCACCCGTGGTGAAGTTCAGCGTGCCGCTCGTGGAGACGTAATCCGAACCGGCGACGGCCGTACCGTTGCCCGTGGAGTAACCGACGGAAACGGCTCCGAAACCTCCTCCGACGTGGCTGACGGTGATGACGGCCTTACCCGAGGCCATGGTCACGGAGTACGTGGAAGCGCCGAGCTTGATGGTTCCGCTGCCCGTGGGCGCGGATTCGTTGTCATGAATCATCACGCTGGACGACGGCGTGTCGATGGCTGCACCGTTCGTGGGCGAGCTCAAGACGACGTTGAAGGAGTGGTTTCCGTCGACCGTTACGTTGTCCTGAACGGGGACGACGAACGTCTTGCTCGTCTCGCCTGCGCCGAAGCTGAGCGTGCCGTTGACGGCCGAGTACTCGGATCCGGCGGAAGCCGATCCGTTGCTCGTGTTGTAGTTCACGTTGACGGCCGTGGTGGTGACACCGGTGCGGTTCACCGTGACGGTGACGTTTCCACCGTTCTCAAAGACGCCGTACTGAGAGGCTGAGAACTGGAAGACGGCTCCCGTAGGCGCGCTCGAAGAGTACGAGGATACGGTGGAGGACGTGGAAGACGAGTACGGATCCTTGATCGTGACGGTGGCCGTGTTCGGGTTGCCGATGGAGATGGAACCCGTGGGGCTCTTGAGCGTCAGGATGACGGTCTTGTCGCCGCTGCTCGAGGTGTTGTTCTTGATCTGGAGGGTGACCTTCTTGCTCGTTTCCTTACCCGTGAAGGTGAGGGTTCCGGAAGCAGGCGTGTAATCGTTGCCCGCGATGGCGGTGCCGCCGCTGAACGTGTACTGCACCGTTCCGCTGCCCTGGTTGCCGCCGATGCGAACGATGGCGATGTTGAGCGTTCCCGTGCTCACGTTCTTCTCCACGACGTAGCCGAGCGAGTCGAAGCGAACGGAACCGCCCGGATTGTACGACGAGCTGGTGGACGACGTTGCCGTGCTGCTGGAGACGCTGCTGGATGAGGAGCTGCTCGATGACGACGAGCGGCTGGACGACGTGCCCGTGGACGAGACGCCGTTGATCTCATTCCTGAGACGTTGGAAGAGAAGAGCAGCCTGACCGCGCGTCAGGGGCTGGTCGGGACCGAAGTGGCTGTCATCCAGTCCTTTGATGATGCCGAGTGAGTACATCTCTCCGATGGCCGCATCGGCATAGTGCGATGACGGAACGTCGGTGAAGATGGCGGAGCCACGGATGGCAGCGCTGATGGAAGTGATGCCGACACCGAAGAGGGTGCCCGCAATGAAGACTGCCGGAAGAGCCTTGATGACATAACGCTTGGCGCGCGACATAAAAAATAGGGAAAAAAGCGGAAATCGCGTGTCATTATGGGAAGTGAGACTCCGTCAAAGCAAGTGACAGCACCACAAACGCAGGTGCTAGTACAATCGCCCTCCGAGCGGCACGTCCTTGCCGGGCTGAATGAGCACCACCTGGCCGGCGGCATCGGGGACGCCGAGCGTGAGCACTTCGGACATGAACGTACCGATCTGGCGAGGCGGAAAGTTGACGACGGCCAGAACCGAACGTCCCGAAAGCTCCTCTTTCGTGTAATTGGCGACGATCTGAGCCGATGACTTCTTCACGCCGATCTCGGGACCGAAATCGACGGCGAGTTGGTACGCCGGTTTCCTGGCCTCCGGAAAATCCTGCACGTCCACAATTCTTCCGACGCGGATATCGAGCTTGCCGAAATCGTCGATGGTCGCCATGACCAAAGATTACGCACTTTTCTTCTGCTTTTCCATCACCTCGAGCATGCCCTTGCTGGGCGGCGGCACTCCCCCGCTCTTGGCGAGTTTGTCCTCCAGCTCTTTGAGCTTGGCCTGCTCCTCCGTGGACAGAGCTTCGGTGAGAGCTTTTTTCCTGAGTGCGTTGAAGTCGTTCGTCCACATTTCGCGGTCCCGCCAGGCACGGTACTCATCCAGCTTCATGCCTTTCTTGCGAGCCTTCTCCTTCTCTTCGGCTTCTTTCTCCTTGGCCTTCTCGGCTTTGACGGCGACTTGGCGGCCTTCTTTGGCGCTCATGATCCACTTGTTGATCTTGTCTTCGACGACGGCGCGCTTCTCGCAGTACCTCTCGCGCGATGCCCGACGGATGACGGCGACACGCTCATCGGATGATTCCAGTTTCGGCGGCGGAAGCGTGGAAACCGAGAACGGTTTGCTGGCCATGCCGCCGACCATGAGACGCATGTACGCGTGGTACTTCGGCAGGCTCAGGATGTCGTTCGTCGAGACCATTTCCTCGAATTGCATGCTGAGCACCTCCGCATCGTCGGAACCCACTTGGAAGCTGGTCATGGAACCCACGTTGCCGAAGACGGCGTCCTGGAGCGTCGTTTTGCCGTCGATGAGGAGTTGCCCGATGTACTGGTGCGCGAGCGTGAGGTTGAGGCGATACTTGCGAGCCTCGGAGAGAATGGTGGCGAACGACTCGGTGGCGAAGTTTTGGAACTCGTCGACGTAGAGGTAGAAATCTTTGCGCTGCTTCTCCGGAATGTCCGTACGACTCATGGCGTCGAGCTGGAATTTGGTCACGAGCATGGACCCAAGGAATGCGGAATTGTCTTCTCCGATGTTTCCTTTGCTCAGATTCACGAGAATGATCTTGCCCGTATCCATGGCTTCGCGGAGCGACAAAGTGCTCGAGACCTGTCCGACGATATTGCGAATCATCGGCACCGAGAGGAGCTGCCCAATCTTGTTCTGGATGGCGGCGATGGCCTCGGTGCGGTACTTCTCGGACCAGTTGGCGTACTCGTCTTCCCAGAAGCTGCGGACGTGGTGATCGCTCAAATGATCCACGACTTTCTTGCGGAACGCATCGTCGGAGAACATGCGCAGAATGCCGAGCATGGAGTTGGCCTGGCCTTCGATGAGCGCGAGGAGCGTATTGCGGAGAATGTGTTCCATGCGTCCGCTCCACACGTCGGGCCAGAGCTTGGTGAACACGCTCATAAGGCCGGAGACGACGAGCGGGAACTGGTCCGGGCTGCGTGCCGTGAGCATGTTGAACGAGAGCGGATACTCTTTGTCGGCGGGGTCGAAGAGGACGACGTCGTTGGTGCGCTCGGGCGGAATGAAACGGAGCACGGCCTCGATGAGGTCGCCGTGCGGGTCGATGACGGCGACGCCTTTGCCGCTCTGAATGTCCGAGAAGATCATGTTCTCCAGGAGCGTGGACTTACCCATACCCGTCTTACCGATGATGTACATGTGCCTGCGGCGATCGTCGGGCTTGATGCCGAAACGCGTGCGATGCCCGCGGAAGACGGCTTCACCGAGGACCGTGATATCGGGCGAGGTCTCGGGGACGGGCAAATCCACGGGGGGTTCGAGCTTCCTGGAGTACACCCAGTCGATGTTCGGTGTTTTGACGAGCGCATTCGGGAAGTGCCACAGCGTGGCGAGCTCTTCGACCGAAAGCGTGTACGGGTAGTGACGAATGTCGGCGGCAAGCGACGTCACGGAACGAACGTGACCTGCCTTGAATCCGTTGAGGGTGGGAACGGTGAACTGACGGAAGCTGCCGTAGATCTCGGCGATTTTCTGGATGGCATCCTCTTTCTTGCTCTCCTTCGAAATGAGACTGATGCGAACATTGGCCACGAAGAGCGGACGGTTCACTTTGTCGGCCACGGCCGAGATGGGATCTTCACTCTCGTGACTGCGGCGTCCGGACTTCATGGTTTCTTCGTTGTATTCGTCGTTGTCGCTCTCTTCCGAGAGGGCACCCACGTCCTGGATGGTGGGGATGAACGAGAACCACGCACGGAAACCACCCATGAGAATATTGAGCGGCAAGTAGGCCCACCAGCGCCAACCGCGCGCCAAGTGCGCCGTGGCAAACAGTTTGGCATACGACTCAAAGCGCTTGGGGAAGCCCTTCTTGATGAGTGGCAAAAACTTGATGACGCGTTTGCGGTAGCGGCTGCCGATGGGCTGGAAGACGATCTGAATGTGTCCGCGCATCGCGGGATCGGCGTAGCGCACGAGCGCCGACGTGATGCCCGCCATGGAATCGACGTTCTGGCGGGCCAGAAGATCGTCGAACTGCGGATGGCGCTTGATGGGATAGATCTCGGGCTTGCTCAAGTACAGATCCGTCGACTGAATGATCTCCCCTTCTTTTGGTTCCAGCTCTTTGGGATCCATGAACTCGATATCGATATCCGGGTACTGCGCGTAGAGCTGGCTCTCCAAAAGCGGGAGCGCACGCTTCGTGGCACGGACGAAGAAACAAATCTTTCCCTGGAACGAACCGACCTCAAAACTGATGAGACCGTCTTTACCCTTGAGCGAATGCAGAGCCGAAATGGCCGACTCGATGTGGAGCGGGCCGCGCGCGCTGCTCGTATCTTCCGGATCCGGGAGTGCCGGACGGATGCGAAGAAGTGCCAACTCGGACGAGGATGTTGCTATAGATTGAATCGTAGACGTTAGTCGCGAATGAGTGAAGCGACCATTTCCAGGGCCGCGGTGTTGTACCCGTAGTCCATGCGCGTGGGTCCCAGGATGCCGACGGCACCCACTTGGCCGCGCACGCTGTACTTGGTCACGAGCATGGAGCAGCTCTCGAACTCGGGACACAGGTCTTTGTCGCCGATGTAGTAGCGCACCTGGTCACTGAGCTCGATGTTCGACACAAGATCGGCAAGACGCTTCTCCAGGACTTCGACGACGCCCGTGACAAGTTTGGCATCGGCCATGAATTCGGGCTGACGGACGGCATTGGCGAGTCCCAGGTAATACACGCGTTCACGGTGAGGAACGGTGGCGAACGCGACGTTGGGCATCATGTTGGAGAGCAGGCTCACGGCTTCGTACGCGCGCTCACGGTCTTTGTGCTGGAAGTACTGCTCGCGAAGCGTGTTGAAACGGAGCCGTACGGCACGCTCGTGGGCGGACGGATTCATGAATTGCTGCACGTACATGCGGTACCCCTTCACGCTGGGCACTCTGCCCGCGGACGTATGCGGCTGTTCGATGAAACCTTCCGAAGATAAGATCTGCATTTCGTTTCTGATCGTGGCGCCGGAAATGGCAAACATGCCGGTGTCGGCGATCTGCTTGGAACCGACGGGAAGCGCCGTTCCGATGAACTCGTCGATGATTGCCGCAAGTAGCTTCGCCTGACGCTGGTCCATACGTTTATTCTAACACGGAATGACGGAGCTCCGTCGGAGGGTCTTACAGGTACGCTTTCAGGGTATCGGGAGTCTGATCGGTATAGGCATGCAACAGCATTTTGGCCATGGTGGGAGCCACTTCGTAGCCATTGCCGCCCACGGCGTTGCACATGTACTTCAAACGATCGATGAGAACCAGCATCTCTTCGCGCACCTCTGCGGAATCACGAGCCGATGCTCTGTTGGAAGTATCGAGCAGCATGGCAAGGCGCGTCACGGGGACGAGCAATCGATCACCCATCTGCTTCACGATCGATTTGTCACCGGCCTTGTGTCTCACGATCAGCGGGTCCAAAAATGCCCCGATCACCGTCTTCGTATCGTCACCGATGATGTCAAAAGGCTTGTCCGCAGCGGTGGCGGAACCTGCGGCCTGTCTGTCGGCAAGCTCCTCCTTTTCCAGCTTCCCGAACCACTCCGGACTGCACTGAACGTGCAGTGAGAGCATTTCCAGGATCTGCTCGAGGGCTTCGCTGCGGGAGTCTTGGGTAAAAATGTCGATGCGTTCAAGGTACGCCTTGAGCGCTGCGCGCTCCTTTTGATGGTATTGGATGAACTGAAAATCATGGCGCGTGAACAAATCGGGCATCGCTTTCAGGCACATTTGCGCGATGCGTGTTTCCATGATGTCCGAGACTTGGTCATTGCCGTTCGGATTCGGACCGATGAGATGTTGGACGAGCTTTTGCTCGGTCTTCGTAGCTTCGAGCAAACTGATGGGCGTAGGTTCCCCCGGCATTGCTTGCACTTTCGTTTTGTTCCAGAGCGGATGGAACGGCATGTTGACGACGAGCGGACGCTTCGTCTCGTTCACGGTATAATTTTGGGATGCGTAAAAGACGGACTGACGAACCTCACGGAGAACGCTTTCCTGATCGGTAGCTTTGCCGCGCGACAGAGAGCGCACTTGGAGCCCGAGTCCCATGCGCGTGAGTTCGGACGCGATGATGCTGACGACACGATTCGCGTCTGCAGGAAATACATCCACAAGCGTACCCTTCGGCTTCGGTTGTCCGGGACGTCCGCCCTTTTGATCGAACGGCACTTTGAGATCCGCATCGCTCGTCATGACATTGTGAATGCGACTTGCCGTATGTGCGATGTGCTCGAACCAGGTGGCGCCCGGCCTGTTGTCTTTCGTATTGATGAACCACGGGGTCGGAATGGACGTGATGTGCTTGATGGAGACACGGTGTCCTTTGCCAAGATCCACACCCTCCTCCTGCGCGACGGTCAGATCATGCTTGTATGCCCGAGCCGCATTCAGAAGCGACTGCGAATAGAGATCGGGGTTCTCCGGAATGGACTTGGGGGCGTTGGGCATAAAAAGGAGTGATATTATGACAAATTTAAAGAATATGTCAAATAAGCCTCACACGCTGAAACAGGCGTACAAGGCTCGTATATCGAACTACTTGGCCTTCTTGATCTTGCTGGGCTTGGCCTTGCGAGCCTCCTCCACGGCTTTGATTTCGGCCTGCTTCTTCTTGGTGGCCTCGGCAACCTTGCGGAAGCGGTCCACACGTCCGGAAGCCATAAGACCGCGGTATTCACCCGTGTAGACGGGGTGGCAGTTCCTGCAGATTTCGACCTGCTGGGCCTTTACGGTCGTCGGAATGGCGTATACGGCATTGCACGACACGCACGTGGTGACGGCGTCTTTGTGGATCTGCGGGTGGATGCCTTTCTTCATAGCTGCGAGATCTTACGAGAAGGATTGGCCCTCTGCAAGACCAAAAATGGCACAAAATAGACATAAGACGTAAGAGACAAGCATTTTTTGCTCATGTCTTACGTCTTACGTCTCGTGATCTATTTTTTAGACTTCTTCTTCGCCTTGGGTTTCTCCTCCGGCTCTTCGACGACCGGCGGTTCCTCGATTTCCATCTGGTCTTCTTCGGCTGCCTCTTCAGCGGCGGCTTCGGCGTTGGGGTCATGCATGATGACGCTGACGGATGCGACCTTGTCACCCGCGTCGAGGCGCATGACGATGACACCCTGCGTGGCGCGACCGCGTGACGGAATGTCGGAGAGTTTCATGCGGATGGTCTGGCCCTGTTTGCTGATGCAGATGAGGTCGCCCTGGTCGCCGTCCTGGAGGATGGCGCCACCGACGATGTCACCGGTCTTGGGGGTGAGCTGGGCGGCCTTCACTCCGCTGCCTCCGCGTCCTTGCAGACGGTAGAGGGTGATGGGCGAGGCTTTGCCGAGACCGTTCTCCATGACGACGAGGAGCTGGCTCTTCTCTGCGGACGCGAACGCGGCGGCTTCCACCACGCGGTCACCGGGACCGACGCGGATACCGCGGACACCTGCGGCTGCGCGTCCCATTTCGCGGACGTCGCCTTCGGTGAAGCGGATGGACTTACCCTTCTTGGTGAGGATGAAGATCTCGTCCTTACCCGTCGTCGCGACGACCCACTTGAGCTCGTCCCCTTCCGGAACTTTCTGCGCGATGAGGCCGGAGCGGCGGATGTTTTCGAATTCGGAGAGCGCCGTGCGCTTCACGGTTCCCTTGATGGTCGTCATGAAGAGGTGCGTCTTTCCTTCGAGCTTGGCCTTCATGATGGCGGCGACTTTCTCGCCGGGCTGGAGCTGGAGCAAGTTCACGATGGCCTGGCCCTTGGCCGTGCGGCTGGCCTGCGGGAGCTCGTAGACCGGCATCTTGAACACGCGACCGGTGTTCGTGAAGAAGAGCATGTCGTCGTGGTTGCTGGCGCTGACGATGCTCATGATTTCGTCTTCGTCCTTGGTCGTCATGCCCTTGATGCCCTTGCCGCCGCGGTGCTGTGCGCGGAACTGCGCGGGGCTGAGGCGCTTCACGTAACCGTGGGTCGTGAGAGCCACGATCATCGGAGCATTCGGGATGGTGTCCTTGGCCGAGAACTCACCGACGGCGTGCGGTACCACGACGGTGCGGCGGTCATCGCCGTACTTGGCGGCGATTTCCTTGAGCTCGTCTTTCATGATGGTGTCGACGCGCTTCTTGTCCTTGAGGATGGCCTCGCACTCCTTGATGAAGGCGAGCGTTGCCTTCAGTTCGTCCTCGATTTTCTTGCGCTCGAGTCCGGCCAAGCGGCGCAGCTGCATCTCGAGAATGGCACCGGCCTGAATCTCGGACAGCTTGAACTTCTTGATGAGCGCCTGGCGCGCGTCTTCCTGAGAGTCGCTGCTGCGGATCGTCTTGATGACGGCATCGATGTTGTCGAGAGCGATGGAGAGACCTTCCAAGATGTGTGCGCGTTCCTTGGCGCGGTCGCGGTCGAAGGTGACGCGGCGCGTGATGACCGTGCGACGGTGGTTGATGAAGATCTGGAGCAGCTCCTGCAAGTTCAAAAGCTTCGGCTGAATGCCGTCGGCGAGCGCGATGCAGTTGTAACCGAAGCTCGTCTGGAGATCGGTGTGCTTGTAGAGCTGGTTGAGGATTTTCTGAGGGTAACTGTCCTTCTTCAGTTCGATGATGATGCGGATGCCGTCGCGGTCGGACTCATCGCGAATATCGGAGATGCCCTGGATGATCTTGTCCGTCACGAGCTCGGCGACGCGCGTAATGAGGACGGATTTGTTCACCTGGTAGGGAAGCTCGCTGATGCGGATGATGTGGCGGTTGCCTGCTTCTTCGATTTCGGCCTTGCCGCGGCACACGACGGATCCGCGACCCGTGAGGTAGGCCTGCTTGAGAACTTCGCGATCGTAGACGTAACCGGCCGTCGGGAAGTCGGGGCCTTGGACGAACTTGAGGAGGTCTTCCACCGTCGCATCCGGATTGTCCGTGAGGTGCAAGATGGCGTCGGAGAGTTCGCGGAGGTTATGCGGCGGGATGTTCGTGGCCATACCGACGGCGATACCGACGGTGCCGTTGAGGAGCAGGTTCGGCAGGCGTGACGGAAGAACGGACGGCTCTTTGACCGTGCCGTCGTAGTTCGGGCGGAAGTCGACGGTGTTCTTGTCGATGTCGGCGAGGAGTTCCGTGGAGATCTTCTCCAAACGACACTCGGTGTAACGATAAGCGGCGGCGTTGTCTCCGTCGATGGAACCGAAGTTTCCTTGTCCGTCGATGAGCGGGTAACGCATGGAGAACGTCTGCACGAGACGGACCATGGCCTCGTACACCGGGCTGTCTCCGTGCGGGTGGTACTTCTTGAGCACTTCACCGACCACACCGGCGCACTTGGAGTACTTGTGGCTCGGGAGCAATCCTTCACGCAACATGGCGTACATGATGCGGCGGTGCACGGGCTTGAGACCGTCACGAGCATCGGGGAGAGCGCGCGAGACGATGACGCTCATGGCATAGCTCAAGTAGCTCTCTTCCATTTCCGTCACGATGGGACGGGCCTGAATGTTGCCCATGTTTTTGACGGGCAAGAGCGGAGCCTGTTCTCCGTCGTTCTGTGGTGCGGGGGTTTTTGCCATACCGAAATCGGGGTCAGAAAGTCGGAGGAAGACTACCAGAATCGGGTCGAAAGGAAAGCGCCTTGAATACGCGTGTTGTTCAAGTCCCGAAGCCATCTTTTGACATTTTCTGATTTTAGTTTTTATAACTAAAGAGTGCCCCTCGTGACATGCACGAGAGGCTGGCTCTTTCTATGGGTTGGCGGTTGATACACGACGTCGGATCGCTCAGAAGGTGAGCTGCATCGGACGCCAAAGCTCACACTGAGTATCGGCGACGACGAATGTCGTCTTACTGGTGAACCAAATCGTCGCCGGCTTGAGATGCAGTTCTCCCGAAAGATCGGTGACGCTCTGGTCCGCCGTGCGGACGGCAAAGACTCGTCGTTGCGTTGCGACGATCACGTAGTCCCCAAGTGGGGAGAGGCAAATTTTGACGGCCTCCTGAACCCGAAGGTGATGAGCCAGATCCAGGGTCCATTCCTGAGCCCTGGGGCTGAAGTCCTCCATATGGTGCTGTAGGGAGAGGACTCCGTCGCGCAGCAGCGCGAGTCTGCCGCCGGCCGCGTTGGAAACAGCCAGAGTGGGATCATCCCACTCAGCGCGGCGGGCACGGAACCAGACCGTTTCTTCGAGGTCCTGATGCTTCGCGGGGTCGTACGGCCTGCTGACCCCGTCGGTCAGCGTGACGATGTGTTGCTGTCTCGGGAAAGACACAAGCAGCCAGTTGTCACCCAAGAGACGGAGGTGAACCGGCGCATCGGGAGGGATCCATCCCTCCGTGTCGAGCGTCAGTCCCTTCCCGGTCCCAAGGTGGAACCGGAGGTTGCTGAACGGCCGAACAGTGAGGAAGCGATCCGTGAGGTACGCAATGCGCCCATCATGGGCACGACTCATCGCGCGGACGTGACTCCCGACGACACCCATGGCACGAGTTGAAAATTCAGCGGCTAACGACGATGGCATTGGAAGAACCCTCGAGAACGAACGTGAACGTCGTGCGGCACGGTGCCAACACATTGTGAAAGAGCTAAGGCAATCTACAATCTTTTTATAAAATGTCAATTAAGTGACTTTAAAAGCAGGTTGAAGGAGGGTATGCGGCAAGCCGCACACCCTCACTTCGTTCACGTCGCTTCTCCATCGCCCGCGCAGTCAGACGGCTGACTCCGCCGGAGCGTGAACGCTCGTCTTCTGATGGTGAAGCCAACGAGCGGCCTCCTGAATGTCGAAGAAGATGTTCACGTCCGGAAACTCTTCCCGAATCGCCGGCATCACTTCGTGGGAGAAGTTGTGCATGGCGAGTGCGGGCATGAAGACGATGACCGTCCGCGTGGGCTCGGCATGCAGCCCAAGGAGGGCATGCGCCAGGGAGACGGGCTCGTCCACCAGGTGGACGGTGAACGCCGCGAGGCGATCACCGGGCGTGGACTCTTCGACGCGGACGATCTCCGCGCCACCGTCGTACTGCCACTGGTTGTGTGCGCGCTTCGAGACAACGATGATTCGCATGGACTCTGCTCCTGTCCGAGACTGAGATGGTAAAACACGACCTGCCAACACATCACATGTGTTCGATGGTCGTGTCTGTAAGAAAGCGATGTGAACGAACAATGCTTCCAATCGAAACTGAAAGCGCGGATACACTAAAACTATTCCGGTCCTTGTCAACGATCTCGTGCCGATGAAAACAAGCACGTCGAAGGAGAGTGTGCAGGCAAGCCGCACACCCTCCCCCGTTCGCATCGCTTCGTCGCGTTCATTTCTTCACCGGGTGGAAAATTCGTGCTGCTTCAGCCACGCGACAGCGGCCTCGACATTGTCGAGGATGTGCGCTTCGGGCCAACCGGCCCGAATCTCAACAGTGACGCCGTTGATGTTGTAGCGGGGCGGCTCGCAACCGAAGACGATGAGAGTCGTCTCCGGCTGGCGCATAAGACTGACGAGCGCGGCGGCGAGCGTCACCTCGTTCACGATGATGTGAACCTGGAAGTCGGATTCGGGCACGTCGGTGCCCTCGTGAATCTCCGCAAGGATTTCCGCGCCACCGTGGCGCGCCCACAACATTTGAGCCAATTCGTCGTAGAGCGTTACGTGCATGATTCCTCCTGGACTCGAAATGGGTAATGAGACACGACCGGTCCAGCGCACCGAAAATGCGCTCGATGGTCGTGTCCCTTGGTGAAGCGATGTGAACGAACATCCTTCCAATGAAAACTGGAAGGATTCACTATAAAACTCTTTATATTTTTGTCAATGTTGCTACTCTGTATCGGTGCTCTCCATCGTTTCCACTCCCATCGGCCCATTCGAAAATCTCAGGGCCTCGAGGGATAATTTCTAAATCAGACATTTATGTTATCCATAGTCTCTACCCCTATCGGCAACCTCAAGGACATCACGGTGCGGTCGCTGGAGGCCTTAAAGAACTGCAATGGCGTGATCTGCGAGGATACACGGGTGACGGGCCAGCTCTTTAAATTGCTCGATTTACCCAAGAAAGAGTTCATTTCGTTCCACGGCTACACCGATGACGGCAAAGCCGATTGGATTTGCGAACGCTTAAAGAAAGGAGAGCATCTGTGTTTGGTCTCGGATGCCGGAACGCCCGGTATCTCGGACCCCGGCTTCGTCGTCGTCTCCAAGGCAAGCGCCGCGGGGCTCCCCATCGAAGTACTTCCCGGGCCTTCGGCATTCCTCGCCGCGCTGAGCGCATCGGGACTTCCCATCAACCAATTCACGTACCTCGGATTCCTCCCTCTGAAGAAAGGAAGGAAAACACTCATCGAAACGTTCAAGACCGAAGAACGAACGATCGTCTTTTACGAGTCGCCGCATCGCATGGAAAAAACGGCGAGCGAATTGTGTGCCGCATTGGTCGATCAACCCGCGCGCCCCATCGTCATCGCGCGCGAACTCACGAAGATGCACGAAGAAGTGGTGCGCACGACCATCGGTGAATTGCCCGAGCGGATGAAGACGCTGACTATAAAAGGAGAGTTCGTGGTCGTTCTTGGAGGACTGTAGAAGGACTGCAAGGAATGCAAGGAATACAAAGAGTGCAAGGAACGACGCCATGCTTTGAAGAACCTGAAGCTGCGTTGTCGCCTTGGAAAAATGCCGTAACGCTTCACGTGAAGCGGAGCGTGAAAAAGTCCACTGTTTGAGGCCCGCAGGCCGAGTTTGGACTTTTTAGCTCTGCGAACGTAGAAGCGTAGGCCATTTTTCCACGAGCGACTGCTTTTCTTCTTGTCCGTCCGTAGCTCCGAAGGAGCGAAGGAGGATGCCACTTTCTTTTGCGTCAAAAGAAAGTGGAAGAAGATCGCACGCCAAAGAAGTAACAATTCGTATCGTTCGGACAAGAAAAGAACATCTCAGTGACTACCTTGCCGGCAAAATGCTCAGCGGATTGATATGCTCACCATCCTTCGTCACTTCCAAATGTACGTGCGCTCCCGTCGTCATCGGCCCCGCTCCATGCGTACCCGGCGTTCCTCCGGAGAGCGCGATGATTTGTCCGGCCATGACCACGTCGCCCTTGCGAACGAGCGCCGCGGACACGTGTCCATAGAGTGACGCGTAACCGTTGCGGTGTCCGATGAGCACGTAGCTGTAACCCGTGAGCCCTCCGTCTTTCACGGCGAGCACGATGCCGTCGGAGATGGCATGCACCGAGCTGCTCTGCGGAGTGGCGATGTCCACGGCCCGGTGCGGCACGTGGAACACTGTTTCGTAATCGGCGTCGAAGTATCCGGCAGTGATGGGACCGCGGACCGGCCACTGAAAGAGTGGCGGAAGTCCGTCCATGCCCGTGTCTCGCTCGGCGGATTCCACCTCACCGATCTTGGCGCTCACCGCGGTTTGCAGTACGGCAAGCTTGGGGGCGAGGGCGAGAATCTGTGGACGGAGTTCGGCCCGCACCGGCGCGGCTTCATCGGCTTGCCGCTTGGCACGAACGTACGCCTCGGCATATTCCGTGGGCACGCCGTCTTTCATGAGCTTGATGACCGCCTCGACTTCGGCGATGTCGGCCTGAACATCGGTGAGCGCCGCAGATTTGATGAGTGCGCCCGATGCATCTTTCGGCAGCGCGTCACGTTTGTCGATGAGCAGCGAGCGCGCCAGCTCTTTTTCTTCGACGTGTTTGTAGAGCTTCTTGTCCGTGTTGCGCTGCTGCACCGTCACTTGGAACGCCTTGAGCGCCGCATCTTGCAGGAGGCGCATGGCCTCGTCTTTGCGTTGAAGCGTATCGCGCTGCGTCTCCAGCGTCTTGTACTGAGACTGAAGATCATCAAGTTCGGCGCGCAATTTTTTGAGCTTCGCATCACGCAACTCTTGGTTGATGGTGATGAGGTCCGACTGAATCGACGCCATGCGCGCGCTCGCTTCGTCTGCTTCTTTGGCGACGGCGATCACTTCTTCCTGCGTCAGTTTTTTCTGGCGCCAACTGTCATCGATGAACGCAGCCTTTTCGTCGGCGAGCGACGCGATGTCGCTGTGCTTTTTCTCGAGTGCGGTCAGCTGCTTCTGCAAATCTTTGGAAATTTGAGCGAGACGGGTTTCGGCGCGACCGGACTCATCGACGAGAACGTTCACTTGCCCGAAGAAGCGAATCCTGGCTTTGTTGGCCGCTTGGCGGGCCAAGTCATCATCGATGCTGTCGCCGAGGGAACCGCGGAGCATGTACCGCAGAATCCCGCCGCCCGCCACGGGGCCCGTGTCGCTGTCGGTCATGTCGCGACTGGCGAGGTAGCGAATGAACCGCACGTAGTCATCGCGCTGGCTGAACGCGAGCGATGTGTAAAACGACCTGCTGTCCTGCGCCGCTTTGAGCTGGGACGTGAGCACCTCGATGAGGCGACGTTGTTCGGCGATTTGTTCGCGGATGGCTTTGCGATCCTCGGTCGCTTGGGCCAAGTCACGCTTGGCATCGGCGACTTTGGAATCGAAGTTGGCCAATGTTTCCTCGAGCTCCGTTCGCTTCTTCGTGGTCTCCGCGGCGTTGTGCCACAGTTCGTTGAATTGATCCTTCACTTGAGCCAGATGCTCCTCGCTCACGGCAGCGAGTGCGGTGATCGGCAGAGCCGTCACGACCAGGAGCATCATCGCCGTCTTTTTTATGTTGGTGTTTCTGCCAAAAGGCATTCCAAGAATTATAGCATAAAATGGGCTTTTTTTGAAGCTTAGATGGCCTTGGGAGAAACCAAGGAAACCCACGAAACCAAAGAAACCAACGAAATTCCTTGGATTCCTTGGTTGCCTTGGTTTCTTTGGTTTCCCCTCGGAAAGTTCTCTCCCTTCCCCCGATCCTTTGCTATGATCGCGCCATGATCTACGCGCTCTCCGGAATCGTCCGAAAGTTACCGCTTCCGCAGGTCGCCGTGGACGTTTCGGGTGTGGAGTATTTGGCAACGCTGCCCCACCCGCTGTGGGACGAACTGCAGGAAGGAAAACCGACGCGGCTCATCACGTTCACCTACGTCCGTGAAGACCGCTTGGATTTGTTCGGATTCGCATCACACATCGAGCGTTCGTTGTTCACGGAACTGCTGAATATTTCCGGTGTCGGACCCAAGATGGCGCTGGAGCTGTGCTCCATCCCCCGCCATATCCTCGTGACGGCGGTACAGCACGAGGATGTCGCCGCACTCACGCAGATCAAGGGCGTGGGAAAGAAGACTGCGGAGAAACTGCTCGTCGATCTCAAGTCGCTCCTGGAAAAACACCCTGAATGGATCACCACACCGCAAGCCGCGCACGAGAAACCGGCCGCTTTCGACACCGATGCGATCTCGGCACTCACGTCCCTCGGGTACGACCAAGGAACGGTGCTCGCCGCGCTCAAAAAAATCCCGGCCAAACTCAAGCGCACCGAGGACCGCGTGGCCGCCGCACTCCGCTCCCTATAACTTTCGCACTTCCGAACTTTCGCACTTTCTCACTTCCCTCATGCTGACGCTCGACATCAAAGGCACGCTGGCCAAAGTCATCACGCCCAGCCACGGCATTCCGGACAGCGAGTTCGCCACCGTGCGGACGTCGATGCGCAGATACACCGAAGAATGGCTTTCCGAACGCGAAAAAGGCCAGCACGGCTGGTCCATGAATCCGTACGACAAAGACGCCGCGAAGATCGTTTCGGCACTCGTGGAAGGACTCAAGACGGAGAACATTCAGACCGTCGTCTGGATCGGCATCGGCGGATCGGGATTGGGGCCCAAAGTGCTCCAGGAAATTTTCGAATCCCCCAAGACTCCGGCGTTTTTGGTCATCGATACCATCGACCCGACGAGCCTCGGCATGCAGCTCGATCTCATCGATTGGAAAAACGCGCTCATCGTCGTGGTGAGCAAGTCCGGTTCGACGCTCGAGACCATGTCGGCGTTCTTCGCCTGCTTCGAGCGACTCAAGTCCGCGGTGAAAACGCATCCGGGCAACCGCGTCGTCGCCATCACCGACCCGGAGGGCGGACCGCTGCGCGCATTCGCCAAGACCAACCGCATTCACTCCCTTGCGATTCCCCCGAATGTAGGCGGACGCTTCTGCATCTTCACTCCGGTGGGACTCCTCGCGCTCGGACTCCTCGGCGGCGACATCAACCAATTCATCCGCGGCGCCAAAGAGATGGACACGTACTGCCAGGAGACGACGCTCGCCAGGAACCCGGCCGCTTCATTGGCCGCCGTCCAATTCTTGCTCGATACGCGCCGCAACTACCCCATCCGCGTCATCATGCCGTACGGCGACAGACTGATGTCCATGGCGCGCTGGGAGCAGCAGCTGCTCGCCGAAAGTCTTGGCAAAGGCGAAGGCTTCAACCCCATTCCGGTGGCCGCCATCGGCACCCAAGACCAGCACTCGCTCCTGCAACAGTGGATGGCCGGGCCTCGCAAGAGCTGGCATCTGTTCATCCGTGAAATCGACAAGCCGCGTTTGGAAGTGCCGAAGAACGTACCCGACAGCTTCGGCTATATCGCGGGCAAGACGTTCGGCCAGCTGCTCGACGCCTGTTACGAAGGCACGAGCCAGGCACTCACGTCCGCCAAGCGTCCGCACGCGACCATCGCGTTGCAGCGGCTCGATGAGTACCACATCGGGCAGCTCTTCTTCCTGTTCATGACCGAGGTGGTGTACCTGGGCAAGCTCTACCGGATCGACATCTACGGACAACCCGCCGTCGAAATCGGCAAGCAGATTACGAAAGGAATTTTATCGAAGGGACAGGCGTAAGGAGTGCGGAAGTACGGAAGTAAAAGAAGTGCGAAAGTATTTGATTTTCCACTTTCGTACTTTCGCACTTTCAACTCCTCGACCGGAGAGTATAATTCTTCCGACTTCGATCCATTCCCCCCCCCGACCCCCATGGCCACCCCCATCACCGACGCCGAATTCGCCGCCAAAGTACTGAAGTCGCCCATCCCCGCCGTCGTGGACTTTTGGGCTCCGTGGTGCGGTCCGTGCAAAGCCATGAACCCCATCGTCGACGAGCTCACCAAGCAGTACGACGGCAAAGTGGCGTTCTACAAAATCAACGTCGACGAGAACCCGGAAGTCTCCGGCCAGTTCGGCGTCATGAGCATCCCCACGTTCATCGTCTTCAAGGGTGGTGAGGCCGTGGACACCATCGTCGGAGTGCAGTCCAAGGAAACGATGTCGGGCAAGCTTGATGCTCAGCTGAAATAATCCCTATGCGATACTTTCTCGGACTCCTCGGCATGGTCGGCGGATTCCTGATGGTGAAGTACCGCGAACGCGTCGGCGACATGTTCGGTGAGCCCGCGTGGGCGTCCAAAGTCGGCGGCATTTATAACGTGATCATCCTGGTCGGAGTCATCTTCTTCTTCTGGGGCATCGCGGCAGTCACGCACACGGAAGACGTGCTCTTTGGACCGATCATCAACTTCATTCCGATGCCGGGCAGAAACGGAGCCGGGCCTACGGGAGTCCCGGGAACCGAGTTCTAGCCGCAGGACTCTTTAAAAGAGTCCTGCGAAACGGAGAAGCATGACGAGCGCGAGCACACCGATGACGATGTAGCCGATTCTCTTCAGCTGCCCGTCCATGGGGATGTAGTTGAAGATGAGCGCGACGATGAGCAAGACGATAAAAGGAGTGATGGCACCCATAAGAACCGTGGGAAGGGATAGGAATCATTGGTAAGACGCGGACTCGTCGTTTTTCTTACGCCGAAACACGCGACTGCTTTGATACGTGCACGCCTTCGATTGGTGATATTGATGTGGTGGAGCTGAGGAGATTCGAACTCCTGACCCTCTGGTTGCAAACCAGATGCTCTACCAACTGAGCTACAGCCCCACATCAGATCGGAAGGATTCTAGACAAAAACTCCCGCGAATGCGAGCGGCTATTGTGGGGTGAAACCACATCCAAAGGGGTGGAGCGCGCCGCAGCGGGGGGTGAGGGTGGGTATCGGCCAAGAGCGCTTTCTTGGTTACTTCTTTGGCGCGCCAAAGAAGTAACACTCGTCGCAGAGCATTTAGGTGACGATCTCCCCCAACCTCCCCTCTTTCACTGCCTGCTTGATTTCCATACCCACGCGCTCACCCACGCTCATCGATGTGCCGTAGAGATAGCCCGAGTACGGAGTGGCCGCGGTTCCGGGTGAACCGGGAATACGGAGCGAAACGTCGAAGATGACGATGTCCTCTTTCCCCTCTTCGGCGACCACGGCTCCCTGGAGTGCAAAAGGTCCGATGATGCCTTTGCCGCTCGGATCAAGTTTCTTGTCGAGCTTCTGCGTCGCCTTCACGAACTTCTGGCCGAGATCGAATGCTTTTTCCAAAATGGACTCCTTCACCGTACAGGCGATGTGCCCGGTCTCGATCATCTTGAGCGGTACGGACTTGAGCGCCATAGCCTGCTGGTCGGCCGTCATGCGCAGAAAGCCGTCCAGGTTGGTCTGGCGGCGCGTATCGGTGCCCAGGAGTTCCACTTCGCCGGTGAGCGGCGAGTAGAAGAAGTTGAAGTTTACGGGTGCCCCGACGACGAATTCTTCGATGGTCGCCTCGCGCCACTTCTTGCTCACTTTGCCCGCTTTCTCCAAAGCACTGCCCGTGGATTCGTAACTCGCCGGGTCGGTCGCGATGAAGAACGCACGCTCGTATCCGCGCGTGGCCTCGGCGGCCTTCACGAGGACGGGACGATCGATGTCCTTGGCGTTCTGAAAGATTTTCGGCGTGCGAATCCCCGCTTTATCGAGAAGATGGTACTGATTGAACGGCTGATCGCGCTCTTCCAACTTGAGGAGCGTACGCGATCCGAAGATCGGAACGTTGAAATCGTTTTCGACCGTGGAAAAGTCATCGAAGTAGACCCAGAAATATCGGTTATGCACAAAAATTGTATTCATCTCTCGGAGCTTCTGTTGGACCTCGGGCAGAAGTACGTCCTGAAATTTCGGAACGACCAAGAGCTCATCGACACAACCGCGCTCCATATCTCCTTTTCCGCGCTTAGCGTAGTGCCCGTACGTGTGGTGCCTTCCCTTCTGTGCCACCACGACGGTCTTGAATCCGTACTTCGCGGCTCCATGAGCGACATCGAGTCCGCTGTGTCCGCCGAGCACGCCGACGCTGAGGTTCTTCAGATCGTAACCGGCGAGGGTGGAGGAGACGTCGATCATAACGTGGTGATGAAAAACTAACCCAAAATGCTGTCCAACTTGCCCTTCTCGATGGCCTGCTTGATGTCCCTGGCAATGCGGCGCCCCGTGCTCATGGGCTCACCGTACTTGAGCGCCGTGTACGGAGAACCCTCGATGAACGGGTTCGTGCCGGCGACGATGCGTGCACTGATTTCGAAGACGAAGGTTTGGAGCTTGCGCGTGACGATGGTCTCCAAGCAGAACGGCCCGAAGAGCCCCTTCGTGAGCTTGGCTCCGGTGGACGTATTGTGGAGACGACGGCTGGCTTCCACCACGCGCTCTCCCATCTGGAAGAATTCGGGAAGCATGGATTCGCGAACCACGAGCGGAATGTTGCCGACGATGGTGTAGCTCGTGTGAATCTTGGCAGCGAGCTGGTCCTCCGCCTTGATGCGTCCGATGGAGTCGGCGTTGCTCTCGTACCGCTTGTCGAAGCTCATGATTTCGAGTTCCTTCGTGATCGGCGAGTAGAAGTAGTGGATGTAGAGCGGCACGCCGACGATGTACTCCTGAATGGTGAAGTCGTTGTCATCGGGATACTTGCGGTCCTTCACTTCGTAGAATTGCTCCGGAGTACGAACGACGAAGTACCCGAATCCTCCGCCCGCTCCGTGGAACTTCACGATGACGGGGCGATCGATGTCCTCGGGTTTCTCGAACACGTTGGGCATGAGGATTTTGGCATCCAAAAGCCACTTTCGCTCCATGGTGCGATTGCTCTCCCACTCCAAAATCTCCTTCGTTCCGTAGTACATCGTCTTCATTTTCTGCACGCGCTCGTGTCCCATGTACGAGATGAACGATCCGTGAGGAATGATGATGGCGTTGCGCTTCAGAAGCTCGGGTTCCACTTTTTTGTCCCACTCACTCCAGTCATCCACGATGATGATCTCGTCGGCGACGCCGAAACTCTTGTACACGCCCTCGGTGCCGCGTTTGCAAATGGCGATGTTGGGTACGCCTTCCTGTCTTGCACCGCTGAGGATTTGCAGCGCGGAGTGGCTGCCGATGGTGGCGATGCAGTAGTCCTTCGGATTACGTGAAGGGGCAGCCGACGATTTCTTCGGGTTCGGGCTCATGGTATTTCGGGAAGTGTACTCCGACATGCAAAAATGAGGCAAGAGTTTCTCGCAGAAAACATAAAGAAACCTTATCCCCTCCTCTCCCTAGTGATATCTCCGAAATCTGAGTACAATCTCCCCCGCTGGTGCCGTAGCCAAGCAGTAAGGCAGGGGACTGCAAATCCCCCATGCGCGAGTGCGATCCTCGCCGGCACCTCCATTTTGAAATAATTTCTACGAATCTCGATTTCTTGGCTTTCTGAAGACATCCAAGCGGCTGGATTCCGTCAAAGTGCCGCCCGACCGCCGTTTCCTTAAGACAGGATGAAAAGGTCCTTCTTCATGGGCAAATCCGGCCTCCCCTTCCGTCGTTCAATTTCACTCCGTCACTGAAGCGTCGGACGATCTGCAGGTATTGCCCATGTCCCGTATCGAATGTCTTTCCCTTCATCCTGCCCGCTCGTTATGTTCATCGGAACCTTCTGTGTTTTGCGAGCGCGACCAAACGTATCATTTTCAATGTCGCCCAGGTTCCGGCACATCAATGACAATTGGAACAAAGGCCGTAAAACTCCAGCGAATGACTTTTAATGCTGAACTTGTTTTTCTTCGCCAGTGTTCTCTCTACCGCATGAAGATCGTAACAAGACATATCCACGTCTTTGACCGTATCGCAGTTGGTGCAGACGAGGTGGTGGTGATGGCCTTTGGCCGCGTTGCAGTAGCGCTTCACCCCGTCTTTGAGCTTCATGCTGCGCAACACCCCTTCTTTTTCGAGGAATGCCAGTTCGCGGTAGACCGTCACCAGATTGGGGTGCGATGATTCTTTCGAGAGCAACGAGTGAATGTCCGCTGCGGACAAGGGCTTTTTCGCCCGCACGATCATCCTCGCGATCGCTTGTCGCGCCATGGTCATGCGATGGCCTTTTTTCTTGAGTAGCGAGAGGATTTCTTTGTCATTCATAGGATCATGAGGGATATCATAGGGAGGAAGACCCATGTGCAAAAGCTAACTCGCAAAGAGATGTCGTTTGATCGTGCCCAGGAGAAAAAAGGCAATCGTGAGGAGAACGATGGTGCCGCCGCTGGCGATACCGACGTAGAACGAGAGGGTGATGCCCGCGATGACGGACATCAATGCGAAGAAGACGGAGAGCAACATCGTCTGCGCGAAGCCGCGCTGCCACTGGAGGGCGGCCACGACGGGAATCACCATGAGCGCCCCCACGAGCAGGACGCCGACGGTGCGAAGCGAGAGCGAGACGGTCATCGCCGCGAGAATCACCAGAAGATTATTGATCAATCGCACGCGCATGCCGCCGGAAGCAGCCAGTTCTTCATCGAAGGAGACTGCGAAAAGTTCTTTGAAGAGCAGAGCGATAATGAGCAACACGACGAATGCCAGTGCGGCGATCATCCAAATATCGCTCTGAGAGACGGTGGTGATGCTCCCGAAGAGGAGACTCTCGAGATTGATGTTGGAGCCGTGGCGCAAGCTGAGAAGCACCGCCGCCAGCGCGAGGCCGCCCGAGAGAAAGAGCGAGAGAGCCGTTTCCCCGAAAAGCTTCTTGGATGCCCGCAGACCTTCAATCGAAAAGGCCGCGACGACGGAGGCGATGAGGGACGCGAGAATCGGCTGGAATCCCAGGAGATATCCCACGGCGATGCCGGCGAGAGACACGTGCGCAAGCGTATCGGCCATGTAGGAGTAGCGGCGCGTCACGAGGAAAATGCCGATGAGCGGCGCGATCACCGCCGTGATGCTTCCGGCAATGAATGCGCGCACCATGAAGTCGTAGGAGAGAATGTGGGGCATGAACTCAGTGGGTATGAGGATGGTCGTGATGATGATGGCGCACGAGCGCAACATCGCTTCCGTAAAGCGTTTCGAGGGTTGCGGGGCTGATGGTGTGACAATCCTCGCAGTCGCAAACCATAACTTTGTTAATGCAGAGGAGTGACGACGCTTCTTTGATCATCACTTCCACGTCATGCGACACAAAGAGGATGCCGATGCCCTTCTTGTTGAGCGTGTGCAGCAGGCGGTAAAAATCCTGCCGCGCGGCGGGATCAACGCCCGTCGTCGGCTCGTCGAGCACGAGCATGGCGGGATGCGAAGCCAGCGCCCGCGCGATGAAAACGCGCTGGCGCTCCCCGCCGGAAAGAGAACCGACGAGGCGCTTGCGAAACGCAAGGACGCCCGTTTCTTCCATTGCTTCTTCTGCGGCGCGACGATCATGTGTCGTGATGCGCTTGAAGAGGCCGCGGTGGGCGGACCGCCCGCTCAAAACCACTTCCTCGACGGTTGCGGGAAACGTCGCTTCCCCCTGCGTGATGCGTTGCGGAACATAGCCGATGCGTCCGTGCCGGCGCGCTTCCCTCGGCGACTGCCCGAAAACGGCGATCGTTCCTTTCGTCGGTTCGAGGAGACCCAGGATGATCTTCATGAGCGTCGTCTTGCCGCCGCCGTTGGGTCCGATGATCCCGACATAGGCACCGGATTCGATGGAGAAGCTCAGATCATCGAGAACCGTTCCTCCATGGTCATAGCCGAAGGAAAGACCGGTTGCCTCGACTGCCGACGATGCGTCGGCCTTCATCGGCATTCCATGGCGGTACGAAGGTTCTGCAAATTTTCCTGCATGATGGTGAAATAATCCGCGCCCCCGGCTTCGTCCTCGGATGTCAGCCCTTCAATGGGGTTGAGCACGAGTGACTGAGCTCCGATTTCCTGTGCAACCGTCTCCGAGATCTTGGGACTCACGAGCGTTTCAAAGAAGATGTACTTGATGCCCTTCTCTTTTGCGAGATCGGCAAGTTCCGCCAATCGCTGGGCTGACGGTTCTTCCTCGGCATTGATGCCGGCGATGGCCAAAGACTGGAAGCCGTATTCCTTCGCCATGTAGCGGAAAGCGTTGTGGGACGTCACGATGAAGCTCTGCGAGCAGTTCACAAGGCCGCTGCGGTAGGCGCTGTCCAGCGCGGAGAGCTTCTGCAGGAGTTGAGCGGCGTTGGCACGGTAAGCATCCGCATGGGCGGGATCCGCCTGAATAAAGGCATCTCGGATCAGCGCTGCCTCCTGTTTCACGAGGACGGGATTCAACCAAAAATGCGGATCTTGGACATTCATGTCGGCGCTCGACGGGTGGGTAGGATCTTCTTCGCCCTCTTCACTAAACCCTCCCATGGGCGAGATGGTGTCGGTCATGCGGACGGTCACGATGTTCTTTTGCTTCAGTTCATCAATGACTTTATCCGCCCATCCATCGACGCCGGCGCCATTCATCAGAAACACCTTGGCACCGTGCACGGCAATAAGCTCTGCCGGAGAAGGTTCATACTCATGCGGCTCGACACCGCCCGGTGTCACCTGCGTGACCGCGACATTCACTCCTCCTACCTGCTGTGCCAAATATGCGAGCGGATAGAAGCTGGCGGCGACGCCGAGGGGCTGCTCCGTTGTCGGCATTGATTGCCGAGTGGTTTGCGCGCAAGCGGCAAAGAGCAACACGGCGAGAGCGGCAAGAGAAAGACGATATTTCATAAAGAAGCTTGGTAAAAGCACGCAGACCTTAATGCATATCAATAATAAATGCAAATCGTTTGCATCTATATAGCATCTCCACGATCACTGGACCGAGGTGTCGGGATATAAATACGGTGTTTCCGGCTGCTCCACGAGACGCACGTTTTCAGCAACGAGAGTCAATAGGGGCTTACCTGAGGCATCGGGTACGTATTTGACGGTTCCCTGCACCCGCACCCAACTGTCTTCCGTGAGGGAATCGGCATTCTTCCATACGGTTCGCATGCCGATGGGAATGGTGTCGAACATGCAGTGTCGCATGAAGAAACGAGCAAGAACGAAATGATCGTCCGATGTATCCGTGCCGTGATACACGAATCCCGTCACATCGAACGGCATGCCGTCGAGCAGATTCTTTTTTTCTGCGGGAAGATCGAAGTGGATGCGGAACCAATCGAGCAGCGTGAAAGTAAGCGGATCATCGTAGGAATGCGCCTTGTCCGGCATGAAGTCGTTGTAGAGACTGTAGAGCTGCGCACGGTTGGGAATAGTTTCGGGGAAGAAGAGATACTGCATGCCTACCTGCTCCTTGAGCATGGCTTGCAGATCGGGCTCGCTGCGGATGACCGATGCATTCAGAGGCTTGGACGGCAGAAACAAGCCAAGGACAATGGGCAATGCCAACAGCCATAACTTCCACGGCGACCGTTTGCCACAACAGGAATGATCATGTCCGTGGACTGACGGCGTCAGCTTGGCGAGAGCAAGAAGAAAGAATGCAATCATCCCGAGCCACGCGATCCATGCAAAGCGAACGTTCACATAGTTGGCGAGCGTGCCCGTGCGGATGAGTTGGAGGAAGTACACGCCGCCGCCTGCCAACAGCACGACATCCGTCCATGCTCTCGGCGTCGCATGTTCCGCATCCGAGCATTCGCAGGCATGATGCTTGTGCTCGTGTGCCGGCCGATCGTGAGTGGAAGCGAGAGACATGAATTTAAGAAAGAATCCCGAGAAGATTGACGGCAATGCCGAGCATCGTTGCGAAGAACAATGGCAGAATGATGAGTTTGAGGACGGTCTTCTTTGGGAAGACGCCGAGGAACATCAGCGTGCTCTTGATGTCGACCATGGGTCCGAAGACGAGGAACGACAGCACCGAGCCGCCTGTGAAGGTCGATGCAAAACCGAGGGCGATGAAGGCATCCACGCTCGAACAGATGCTCATGACGAATGCCAGCAGTTCCAAGGCGAGAACGGAGAGGATCGGATGGGAACTCACGGGCAGCAATACCGATTGCGGTATGAATACCTGTGCGATGCAGGCGAGAATCGAACCGATGACGAGATAGCCTGCGATCCCGAGAAAATCGTCGGCTGCGTGCCGCAAGGCGGTATGGATGCCGCCGCGTCCCGAGTGCCCATCGCTCTCCATTTGCTCTCTCTTCGTGTGTCGCGGCGCAATCAGAAGGGCAACGATACAAGCGACGATGAGTGTTCCCAGCACGCGCCACAGGAGCATCGTGCTCAGACCGAATGCTTTGTATGTGGCGAAGAGAACGATCGGATTCATCACCGGTGCCCCCAGCAAGAACGCGATCGCCATCGTCGCGGGCATACCCTTGCGCATGAGCCTGCGTACGACCGGCACAACCCCGCACTCGCAGACGGGGAAGATCAGCCCCAAGCATGATCCTGCAACGACCTGACCGACTCTTGTCCGAGGAGTGAGGCTCAGGAGCGTTTCGGGCTTCACATAGGATTCAATGAGTCCCGAGACGATACTGCCGAGCAAGAGGAATGGCGTGGCCTCGATGAAGAGACTCAGGAGTTGCAGCGAAAAGAGATGCATATTGCCCGCCGTGAACCAGTTTGTCGTTGATGTGCCGACGTGCCATGCGACCACTGACGCTGCGACAATCAGGAGGGTTTTGCCGTTGAGAGTGAGTGTGTATGTTTGCTGTCGGGGCATCGTTAGATTGTAGCAGATTTTGGCCTTTGGAGCCATGCTTACTATTCGGAATGTGCTGCCGACGGAGTAAAGCCGGTACTTGAAATCCTTCGTAAAAACCGAACTAGTTTCCAAAATTAGCTTTCCTCATGGACAAAAACTCCTAGGGGATGGCCATGCATTGTTCCTTCCAAGTCGTTGTAACGGCCTGGAGTATGCACGCTCGATTTTACGTGTCTGCAGGGCTGCGGCAGCCTATTTTGACGTGAAGTAGAAAGTAAAGTTTAATATACATATGGAGTACGAGTTTCAGGATCATCACCCCGGCACCGAGAGGGCGTACCGCAGTTACAAGGAAAAGCTTTTTGGGATGGAGAACACGAAAGCCAACCGCGAACGCTGGAAGAAGCTGTGGAAGAACGAAGACGTGAGAAAGCGTCTCGTGCTTGAGTGCACGTACGGCGCGCAGTTCTTGCTCGAGAGCAATGATGAAATACGGCTCGGCACGATCGAGCTGCTGCATCTCCGTCACTGCGTGGAAGACGTGTTCGAAAGCATGCTGAACGACGACACGCCGGGTCAGAAAGAAGATCCGATTCCGGAAGCATGGGAATTATTTTTGCATCGACACATGAACATCACGTCCGGCACGATCGGCCAATTGCGCCGAGGTTACGGCGAAGAGCTGGCGAACAATTGGCTGTTCAAAGAACACGCCGCACTGCAGGAACCCGAACAAAAGACGGACATTTGAAGCCATTTTCTCACTCCCATGCCCATTCCTTTTTCCAACGGACTCAACGCGGACGTGTATCGCGTTGCCGATAAGTCGTGGGGTATGGGCTACTGGAAACCGCGCGCCGACCTCGTGCGCGAAGAAGGTTCGGCCCATGCGAAGAGAATGGACGCCAAAATTCTTTTCTACGGTCACCGCATCGCACATCTTTTGTTTCCCGAAAACGTCATCGAGGTGACGGGTGCCACGATGCAGGGCGGCGTCACGCAACTTTTTTCGCGCATCGCCGACGTTCCCCCGGAACACGCGCGGTACAGCAGGGACATTTACCGCATCGGCATGGAGCCGAAACATTCGGCGTGCAGGTGCGAAGCATGCAGGGTCCACGGCGAATTTCACGCGACGAACGGACTCGTACAAAAAGCCGATGAGACGGCAAAGGTGATGGCGGAGTTCGGCATCTACGGTCACTCGGCCGACATCACCGACTACTGCATGAAACCGAACGGCGAGATCGTCTTCTTTGAACTCAACGTCATGCCTCGACAAACCGAGGAGCGCGTGCGGGCATCAAATTTGGCGGTTCGGGACGATGTGCTGCGCTTGCTGGAGCGCTATCAAGAGCTTCAGGCGCAGCGCAGGGACGCGAACACGATCTTCTAGAAAACCACTTACTTCATCAATCGGAAATACCCCATCCGGAACGGGAATCCGGGAATCAGTTTGATGTACACGACACCGAGGAATTCATTGGGTCCCACACTCGTCATTTCATCGACGATGAACCGAAGCCAGAGAGGATTCGTCTTGAGACCGTAGTGCAGACGGATGACTTTTTTATCCTTCCATCCCACGCTCTTCGCTTCGAAATATGTGAACGGATACGTCTCGGTCTCGACTCCGTTGTTCTTGAAGCGGTTGATGCCTTCCATTCCCCCGTCGAACTTTTTTCCCTGCCACGAAATTTCGCCAAGTTCGGGAGCCGTTCCTTTCCACAGTCCTTCGGGCCTCGCAGTCGGAAGCGTGCCTTTCGTGAACTCTTCATACTCCGGCTGGGCTCCCGTTTTCCACGTGCGGTAGAAGCCGTACAGCACGAAAATAACCGCAAGGAGAAGAGCAAAGCCGATGATGCAGAGAATGAATTTCTTCACGATTTATTTCTTTGCGGCAGCGGCATTCGGATCTTTGAACGATACGTTCTTGAGAATGAACTTCACCTGCGCGGCTTCGTCCTCCTGAATGCTGAGCGGGAACGAACCGGTGAAGGTGTACCCCGTACGGTCTTGCGACGCCGACACTTGGTAGTACCGACGAATGGGCTGGTCGGAACTGGGACGCGCGCTGAAGACGTGGAGCGCCGACTCCAGACCGTCGACGTACACCGTCTCTTTGTCGATGAGTTTGTAGTCGGGAAGTGCGGACACGGCGAGGATGTTGGACTCGCTGTAGTCGGGCGTCTTGGTGGCATCGGCCAAAGGCTCCTTGGTCACGGTGACTGTATCGAGCTGTCCGGCGTGCGGCGTCTCATACTGGAAGGCGGCCATCGTCTCCTCCGGGACTTGGAGCTGCGCCAACGTTTCCTTGGAAAGAACGCGCCAACCCTTGGGCAAGCATGCCGCAAACGCACCGTTCCAGAACTGCTGATCGCACACCACGGTGGACGAAGAGCCGCTGGAACCGCATCCGGCCAGAAGTAACGTCGCCATGCCTACAAGCGCCAAACGCTTCATGGGCCACATAGTACCATGAGCACGGACCCGCAAGAAAGCGCTCTCCGAAGAGCAAAAGTTAGAATTGACACTATTCCCGTTTCAGGAGATAGAGCTATAGGGACCATTGCTCAAATGATGGTATTTTTGGTATAATAATCTGATGACTTCAAAAAAGCGTCTTTCCGTTCTGGCACTCGTAGCCCTCACGTTCCAGCTCTTCGCGCCCACCTTGGTGTCGGCCGCAGGTTGCACCGTGTCGGCACTCGACACCGTGGCCGGACTCGGCACGCAGGTGAGCGTGAGCGGCTGCCTCATGGCGAGCACGACTCTCGTCGTCAAGGGCCCGGGCACGAGCGATTACACGCAGACCGTCGCACTCGATGCGTCGGGTAATGCCGTGACGCTCGTTCCGTCCAAGTACGTCACGACCGCCGGCACGTACCAAGTCACCGCGGCCGGAACCAGCGCCGCGTTCAAGGTGATCGCCGACCGCGCCGATGACGCACACTCGTCACTCACCGTGTCTCCCACCGTTCTCAAGGCGGGAGGAAGCGCCACGGCCACCGCCGTGCTCCGCGACAAGTACGACAACCCGGTCGCGGGCCGCCCGATGGCACTCATCGGCAGTCGCATCTCCGATGACATCAGCGCGCGGTCCTCGCAAAGCGATGAGAGCGGCCGCTTCCTGTGGAGCATCGTCGCATCCACGCCGGGAGACATCACGCTGATCCCTTACGATATCGTCAGCGGACGCCAGCTCAAGCTGCGCGCCGACATCACGGTGACGGGAGGATCGAGCTTCTCGGCGTCCCTCACGGGCACCGAGCGCGGCGGAGATGTGTACGCCGCCGACCTGAGCGGCGATCTCGCCGGCACCACCATCGACCACTTCGAAATTCTTCCGCCCCAGGGCGTCACGAACATCAAGGCGAACGAACTCTTCAGTATGACGATTCGCGCGATGCGCGGCACCGAAGTCGTTCGCGGGTACGTGGGAACGGTCATCGTGGAAAGCTCGGACCCGGACGCGGAACTCCCCAAGAAGGGCGAGGACCTCAAGACGCCGAACACCGGACGCGTGGACTTCCGCGACATCGACCAAGGTGAGCGCAAAGTGCCCCTCTCGTTCGTGCTCCGCAAGAAGGGACCGCAGACCATTCACGTGTACGACAAATCCATGCCCGCCATCGACGGCATCATCACGCTCGACGTGCAACGCGAGGACGGGGACGGCAGCGGCACCATCGAAATCGTCAGCCCCAAAGACCGCTCCAGGATCAAGGGGTACAGCGTGAACCTCCAGGGGCGCGCTCCGAGCCTCGTGAACCTCACCGTGAAGGGAGGCAAGCAAAGCGTCAGCGCCGAATCGGACACCGAAGGCGTGTTCCGCGTCACGGTTCCGCTCAACGAACAGGACAATGAAGCCACGCTGTTCGTGACGAGCGAGAACGGCACGTACGAATCCGAGCCCGTGCACATCATCATCGACAACGAAGCTCCGAAGATCGACACCATCACGTTCGACCCGGCCGAAGGCAAAACGACCGACCCCGCGACCATCGTCGTGAAGTCGGAACCGGAACTCGGCTCCGTCACGGCCACCATCGAATCGCTCGCACTCACGCTGACCGAAACCGGATCCGGCCTCTACAAAGCCGCATTCGCCGCACCGGCGCAGGACAAAATCTACGACGTGACGATCGTTGCGACCGACAGCGTCGGCAATCAGTCCACGCTCCTCAGCAAGTGGACGGTGAAGCCGAAGAACTTGCCCGTCGTGCAGGGTGTGACCGCCGAAGGTCAGCCGATGCAGGTGAAGGTGGACTGGCAGGCCGTCACCGGCATGGAGGTCAAGGAGTACAAAATCTACATCGCCAAAGATGCGGATCCGAAGAACTACCTTTATAGCGTCTCCACGGGTAAGCCCGTGACGTCGGCCGTCATCAAAGATTTGCCGCTCGGTGAAACGTACCAGTTCTCGCTCACGGCGATCTCCACCGAAGGCGGCGAGAGCCCCGAGAAGAGCAAGCCCGCAACGGCTTCTCCGCAGGGCATCCGCTTCAGCGCCAAGCCGGGCGACTCCTCCCTCCTCTTGGAGTGGACGAAGATCAAAGATCTCCCTCTGAACAGCTACATGCTGGAGTACGGCGTCGAAGCCGGGCAGTACACCGAGAAGCGCACCATCAACGGTGAGGCCACCTCGTACATGCTCCGCGACCTCCTCAACGGCGTGACGTACGAACTGCGCCTCACGCCCGTCACCGTGACGGGCAAGACGATGACCGAACTTTCTGCGGTGACGCAGGGCACCCCCGGCGGTTCCGGCTTCAAGCCCGGTGCCGACGAGCCCGTTCCTCCGGACGTCCTGGATAAGCTCCACCCCGGCGCAAACTTGGATCCGCTTCCGAACATCGACGACATTCCGTCGACGCCGGGCAGCGGCGTTCCTCCCATCGCCATGGCCGCCGCGGTCGTGCTGGCAGCCGTGATCGGCTACCAGTGGCAGCGGATTCGCAAACAGAACAAAATGACGCAGGAATTCCTGCACCTCATGAACGAGCGGTACCACCAGTAAGCCCATGGCACACGGAACCGGCTCCCCTTCTCGGCGATCTCTCTCCATCGGTGGAGCGACGTACGATTTGTTTTTGACGATGGGAAAAGACGCGATGAAACAGAAAGAAGGCGAACACATCGCGCTCAAAGCCGGCGGCAAACTCCGCGTCGACCGCGTCATCGAGACGTGCGGCGGCGGTGCGTGCAACACGGCGGTGGGCTTGAGCCGTCTCGGACTCGCGGCGTCGTTCTGCGGCGTCATCGGTTCCGATCAATGGGGCGAAAAACTTCTCGCCACGCTCAAAAAAGAAGGAGTCGATACGTCCTCGACCACGGTGGTGGAGCATGAGACGAGCAGCTTTTCGATCATCCTGTCTCTTGCCAGCGGTGAGCGAACGATCCTCTACACGCCGGGCGTGAACGAACACCTGCACGACGTGACGTTCGACATGGGTGCCATGGAGAAGTCCGATGTGGTGTACCTGAATCACCTGTGTGACACGTCGTGCGTCATCGAAGATGACATCATCGCGGCACTCGTGGCACGCCCCGAGGCGCATCTCACCTGGAACCCCGGCGGCTGCCAAATCGAAGCGGGCATGGACGCTCCGGACAAAGCCTCGCTTCTCAAGGTCACGGATCTTCTCCTGCTCAATAAGGAGGAAGCTCTCGCGTTCTCGGGAACGAAGACGATCGAGGCGGCTCTGGCCAAGCTGACGAAGGCCGGCGCGCACGTCGTGTGCATCACCGACGGCAAGAACGGAACGACTGCCTCGGACGGGAAGAAAACGTACCACTGTCCCATCCTTCCAAACGTGAACGTTGTGGACACCACGGGCGCGGGAGACGCTTTCGGCACCGGTGCCACGTGGGCGCTTGCAAGCGGCCAATCATTGCCAATTGCGCTCGTTGCTGGTACACTGAGTGCATCCAGTGTCGTCGGCGCCATAGGCGCCCAAGCGGGACTGCTCACAGACACCAAGATGCGCACCGAACTTCAGAAGCAACTCTTGCACGTTTCCGAGCTCTCGTAACGACGATCACACACACTCCCCTCCCACGTATGTCCGATGACAAGATCCTCGCAGTGCAAGAATTGCTCGATGCCGCGATGTCTTCGCTGAAGACCGCAGGCAGCATGCTCCGTGAACTCACGGGCGTCACCGACACGTCGCGCGAGCGTCACACCGCCAAGGCCGGAACGATGGGCATGGGTTCGTACGCCGCAGCCGCGACGAAAGTGGTGGAAGGCGTCTTCGACGGACAGAACATGGTCGACTCGCTCGGTCAGACGTATCCGATTCCCGCCAACTACGCCTCCAAGAGCAAGCTCGTGGAAGGCGACGGTATGAAACTCAGCATCACCGAGGAAGGAAAATTCATCTACAAGCAGATCGCTCCCATCGAGCGCCGCACGGTGATCGGTGTTCTCATCCAGGAAGACGGACAGTACAAAGTGCTCGCGGAAGGAAAGGCGTACCGCCTGCTCCTCGCGTCCGTCACGTTCTACCGCGCCGAAGTCGGCGACCAGGTGACGATCCTCGTGCCGAAGAACGACACCGCAACGTGGGGTGCCGTGGAAGCCGTGATCCCGCGCCATCTCATGGAAGCCGCAGCCCGGGCCTCCGTGGAGGACGAGCTCAAGCCCGCGGCCAAGAAGTCCGTCCGCAAGAAGAAGAGCGACGACGGCGAGATGAGCCCCACATTGGAGTAAGCGATACGGACAAACCGACCTGCGAACGACCGTTCGTGGGATTCTTTGGTTTCCTTGGTTTCTTTGAATTCGCGCCACTCGCAATCGTAGCCTTGGGAACGGTCGGGTGATAACCTTCCTCCGTGAAGATTCCGGTACGCATCATCGTTCCCGCAGGATTGGCCGTCGGCATCGGCCTGGCCGTCGGTGGGCTCTTTCTGTGGCAGATCCACAAATCGGTGCAGACGATCGAGTCGTCGTTTTCCATGCAAGGCAGCGGCGTCTTCAAGAAGATTCTGCCGTCCGGCACCAGGAGTTCGTACCCGGACAGCTCGATGCAGTCGCAAGCCTTGATTCAACTGAAGCAGGGTGAAATTTTCGAACTCAAAGGAGAATGGAAACACGCCGAAGAAAAATATGCCGAAAGCGCGCAGTCGGGCGGCGGTGCGCCGGCACTCAGGAAGCTCGCTGCCATTCAGCTGCAACGCCGCGAGTTCGATGACGCGTCGACGACCATCGGAAAGTTGAAAGATGAAAACCCGGATTCCGATGACGTGATGTTGCTCCAAGGAATTTTGGCACTGCGTCGCGGCGACGTGTCGCAAGCCGAGAGCATCTTCAAGCGTAAGCCCGATTCGCCGCAGAGCATGTACGGCATGGCGCTCATCGCCATCACGAAAGGTGACAGCGTCGCGGCGCAGACGAACCTCACGAAAGCCGGACAGAGCGACGACCCGGCGATCCGCTCGACGGCCGACGTGGTGATGCAGGCGTACAGCGAATTCGCCCTCTTTCCCGACGGACAATCCATTCACCTCGCAACACTCATCGCCCGCTCGCTCGCGCAAGTGAACGAGTGCGAAACGGCGCTGAAGCTCGTGAACCCGGTGGTGGTGGCACAGCCGAGTTACCGCGACGCATGGATCGTGAAAGGTTTCTGTGAATTCAACACCGAACGTACCAGAGACGCACTCACGTCACTCGAGCAGGCGTACTCGCTCGACCCGGAGAAGCCCGAGATCCAGTACTTCCTGGCGCGCACGCACGCAGCGCTCGGCGATCCGCAGAACGCGGTCACGTTCCTGCAGTACGCCATTCTCAACGGCTTCACTCCCGAGCAGGACGCCCGCGAACTCCTGGCCGACTACGCCATGGAACAGGGCAACACCGATCTCGCCCTGGAGCAGTACCGCGTCATGTCCGAGAACAAAGACAGCGACCTGGATGCGTTCCGCAAATACGTCGACCTCGCCGTGACCATGCCGAACCACGGACTCGATGCTCTCTCGGTGGCCAAGAACGCACTCACGCGATGGCCCGATGACGTGGGTGCACTCACCATCGCCGCCAAGGCCGCGCTTGCCGCGGGCTTACCCGCCGACGCGAACAAGTACGTGGAAAGCGCTCTCAAGATCGACCCCAAGAACAAAGATGCCATCACGGTCCAAGACGCGATCAAGAAGGCTGAAGCACCTGTAAAATAATTATGAATGCTGCTGAAACAGAAAGGGCGCGAAGAATTGCCGAAATCGCAGCAGCAGCAAATGAAGGAGAAGATGGAGCGGATAAATTCTTTGGCGTCTTAGCCTTTTCATCTCGAGAAATGGCAGATGAGCGAACGGCAACAATTGCCATAGCCCAAGATGTTTTCCGATATATGCTTGCGAATTGCATGTTTTCTGAAGTTGAATATGAATATTTCGTGCCAAGTATTGAAGAATTTTTATAAAAAAGGTGTGGCGAAGTCAGGCTCTGCCTGACTGGAGCCGCCACCTTGCCGGAAGGATAGTCCAAGAAAGGAAACCCGGAGGGTTGCCTTTCTTGCCCACAAACAAAAAGACCATTGCTGGTCTTTTTGTATTTGTTTTCGTCTCCTCGGCTATCAACGAAGGAATTGTGGAAGACTTTCGCTGAGCCTGTTGGCGGAGAGATCACATGGGGGAGTAGCCCCGAAACCCTGCCTTGCTTAGGTCTCTTGTTTCTCCTCGTGACCAGACGAAGTCCCCGTACCGGTTCGTCGCGCGGTGCCAAAGGCTCCGGGAGAACACTGGGGAGAAAGGACGCACTTCCCATAGCTGACTCTCACATGAGAAGCGTCATTGCAGAGCAGAGAGGGTGATATGCGCCTGATACGACGCGCATCACCCTCTCTTCTGACGTGGGGCGGTTTCTGGCCCTACGCAGGCGGTGGTGTGAAGGACCTTTTTGTTTGGTGCCGGGCGTCCCCGGCTTTGTATGTTTGTGTGGCTTTTGTGTGTGATCGCTCTCCCCTTTCTGCTGGGTGGAAAGAAATCGTGTCATTGTATCTCTTCTGGAAAACCGTGCAAGGAAGAGGGCTGGCGTTAGACGTAAAATGTGTTATTTGAACAAATCGTGTATTCAACAAGAATACGTTATAGTGCCTCCGATCTATGGGAAAAGAGGCATTCCGCAGGGTTCTGCAGATAACGCTCCTGACGCTGGGCGGGTTGCTCGCTGCGCTGGTTGCGGGCTTCATTCTGATGCGTTCGGTCATGGCCGACCCCAAAACCATGAGCTTGGCGCTCCGCGTATCTGCCGAACGAGCCACGGTCTTCGTACGCGATACGGACCGCCTGGCGTTCTTCCGCAAAGTGAGCCTGATGACAAAGCCCGGCAAAGAGCCTGACGTTTCCGGGATCCCCACGGGTGAGCGCTACGAATTCGCCGCACTCGCGGAGGCCACGGGCTCGGGTCCGGGCTGGGTGACGTACGTGTGGCAAGAGGACGGAACGAAACATGTCACCGTCGCATCGACGAATGACGCGCTCCTCTTCCTCAAGCCCGAGGAACGCGGCGAGTCGCTCGGCGCACGCTCACCGCTGCTCCGCCAAAAGAGAACCGAGGATGTGCTGTGGATGAGAAGTGCGTCGTTGCCACTCCCCGCTTCACCACTCACGACCGTGATCCGCGCAGCGCTCGGACATGACTCCGAACTGTTGAGCGAATCGCACGGCACGGGTGGCACGCTCCTGATTGCGGGAAGCTCGGGCAAGCAATCGATGACGACTCGTTCCATCGAAACGGCAATGAAGGGAGACCCGCTGCTGCGTTTGGAGATCGGAAATCCCGCACATGCTCTGGAACGCATCGCGAAGGAATTGAGCGGCGCGGACCCGACGCTCGGGGAAGGAGTGAAGGGCATTCTGCAAGCGCTGCTTTCGGATTACACGAATCGCACCGACCTCGACGCCGTGACCAAGGACCTGCTCGCCGGACCCGTGAGCATCGCCGTCGCTCCCGGCAAAACCATGACGACATTCGTGGTATCGGGCACGGCGCGCACTGCCGATGCGACGAAGGATTGGCTCACGGCACTGTCGGGTGAAGGCGACACGGGACAAGTGCGACGCGTGAGCTTCTTCAAAAACGAGAACGTGCGCATCGACGTGACGGCGGCGCATGAGGACGGCATCCGTGAGACGGGCACATATAAAGGATGGAAACTGATGGAGCTCGGAAACACCGGCTCGGCGCTGCGACTGTTCGTGGCCACCCAGGGCGTGCGCTATATCGCGACGAATGAGAGGCCGCTCGTGGCATCGATCATCGACGCCCCGGGCACCCAGGTCACCTGGGCCGGCACGGTCGACGTGCATTGGTTGGCGACGCAACTCAGGGTAAAAGCCCCCTTCTTGGTACCGGGTTCGGCGGACGTTTTGCGCCTCCTCGGAGCCGGAACCTCGCGCGTGGACTGGCAAGCGACGCCCGTAGCCGCAGGGATGCGGATCGATTGGTCCGTCCGCTGATCGGAATCACCTGGAAATGTGCCTCCGGGACCGCTACCCTCTCTCCGCACTATGAATTTCCTCAAGCCCGCCAAGTATTTCTTCATCATCTCCACGGCCGCAACCATTGCGAGCTTCGTTCTCCTGCTCTACCCGGGAGCACGTCTGAGCATCGAGTTCACCGGAGGTACGCGCATGGAGGTTCAGACCGATGCCACCAAGACGTCACAAGACGTTCTTGCGGCCATGCAATCGTTCCCGACGGATCTCACCCCGTCCGTGAACAAGATGCAGAACGGCAACTACCTCGTACGCCTCAAGGGCATCGACGACGAAACGCACAAAGCGCTCATCACCCACCTGACATCGAAACTCGGCCCCGTAACCGAAGTGCAGTACACCACCATCGGACCCACGGTCGGCGCCTCGCTCAAGATCCGCGCTTTCTACGCGCTCATGGTCGCCTCGCTGGGCATCATTCTGTACTTGGCGTTCGCCTTCCGTAAAATCCCCACGAAATACAGTCCGTGGAAATTCGGCATCGTGGCCGTGGCAACGCTCCTCCACGACGTCATGGTGACGGTGGGCATCTTCGTCATCCTCAGCCACTACAGCACGTTCGAAGCCGACACGCTCTTCGTCACGGCCCTCCTCACCATTCTCGGTTACTCGGTGAACGACACCATCATCATTTTCGACCGCATCCGCGACAACCTGTACGTGCAGGACCGCAAAGAGGATTTCGCCGTCATCGCCAACCGTTCCGTGAACCAGACGTGGAAGCGCTCGTGCTACACCAGCGGCTCCACGCTCATCATGCTCCTTGCTCTGTACTTGTTCGGAAGCATCTCCATCAAGTGGTTCGTGCTCACGCTCATCGTGGGCATCGTCCTCGGAACGTACTCCTCCATCTTCGTCGCCACTCCCCTGCTCGTGTACTGGAACAGCCGCAGCAAGAAGCATTAAAAAGCTCGACGGTACGCGCGTACTTGATCGTCTTTCGCCCTCTCGCATACTATGGAAACCAAGATTGAGAAACTGAAAGAATCGCGCATTCGCGCCACCACGGTGGTGACCGATGCCGAGAAGAACGCGGCCGAGTCCAAGGCGCTGGAGCGTCTTTCCGAACAAGTGAACATCAAGGGTTTTCGTGCCGGAAAAGCTCCGCCCGATATGGTCCGTGGGCGTGTGACCAAAGAGCAATTGATGGAAGAAACCGTGCGCGTTCTTTTGCCCGACATCATGAAGAAGGCGCTCGATGAGAGTAAGGCCAAGCCGATCCTTCGCCCCGCCGCGAGCGTCACTGCCGTCGCTCCCCTCACCATCACGCTCACGTTCGTGGAGCGCCCCACGGTCAGCCTCAAGAAGCCGGACTCCATCAAGGTGGAAAAGAAGACGATGCCGGCCATCGACCCCAAGGAGATCGAGAGTTTCGTGCGGAAAGTGATGATGCAGGACCGCGTGGAAAACCCCGTGGAACGTGCCGTGCAGGCCGGAGACATGGTCCGTATGTCCATGACCGCGGACAAGAAGGGCAAGCCCGTCGAGGAACTCACCGTCGGCAACTACACGCTCATGCTCGGTGCCGAGGACTTGCTCCCCGAACTCGAATCGCACCTCATCGGCATGAAGAAAGACGAGAAGAAGAAGGTCGATGTCACGTTCCCCAAGACGCACGAAATCCCGGCCATCCGCGGCGAGAAAATTTCCGTGGAGATGACGGTGAAGGGCGTCTCGGAAGTGAAGCTCCCGGAGCTCACGCCCGAGTACCTCAAGACGCGCCTGGGTGCCGAGCGCACGCCCGACGCTTTCCGCGCCGAAGTCCGCGAAATGCTCACGCAGCGGAAGAGAAGCGACGAGATGCGCCGCCGCGAAGAGGAACTGTACGACAAAGTGCGCGCCGCAACGTCCGTCGAACTCGCTCCCGAACTCATCGACGCCGAAGTGCAGGAGATGGTGGCCGATTTGCATGACCGTCTGCAGCGCCAGGGCATGACCATGGAGCAGTGGCTCGAGTCCACGGGCAAGAAGTCCGAGGCCGTCATCGAAGAGATGAAGGGTATCGCCAGCAGCCGCATCGTGCTGCGCTTCGGCATGCAGGAACTGGCCAACAAACTCGGCGTGGAACCGAACAAAGACGATGTGAAGTCCCGCCTCAAGCAAGAAGCCGATCAGGCAGCCATGCAGAACCAGCCGTTCCCGCCCGAGGAACTCCTGGAAGGCGGTTCGCTCTACGACCGCGTGCACTTCGAACTGAAGATGCAGCAACTCATCGACAAGATGATCTCGGATGAGAAAGAGTCTGCAAAAAAGGCTGCGTAACGTCTTCAATAAAAGCGGCCCGCTCCGCACCGCGGAGAAGGCCTTGGGTTCATCGATAGTGCCCCACGAGCTCGATGGCGACGTAGCTGCCGAAGCAGATCGCCCACGCGAGAACGAGGATGATCTTCCACCGCCGCACCGGCGAGGGCCGAACGTGCGACGGCCGATGACTCAGCAGTTTCCCGCCGACGTCGATCATGACGATCATACTGACGATCAACACCGATCCGAACAGGACGATCAAGAGCGGTCTCATGCGTCTACTCCTTCGTTTCGAGACCATCGATCAAAGAGCGATCCGACAAACTTGTGAATACAATGAAATATAGAGTTAGTTTTGTCAAAACTACACGACCCAGTGCATCTTCAATTTGCGCTGAGGATCCACGCCTTTGGCCATGCGGCAACCGTCCTTGTGCACGACGACGGAGCCCGTACGACCGACGACACCCAGCAGTTTTTCGGGCCTGGGATCCATGGAATGGGGACTGCAACACTTGGCGAAACGATGCGGCATCGTGACGACGTCGCCGTCCACGGCCACTTGGTTCTTGGTCACGGGCGCTTTTTTGGCGATCTTCTTGCGCTGTACGCGGCGCGGAGCGGTGCGTTCGGCGGGCAGGTGACGGAAGATGGACGACGTACGCACCGAACCGATGCCCAGCTTCACGAGGAGATCTTCGCGCTCCTTGGTCGAAAGATTTTTGCTGTCGAAACGGGCGAACATGCTGAGGTCGTTGTCGAGCGGAGGAAGTCCCCGCAGCTTGAGTTCGGCATTCACCGCATCCTTTCCCTTCAGCAAGAACTGCGACCGATTGTGCGCCGAGAAGTACGCCTTCAGCTTGGACCTGGCCGATGACGTCACGAGTTCCTCGAGCCACTGGAGCGTGGGGCGCGGATACTTGTGCGTCATGATTTCAATGACGTCGCCGTTCTCGAGCTTGTACGAGATGGGGACGATGCCGCCGTTCACGCGCGCCGCCTTGTACTTGAGACCGAGATCGGTGTGCAGCGTGAATGCGAAGTCGAGCGGCGTGCCGCCTTCGGGAAGTTCGATGATGTCGCCGCGCGGCGTCAACACATAAATGTGGTCGGCAAAGCTGATGCCGTCGCTCTGCTTTTCCGAATCGTCGTTGAGGGCTTGCTGCTTCAGGAGCACGTCGGAGAGCTGCAGCTGATTGGCGGAACGCATCACCTTCCCTTTGCCCGTCTGCTTGTACGTCCAGTGCGCCGCCACGCCGTATTCGGCTGCCTGGTGCATGTCGGGGGTGCGGATCTGCACTTCCACCATCACGTCATTGGGGCTGTGCGGGAGCCCGAGCAGCGACGTATGCAAACTCTGGTAACCGTTGGGCTTCGGAAATGAAATGTAATCTTTGAAACGGTGCGAGATCGGCGTGCCGAGCCGATGCAGATGTCCCAGCGCTTGGTAACAATCGGCGCTCGTGGGAACGATGACGCGGATGGCGAAGAGATCCGTGATTTTCTCAAGAGCCGAAACGCTCTTACTGTGCATCTTTTGGAAGATGCTGTACGGCTGCTTCTCGCGCGCCATCACCTGGGCTTCGATGCCTTCGTCGCGCAGGAAGTCCCGGAGTGCGCCGGCGGTCCGATTCAGAAATTGTCCGTGCTCCGCGTGCACGAGCTTGAGCTGACGATCGATATTCTGCGCGTCCACGGGGTAGCACTCCGGAAACGCGGCGCGTTCCAAGCGATACTTGAGCGCATAAATACCGAGGCGGGCCGCAACGGGCGCGAAGAGCTGCAGCGATTGCCTGCACAAACGGATGCGGTACTCGGCCTTCACTTTGGAAAGAAGATCGAGAAGCACGCATGAGACCGACAGCGTGATGAGCAGTACGCGCACGTCATCGGCGACGGATACGAGCATGATGCGAAGATCTTCCACCGACTTTCTCCAGTCCGTCGTGTAGAGGTGCGAGAGCAAGTGGATGCGGCTGGCAATGTCGCGTACGGGCCTGCCGAACTCACGACCGAGTTCGGAGAGGGACATGCCGCACTTGAGCGCATGCTGCAGAATGCAGGCGATGATGGCGTCTTCGTCGCGACAGAATTCGGCCAAAAACCGCGCCGTGCGGACGGCGTGTTCCAGGAGCGTGATGTCCGGAAGAAGCTCCATCGTTCTGTTTCCGTACAGCACCTCAGCCGACAAGAGAGCCTTTTGCACCCTTTTTACATCCAAATCGGGAATGAGGTCCTTGAGGGCCCCGAGAGGGTCTGCGATGGCTGCGCGCGTGGCGTCCATAAGGGGATAAACAGTATAACACGGTCTTTCCGGGCCTTCCCACCGAAAGAACCCCAATCCGCTGTTGACATGGCAAAGAAAGACGAGTAGATTGTGCGCACGTCCGAAGACCGGAGGCATTAGGCCCCAGGCTGAAGGTAAGCCCTCCCGAGGAATACAGCAGCGCTCATCCGGCCCCGGCTTGGTGAATCGTGCCGTGTTCCTCGCTGGTCTCCCGGGCGGAGACCTTTTTTTTAAAACCGGGTCTTCGCTTGGCACCGGTCGTTTCCCCTATTCTTACAATGGCTCTCTCCCGCAAACAGAAGGAAGCTCAGGTCGCCGACCTGACCGAAAAGATGAAGAACGCGTCGTCCGTGATCTTCGCCCAGTACCTCGGCCTCAGCGTCGCAGGTATCACCAAACTCCGCTCTCAGCTCCGCAAAGAGGACGCCGAGATGCAGGTGGCAAAGAAGACGCTCATTCAGCTGGCAGCCAAGGCCGCCAACCGTCCCGAGATCGCCGATGAGGCGCTCCCCGGAGGCGTCGCCTGCGTGTTCAGCTTCAAGGAGCCCACGGCAGGAGCAGCCATCTCGTTCAAGTTCGCCAAGGACAACCCGCATCTCAAGATCGTCGGCGGCATGTTCGACGGAAAGATTCTTTCCGCTTCGGACGCCAACACCATGGCCACGATCCCGTCCAAGTTGCAGCTCATCGGCATGTTCATGTCCATGTGCAACGCTCCCCTCACGCAATTCGCATCCGCAGTCTCGAGCCCGCTCGTCGGTTTCGCCCGCGCGATGTCCGAAGTCGCCAAGAAGAAGGAAGCTTCCGCTCCGGCTCCCGCCGCAGTGGCAGCCGCTCCCGCACCCGAGGCAGCCGCACCGGCTGCACCCGCCGCAGCTCCGGCTCCGGCCACTCCCCCCAGCGCATAACTTTTTTACTTCCCCCTTTTTTCCCCTTATATCATGTCTGACACGATCACTCTCACCAAGGAGGAGCAGGCTGTCATCGACGCGTTGGAGAAGCTGAACGTGATTCAGCTCAACAACGTCGTCAAATTCATGGAGAAGCAGTACGGCATCTCCGCAGCAGCTCCCGCAGCAGCCGCTGCACCCGCCGCCGCTGGCGCAGCTCCCGCCGAGGAGAAGTCCGCATACGATGTGGAGCTCACCGACGCAGGCGCTCAGAAGATCGGCATCATCAAGGTCGTCCGCGAGCTCACGCAGCTCGGACTCGGTGAGGCCAAGGCTCTCGTCGACAAGACGCCCGCCGTCATCAAGAAGGGTGCCACCAAGGCCGAAGCCGACGACATGAAGAAGAAGCTCGAGGCTGCCGGAGGCAAGGTCACGTTGAAATAATCACTGTCGAGTGAACGAAGAAGGGCCCTCACGGGTCCTTTTTTCGTAGAAACGAAAAGTGTAGAGTGAAAAGCGAAAGATTCCTTTTTGTTTTTCACCTTTCGTTTTTCACTTTTCACTTCTCCGATGCACGAACTGCTCCGCACGTATATCTTTGCCATCCCGCTGATCGTCGGGCTTTTATCCGAGATCATCAAAGTGCTCACCGAAGGGTTCACCCGCGGCGCGTGGCACGAAGGCATCTTCCGTCCGGGTGGCATGCCGAGCAGCCACAGTGCGTTCGTCACCTCCCTCCTCATCGTCGTGTATACCAAAACCGGGCTCGACTCCGTGGAGTTCGCGATCGCGTTCGTGTTTGCCTGCATCGTCTGGTACGACGCCACGAGCTCCAGGCGCGCCATCGGCCAACAGGCCATCGTGCTCAACAAGCTGCAGAAGTGGGAACACCTCTCCGAACGGCTGGGTCATTCCCTCAAGGAAGTCATCGGCGGCATCGTTTTTGGTGCGCTGGTGACCTGGATCGGCATTTGGCTCGCCCAGAGCTGATCGACCCTTGCGCGAAATACGTAATGTTGACTGAATATACGAAAGAGGGGTATAGTGTGCCTGCAAACGCCTTCGTCAACCGTCGATCGGACACCCGAATACGTACGAGAAAACAAGGAAGGTTGCAGTTTAATTCCTTTTTCTCTTTATTCGTATGGCTGATCAACAGCTACAGTGCCGCGACTGCGGTGCGCAATTCGTCTTCAGTGAGGGTGAGCAGGCTTTCTACGCAGAGCGTGGACTTGCCGCTCCTCAGCGCTGCAAGGACTGCCGCAACAAGCGGAAGAACGAGCGCATGCAGACGAGGCAGATGTTCCCCGCAACGTGCGCCAAGTGTAGCAACGCATGCGAGGTTCCGTTCAAGCCGCGCCCCGAGTCCGAGGGCGGCCGACCGGTTTTGTGTCTCAGCTGCTTCAAGGCAGACAAGGGTGCTGCGTAAGCATCTCTCGACATAAGAACACGTCAGACGAAGGCCCCGTACGGGGCCTTTTTCGTGCGCAAACAACGGAATCGTCCTATGATGGGGATATTCCCGCATTCCCCATGACGTTCGAATCATTTCAGGAGCTGCTCCAGACTCGCAGAAGTATGCGTTATTTTGCGGATAAACCGATCGACGATGCGACGATCGAAAAGATTCTTTCCGCCGCGACTCTGGCACCGAGCGTGGAAAACATTCAGCCATGGCATTTCCACGTCATCAAGAACAAGGAGCTGAAAGAGAAGCTCATGCAGATGTCATGCTACGGAAATTTCGTTGCCGGCTCCGCGGCATTCATCGTCGTCACCTGCGACCGCAAAACATCCGCCGTGGCCAAGGCGCCCATTTGGAATCCCCGTGAAATGGAATACTCCTGCGCGGCGGCCATCAATGACGCCATGCTCGCAGCCACCACGTTGGGGGTGGGAAGCTGCTGGGTGTCCCTGCACCACGGCCCCGCGCACAACGCGTTGCGACTGATGGATCACCATGTGGTGGTGGGAGGGCTGATGCTCGGTTGGATGAAACCCGGAGACGAAGGTCGCAGTCGCGATCATCAACGCAAAGCCCTGAAAGACAGCGTGACGTACTACGCGTAAACGCTACTTCTTGGAGATCCCGGGCAAGTCGCACACGACCGTGGGAACGGCAATGCGATGTGTCAGGGGTTTGCCGGCAAGCCATTCGTCGATGGATTGAAAACTGTCCAGGTACATGCGGTGCATGCTGTCATCCGCGTAGAACGCGATGTGGGGCGTCACGATGACGCCGGGGTGTTCGATGAGCTCTTTGTTCCAACGGAAGTCGCGCTCATGCTCCAGCACATCGAGGAGCGCGCGGGCCACGATGCCGCTCTTGAGCCCGTTGAGCAACGCCGCGGAATCCACGAGTTCACCCCGAGCGGTATTGATGATGATGACGCCGCGTTTCATGCGTGCGATCGTCGCATCGTTGATCATGTGCACGGTCTCGGGGAGTGCGGGGACATGCAGACTGATGACGTCGCTCTCGGCAAGCAACGTTTCCAATTCGACATAACGAACTCCGTACGTTTTTTCCAATTCCAAAACGCGACATTTGTCCACGGCAAGAATCCGCATGCCGAATCCATGTGCGATTTTTGCCGTATTCACGCCGATTTTACCGGTACCGACGATGCCGATGGTCTTTCCCATGAGCGCCATGCCCCGAAGGCCGTGGTAATCGAAATTACCCTCACGAACCTTGCTGCCGGCCTCGGTGATATGCCGCAACGCGGAGAGCAGGAGTGCAAACGCATGTTCGGCGATGACGTGCGAACCGTAATCGGGAACGTTGCAAACGTCGATCCCCCGGGCACGACACGCATCGAGATCAATATGGTTGAATCCCACCGACCTGGTGCAGAGAAGCTTGAGAGACGGCAGCGCCGCAATGACGTCGGCCGTGAATTTGCTGTAGATGAAACAACACACCGCGCTTCTGTCCTTGCAGGCCTCGATGAGCGCCTTTCCTTCGGGCGCATCGCTGCGCAGGTCGGCGGACGGAAATCGAGCGCGAATATCGGCCTCATCGGCGGGATCGACTTCGAGGAAGAGCGGCGTATTCATGGTGCCATGGTAATCCCGATATCGGGCAAGCGTAAGAGGGATGACCGACAGCGCTTCTTCGAGTAGTATTCCTCCGATGTCTTTTACGGTCCGACGCATGAAAGATGATGACAAGCCGAGCGCGATGCGCCGTGCCTTGTCCTGGGGTGTGCCGCTCATGGCGGCGATGAAGCAGATGCAGCATCACTTCACGCACGCCAAACACGAAGATGAGGTGAAAGTGAAGCGTGAACGAACGCTGAAGCGCACGATGACGGTACTGCTGTCCGCGCTCTTCGTCCTGCTCCTGCTCATCGGAACGCTCAAGCTCGTGGTGCGGCTCAAGGAACTGGCTCTCGGGATGGCATCGATGGTGGGAGCGGAGGTCCCGAAGGATGAAAACGGATTCACGAACGTGCTCCTGCTCGGCGAAGGCGACAGCGACCACGACGGCGTGGACCTGACCGACACCATCATGGTGGCCAGCCTGGACCCGGGCCGCACGAAGAGCGCCGTGATGCTGAGCATTCCGCGCGACACATACCTCCTGAACACGGAAAAAATGGGCAAAGGACGCGTCAACAGCCTGTACCGCGACTACAAGATCGCCCTGACCCGCAAAGGCGAAGTCGAGGACAGGATCTCGCACGAAGCCATGACGCAGCTGGGCACCGAGATCGGAAATCTTCTCGGGATGCAGATTCACGGCGTCGTGAAGGTGAACTTTTCAGGCTTTGAGCAAGCGGTGGACGCCATCGGCGGCATCGACGTGGACGTGCCCTACGACTTGGTTGACCCCGAATATCCGGGACCGAATTACACGTACGAAACGTTCTCGCTCCCCAAGGGGCCGCAGCACCTGGACGGCGCCACGGCGCTCAAATACGCCCGCAGCCGCCACTCCACGAGCGATTTCTCCCGCTCCGGCCGTCAACAGCAGATCATCGCCGCGGCGGCCAAGAAAGTGAAAGAAGACGGCGTCATCAAGAACGTCGGTCGTCTCACCGAACTGCTCGGCATTCTGGCCAAGAACGTGGAGAGCACCTTTTCCACGCGTGAACTTCTCGGGCTTGCAAGCTTGGGGCAAAAACTGGACACCGGCCGCATGATCAGCGAGCAGCTCAATGATCAGAACGGACTCTACGGAACGTCCGTGGAACAGGGCGGCTTCCTGTACTCCCCTCCCCGCGACCAGTTCGACGGTGCCGCGGTGCTGCTCCCCGTCTCGATTCCGGAGTTCCCCGTGACGTGGAAGCAGATCAAGCTCTACGCGACGATTCTTACGACGAAGCGCGAAGCATTCTTAAATCCCCCGCGCCTCGTGGTCACGAACGCGGGCGCGAAAGAAGGAACGGCACGCAAATTCGGCGGCGAGTTGTATCGCTATTCGTTCAACGTCGTGCAGACCCGCAACTACGCCAAGAGCCCGAACGAAACGTTCGACACGTCGTTCATCGCCATCAATCCGTCGCTCCTCACGAATGACGACGCCATGGCCTCCACTCGCAAGCGCGTGGAATGGAACGCGGCGTACTTGTCGTCGGTCACGGGCATCAAGCTGCAAGCCGCTCCGAATGGGCGCGGTTTTGAAGACGGCTCGCCGGATATCGTCATCGCTCTCGGCAAGGATTTCGGTTTCTCCCCCCTGCAGGACCTCGTGAAGCCGTAAGGCTCCGAGTCCCCCTCCCTTTCGATGCTGACTCCTCGAGAGATCATTGCGCAGGCCTGGACGATCACGACGCACGAGAAGTCGCTGAAACGCTGGGGTTTCTTCGGCTCGTTCTTCGAAATTTTGCTCGACGTGAAATTGATCATTTACCAAATCTACTTCATCTACAGTTACTTCGTGGGCCACGGCGGCGGACTCTTCGACATCGAGATCATGCTCTACAACAGCATTCCGTTCTGGCTGTTCATGACGATCATGATCTCATTCATTCTGCTGCTGATCGTGGAACTCTTCGTTCCGAGCTTGGCCGAAGGCGCCATCATCGGACTCACGGCCAAAGCGCACTGCAAAGAGAAGCGCGAAGGCGGATTCATTTTGGCCCTGTATAATTTCTTCCCCATTTTGGCGCTCCACGAAGTGTTCGTCTTCAGCAGCGTCTCCATCTTCATCACGGCGATTTCCGTCATCATGCGCTACTCCGGAGGGCTCTCCTGGCCTCTCGTGGGAGTGGCCTCGGTGGTATGGATCATCTCCAACATTCTCAAGTTCTTCAGCAGCTTCATCGCCCCGGCCATCGTCATCGACAAGATGAACGTCTTCAAAGCCGGCGCCAAGAGCGTGAAAATGATCTTCAGCTACATGCCGCACGTCATGTTCCTCATGCTCCTGCTCATCGCCATCTCCATCCGCATCTTCATCAACACCATCATCATCGTCCTGGTGCCCGCGGCGGTCGTGGGCGTGGGCCTCATGATGACGTGGGTCATGGGTCCGGCCTTGAGTTACACGATCGCGGGCGTCCTTGCGATTCTTCTGACGCTCGTTTCGGCGTACTTCCTCGCCTACGTGCACGTCTTCCGCCACGCGGTCTGGACCATCATGTACATGGAGCTCGTGAAAGTGAAAGATTTGGATAAGATCGGCTGAAAAGAACGAAAAGTGAAAAATGAAGAATGAAAAATCAAGGTTTGATATTAGACATCATTTTTTCACTTTTCACTCTGCACTTTTCGCTTGTCTCTTGACCGTGTACAAACGTCCACCTATGATGGTGTACGTTCGTCCCCACCACACGTATGTCCCTCACACCCCACCAACGCACCGTGCTGAATTACATCACGGAGTTCCAGAACAAGCGCGGATACTCGCCGTCGCTCGCGGACCTCGCGATCGCCTTCGGCGTGAAGAGCAAGAACTCCATCGCCAAGGTGGTGAACACGCTCGTGGCCCAGAAGCAGATCGAAAAGGACCCCAAGGGACGCATTAAGATCATCGCCATGCCGCACGATGACGCTCCGGCACCCATGACACTCTCCTTGTTTGGCCCCATCGCCGCAGGTTTTGCGGCACCGGTAGAAGAGCATGCCGAGGAACAGATCACGATTGATAACTACCTCATCAAGAACCGGAACTCGACCTTCTTGCTGCGCGTGAAGGGCGACAGCATGATCGACGCCGCCATCAACGAAGGCGATCTCGTGGTCGTGGACCGCAGCAAACCGCCCAAGCCCGAGGACATCGTCGTCGGCGTGATGGACGGTGAGTTCACGCTGAAGCGCCTCAAGAAAGATAAAGGCAAATACTATCTGAAGGCGGAGAACCCCGAGTACCCGGACCTCTATGCGATGGATGAGCTCAAGGTCGCAGGCGTCGTCGTCGGATTAATCCGAAAGATGACCATATGATCGCGCACGTAGACGCTGATTCATTTTTTGCCTCCGTCATCGTCCGCTCACACCCCGATCTACGCGGTAAACCCGTCCTTGCCATTGGCATGGGCGGCGGTTGTGTCATTGCGGCGACGTACGAAGCAAAGGCAAAGGGCGTGAAGACGGGCATGCGCTTAAGCGATGCCAGGAAGCTCGTACCCGACGCGATCGAGATGGCCGCCGACTTCCGCGAGACAGGCATCGCATCGGAACAGATCGAAACGATTCTCCGCACTCACTGTCCCATCGTGGAACAGATGTCCATCGACGAGTGGTACTTGGACTTGGCCTCGCTCGTCGGCGGTGCACCAAAGGACCCGGTTGCCTGGGGCAGAGACATTCAGAAAGAAATTCTGACGATGACCGCACTCTCGGTCTCGGTCGGTATCGCCGGAAGCAAGCTGCTCTCGAAGATGGCCGGCGAGTACCGAAAGCCTGCGGGCGTGACGTTCGTCTCGGAGTCCACGACGGAATCATTCCTCCGCGACCGTCCCGCAGCCGCTATCCCCGGCATCGGCCGCCAACGCCAAGCCAAGACCGACGCCTTGGGGTGGAAGACGGCCTGGGACATCGCAACGGCCGAAGATGCAGCCTTGATACGTATTTGCGGCCAACCGGGCACCGAGATGAAGCGTGAGCTTCTCGGTGAACGGTTGTCCAAAGTGACCGAAGTCATCCGTCCACCCAAGTCCATTTCGCGCTGCCGCACGTTCCGCGCGACGACGGACACCAAAATTCTCCGCGCGCATCTGCTCAAGCACGTGGAGTACTGCATTTCGAAGATGCGACGGTGGAATTTCGGATGCACCGACGCGTCGGTGTGGATTCGCACGCCGGACTTCGCCTACCGCGGCGTACATCGCAAGCTCAGCCGCGTGTGCGTCACGGCCGAGGAACTGCTTCCGATCATCCTCAGCGCGCTAAACGGTGTGACCTGGCACCAAAGTCGCTTCAACCAGGTCGGACTCGCGCTCTACGGCTTCAAACCCTCGGATGCGCCGCAGCAATCGCTCTTCGAGGACCCAAACAAAGCACTCTCCAAAGAAAAACTGCAGGCGGCGATGGACGATCTGCACTCGCGGTTCGGACGAGACAGTATTACGCGGGCGGCGGCACTGCCGGTGTCGTCGGGTACGGAGAAGAATTTGGATTTCTCTATTGTCGAATAAAAGAATGCAAAGAATTCAAGGAATACAAAGAGTGCAAGGAACGACGCCATGCCTTGAAGAACCTGAAGCCGCGTTGTCGCCTTGGAAAAATGCCGTAACGCTTCACGTGAAGCAGAGCGTGAAAAAGTCCACTGTTTGAGGCCCGCAGGCCGAGTTTGGACTTTTTAGCTCTGCGAACGTAGAAGCGTAGGTCATTTTTCCACGAGCGACTGTTTTTCTTTGCCACTTTCTTTTGCGTCAAAAGAAAGTGGAAGAAGATCGCGGACAAAGAAGTAACACTCGTCTGCTCGGACAAGAAAAGAACGAACAATCGGACTATTAAATGGATTTCAACCTCTCCTCAATCTTTTTGAGCTTTCCCTCCGCATCAGCAAGCTTCGCCTTTTCCGCTTCCACAAGCTCTTTCGGAGCCCTATCGACGAATGCCTTGTTGGCGAGCTTCCCGGACAGAACCTTCACGTACTTCGTAAGCTCCGCCTGTTCTTTCGTGAGGCTTTCTTTGAGCTTGGCGGGATCAAAGAGGCCCGCGAGAGAAAGATGCACTTCGATATCGGCCAAGAACACGCTCGCCGCGTTCTCGATTTTCTCGGAATCGGTCTTGATGGTGAGACTCTTGATCTTCCCCAAGCGACGGATGTGCGATTCCTGGGATTCGAGGAGTTCGCAGTGCTTCCGACTGATGAGCGTGATGTCGATTTCTTTACCCGGCTCGATGTTTTGGTCGGTCCTGAGTTTACGAATGGCGGTGATGACATCAATGAGCGTCTGCAAACCATCGAACGCTTTCTGATCCTGACGCTCTTTCTTCATCACGGGCCATTCGGTCGAAATAAGCGCTTTGGCGCCCTTGGGACCAACCTGCGACCACAGCTCCTCGGTGACGAACGGACAGTACGGGTGGAGCAAACGAAGCACGCGACGGAGAACGTGGACCAAAACCGCATGGTTTGCGGTGCCCTTGCTCAGTTCCAAATACCAATCGCAGAAATAATCCCACACGAATCCGTAGAGCTTCTCGCCGACGGCGCTGAGCTCATACTTTTCAAGTCCTTTCGTCACCTCATCGATGAGAATTTCGGATGCATGGAGCACCGCACGGTCGGCGAGTGACAACGTTTTGGCATCCGGAAGTTTGTCGATGGATGTGGGGTCGATCCCCGCCTGTTCGCACTGCATGAGGACGAAGCGGGACGCGTTCCACAACTTGTTGATGAAGTTTCGGTACCCCGCGATTTTCTCTTCGTAGAGCCGCGAATCGGCTCCCGGGCTCTGGCCGACGATCATGGACAGGCGCAGTGCGTCGGCTCCGTAGCTGCTGATCATGTCGAGCGGGTCGATCATCGTATCGGGATCGGATTTGCTCATTTTTCGTCCGTCGCGCGTGCGAATGAGGCCGTGCAAGTACACCGTCTTGAACGGAATCTGACCCGTGGCGTACGTCGTCATGAGAATCATGCGCGCCACCCAGAAGAAGAGGATGTCGTACCCCGTCTCCATGACGTTCGTCGGATGAAACTGCTGGAAGTCGGGGCTTCCCTTGAGCATGTCTTCGATCGAAAGGCTCATGTCTTCGGTGAGCTTGGGATCGATGAGTGTGGACCATGTCCACAGACCCGAGGAAAACCACGTATCGAGCGTATCGGGGTCCTGCTCAACGGCACCTCCGCATTCAGGACACTTGCGAACCTCCTGCGCGGAGACAATCATCCCGTCTTTCACTTTCGACTTTCCACTTTTCACTCCCTCGGAATCTCGTTTGGCACCGGCGCAGTCCTGACAATAATACACAGGCACCCTGTGTCCCCACCAAATCTGGCGCGAGATGCACCAGTCGCGCAGGTTATCGATCCAGTGGAAGTACGTTTTTCCGAAACGGTCCGGAATGATCTCGATGTCGCCGTGATGCACGACCGAATGCATGATTTGCTTGAGGCTCATCTTCTCTTTTTTCTTCGATCCCTTGGAGTGTTTACCCTCCGTAGCCTTGGCGAAGGAGGGCCACTCGACGACTTCTTTATTGACGTCGATGAACCACTGAAGCTTGATTTGTGGCTCCAGGACTCCCCCGCCGCGCTGGCTCACGGCTTTGTTGTGCACGTAATTCTCATCGACTTTCACGAGGAGCCCCTTGGATTTCAGTTTCTCGGCGATGAGCGGACGAGCTTCCTCGATCTTCATGCCTTTGAATTCACCGGCGATGTCGAGAAGGCGTCCATCGAACCCGATGACCTGCTCTTTTTCGAGCCCATGACGCTCGGCGATCTCGAAGTCGGCGTGGTCGTGCCACGGCGTGATGGTCATGACACCGGTTCCGAACTCCATATCGATGGCTTCGTCCTTGATGACCGTCGCGCGCACCGGACCGTTGATCCATTCGGCCTCAAACGTATCGCCGTGCTTGTACTTCTTGTACCTCTTATCGTCCGGATGCATGACGACGTACTTGTCGCCGAATTTCGTCTCGGGGCGCGACGTTGCGATCTGGAACGGACCGTACGTGAACGTGTAGAACGGTGCTTTCTCCTCCTTATACGTCACTTCGTCGTCGGAGACCGTGGTCTGGAGCTTGGGGTCCCAGTTCACGATGCGGTGCCCGCGGTAGATGAGACCGTCGGCGTACATCTTCTTGAAGACTTCGTTCACACAGCGGTTCAGCGAAGGTTCGAACGTGTAGCGCTCGCGGCTCCAGTCGCACGAGCTTCCCATTTTGCGGACCTGCGAACGGATGGTGTTCTTACTCTGTTCGACGAATTCGGCGATCTTGGCGATGAGGGGTTCGCGACCCAGCTGTTTGCGCGGATCTTTCATGCCACCTTTCTGCAAATTCTTGATGACGACGTTCTCGGTGGCGATGGCGGCGTGGTCGGTGCCGGGAACCCAGAGCGCTTTCTTGCCCTGCATGCGCGCAAAGCGAATGAAGATGTCCTCGAGCGCGAGCATCACGGCGTGCCCCAGGTGCAGCTGACCCGTGGCGTTCGGCGGCGGCATGCTTACGGTAAAAGGCTCACCCTTGGGGTTACAAGCCTCGGGTTTGAAGGCACCGCTGTCCTCCCACATCTTGTAGATGCGGTCTTCGGTTGCCTTGGGGTCGTAGGCCTTCTCGAGCACTCGTACTGAGGTAAGGAAGTATGAGGAAAGTGTACCAGGAAAAACGGTCTCTGCACCGATGTCTTGGCAAGGTCCGAAAACCGCAAGGGTGAGATGAAAGTCCGAGGTATCGGAAGTGGAAAAAATGTAAGATTTTTCTTTGCGGCGCGTCTCAAAGTTTTATAATAGGTCCATGAAAAAGAACGAGTCCTTCTGGCAGGAACATCGGCTGCTCCGAAAATTGGAACACTTGTCCCAAGGTTGGAACGAATCCATGGCGTACCAACCCTTGCCCGAAGCGCAGAACGGAACGGCAAACGGCCTGACCAAGGGCGCGAACGCGGTTGGAAAAGGAATCCACGAACTCGTGACGGTATTCGACTCCGCGGTTCACCAGCTCATCGACCCGAATGCACCGAAGCCGCTCGGCACGGGACCGATGCGCCGCTCCAGACGCACCGTCGGAACGACCATCGGACGTGTGTTCAGCGGAGACATCATCAAAAAGCCGATTCGAACGCTCGCCACGGCAGCATATGAAACCGTCTTCGAGCTCCCACAGAGTGCACTTCTCGATATTCCCGAGACCTTGTCCGGAAATACGAGCAGCACCCGCTACAACGTCCAAAAAACACTCGCCGCATGATCAACGTCCCCGCTCTTCCGATCACCAAAGCGGTGGTCACGAATCTCCTGTTCATCGATATCGCCGCAACCGCAGTCGTGGTGGGTGGCGTCATCGGTGTCACGCGCTGGCTCGCCGGAAAAGCGTTCGGCAAATCCTAGGCACCGGGACAATCATCGCCAAAACGGCTACACTGTGCGCCAACTCCCATGCCCACGTACCACTTTCGCTGCCCGCAGTGCCAAAAGGAAATCGAGATGAAGCTGCCCTTCGGATCGGCCGAACGTCCGCCGTGTCCCGATTGCAAAACGCCGACGGAAAAGTACATCGTGCCGCCCGCGATTCAATTCAAAGGCAGCGGATTTTATAAGACGGACAGTGCGGGGAGTGCAAAGCAAAAGACAACACCTGCGAAAGAAGAAGCCAAGGCAACCAACGAAACCAAAGAAACCAAGGATACGAAACCTGTGGAATCGAAGCCCGTGGGGAAAAAAGCGGATACAAAATAGGACCGCTTTCGCGGCCCCATTTTCCACTTTTCACTTTTCATTTTACATTCGCTTTAGCGTCTCGGTCCTCCGCGGAATCCTCCGCCGCCGCGTCCGCCGAAGCTGGGACGAGGAGGAGGTGCCACCCAACCTGCGGGCGGGGGCGTCATCTGCTTGAGAGACAAACGCGTCTTGCCTTCCACGGCATCGTACTCGATGCACTTGGCTTGCACGGTCTGGCCGACCTTGAGAACGTCTTCGACTTTCTCGGTGCGGGTCCATGCGAGCTCGGAGATGTGGATCATGGCGTCCTTGCCGCGTGCGAACTCCACGATGGCGCCCGTACCGTCGATGATGCGGGTGACCGTCGCGTCGTACACCTTGCCGACTTCCGGCTTCTCGACGATGCCGAGAATCCATTCCTTGGCCTTGACCATGGATTCGCCGTTGACGGCCGTGACGAAGACCAAGCCGCTGTCCTCGATGTCGATCTCGACGCCGAGTTCCTTGGTGATCTTCTGGATGGTTTCACCTCCCTTACCGATGACGAGGCGGATGCTCTCGGGATCGATTTGGATCGTCTCGATGCGCGGTGCGTACGGAGACATTTCTTTGCGGGGCTCGGGGATGGCTTTCAGCATGACCTTGAGGATCTCGGCGCGTCCGACCTTGGAGCGCTCGAGAGCGTCTTTGAAGACGGAGTCCGGGAGACCCTTGATCTTGATGTCCATCTGGATGGCCGTGATTCCTTTGGCCGTTCCTGCGAGCTTGAAGTCCATGTCGCCGCCGAAGTCCTCTTCATCTTGGAGGTCGGAAACGATGATGTACTTGTTCTTGGCTTCATCGGAGATGAGGCCGAGAGCGATGCCGGAAACCGGTGCCGTGATGGGTACGCCGGCAGCCATGAGCGCGAGCGTGGAACCGCAGGTTGCCGCCATGGAGGAGGAACCGTTGCTTTCCAAGATCTCGGTGACGGTGCGAATGGTGTACGGGTACGTCTCGACGTCCGGGAGCACGGGCTCCAAAGCGCGCTGCGCCAAGTTGCCGTGACCGATTTCGCGGTTACCGACGAACAGGCGGTTGCTCGTCTCACCGACGGAGAACGGCGGGAAGTTGTAGTGGTGCATGTACCGAAGCTCGTGCTCGCCTTCCATGCCTTCGACCAACTGGCGGTCGCCGGGGGAACCGAGCGTGCAGGTCGTAAGACCCTGGGTCTCGCCGCGCTGGAACAGCGCGGAACCATGAACGCGGTTCGGGAGAATGTCGACGATGGCGGAGAGTTCGCGGATCTGGTCGACTTTGCGGCTGCTCATGCGGATGCCTTCCTCAAGAACGAGGCGGCGCATTTCGGCCTTGATGATCTTGTCGACGAACGAACCTGCCTTCTCAAGAGCATCGGCCAGATACTTCTCTTCAATGGGCGTGGCGGGCGGCTTGTGCGAGTACTTCTCCTTGATCTGTTCGGCTGCCTTTTCCATGAGATCGTTGAAAATCTTGCGGCGCTCCAATTTGCCGAGATCTTCCTTGATGGCCTTCGTGACGACGGGCAAGGCCCAAGTCTCGAGCATCTTGTAGTCCTCATCGTGAAGATAGAAAGGAACGGCAAGCTCGAATTTGGCCTGACCGATTTCCTTCTGGATGTCGACGAAGAACTTGGCGATTTTCTGCGCCCACTTCTTGCCGAATTCGATGCCGCGGAGAACGTCCTCCTCGGACACCTGGTTTGCTCCGGCTTCGATCATCACGACGCGCTCCAGAGAAGCGGTGACGATCATGTCGAGGTCGGCCTTCTTGCGTGCTTCCACGGACGGGTTCAGCACGAGTTCGCCGCCGATGAGACCGACGCGAACGGTGCCGAGAGTGCCCTCGAACGGACAGCTGGAGATGGCACAGGCCAAGTTGGCTGCGTTGGCGGAAGCGATGTCATGCTCGTGGATGAAGTCGTAGCTCAGCACGGTGCAGAACACCTGGATGTCGTTGCGGAGATACTTCGGGAACATCGGACGCAGACCGCGGTCGATGACGCGAGCCACGAGAACGTAGTCGTCACCGGGACGACCTTCGCGCTTGCGGAAGCGGCTGCCGGAGATTTTTCCACCGGCGTAATACTTCTCCTGGTAGACCAGTTGAAGCGGGAGGAAGTCCACACCGGGACGCACTTTGGCGCTGACGGTGCAGTTGCTCATGCTCACCGTGTCGCCCATTTGGACGAGAACGGTGGAGTTGGCCTGACGGGCCAATTGCCCGGTACGAACGACCATCGGCTCATCGCCGAGCATCAAGGAATATTCCTTTTGCATAAAAATAAGAGGGAAAGAAACCTGTCCTGAAACGGACGAAGGATGCCCTCTCCCATGCATCAAAGGACTTTTGGTTGGGGTTTGGATCTACACATCAACGCTTGCGGGAAGCGCTCGTGCGTAAATCCAATCAAAAATCCGGAGTGATGATGGGAAGGAGCTGCAATCATTATACGTCAGAGGGCTTTTTGCGACAAGTAGACACAAAAAGAGCGCACCGAGGCGCGCTCCTTATAGATAGTGAGGTGAAACGGTCTACTGCTCGAGGTCCAAAGCCTTGAGGATCTTGCCGTAGGACTTCTCATCGTTCATTTTGAGGTAGGTGAGAAGTTTGCGGCGCTGGGCGACCATTGCGAGGAGTCCGCGGCGTGCCGAGTTGTCCTTCTTGTGCTCTTTCAAGTGCTTGGTGACCTGATCGATGCGCTTGGTGAGAATACCCACCTGAACCTCCGGCGAGCCGGTGTCCTTGGCGTGAGTCTGGAACTTTCCGATGATCTTTTTCTTACTGGCCTTCTTGAGAGCCATAAAGGTGGGGGTGGAAAAGGAGAGGGACGCGCAGAAAATAATTCTCCAAGCCTCTCTGGAAGCGAACGCGCTAACAGGGAAGCTCGGTAGCCGGGAAATCCTAGGCTTCTGAGTAAAAATTGTCAATGCTGCGGCTGAGGCAAGCCAAAAAAGTACCAAACAGTGGACGAACGTCCACCCTGTGCTACCATGCGGGACATGACTCCTTTTGAAATCTTCCTCGGCGCCGCCGTCCTCATCGGTATCGGTGCGATGCTCTTCATCCAGAATAAGAAAACGCAGCCCGTCGCGACGGATGCGGAGAGCGCAAAAATCATCGCGCGGCTGGAAAAAGATTTGGAAGGCGCCAAAGAAAAGCTGCTGAAGAATGAAGGTGCGGGCAAACAGATGTTCATCGAGCTGCAGCAGGTGAAGGCCAAGCTGGAAGCCGTGGAACGTGAGCGCGACAGCCACAAATCGGCGATGACAAAAGTGGAGGCGAAGCGTGAACAACAAGAGAAGGAGCACATGCGCGCACTGGAAAAGATCGAGGCCGCCGAACGTGCTTTAAAGGAGGAACGCGCCCGCGTCATTCACGATGATGAAGAGCGCCTCAAAATGGCCGAAGAGGAGCGCGACCGCCTGTGGAACGACCATGAGAACGACGTCATCGCGGTGCTCAACGACCTCTGCAAGCAGCCGCACCTGCAATTCAGCACGTTCAGTAACAACAACCTGCCGGAGGATTTCGACGGCAGCCTCAAGCCCGACTTCCTCATCGACTTCTTGGGGCAGTATGTCGTGTTTGACGCGAAGGTAAGCAAAGCCGAGAACTTGCAGGTCTACATCGACGATCAAGTGAAGAAAACGGCGGACAAAATGAAGAAGAACACCAAGATCTATCCGCACGTGTTCTTGGTCGTGCCGACCGAGGCCGTCTCGGAGCTCAAGAAACTGGTGTACTCCAAGGACCAGTACACCTTCTACATCGTTTCCCGAGAAGCGCTCTCCCCCATCCTGGCCTCCCTCAAGCGCATTTCCACGTACGAGCTGGCCGAGACGCTGGATCCGCAGAAGCGCGAGAACATCATCAACATGCTTGCCGACTTGGCCACGCACATCAGCTACCGCAACGCTCACGAACTCCTGCTCACGAAGATGGGAACGGAGACGCTCGAGCGTGTGGCGCGCACCGATCCGGAGTTGGCCGTGGAAGTGGAACAGAAACGCCTGGAGAAAAAGTTTGCCGCTCCGTCGCAGTCCGATATCAAGCGTATCGCAACGAGCCTCACCGAGCAGAACGCGGAGATCAGTTCGCTCGCATCGCCCAAAGCATCGGTGAGCAAGAAGATGATCGACGCGGCACAGAACGCTTTTGCTCAAAAGCTTTTATAAGGAAACCAAGGAAACCCAGGTAACCAAAGAAACCAACGATGATCGGTTCCTTGGATTCGTTGGCTTCCTTGGTTTCTTTGGATTCTCTCCGCCTCGAAAAAAAACGACGACTCAAAAATGTTCAATGTGCTACTCTCGACTCCCCTCATGACGACCGACCTCGATCCGATTTTCGCCGGCCTCAATGACGAGCAAAAATTGGCCGTCGAAACACTCAAAGGACCGGTGCTTATTTTGGCGGGCGCAGGCTCGGGAAAGACCAGAACCGTCACACACCGCATCGCCCATCTCATGGCTCAGGGCGTGCCGGCGTGGCAGATCCTGGCCGTCACATTTACGAACAAAGCCGCCAAGGAACTCAAGGAACGCATCGCCAGAATCCTGAAGATCGCCGACACACAAGGGACGCAGACCGAGCACCTGCCGATGTCCGGAACGTTTCACTCGATCTGCGCCAGAATTTTGCGCCGCGACATCGAGCGAATCGGACGAAACCGCTCGTTTGTGATCTACGATTCCGACGACCAGGAGAAAGTGATGCAAAACGTGCTCAAAGATTTGAAGATCGCACCCGAAGAACTCAAGCCGCGCACCGCACTCGGACACGTGAGCAGGTTCAAGTCCGAAGCCGTGTCGCCGGAACAAGCCAAATCCAAGTCCGGCGGTTCCATGGAACTCAAAATGGCCGAGATTTACTCGCTCTATCAAAAAAAACTGAAGGAATCGAACGCTCTCGACTTCGATGACCTCATCGGCGAGACGGTGCGGCTCTTCACCGAGTGCCCCGATGTGCTCGCGAGGTACCAAAACACGTGGAGATTCGTTCACGTGGACGAGTATCAGGACACGAACAAGCCGCAGTACCTGTTCATCAGCATGCTGACGCAGACGCACCGTAACTTGTGCGTCATCGGAGACCCGGACCAGTCCATTTACTCGTTCCGCGGCGCCGATATCCGCAACATCTTGGACTTCCAACACGAGTACAAAGACGCCGTGAGCATCAAGCTGGAACGAAACTACCGTTCCACGCAGCAAATCTTGGATGCCGCGGGCGGCATCATCGCCGCGAACCCGAACCGACCCGAAAAGAACATGTGGACCGACAAAAAAGATGGCGCCAAGGTACGGCTCCGCGAAGTGATGGATGAAAGGCGCGAATCCGAAGAAGCAGTACACGCCGCGCTGGCGCACCAGAAGAACGGTATTCCGCTCTCCGAACAGGCGATCTTGTACCGCACGAACGCGCAGTCGCGCCTCTTTGAAGAAGCGTGTCTGCGTGCCGCGGTCCCCTACCGCATTCTCGGCGGACTCAAATTCTACGCCCGCCGCGAAGTGAAGGACGTCCTCGCGTATCTCTACACCGTGCTCAACCCGAGTGACACGGTCTCACTGCTCCGCATCATCAACGTGCCGTCGCGCAAAATCGGCGACACGACGATCGGACGGCTGCAGAATTTCTGCAACGAACGGAACCTGAGCCTGTGGACCGCCATGAAGCAGATCGAAATGGTGGACGGCATCACGGAATCGGCAAAGCATCGCATCTCGGACTTCGTATCTCTGATCGGCCACGCACAGGCCATGGCCCAGAGCTCCAGCGTCAGCGAGGTGACCGAAACGATCCTCACGCGCACCGGCATGGAACGCTGGGTAAAAGATGACACCGAAGAAGGTGAAACGCGCTGGGAGAACGTGCTGGAACTCTTGTCCGTCACAAAGAAGTACGACGCGCTTCCGCCGCAAGAATCGCTCATGAACTTCCTGGAGGAAGTCGCACTCGTGTCCGAGGTCGATAAATTGACCGAAGGCAGCGACGCACTGACGCTCATGACGCTCCACCTCTGCAAAGGACTCGAGTTTCGCGCGGTGTCCGTGGTCGGCTGCGAAGAAGGCCTGCTCCCGCACAGTTCGGCCGCGTTCGACCGGAACCAAATGGAAGAAGAGCGCCGCCTCCTGTACGTCGGCATGACTCGTGCCAAAGAACACCTCATGCTCACGCACGCAACGAGCCGCACGCTCTGGGGCAAGACGCAGGCCAATGCACGCAGCCGCTTCCTCGATGATCTGCCCGAAGGCGTCATCGACGTGGGCAGCGACATGCAAGAGAGCAAGTACGCCTGGCTCAGCAGCACGCCCAAGAAGAACGCGGGCAGCTGGTGGCAGCCGTCGGCAGGTCGCGTCAAAAATGAATTCTCACAGGACTCGGGCAGCGATGATGTGAACCAAGACTGGCTGCAGCACGTGGAAGAAGTGGTGGAAGAAGGCTGTCGCATCGAACACCGCACGATGGGACTCGGCACCGTGCTCAAAAGAAGCGGCGACATCGTGGAAGTTCGCTTCGACGCGGGCAGCGTGAAGAAGCTGGCTCTCGGCATCGCGCCGATCAAGCTCGCCGTTTCCGCAGACTGAAGATCTGCACCGCCGAGAAGAACGCAAAGAAAACGTTGAGCCAGAAAAATATCCAACTTGAATCCAAAAAACTGAACAGTGCGATGAGCGCACTTCCCACGAAGAGCGCAGCTTCCCTGCGTACCGTTCCACCCGTGGAACAGTAACCGAGCGCGATGCCGCCGAGTCCGAGCACGAACGGCACGGTACCGAATCCGGGGAACAGAATGAATGAGGTGACGATGAGCGACACCGTTGCGACCGTGATGATGGGTTCATCAATGCGATCATCGACATCGAACATCATGAAGATGCTCGAGAGGTTCACCACCGCTTGCAGGAAAATGAAGAAGATGGATCCTCCCGCGAAGTAGTTGAACGTGGAGTAGATGAGCATGAGGAGCCCGCCGATGGCAAACAGCCAGTCTTTGACCGACTTCACGGGCTTGATGCCCGGACGGTCGGGCCACGCCGCACCGGCGACCAAAACGATTCCTCCCACAATGCCGAGCAGCACGGTGTCCATGGGACGAATGCTACTCGGCAATGACGGGGTTCACCAAATGATTCGAATCTCAGTAACTGAAGTACGTTCCTTGGACGACGGGACTGTCGGTACCCACCCAACCGTACGTGGTCGTTCCGTCGGTCCAACCGATCGAACCGTCGCTGCTTGGGTTACCGGCCTGGTTCAGCGTCAAGCGGAGTGACGCACGCTGCTGATCGGACGTGCTGATGTCGCCGTACACCGAGATGGTGCGCGGATCGGTTCCGAGCGAGCCGAACGATGCAGGAATCCCGTTGCAGGTGACGAGACCTCCGCCGACGGTGCACGGATACGTCTCCGAAGAACCGGGTGTCGTGAGGTACGTGTTGCCGAGGCTGATGCCGCCGGTTTGCTCGATTTGGAAGACCAGTTTGTTCACGGCGAGTTCGGCGCTGCTGTCGGTCGTACGACCGATGAACGAGAACGAGCCGAGCTTCTGGTTCGGTCCCGTGAGGAGCGGAGCCGCGGTCTGCATGGCGTTGATCACGCGAACGATGGTGCCGCGTGCGGTCTCGAACATCGGGAAGACATCCGTGGAAGCGGAGGTCTTGATGTAGCGGCGCGTGCTCCACTCACCCGTACCGTCGATGACGACGCTGTTGATTTGGGCCACTTGGCCGCCCCTGCCCCCGGCTTCGTGGGAGGAAAGCTGGGCACGGAAGTAGATCTTCCTCTCTTCACGCTTGCCGACCTGGAAGGTACCGAGCGGCAACGTGGCACGGTACGTGTGACTGTTCTGCGCACCTGCATCCAGCGTGGCGCGGCCGAGCAGACGCTTGTCATCGTCGTAGACGAGGAGCGACTGAATGCTCTGTGCATCGGAGGAGAGGACCACGGTGATGATTTTGACGTTGAGCGGTTCTTCATCGAGGAAGATATTCACGGAACCGAGAACCGGACTCACTTCGTTGAGCGGCAAGAACTGGCCGCGGATCGTGGTATCACCCGTATCGTACGTGGAGCCCGAAGGCACCGACGACGATGAGGAAGAACTCGACGAGTTGGAGGACGAAGAAGAGGAGGACGAAGACGAATTGCCGGGTGCGAACGGCGAACCGGCGATATAACACGCGACCGGGAGACGATAACGTTGCAAACGCGTGGCACGGCGATATGCGCCGTATGTGTTGCAGGCGGCAAGTCCCTCACCGGAGAGTGCGGTGGCCGTATCGCATTCGGCGGAACGGCCCGCATCCATCAAACGGTACGACCTGCGGAGGTCCGACGCGAGTATGCAACGAGGAAGTGAGGAAGCCGCTTCCGTCGTATCGACATGGAGACTTTCAAGGCCCGTCAGCGTGAGCACGAGGGCTGCGAGAAGAACGGGGACTGCGATTTTTTTCATACGAAAGGGGGTAATGACGGAAGTGAATACGGGGCTATGACGTGGGCTAAACGCCGATCTTGCAGCCTTGCGATTGTCAAAATTGGACGAAAGCATTCTGATAATATTTCCTGTTCTTCGAGACTACACGCCTCCGTTCTCCAATTCACTTTACAGACCTCCGCGAGTCCGTAGGCTGGGCGCATGCTCCGCGATGAAGTCTCCGCATTCCTCCGCGCCAAACACATCCGCCTGAATACGGATGCCGGGCAACATTTCCTCATCGATCAAGACACGCTCGATGAGATCATTTGCGCCGCCGCATTGAACGGCGCGGACCATGTGGTGGAAATCGGTCCGGGTATCGGCATTCTCACGAAAGAACTGCTCAAGCGGGTCGGGCATGTGACGGCCATCGAGATCGATGCGCGTTTTCCGCCGCTCCTCAAGTCGTACGTCGGCGACGCAAGTAAGCTGACCATCATCACGGGCAACGCACTCCAAGAACGCGTGCCCGAAGAAACGTTCAAAGTGGTCGCCAACATTCCGTACCACATCACCTCTCCCCTGCTGCACAGATTTTTCCTGGAGAACCCCGTGCTTCCCACCTCGATGACGCTGCTCATTCAACGCGAGGTCGCCGAGAACATCGCATCGAAGGGAAGTGACAGTATTCTCACCGTGCTGACGCACTTGTTCGGCACACCCAAACTCTTGCGCCTGGTGCCTCCGGGAGCCTTTATACCGCCTCCTGCCGTGGATTCGGCCGTGCTGCACATCGATTGCCACAAAGAGCCGATCGTCCCCAAAGAAAAGGTCCATAAAATTCTGGGCGTCGCCAAACTCGCCATGAGCAAGCGTCGAAAAATGCTGAGCAATACCATCGGCACCCTACCGAACGGTGACGAAGCGATGGCAAAAGCGAACATCGACCCCAAGCGTCGTCCGCAAACGCTCTCCATTCAGGAGTGGATCGGCCTCGAGAAAGCTCTGCACGGTGCATGAAAACGTCGCGGCTCAGTTACGGCTTTACCGTGTCGTTTCTGTGTTTTCTTTTGATACTCCGATGGTGGGAGGCGAGTCTCGTGACGATCGCGGTCCTCTGCGGCATCGCACTGCTTGTCGCAGTGTTGTTCAAAAAAAGAACGATGCTCCCGATTGTCACCGCGGTGCTTTTGGGGCTTCTTTTGGCCTTCGGATCGGTATCGCACATGCGCAGTGAACGTGCCGCGCACGACCTTGCACCCTTCGCATCGCCCACGACGATGACGGCCCACGGTTGGATCACCGATGCACTCGACGCCAGACCGACGCAAACCAAATTCACCGTGACGATCGATGAGATCACGCGCGGAAAAAAGGCGGTGAAGGCCGAAGGCACGCTGCTCGCGACGGACTACGGCAGCTGGCCGCCGCTGCACTATGGTGACGAAGTGACGGTGACGGGCGTGCTTCAAGTTCCGGGCATCATCGATACGTTCGACTACACGCAATACCTCGCCATTCACGGCATCTCGGCCGTGGTGCCGCGCGCCAAAGTACGGAAAGCGCAGACGAATGCTGTGCAACCGTCTTTCGCGCGTACGTATGCGGTGTTCGGCCTGCTCTACGACTGGCGCGAAGCGGTGGAAAATCGCATCGGACTCGTCTTTCCCGAACCGCACGGCTCCCTGCTCGCCGGACTTCTCACCGGAACGCGCCGCGGACTCCCGAAAAACTTGTCCGACGATTTCCGCACCGCGGGACTCACGCACATCGTCGCCGTTTCCGGCTACAACGTGACGGTGATTCTCTCGATCTTCGGAAGCTTTTTGTTTTGGTTGCCGCTCAAGAAAAGATTCTTGCCGCTCGCGCTCGGAGCACTCGGCTTCGCGGTGTTCACGGGAGGAAGCCCGCCCGTCGTGCGCGCCGCCATCATGGGTGTTCTTGGTCTTTTGGCGCTCCAAACCGAGCGCATCGCCACTCCCAGGCTCATCGTGCTGTGGACGGCGGTGATCATGCTGATCCCAAACCCGATGATGCTGTGGCACGACGCAAGCTTCCAGCTTTCGTTCCTCGCCGTCATCGGACTCATGGAACTGAGCCCCTACCTCAAGAAAATATTCGTGCACGTTCCGGAAACGCTCGGCATCCGCGACTCGCTGACGGCCACGGTCGCCGCACAAATCGCTACGTTGCCGATCTCGATGATCATCTTCCGGCAACTCTCGCTCGTCGCACCCGCCACGAACATCCTCGTGGCTCCGCTCATCCCGCTCGCGATGCTCACGGGGTCACTTGCAACGCTCCTCAGCGTGGTCTGGATGCCCCTGGGGCTGGTTGTGGGCTACGTTGGGTGGCTCTTACTTCAGATGATTCTGTGGATCGCCACCGTCGGCGCACACGTACCGCTCGCGGCACTGCACTTTTGATTATTTCCAGCGATACAGATGAATGCGTGTGGTTCCCATGAACGACATGGGAACGTCTTGCACGAAATCGGGCGTGAGCCCCTTCATCGTGAAGGCATGTGACACGACGCGCGTGCCGGGCTTGAGTTCACGAGCAAATTTTTCCTTGAGTCGCTGCATCGCGGCAACGGAGAGATAGGTGAAGATCACGTCGGCATCGGAAAGATTCGCCTCGAAAAAATTTTCCATACGGATCTCGGGCCTGTGACGTGAGAAAAGATTCCGCAGTCGTGCCAAAACGTACACGAGCACCGAGCCCTCGTACCCAATCGCCGTGATGCCCGGAACGCGCTGCATGGCACGAGCCAGAACGCGCCCGTCCCCCGCTCCCAGGTCGTACACGCGCTCACCGGGACGGATCTGCGCTGCATCGATCATCGCATCGCTGATACCGCGCGGAGTCGGCACGAACGCCACCATCCACTTGAGGTGAAAGAATGCGCTGATGAGCAGCAGCACGACAAATGCGAGAAGCACGAGCAATATCGCGAGAGCGACTGCGGCGCCGAAATCCACTTAGGCTGCGAGGACGAGACCGAGGTAGGTGAAGAGCGCTCCGAGGAGCACCATGACGAACCCGGTGAATGCCTGCATGGCGTCGGAGTCCAAGAGAGAATCCTCGAGCGACGATCCGATGCGAGACGACACACCCGGCCACCAAGCCATGAAGAGTCCCTTCACGAGCGTGACCCATGCCAAGAAGACGACGATGCCTTCACCGTCGGCGCTCACGTGCCACTGGCGGCGGAGCGTCGTGACGGCGATGCCCACCATCGCGGCTGCGAAGAGGCGCAGCGTCTGCTCGTCTTTCAGGAGCTTCTTGCGCCAAACCATGAACTTCCCGTCCGAGAAGACCATGGGGAACCCGAAGACGTAGAAAAACACGCCGAGTAAAAGGGAAAAACTGGAAAGGGACATGTGAGTGGGTGGAAAACCGAAGAGATTGTCGGTTATTGTCGAGCTTCAGAGGAAAATTGACAATTGACCCACCTACGCCTTCCTGTTAAATGTGCTTTGTGGAAGTATCAAGGTTCTATTCCACCGAATGGGCTACTGTATCCAAGCAGGATTCCGACTTTCAACTTTTCGCTTTTCACTTTACACTTTTCACTCGTCCGGCCCCATCGTCTAATGGTTAGGACAGCGGGTTTTCAATCCGTTAACGGGAGTTCAATTCTCCCTGGGGCTGCCACTGATATTTGATGTGCCGAAAGAAGCATTTACAATAAAAGCATGGTGAAGACGAAGCCTGCGGACATTGAGCAATACATCGATGACGCTCCGCCGGAGGCGCAGAAGATGCTTCGTGCATTGCGCTCCATCCTCAAAAGCGTCGCACCCAAGGCGACCGAAGCCATCAAGTGGAGCGCACTCGTCCTGGAAGAGAAGCGCATTCTTTTCGCGTGCAAGGGACACAAGTCGCATCTCAACTTCATGCCGACGCACGCATCGTTGGCACCGTTCAAAGAGGAGCTCAGGGAATACAAAACAGGCAAAGACACGATTCAGTTTCCCTACGACAAACCGCTCCCCAAGGCGCTCATTCGGAAAATCGCAGCCCACCGCGTGAAAGACGTTCGAGAGAATGGTGCGCTGTGGATGGGATAATGCCTCACTCCGCCATCATCACGACTTTCACGATCTTGAGATCGTCGTAGGACACCTTCCCTTTGAGCGCCTCGAACGCCTCGCGCATGGACCCAAGTCCGCGCTCTTCGTAGAGCTCGCGGATTTGTTCGGCGTGGCGAATGTTCGCAATGAGATACCCGATGGAGGGTGCCTCCCCTTTTCCGATGAGCTTCTCGATGTACTTGAGAACGGTGGCCACCGTCATGCCGCACTGCTGCGCGATGAACGCCAAGTCTTTGCGCTCCTCCAAAAGCTGGCGGGTCTTTTCGATACGTTCGTGGAGCGAGAGCGCTGAGCGTGACGGAGTTACGACTTCCGGTTGCTTGGTCACTTCGAAGACGGCGCGCGGTTTGTACTTCTTGGCCCTATCGGCGAGCGAGTCATAGAAGGAGGTGACGAGTGCGTCGGCACGGATGGAGCTCGGACTCCAGCGTTCGATGAGAAGCCCGCTACCAGACCGCACGCGGCTCAAGGCCACGTACGCCTGTCCCGGCTCCCAGAGCTGATGCAAGTCCACGATCATGCGGTCCAGCGTCGCGCCCTGTGCCTTGTGAATGGTGGTCGCCCACGCGAGCGACACCGGGAAGTTCCACGCCTGCATCACTTCGTTGCCGTCACCGTCGAGCGAGAGGAATTTGTATTTCTCCACCTCGATGTCTTCGCCCGTAAATAAACGGACGTGCAGGAGTTCTTCGCCGACCTCAAGCACGTGGCCCAAACTTCCGTTCACGAATTTGTACTCACCCGACACATCGTTCTTGCGCATCATGATGAGCGCACCGACCTTCAGGAGCAGCGTGTCCGGAATCGGCAAGTTGCGCTTGGCGCTGTCCAGGTACCGTTCATGGCCCACGTAGCGCGTTTCCACGGCGTACTCTTTGCCCGGGAGCGACTGCAGGCGGAACAGGTTGTACGCATCGGCCTTGGCACGGTGCGGGTACAGACGCGTTGCATCGACGGTTTCGGAGGATGCGTGGATGTGACGATTCAAAAACTCATGGACGCGGTCATTCACGACGCCGTCGCGGACGAAGTTCAGGATTTCCAGAAACTCCGTGTCCTGCGTGCGCATGACTGTCGATAACAGTGCAGGTTCGAAGTCGCTCTGTTCCCACGCTTCGTGCAAAAAACCCCAATCCTTTCGCTGCGCGCCCGGAGTGACGGGCGGGAGCTGCGCAAAGTCCCCCACCGCGATGATGCGGAGCCCGCCCCACGGCTCGTTGCTCTGCCTGGCACGGCGTGCCACGGTGTCGGCTGCCATAAGCATGACGCCCGAGAGCATGGAGATTTCATCGATGATGACGCAACTTGCGCGCTGCAAACGGTTGAGCACCCGGCGACTTCGGAGCGCGGTCTCCACGGCCGCAGCCGGACCTCCTTCCATGATGCCGAGCCCGAAGAAGCTGTGGAACGTTCGGCCTCCCACGATGACCGCGGCGGCTCCCGTACTCGCGACGATCGGAAAATCATCGGAGCCTTTGCCGCGGAGGTACCTGTCGAGGAGGTAGCTTTTTCCCGTTCCCGCGGCACCCGTCAGAAACACGTTTCCTTGGCGCTCCAGTACGTCCAAAGCCTTGGCCTGGCAGGCGGTGAGGCCGTCGGAAGGAGAGGAGGAATACACGAGCGGACCGATGGTAGCACTCGGCGAAACTCTTGACTGCCCCGAATAAATAGGTAAGATACTTACCTAATTTTAAACGTCCATGACTCAACGATCCGAGCTCATCGAACGGCTTCAGGAAAATTTCCAAAGCATTCGCCGCAAGCTGATGTCCAAAGACATGGCGAAAGCCCACAAGGAACTCTGTGACATCACTCCGTCACAATGGAGCGTTCTGCGCGTCATACACAAGAAGGAACGCGTCAGCACCAAGGAGCTTGCCGCCCACTTGGACGTCACGAGCAGCGCGGCCACCCAACTCGTGGACTCCCTGGTGGCGAGCGGTCATCTCAAACGCTCCGGCAATCCCGATGACGGTCGCTCGCAGTACATCGAACTCTCACCCACCACTCGCAAACGCATGAAGGTGTTGCGCCGGATGCACCTGGAACGTCTCTCCGAGATTTTCTCCGCTCTCAGCGACAAAGAACTGACCGCGTATCTGAAACTCAGCGACACAGTCGCACGAAACATCTCGAAATGATCCATGAAAACTCCCTCCGCTCCGATCAACGGCAAGCCGAAACGCACTCTCTGGGGCCTCCTTGGGCCATACAAGGGCTGGATCGTGCTCCTCGTCTTCTTCGCCATCGTCAGCAACGCATTCAACCTCGCGGTACCCATCATATTGTCGCGCGGCATCGACGCGTACGCGCAGGGGAACTTCGTCTTCACGACGGTGATCCTGCAATTCTTCTTCACGGTGCTGGCCATCTTCGTCTTCGCGTACCTCCAGAGCTTGGTGCAAACCTACGCCTCGGAACGCGTGGCCCGTGACATCCGCAAAGAGACGTCGGAAAAAATCTCCCGTCAGAGTTACGCGTTCGTGCAGAAAATCACTCCCGCGACGCTCCTCACCAACCTCACCTCGGACGTCGACGCGGTGAAGTTGTTCGTCTCCCAGGCGGTCGTCACGATCATTTCATCGATCTTCCTCATCGTGGGCTCGGGAGCCCTCCTGCTCTCGCTCAACTGGAGACTCGCGCTGGCGGTGCTCGCAATCCTCACACTCATCGCCGGCACGTTCTTCGTGATTTTCCGCAAAGTCCGAACGCTCTTTAAGATCTCGCAGGAGATCATCGACAAGCTCAACAAAGTCATCAACGAAAGCATCTTCGGATCGGCGCTCATCCGCGTGCTCAACTCACAGCACTACGAGTACGAGAAGTTCCTGGTCGCGAATACGGACGCCAAGAGCCTGGGCCTCAAAATTCTGCGCCTGTTCGCCACTCTCATCCCCGTCATCACCTTCGTCGGCAACATGGCCGCACTCACGATTCTCGTGCTCGGCGGACATTTCGTCATCAACGAAACGATGACGTTGGGAGAGTTCGCCGCGTTCAACAGTTATCTCTCGATCCTCATTTTCCCCATCATCATGATCGGCTTCATGAGCACGGTCATCGCTCGTGCCTCGGCGTCGTACAAGCGCATCACCGACGTGCTGGAGAGTGAGGAGCGCAAAGAGACGGGAACGGACACCTCGGCGATCAACGGTGACATCGACGTGCGTGACGTCTCCGTGATGTTCGGCGAAAAAGCGGCGCTCAAGAACGTCTCGTTCTCGGTAAAAGCCGGCACGCGCACCGCCATCATCGGACCCACCGGCGCGGGCAAGACGCAGCTCCTGCACTTGCTCACGGGCCTCATGCCGCCGACGTCCGGTACCGTGCTCTACGACGGAAAACCCATCGACGACTTCGCGTCGGCATCGCTTCACCGTCAGGTGGGACTGGTGTTTGAGGACAGCGTGATCTTCAACACCACGCTCCGCGAGAACATCGCGTTCGGTGATACGGTGAAGGAGGAAGATATGAAACGCGCCGTGGATACGGCGGAATTGCATGACTTCGTCGACGCACTGCCGCAGAAAATGGAAACCATCGTCTCGGAGCGCGGCACCAGCCTCTCCGGCGGCCAAAAGCAACGCATCATGCTGGCCCGTGCACTCGCACTGAATCCCAGGATTCTGCTGCTCGACGATTTCACCGCGCGCGTGGACACGCAGACCGAGCAAAAAATCCTGACGAACGTTGCCAAAAACTATCCCGAAATCACGCTGGTTTCCATCACGCAGAAAATCGCGTCGGTGGAGAATTTCGACCACATCGTCGTCCTCATGGAAGGCGAACTGCTCGACCAAGGAACGCACGAGGAACTCCTGAAGAAATCGCCTGAATACGTCCAAATCGCGGATTCGCAGCGCTCCACCGAACACGCATGAACTACGCCCTCTCCTCCCCCAAAGGCACTCCCAAGGCATCGAGCGCATTCTCCGCGCTCGTAAAACTGTGGCCGATCCTGAGGCCCGACCGAAACAAGCTGCTCATCACGCTCGTGTGCGTCCTGCTCAACGCGGGGCTCAACCTGCTCGCACCGCTCCTCATCGGACACACCATCGATACGTACGTCGCGGATCGCGACTTCGGCGGCGTCTTGATGTTTGCCGGCATTCTCATCGCTATCTATATCGTCGCGTTCGTCTCGAACTATTTCCAGACGACGCTCATGGGGGGCGTGGGCCAGAGACTGCTCTTCAATTTGCGGAATCAAATGTTCCGCAAACTCCAGGAGCTGCCCGTCGCGTTCTTCAACCAGAACAAAGCCGGTGACCTCATCTCCCGCATCAACAACGACACGGACAAGTTGAACCAGTTTTTCTCGTCGGCTCTGATGCAATTCACGAACAACGCGTTCCTCATTCTCGGTTCGGCGATCTTTCTTTTGACCCTCAATATCCGCCTCGGTGCGGCGGCACTCATGCCCGCAGTCGGCCTTCTGGTGGTATCGCAGGCCCTTTCGGCATGGATTCGCCGGAAAAACGCGGCGAGCATGCAAGCGCTCGGCGGCATGAGCGGAGAGATCCAGGAGAGCTTATCCAACTTCAAAGTGGTGGTGGCGTTCAACCGTCGCGACTACTTCCGCAAGAAATTCGCCGAGGCCAACGAGACCAATTTCACCACGTCCGTCTCGGCGGGAGTGGCCAACAACATTTTCACGCCGATCTACGGTTTTTGCGGAAACGTGGCGCAGCTCATCGTACTCTCGTACGGGATATACTTGATCTCGCAGGGCGACTTCACCGTGGGCCTGCTCATCAGCTTCCTGAGCTACGTCACACGGTTCTACGACCCACTGCGTCAGATGGCGCAGATCTGGGGCATTTTTCAAGCCGCCATGGCGGGCTGGGACCGCATCTCGGCCATCATGGTCTTGGAATCCGACATGACGATCGTCGATGATGATGCGATGAGACCGAATGCTCCGCTCCTCAGTTTTGAGAAGGTGCACTTCCGGTATCCCGACGGCAAAGAAGTGCTCCACGGCATCGACCTCACGCTCGAGCGGGGCAAGACGTACGCACTCGTGGGCCCGACGGGTGGCGGTAAAACGACGACCGCGTCGCTCATGGCACGCCTGTACGACCCCACCGAAGGCAAAATCTTCCTCGAAGGCAAAGACATCCGTTCGTACGAACCCGCGGAGCGCACCAAGAAGATCGGCTTCATTCTCCAGGAACCGTTCCTCTTCTCGGGCACCGTGAGAGACAACATCCTGTACGGCAACGACGACCATAAGAATTTCTCGAACGAGCAGATCGTGGAAGCACTGAAGAAAGCGAACGTGGAAACGTTACTCGCCAGGTTCGACAAAGGCCTCGCGACACCCGTGACGAGCGGCGGCGGAGAAATCAGCTTGGGCCAGCGGCAGCTCATCGCGTTCATGCGTGCCGTCCTCAAGGACCCGGACGTGCTCATCTTGGACGAAGCCACGGCCAACATCGACACGGTGACGGAGAAGCTGCTCGAAGAAATTTTGCAGAAACTGCCCAAGCGCACCACGCGTGTCATCATCGCTCATCGCCTCAACACGATTGAAAATGCCGATGAAATTTACTTCGTGAACTCGGGGGAAGTGGTGCGCGCAGGCTCGCTGCAACATGCCATGGAAATGCTGCTGCAGGAGAAGCGTGCGAGTTAGGACGATAGGCTGATGTCTACAAAAAAAGACGCGGCTTGAGCCGCGTCTCCTAAATGACAAATCGTGAAATCTACTTCGTGGCGTCGCCGAAGATATCGGCAAGCAAGCCTCCAACGACGTTGAGAGTCGCGGCGTCCGCGGATTTGATACCGAGAGCGGGACCGACGACGGCACCGGTCACTGCATCGACGGCGGCCTTGTCGGTCATCCGTGTGACATCATCGCCCTGAATGGAAGCAGAGACCTTTCCGCGAATGAGTGTTTCGGTGGGAACCGAGACACCGTCATTGAGTACGGTGGTCGAGGAGTTGAATCGGGAAACATCGGACTGCACGCGACCGATAATGCGCTGCAGATCAAGAATTTTTTCATTCAGAGCGTTGCGCTTTCCCCATTCTCTCGTAAAAGGAATGTGGGTGGCGATCTTGCGACCGATGCTCGTCTGTCTGCTCGACACACGATCGACGCTGACCTGTTTCTGCTGAATGAGGGCATTGATGCCGTCGATGACGTGCTTCACGTACGCACTCGCCTGCTGTCGCTGCTCTGCGGTTGCGGGAGAAGCGGCCAACTGTTTCATGATGTTGCCAACATTGATCCAGTGATCGGACACCGTGCGCTTGTCCACCGGGATATTCATCGGATTGTTGTCGCGCGCAGCGAGAGCTTCATCGAATTTTTCGCTGAGCGAAAGAGGCTCTTGCTTCCCTTCAGAAGAAGGAACGTTCTCGCCGACGCTTTCGATGGTAGAGGACATAAAATGAGTATGTATGAAATAAGCTTTAAGTATATTATACATTATTATTGATAATATTGCAATTATGAACCTATCGGCCTCCAAACCGCTATAAAACCATAATGCATGCTTGCCATTGCGCGCTTTTACTGCCAAAAAAGCATGTACCTTACTTTCTTCTCAGAACGATGAAAGACGTCATCAGAGAATTGACGACAATCATGACGATGGAATGCAACGTGGTGGCAATGTTGTACGTGCTGAGCGAAAACAATGTGAGCACATGGCGAAGAACGTTCATGGCGTAGAGCAGAGGCGTTTCGGTCGCCGGATCCCGCCATGCTTTGCGGAGAGTCGGAACAAAGGCGATTACATCGATGCAAACCACCGTGACGACGGAAAGCGTGGGATCGTTCGTGATGGCCCACGGAATGAGCCCGAGCAGCGCCGCAATGAGGAAGTACGTATCTTGCTTCCGAATATGCCGAAACCCGTAGGGCAATGAAAAGAAGAAAATGATGATAGTGAATCCTTCGGCGATGCCCGTGGGAATGGACCCGATGCCCGCCCCTTTCACCACCTGACCGAAAAAAGTCACCGCGGACACGATGGACCACATGAACCACGTATACGGATGCGGTTGAATTTTATTGGTGATGACATCGCGCAAGTACGGCACGTTGCCGATGACGGCGAGAACCGCGGCGATGGCGACCAATACTCCCTGCATGTCCTCACTATAGAGGACGGGCAATACTATCGCGCCTCCCGCCGCAACAGCTCAGCTTTACGGTCCACGCCCCAGCGGTACCCCGAGAGCGAGCCGTCGGTACGAATGACGCGGTGACACGGAATGACCACGGCGATTTTGTTTGCCCCACACGCCTGCGCCACGGCACGGACGGCCTTGGGCATGCCGATGTCGCGGGCGATATCGGCATACGTCGCGGTGGAACCTGCGGGAATCTTACGGAGTGCCTGCCATACGCGCTCTTGGAACGCCGTACCCCGCACATCGAGCGGCAAATCGAACCGTTTGTACGGATGCTCCACGAGTCCCACGACCTTCGCGACGTGCGACTCGAAATTTTTGTCAGCTCCGATGAGTTCGGCCTTCGGAAACTTGTCCTGCAGATCACGGACCAAAACGTGTGGATCATCGTGGAGCGTGACGGCACAAATGCCTTTTTCGGTAGTAGCAACGAGTACGGACCCGAGCGAGCAGCGACCGACTGCAAAACGAATAATCTCTCCCCTTCCTCCTTTGCGATACGCCGCAGGCTTCATGCCGAGCGCTTTGGACGATGTTTCGTAGAAACGACCGCTGGAACCGAAACCCGATGTGTACATGGCACTCGTCACGCTCGAACTGTGCGGCAATGCGTTCCGCACGCGCTCCGAACGGCGTGCGATTGCATACGCTTTGGGCGTAAGACCGGTGAGAGCTTTGAACGTGCGGTGAAAGTGCGAAGGACTCATGCCGGCTCGCTTCGCGAGCACGCTGAGATCGAGTTCTTTCGCCGAAGATTCAATGGCACGACACGCCTCCGTCACCGTCATCGCATGCTTCGCCGTAGGAATGGCGGTATTCGAACGCCTCATGACGCAAGTATAGCTCGCACCACGGGCCGCACACTCCGTTTCTTGCCACATCACCCCTTGTCCGAAAGCACACGAATGATCAGAATCATCGAGATGGAAGCTGTGACGGCGAAACGGCAGAAAAAAATGCTGCTTCGCTATACGGCATGTTTTGGGGCAGGAATCGTCATGGCTATTCCGGGACAAAACATATGGATGACCATCGGACCGTGTCACTCGACATACGATCTCATCAGCCCCGATGTGCGGTGCAAAACGACGAAGGAGATCGTGCAAAAGCAACGTGACATGCTCTTGGACGCGAGGCGGATCGAGCATCAAAAAAAGCCCGACACAACGAGTGTCGAGCATAAGGTCTTTCACGTGTGAAACTTCTTCTACCGCCGCTGTTTCCAGCGGGGGTTTGCCACCCATCCTGTGCGGACGGGCGGGAGACACATCTGCATGATCATGACCGCGACGGAGGTGCCGATGATCCCCGCCGCAGTTGTGAGAAACCCAACAGCGACGATTCCGCCGCTGCCGGCAACAATGCCGGCAATGAAAATGAGTCCCCCCACAGGAATAGCGAAAATAAAAATAAACAAAAACACCGTGAAAATCATCTGAAGGCCGATCTTAATAAAGGCTGCAACGTGCTTCATTTTTCTCTCCGCTGGGGTGAATGTGAAAGACCTTAATTATAATTATACAAAAATTTATTTTCTTGTCAATATTTTCACATGGCGTCAGGGAGCCACCACATTGACCGGAGAGATCGGGAAGGCCATACTACCCCTACCCCCTACCCCTAATTATGCGAGCAGACTACAAGAAAAAGGCATTGGACGGCATCAAACGCCTGGAAGGCCTTACCAAAAAAGTGCGTATGATGATCGAAAACGACGAATACTGTCCGCACGTTTTGGAGAATCTGTTGGCGATGAACGGGCACATCAAGCACGTCCAGGGCAAAGTGCTGGAAAGTCATTTGCATACGTGCGCCGCTGACAAAATCAAGAAAGAGAAAGATTACGACGCGTTCATTCTCGACATTATTCGAACCATCGGCCTTTCGAGCCGATAGCCTTTATCCATTCTTCCCCCCTCATTTCCATGATGCATACCATGACGTCCTCGGGCCCCGGTTTCGGCTTCGGCATTTTCGTCGCCCTTCACATGCTGGCGATGCTCGCCGTCTCCTTCGGAGTTCTCTTCTTTGTCTTCTACGTCTACAAGACGTTTACGCACGCGCAGCTGAAAACATGGGCCATGTGGCTCGTGATCGGCGGTATCGTTGCGTGCATCGTATCAGCCATCGGCATGCACGGAATGCACGGCGGCAAAAGCATGAAAGTGCGCATGAGCATGAAGGGCGGACACGACATGATGACGGAAGGCGGCATGGACATGTCCATGAACGGCATGACGATGATGCTCGACGGAAAAACCGGTGACGATTTCGACGCTGCGTTCCTCACAATGATGGTCCCCCACCATCAAGGCGCCATCGACATGGCCGAAGCCGCGCTCACGAATGCAAAGCACGACGAAGTGAAGAATTTGGCTCGCGACATCATCAAGTCGCAGCAAGCTGAAATCGACCAAATGAATCTCTGGATAAAAGATTGGAAGTACTCTCAGTAATCCCACCCCGCCCGATGGTCTACAAACCGCTCTTCATCATCGTGGGGCTCATCGGGCTCGCCTCGGGCGCGGCGACGATCTCGGATGCCGGAACTTTGCATGACGGCATGACGCGTTTCATGGCCGGATTCTTCCTCGTCTTTTCGGCTCTCAAGCTGCTGGACGTGCGCGGATTCGCCAAAGGCTACGCCAAGTACGATCTGCTCGCGGCGCGGGTGCCGGCGTACGGGTTGTTGTATCCGTTCCTGGAATTGGCTCTGGGACTCGCGTATCTCACGCAGTTTCGTCCGTTCGAGACGAACGTGGTGACGATGATTCTCATGATCTTCAGCGGCGTCGGCGTCGCCATCAAAGTGGCCAAGCGCGAGAAATTTCAGTGCGCTTGTCTCGGCACGATGATCAACGTGCCCCTCACGAACATCACCCTCATCGAAGATTTCGGGATGGCGGCCATGGCCGCCGCAATGCTCCGGTATTGAAAGGGACTAGGCCGCGAAACCGACGCAGGCGTTGATTTTTCTCTGAACACGAAGAATTTTGTCGCACACGTCGGCAAGTCGGTTGTGTTCGAAGATCACCTCGCGCAGGTGCTCTGCGTACCGACAAAGGAGCGGATCTTCCGCGAGAGGATTCCTGTCGCCTTCGCGCAGCGCACGGATGTGCTCGTAGATTTCATCGAGCAGCCTCTGCATGTTCTTGGCGTACGTGCGGTGCTCTTCCAGCTGTTGCTCGGTCGTGGCGGCCTGGACATAGAGGGACGGAGCGGCGAACGGAATGAGGTGCGTTCGGACCCAATCGATGGAATGCGTGGCGCCCTGCAGAAGGACGGTCCCGAATTTTCCTTCCAATTCTTCCCAGTCCTTGAGCGAAGCCAGGAGCCTTTCGTATTCCTGACGCTGGCATTCGACCAAATGTTGCACGTAAAAACCGTACGGCATGAGCATGAACGCGCTTTCCGTCAGACGATCGGACGAAACGTCGGGAGTCACGATGAGGGGCACGTCGACGTTCACGCCATCCGGCGCCTCGGAATGTACGGTGACGACATTCGCTTCGTCCCTGTTCGCCCACAACACGAACGTCCCGACTTCCTGCGTCGAAACGGAGATGACGGCGGAGCTTCCGGGTTCGGGCCAAGCGGCAACCGACTCGCGTGATGGGCGCATATAGTAATATTATAAATTATTACTTATATTGGTCAATTATACAAAATACATTGCAATAAAGGTCTGAATCGATAGAATTCATTCATGATGACCCTGAAAAAAGCGCTCTATGTGACAGGAGTCCTCGTCGGCATTTCCATGGCTCACGTGACGTACGCGTCCAACACCGGAACATGGCCGTACGACTTCGGCAGCTTTCCATATGGCGTATGGGAATATCGCTCCACCCACTACTTCAACGGCGGTTATCCCGCTCGGCAATACGGATACTATGAGTATGCATATCCGTACGGAACACCGTATGGATACCCGCAAACCTACTACTACCCGTACTACGTGCCGAGATACCGAAGGTAAGCGGTGACATTGCCGAAACGGGGTCGATCGCGGATAATCGGTGCATCACCTTCCCCTCTTCACCGATGGATAACGCCACGCCGACATCACACTCCAAGTCGAAAATGATCTGGTACGTCGTCGGAGCACTGCTCGTGCTGATGGTGGGCTGCGCCGCCATCGGAAGCATCGGCAGCAAGATGGCGGAGAAGACGATGGAAGGCGTGATGGAACGCGCGAGCGGGGGCAAGGCCAAGGTGGACATGAAGGATGACGGCACGATGGAAGTGAAGACGGCCGACGGAACCATGAATGTGGGGACGGCCACGGTGCCCGACGAATGGCCGAAGGATGCGCCCGTCTATCCCGGGGCCACCGCAAGCTATTCGGCGACGATGAACGGATCCGAGGGCAAGCAAGGGTTGGCCTTGGTGCTCATGACGACGGATTCCCAGGAAGTCGTGGCGACGTACTACAAAGCGGAGCTCGTCAAACAAGGTTGGACGATGGACGGCACGATGCAGGGCGGCGGCACCACGATCCTCACGGCGACGAAGGACACTCGCACGTTCTCCGCGGCCATCACCGAAACGGAGGGCCGGACGGCCATCACCATCGGTGTGGAGATGGGGGTGAAGTAAGAACTACGCCGCAACGAGATACTGCTGCACCTTGTCCACGAGGTCGTGAAGGGCAATGGAGCGCTTCAACAGATATTCTTGAACGATGGAATACTCGCGGCACTGCTCGCGATACTCGTCCTTGTCATAGTTGGTGATGACGATGACCGGAGATTTGTGATCGCGGTCGTGCAGATGCTTCAGTACGGCGAACCCGTCGGCCTTGGGCACGCGCAGGTCGAGCAAAATGAGGTCGGGCAAATCGCGATCGATGAAACCGATGGCCTCGATGCCATCCTCGGCGCTCACGACACGAAGATCGTGATCTTTCATTTCCAATTCCATTTCGATGAGCTTGGTCAGAACGTTGTCATCGTCGACGATCAGTACGCGCTTTCCCATGGGAGTTTGTGTGTGAGGAAATATGTTTGTAGTATTATACTATAAAATAAATATTTTAGCAATAATCAGTCCGCCGCTGTTATGCGACCTTCTTGGCCCACGCCACGAGTGCCTTCAGCATTTCCGTGAGCTTTTCACGCGTCTTGGCATCGGTCAGCTCGCCGTTGACATCGAACTTGTCTCCCCCGCCCGTGACGATGATCTCGGGACGATTGAGGAGCTGCACGTTGAGACCGGCGCTCAATATTTGGCGCAGATGGTACTGTGCGCGCGATGAACCGAGTAACCCCGGCGACGTGCCGATGATGGCACCCGGCTTTCCCTCCAAACTGTTCTGTCCGTACGGACGAGACAACCAATCGATGGCGTTTTTGAGCACGCCCGGAACCGAATAGTTGTACTCGGGCGTCGCAAACACGACGGCATCGGCATGTTGTACGGCATCTTTGAGCGTCTTCACTGCGACGGGGAGCGCCGCTTCATCGTCTTGGTTGAAGAGCGGCAGCGTGGAAATATCGAGAATGGTGAACGTGGTTCCCTCGGGTGCGAGAGCCGCCGCGACCTTGAGCAACGACATATTGAGCGAACCCTTGCGAAGGCTTCCGGCGATACCGACGATATTGATGGATGACATGTCCGAACCATCCTCCCGCACGCCCGCAAAGTAAAGTCGCCGCAACTATTGTCCGCTGCGCTGGCAACGTGAGTTCACCACTTCGGCCGTGACCGATGCTCCGATGATGAGGAGTCCGGAGATGATGAGGAGAACGGTGGGCTCGATGGAATGAATGAAGAACGCTTCGATGACGAACGTAATGAGCACGGAGAGGTTGAACATCATGTACGCCAAGTATCCGTCGATGCGCTTGAACGCCTCGTAGTTCAGGAATTGGCCGATGCCGACGAAGAGGCCGATGCCGAGGCCGAGGAAGAGCGTGGTGGGCGTGAGAGCGCGGAGAATATTCTCGTGGAACAAGGGCGAGAGCGCGATGACGGGTGCGGTACCGAGGAGCAGGAAAAAGAAAATGTGAATGTTGAGCAGCATGCCGTCGGTCTTTGGGAAGCTCTTGAGGTACTGAATCTGTCCGATGACGAGCAGCAGATCGAAGAACATGGAGATCATCGCGAATACGTCTCCGAGAACGCTGTACGAGAGCGTGAGCTGCGATTCGTTGTACACGAGGAGCGAGCTGCCCAGGCCGCCCAAAACGCCCAACAGGAAGACGATGAGCATGTTCCTAGGCTGCTTCAAATATGGGATCTCTTTGCGCCAGAAGAACGCCGCGACGATAAGGCCCAGGAGCGGCGAAAAGTTGTTGAAGAGCAAAAGGTTCGTGCCGCTGGTGTAGATCAAGCTCGCGTTTTTGAAATACATGTGACCCACTTGTCCGATGATGAGCGCCAAAAACGCACCGTTGTAACCGAGGGAAAATTTGGGAATTTTCTTGTGCTGCGCAAGGTACCGGAACGAATAGACGATGAACGACGGCACGAGAACGCCGATGCCGAGCAAGAACGTGCGCAGAGAAGGCGCCAAAGCGTTCACGGGGGTATAGCGGATGTAGATGGGCTCAAGCCCCCAAACCAACACCGCTGCCAAACGAATGGCGTATCCGACGATTTTGCGAGACTTGATGGCCTGCCACTCGCCCGTGGAAATCGGATGCAATTTTTTCTGATCATATGCCGCAAAGAGCGCGTCCGTTTGGAAAAATCTGTACGTCACGTACCCCAGGAAGGCGGCGAAAATCGCAACGAGAGGGAGCAAGCTGGTGGTGGCTTTCTGAAGCAGCGTCAAACGCAGGACCAACAAAACGAGGCCCACGACGTTGAGGAGCAACGCCACTCCCAAAAACCACCGATCCGTACGCATGCGTACGACGTAATGCCGCAACAGTCGCAGAAGGTAGTAGTTCAGGATGAGAATCGGAATGAGGGGCAAAATTTGCACGATGACGCTCGGCAACCATGAAAGTTGCTCGACGATTTGTTGATATCGCGGGAAGAGGATGATGTCGGCCAGAATGACCAACGACGAAAGGAGGAACGCGCCGAGCATGAACGCCTTTTGACGGGCGGGAAGGAGGGTCTGAACGCCGGAAATCCACTCCTGGCGCTCGAGCAGCTCGATGAAATCGGCAAACTGCAGACGCTCCTGCGTATGTCCGCTGACGCTGATTTCCATGCCTTGGTCCGTCTTGGGTTCCACGCTGACGCTTTTGACCGTCGCTTCGCTCATGCGGACGATGCCGTGGAATTGCGAAAGAACGTCTTGTCCCGGGTGCTCCGCGGCGGTGATGGAAAGACGGAACGGATAGATGCCTCTCTTTTTGTGGCTCGATGGCTTCGCCTCACTTCCTTCGGGGAACATGTAAAACACGATGTCGCGTGCACGCAACACACCTTCACCGATCATGGAAAGGACTTGGTCGAAACTCGCACGACGAAAATGCTCGGCGACTTGCTGACACTGAGCGCGGGAAAATTCCGACAGAAATCCTTTGTTGTAGTGATCCAGTTCCTTCTGAAGAAGTGTGGCTCCCAGAGCCAATTTATCGGACTTATCGGATTTCTTCAGCACGTCCACGATCAGCAAGCGAGCGTGCCGCGTGGACACCATTTGGAGCCAGTCGAACGCCACCTGCGGCGATGCATCGAACGTGAGGTGAACCTCGTCGTCTTCACGGAGGATTTCCGCGCCGGAGGTGGGGCGACCGTTCACGGTCAGCAGCTTCACCGTTCCCGCACGTTCGTCGTAGAGCGCATACGCGCTGTCGAGCGCCGTCGCACCTTTCGGAAGCGACAGTCGCTGCTTGTCGACGGTGACGGAAATGGTTTCACGGAGAATGTCGGACTCGAGTGCTTCCCAAAAAGCACTGCTGCTGTCGCGGGTCTGCAAATCGAGCGATGCGGAACGTTTGAGCCAAGCGAATGTGGGCGGAAGCGCCCCGGCATTCTGGAAAAGCAACGTTGTTACGCCGTGCATGGCCTGTTCGTACATCTCGGGCGTGCGGATGCGTACTTCGATCACGGATCCGTCGGGAAGCGTGACGAACGTGTGCAGACTTTGGTATCCCGCATCGCTGGGAGCGGCTATGAAATCACGAAATTGGGCACTCTGGGGCCTGTAGAGCGTGTGCAGCGTCTTGAGCAGGTGGTAGCAATCCTCTTCACTGCGCACGATGACGCTGATGGAAAATGCATCCTGGATGAGCGCCTTGCCGCCGCGCTCCTCGACGCGTTGATGGAAGATGAGCAGATTCCTGGGCTGCAGAAACACTTGGAGCACGCGATCCTCTCCTTCGCGCTTCAGAAGCTCGCGCTCAAGCATGAGCGGGATACCCTGCGACTCTTTGCACAATCGATTGCGTACCTCGCGCTCCGCCGGTCCCACATCGAACGCGTGCGGAACGCAATGCTCGGCGAACGTGCGACGCATTTCGCGCATGCCGAGATGGAAGGCGATCTTGTAGTACACCGTAAGCGTCTCGATGGCGAAACGTCGCCTGCGCTCCGGCGTGGGCAGGGAATCGATCGTCTGAACGTTATGGAGACGATCGGCAAGCTTGATGATGATGCTGCGCATGTCGAGCCGCATCACGTCGAAGAGCTTGCGGAGCGTCTCGATTTTCCGATCCAGAGGCAAATCCGGGCTCAGGTCGGCCTGGTTGAACTTGGTGATGCCCTCCACGAGCAACGACGCATGGCGACCGAAACGCTCCATCATCTCCTCTTTCGTGACGTCGGTATCTTCGAGTACGTCATGCAGCAACGCCGCGATGACCGTGTCACGATCGGCTTTCCAACCGGCGACGATTTCGGCCACGGCGATGGGATGAAGCACGTACGGCGAACCGTCTTCGCGCTTCTGCGGAGCGTGCGCCTGCACGGCGAAATCGAACGCGCGGCGCACATCGGCGAGCTCGCCGGGAGAAAGATGTTTGAGTGCCGCCGCAAGACGACGGAAGTCCGGTTGCTGCATGTCGTCATCAGAATAGGGCCGACGACTCTCCACTGCCAGCACTTCATGGCGAAGAAGAAAGATACGCCTCGAATCGTCGCGGATGAGTGCGGAACAATACGTTCTGCTCCAAAAAAAGAACGCACGAAAAAAGGCCCCGAAGGGCCTTTCTTGTGAATGGCTTAGCAATTACTTGCCGCAGCCGCATCCGTTACCAGTCATGGTGGAGATGGGGAATGAATAGAACGAACCAATTATAGTTTAGTACTAAACTAATTGTCAAGACTGTGAACATGGGTCGACTTGACGACCGTTTTAGAGGCTCCCGAGCTTCCCCTTCGCTTCCGCAATGCTCTTGTAACCCTTGTTCTTGAGGATGGCGGCGAGTTCTTTGTCGATGCGTCCGAAGCAATCGGGGCCCTCTTTCATGAACACGGTTCCCACTTGAACCGCGTCCGCGCCGCAGAGGAGGAATTCGAATGCGTCGGTACCCGATTTGATGCCGCCCACGCCGATGATGGCCATCTTGTCGCCCAGCATCTGGCTGAACGCGCGCACGTTGGCCAGCGCCGTGGGTTTGATGTAGTCACCCCCGAGACCGCCGAAGCCGCCCTTGGGACGAATGGCGGGCTTCTCGGTTTCCGCATCGACAACGAGCGCATTGCCGATGGAGTTGATGCAGGCGAGGAACGCGATGGGGTATTTCTTGAGCACGGCTCCGATCTGTTCCCAATGCACGGGGTCGAAGTACGGCGGCAACTTGATGCCGAGCGGCTTCGTCGTTTTTTTGAAAACGTCTGCAAGAATCTTGTCCGTCATCTCGAAGTCATACGCGATTTGCGGCTTGCCCTTGAGGTTCGGACAGGAGAGGTTGAGCTCGATGAGATCGACGTCGCTCTGCATGAACGCATCGACGAGCACGGGAATGTCGCCGGGAGCCATGCCGGCGAGACTCGCGATGACCGGCTGCTTGAATTCTTTTTTCAAAGTCTTCGTGATCGTCAAATATTCTTTGTACCCCAAGTTCGGCAGACCCATACTGTTGATGGATCCGAGCGGAAGGTCGGCGTAGCGTGGTTCTTCGTTTCCCGTACGCGGATCGATGGTGCACGACTTCATGACGATGGCCGAAGAACCCGACGCACCGATGATGCGGAGCTCCGGAAGCGTGACGTCATTCGGTCCTGCGGCATTGAAAACGTAAGAGTCCAGCGGGACCCCTGCAATGCTTGTTCGTGTGCTCATGTGGCATGAGTATATCAAAAAAGAATCCAAAGAATCCAACGAAACCAAGGATTTTTGGCATGAAAACATCGTTGGTTTCTTTGGTTGCCTTGGTTTCTTTGGATTCCTAGTGCTTTACCGCTTCCTTCATGAACGCCGAAAACAACGGATGCGGCTTGTGCGGGCGGCTCTTGAACTCGGGATGGAACTGGCTTCCGAGCATGAACGGATGATCTTTGATCTCCACGATTTCCATGAGCCCACTCTGCGGCCACTCACCGGAGAATACCAGACCGCCGTCCTCGAGACGCTTGCGGAAACTGTTGTTGAACTCGTAGCGATGACGGTGACGCTCGGAGATCTCGGGCGTGCCGTAGGCTTCGTACGCCTTCGTCCCCTTCTTGAGCTTGCACTTGAATTGACCCAAGCGGAGCGTTCCTCCCATGCTCCTTCCTTTGTGCTGATCGGGCAGGAAGTGCACGACGTACTTGTCCGTACTGAGCTTCTCTTTTTCATCGAACTCCTGGCTCGTGAGCTCCGGGTCTTTGAGGAGCGAACGCGCGAATTCGATGGCAAGCAGCTGCGAACCCAAGCACAAACCGAGGTACGGCACCTTGCTCGTGCGTGCGTAATTCGCGGCGAGAATCTTTCCCTCGATGCCACGGGTGCCGAAGCCGCCGGGCACGATGATGCCGGCACAGGACTTGATCTTCTTCCATTCATTGACGTCCTTCTTCTCGAGCTTCTCGCTGTCGACCCACACGACCTCGGCTTTGCGCCCGTGGAATACGGCGGCGGATTTGATGGATTCGATGACGCTCAAGTATGCGTCGTCCAAGTGCGTGTATTTGCCGACGAGACCGATCTTGACGGCCTTCTTCGCATGCGCGTAACGGTCTTGTCCGGCTTTCCACTCCTTCATGTTGGGGTTCAGCTTGCCGAGTCCGAGCTTCTGTCCGATGACGCTCGCGATGTCGTACTGTTCGAAGTTCAGCGGCACGTCGTAGATCGACTTCACGGTTTGCGCCGGAATGACGGCCTCGCGCGGCACGTCGCAGAAGCGGCTGATCTTATCGAGGAGTTCGCTCGGAATGTTGTGATCGGCACGAGCGAGAATCATGTCGGGCTGCAAACCGATGCGACGCAGTTCGCGCACCGAGATCTGCGTGGGCTTGGTCTTGAGTTCCTTCGCTCCTTCCAAGTACGGAAGCAGCGTGAGGTGCACATGGAAAATGGTGTCCGAACCCAAGTCGGAACGCATCTGACGGATGGCTTCCAGGAACGGTTCGCCTTCGATGTCGCCCACCGTGCCACCCACTTCGATCATCATGATGTCGGCTCCGCTCTCTTTGGCGGCGTTCTTCATCCAATCTTTGATGGCGTTCGTGATGTGCGGCACGACCTGAATGGTGCCGCCGAGGAAGTCGCCTTTGCGTTCCTTGGCCAAAACTTCGGTATAGATCTTGCCCGTGGTCACCGTACTCAAGCGACTCATCGGTTCATCGATGAAACGTTCGTAGTGACCCAAGTCCAAGTCGGTCTCGGCTCCGTCATCCGTCACGAACACTTCACCGTGTTGGAAGGGACTCATGGTTCCGGGATCCACGTTCAAGTACGGATCGAGCTTCTGCACGAATACCTTGAAGCCGCAGGCCTTCATGATGGCTCCGATGGACGCCGTGGCGATGCCTTTTCCGAGTGAACTGCAGATGCCGCCCGTGACGATGATGTACTTGGGCTTCTTGAGGCGTGACTTTTGAGACATAGGAGAAAGAGAGAGGATGGTCTTTTGGGAGAACCCTCTGCAATAAATTTCACGAGCCCGCCGTGTATTCTACTCAGAACGGGACAAAAGGCAAGCGACGGACGGAGGAAACCGCCCGCCGCTTACCTTATAAGCGTACGACTATTTGAGAGCCTTCTTCATCTTGCGAACCGCGCTTTTCTTGGCTTTGTTGGCGGCTGCGTTCACGTCACCCACTTTGTCGGCGACGAATTTCTTCACTTCGTCTTTGGCCGAAGAGTAGTACTCCTGAACGTATTTCTTGCCGTCGGCGATCTTGTCATCCAAATGGTGCTGCTCCGCGAGCTGGCGAACCTCTTTGGCGACGACCTGGCCGTCCTGGGCCAAGTGCTTACCGAGGATTTTGGCAGCGGCAGAAGCATCTTTGGCGTTGACCATGTCACTGCGCAACTTCTTGTTGCTGAAGACGTAACCGGCCATGGCACCGCCGAGCGTGCCGAGTAAGAAGGAGAGTTTTTTCATGGAAGCGTTGGGTAAGGAAGTACATACTAACTCTTTACGACGGATGGTGTCACGAAATGTGTCACGAAAAAAGATTGCAAGGACTGCAAAGAATGCAAAGAGTGCAAAGAACTACGAACGAGTGCATCCACATGCCAAGGACGCAGCGCCCGTGTCGCATTGATGGAAAACCGTCACGCGTTCGACGAGCGGAGCGTGAAACAAAGCGCACTGTTTGAGTCCGCCGCAGCGGACGAGTTTGCGCTTTGTAGCGGAGCGAGTCGTTTCGCGTAGGTTTTCCGCCACGAGCGACTGCTTTTCTTTGCCACTTTCTTTTGCGTCAAAAGAAAGTGGAAGAAGAATGCGCGACAAAGAAGTAACACTCGTTCTTACGTCTTCGGAAATTTCTCCCTGAGGCTCCTGAGCTGGGTTTGATTCAAAATCTCCCCAAGCGCCTTGTCATCCGCAGAGAGCACGAAATCAACGGAACCGAATTTCTTCAGCAGTGCCTGCTTCGTCGACTGTCCGATGCCCGGCACTTCATCCAACTTGGAGTGGAACAGCGAAAGATCAAGACGCTTTTCGCGTTTTGCATTCGCAAATCGGTGCGACTCGTCGCGGATGCGCTGGAGCAAGAAGCGTGCCGGCGAATCTTTTTGGACGAGCAGCGACACCTGCTCACCGGGCAAGAAAATCTCCTCTTCTCTCTTGGCGAGCGATGCCAAAGGGATATCCACATTCATGTCCTTGAGCACCGCAGAAACCGCAGACAGTTGCCCTTTTCCTCCGTCGATGAGGATGAGGTCGGGGCGCTCGGAGAACGAAGCATCGGGCCGCTGCTTCGAGACGAGATAGACAAGGATGAACCCCGCGGTCGTTCCCGGATGATCCCTCGTCCAATCGTCCAATTTTTTCTGCAAGACGGGCGGCGGCGTCTGAACGACTTGAAAACCAAGCTCTGCGTAATACTCCACGAGCGATTCCTTTGAAATGTGCACGTAGACCTTTCCCTTTTTCACTCGTGCCAGCTGCATGCGGACAAGCAATTGCCCAAATCGACGCCCACGAAAATCTTTGTGAATCCAAAGCGAGCGCACGCACGTGACGTTATCCGGGTATGTAAACAATCGACAAAACCCAATGATGTCCTCGCCCTTTCTCACCACCATGTAGTCGGCATAATTGATGCCGTCGGAACCAATGTCTTGCGGATGCGCGCCGCTGATCTCTTCGATCTTTTTCTGCTCGGCCTTGCGCGCTTTTCCGATGTCGATGCCTTCTTTTTTCAAGCGCTCGGTGACGGTTTTCACGTCGTCGGTCAAATACCGAAGACGCCTGCGAATGGCTTCTGCAAGCGACTTATAATCATCGACGTCCCCTTCCTTGACGGTGCGCATGTTGAAGCTTCGATAGTGCTCGCGCTTGGGTTTGCCGTTCAGGAAGACGACCATGCTTGCCACCGTGGCCGTACCGCCGAGATGCGAAATGTCATAACCCTCCACTCTCCGTGGCGGAGCGGAAAGACGAACGAGTCCGGCAAGCTCAGCGAGGGCTCCTTCCACTTTCTGCGCTTCGGCTTCCCACGCGGCGAATTGCTGATCCACTTTCTGCTGCGCGTTGCGCTCGGCCATTTCCAGAAGCTTGGATTTCTTGCCGCGCTCGGGCACCAAAATGCGGACGACTTTTCCGCGTCGCGCACGCAGCCATTCTTCGAGCAATGTTTTTTCGGGGAGTTCTTCGCTGACGATGATGGAGTCCGGAATATCCTGCGTGTCTTCGTAATATTGCGGCAAGAATTGCGACAGTGCGTCGGCGGCGCTCTCCGCCTCGCCCTTGAGCGCGAACGCCACTTGCTCGATGAGCTTTCCGTCGCGCTGACGAAGAAGGATCGCCTGGATTTTGCCTTGCCGAAGCGCGATCCCGAAGACGTCGGCACTGTCGCCCGTCGTGTCGGAGATCACCTGTTTTTGCTCCTGCTCCTCGATGAAACGGATGACGTCGCGGATGCGCGCGGCGATTTCGAACTTCTTTTCGGACGCGGCGATTTTCATTTTTTCTTCGGCCTTTTTCTTCACCGATGCGTAGTTGCCGCGGAAGAATTTTTCCACTTCGCCGATGCGCTCGCGGTACTCTGTTTCCGAAACGGTGCCGATGCAGAGTCCGCAACACTTGCCGATCTGATAATCCAGACACGGCGTGCCGCCCTCAAGAGCGGATCCTCTCTTCGAGGGACCGTTCAGCGTGTCGAGCGAGAGCTTGCACGCACGAAACTTCAGGATGCCGTCCAGCATCTCCAACGTTTGCCTGATATCCCACGCTCCCAAGAACGGCCCGAAGTATTTGGCGCCGTCTTCTTCCAGTCGACGCACCACGTCGACGCGCGGATATTTCTCCTGCACCGACACACGTACGTACGCATATCCTTTGTCGTCCTTCAGCATGATGTTGTACTTCGGCTTCATCTCCTTGATGAGATTCGATTCCAAGATCAAGGCCTCCAATTCGTTGCGAACCACCGTGACGTCGAAATCGGCGATTTGCCGCACCATGATCTCGGTCCATGGCGAATGCTTCTTTCCGTCCTGCACATAGGCTTTCATGCGATTGCGCAGGTTCTTGGCTTTGCCGACGTAGAGCACGTTCTTCTCGTGATCCAACCAGCGATACACGCCGGGCTCCGAAGTGACTTTTGCCACTCGTTTCCGAAGGATGATCGACGCTTTTGATTCCTTGGGCATGAATTGAAAATTGAGAATTGAGAATACTGTAGTGTATTACACTCTAGACCATTCTCAATTCTACATTCTCAATTCTCAATTCCTCATCACGGCCGTCGTGCTCAATTACCGTTCGCCACGCGACACGGTGAAGTGCGTGGAAGCGCTCCGCGAACAAACCATCGCGCGTGAGATGGAAATTCTCGCCGTCGACAATCACTCCGATGACGAGTCCATCGCATTCTTGCGTGCGCACCTGAACGGACTGCCGAACGTCACCGTCGTGGAGACGCGCAAGAACGTGGGGTACGGACGCGGGAACAACGCGGCATCGAAACAAGCGAAGGGCGAGTACATCCTCATCATCAACCCCGACAACGTCCTGCCGAGGGACGGCGTGGAGCGCATGCTCTCCTATCTGAGGTCGCACGCCGACACGGGCATCGTGGGACCGGCGCTCGTGTACCCCGACGGTGCCGTGCGGCCCTCGGCCCGACCGTTCCCCAAGCTCACCGATCTTTTGAAGAAACGAATGTTTCCGGCGAAGTGGCAAGCACGGTACGACAAAGACATGGCGGACATGCAGAAGAAGGACGCCGCGGACGTGGACTGGATGGTGGGAGCCTGCTTGCTGCTCAAGACCGAATTGTATCGCTCGCTCGGCGGCTTCGATGAGCGCTTCTTCCTCTTCTTTGAGGACATTGATCTGTGTCGCCGTATAAAGGGGAAGGGTCTGAAGGTGACGTACCTACCCTCCGTTCGGGTGCTGGACCGCCGCGGCAGACTCAGCGGAAGCTCGATTTTTTCGTTGATTACGCGCAAAACGACGCGCATCCACCTCATGAGTTCGCTCAAATACTTCGGAAAGTGGATGTGGGCGACGAAATAGGTTGCAAAGCGAGCTTGACCGAGCCCAAAACACTCATTACAGTACACCGGCTATGAAGAAGGCAATCCCCCTTTCGGTGAGCGCACGCGCAGCAACGGAGAACGTGAAGTCTCTCCGCAAAGCCGGCAACGTGCCGGGCATCATCTACGGCAACATGAAGCAGAACGCCACGATTCAGTGCAGCGCGAAGGAATTGCACGGCGTCTACTCCAAGGCGGGTGAAAACACGCTCATCGAGATCGACGTGGACGGCAAGAAGATCCCCTGCCTCATCCACTCCGTGAGTTTTGAGCCCGTAACCGGTGCCTACGAACACATCGATTTCTACGCCGTCGACATGACGAAGAAAGTCACGACGCACGTGCCGGTGGTCTTCATTGGTGAGTGTCCCGCCGTCAAAAACCACGGCGGCGTTCTCCTTACCGTCACAAGCCAGCTCGAAGTCACGTGTCTGCCCGAGGATATCCCGACGAGCTTCAACGTTGATCTCAAGACTCTTGAGAACCTCCGCGATTCCGTCACCGTCGCCAAGCTCCAGGTTCCGAAGGGCGTCACCATCAACAACGCACCGAACACCGCCATCGTCATCGTTCAGGAACCCCGCAAAGAAGAAGTCATCGAAGTCGTTGCAGCCGCTCCCGTGGAAGGTGCCGAAGGTGCCGCTCCCGCCGAAGGCGCTGCAGCCGCTCCCGGAGCCGCTCCGGCAGCCGGTGCTCCCGCAGCGAAAGGTGCCGCTCCCGCCAAGGGTGCCGCTCCGGCCGCAGGTGCAAAGGGCGCAGCTCCGGCCAAGAAATAATCGACGCCGTTTCGAATCGACGCCACGGAAAAACACGGCGATCTTTGCCGTGTCCTTCCTTGTGTTCCGAGGTTCACTCCCCGCTTACGCGGCCATGTCGTAGGAGTCGTTCTTCTTCTTGCGGCTTGCGATGTGCGCACGGGCTTTGCCGGTGTGCATCTCTTTGTAACGCTTGATCTGCTCTTCCAGCTTTTCGATGCAGCTGTCCGTGGCCTCGAGAGCGGTGAACTTGCGTGACTCGGCACGCAGGACTTTTCCGGGAAGCGACACCGTGATCATCACTTTCACCTGGTCGCGACTCTTCTTGGTGTCACGCTGCTCGGCTTCCACGCGGATTTTGGAACCTTCGTCTTTGAGAAAGCGGCAGTAGGTGGCCAGTCTTCCCAGCTTTTTGGCGAGGAGGATGAGGTCATCGGCGCTGTAGCGGACTCCTTTCTCGAAATGTTCGACATGCATGATGTGGATGCGGAAAAAGTGTGACAGGAGCCTACCAGACGTAGCCCGGACCCACACCTTCCAAAAAGAGGCGTTTTACGGTATAATACTTATGAAAACTCATATCAACTCCATGGATCGAACAGTTCTCCTTTCCAAGGTGCAAACAAGCCGTCTTCTCACGGTGAGCGAACGCCAGTACTGGACGGAGAATATGCCGAACATGAACGACGGACAGTGCGAGAAGCTGGCCAAGATTTTGGCGGAAGCCGAAGGCCTCTCCTGGGATGCGGAAATGCAGAATTATCTTTCCATCGCTACCAAAGCAACCGCGGCTCTCGCCGCATAACTTTCCCCAATACGTTATGGCCACGCCGATCGAAGGACCCAAGGGCAACGTCGAAAAAGCGCCTCTCACTCCGGGTGAAACCGAGAAGCGTCTGGCCGAACTCAAGGAACAAGTAGCCAAAGGCCAATTCGAAACGGTAACGAAGACGCTCATCGGAACCGCCGCGGAAAACGGTGGGGAAATCCCGCAGGTGATGGTGGATACGTTCATCCAAACGACGCTGAGTGTGAAAGAACGCCAAGCATTGGCCGACTTCTTGGCCAATAAAACGAGTCCTCAAGAAATGGCTCTGCGCAAGCGTCTCTCGGGCTTGCAAGCCGAGGTCGGAGGCAAGCAGCCGGACATCGCAGCCGGTACCCCGTCGGGGAAAATCCTGGGAGCGATCGACGGTCTCATCAGGCAAGTATCCGAAAAAGGCGCGGGGCCGCTGCAGGCGCTGGCCGAAAAGGTCGGCATCAAGGGCGACATCACTCCCGATAAACTTTCGTTCGTCAAAAACGCGGTCGTCGGATTCGCCGCCAAGCTCTTCGAGAGCGTCGCGTTGTCCCTCAGCAAGATCAACCCGACGATGGACTTGAGTGCCATCATCAGGACCCCGATGGAACTGCGTCTCACGCAGATCAGCGACCCCGCTCAGAAGAAAAAGTACGAAGTCGCCTATCTCGCCTGGGCCAAGAACCCGGCCGGCAGAACCCCGCCGACGCTCGCCGAAGCACTGAACCCCGCACCGCAGCAACCCGCTCCGGGAGCCGAAAAGCCGCAGACACTCGTCGCCGAAGCCAAGAAAGTCGACGGCACGCAGAAAATCGCGATCCCGGGTAAGCCCGAATTTTCCGTAACGCGCGGTACCGACAAGAAAAACATCGTGGAAGTCGCCGGTGTGAAGCGCGAAATGAAACTCGCGAACGGACAGGTGCTCGACGTTCTCGTCCGTCAACCGACGGACAAAGACGCCGGTGTCGTGGAATTCCTTACGACCGACAATCGCCGCATCGCCGTGGACCCGGCCAAGCTCCTGGAAGTCGCCGGTGACAAAACCAAGACCGAAATCGCCGCTCTCGACGGAACGAAAATCGAGATCGCTCCCACCCAAACCGCCTGATGGTCCCACAGAACGAACTCGCACCGGAATTCAAAAGAGATTCTGCGGAATCGGCTCAAGCCGCGCCCAAACACACGCCCATCGACCTGAATACGGCGAATTTGGACCAGTTGGAGATCTACGCTCGTGAATGCGAAGAACAGCGCGAGAAGCTGAGTGATCAAATTCTGGGTGTGCTCAAAGCGCGCGTGGAAGAACTGAAGAAGTCCAAACATATCGATGAGAAACTTGAGAGTCTCCAGAGCCGCGTGCACTTGGTGCGCCTGCTCGGCATCAAGGGCGGACCCGTTCCGGAAGATTCCAAACTGGATCAATTCGTCGCGGCGCCGATGCGCTTCCTCGCGGAGAAAACGAAAGACACGTTCGCCATCAAGCACGTCACGAAATTCCTGAAAAACCTGAAAGGGCGCAGCATCGAACGCGTGGGTTACATGGCCCTCATGGCTCCGAGCGCGCTTGCAGGTCTCGTATCTCCCGCCGCAGGCATTGCGATGTCGGTGCTCCCGATGCAGGGTTTCGCCAAGCGCAAGCTCGCCGAACTGGACGTGAAAGACGTCATCGATGCCGAGCGCCTCGTGAATGAAAAAATCGGATTCGTCGGATTCAATGCGACGGACATGGCGCAGTTCGACGCTTTCTCCCAGGAGAAACTCGCCAAACGCGAACCCGCTCCCACGGTGGCCGCTCTCACGAAACAGTACGTGGAGACGCAGCGCAGCCTTCACCCGGGCAAGCCCATCGACATCACGATGGCCGCCATTCTGAAGCCCGAAGAAGGCCGTAAGGCGATCGCCGAACGCGAGACCGACGACAGAAAAACCGTCATCGCCAAAAAGTGGACCAGCTACGACGGCATCGCCGTGACCGACGTGAAATTCGACGAGCAGATCGTTCGTGCGGATAGCGGCGTCATCACGGTCTCCGAGAAAGAGTTGGAAACCGACGGTTCACCGAAGAAGAATACGCGCGCCGAAGCGCTCTACAACGCCATCCACGCGATTCAAATGGCCGATTCCGTCATCGTGGCGCCCACGGGCGGCACGCTCCTGGAATGGAACGACGGCAAGAAAGTCGCGACCGTGCGCATGACGGGCAGCCCCGATTTCAAGCTGCTGAACAGCATCATCATGCGCCCGAAGCCCGCCAATATCAGCGCCGTCGCCATCGGCCCCAACGACAAAATCGGCATGGATACGATGTCGCTGCAGTTCGAAGGAAACCGCGGCATTCTGAACGTGCCTCCGAACCCCAAGCTCCTCGCCGCCCTGGAGAGCAACCTTGAGTCGCTCCCCTTCCCGTTGGATGCCGCCGAACAGTCCGTCCGTTGGACGTTCGACGGCACCAAGTTCACACTGCAGACGAAGCCCTTTCCCGCTCGTCCTTCTCTTCCCCAATAGTTATGCCGCCGAATGCCCCGACCAGTAACCCGGACTCTCTCGACAAGTTGTCGGTCTCGACACGCAACCGTCTGGACACCGCGAAAGCGGAACTCGTTGCGGCGCTCGCCGCCGAAACGGGAGACCCCAGGACGGCACTCACTCAGCTTTCGGCAGCCATCGACGCGGACAGCAAGCAACAGGTCCTCGCGGGACTGCAGAAATTGCATGACTCCATCAAGGCCAAGCCGACCGTCGTGACGGACCAACTGCGCGCGGAAGTGGAGGCATTGCGCAACGAAGTGGAAAGCACGCCGCAGCAAGTCGTGCGCGTCGGGGGCGAAGCGTTCAACGCGGTCAAAGGAGCGACCTACGACAAACTCCCTGACGCAGGCAAGAGCGCCGTCGCGGTCGGCGGAGCGCTCGTCGGCGTATCGATGCTGCCCAAGATTCTCAGCGTCCTCGGTGCCGTTCCGGGGCAACTGAGCAAAGGCGCCTCGAAGATCGGCGAAGGCCTCAAGTACGTCGGAAGCAACATCGTGGCACTCGGCGGATATCTCCTGAAGAAATTGGCCATGCTCGGTGTTGCAGTCGCTGCCATTTTGGGAGTCCAGAAGATCGCAAGCGGCAATCAGGCTCCGCCGTCCGCTCCGCCGCCTCCGACCGTATAGTCGAAGAAGAGTAGAATGGGCGCATGGCGCTGTCCTACTCCAAACTCGGTACCTACCGCCGCTGCCCCAAGCAGTATGAGTACGCGTCGGTGATGAAAATTCCGCGTGCCATGTCGGCGGGCGAGAGTTTCGGCAGCAGCATTCATAACACCCTCAAACGTTGGGGTGAGCTGGAGCTGAGCAAAAAGCCTGCGGATGCCAAGAAACAGCTCACGCTCTCATTCGATGAACCCGTGCACCATGGCACCGACGTACCGCTCACGATGGAAACGCTCCTGTCGCTCTGGCGCCGTAATTTCATCTCGGAAGGCTACGAGAACCGCATTGTCATGGATGAAAAATTCAAGGCCGGCGAAGAGGCCCTGCGGCAGTTTTTCGCTTGGTGGAACGAAAAGAAACGTGACGTCGTATGCGTGGAGCAGAGCTTCAAGTTGCATGTGACGGACGAGATCGTTCTGAACGGCCGCTTCGACCGCATCGAGCGCGGGCCGAAGGGACTCATCGTCATCGATTTTAAAACGACTCTGCCTCGGACGCAGGAAAGCGTGGACGGTGACCTGCAGCTTTCGGTGTACGCCCTTGCGGCCACGGAAGAATGGAATGAGCCCCTGGCATCACTCGTGCTTCTTTGTATCAGTGAGAAAGGGATCGTGGAACAAACGACGACTCGTTCCGCATCACAGCTGAGCCAAGCAAAGACGACGATCGAAAGGTTTGCCGCAGGCATCGCAGCAAAAGACTTTACGCCCACACCGAGCATCGAAAAATGCAGCTACTGTCCCTATAGAGATATTTGTCCGGCGAGAGCGGTCTGAAAAGACTGCAAGGAATGCAATGATTGCAAAGACTAGAAGGAACTACGGGCGTGTGAATCCACATCCAAAGGGATGGAGCGCGCCGCAGCGGGGGGGTATCGGCGCGCACGCGCCTTCCTGCCGGTAGGCAGATTTCTCCGGCGTCCAGGGTCTAAAATCTAGCATCTCTTCGCACCAGATGTGGCTTCACTTTCCATACCTTCCTCACCTTCCTTACCTCCATCCAACGTTTAGAGCGCTCCTCCCGCAAAGCCCTTCAGCGCCGCGCCCACGTAATAGGCCGCAAACGCACAGACGGCCCCCACGCTGAGGATTTCCAAAGGTCCGCGGATGAGTCTCTCACGCGTGACCCAACTGCGAAGAAGTCCGACGAGAAGCAAGGCGACGCCCGCGGATACGACCGTCACCAAGAAGCGTGATTCTGCGGCGATGGGGAGAATGTACGGCGCGATGGGAATGCTGCCGAAGAGGACGAACGCCGAGAACGTCATGACGGCGTGGATCCACGGCTTGCCGTCTTCTTCTTCGGAGAGACCGTGCTCTTCGCGCATCATCGTGTCCGCCCACACCTTCTTGTCCGAGGTGATGACGGCCGTGACACGCTCCAAATCTTCACCCATGAATCCTTTCGCTTCGAAGATTTCACGAATTTCCTCACGTTCCACGTCGGGGATCTCTTCGATTTCTTTCAGCTCTTCCTTGAGCACGCGTTGGTAGTTGTCGTTGCGGGACTTGCTGGAAAGGTAGTTGCCGAGTCCCATGGAAAGGCCGTCGGCAAGCACGTTCGCGAAGCCCAAAATGATCACCACGTACGGCGCAAGATCGGCTCCCGCAACGCCCGAAACGACGGCGAAGGTGGTCACGATGCCATCGTTGGCTCCGTAGACGATGTCGTGAATGTACGCGCCCAGTTGGCTGCCGTGGGGCTCATCCTTGCGATGATCGGCGAGCGCACGCTTGATGTCGGTTCGGTCAAACATGCGCCGATTGTACTCCTCTTCCGAGAACCCGCCCTATTTCGGAAGGTGATTCTTGGGGCTGTAGTTCTCTTGTGCACGGAGTTCAGCCACGGCCTTCTTGAGATCGGGGCGGAAGCGTGCGATGAGTTCCAGCGCGTGCTCTTTCACGTAGATGCCGTCGAGCGTCTGCTTGAGGACCTTCGTGAGAGCCGGCGTGAGATGATCCTTGAGAACGGAGAGGAATTTGCCGGGAGCCGAGATGTGGAGCTCCTCGATCTTCTGATCGCGCACGGAGGTCTCCAGTTGCTTGACGAGAGTGTTGGCGAACGACTTGAGACGGTTGCTCTCCACCTGATCCGTTTCGCCGATGCCGACCATGGCTCCCCCGCCTTTGCCGGAGGGCTTGCTGCTCTGCCTCTCGGTGTACTCGTGCTCCTTGGATGCCACGATCGCGTTCTCCGTGACGCTGTGGCCGCCCAGGTTGATGAGGCGGGAGTGGTGCGTATCACACACGACAAGCAGCGTGGGCTTGCTGATTTCGGGCATTGCGTCGGGCAGGCGGATGGATGACATGAAAAGGTGTGGGGAAACGAAAGTGGCGACATTGTCGGGCCAAAGACCAGAATTGACAATTGGGAATCGATAATTGAGAATTGACAAGCTCTGAAGCAGACGCGCAAAAGTGAGCGTCCAAGTTTTACTTTTTTAAACTTTCCACTTTTCACTTCAAAACTCGCGCAAAGCGCGCATGGCCCCATCGTCTATCGGCTAGGACACTTGGTTCTCATCCAGGAAAGCGGGGTTCGATTCCCCGTGGGGCTACCATCATCTTTATTCAACGTTCGCAATGTATTTTTGCGAATGTTTCACCGCATACTTTCGTTCTATGCACACCCTCTCTCCCTCGTTTTATCGAATCGCGACGGCAGCGGCCGTCTGTACCGCACTGTTCGCGGCAACCGCCGTTCACGCCGAAGTGCGTGGCACCGCCGTCCGTACGACGACGTCATCCTCGAGCTCGAAGAGCTCCGTCTCTTCATCCTCTTCGTCGAAGAGCTTCTCGGTTCCGGCGAACACGAGCGTGAATTCGATGGCCGTCTCCGAGTTGCCCTACTGCGGAGGCACGAATGCCGACAACGTCCTGCTGTGGGACAGCAAGGCCAAGAAGTGGGCCTGCAAAACGCTTTCTTCATTCCTCCCTCCCAAGTGTGACGGAGCCGATCAAGCGCTGCGCTTCGACGGAACGTCGTGGAAGTGCGAGACCATCGGCGGCCTTCTCGTGGCTCACAGCCAAATCCGACGCAATATGGACACGTCCAAATGGACCTGCGACACGAAAAACACGTGGGGCGGCGCGACATGCGTCACCAAGTCCGACGGGCTCACCGCGGAACTGAAATGTCCGGCAAACACCCTCAAGGTGGAAAGCGATGCTTTGAGCGGCTACTCCATCCCGGCAAAAGACGGTGCGGGCGTTCTGAAATTCGGAAACGAGTATCACGCCTACTGCTACTCACGCGTCATCAAAATCGGCAAATAGTCGTACGTCATGCACCGCTCCTTCGGTTTCCGATGGGGCGGTGTTTCATGATGTCTGATCGGCCGGAGGATGGATGCGTCGTAAAGGACAACAAGATTTCGCGCACTCCGCGAAGCGGCTTGGAATACAGCGATACAGTGACGAGAGGGAATATTGAAAACCTGACTTACAGACGCCTGAGAACCATTCTCAGAGAATATTGACATTTAGGAAAATATTTTTTAATATTACTTCGTATGAACCAAGTAAATCCGACGCCGGGCGCTTCAAGCCGTGGCGAAGAGCGCTTCCCGGACGCAACAATCATCACTGAAGACGGCACTGATCAAGTTTGGGATGGGCCAGTCATTCTTGACGAGAGGACGGGTTTGCCAAAAGAGATAAGATTAGCGACAGAAAGTTTTCCAACGACAGTTGCTGTGAAAGATTCCGGGCAAGAGGCTCCTCAAACTCCTGAGGCTACGGTCACTCGACTAGCTGGTTCAACACGAAGGAGGCTAGCCTTCGGTGCCTTCTTGCTTGGTGCAGTTGTCACCGTCGGCGGTGCGCTCAAGGTAAAGCAATCGCAGGATGAAATCGCTAGACTGCAAACTCAGATTGATGAGCTCAAAAAAGATCGAACAAGTGAACGGGTCGAAGCTGAACTTGAAAGAATGAGAGCTCAAGTTGATAGAGCGCTATGGGTATCTTGGTTAGCGAAAGCCAGGATGAAAGGGGCTGAAGCAGAGTTCTCAGAAAAAGCACGCGCTGCTGGTAGTTTGTTGAAAGATATGGAACAAACGAGAGACTTAGCCCGGGAGAGAGCAGAAGAGATTAAAGGCGCGCGCAATTATTTATCGGACCAATTGGTAGAAATCGGCAAAAAGCACGAAGATGCATTTCTTGATGCTTTAAAACGTCACGATGGAATAATGAAGAATTTGTTTGACCAACATATGAAAATATATCAATCAGAAACCCGTAATAGTTTTTTAGAACTTACGGAAAAGTTTGATGGCAAATTCGAAAAGCATTTCGGTTTTCGAAATTTTGCCTTGGCTCAGATAGTGCCCGAAGTTGCCGGGCGCGGCCATCCTGCAACTGCGGAAGAAAGAACTCAGGACGAGGAGCTTGTGAGATCATTGGGAATGAGACCGAAATTTACTGTCAGCATGAAAGCAGTGAAAAATCCCGATGGAACATTTGACATATCTATCGATAGTTTCACCTCGGATCCGCTCACCGACGAAGAGGTGGTCGAGCTTGCAATCGCTGTAGGCGCCGTACCGACAACCTACAATTTTGCCCAAGCCTCCATTGGCATGAGATTTGGTAATAGGACACAATATAATTCTATGCTCCTCCCGGGTGTCAGAGGGGTTCAAGCTCACTTTTTGGAGCACGATGGTAGATACAGTTATCCCAGTTTCAGAGCCTATCAATTCCCCAAAGAACCAAGACGTGCTTACGTCACCGATGTCGCGTCTAAACCATATTCCTACAGTTTCAGACTGCCTAAAGAGCCTGAAAATCAAACTAAGTAACAAAAGAACGCCTGCTCAGTGGAAAACTGCCAATGAAATAACAAAATGTACGGGCTTTCCTGGTGCTTGCCATCATGCACCGCTCCTTCGGTTTCCGATGGGGCGGTGTTTCATGATGTCTGATCGGCCGGATGATCGAGATGCGGCGCCATCAGACCCGTCACTCTTTGCTGAAGGTCGTCACGGACGATCTTGATCCGGCGCTGCCTCACCTCGGTGCGCCAATCGATGCAATCTTTGAAATCGACTTCGTAGAACATTTCATTGCATCGACTCTGCAGACGTTCGGCAATATGCGTCTCATCTTTACCAGCGATTTCTTCATTCGTGAGGTTCGTCGTCATGAAGGTGCCGAAACGCCCGGCGGCATACCGACCTTCGATGACATGCAGCACGATTTGCGTGCGTTCGATATCGCCCTTGGGATGAACGTCATCCAAGAACAGAACCTTGGCTCGAATGATGGCGTCGAGTGCGGCAGCACGCGTCGTGGCACCTTCGCGACACAGCTCCCACAGGCTTTCGAAGTCCAAATAGAGTAGGTCCGGCGGCTGATACTGCATTCTGGCGAGACTCGCTTGAAACTGCGCAAGCTTGGCCTGAAAAACAACACCGGGTGCTTTCGTTTCCTTTACCTCTCCCTCCCCTTTCCCTTTTTGGGCCATGGCAAGGGACAGGAGTGATTTACGCTCACCGATACCCGCTTTGGCATCATCGGGAGTCACGTCACCGAGATCACCGTCGATCTGCCATACGCTGCTGCCCTCCACATCCGCATTGCCCGTTTTGGAAAGCGCCACTTGATACGCCACGTACTCGCGACTGACGAACTGGGCGACCATGGTCCTGTATCCGCCGAGCTTGCCGTCGAGCATCTCTTTCAAATTCCGTGCGAACGCGGACATGATGTGCGTCTTGCCACACCCGGGTTTGCCGCGGAAGTTGGCGCCGAATCTGGGTTGGAACGGATCGGATGCCTCGCACACATCGCCATCGCCGCGGAGAAATTTTTGCATCAGTTCCACCGCTTCCACTTGGGGTGCCTTGGGATCGATGATGACCGACGGAGGGTTGGAGCTGAGTTCATCCAACTGTTCGGGCGACATGTCTTGGATCCTCCGAAAATCGTATCCCAACTCACGGGAAGCGAATCCTTGGGGCAACGAACAATATTGCTTGAGCGGACCGTACGCGGCATCGACGATGCCGTCGGCAACGTCGGCCGGGCTCTTCAAACCGGCGAGCATCTCGTCCATGACGGTCGGCGTCGGTGGCACATAGTTCTCTGGCTTCGGAGCGGCATCGGCCCAACGTGCCGCAGGATCTTTGGCGCGATGAGGAACGCCTTTTGGTCCGTCGGGACCTCCGGGTTTCTGCATTAGGTACGAGCGTAGCAATGCGGGGGTGAATGTCGATGAAATAAAGGCGTGACGCGAAATTACCGCAAGAGGATGTGACGATGTGCACTCCGGAAGCCCCTGAAAGCCCTCTGCGCAGAATTGAGTGAAGCGCCAAAATATGGTATAATGGAAAGGAACATTCCTTTCACACAAACATCCTATGGATACCGTTCCCATGACGCCGATTGCGGCTCCCGTTTCGCACCGTAAGCAGATCATCGCGGTCATCGCGATTCTTCTCGCAGCCGGCGCGTTCTACGTATGGACGCAAACGCCCAAGACCTACGAAATGGAATTCGAAGGAGTCCCCATCCCCTTCTTGGACGGACAGTCCGCGGATGTGCAGGGATCGGTGCTTCTCGGAAAGAAGAACGGCATCGACATCTACAAGGTGGTCTTCGAAATGACCGACAATGACACGCTTCAAACCGACAAGCTCTACCTCGTGAAAACCACCGCCAACCCTCCGTTCGGCGGCAACATCACGACCACCGCGTTCGATAACGCCATGCGCAAACTCACGGACAACTCCGCGGGCGTGGACTACTACCTCTACAAGTATTCCGACGGCAACGGTTCCTACGAAACCGCCAACAAGACCGCTCCGTCATTCTTGACGCGCTACCAGTCGGCCGGTTTCGGCGCATCGGCTCGCGCCCGCCTCTTGGAATCGACGCACGGCAACGCCATCACGGCGTTCGAGACGGCAAAAGGCATGACGTTCAAACCCACGGATGGCACCTCGGGCGGAATCACGCTGGAACAGAACGCCATGTACGCGGTCATCGTGAACGAGACGGGCGGCGCTCGGATGAGCATTCACCCCACGCTCTCGGTATGCGGAGACGGTCAGGTGACCAGCGGCGAGCAGTGTGATGACAGCAACTTCGCCTCGTCGGACGGCTGCTCCTCTTCGTGCCAAATCGAAGCGGGCTACACGTGCCCCATGCCCGCCATGCTTTGTACGAAGCTGTGCGGCAACGGCTCCATCAATGGAACCGAGCAGTGTGATGACGGCAACACCATCGACAACGACGATTGTTCCAACGCCTGCACGCTGAACGTCGTCACGCCGTTCACGGAGTAATCATCTCCATAACAACGAAAGGGCGCCCCACGTGGCGCTCTTTTTTGATTCAACAATCTTCTACTCGACCCAGAGAAGGAGGCTCTTGAGGTAATCCACTTCCGGGTGATAGATGTTCACCGGGTGATCGTACGCGTGGTGGTGGCGCTGCAAGATGCGAATGGAACGCTTGGCCTGCTGGGCGGCGTGGAAGATGATCGTCTGGAATAGCTGCTGATCGATCTGGTAGCTGCAGGAACACGTGAGGAGAAGCCCTCCGGGCGGCAGTGCCTGCATGGCCATGCGGTTGAGGTCGGTGTAGGCGTGGCGTGCGCGGTCGATGTCCGTGCTGCGCTTGGCGAATGCCGGTGGGTCGAGAACGATGAAGTCGTACGGACGCGGGAGCGGCGTGCGGCGCAAGAACGCAAAAACATCCTCGCTGACGCCGGCGAATTTTTTCATGTCCACGCCGTTGATCTCCATGTGCTTCTTGGCTTTATCGATCGCCGCTTTGTCGTAATCCACGGCATCGGCGGCCTTGGCTCCGCCCATGAGTGCGTTGAGGGTGAATCCTCCGACGTAGCTGCAGCAGTCCAAGACCGTACGACCTTTGGCATGTTGCTTCACGAGCGAGCGCATCTCGCGCTGATCCAAAAACAGTCCCGTCTTCTGGCTGCCCGCGAGCGTGATGAGGTATTTGAGTCCGCGCTCTTTCACGGTGATGGTGTCCGGGCCTTTGCCCGAGAGCCACTCTTCTTTGGGTTCCAGACCTTCTTTCTTGCGGCCCGAGCCCGTGGACTTCTCGAAGATTGCCTGGGGCTTACAGAGTTTGTTGAGCGTGTCTTTGACCCACGGACGAAGCATGTCCATGCCGAGGGTCGTGAACTGCACGACGAGCGTCTGGTCGTATTTGTCGACGACGAGTCCCGGGATGCCGTCACCTTCGGCATTCACCAAGCGGACGGCGTTCGTGTCTTCGGTCGCGAAGAACGTTTTGCGGAGATCGATGGCGCGTTGAATCGTCTTCTCGAGCTGCACCATGGGGTCGCTTTGTTCAAAGGCGATGGCGCGTCCGCAGATATATGCCTTGCGGTTGAGCGTGGCGTAACAGAGGAAGCCGTCGTCGCTGCCGCGGACTTCCACGATGGAACCGTCCTTGCATTCGGGGAACTTGGACACCGCCGTTTGAAAAATGGCATGGTGACGGTTCTTGAGATGTGGATCTCGTCCGGGTTTGAGCTTCAGGATGGGGTAGGTAGTGGCCATGGAGTGGGCAGAGTAGCAGAAAAGGAGTGCAAAGACTGCAATGAATGCAAGGAGTGCAAAGATGTACGCCATGCTTTGAAGTACCGGAAGCTACGTTGTCGCATTGGAAAAATGCCGTAACGCTTCACGTGAAGCGGAGCGTGAAAAAGTCCACTGTTTGAGGCCCGCAGGCCGAGTTTGGACTTTTTAGCTCTGCGAACGTAGAAGCGTAGGTCATTTTTCCACCAGCGACTGTTTTTCTTTGCCACTTTCTTTTGCGTCAAAAGAAAGTGGGAATGATCGCGACAAAGAAGTAACCCTGATCATTTACGGATCAAAATATTGTATCCCGAGGTCTGCTTCTCCGAAATGTTCCTGATCGCAGGGACATTATCGATCAAACGCGCCAAGCTTCGGAAGATCGCAACGTTGGTCAGCGGCAAAAAGCGAAGCAACGACTCAAACAGTCCGCGCACGGGACAAATCTCCACCGAAGAGCAGTCGCGGAACAGGTACGCGATGCCGTCCTTGGAGTATCGGAAGTAATCGCGGTAGTCCTTCGCGTGGGCGTGGTAGCGATACATCCACGGCACGTAGAGGAAAGCCGTGCCGCCTTTTTTAAGGACTCGCACGATTTCCTCCGCAGCTTTCTTGGGGTCGTACACGTGCTCAAGCACGGCGAGGCAGAAGAGACCGTCGACGGATTCATCTGCGAACGAGAGCTTGTGAATGTCTTCCACGTAGTCGGGTTTGTACTGATCGGTGTAGTCGGTGACTTTGTACTCCACTCCGGGCTTGGTGAGGTAGGCCGCATAGAGCTTCTGACGCGTGGCATCGACACGATCGCTGCGCTTCGGGTCGATGCGGAGTCCCCCGCCGATGTCGATGATGCGTCCGCCTTTCTCAAAGACGGCTCGCACCGATGAGTCGAACATCACGTCCCAGGACGGAGTGACGAGACGCGACCACAGTCCGCGCATGTCACGGAACATCGAGGCTTCCCGGAAGGTGTAATCGACGGTATCGACGGGCATACGGATATCGTAGCTTAATGATGGTAACCGCTGCCCGCGAGAATGCTGTGTGCGCGGTAGAGCTGCTCCAAGAACAAGACTTTGCAGAGCTCGTGCGGGAGCGTCATGGCGCTGAGCCGCAGCACGAGCGTCGCTTTGGCGCGGATGGCGTCGCTGAAGCCGTACGCTCCACCGAGCACGAACGTGACGGGTTCGCCCGTATCGCGTTGTTTGCCGATCCACTGCGCAAGTCCCGGTGACGTCAGTTCTTTACCTCGTTCATCCAAGATGACGATGATGCCTTTGGTTTTCTCGAGTGCCTCCAGAATGCGTGCGTGTTCCTCCGTCGCCGAACCCGATGACAGCACACGCTCGCTGAAATCGCAAAAATGACCGATGCGTTCGGCGTACACGGCGCATCCTTCGGAAGTCCACGGCGTCTTCACTTTGCCGACGGACAGGAGCGTGATGCGGTGCATGGCCCTTGTGTTATTTGCGATGGAGCGACGCCACGAGCTCGATATGCGCCGTGTGCGGGAACATGTCGACGGGCTGCACGTTGCGGAGTTCGTATCCGTTCTTGAGGAGCTCACCGAGGTCGCGTGCGAACGTGGACACGTTGCATGACACGTACACGATCTTCTCCGGCTTGTGTGCAATGACGGCGGCGAGCGCCTGCGGATGCAAGCCCACGCGCGGCGGGTCCACGACGATGACGTTGAACTTGTATTTGCCACCCGCCTTGAGCTGCTGCTGCATGACCTGCTCCGTCTTTCCTTTGTAGAAGCTGATGTTACCGATGCGGTTGCGACCGGCACTCTGCAGCGCGTCTTCCACGGCCGACGGGTGCGACTCCACACCCACGACTTTCTCGCAGAAGCGAGCCAAGTACTGGCCGATGGTTCCCATGCCGCAGTATGCGTCCAGGACCGTGTCCTTCTGGGACAAATCGGCGGCGGCGGCGATGGCGGAGTACAGCTTTTCGGTTGCGAGCGTATTCGTCTGGAAGAACGAAAGCGGCGAAATGCGGAAGGTGAGGTCGAAGAGGCGCTCGGTGATCCACGGTTCGCCGACGAGTGCATGGATCTTGGGTTCCTCCGGCTTATCGTTGAGACCGAAGTGTTCCAAGATGAGGAGTGACTTGAGGTGCGGACGTCCGGCGAACTTGAGGAACTTCTGGAACATCGGCTCCAGCTCTTTCTTGCGCGCCTGCACCACGAAACAAATCATGTGCTCGTCGGTATGCACGCCGCGGCGCAGGATGAGGTTGCGGAGAATTCCTTTGTGCGTCTTGGGGTTATAGACCGGAAGCTTGGTGTCCGCCATGAAGCGGTTGATGTCCGCGATGAGCGTGGGCACCTGCTCGTCGTAGAGGTGACACTCGTGCACCGGAAGGATGGTGGCCCATTCGCCGGCTTGGTGGAAACCGACGCCCGGGTTCTCATCGAAGTAAATGCGCTGCGGCTTGGCACCCGGCACTTTGGACGGGCGCTCCTCCACACGCATGTTGCCGTAACCGAACGTGAGCTCCAGCTTGTTGCGGTAATGAAAGACCTGCGGACTCGGGATGATTTTGAGCACGCGCCCGGGGAGCTGCTTGCGTACGGCGGCATCGGCGGGCGTGAGATGCTCCAGCGTCTCTTTCACGATGTCCTCCTTATATTGGATCTGCTTGTTGTACGTGACGTTCTGCCAGACGCATCCTCCGCACGTGCCGAAGTGCGGACACTTGGCCAACGTTTCGTCCTTGGATTTGAGGATGACCTTCTCGACTCTGGCCTCCATGAAGGTGTCTTTCTTCTTGGTGATGACGGCCTGCACCTTTTGGCCCGGAATGGCCCCCGTCACGAAGACCGGGACGCCGTTGAGCTGCGCGAAGCCCGCACCGCCGTGGGCGAATTTTTCAATGGCAAGAACATGGCTCTGGCCGGGCACTACGGTGGTTTTAACGTCACTTGACATCAAATTGATAATATAGTATAAATAACTACTTTCAGATCCACTTTTGAACCCCCTTTCTTCCTCCCCGGCGTTCCGAAGAAGCACGATGCCCATCGTTCTCGGGGCAATCGTATCCGTGGGGTTCTTGGCTGCGGCAATGGTAGCAGGCGGGAAGTATGTGACAAGGGCAAACACCGATGGCCATGCAGCCGCTCCGCGCTTCCACGTGCAACAGGTCGCCTCATTGCCCCAACCGAAAGTGGTGGTGCCGCCGCGCCACAAAGCTTCGACTGCGCTTCTGCCCGTGGTCGTGCAGAACGACATTCTCCCTCGCCATCAGATTCTTGCCGACAAAGTCCTGCGCGCACTGCCCTCGTACTGCCGCGATCATCTGCAAAACTTCTATGTGAACTACGATAAGAATGCGGCGAACCGCGGACTCGGCGGAGAGAGCACCATCATCGTCATCGGCACCGTGCCGGACAACGAGTTCATGGCGCTCATCACGCATGAGTGCGGACATGTCAGCGACATCGGCGGCCTCACGGGAACCGTATCGTCGGGCAAAAGCGGATTCGTCGACGGCAGCATGCCCATCTACAACAACGACCCGAGCATCGCGTTTTACCAAATCAGCTGGTTGACCAACAACATGCAGCAGCCGAATACGAAAGCGTCCGACTTCGTCTCGGGTTACGCCGCCAGCGACCCGTTCGAAGACTTCGCCGAATCGTTCGCCTACTACGCGCTGCAGCAACAGGCGTTCGCCAAAGCCGCGGCAACGAACAGGGTCATCAAAGCAAAGTATGACTTCATGAAGAATATCTTCGCTTCCACGGGACCCGTGGGCGACGGCAAGCACGTCCGCAGCGCCAAAGTGCCGTGGGACGTGACGAAACTGCCGTACGTCTGGCACGCTAAAAAATAATATGACGTCTCCCGACGCCGCAGGCCATTCTCTTTCCCGTTTGATCGAGACGACGGAAACCGCGACGACTCTTCGGCGCGCGTCACCGCTTTCTTCGGAAAAAGACGTGATCGTGGCGGTGGACAACATGCGGGAAATTCTCTTTCCCGGTTCCGTGGGACGACTCCAAGAATCGACGGACGCAAGCGAGGTGCGGATGCTGGTCCACGAGACCGTCTCACTGCTGAGAGACATGGTGACGAAAACACTGGGTAACGGAAACGACGCACGTCTCCATGCGGTGGAGATCACGCAAACGGTACTCGCCGATTTTCCGGACTTGCGAGAAACCCTCATGAGCGATGCCGAAGCGGCGCTCAAAGGCGACCCCGCGGCACTGAACGTCGATAACGTGATTCTAAATTATCCGGGATTCCGTGCCGTGACCGTCCAACGGATCGCACATCTGTTCCACAAGCTCGGGACTCCGCTGATGCCGAGACAAATGACCGAATACATGCACCGAGAAACGGGCATCGACATTCACCCGGGCGCGACGATCGGCAAAGGATTCTTCATCGACCATGGAACCGGCGTCGTCATCGGCGAGACCACCGAGATCGGAGAAGGCGTTCGCCTGTACCAAGGCGTGACGCTCGGTGCGGCCATCGACCCCGCCAAAGCCGGACGCACGAAACGCCACCCGACGCTGGAAGACAACGTCACGTGTTTCGCAAACAGCGGCGTGTTCGGGCCCGTGACGATCGGAAAAGGATCGATCATTGGAGCGAACGCCGACATCTTCGATGACCTAAAGCCGAACACCATCGCCCTCGCACCGAAGCCGGAACTGCGCATCGTCCAAAAGAGGGAGCGAAAATAGGAAAAACCGATGTTTGTCCTGCTGCAAAAACGATGGAAGCAGCCTATGATGCGCCCATGCGACGCACCTTCTTACTCGTCTGCTGGTTGCTTGCCGACGTGCTGCTGTTTCTGGGGGCATACGCCGCAGCGTACTTCCTGCGCGTAGGCTTCATCCTTTCCACCGATTTTCCGCTGAACCTGTACATGCAGGGCGCGCTCATCGTGGCACCCCTCTGGGTACTCATCTTGGCGCAGCTCGGGGTGTTCCGACTTCTGCGGGTACAGAGTGACGCCAAGAACATCCTGTACATACTCTTCAGTTGCGTCATGGCGTCGGCGCTGTTCACGCTCGCGTACTACTTCCTCTACAACGCGTTCTTCAGCCGCCTCCTTCTTGTGTACGCGGGCGGACTCAGCTTCGTCTTCACCGTCGTGTGGCACCTCGCATTCGATACGTGGCAGCGCCGCATTCTCCGCAAGAATCCGCCGGCCTACCCCGTTCTCATCATCGGTTCCAACCGTGATGCCGAGCGCTTCATCAAACTGCTCGAAGAAAAACAATCGCCCCTCAAGCCCGTCGCCGTCATCGATCCGCAGGGAACCAAGCTCACAGAGATCCACGGCGTGCCCGTCGTGGGCAAACTCAACGTGCTCGAGCAGACGATAAAGGAGAAAGGACCGAAGTACCTCGTGCAGTGCAGTGATTTGGAGCACACCATCAACCTCCTCAGCGTGTGCCGCAATCATCGGATGACCTACATGCTGCTTCCGTCCGTTCTCGGCGTGACGGGCGGCAACGAAGAATTCGTGCACATCGAGGGACAGTCCATGGCGACGGTTCGGGAATAGTTTTTATGAAAGCCTTCATTCTTGCCGGCGGCTTCGCGACTCGCCTGTGGCCTCTCACGGAAGCCAGGGCAAAACCGCTCTTGCCCATCGCAGGCAAACCGCTCGTGTCGTACGTCGCCGAAGCCGTTCCCGCCGACGTTTCGGTGACCGTGAGCACGAACGCCGCATTCGCCGCCGATTTCACGGCGTGGCAAACGAGCCTCAAACGCACGGTCAGCGTGGTCATCGAAGATGCCGGACACGAAGGCCAGAAGCTCGGCGCACTCGGTGCCGTGGCGCGGTGGATCGAAACGGAAAAGATCGACGATGACATTCTGCTTCTCGCCGGCGACAACTACGCCGACATGAACTTGAAAAAATTCGTGACACTCTTCCGCGGCAATCCGCTCGTTGCCGGTTTCGATATCGGGAGCACGGAGCTCGCCAAAAAATTCGGAACGATCGTGCTGGGAAAGAGGGAGGGAGCGCTCGCTGCCGTGGACGTCTTCGAGGAAAAACCGATGAATCCCAAGTCCACGATCGTCTCCACGGGTTGGTCCGTTTTGCCCAAAAGCGCCATTCCGGCCCTTTTGGAATATGCCAAGAAACGCCCCGATGACATCGGTGGAATTTTTGAGGAGCTGCGGAGGCGTAGCGCGCCGATCGACTGCCATGTGGTGACGGGCCTGTGGAAAGACATCGGATCGTTCGAGGCGTACATGTCGCTGCATCGAACGGTGGTGGGAGAAAAAACGCTCGCGCACAAAAGCGCCGTCGTGACCCCGGATTGCGTGCTGCACGGAAGCATCGACATCGGTCCCGACGTCACGATCGAACAAAGCACGCTCACCGATTGCATCGTCTTCGGCAAAACGACGATCAAAGACTGCGTGCTCAATCGATGCATCATCGACGAGAATTGCGTGCTCCAAGGCATCGACCTCACCGACAAAATGCTGCGAGCCGGAACGACGCTCAAGCGAGCGGATTAAGAACGCCCGAAAAGGGCCGATATTCCCCTTTGCGCCGAACAGGAGGCGGAGATAGACTTGCCCGGCATGAAGTCCGTGAAGCCATTTGCCATTATCGGCGTCCTCCTGGCCCTGGCGGCCTGTGGACCCTCAAAAACGACCCTGACGTACGACGTGACGGTGAAGTCGCTCGATGCGACAAGGGCGGGTGAGATCATCAAAGCCTCCGAACGCGTCATCAATCGCCGCATGGCCGGCGCAGAGGTGGAAGGCGCCGTCGTCACGGTGGTTCCCACGGGCAGCGGAGCCGGGCGCATGACCCTGGATCTCCCGAATGCGGAAGCCGTGGAAAAGGCGGAGCGCATTTTGGCCGACGGATTCACCTTCGATATGCGCATCGAGGAACCCAAGACGGATGCGAACGGATCACCCATCGAAAGCGATTGGATGGATACGGGCCTCAGCGGCACGGTCCTCACGTGGATCACCCCCGTCAATTTCACGGGAGACAAAGGAGAGGTGGGCGTGGAATTGACATTCAACGCAGCGGGTCGCGAACTGCTGACGAAAGTATTCAACGACAATAAAGGAAAGCACATCGGCATCTTCGTTCGCGATCTCTTGGTGTCGAAGATGCAGATCGCAACGACCAAGCCCGCCGATCACATCGTCATCAGCGGCATTCCGTCGCTCAAGGTCGCCGAGATCTTCTCCGATGACGTCAATGTCGGCCTCTACGCCATTTTTACTCCCGTCCGCTAAATCCCCCTTTTTCTTCACCTCTCCATGGAAAATTCGAAGCAGCATCCGTCGTCGTTCTGGTCTTGGGTCACGGCCGTCATCATCGGCCTGTGCATCATCATCGCACTCCCCGATCAGTACAAAACGTTCTTGCCGAGTTTCCTGAAGCCTTCTCTGCACTTGGGACTGGACTTGGCCGGAGGCACGCAGCTCGATTTCCGCATTTCGGAAGATGAAATCAACGCACGCGAAGCCGAGCTCGCCGCACAGATCGAGACGCTGAAGAAGGAGAACAAGACGACCGAAGTCACGCAGAAGCAGTTCGAACTGCAAACGACCAAAGAGCAGCATCAGAACCTCGTGGAAGCCATCCGCGGAGTCTTGGAGCGCCGCGTGAACTCGCTCGGCGTCAGCGAAGCCACCATCACGCCGTCGTACTTCGGCAACGAGAAACACCTCCTCGTGGAATGCCCCGGCATCATCGACGTGAACCGCTGCATCGAGACCGTCGGCAAGACCATCCGCTTGGAATTCAAAGAGGAATTCTCGGGCGACAACGGTGAGTACGCGTCGAACATGCGCGCCAAGGCCGACAGCGTCTTCAGGGCCGTCACGACCGGAACCGGACAGCTGCAAGTCTACGGACAAGATCTGAGCAGCACGCTCGGCGTGTCGTACTTCGACAGCCGTCCGCTCTTCGTGAGCGCGCTTCCGAAAGGAATGGAGGCCCTCGCCAACCGTAAGCCCACGGACCCCGTACTCAAGAGCGATGCCAGCATCCAGACCTCCGCCGTGGACGCAAACGGGCAACAGGTGCTCAAGGAAATCAAAGGCATCTATCTTTCCAAGGTGATTGAGGCACGCAAGCCCGTCGCCCGTCCGCTCACGGACCCGCATGACGCCTACCAGCAACTCTCGAAGAGTCTCACGGGCGCCGTGCTCGTCACGAAGCAAGGCGTGAATCTCACGACGACGCCGAAAGAGCTCCAAAGCACGCTCCAGACGATGCAGATCGGAACGCAGAAGGAAGTCGCTGCGGGCGCAAACACGACGATCGTGTACCTGGCGGGACGCACCGAAGGCGCCGAGCAGATGACGGCCAGCCACATTTTGATTCAGTACAAGGGAGCCGAGCGCGCCGATGCGACGGTGAACCGCACGAAAGAACAGGCCAAAATTTTGGCCGAACAGATCAAGACCCGTCTCACCAAAGGCGAGTCGTTCACGACGATCGCAAGCAAAGAATCCGATGGTCCGTCCAAGAGCCAGGCCGGAAGCCTCGGTGTCATCAGCCGCGGACAAATGGTCGCTCCGTTCGAAACCGTCGCCTTCGCCCTCAAGCAGGGTGAAGTGAGCGGCGTCGTGGAGACGCCGTTCGGATTCCACATCATCCGCGCGGACAAAGCCGCCGCTTCCGCTCCGGCACAAGTGACGTACGACGCCCTCACGTTCGCGGGCGACGTCACGGTCGCCAAAGACGTCATGGGCAAAATCGAAAAAGGTGAAATCTCGCGCACCGAAGACCAAATCGTGGTGCGCACGATCTTCTTCTCGCTCGAGCCCACGGGTTGGAAGGACACCGCTCTCAATGGACAACGTTTCCGCTCCGCGGCCGTGACGGTGGACCCGGTAAGCAACATTCCGGTCGTGCAGATTCTGTTCGATGAGGAAGGTGGAAAAATGTTCCAGGAACTCACGAAGCGGAACATCGGCAAACAGATCGCCATCTTCGTCGGAGGCGAACTCGTCTCGGCACCGACGGTGCAGAACGAAATCTCCGGAGGCAGCGCCGTCATCACCGGCAGCCGCACGTTCGAAGAGGCCCGAAAGCTCGCTCAGGACCTCAACACGGGAGCCATCCCCGCTCCCATCTTCCTCTCCGGCCAAAGCACCGTGGAAGCCACGCTCGGGACCAACGCGCTGCACCAGTCGGTACTGGCCGCATCCATCGGTCTTGCCGTTCTCATCATGTTCCTTATCCTCATCTACCGCGTGCAAGGTCTCGTGGCAGGTGCCGCACTGCTCATCTACGTCGCATTGCTCGTCGCCGCAACCAAGCTCCCCATCCTGCTCATCTCCAAGCAATACGTCGTGATGTCGCTCGCCGGAATCGCGGGCATGATCCTGAGCATGGGTATGGCCGTGGACGCCAACGTTCTGGCCTTCGAGCGCGTCAAGGAAGAGCTGAAGAAAGGCAAGATGTTCAAGACCGCCGTCGAAACGGGCTTCAAGAAAGCATGGCCCAGCGTCCGCGACGGCAACACCTCCACGCTCATCACCTGCATCATCCTGTTCACGATCGGCACCAGCATCATTCGCGGATTCGCCGTGACGCTGGCCATCGGTATCTTCATCTCGCTCTTCACGGCGATCATCGTCTCGAGGTGGTTCTGCCGCCAGTTGGCCAAGTCGCCGCTCGCCGAGAAACTTCATCTTTTCGGCATCAGCAAGGATGAAACGCCGGGACAGGGAGGCATGTAGTTGACCCGCCGCGCGCGAAGATCATCATGCGGTCATGCCCGTCGACGAGCTCGATGCAGCCCCGCGAACTCCGGATGCCACGGTTGCACCCGTGTCCGCTCCTGAGCGAAGCCGACTGGCCGATATTTCGAGTGCGGCGCGACATTTGGTGAATGTGACGGTGCTGTACGCCGCCATGAGTCTTCCGGAAAACCTGATTAGAGCCGATGGACTGAAGGCGAATCCCGATAAGCCTGCTGCAGTGCAGACATCGACTGCTGTTCCCGGACTCTCCGAAGAAGCGACAAAAGCCGAGGCGGCCCTCCCTGTGATCGTAAAAAAATTGGACGATAACCGGTGGCTCACGCGAGAAGAAGGCCAGAACGAGCTCCACGAATCGCTCGTGCGCATCATGCAGGAAACGAATCCGGTTTCGCCCGCCACGCTGAAGATTTTTCGAGATCTCTACCCCAAAGCCAAACGCGGCGAGCTGACACCGGAGCAAGTGAGCCGCTTACGCCGTGGGGAGCGACGATTCGAACAAACCGCGTACGAGATGCCGAATACGCTGCCTCCCCGTATCTACGATGCCGAAGAGTGCGTGAACGCCGTGCGCCGCCAAAGCGGTTTCGACATCACGCTGGCCCCGATGCTGCAAGAACGTTTGCACGGCCAAAAATTGGACGTCGAAGCATGGAACAACTCCACCTCGGTCACCATCAAACGACTGTGTGACCTCGTCGACGGGATACCGGAGTTTGAGGACGGCAATCGCACGTCCCTGCGCATCGTCCCCAAAACGAAAGAGAAAGCAGGCACGATTCTGACGTCTCCAAAGGCCCTGGCCCTTCTCAGTAGGGTCGAAGGAGCGGGAACGAGGATCGACGTCCGCTACGCACCGAACGCAGGCGCCCTCGTCGCGCTCAACAAAATCAAAGGCGGCATCGGCGGCACCGTACGGATCGGTGAATGCTATATCCCGAAGAGCGGACCCGGACTGCCGTCGGAGATGACGATGACAGGCGGCGATGTGGAGCACGGCATTCGTATCGACGGGACGATCGCCAGATTCCCCGGCGAGATGCGATGTCGCTTCAATGACGCCAAGAAGCATCGGCTTGGATTCCAAACCTTCGGCTTTGGCAAAAGCTCCTTGGGTGACAAATGGATGATCGTTGTGGACGTCGGTATGTATGCCGAAATCCCTTGGCCTCCCACGCCCTACACGTGGGACCAACGAAGTTATGCGGCAACCTCGGCCACGCGATACGAACTCAAAGATGCGAAGGGCGACTCGATCCCGCACGTACTCACGTTCGGAAACATCAACATGCGAGACATGCGATTGGAGCTGGAATGCGACAGAGAGCCCGAAACCATCGATGTACGGGGATTCAAAGACTTCCTGGCATCGGATATGATTATCTTCGACGTACCGCACGAGGAAGCCAAAAAAGAGTAGAATACGGCTGATGGATTCCATCGTCCTCCGCGGCATCGAGTGCAACACGCAGATCGGCGTGCCTGCCGACGAACGTGCCAAGCCCCAACGCATCTTGGTGGATGTGGAACTGTTCGTATCGACGAAGAAGATCGCCGCATCGGACAACATCCATGACGGCATCGACTATGCGAACGTGACGGAACGCGTCATCGCACTTGCAAAAGATGAACGTAAAACCGTCGAGCGTTTTGCCGAAGACATCGCCTCTGCCGTTCTCGCAGATTTCAAGCCGACGAGCGTGAAAGTCACCGTATGGAAAACGCCCGATTTGCCCGTCCAAAGTGCCTCCGTTACCATCTCACGCCCATAGCCACCGTCTACATCGGACTCGGCTCGAATATCGACGCGGCACAGAACTTGCCTGCGGCGGCGGCGCTCCTCAAGAAAACATTCAACGGCATTCGCTTCTCGCACGTCTACCGGTCCGAGCCGATGGAAGTAAAGGAGCAGGCGGAGTTCTTCAATGCCGCCGCGGTCTTCGAGAGCGAACTGACTCCTGAAAAAATCTTGGGCGAACTGCAGAAGATCGAAAAAAAGTTGAAAAAGAATCCTCCCAAGCGCTTCGGTCCCCGGACCATCGACCTGGACCTGCTGCTCTATGGCACGGAAATCCGCCTGGAAGACGAGCTCACGCTCCCCCACCTGCGGCTGCATGCCCGCAGGTTCGTCCTGGAGCCCTTGGTGGAGCTCGGCGCGGGCGACATGCCTCATCCCGGATTCGAACGCCTCCTGCGGGACTTTTTAGCCGATGTGAAGCATCAGAAGTGTGAGAGGGTGGAGATGAAACTGTGAGGACTGCAAGGAATACAAGGGCTGCAAGGAACCACGCTATGCTTTGAAGAACCTGAAGCCACGTTGTCGCATTGGAAAAATGCCGTAACGCTTCACGTGAAGCAGAGCGTGAAAAAGTCCACTGTCTGAGGCCCCGAAGGGCCGAGTTTGGACTTTTTAGCTCTGCGAACGTAGAAGCGTAGGCCATTTTTCCACGAGCGACTGTTTTTCTTTGCCACTTTCTTTTGCGTCAAAAGAAAGTGGGGAGTATCGCGCCAAAGAAGTAACACTCGCCATACGACAAACATCGGAAATATGCGTATACTTCGCATCCCAATGGAACAGCTCTACAAATCCCTCCTCAAGAAAATCGGCGAAAACCCCAATCGAGCCGGGCTCAAGCGCACGCCGAAGCGCTGCACCGAAGCCATGGAATTCCTGACCTCGGGCTACGACCAAGACCTGAAAAAAGTGGTGAACGGCGCACTCTTCCCCGCCGACACGGACGGGATGATCATCGTGAAAGACATCGAGTGCTACTCGCTCTGCGAGCACCACATGCTGCCGTTCGTCGGCAAGGTGCACGTCGGCTACATCCCGGACACCAAGATCATCGGACTCAGCAAAATCCCGCGCATCGTGGACATGTTCGCCCGCAGGCTCCAAGTGCAGGAACGACTCGGCCAGCAGATCTGTGACGCGCTCTCCGAGGTGCTGCAACCCAAGGGCATCGGTGTCGTCATCGAGGCCAACCACTTCTGCATGATGATGCGCGGCGTCAGCAAACAGCACAGCATCGCCAAAACGAGCCACATGAAGGGCTCATTCAAGCGCGACGCGCGGACCAGACAGGAATTCCTGGATCTCATCCGCGGTTAGCCTAGTTCATGCTGAACTCGGGCATCCCTTTGCCCTCTTTCAGGCTCTTTTGAATGGCCGCGATCTGCACGGCTTCCTGCATCTCACGGAAACCCCGGTTGGTCTCGGCGGCCTTTTCGGCGAGCTCTTTGCCGTTGTGACCCTGAGAGTCGAGGAACGCTGCGACCGATTCGGTCGTCTCGACGAATTCGTAATATTCCTTGGTGTGACCGTTCAGGCCGCCCTCGGCATCGACGGACTGCTTCTCGCGGAAAGCCAAGCGACGAATCTTGCCGCGATGCCTGTCGATGACGGGGTCTCCGGTCGGAGGCAAGGTGGCGACCATATCGCCGGCTTCCTGCTCGCGGTGCTTGCCCTCGTGGAGTGCCACGCGATTGGCAAGGTTCTTGTCCGTCAGGACTCTGGCGGCGATACCGACTTTCCGCGTGTCGTCGTGCTGCAAACCCGCGGTCGCATCCTTGGAGTCCAAGACGTAGGCATCGGCCGTCGGATCGATGGCCTTCATGCGCTCCGCATCGGCTTCCTCGGCCTTTTTTTCGATGTCCTGCTGCAAACCTTTCATGGAAACGTCTTCGCCCATGGCCGCGGCGCCGTCCGAACCCTTGGCATTGCCGTACATCAGTTCTTCGATTTTCTTTTTCTGGATGTCTTTCACGTCGGAGACTTTGCGCTCTCCTTTCGCGGCTTCATCCAAAGCCTGCCGCTGCGTCTGTTCAAATGCGCGGTCGATGATCCCTTTTCGATCCGTGACTGCGGCCGGTGATGTCTCGAGTGTGCTTGGCATACGCACACAGTTTCTCCTTTTTTCCGATCAACGATATCAATGCGGAAATCGAAGTGATGGAACACGTCAAAATGCTTTACGGAAGCCAAAATCAGCGTGCCATCGATGTACCGTTTTTTCGACTACGGATTACCCGTGTGACCGTTTCCGCCCATCGCGTCTTTCTCGAGCATGCTGTAGACCGAGAGACCGTTGGCGTCTTTCTTGCCATTGCCGTTCATGCGCTTGTCCTTCTTCATCTTGCCGCGCCAAATTTTGTCGATGTTCACGCGGTACATGTTGTGATATTTCTCGAGCTCATCGGGGCCGGCCATCTTGAGCACGTCGAGCTCGGGTGCGAACATTTCGCTGTAACGGTCGCGGCGACGGATGATTTTGGTACTGCCGTCTTCGTAGATCATGATCATGGACGGACGACGAATGGTGTTGAAGTTGCTGCTCATCACCTGGGCGTACGCTCCCACGTCCATGGCGGCAACGAGGTCACCGGCACGGAGCTTGGGCATATCGATGCCCTTGCGGATGAGGTCCCAGCAGTCGCACGTGTTTCCGGCGATCGTGACGGTGTGCACGCGCGGCGAGAGCATTTTGGATGCGGGGAGAATGTCGTACTTGATATCGGGCTGAATGAGCGCGTCCGGGATGAAGTTGTACGTGGAACCGTCGGCGATGACCATGCGGCTGTTGAGACCCAGGCGCTTCTTGCTGATGACGCGCATGAGTCCGATGCCCGCGTTCATGACGATACTTTTGCCGGGCTCGAAGATGAGCTGCAGCGGCGGGATGTTGTAGCGGTGGAGCAAGTTCGTGAAGTAGCGTGGGAAATCCTTCATCTTCTCGATGGGAAACGCTTCCTCTTCTCCGATGGCGGCGGGGAATCCTCCCCCGAGCGACAGGCTCTGCACGCGGATGCCGCGATCCAAACAACGACGAATGAGCTTGGCGAAGGATCGTGCGGCCATCTTGAACACCTTGGGGCTGTGCACGTAACCGCCCATGAAGTGGAATCCCTTGAAGTCGACGTACGGACTGTTTTTGGTGAGGTCGATGGCGCGATCGACGTAACCGATGGGAATGCCGTACTTGTTGCCGCGCGTGGAGTACGAACCGAGCTGCAACATCGGGTTCACGCGAATGACGGTATCGATGTGTTTGCGGAGCTTCTTGGCGGTGTGCGCGATGTGCTCGATTTCTTCGATGGAGTCGGCGGTGATGGATTGCACGCCGATCTTGATGGCGAAGTGGATGTCCTGCTCGGTCTTGAACAAGTTCGTGAACGTCAGCTGCTTGGGCTTGAAGTCGGCGAGAAGACCGAGAATCAATTCTCCGACGGACGAACAGTCCAGCTCGAAGCCTTCTTCGCGGACGATGCGGAGCACTTCCAGGTTGCTGTTGCACTTCACGGCGTACTGCAAAGCGATCTCGTTGCCGAAGGTCTTCTTGAAACGCTGCAGGCGCGAACGGATCTCGCTTTCCACGAGCACGTATAAAGGAGTGCCGTACTTCTCCAAGATTTTATCGACCGGAACTCCCTCGATGGTCATCATGCCGCGCACGTCTTGTTGCACGAAGCGCGCCCAACGTGGACGCATGTAGCGTGAGCTCACTTTGTGCGGTCGTACTTGCTTGAACTTGTATGAGCCCGGAGGGCGTTTGGACATTGCGAGAGGAAAACAAACAGAGTGGAATTATAGTCAGCGTGCGCTGCATGTAAAGCAAAATCTTTCGCTGCGCGACACGGATCCTACAAATCCAAAAGCACCGCGGCGATCCACGGGAAGGCGACGGTCACATCGCTTTGGATGATTTGGTAGTAACTCTTGGTACTGAGTTTGTCCCACGTGATCTTCTCTTTGCCACCGGCACCGGAATACGAACCGTACGACATCGGTGAGGAACCGATCTCGATGAAGCCCGCCCAGTCGCGAACATCGTGGTGCTTGAGATCGTGCTTGATGGAGGGAACGACGCAGATGGGGAAGTCGGCCGCAATGCCGCCACCGAGCTGGAGAAATGCGATGGGGCTGTCCTTGGACTCCTCCAAGTACCAGTCGTAGAGCGACGTGAAGTACTCGAGTCCCCCCTTCATGACGGTCGGACTGACGGAGAGATCTTTCTCCTCCTTGTATTTTCCGTCATAGGTGTAGCTGGCGAAAATATTTCCCATGGTGGAATCCTCGAATCCCGGAATGACGATGGGAATATTCTTCTGGTAGGCGGCGTAAGCCCAACAGTCATCCGGGTTGGCCTGCGGATCGGGCTTGATGAGGCCTTCGGCGAAGAGGCGGCGGAAATACTCGTGCGGGAAGTAGCGCTCTCCTTTTTTCTCGGCGTCCTTCCACATTTTGAAGAGGTGCGGCTCCATGATGCGCACGCTCTCGTCTTCGGGAAGGAAAGTGTCGGTGATGCGACGGAGTCCCGCATCGCGGAGTTCGGCCTCCTGATCCGGCGTGAGCTCGGTGTAGCGCGGGATGTGCGCGTAGTGCGAGTGTGCGACGTAACGGTAGTACGACTCCTCGTGGTTTGCGGCGGTAGCGGAGACCAAATGCACTTTGCCCTGGCGGATGAGCTCGGCGAGCATCACACCCACTTCAAACGAGCTGAGTGCGCCCGCAATGGTGACGACCAACTTTCCGCCGTTCTTCAGGTGCTCCTTGAGCCAGAGTGCGGACTGGAGGGTGGAACCGCCGTTGCAATGCTTCAGCGTGAGTTCGGCGAACGCGGAGACGGGCGTCTTGCTCTTCTTCACATTGGCAACGACGGTGCCCGTGGTCTTCGTGTCTTCGGTGACGATGTACTTGCGGAGGCTGGGCGAGAGTTGATCGAACTTCTTCATGGTAGCGGGGGAAAATGCGAACTTGGAAAGCAAAAACAATCGTACACAGTTTCTCATGGCAAACAACAGTTTCTGGTACAATCTCGCGGCACTCATGACCAAGAAAACCGTCACCGTCGGCCTGGTTCAAATGTCGATGAAGAGCGATGCCGCGGCGAACATCACGCGCGCGCTCGAACTCGTTGCCGAAGCTGCGAAGAAAGGAGCGAGCCTCGTGGTGCTCCCGGAACTCTTCATGGGCGAGTATTTCTGTCAGAAAAAAGACGACAAGCGCGCATTCGAGACCACGGAACCGATCCCCGGCCCCACGTCCAAAGCGCTCTCCGAAGCCGCAAAGAAGCACAAGATCGTGCTCGTGGGAGGATCCATCTTCGAAAAAGGATCCGATGGAAAAAACTACAACACCGCGCCCGTGTTTGAAGCCGACGGGACCTTGCTCGGCACATACCGCAAGACGCACATTCCCGAAGACATTCTGTACCACGAGCAGCACTACTTCACTCCCGGCGACACGGGCATCCGCGTGTTTGAAACGTCCGTCGGAAAAGTGTGCCCGCTCATCTGCTACGACCAGTGGTACCCCGAAGCCGCTCGCATCGCCGCGCTCAAAGGCGCCGAGATCATCGTGTACCCCACGGCCATCGGCATCATTGACGGCGACGTGGAAGAAAACATTACGGGCGACTGGGAGAACATGTGGCGCTCGGCCCAAGTGGGTCACGCCGCGGCCAACAACGTCTACGTAGCCGGTGTGAACCGTGTCGGGAAAGAAGGCGCCATCACGTTCTGGGGCGGATCCTTCATCGCCGACCCGTCGGCAAAGCTGCTCGCCAAGGCCGATGCCAAAGAAGGAGTGACACTCGCCGAATGCGACTTCTCCCGCGTGAAGCCGCTGCAGAAAGCGTGGAGATTCCTCGAGAACCGTCGTCCCGAAACGTACGACCTCATCACGAAAAAATCATGATGTCATCGAGCGGTTATCGGATGCCGGCCGAATGGGAGCCGCACCAGGGAACATTGCTGACCTGGCCTCATGACGAAACCCACTGGCCGGGGCTTTTTGAGCACATCCCTGCCATTTGGGCACGGATGACCAAGGAGCTGGAGATCGGTGAAGAGGTGCACATCGTCACGCACGATAAAGCGCTGGAAGACGCCATTCGCGTGGAGCTCAAAAAAGAAGGAGTGCAGGGTGATCGAGTGACGTTTCACCGCATTCCGAGCAACTTCGCCTGGGCACGCGACCACGGCCCCATCGTCGTGAAGAACATCAAAGGAGAGCGCATGTTTTTGGACTGGAAATACAACGCCCACGGCAACGATTGGGCGTTTGATAAGGACGACAACATCCCTTCGCTCTTGGCAAAAGACATGAAGATCAACACCAAACACCTCGATATGGTGCTCGAAGGCGGATCCATCGACGTGAACGGACTCGGCACGCTCATGACCACGGAAGATTGCTTGCTCAACCCGAACCGCAACCCGGGTTTGACGAAAGAAAAGATCGAAGCGACCCTCAAGGCTGAACTGGGACTGACGAACGTTTTGTGGCTTGGCAAAGGCATTGCCGGCGACGACACCAGCGGCCACGTGGACGACCTCACGCGCTTCGTGGGTCCCAAAACCGTCGTGACGATCGTGCATGAGGATCCGAAGGACCGCGACTACGCTCCTCTCCAAGAAAACCTGAAGCGTCTGAAGACGATGAAGGACCAAGACGGGAATCCGCTGGAGATCATCACGCTCAAGCAACCCAAATCTGTGTTCGTGAACGACAAGGATCCGACTCACACGACGATCAGCGACAAGGAAGGCTTCCGTATTCCGGCGAGCTACGCCAACTTCTACATTGGCAACGAATGTGTGCTTTTGCCCGTCTGGAATGACGCGAATGACGCGGCCGCCATCGCGACGCTCAAAGAATGTTTCCCGACACGCCGCATCGTCCCCATCGACAGCCGCATCCTCACGTGGGGCCTGGGGTCATTCCACTGCGTCACGCAGCAAATTCCGGCGTAAGGCGAGGAATGCAAAGAATACAAGGAATACAAAGAGTGCAAGGAACGACGCCATGCTTTGAAGAACCTGAAGCTGCGTTGTCGCCTTGGAAAAATGCCGTAACGCTTCACGTGAAGCGGAGCGTGAAAAAGTCCACTGTTTGAGGCCCGCAGGCCGAGTTTGGACTTTTTAGCTCTGCGAACGTAGAAGCGTAGGCCATTTTTCCACGAGCGACTGTTTTTCTTTGCCACTTTCTTTTGCGTCAAAAGAAAGTGGAAGAAGATCGCACGCCAAAGAAGTAACACCTGTCATTCCCGATGTTCGTACGTTTCAAATGTGAACGAATATTTATGAGCAGAGTCCTTATTATGTTCTTTCGATGACGTTTTGTTCCAATGCTTCCAGCTGATATCGGGAAGCTTGATGTCACCCTCGATCGTCGCGTGCACCCGCGTGAGATAAATTTTCTTCACGCGTAACTCTTCCATGATTTCCATGAGCGCTTCTTGGAATAAGCGCGCTCCACCGATGACGAAGATTTCATCCGTCACTTTCTCCTCTTTGAGTTTCATGAGCGCATCACCGAGAGTTGTAAACACTTCGCAACCGGGAATCGCCTTCACGGTCGTGGAAATGACGATGTTGCGACGGTTCGGCAGCGGCTTGCCGATGGATTCGTATGTTTTTCGGCCCATGATCACCGTACGGCCCTTGGTCGTGTCTCGGAAGAACTTCAGATCGTCGGGCAAATGCCACGGCAACGTATTGTTCTTGCCGATGACGTCGTTCTCCGATGCCGCAACGATCAATGAAACAAGCATGCATCAAGTGTACCAGTCCTAGACGGCAATAGGAGCCTTAATCCCCGGTTCGGGATCGTAGCCTTCGATGACGATATCCTCGAACGTAAAATCGAAAATGGAGGTCCTTACCGGGTTGAGTTTGAGCGTCGGAAGCTTCTTCGGCGTGCGTGTGAGCTGCAGGTTCGCCTGCTCAACGTGGTTGAGATACAGATGCGTGTCTCCCAGCGTGTGCACGAACTCACCCACCTTGAGCCCCGTGACCTGCGCGATCATGTGCGTGAGAAGCGCGTAGGAAGCGATGTTGAACGGTACACCCAGGAAAATATCGGCGCTGCGCTGGTAGAGTTGGCAGCTGAGCTTACCCTCGGCCACGTAGAACTGGAACAAGCAGTGACACGGCGGGAGCGCCATCTTGTTGATGAACGGCACGTTCCATGCCGAAACGATGAGGCGGCGCGAGTTCGGGTTCTTTTTGATGTTCTCAATGAGGCTCGTGATCTGGTCGTAGATTGTGCCATCGGTCCCCTCCCACTTGCGCCACTGCGCGCCGTAGACGGGGCCGAGGTTGCCGTCTTTGTCGGCCCATTCGTCCCAAATGGTGACGCCGTTGTCCTTGAGGTACTTGATGTTCGTCTCACCCTTCAGAAACCACAAAAGCTCATGAAAAATCGAGCGGGTATGCAGCTTTTTCGTCGTGAGCAGCGGAAAACCTTCGTTCAAATCGAAGCGCATCTGGTAGCCGAAAACCGAGAGGGTTCCCGTGCCCGTACGATCGTCTTTTTTGACGCCGTGAGCCTGTACGTGCCGAAGGAGGTCCAAATACTGCTTCACGCTCGGATGGTACTGCAATTGTGCATGAGCCGACAATGAACCATACTGCGCGCCATGCAAAAAACGTTCTTCGTCATCTCAAAGCCCAACTTCAGACGCGTCGGGGTGCTCCCCAACGTCATCGCGGGTACCGTCATTTGGACGGTGATACTCCCCATCGCAATCCTCCACGCATGGGTCTGGATGTACCAAGAAATTTATTTCTCGATCTACGATATTCCCAAGGCCAAGTGGAAGGACTACGTGACGTTCGAGAGAAACGAGCTTGAGAAACTCACCATCTGGCAAAAGTTCGCCTGCGCGTACTGCGCGTACGCCAACGGAACGATCGCCTGGATCAAAACCATCATCAATCGCACCGAGTTGTATTCGTGCGCCATCAAACACAAGACGCAGAAGCTCGGCCAAGAACATCAGGCTGATTTCTTGCCGTACGAAGACTTCCGATAGCTTACTTGCAACGCTCGGGACGCGTCGTATCGGTCTTCATGGCCGCATAGGTCGGCGCGTAAGCGTTGTTGGCGTTCCACACGGTGTATCCGCAGGCACCCGCGTCGTACACGGCATCGATTTGGTCCTTCATGTTCTTGGTCGTGACGCCGTAGCCCTGAATCCAGGGACGGATTTTGTGCGCGTGTTCGGGACCGAGTAGTTCGGCGTAACCCGTGAGCGTGCGGTAGACGAGGAAGTACATGCGACTGCGCGGGTCTTTGCCCGGAACGTAGTAGGCGCCTTCGGCGAAGGTGGCGGGGTATGCCATGGGCGAGATGATGTCGACGAGCGGCGCGAAGCGGACGAAGTCTTGGCCCAGGGTTTCCATGTTCACGGGATAGTTCCAACCGAGGATGGCGAACGTGGAGAGACCGAGCTTCGTCTGCGGACCGCAGCGATTGATTTCGTTGCGGATCGCGCGGATGAACACTTCCACGCGGTCGGCCTTTTCTTCGCCCGAATACGCACGGAGCGCTCCGAACTCGGCGGTGGAGAAACGGATGTAATCCAAGTTGATTTCATCGATGCCGGCGCGAGCCAATTCGCACACGACTTCGGAGTTGTACATGATGGCGGTCTCGTCGGAAGGGTCCACCCAGTCTTGGCTGAGCACGCGGCCCGAGACGGGATCTTTGATGCGGGTATCGGGCTTCTTGGTCGTGAGTCCGGCATCTTTGATGGAGACGAAACGTCCGATGACGTACACGCCGCTGCCGTGCAGCCTTTGGAGGATCTCCGGCAAGTCGTAGAGAGGACGCACCAAGCCGACATCGTTCGCGAGCGGTGCGGCGGAGTGGAAATAGACGGCCGAACCTTTCACATCCATGACGATGGCCGAACCGCTCGCGGCACGCAGGTCATCCACGCTGTCTTCGAAAAACTTCTTTCGTCCGATGCTGCTGGCGGTGAGGTAAATGCCCACCTTGTTGTCCGCACGAACGAAAAGAGGCGGATGACTTTCGACGACGACGGGTGCCGCGTCGACGGGAACTTGCTCAACGTGTTCGGGCTCCACGAAACGCGGTGCTTCGGGCGCGGCCTCATGAACGTCGGAGACGGGAACCTGCTCGGTCTCAACCGACATCACGGGCTCGGGGACGGGCGGCGCAGTAACGAGACTGGCCGGGGAGGCGGGTTGCAAATAACGCAGAACGACGATGGTGATGACCATCGTGGATACGAGTGACGTGCGGAGAATGGGAAAATCTTTGCGACGAGAACCCTGCTCGGCACGGGCCGAACGGACGTTGCCGCGCGTACGAGCGAGCAGATCGGACGGCAAGCCGAATGCCGCTTCGCCCAGATCACGATGACATTCGCCGTTGATCTCCCTGCGGAGAGAATCGACCTCTTGGTCTGGCATTGTGCGTTGTGGGTGTGGGTGTGTGTATTTTTCTCCTCATTATACGTCAAAATCGCTTTTTTTTCAATGCCTGAGCCACGGAAACCCTAGGCGATGTACCTCCTTTTGAACGGCTCCCCTCCTTTGGGGTGCTTGCCCTTCGGGATGAGCGAACCGGCGTAACGCCATGCCATCTCGAAGATCTGGCGCTGCGTTTCGGCGACCTCTTTGCTTTCGATGATGAGTCCGAAGATGTCGCGGTCGCCCTTCAGTCCGGAATCGAACGAACAGATGACGACTTTATGGTCGTAGACCTTGATTTCGTTCTTGAAATCGAACTGCGATGCGGGAACCAAACGGATCTCACGGATTTTTTGCTGATCTTCGCCGTGCACGCGCTTGCCCGTGGCGTCGTCAGGGGCGATGCCACGGAGTCGAATGCCTCGCTTTACACGCTCATCGACATACTCGGAGTCGTACTGCGGCCAGAATTTGCGGATGACGGCGGAGTTCGCGAAATTCAAAATCTCGGTGCCCGCCGTGAGCGTGTCTTCGTACACGTGACGAATGCCTTCCCATCCCTCGAAAAACCGAACGCGCGGCTTACGGTACTTGGCGCCCTGGAGTGAGCGGAGTTCGGGAAGTACTCGTTCCAAAGCCTCGGCATTTTTGCGCGCTTCGAGCGCCACGTACTCGGGTGCCACGGGCGCGTACCATTTGGCCCTTGCCTTGCGAATCACCGTAAAATAGCCTCTGTGGACCATTTCTTCGAGCAAGTTGTACGACGTGATGCGGTTGATGTTCGTCACTTTGGCGTAGTCCGAAGCGGGTGCGGTGCCGAGCTGGAGGCCCGCCACGTAGAGCTTTGATTCCTTCGCATCGAGACCGACGGATTCCAGAACGTGGATGATGTCTTTGGCCATGCGCGGGACACCATAGCAACATGTAAGCAAAATGAACAACTCGAAAGGACATGCCGAAAACCCGTCTTGGTGTTCATCCACACATATGGCTTTTATAAGCGACAATACGAATGTGAAGTTCTGTTGTTCAAAAAAGAAACAGTCGAAAAAAATTCGTCAACGTTGCCGTAGGAATGATGCGGAAGAGGACGTAGAAGTGCGTCGTCACATGACTTCCTTACCCTCTCCCTTTCCCCCCTTCTCATGACTGCGAAAGACGTCATCGCTTTGGCGAAAAAACACAAATGCACGGTCCTCGACCTGACCTTCGTGGACGTGCCGGGCACGCTGCATCACACCAGCAAACCCATCCACCAATTGGAAGACGTGCTCAAAGACGGCGCGGGCTTCGACGGATCGTCCATCCGCGGTTTTCAGCAGATTCAGGAATCCGACATGCTGCTGATTCCGGACCCCAATACGGCCTACATCGACCCCTTCACGGAGGAGTCCACGCTCTCCATGCTGTGTGACGTCAAAGAGCCGGGCGCCAAGGACCTCTACATCAGAAGTCCGCGCACCATCGCCAAGAAAGCGCTCGAGTACCTCAAGAAATCAGGCATCGCCGACGTGGCGTACTTCGGACCCGAGGCCGAGTTCTTCATTTTCGATCACGTGAGCTACGACGTGGGGACGGGCAAATCTCACTACGAAGTGGACAGCGACGAGGCCACGTGGAACAGCGGTGCGTGCGCCGACGAATGCGAGAACTTGGGCTACACCATCCGTCACAAAGAAGGCTACTTCCCCGCTTCCCCGTTCGACAAGCAGCAGGACATCCGCGCCGCGATGGTGATGGAAATGGAAAAAGCCGGCATCACGATCGAAACGTTCCACCACGAAGTGGCGACGGGAGGACAGGCCGAAATCGACATGAAATTTGATGAGCTCCTCATCATGGCCGACAAACTGATGCGCTACAAATACATCACGCGCAACGTGGCCAAGCGCTACGGCAAGAGCGTGACCTTCATGCCCAAGCCGCTCTTCGGAGACAACGGCTCCGGCATGCACACGCACCAGAGTCTGTGGAACAAGGGCAAGCCGCTCTTCGCGGGCAAGGAGTACGCAGGCCTCAGCAAAATGGCTCTGCACTACATGGGAGGCATTCTCAAGCACGCTCGCGCACTCTGCGCCATCTGCAACCCGACGACGAACAGCTACAAACGCCTCGTGCCGGGCTTTGAGGCACCGGTGAACTTCATCTATTCCGCACGCAACCGCTCGGCAGCCATCCGCATCCCGATGTACTCGGAGAACCCCAAGGCCAAGCGCATCGAATTCCGCTCGCCGGATGCCGCATGCAATCCGTACATCGCGTTTGCCGCCATGCTTCTCGCCGGTCTCGACGGCATCAAGAACAAAATCGAGCCCGGGGCTCCCACCGACCAGAACCTGTACCAGATGGACCCGGCCAAGCTCGCCAAAATCACGCGTGCTCCGGAGGATCTCAACGAAGCGCTGAATGCGCTGGAGAAAGATCATCAGTTCCTCCTCGACGGCGGAGTCTTCAATAAGAAATTCCTCGACGATTTCATTGCCGTGAAGCGCGATGAAGTCGCCGACGAGAGGAAGCGCCCGACGCCGGGTGAGTTCTTCAAGTACTACGACGTCTAAACCCTTCCCTACTTCCCCCTTCTTCCATGATCAATACAGGTAATACCGCCTTCGTCCTGATCTCGGCCGCACTCGTGGCCATCATGACGCCGGGCCTCGCCTTCTTCTACGGAGGACTCGTGCAACGCAGGGGCGTGCTCACCATCATGATGCAGAGCTTCATCTCGATGGGACTCGTCACCGTGCTGTGGGCCATCCTCACGTTCTCGCTCTCCTTCGGAGCCGACACCGGCATGGGCCTCATCGGCGGCATGGAACATTTCATGATGAAGGGTGTGGGTATGACGCCGGGCGCCTACGGAGCCGATATTCCGTACTTGGCCTTCTTTGTCTTTCAGATGATGTTCGCCATCATCACGCCTGCACTCATCACGGGTGCATTCACGGAGAGAATGAACTTCAAGAGCTACCTCATCTTCCTCGTCATCTGGAGCATCGTGATCTACGCACCGCTCGCACACATGGTGTGGGGCGGAGGTCTCATCGCCAAACTCGGCGCCATCGACTTTGCAGGTGGAACCGTGGTGCACATCAGCGCCGGTATGGCCGCACTCGCCTCGGTGTTCGTGCTCGGCAAGCGTGCACACACGCAGCACCAGCCGCACAACATCATGCACGTCGCTTTGGGTGTTGGGCTCCTGTGGTTCGGTTGGTACGGCTTCAATGCCGGTAGCGCACTTGCAGCGAACGGACAGGCCGCCGCCGCATTCGCCAACACGGATATCGCCGCATCCATGGCGATGGTGACGTGGCTCTTCTTGTCATGGATCGTGGACGGCAAACCCAGCGCCGTCGGTGCACTCACGGGAGCCGTGGCCGGACTCGTGGCCATCACACCCGCCGCCGGTTACATCGAACCGAGCTCGGCGCTCCTCATCGGCATCGCCGCGGCGGTGTGCTGCTTCTATGCCATCAAATTCCGCATCAAAATGGGCTGGGATGACGCGCTCGACGTCTGGGGCTGCCACGGTGTCGGCGGCATCGTCGGATCGCTCCTGACGGGGGTGTTCGCCGCCAAGGAAATCGGCGGATTCTCCGGACTCATCGAAGGAAACACGGCGCAGTTCATGAGCAACGTGTACGGAACGCTCATCGCCATGGTGTTCGCGTTCGTCGCCACGTACCTCATTCTCATCATCATGAAGCTGTTCATGAAGCTGGGCGTGGAGGCCAATGGAGGAAGCTTGGACAAAACGCTCCACGGCGAAGAGGCGTACGATTTCTAATCGCTACCGCAACGGTAGAGGGCAAAGAGGCACGCCGGGACGTGCCTCTTTTTTGGCGTAGAATGAGCACGATGAAAAACGACATGAAACAATCGACGGACGCCGCGGCATGCGACTGCTGCCCCGTGTGCGGCTGCCTCCAGTTCATCGACCGCAAGCTGAAGCGCTACTGCGTGACATGCGGCAACTTGTGCGAAACGTGCTGTGACGGAGGAAAGCAGTGATCTACGCTCCGAACGTGAACGCGAAGGCCTGTACGCCCTTTCCGGTCAGCTTGAGGATGACGTCGTGCTCGCCGTAATCGCCCTTGAACAAGTTGAACAGATCGTGACGATCGACGATGAACGTGCCCGCGTCTTTGCCGTCAACCATCACCTCGGCCTTCACAGGCTTGGCGCCGTCTTCCAGGCCAAGCACCAAGTTGATCTCGCCCCCACGGAAGCGCATGCGGATTTCACCGACATCCGATCGCAACGTTTGCGATTCGTCGTCGACGAGTTGCCATGAGCCCCCGAGATAATACTTGTTGAGCTCAACGGAGGACGGTGCTGCGTACTTCACGACGGTGCTGCCTGGCTCACTCTGCGCGTTCCCGAGTGCGGGCCAGCTGCGTGAACTCAAGTACGTCTCGGGCGTCACGGGACCGCCCGCACGGGGGGTGCTCGTCTCGGTGACGGCCGCACCGGTGCTCGTCACGCCGATCTCGGCGAGCAAGCTTTCGATGGCTTTGTCCGTTTCTTCGTAATCTCCTTCTCCAAAATGCGTGTAGCGGACGTAGCCGTCGGCATCGATGAGGTACTTGGCGGGCCAGTAACGGTTGGCGAACGCGGACCACGTACCGAAGTCGTTGTCTTGGGCCACGGGATACGTGAGGCCGTGTTCTTTGATGGCCATGGCGACGTTCTTCTCACTCTTCTCGAACGTGAACTCGGGCGTATGGACGCCGAGAAGCACGAATTTCCCTCTGTCTTTGCCTGTGGTGAGCGCGGTCGAACCATACTTGTCCCAGTAGCCCTGCACGTACGGGAGGGTGCGGATGCAGTTGATGCAACTGTACGTCCAGAAATCGACCAGAACGACTTTGCCCTTGAGGCCGGCCATCGTGAGCGGCTCGGAGTTGTGCCAGGGGCCGAGACCCATGAGTTCGGGGGCGCGGATGATTTTCGGAAGAGAGGAAGGTTGCATACCGCTGGAGGAGGAAACGGCGCCGGAGCCGGACGGAGAATCGATGGGGAACAGCATTTGCTCGAGCGTCGAACCGAAATCGCCGAACATCGTGTGATCTTCCACCCACACTTGGATCTTCTGAAGCAGATTCATGTGGAGCGCCACCGCCGTGAGAATGAGCATGACACCCGCAATGCGTTTGACGAGGCCGGTGTAACGATTCAGAAGCCGGACCGAACGCACGGCGTACTGTCCGCCGTACCCCACGATGAGGAGCGGAACGGCGGTACCGAGTGCGTAGGCCGAGAGAGCAGCCACGGCCATGGGCCCGGGTTGCTCACGAACGAGCGCCAGCGCGAATCCCAAAGCCGGGCCCGCACACGGCACCCACACGAGGCCGAGGGTGAGACCGACGATGAATGCGGTGAGGAGCGAGTCTCTGCCGAACTCGGACGTGGCGGCCATCTGGGCACCCGCACCGAATTGCTGAATGCGGTTTGCGATGCTTCCCGCGATTTCGAGCGCGAAAATGCCGGCCATGATGGCGATGACGACGGCCGGAACTCCTTTATCGAGGAAGAAGAATCCTCCGGCGACGGCACCCGCCAAACGAACCACACGCCAGTGCGACAGAAACGACACGCCGAACAGCAGCAGGATGTAATACGTCGCGATGCGAATGTAATCGGCGAGTTCCACGAACTGATCGAGCACCACCAGAAGCAAGAACGTGAAGAGTACGAAACTGATGACCATCCCGAGAACCGTCACGAGGGGGCGCAGACGACTCTGTCCCGAAATGCTGACGCCGACGACGACCGGCACGAGCGGCAGGATGCAGGGCAGAAAAATGGTGATCATGCCGGCCAGGAACAGGAGGATGAGGAGATTCATTTTTTGCGGGAAGAAGAAGATGAAGAAGTTTGTTGCAGGACAGCGGTGAGCAATTCTGCGTCGGTAGGATGAATCAGTGATGACGAACGGGCCTTCTTGGCATCGAGCAGAACGAACGTGTCCGGGACGATGGCGCCGTACGTGATGCGTGCGCCCGTGGACGATCCGAATTCCAATCGATACACCGGAATCTTGAGTGCGCCCGAACGCGAGAGCCGCTGAAGCAGTGCATCATGCTTGACGGAGAACGGATCGCGCTTGTCGGCAAAGAACAGGATTGACGCACTGCCCGACGCAACGAGTCTTGCGTCGTAGTCCTTGTACAGGAGCGGCACGGAAGCCGCCGATGAGACGGATGAATCGGACGCCGATGACGTGTAATCCGGCTCGCGAAGCTCCAACGTTTTCCTGGTCTCATTGACGGCAACGAAAACGAGGACCGCCAGGACCAGAATGCAAGAAGCGAAAAACACGATATGCCGCATGGACCGCAAGTATACGCCGTTACGAGCGACTCTCAAACAGGCAGTTCTTGCAATCGTGGTTTCGTGCGGTACACACCGCGCGGCCGTGTGCGATGAGCAAGTGCGAGAGCGTCGCCCACTCCGAGCGGGGAGTTTTCTTCATGAGATCGGCTTCGATCGTGGATTGCGTTTTGGCGCGGGTGAGCCCGAGCCTGCGACTGACGCGCATGACGTGCGTATCCACGGCGATCCCCTCCTGCACACCGAACGCCGTGGAGAGTACGACCGATGCGGTCTTGCGACCGACACCGCGGAGCGTGAGCATCTCTTTCATGGTGCGCGGCACCTCGCCGCCGAAATCATCGATGATGGTACGGCACGCGGAGCGGATGGCTTTGGCCTTCATGCGGAACGTGCCGCACGAGTGGATGTCCTTCTCCAGCTCGGCCTGTGATGCGGCGACGTAGTCCTGCGGCGTTCGGTATTTTTTGAAGAGCGTTTTGGTGACGATGTTCACGCGTTTGTCCGTGCACTGAGCCGAAAGAATGGTGGCAACCAGGAGATCGAGCGGCGTACCCCAATCGAGCGTACAACCCGCATCGGGATACAAAACTTTGAGCCGCTTCAGAGCATCTTCAATGGTAAGTTTCTTCATGGAACGTCACTATAAAACCATTCGTCCCGCCGTGCCTGAAAAATCTCTGCAATCCCAACAAAAAAAGATGGAGAGTCAATTCTTAATACGGCATCGGAGATGTACTGTCCTGTTCCCCCATGAGCGCACTCCCTCCGATCACCGTTTTTGACGTCGAAACCACGGGTCTCGACGCCAGGCGCGGACACCGCATCATCGAGATCGCCGGCATCCGCATCGAGAACGGCCAAGTGGACGAGACCAAGTCGTTCGTCTCGCTCGTGAACCCCGAACGCGACATTCCGTGGGAAGCCAAACAGGTGAATAAAATTTCCGATGATGATGTGCGCGGCGCTCCGGGGATCGAGGAAGTGTTGCCGAAATTTTTGGAGTTCGCCCAGGGATCGATCCTCGTGGCGCACAACGCCAACTTCGACATGGGGTTCCTCAACGTGGAAAAGGAGCTGTGCTGGGGCTACGTGGAAGTGCCGGAGTGCCTGTGCACCATGCTTCTAAGCCGCGCGCTCTTCCCCACCCAGTTCGGGCACAGCCTGGACGCGGTCGCCAAACGGCTGAATCTCACCATCCCTCAGGCCCGTCACCGCGCGCTTCCCGACGTCATTCTCACCGCTCACGCGCTGCTCAAGATGATGGAGCTTGGGGAGATCTCGAGCATCGACGACCTGCGCGGCCTGGCCTCGCTGAGTGCCAACGTTCGTTAGATCGCCCAAAGACGCACGGACACGGAGACCGAGTTTATGAACGTCCATGACGATGGCCGGGTAATTCGGGCCGACGTCGAACGACCGATGCATCGGGAGCCTGCTTGCCGCATCTTGAAGATGCTCCATGGCCTCGGGCGCGGGCAGTGAACCGTCCTCATACCTGTGCAATTCACCCGTGAGGTAGTCGGCTGCTTCGGCCTGAGACGTGAACCTGAGCGGAGCGATATCGACATCCTCCGCGCACCCTCGGGAAAGATCCACATTTATCTTGGGATGGGACCGAAAACGGCTATAATGTGCGCAGAAATGGCCGTCCTCCCCATCACCATCGGCGAAAAATCACCCATCTTGCACGCCAAAACGAAGCCCGTGCAGACGGTGACGAAGGCACTGCTCAGATTGATCGACGATATGAAGGAAACGACGGTGGCCTCCAGAGGTGCGGGCATCGCCGCTCCGCAAGTGGGTCGCTCGGAGCGTATCTGCATCGCGCTCATCGGGGACAAACTCACGGCACTCGTAAACCCCACGATCACGTGGCGCAGTGAGACGACGGCCATCGCCGAGGAAGGCTGCCTCAGTCTCCCGGACTTGTGGCTGAATATTGCGAGACCCACGGACATCGTGGTGGTGTTCCGGACACCGGAAGGAAAAAAACGTGAGCTGAAGCTGGGCGGCTTCGATGCACGCGTCGTGCAACACGAAGTTGATCATTTGGACGGCATTCTCATTACGGACCACCGCAAGCAGAAAGTGCTGTAATCTTCCCTTATGGAACTCGAAACGATCATCGGCCTGGAAGTGCACGCGCAAATGAACACGAAGACGAAGATGTTCTGCGCGTGCGACAACGACGCGTGGGGCAAGGAGCCCAACACGACCGTATGCCCCGTCTGCATGGGTCACCCGGGCGCCCTTCCCGTCCCGAACAAGTCCGTGATCGAAAAGGCCATTCGTGCCTCCAAGGCACTCAAGTGCACCGTGAACCAAAAAAGCCACTTCGACCGCAAAAACTACTTCTATCCCGATTTGCCGACGGGATTCCAAATTTCGCAGTACAAAGATCCGCTCGCCTCGCACGGCATCGTGAAGTTCTCCGTGGTAGACGCCAAGACGAACAAGGCCACGCCCGGCGAATGCCGCATTCACCGCTTGCACATCGAGAACGATGCCGGAAAACTCACGCACCGAGGCAATGCGTCCCTCTGCGACTACAACCGCGCGGGCACGCCGCTCATGGAGATCGTTACCGAGCCCGACCTGCGCTCGGCGCGTGAAGCCAGCTGCTTTGCCGAAGAACTCCGTCGCATCATCATTGCGGCGGATTCCACGGAGGCCGACATGTTCAAAGGAATGATGCGTTTCGATGCGTCGATTTCGCTGCGGCCCAAGGGCGACACCAAACTCTACCCGCGCGTGGAGATCAAGAACCTGAACTCGTTCAAGGCGCTCGAAAAAGCGCTCACGTATCAGGAAAAGATCCTCAAGAAACAGTGGGAAGAAGGCAAGCAGCCTACCGGAGAAACGACCGTGGGTTGGGTGGACGCCGAGGAGAAAACGCACTTGCTCCGCGACAAGGAATCGGCTGCCGATTACCGCTACTTCCCCGAGCCCGATATTCCGCCGCTGGATCTGTCCGAAGGCTTCATCGCCGCAGCATCGGCCGGTATCGCGCAACTGCCGTCCGAAATGAAAGCGGAGTACGTGGCACTGGGTCTCACCGATGCCGAAGCCGTGATGCTGACGGACAACGAGGCTCTGCGCAGTCGCTTCGATGCGATCAAGACCAAAGTCGGCGATGCCAAACGCGCATCGTCCATCGTGCTCACGCAGCTGACGGGCTTCCTCACCAAACACGGGAAGACGATCGCCGAAGCGCCGACTGCCGAAGCGCTCGCCGACCTTGCGCACCAAATTCAGTCCGGAAAGATCGGCACGGGTGCGGGCAAGGACGTGCTCGAGAAAATGGTGACGACGGGTAAGTCCGCTGTCGACATCATCAAGGCCGAAGGCATGGGCCAAGTGTCCGATGACGGGCTCCTGACCAAGCTCATCGAGGAAGCCGTTGCGGCAAACCCCGACGCCATCGAATCCTACAAGAAGGGCAAGACGCAAGCTCTGGGAGCCATTGTGGGCGCCGTGATGAAACAGACGAAAGGCCAGGCCGACGCGGCCAAAGTGAATGCGCTGCTCCTGAAGAAAATCGGTTAATCGTCCAAGGGCTCGGCGCCGACATCCCGCATCATTTCGCTGAACTGATGCTCGTAGAGAGGCCACGTCTTTTTTTCGTGAGGCACCGATGCGACGGTGAGCAGATCTTCATCGAACGGAATGCCGAATCTGTCGAGAATCGGATGAAACCGCTTGATGCCCGATTCCCCACCGAAGCAATAGACCACTTTGGAATTGGAAAGATGCAATTGGAGGTCTCGGTCCCAATCGCAGAGATCAATGGAAGTCGCACCGTCATGAACAAGAAGTTCTTCGCCACCCCAGAGTGCGCTTTGCACGACGACAAGATCCACACCCTCTGCAAAGTATTCGGGGACAGTGCCATCGGGAGGCAGGTCATGTCTGGAGTCGGCGTAGATATCGATTTCCTGAGACAACACATCACTCAGCGCAATGAAAAGCTGAGCGAGCTTGTCGCGATGCGCCTGGATGCTAAGCCTGATCACTTTGGTCAATCGATTTCCCTCTTCGTGTCTCTCGGTGTACGACGACTTTCTGTAACCTTCGTACGGAATGAAGCTTTCGTCGTTGACCTTGATGCCTTCGCCGAAAAAGTTTGCGGGGTCTTCGTTGTCATAGAAAGCCGCTTGATGGCGCGCTTCCGTGCGATGTTCTGCGAATTGTGAGATGCGGTTGAACATAGAGAGGCCGTACGGTAGCAGGCGCCTCAAACATTGACAACACTTACTGAAAGTTGATTAAGCACACTGTAAGTACGGACTACTTTCCGGCCCGTTCCACATACTCGCACGTCTCGGTGTTCACCTTGATCCTGTCGCCTTCGTTGATGAAGAGAGGGACGTTCACCGTGGCACCGCTGCTGAGCTTGGCCGGCTTGTCACCGCCCTGAGCCGTGTCGCCGCGCAGACCCGGAGAGGTCTCGATGACTTCCAAGACGACCGTGACGGGGAGCTTGATGCCGATGGCCTTCTCCTCGTACATGAGTGCGTCCACCTCCATGCCGTCGACGAGGAACTGCACGCCCTCACCCACGACATCGTCGGGGAGCTCGAACTGATCGTACGTCTCCAGATCCATGAACGAACGCGTGCCCTGGTTGCCGTACAAATATTGCACGTGGCGGTATCCCACTTCGGCCTGCTCGATTTTCTCGCTGCCCTGGAAGTTCCTGGCAACGATGGAGCCGGTCTTCAAATTTTTCAGCTTGCACTGCATGTTCGCCTGGCTCTGGCTTTTGCGGCCGAACTGCGAGGCAAGAACGATGTAGGGTTCGCCGTCGAGGGTGATGGCGCGGCCGGGTTTGAGATCGGTGATCGTGTACATAACGTAAGTGGGAAAAGCCGAAGAACGGTACCTTTGGGGCCCGTACAAGTCAATGCAGGCCCGTGACTACCGGCCGCTCAATTCATCACCGAGCTGCTGAATTTCGGTGTTCACGTACTCGCCCAAACCTTCGGGAAGGGCGTGCTTGAGACGACGCAACAAGGTGCCGCGGTTGGGATCACCCTGCAGGTTCTGCATCTCGGCAAGAAGCTGGTTGTAGCGGCTGCGCGGATGACGGAAGACAAAGATGCGTTCCATCATCGACTGGACGCGTGCGGTGAGCTCCTCTTCGCTCAGAAGAACGTCGGCCTGTTCCTGCGGCAAATACTGCTCGATGTCCGTCTGCATGGCGATGAGCACGGCGTCGCTGCCGGTCTTCACGGTGTTCTTGATGAGTGCGGATGCGCTGACAAGCAGGGCGCGCGCTTCCTTCTGCAAGAGCGGGTGTGCACCGGACTGCGTCTGCAACAGGGCCGAAAGATACGGCTGCACTTCGGCGTACGTCTCGGCGGCCGATGCGGAATTCTGCTTGGCGAGGAGCGACTCGTGAATCTGCGCCAGTTTGTCCACGAGAATGTAGCCCTCGATGTCCCTGGCGCTGAGATTGCCGTTCGGAATGGCGGCTCCCACCTGCATCACGGCTTCCTGGAGCAGCGCGACGCTGCCCGTACCTTCGAGCGGCGTACTGAGCGTGGTGCTGGCATCGGCGATCTGCTTCTTGATGAGATACTTCACGAGGTTATCGCCGTCATCCGACGCGAGCGCCACGAGCGACTGCTTGTACTCGGTGAGCGGGCCGGTGGCTTCGTTGTTCTGGCCGTCCTTGATGAGCGCCAGAGCTTCGTTGAGGCGAGTGTTGGCCTGCGAGATGCGTTTCTCGGTACGACCGTCGTGCGTGAGCGTGAAGAACACGTCGACTTCTTCGGCCATACGCTTGGCGGAATAGAAGATGGAGGTCGGCAGAATGCCGGCCATTTTTTCGCGGCGCTCTTCCTGGAGTTTGGCGATTTCGTTTCTGTGGACGGCGTCCTGGGACAAGTTGTCCTTCACCCACGGTTCGGCGAAAATATTCGCGGGCAAGCTGATGATGCTGAAGGGACGGTCATCTTTGACGACGATCTTCTCGCCCGTCACGAGGAACGCGGTCTGCTTGCCGTGCTGGAACGTCACGCCTTTGTCGAAGACGGAAACCGAGACACTGTCGCCGTCGTCACTCACGGACGTGCTGCCCGCGTTGAGCGAGAGGGTGCCGTGCGACGTTTCCAGGCGCAGACCATCGACGATGGGCGGGAGCAAGCCGAGGGCCCACAGTTGGCCGCGAACGATGGTGGCGGTGGGAGAAAGCGCACTTTCGGCTGCTTCCGGATCGTGCAATTTGATGACGGTGTTGGGAGCCAAGCGAAGCACGCCCTGGTCGCTCAAAATGAGCGTGGCGGGAGCGATGCCGGTACGGACCATGACGGGCCCACGAAGAATTTCGGGCGAAGCGGAGGGACGCCACACGCCTCCCACATAGACCGACACGTCTTCACCGCCCGGGATGAGCTGCACACCGACCTCCGCCTGAATGGACGGAGCCAGCAGGATGAGCGGCATCGCTCGGATGATGAGGATGAACACGGCGAACGCGGCGGTCCATTTGAGTCCCGAGTGAATGGCGACGGATTCTTGCAGAGGCTCAAGCCGCGAAAGGACGGCGTTCTTCAGGCGGTTCATGCTCGTAGCGGGCAGCCCGATGTCCGCCGCGAGCGACGAGAGCTGATCGGCCGACGACGGCTTGATGGCACCGAGAATTCTCTGCCTCAACGAAAGACGAACGTCTTTGCCGGGTGTGACGCCGGGCACGAGATCGGTGAGAGCACGCGGTTGAATGCGTGCCTGAATGCGATCGTTCACACGCGCGCGCAGGCCGTCACCGGGGGTGACGTTTTCGGCGAGCCGCTGGAGAAATCCTTCGTCGTGCATGGAAAAGCCTATTTGCGCTTATTAAAACGGAAAAGTCGGAGGTCTGTTACATGGCGGAAGAGGCAAAATAGTGTCATTTGGTACTGAAAATGGGAAAAATCAAGATTTACGGGACTTTTGGTCGTCCGGAAGCAGGGTTTCGAGCTTCTTGAGGGCACGGAATTTGAGGATGCGGACGTATCCCTCGGTCATTTTGAGGGATTTGGCCACTTCAGCGTGACCCATTCCGGCGACGTAGTGAAGAAGGAGAACGTCTCTGTAATCTTTGGAGAGCTGATTGAGAGCATTGCGGACACGGTCGATGGAGAACGCGCGCTCGGTGCGCATCTTGGGGTCGTTGTCGCTGTTCTCATCGACGAATTCTTCGCTGAGCTCATCGAATCCGCGCGTGCTCCTATACGCGTCGATGACGGCGTAGCGCGCAATCCGAAAGAGCCACGCACCGAACGGAACGCCGGTGAACGTGCGATACGTGTGCAATTTTTCCCACGCCTTTACGAAAATATCGGCGACCAAATCTTCGGCGAGTTCTTGCGGAAAACGAAACACGACGTAGCGATACACGGGGGTCAAAAAGGCATCGTACATTTTACCGAACGCTTCGGTATCACCGTCCTGCGCCCTCTTCACGAGTGCCTTCAGTTCTTCCGGCGGGAGCGTCGGCTGGGCCATGGACTGGCAGTATAGCGAAGTACGGAAGTACGGAAGTGCACAAAAGTATAAAAATTTATAACTCTACACTTCCGCACTTTCCACTTTCATACTTCGGGACTTCTTATTCCCACTCGATCGTCGCGGGCGGTTTGTTCGTAAGGTCGAGGAAAACGGCATCGATGCCCGGAACGGCGAGCAGCTCACGGGTCATTTTCTGAAGAGTCTTTTTGGAGAGGCGAAATGCCGCGGCGGTCATTGCATCGGTGGATTCAATCGGCCGAAGGACGATGGAAAGGCCGTCTTTAGCGTGTCCGCACGGAAGAAGTACGACGGGGAACTGCCAAATGGCAGACATGAGATCGGCCTCGCGCATCTCGCGTTGGACGATGTCATCCGCTTCGCGCAGAAGATCGGCGGTTTTTTTCGTGATGGTGACGGGCGTGAACACGGGCTCAAACGATTTCTTGTGTGAGGTGCAGAGGAGAACGCGGCTGAACGTGCGATTGCCGTTGGGGATCGACGTCGCAAGTTCGTAGTGCGAGTCATTCGGCACGAGGTCATCGGAAAACAGTGCGAGCGCGTGACGGTACGTTCGTCCGTCACCCTGAACGCCGACGGACTTCACGGGAAGAATAGCGCTACCCGCTACTCGCTCCCCGCTCCCCGCCTCATCGGGCAATGATGGCTTGTCTGCACACAAAATTCTGACTCCCAACCCCGGACCCGGGAACGGATGACGCCACACGAGATCGTGCGGAAGTCCGAGCTCTTCACCGAGTTCGCGCACCTCATCTTTGTAGAGTTCTTTGAGCGGTTCGGTCACGAGGCCTTGCTCCATCATGTCTTGGATAAGCTGCACGCGGTTGTGGTGCGTCTTGATCTTGTCGGCGTGCTTCGTACCACCGGTCTCGATGGTGTCGGGATAGATGGTTCCTTGTCCAAGCATCCATCCGTCTTCGATGCGGAGTCCCATGCGTTCGCTCACCTCACGCTGGACGTCGAGGAACGTATTTCCGATGATCTGGCGCTTCTGCTCGGGATCCGTGACGCCCTTGAGCGCGGCATAAAACTTCTCCGATGCGTCTTCGATTTGCAGATTGTTGATGCCGAGCTCATCGAACGCTGAGCGGATGAGCGCCACTTCGTTCTTGCGCATGAGACCGGTGTCGACGAGGAGTCCCTGCACGCGTTTCGTGCCCAGCACTTTGTTGAGCAGCGTGAACGCGACGGTGGAATCCACGCCACCCGAGACGAGCATGAAGACTTTGCGGTCCCCCACCTCACGCTTCACTTCTTCACCGATGAGTTCGCCGTAACTCTCCACCGACCACGGCTCGGGCGAGCACACGTCGACGAATTTCCTAAGCAGATCCATGCCGTGCTGCGTGTGCGTTACTTCGATGTGGAACTGAATACCGTAAATCTTACGGGCCGGGTCCATCATCGCGGCGTACTCGCAATCCTTGGAACTTGCCGTGGTGACGAATCCTTTGGGGAGTGCCGAGACTTCGTCGCCGTGCGACATCCACACGCGCAAATTCGTCGGCAATCCTTCGAAGAGCGAACCCTTCTCGTGTTTCACGGCGATATCGGTGGGACCGTACTCCTTCACTTTCGCAGGCGAGACTTTGCCGCCGAGTGCGTGGGCCACCCATTGGTGTCCGTAACAGAGTCCCAGGACCGGAACACCGAGATCGAAGATCTTGGGGTCGGCCTGCGGGCTCCCCTGTTCGTAGACGCTCTGGGGACCGCCGGAGAGAATGATGCCCGCGACGTCCTTGAGCGCGGACGCCTTCGTTTCCGTCGGGACGATGTACGCCCGGTATCCGAAACGACGCACTCGGCTGGCGATGAGGTGCGCGTACTGTCCGCCAAAATCGATGATGACGATGGACCGGCGGAGGTCGGGTGTTTTCATGTTTGGATTCTACGGAACTCGATGCACTCCGACCAGATGCTTGATTTATAAGAAAAAGATTGCATAATGCCGCGCATGAACGAAACACGGTCATTCGCGGCTTGGGTGGACGAGCTCTCGCTCCATACGGCTCCCGTAGCCATCGCCAGTGCTATCCAATTCCCGCGATTGGCTCTTAAGGAACATAAGCGACGCATCACCCGTATCGGCAAGGGTGTGGGCGGCATGCTGACGCTCATCGCAAACGAAGTGCCGCCGAATGTCAGCGGACCGTTCATGGACCTGACGCCGAACGACGGAGAAATGTTCGGTGCCATGTACGAAGAGGGACTCGTGCCCGTGGTCAAAGTCATCGACCCCACGGTGGCACGTGATGTCGCGAGCATCGTGCAACAAACACGCGAAGAGATGGACTACATTCACGAAGAAGTGCCAGCTGAGGCAAAAAATGAACTGATCGGCGAGGTGTTGCTCATCATGCACAAACAGTATGCGGATCTGCTGAAGGCAAGAATGGGCTGGCACACAAACGCGCGCATCGGCGTCCTGCAGGAATTCCTCTGGGCAAAATTCACTGCATTCTACGCAAACCGAGTGATGCAAGATCCTCTCTTACGGGAAAGCGACGACCTTCAGGAATTGTTCAGGAGCGACCTGCAGATCGGCTTTGCAAAGTAACGGCAAGCAGTATCCACACCGTGTACGCCACGGCCGCATCTTCGAACGAATGTAAAAACAATCCGGCGATGCTGATGCCGAGAAACGCAAGCATCGGAGCGTTCCATTCGCGCTTCCGCAGAATAAAGAACGGGATCAGCAAACTGACGACGAGCCCAACCCAGCCGAACTCCACCGCCCACTGGAGGTACCAGTTCTCGGTGAGAATGGGACAATCGCACTCGCGTCCCTTGGGTTGCGTCTGAACGCCTGCGACGAACACGCACAAATCGGGACGATCCTTGGCCCACGCGGTATCGGCACCGCCATCCAGCTTCACGCACGTTTCGCTCGTGGCGTTGCTGGCGGGACCTGCGGCGCCGAGGCGGAGGCCCAATGGATTCTTGAGAAGAATATCGACCGCTTCCACGGGTTTCTTGAAGTGGCCCGATGACGAGCTGAAGCGCAAAAACACCGATGGGAACGCGAATGCGAGGACGATGAGACAGGGTACGAGACAACCGAGAACCACGGCTCCCATCCTCCATGCATGTGCGCGCTTCACGGTACGAATCCATGTGACGAGCAGCATGACCGCGGCGGCGATCCACGCGGCGCGAGAGAACGTAAGGACAAGCGCGATGAGCAGCAACATACTTTCCACTTTCCACTTTTCACTTTTCACTCCGCTGTTTCCAAGTGTGCCAAGCGAAACGCCGATTGGAAGCAATAGCCACAACCCCAATTGATTCGGCCCGCTCATCGTGCTCTGCATCCGCCGGAGTGCAGTGCCACCGATCTGCTGGAACGCGGCCAGCGGCCCCTCCGCGACGTAGAGCGAATGCAGATCGGAGTATCCGAGTGCCGTGAAGAAGCTCATCGGCAGAAGCATCGTGATGATGCCGTAGAGCGCGACTGCCACTCCCATGCCGAAGAGAATCTTGGACGCGGTCGGCAAAAAATCCTTGGACCATGACACGCGACGCAGCACGACGAATGCAACGAGTGGAACGAAGTCGTATTTGAATCCGTAGATGAACTGCTTGGTGAGAATCGGCTCACGGAACCAATACGGCAGTTTCGTGGCCCATGCGAGCCCCACGATCACCAGGACATCGATGATGTCGATCGAACGAATGGGATGGAACTCGTAACGACCGTTGTTGCGGATCGGCCGACAGATCTCCACAAGCGCGATCCCGACGATGACGACAAGCAGAACCTCCTTCCACACGGCAAACGAGCTGAGAGGTGCGTGGCCCGGGCCTGCAACGACCTTGGTGAAGACGGTGACCGCAAGCGCGTGGAGCGGCAGCAGTGCGATCAGTACCAAAGCGACTCGCTCTCTGATGAAAGAGAGTTTACTCACCATGAGAATAACGAGGGAGGCTGGGTTGATTCAGCGACGTATTCACCTGACCGCGAGTTGCGGCCTCCTGGCTTGCAACACGTGCCTGTTCTTCCTTCAAGCTTTCTGCCTGACGCCACTGATCAAACTCCCTGTTGGAGGCCGAGGACGGCGTGGGATGAAGGTAGCCCCACTGATACGGGTGATACGTCATGGGATTGAAACGAAAAGTATTGATGGTAGTGTACCACACCCTTTCTCTCATGACTCTTTCCATCGACCCGACCGACTTTGAAGGATTCCAACGCTGGCAAGCCGCGGCAAGGGAAAACCCGGAGATCTTGGAAGCTACGATTCAGTCCATTGTGAGTAAAAGAGCATTGGAAGCGCGTGCCGCGGTGGAGGTGGTCTTACGCGAAGACATGCCGCTGCTTCTGGCAGTACGAAATGATGCGCAAATTGCAGAGGTGATGGATGTGATCCAGGCAAGAATCCGACAAACGGAACATCGTCTGCGACGCGAAAAAGCCGCGGCCGAATCCATGGAACAATTGTGGAAAACCGTTGGAGCGGTTCGAGATCGCTTACTGAATATCGCCAAGGCGTTCTTCCTCGGTGCGAAACACTGAACCTTTCTTCAGAACCTTCTCGACCGCATCGATGCAGGCTTTGCTGACGTTCTTGCCGTAGATCTTCGGAGCCTTGCGCATCTCCTTGTTGTCCCAGGCGTATTCGATCATTGATGTGATGATCGCCGAATCCACGGGCGGCGCGATGAGGTTGCCTCCGTTGATGGCCGATTCGCTGCGATCGGAACCGAAGCGGAGCGTGACGCAGGGCACGCCGAGCGCGTTCATCTCCTCCTGCATGGAGCCGGAGTCCGTGGCGCACACCGCGGCTTTGCTCATGGCGGCAACGACATCGACGTATTCGGCCCAGACGTCCGAGAAGATGAAATTCTTGTGCTTCTTGGCGAGTGCCTCCACTTCTTTCATGAGACCGAAGCGCTCGAAGGCGAGCTTCGTCTGAATCATGTTGATGAGGAGCACCGTCCGTCCACTTTCGATGAGCGATTTCATGGCACCATAAATGGTGGTGAAGCGCGCCTCGGACAAACAGTTCTCACGACGGTGGATGCAGAAACGGACGAAGTCGCCCTTGGCGAGCAGCGGATGACGCTCGAAGACCTTGGATGTCTTGGCGCGAGCGAGCGCCTCCTCGGTGGCATCGACGACGGAGTTGCCCACGACGAAGATGCGATCGTCCGCGAATCCTTCGGAGACCAAAAACTCGCGGTCCAGCTCCACGGGAGCCAAGTGAATGCCCGTGGCGGCTTCGCTGCAACGCGTGTTGAACTGCTCGGGATACGGCTCCTGGCTGCCACGTTTCCAGTTCTTTTTGTCCATCAGAAATTCCCGCCATGCTGCAACGTTCTGAGTATTCCATTTTTCACCTTTCACTTTTAACTTTTCACTTTTTTTATAGTCCGGCGTGAGAGTGCGGATGCCGGCCTCCACGTGCACCGATGCGAAGCCATGACAGTATCCGGCGTTGCTTGCGGCCATCGCGGTGGTGGTATCGCCGTGCACGTACGGGATGACGATTTTTCCCTTGGCCTTCAGTTCACCGATGATGTGGCCGAGACGCGCGATGATTTGGCTCACCACTTCGTGCATCGATCCACGGACGTTCAGGTTGAAATCGGGCTCCACGCCGAATTCGCGGAGCATTCCCCCGCTCAGGTTTTCGTCATAGTGCTGACCCGTGTGACCGAGGAGCACTTGGTGTCCGCGGTTCTTAAGCTCGCGAAACAACGGAATCTGCTTGATGATATCGGGCTTCGTTGCGATGAGGATCAGATGGATCTCGGCATCGGGCCATCGGCCTGCGACGTCGAGGAGATCCTGCCGTGCGTATTCGATCTGCTCCATAGGGCAGCCAGAGTGTAGAGCATCTCGGCGGCGGATGGCAGACACGTGAGCGCGAACATGAGGAGGCGCCAGGCCTGTACGCCGCAGCAGGCGGCCCACAGAAGCAGTCCCGTGACCAAAAACACCATGATGGGCGTGGGACGCGGGAAGATGTTGAATCCCATGGTTCCGCCGTCGTTTTTCACGAGAATCCGGACGATGTTTTCACCCACGACCATGCCCGGACCGAAGTCCACGACTTTGCCGGGACCGGAACCATCGCAGAACGTGACGACATCGGAGGGCAAGGCGACGTCGTTGACGGTCACGGACTCCACGCAATCGTCGGGGCGGAGACGGAAATGTCGGCGCTCGGAAAACGGCGTCACGGTGATATTCGTGGTGACGAGGAGCGTGGTGAGATCGTCTCTGTCCAGGTTGATGGGAAGCGCATGGGTCTCCGAGTCTTGGGTATCGGCGACGTACGTGGTGCCGTGGAACGCGGGCAGGAGCTGCGGACGCACGAGAACGAACGCGATGACGGCCACGAAGAGCATCGCCGTATGAAGAATGAAGACGCGGGTTCTGTTGCCGAGATCGGTGCGTGAAATGCGCACCAGACGAATGACATCGGCATCCACAAAGAGCACGACCGAGAGCAGGAGCGTGCAGAAGTTACGAGCATTCAGGACGAACACGGCGATGACGTGCTGATCGACGACGTCACCGTAGTGTTCCGGGAAAATCCAGTACGTGAGCCAGGACAGAATGAGCGTGAGTGCGGCGATGACCGTGGCCATGGGAACGCGGTCACCGTGGGCGATGCGCATGGCGGCGGCGCACAGAAGCACCGGAATGACCCACACGAAGTACTGCGGCGAGAGAACGGGCGTCACGAAGAACGCGAGGAGCAGAAGGGCCGAAAGCACTTCGCCGATGTCCTGCGTGCGACGCAGGCGGTACAAGCGGTACAGGACCACGGCGGTTCCGACGGCAAGCAGGAGTGTGGAAAGACGAAGCGCGATGTGCGGTACGTCGATGAGCACCACCGACATGTGGTCGATGCCCGTGCCTGCCTTATGCCCGAACGCCATGGTGAGCAGCATCGTGAGTCCGGACCACGTGCTCTCCATCTGTACCAAGCGCTCGGAGTGGTACGAGGTCATGTAGGCGATGTTGTTCCAGGTGCCGTGGAGCCCGAGCACGAGCAGCGGGAGTGCGAAGCTGATGGCGGCACCCAGGCATGCGCCGAAGAAAACTGATTTCCATTTGGAACGCGGGGTGATGCAGAGCAGGACGGGCAACGCCAAGACCGGCACGGCCTTCAGAGCCGCCGCGATGGTGAAGAACGTTGCGGAAGCACCCGGTGCCGAACGCGCGTAGTTGCGCCAGCCCAGGAAGATCGCGATGAAGACGAAGATATCGAAGCGCTGGAACACGACTTCATCACCGAGCAGAAATACCGTCATCGGCAAAATGGCGGCGAAAAGCAGCGCATCCCAACGTGAGTGCGAACGCAGATACGCCCACGCACACACCGTGATGAGGAGAATCGTGGCGATCCACCCCGAGGTGAAGTCATGACCGGAGAACACGGCGTCCGAGAACCAGAACATCGCGGTGGCAAGCGGCGGATATTCGCTGTCCGGCGCATCGGCGGTACCGAGGAACACGCTCTGCGAACGTTGTGCGATGTCACGGTACACGCTCACGTCTCCGGCCGATGCGATGGCGTCGTACTTCGAGAACGCAATGAGTGCGAAGAGGATCAGAAAAAGCACGCTGAATGCGTCGATGAGAAGCGTACGAAGTCCGCCCGACGATTCGGGTATGGTGAGAGGAAGCCTGGGTTGATGCGTGGAGTGGCTCAAATCCTCTTATTATAGCAGAAAAGAGCCGTTTTCGGAAGCCGTGGGAGAGCGCGTTTACAGGTACTTGTGCTCGAGCACGTTGCCCTTGTCGTCGAAGACGTACAGGAGCGGAACACCCGTGGGAATGTTGAGCTCCAAGACCTGCTCTTTGGTCAGTCCGTCCAAGTGCATGACGATGGAACGGAGGCTGTTGCCGTGAGCCGCGACGATGATGTTCTTGCCGGCCAAAATCTCGGGGAAGATCTTCTTTTCCCAGTACGGCAACGTGCGTGCGGCGGTGTCCTTGAGACTTTCGCTGATGCCCTCGGGGTTGAGTTCGGTCTTGTCCTTCGGCGGCGGCACGTCGTAGCTGCGGCGCCAAATTTTCACCTGGTCGGCGCCGAATTTCTGCGCAGTCTCCTCTTTGTTCAGTCCCTGGAGCGAACCGTAGTGACGCTCGTTGAGCGCAATGTCGAACTCCGTGGGGATTCCCGTCTGGCCGCTGGCACTCAAGATGAACTTGAGCGTGTTGTTGGCACGCTGCAACTTGGACGTGAAGGCTTTGTCGAACTTGTACGACTTCAGCTTCTCTCCGGCGGCCTTGGCCTCCTGTTCACCCTTGGCGGAAAGCGGAACATCCACCCAACCGGTGAATCTGTTTTCCAAATTCCACTGTGATTCGCCGTGACGGATGAGGATGAGCTTGGACATGGTGGGAGGAGGAGAAAATCGCGGCGCATGGTACCACACGCCGCGATCGTGACAATGTTCAGCGCGAATTTTGCCCGACGTCCTGCGTGCGGCTGACGAGCGTGAGCACGGCGATGGCGTTGCCGTTTTCATCGACGATCGGCATGTAGACGGTGGTCACTCCGCGCGACGACGTATCGACAAGAACACCCTTCATGGCACGGACGAACGGCATGAATTTGTAGAGCACGTTGAGATCGGCGGGCTTTTCCTCGGCGTCGACGCGTCCGTTGCCGTTGATGTCGAGCTCGGATGCGGATGCATAGGTGAAGTTGTCCACGACGAGCGCGAATGACGATTCGACGTCCGTGGGACGCACGACGTACGCGTGGTACAACATCGGGTTGAGGGAGATCGCATCGTGGAGGACGGCGTAGATGGAACGTTCGGCCGAGTCGTCATGACGTTTCGTGGCCGAGGCGCGGATGTCGGCGGGACGGATTTTGGCGGCGGTGAGTCCGGCCAAAATCTTGAGCGCTTCATCGCTGGTGTCCCACGTGTCGGTGCCGATGGCACGGAGCGGCTTCGTGGCTTCCATACGCCTTTGCAAACTGCGCTTGGCGGCACGGTCCTGTTCCTGCGAGGAGGCGGTGACGGTGGAAGGCAGCGTGTACCAACCGGTCTGGAGACGCCAGAGCGTGTCCACGGCATGCCTCCTGTAGAACGACTCGCTCACCAAAAGAACGTAGCGCACGGGAGACGGCGGGCGAACCGCGGTGCACGAGCCGGTGTCGCAACGCTTGAGAAGCGTGGACGAGACGTAGCGTCCGGACGAATCGAAGAAGACGACACCGAGCGAAGCGAACGCGCTCTGTGCGGAGATGGAAGGAGCGGTGTCGTTCGGGTAGACGTAGAGGATGCCGCCGTCGCGCTGGAAGTCGAAACGGAACGCGGACACGGAATCCCACTGCACGGGCTTGTCGGCCAAACGAACGGTGAGCTTCAGATCGGCGCTCTTGGGACCGAGCAGATGGATGATGGCGCGCTCGGCCTGGCGGCGCAGCAACCTGCTTTCGACCGGATTGCCCGCGGGCGGCAAACGCATCTCGGAGGACGTGTCGTAGTTCGTGACGGTGACGGGAGCCGTGGCGGTATCGTCGGTGTCGGATTCATCCACGGTGACGGCGGGGTCGCTGACGCCCGTTCCCGTGACGGTGCCGAAGAGCAGGCTGAAAAGCGCACTGTTTTCGGGAAGCGATTCGATCGTTCCCTTGGGCGTTTCCACGTACACGGAGGTGAACTGACGCTGGACCTTGGCCTGCAAATTCAGCGACGATTTCTCGTAACTCGCCGAAGCGGCAACGGATGCGAATTGGAATGCCCCTTCCTTATTCGTGTCTACTTTGATCGTGGCATCCACCGGAGCAGGGTACGAACGACGGACGGCAAACGGCATGGCATTCTGGAGTTCTCTGCCGAGTGCGACCCCATGCTGGGTACCGGTCCTGAACACGTAGGAGTAACCCTCGGCAAAACGTGTCGATGACATGGAGAGGAGCTCGGCCAAACGACCGGCATCGACCATCGGATTGACCCATTCATGCAGAGTGTCGGCCGAAACATGCGAGAGCGTGAACCACTTGCCCGCCTGAGGCCTGAGTTCGGTAACGACGGGGAAGGCGGACCCTTCGACCGTACGCAGCATGGCATATGCCACACCTCCTTTATGTCGGAGCTCAACGACGGCCTTCATCCAATGTCCGTCGCCTTTCCAGTCAATGGTGACGAGTGATGACATTTTCTCCGGACCCATACCTTCCCTGCCGCCGACAATCGTCACCTTCTGCTCATCGAGCGAAGTTTTTGCAGTGGAAACCAGGGTAAAATTCACGGGCTTGGTTTCCGTCGCGGCCAAGGACAAAATGTCGGATGCCGAACGCTCGGAAGCGGCGACGGCGGCAACCGGAAGCAACATCGATGCCGCGAGCAGCAATGGGAGAACTCGTCTCATGGGTATGTGGAGAAAGGGAAGATGTCCCTTAGCGTACAGGCACGAAGCCGCTTGTGCACGCCCACGCCGTGATCAGAAAATAAAACCAAATAGATGCAATGACGGGACGGGACGCGTGGCGGAAACGCTTCGAATCCTGTATAATGAAGGGAAATGGATATCGAAAAAATGTCCCACCAAAGCTACCGAGTGTCCGTCGTGATCGCGATCGTACTCTCGTCGATGGTCGTCGTTTTGACGGCGCTGCTCGGTCGCGGCACGTTGAACTTGAACGGAGCGCTGCTTCTTGATGAGCCGAGCGACGTCACCGTCATCGCGGTGTTTGAACCCGTCCTGACCGACGATGTGAAGATCAGCGACATCGATTTCTTGCGCAAAGAAAAAGCGGTGGAGAGTGCAAAGCCGGTGTACTCGTACCAAGTGAAGACCTCGGACAATGCGTACTGGCTCGTGAAATTGAAATTCGATGAAAGCTCGAAGCAGTGGGCGCTTCTGAAGAAAGAATCGCTGCACGCGGATGCGGCTATGGATTCCGCTTCGTAAGAACGAGAAACGGAAAGACGATGACCGCGGTGCAAATGCGACCGATGCGACTCGGCTCTTGAACGAGTCTCCATAACCATTCGATGCCGACGGTCCGCATCCATCGCGGAGCGCGCGAACGGACGCCGGCCAAGAAATCGAACGCTCCGCCGACGCCGATGGCCACGCCGATGTTCGGCAAACGCGGCAGAACGCGTGAGATCCAAAGCTCCTGTGCCGGGGCACCGTATGCCACGAACAAGATGCGGGCACCCGAATCGTTGATGCGTCTCACGATGTCGTCTTCGTCCTCCGCTCTGGGCGACCCGCCGAACGTCCCCGCGACGCTGACGGACGGATGCTCTTTCATGAGCGCGTGCGCCGCCTTCTCGGCGACACCCGGTCCCGCTCCGAGCAAAAACATCGGGACTGCTTCGGGAACATCGGCGAGCGCGATGAGCAGGTCCGTCCCCGTGACGCGCTCGGGCAGACGTTGCCCCGTCATGCGCGCCGCGACGAGAAGGCCCGCGCCGTCGGCGATGTTGAGCGATGACGACCGGAGCACGCGGAGAAACTCGGGATTTTTTTGTGCCGCCACGATCATCTCCGGGTTGGGAGTCGCGACGTGGTGCCGCGAGCCCGATGCCAAAAATTCCATGACTCTGCTCACCGCTTGCGGGAGCGTGAGCGGATCGACGGGTACGCCGAGGATGGTGACGCGCACGGACATCAGGGTTCCATTATCGTGAAAAGTCGCTCACAATGAAACCGAACCATGAAAAGAAGCTCCGTTTTCACCATCGGCCTCCTGGCCCTGCTGCTTGCCGCCTGTGGCCCGAGCGGCGCCACGATGCCGCAAACGGAGACTCTGTCGGGCGACGTCGTGCAGAATGAGGAAGACACGAACGAGCGCATGCCGACCGGCACGGACAGCCTGGAAGCTTCTGCCTCGACGGGGTCACGCGTCCAGGGTTTCGTCACGGAGCATGACGCGATCGTATTCGGATCGGAGCACGCGGGTCCGATGCTCACCGAATATTTCGACTATGACTGCGACTACTGCAGGGAGAATGAAATGCTCAACCGACCCTGGCTGGATCGCGAGTTCGTCTCCACGGGCAAACTCGGCATCGTTCGTATTTTTGCGCCGCAAACGCCGTGGGGCAGGCGCCTGGCTGCCTCGGCTCTGTGCGCCGCCGATCAGAACAAGTTCGATGCGATGGACTCTCTCCTCATCAAACAGACTCCGTCGAACGAGGTGGCACTCCAGACGATGGTGAAGAAGGCGGGCCTGGAGAAAAAATCGTTCGACCTCTGCATGAAGAACGTGAACCGCGTGCCGGAGTCACTGACGCTCCAAGACGGAACCAAGGTCGACCGCGTGCCGATGTTCACGCTGGGCAGCGACAGGTGGCTCGGCGTACTGGAAAGCGATGAGCTTCGAAGGGTGATTGAAAAGGCGCTGTAACCAGGAGTGCAAAGAATGCAAGGAATGCAAAGAGTGCAACGAACTGCGGGCGTGTGAATCCACATCCCAAGGGATGGAGCGCGCCGCAGCGGGGGGCGAGGGGGGTATCGGCCAAGAGCGTTTTCTTGGTTACTTCTTTGTCGCGGACAAAGAAGTAACATCCGTGATCATTTTTGCGCAACAGCTTGCACGAACTTCGACGTCTTGCCGTGATACGCCGACGAGCTTCGCGTTGAGGTGAAGACGGCAAAATCCCCGAGCATCGACTTGAGGTAGTCCAAAGTAAAGAAATGCCGCGTGTGGTCCGAGAGGTACATGTCCGGCCCCACCTCCTCCCCCACTCCGTACAACGGATCATCGACGGATTTGCACTTCACGAAGAAGTGCCCGCCTTTCTTGAGCACGCGATGCATCTCGGCAAAGACACGCTTCGTGGTTTCATCGTCGAAGTAGTGAAGAGAAAGGTGCGCGTAGACGACATCGAAAGAATTGTCGTTATAGGGCAGTGTTTTCGAAATATCGCCAACGGATGAAGCGATGGAAAGTCCACGTTCCTTGGCAGCGGCATTCAGTGCGTCGATGCCGCTCTCCGAAAAATCGACGGCCGTGACCGTAAAACCGTTGTCGGCGAAGAACATGCTGTCCGTGCCGTTGCCGCAGCCCACATCGAGAAGAGATCCTTTGTCGGGCGCCGCTTGAACCACCGCACCGGCAAACTCGTTCACGGGTTCGGTACGGCCCTGCCACTTGTTTTTCCACGCCTCTTTGTTGGTTCGGGGCGATTTCATCGTACAATGAGTGTATCTCCATGCAGATCAAAGACGCCATCTACGATTTTTTGACTCACTGCGAGGTGGGCAAGTATCAGAGCAAGAAGACGGTGGAAAATTACCGTCACTACCTGAAGCGCTTTGAAAAATTCGCCAAATCCACGACGGACGTCGCCAAGATCGACGCGAACACGGTGCGCGATTACCGCTTGCACCTCCACAGAACGCCGATTCGCGGACAGGGCGTGACGCTCGATATCAAGACGCAGCAATATCACCTGATTGCGTTGCGCGCACTCCTGAAACACCTGCACAAGAACGACGTGAAGACGATGTCACCGGAGAAAATCGAACTACCGAAGGTGCCGGAGCGGCAAGTGGAAGTGCTCAGCCGCGAAGAGCTGAGTGCCATGTTCACGGCCATCGACGTGACGAAGCGAAACGGCGCCCGCGACCTCGCGATTCTTCACCTTCTCTACTCCACGGGCCTGCGCGTGAGCGAGCTCAGTAATCTGAACCGCAAAGACGTGAACCTCGAGAGCCGTGAATTCCGCGTGGTGGGTAAGGGAAAGAAAGCGCGCATCGTGTTCATTTCGGATACCGCGACCGAGTACGTGAAAGATTATCTCGACGCCCGCAACGACAACTGGACGCCGCTCTTCGTGAGCAACTCGAACCGTTCGCGCCAAGACAGCCTGCTCGGCGAAGACCGCAGACTGGAGCCACAGGCCATCGAACGCATCGTACGAAACATCGCCGCTGCCGCCGGCATCGTGAAGAAGGTGACGCCGCACACGCTGCGGCACACGTTCGCGACCGAACTCCTGAAGAACGGCGCCGACATTCGCTCGGTCCAAGAGATGCTCGGGCATGCGAGTATTACGACGACGCAGATCTATACACACTTAACGAACAAGCGCCTCAAAGAGATTCATCAGCAGTTCCACCGCTAAACGATTCGAACGACCTTTAATCGAGAAGTTTGTCCCGAGACAACTTCAATCATTGATCTCGACACACGGCACATCTCCGCAAGATATCGAACCAATTCCTCGTTCGCTTTCCCGTCTTCGGGCACCGCCGCGATGTCGACTTTCCACGTGCCGTCATCCAACCGTCCTTTGAGACACGTTTTCTGTGCCGATGGTCGAACTTTGACCATGACGGATGCTCCCGATTTCAGCGCCGAAAGAAACTCGGATTCCTCGTTCATAGTGGAATGGTACGCGAGATACCCTCCTGTTACCCAAGAAAACAGCGAGAAACCGATACCCGCATTAATGCGATGGTAAGGGCGCCTTCTGCTGTTTTTACGGATGAACAGAGTGGCCCACACAAGCGAAAAAGTTGATCATTCCGGGGTTTCGTATAAAAAGGTGCCATGCAAAAACCGGGAGAAGACACCGGCGTCTCGGGGACCGACCTCATCTTGCAGAAGTACATCGACAAGATGGAGCAGGAAGATCGTGCGCTCAACGTCCCAAAAACCGTCGGCGCGCTCAAAGCGATGTGGAATGAAATGAACAACGGTGCACACGCCGCACGCATCGCATTGATGAAAGCACGCCATGCGGTGACGGTCACGCTCCAGTCGGGATTGGAGAAATTTGCAGGGCATTTGCGTCCGGACTCCGCATTGTCGCAGCAACCCGATGAGACGCCGTTGCCGGGGTGGGCCGTGTACGACGCCAGGTGCATGCTTCAGTCGTTGCGATGGGACGAGGAGAGCGAAGCGGCCGAAATTGCGGAAGCCGCCCGGAAGGGAGTCAGTACTCCGGCGCAAAGCTGGTTTCGTCGCGCAGCGGCACTCTTCGTCTGATCAGCGCAGATTGTCTTTGCGCCACTGCTCGACGTTCTTGTGGTGCCCGGACAGCAAAATATCGGGCACTTTTTTGCCGCGGAACACCTCGGGACGCGTGTAGTGCGGATACTCGCGCTTGCGTCCGAAACTCGCCGAAAAGCTGTCGCCGTCGGCCGATGCCTCTTTGCCCAGAACTCCCGGAATATGGCGCGCCACGCCATCCACAAGCACCATCGCCGGGATCTCTCCACCCGTCAGAACGTAGTCTCCGATGCTGATTTCTTCATCGACCCATCCGTCGATGACGCGCTGATCGATGCCTTCGTAGTGTCCGCAAATCAGAATGATCCAATCGCGCTTGGCGATGCGTTCCACCTTCGTTTGCGTGAGACGTTTGCCGGCGGCGGACAAATAGATGACGCGCGGTTTCTTCTGAGACTTCGCATCGGCGATGATCGTCTCGATGCACGACACGATGGGCTCGGCCATGAGCAGCATGCCCGCTCCTCCGCCGTACGGCTTGTCGTCGACCTGCTTGTGGCGAAGCGTGCTGTAGTCGCGGATGTTGTGGAACCGAATGTCGAGCAGCTTCGCATCGGTCGCACGTTTGAGAATGCTCTCGGTCAGAGGGCCCGTGAACATGCCGGGGAACAGCGTCAGGATGTCGATGCGCATACGCAGTAGTTTACGGCTTTCGGTAAACCACGGAAAGCTCCTATACTGCGGGCCATGGCCACCGTTTCCGTTCTCGTTCCGACGTACCACCCCATTGCAAGCCAGCTGCAAGAGGCTTTAAAGAGCCTGCAGGCACAGACGTTCCAAGATTGGACCGCCCTGGTCCACGACGACTGCTCCCCCGACGTGGACGTCCGTGCCATCGTGGAACCGTTCTTGAGCGACACGCGCATCCGTTTCGAGCGCAGCCAAACGCGCCTCGGCATCGGCGGCAACTGGAATGCCTGCTTCCGCAAATCGTCGGAGCCCGTCGTGGCGTACTTATTCCAAGACGACGTGTGGTCGCCGAGGTATTTGGAGAGTGCGATGCAGGTGATGAACGAACACGCCACCGTGGGACTCGTGTGCATGGATCATATCTATAAGGTGGAAGGAGGTATGGACATCGGACCGCTGTACGAAGCCGTTCGCAAGTTCCGCGCCGAGCGTCTGTCCGAAGGATTTCACCGCGGTGCAGCGCTGCTTCAATGGTGGGTGCAGGAACAACTGACGCCGAACATCATCGGCGAACCGAGCTTCGTCGTGATGCGACGCGAGTTCATGAAACAGGCGGGTGAATTTCTGGAGACGATGCCCCAGTTCCTCGATACCGAGTACTGGACGCGCATGCTGAGCGTGTCCGACGCGTTCGTGCTGCGCGGTGAGTTCGGCGCCTTCCGCGTGCACCCGAACGGCGCCAGCGCCATGAACCAAGAGAGCGGCCACGGCATCGCCGACAGGCTCCGTTGCTTGGAACTCATCATCGGTCGCACCTTCGGCGACAAGCGTAAGCAAGCCATCCAAGCCAGGAAGAAAGCCGTGGAAGCCATGGTCGCCAAATACTTCCGCCGCAGGGACGGCAACAAGAACGTCGGCGCCGATGACAAGAGTTACATTCGCGGATTTTGCCTCCGCCATCCGATCCTGGTGATGCACGCCGTCGTGAAATATTTCGCGGGCGCGTCGAAATAGACATTGCGTGCGACGCCGCGACGCAGCTAGTCTCTGCATACTATGAAACTCAAACGCTTCCACCAGCGTGCCGTTGAACTCGGCATGGAGAATGACCCTCGCACCAAGGTGCAGATCGAAAAATTTCTGAAGAAGTACAAAGACAAGGAGAAGAAGCTGGAAGGAAAAGAGAAAGAAATGTTCGACATGGAGCGCACGTGGAACCCGTACTCGGACTGCCGCATCATCAACGGTGACGGCTCCGAGGAATTCACGCACCTGTTCGTGGGCGTGGACGTGGAAACGCCCGAATTCCTGCTCATCGACCGCTTACGCGAGAAAGGAATGCGCATCGACGGAGCGCTCATCCACCACCCCGAGGGACGCGCGCTGGCCGATTTGGAAAAGGTGATGCCGCTGCAGATCGACCTGTACGCCACGGTGGGCGTGCCCGTGAACCAGACCGAAGCGCTGCTCCGCCCGCGCATGGACCGCATTTGGCGCAGCATCCACGCCGACAACTTGTTCCGCGTGGAACGCGCCGCCGAACTCCTGAACGTCCCGGCGTTGTGCTGCCACACGATCACCGACAACATGGTGTGGAGATTCATGGAGAAGCACATCTGCAAGCACGAGTACGACGATCTCGGGGCGATCATCAAAGCCATCACGGAGATTCCGGAGTACAAGCTGTACGCCAAGAAGGGAAACCCGCCGATCATCGCCGCGGGAAGTCCGAGCAGTCGCCCTGGCAAAGTGGTGGCCACCGAATTCACCGGCGGCACGAACGGCCCCGAGGAGTTCTTCGAGGCCAAGGCCCGCGCCGGAGTGGGCACGGTGCTCTCCATGCACGTCACGGAGAAGTCGCTGGAGGAAGCCAAGAAACACCACGTGAACGTCATTCAGTGCAGCCACATGGCCAGCGACGCCATCGGCATCAACCTGCTTCTGGACGTCATGCAGAAAGAGGACCCGAAGATGAAGTTCATCGAGGCCTCGGGGTTTGTCAGAGTTGAGCGTAAGAAGTGGTAGGGGGGGGAGGGGGGAGGTAAGGAAGGTAGGGAAGGTAAGGTAGGTATGGGAAGGCAAGGCCACAAACGGCGGAAGAGACGCTGGATTTTTGACGCTAGCCGCTGGAGACCCAGAAATGACGCCAAGAGGGTGCCACCCTGGAAAAATGCCGTCACGTTTCAGCACTTCACATCCAGATGCAAATTTGTCGCCTATGAAGAATGTCGTCGCGGTTCTTCGCGAGACGGAGCGATGCGCACGCGCGCCTGTCTGACGAGCCACGCAGAGGCGGGGCGAGGAGTTCGCGCGTGCAGCGGAGTCGAGTGATTGAACCGCAGACATTCTTCATGAGCGACGATTTTTTGCTCCACTTTTTTCTAAAAAAAGTGGAGAAAGGAGAATCCTCTTCGTTTTTCTTTCGACGACCCCTCAAAAAATGGAGGCATCAGCGAACAATCGTCAAAAAACCATGACTGGTCCAACCTCAATACAAAGCTATTTGCCTACTCCTGCAGCCTTCATCACTGCATCGAACGCACCCGGGTGGTGAATGGCAAGCTCGGAGAGAGCCTTGCGGTTGAGTTCGATCTTGGCCTTCTTGAGTGCGGGGATGAGCTGCGAGTAACGAACGCCCTTGGCGCGAACGGCTGCGTTGAGACGAACGGTCCACAGGGAACGGAACGTGCGCTTCTTGAGCTTGCGGTCGCGGTATGCGTTCTGACCTGCTTTGATGACGGCTTCCTTACCCTTTTTGACCGTTGCGCGGCGCATGCCTTTGTAACCCTTGGTGAGGGAGCGGAGGGCTTTGACTCTGCGATGCCTGTGAATTCCACGTTTGACGCGCATGGGAGGGGTTTAAATGTGAGGAACGAGGTGAGCGAGTGCACGTTCGTTGGTCGGGTGCATGAGCTTGGTGCGGTTGAGACGCTTCTGGCGCTTGCTCTTCTGCATCAGGAGGTGGCCACGGCCGTTGCGCTTGAATGCGAGGTTTCCGCCTCCGGTTCTACGGATGCGTTTCTTGGCGCCGCTATGAGACTTAAGCTTTGGCATGTGGCAGCACAGGGTAGAACGTACGGAAAAGATTGTAAAGGCGAAAAATGAGGCGGGAAGCGGTCCGCCGACGCAACAACGTCCGCACCCGATTACTTTTTCGGCCTCAGGATCACCATGTACTGATTCCCCTGCTTCTTCACGGGTTGATCGATATCGGCGGCGTCGGCCAGACCGGCGACGAATTTGTTGAGCTTCTGGATGGCGTAATCCTTGTTCGTGAATTCGCGACCGCGGAGCTGGATGCTGACCTTCACCATGTGGCGCTCGCCCAAGAATTCACGGCTGCGCTCGGCCTGACGGTCCAAGTCGCCGGTGTCCGTGCGGAAACCGAAACGGATGGCCTTCACTTCCGTCTGCTTGCTGTGCGCCTTCTGCTGCTTCTCTTTCTTCTTCAGTTTGTAGAGGTAGCTGCCGTAGTCGCCGATTTTGACGACGGGCGGCACGGCCTTGGGCGACACTTCGATGAGATCGAAACCTTCTTCTTGCGCGCGCTTGAGAGCCTCGGCCGTGGTCATGCGAAGCGGCTCGGCACCGTCGATCACCAAAAGAACCTCGGGCACACGAATTTGTTCATTGACGCGCGGACGAGCGGCATTGAATGATCGTTGTGGAGTGTAACGTTGACGCACAGGAAGAAAATTTCGGGGAAGAAAACGTGTGCAGCATGAAGAAAACGCGGCCTAAGGTCAAGGAAGACCCGTTAATTGCCGCACGATGATCGGTACAAACCCTTGGGCCCCACGGGTTTGAGACACGAGTGCAGGAGGAGGGACGTGACGTCCGGCGGATAGTACGAAAAGAAAACGTCGGTGGCGTAGAAGTAGGTGTTCTTGGGATACAGCCAGAAGAATCGTTTGCGATCTTCCGATGAGCCGAGCAGGAACTTCTCCCATTCCTGCAGCGGCAGCGAGAGGAAAATTCCGGGGCCGGCCACCGAGGAGTTCGGCAAGTAGCCGAGCACCCACGGCGTCATGGTGTCCAAAACGACGAGATTGGATCCGTCGGGAACCGACGTATGCAGCGTGCTGAATTCCCGGAGCTGAGCACGCGGCACGTGCGGATCGATCTTGGCCATGTGATCCACGAGGAGAACTGCCTGGAGCACGACGAGCAGGATGACGGTGCCGTGCGCGGCGGTCGTCTTTTGTTGCCAGAGCGCCTTGCACGCAAGCGCGGCGAACGGCATCAGGAAGAAGTCGAACGGAAGCAAGAAGCGCCTGTAGAAGAACATCATGCTGAACGCGGCGATGCCGCTCACGACGACTGCCCACTGCCACGGCGTGCCGCGATGGAATTGCACGGACCGAAGCAACCCCGTGATGCCGAGCAAGAGGAGTGGAAGCGATGTCCACAAGTAATCGGTGATGGAGAGAAACACTCCCGCCGTCTGGTCCGAACGCGGTTCCATCAACTTATGAACGAACGCGGGCGCATCGATGATGAGCGGCGTCACGAGAAGAATGAGGCCGAAGAGAACCCCGCATCCGATCCAAAACGATCGCTTGTGGTGGGCCGGAAGGCGGAACAGCACGTACGGAATGCACACGAGCAAGAGAACACCCGTGGTGAGCGCGATGAGTGACGTGGGTTCCAGGAGATGCGGAAGCTGATCGCCGAGGGAACGGTGATACGTCGGCACGTACCAGAGGAGGCCGAGCGCGAGCGTGATGCACCACTGCACAAAGCTCCTGAACACGCGCCTGACTCCGCGCCACGGAAGACCGGAACAAATGGCGGCAAGCGTGGAAATGGCGAAGATGAGTCCGATCTGCTGATGCGTGGCGACCGTCATCATCCCGAAGAAGATCCATGAGAGAGATCCGCGCTCCAGCGCGTAGAACGCCAGCACGCACCACGCGAGTGCGATATACACCTTGTAGTACATGAGGAGGAATCCTTCGTACTGCCCCACCGAGATGAGCGCCATGCCGAGAACCAGAAGCCCGATGAGCATCCCCTCTTTGCGTGCGAAGACGGCGGCAAGCAGGCACGCCAGACCGACGGGAACGAGATTCCATACCCAACCGATGAGCCAGTCGACGGGCACGCCCGCTTTCATGAAGAGACTCGCGAAGAGAAACAGCCCGGGCGCGTGCACCTGGGCCCAGTCCGGGAGAGATGCGGTATCGAACGGCGGGATGCCCGATGCATGACGCAAGAAAAGGTACCTGTAAATTCCCGCGTCGTACCCGAACGGCACGCCGGGAAACTGCGTCATGGACCAAAAATATTTGCAGAGCAACAGGACGACCAGTGCCGCAAGGGCGAGACCGAACCGTCGCTTCAGGAGCGTCTGCATGGCCCGGAGTATACCGCATCGTAGTGCGCCATGTGAGCCGCCGTTTCCGCGGCTCCGTCGAAGCGGCCGCGTTGCGTTCTGCATTCATCCCGAAGCTGCGTGCGAAGCGCACCGTCCTTGAGAAGTGCGAGCATTCCCGCGGCGATCGACGTGGCTTCGGGTTCCATGAGCAGTCCCGTACGACAGTGGTCGACGACCGAACGCAGTCCGTCGACATTCGTGGCGACGACGGGTGTCCCCGCGGCGATCGCTTCGGCTGCGACAAGTCCGAAGCCCTCCATGCGCGACGGAACGACGGCGATCTGCGACGCACCGACGAGTGACCGCAGCTCCGTATCCGCAAGACGACCGTGGAAACGAATGCCGCCGCGGTCCTCACCCCGGAAACCCACGACGTGGAGGACGGCGTTCGGCGACGCCGCATGCACGATGTTCCACGCCTCCTGAAGCAAGTCCCATCCTTTGCGCACGTCGGGGCGACCGACGAAGACCACGCTCTCCGATTCGCGCTTTGATTCGTCGAGATCGGCGGAAATCCACGGAGTGAGATCGAATCCGTTGTGAATGATCGATATTTTTTTCGGATCGACGCCGTACGCTTCCGTGAGCACGTGCGCCGTGTCCTCGGACACACAGACGATGCGCTCGGCGTGGACGTACGTTCCGCGCTCGAACGGAATGAAGATGCGCTTCCACCCTTGGCCCGGCAGCCGCGACTGCTGCGCATACGTGTGATGCGCGGTGACGATGAGCGGAGTGTCGCGAACGCCAAACGGCACGAAAGCACCGCCGGGACCCGTGTGGACGTGCAGAATGTCGATGCCGCGACTCCGTGCAAAACGCCGGAGCGCCGAACCGAGAAAAAACGAAAAACCGACGTTCTTCCCGAGACGACAAAGGAAGGGGCGTGCCGAACGATCGAACACATCGACGTGTGCTCCTGCCGACCGCAACGCATCGACGAGCGAACCGACATGCCTGCCCATGCCGCCGATGTGCGGCGGAGCATCGGGGCTCACGATGCCGATGCGGAGCTTAGAACATGTCATGAACGTAACGGGAAGCGACGAGCGCGATATCGAACGTCGCAGCGCACACCTGACGAACGCGATGTGCATCAAAAGGATTCTTGAGGACCCACGTCACGGCATCCGCTGCATCTTTTGCATCAAGAGGTGTAAAGAAGACACCCGTCGATTCTTCCAGGACCGAGTCCCTGAGTCCTTCGAGACGCGATGCGACGACGGAAAGTCCCCTGCTCGCCGCTTCGATGCACACGATGCCGAAGCCCTCCATATCACCCGAGATCGGAACATTCGGCACGACGAGTGCGGCACTCTCGGCATACAGAGCATCGCGCGATGCATCGTCGATCTCGCCGAGAAGATCAACGTTGGACGTGAGTCCGAGTGATGCCACGAGCGAGCGAATGCGCGTGAGCTCGGGACCGGTGCCGACAACGACGTACGTGAGCGACGGATCGGCGGCGGAAAGAAGTGTGAACACATGCTCGATGAACCACGCGATGCCTTTGCGCGGCACGAGACGCCCGACCGAGAGCAGCTGATTTTTTTTCGTGCGATCCGAAACGGCGACGGGCGCGATGCCGCACGGAATGACCGTAAGACGCTCCGTACGTACGCCGAGCGCGAGTGCCGCATCGGCCGTGGCACGGCTGACGGCAGCCACACGGTGTGCGCACTGCAGGGAAAATCCGATGACAAAGCGATATCCGAGAAAGCGCCACAGTACATCGAGTCCGTGGATCGTTGCGGTGCGCCGCATGCCGGGACGAAACGGTGCGAGCAGCGGAAAGAGAATCGCGAGCGACGCATCACCGACGTGCACCGTATCCACTCTCGCCGTGAGCGCACGCAGATATGCGGCGATGAAGAAGAGTGGCAAAAGAAACGCTGACCCGCCGAACCGGAAGACATGCAGATCGATGTCCGAAGAGCGCAATGCGTCGATGAGAGACCGAGCCTGCGTCTGCATGCCGCCTTTGGACCGAGACAGCGTGCGTGTGATGAAGAGAACGCGCCGTTTCATACGCTGCGGGAGTACATCGAAACGAGCCTACCTTGCTCCGCAGGACGGAACCAAGCGGTTAACGACTGAAGACGTTGAAGTCGAGCGTCCACGCGTCGCCGGCGCGGCTGAGGCGCGTGACGGAGAGCAGGGGCAGAGGCCACGCCTCACCTTTCTTGAGCGATTGGGCAACGCCGCCGAGAGCGCTTCTGGTCTGCATGAGTCCGCCCTCCAAAAGAATGGCACGGATGTCGGCCGCGGCATCCACGGACACGTCGCGGAGCATGCGCTGCTCGAAACTGTCGGGGTCCGATGCGTACTGCACGAGATCCAAGTACAGGAAATCTTCGGCAGCCTTGAGCGATGCGGGTGACGCCGCCTCAACGTGACGCAAGAACGCTTCCTGGACTTCGACGGAAAGCACGTCGCGCACCATCATGTCGCCGCTGAAGCCGAGGACGGCGAGGAGTTTCCCCACACCCTGGTACGAACCGCGGAGCACCGCGTGTCCGGCGAGTGACTTCACGCTGCCGCTGTCCACGGGCTTGGCATCGAAGGTGAGTTTATCCAGAGCGAGTCCGCCGTCGGTGCCGATGGCGGCGGCGAGCTCCTGCATCGCGGACACCGTGCGACTGACCGGCGAATTATCCGGGAGAATGAACACCGATGCCTGCTCTTCGCGAGCCGTACCGGCTTCCGCGGCGAAGTATCTCTCGGCTTCCACGCTGGCGCGGAGGAGAGCGACGGATGACTTGAGTTCGGGAAGCTCGGTGCCGACCATCACGGCTGTGTCGCGCTTCTGGGAGAAGAGCCGAGTGTGCGATGCCAGAATGCCCGTGGCCAGTGCCGCGAGCGTGAGCCCGAGCAGGAATGCTCCGACGGAAAGATTCTGCCGCGTTGTGTCGGAGAACTTAGGAAGCATCGTTGAGGGTGATCGTGAGTGTGAACGGTGAGGTGGTACTGCCGTCGTCGGCCGTGACGGACGTGTATTCGGGCTCGGAAACGGACTTGATGAGTGAGACTTTCCTGAGCCCATCGACGAACGAGGCGAGAACCTGAATGGACCTGCCGCCCATGTCGTGGACCGTGCCGCCGAGCGTGAGAGTGCCCGCCGTGCCGTCGAAACTCACGGATGGAATGGCGATGGGATCGTTGCTGCCGATACGGAAACTGCGACGCACGTCATCGACGGCCATCATCACCGAGCCGATGGAGACCATCGAACTCTTCAGCGTGGCCACGCGGTGAAGCACCGTCGTATCTGCGTCTTTCAAAAGCTCCTGACGATCGGCAAGCAGTTCGGCTTGAGCCGCTTTGAGTGCACGTTCTTCCGATTCCAAGTCGACGAGTCGCACGACTTTGTCTCCCACGCGTACGGGGAACCTGTCCGGGGAAACGAGATGCGAGAGAGCGACGGCGATGACGAGAAACGTTCCGCCGAAAATGAGCACCGGCATCCCGAGCTTGGCGAGCGCGGGAACGAGGACGCCTTTTTCGCCCTGCGCAGCGGGCGGATTCGCCTGGGTGGGAGCGGAATTCCAAGACATAGGTATCGGATTATTGTAGCAGAAAACGCGACTTTTTGCTAGAATGGAGACACTCTTTACCCCTTCTCCGTGGACGAACTTCTCGCAAAGATCGCCGAACTGCTCAGTGCAGTGAACATGGGGAAGGACTCTCTTTGAGAAAAGAGGCATCCCCGCAGCCATCGCCGAACTCCAGGACAAGACCTCCGCACCCGACATTTGGAACGATCCGAAGAAGGCAGAGGAGATGTTTCAGCGTTTGCGAATCTTAAAAAAACAGTGGGATCCCGTCGCCGAACTGCAATCGCAATCCAAGGATTTGTCGGACATCGCGAACGAAAGCAAAGCCGATGACATGCCCGCGCTCCAAAAAGAGTACGACGATTTGTACGCCAAGTGGAGCGTTGCCGAACGCGTGCTGTACCTCGGAGGAAAGTACGATCTCGGCAATGCGTATGTCAGCATCAGCGGCGGAGCCGGCGGTACCGAAGCACAAGACTGGGCCGGCATGCTGGGGCGCATGTACCTGCGGTACGCCGAACGAAAAGGTTGGAAGACCGACGTCGTGGAACGCACGGACGGACAGGAGGCGGGCATCAAATCGATGACGATCCACATTGCAGGAGACGCGGCCTACGGCCATTTAAAGTGCGAACGGGGCACTCACCGCTTGGTTCGCCTGTCGCCGTTCAACGCCAAAAGTTTGCGCCAAACCAGCTTCGCTCTCGTGGAAGTTCTGCCCGATGTCTCGGGCACGCAGGAGATCGAGGTGAACCCGAATGATCTGCGCATCGATACGTACCGCTCGGGCGGGGCAGGAGGACAACACGTCAACAAAACCGACAGCGCCGTGCGCATCACGCACATCCCCACGGGCATCGTGGTGGCGTGTCAGAACGAACGGTCGCAGCTGCAGAACCGCGAGCGTGCGATGAACATGATCAAGGCGAAGCTGCTCGAAAAAAAGCACGCCGAAGAAGATGCCGAGAAGAAAAAGCTGAAGGGATCCAACACCTCCGCCGACTTCGGTTCGCAGATCCGCTCGTACGTTCTGCATCCGTACCAAATGGTGAAAGATCTTCGGACGAACTACGAAACCAGCGACACTGCAGGCGTCCTGGACGGCGACTTGGACCTGCTCATCGAGGCGGAACTGAAGCGTGAGGCGCGTGAAGGCTAATTGGACAAATACAGTAAATATTATATAATAGGTATATGCACGCGCCATTTCGGTTCGTGCCTGGCCATCTGTAAGGAGACAAGGATGTCGATTCTCCGTTTCTTGGAGCTGATGACCGGTGACTGGGCCTGGGTCCCTGCCGCCTTCGGACTGCTGCTGATCTGCGGCGCTGCGGATTTCCTCCGCGGTCTCGCACGGAAGTGACAGTCCACCCGCCGCCGCGTTCCCTCACCGGGAGCGTGGCGGCTTACTCGTGTGGCAGCGAAACGATGAGGTTGCTACACTCTCGTGGCTCCGTGGAGAGGTGGCCGAGTGGCCGAAGGCGCGCGACTCGAAATCGCGTAAACCCCAAAAGGGTTTCGAGGGTTCGAATCCCTCCCTCTCCGCCATTCGACTCGCTACGCTCGCTCATGGTTCTCGCGCCTCGGCGCTCGGGCCAATTGCTTGCGATGTCGAATGACCCCGAGCTTGTCGAGGGGCCAGCGAATTCGACGAAAAGCCGTCACACGCCACGACGGTTTTTAGAAGTACAAAACGAGCTGCATTCGTTTTTTTGTGTTAGCCAGGTGCGGGAGAGAATTCCCCCGCACCTGGCATTCGTCAGTCCACTCTTACTCGAGTGTTGCTACGCGCTGCGCTTTTTCTTGCTGACACCGGAGCGATTGAAGCCCGCAGTCGCCCGAAGACGACTGACCTTCAAGCGCCTGGCGTCAAGGATGTGAGTGGGGATCTTCGAGTGGTCGGCAAGGCCGACCAACTCATCCGAAGCAGAGTGCGCGATTTCGCGGCGGCGGGCCCGAGCCCGCTTTGCGCCTTCACGACTCTGTTCCTTCGAGGGCCTCGGGAAGAGCGGTTCCCCGCTGATCCGAAAATCCTCTCCGCCACCCGTCATCGTTTCGCTCGACTCGAGTTCGAGCAGTTCCAAGAGACTCATCGTTTCGACTCCATGAACAGGAACTGACAGTCTGCCGACTTCCACCGTTTACGAACCCCAATCCAAGGGGTCCATACGCTTTTGAAGGCGCGAGAACGGTCCCCAGAAAGGGGTTGCTAGATAGGAAGGCAGCTCACTTTGTACTGCACGTTGGTTTCAATGACCGAAAAATTGGGATGGAGAGATTCTAGGAACATTCGGACGACTGTCTAGTATTCCAGTCATCGGACAGCCATTTTTGGCTATCTCAAGCCATGTTTTGTGATATTATACAATATTTATTTGTTTTGGCAATAGTATGATATATACTGTGCCGTATGAGCAGTGGCCCCAAAATCTGGCAGCCCCAAGACGAGCACGAGAAGCCATTGGTGCTCTCCGTGTGTTGCCATGGCGTCACCGACAGTTTCGCCACGATGGGCAAGCTCCAAGAACTTGAGCGCTCCAAAGCATTCGAGATTATCGCGCGCGGCGTGAACCCCAACGGGAGTCCGAAGGAAACGCCGGAAGGAATGCGCGGCATCGAGTTGCAGGTCGATGACATCAAGCGAGCGGTCTTACTCTTGATCCACAGCAGCAATACCTACATCTTCAGGCAGCGCTTCGGCGAGGGTCTGCTCAGCACGCTCGAAACCTCGGGAATCTTGGTCGTTCGCGATGGACGCGAGACGCAACACTTGTTGAAAAATACGGACACCAAGCGTCACATCGCCGAATGGAACAGAATTTTCACCGAAATGCTGAACGCCAGCTTGCACCGCAGCCCGGCCGAAGAAGTCATCGCCCCCGGCGTCTTCACCGCCGCCGTGAACTCCGATGCGGTGTGGCAACTGAGGAAACAAGGCGTGCAACCCAAAGAACTTCGTGGAAACGGCAAGCACAAAAAGAGTTTCAAGCGAAAGGGCGCACACAATCACTGAGCCTTTCACTCTTACGTTCCTTCCTGCCAGCTCGTGAGATATTTCTTCTGTTCGGCAGTGAGCTCATCGATGGAGAGTCCCATGGCGAGCAGCTGCAAGCGCGAGATGTAGTCGTCGATCTCGGGCGGAAGCGTGATGACGCCGGGCTTCATCTTTCCCTTGTTCTCGACCAAGTACTTGCAGGCCAGCGCCTGTCCGCAGAAGGAAAGACTCATGACTTCGCTGGGGTGACCCTCGGCCGAAGCCAAGTTCACGAGGCGTCCTTCGCCCGCGACGTAGATGACGCGGCCGCTCTTCAGGAGATACTCATCGAGGTAGTGACGAACACGGCGCTTGCGCTTGGCGGTTTTCTCGAGCGTTGCGAGATCGATTTCGTTGTCGAAGTGTCCGGAGTTTGCGAGCACGGAACCGTCTTTCATTTTCTCCATGTGTTCCATGCGGATGACGTGCAAGTTCCCCGTGACGGTGATGAACAGATCGCCGACCGCAGCGGCATCGGACATCTTCATGACGCGGTGTCCGTCCATGGAAGCCTGGAGTGCGCAGAAGGCGTCCACCTCGGTGACGATGACCTGGGCGCCGAGTCCCTGAGCGCGCATGGCGACACCCTTTCCGCAGCTGCCGTAGCCAAGAACCACGACGGTCTTGCCCGCAATGAGCATGTTCGTGGAACGAAGAATGCCGTCGAACGTGCTCTGTCCCGTTCCGTAGAAGTTGTCCATGAGGTGCTTCGTCTTGTTGTCGTTCACGGCGATCATGGGACACTTCAGCACGCCGTCACGGACCATCGACTCCAAGCGGATGATGCCGGTGGTCGTCTCTTCGCATCCGCCGATCATTTTGGCGAGAAGCTCGGGGTGCTTGGTGTGGATCTCGGTAACGAGATCGCATCCGTCATCGATGGTGATGTCGGGCTTGGTCTCGATGACGGCGGCGATGAACTTGTAGTAGTCCTCGCGGCTCTCTCCTTTGTATGCCCACACGAGCACGTCCTTCTCTTCGGCGAGTGCGGCGGCGATGTCATCCTGCGTGGAGAGCGGGTTGCATCCGGTGATGGCGACCTTGGCTCCGCCGGCAACGAGCGTGCGGACGAGGATCCCCGTCTCTTTCGTGACGTGCAGCGCCATGCCGATCGTGAGTCCTTTGAACGGCTTGGTTTTCATGAACTCGTCTCTGACGGCGAGCAAAGCGCCCATGCGCTTCTCGGCGATCTCAAGATTGAGACGTCCCTGCTCGGCCAGTGTTGGATCCTTTACATACGACACAGCGAATGGACGATATCAGAGTTTTTAAGAAGACGTAAGATCGAAGACATAAGACGGAAGTATGACTCTATGCCTTCCATCTTACGTCTTCTGTCTTATGTCTGGGGAAGCCCCTCACCATAGCTCCCCTCCGCCCTCTCTTGCACCATCTCCCACGTGAGCTTGTCGAGCAGCGTTCCTTCTTGTTCCACGACGAGGCAGCCGAGAATGGCGGCGAGGCGGCCGGTGTGAACCAGCGGCCACTTCGATGCGAGTCCGATGAGAAGCCCCGCACGCACGGCATCGCCGGCACCGGTGGGATTCACGAACTTCTTTGCTTTGGATGCCGGAACCGTGAGGTCCTCGGTGCGCGTGACGATGCGGAGTCCTTTTTCACCCAGCGTGATGACCACCATGCCGGACGATTTCACGACAGCCTTTTCATCCCATCCCAATTTTTTCGAGGCGAGCTGCCACTCGTACTCATTCACGACGAGACCGGCACTCTTGCTGACCGCACGACGCAGATCGTCGTCGCTGAATGCGTGGACCACTTGGCCCGGATCGAACAGATACGGAATCCTGAGCTTGGCGCACGCATCGGCGCACTGGAGCATCAGGAGCGGATTTCTGGGACTCATGATGGCGTATGCGATCTCACGTCCTGCCTTGAGGTCGGGCATGGACCCGAGCGCATCGGCACCGGGGTGGAAGAAACTGATCTGACGTTCGGACGTATCGGTGGCGATGACGGCCGTTGCCGTGAAGGCGTCCGTGCGGCGGTCGACGAACGACGTATCGGCTCCCCTCTTTTCCAGTAACTCCAGATATTCATTGCCATCGTGACCGACGGCTCCCATGAGGAGAGGCGTGTGACCGAGGCTCGCCAAGTTCCACCCGATGTTCGCCGCTGTGCCGCCGTGATGACGCACGAAACCCTGCGCCATGTAGTTCACGGACAAGGACTCCAAATGCTTGGGGTCGATACCCGTCAAAAACGAACCGTCATGGCTGAGGAGCAAGTCGTACGCGATGGAACCGTTGACGAGAAAGCGCATAAGAAAGAAAAAGACTTAAGACGTAAGTTTTAAGTGAAAAGACCTGATCATTCGATCCAACTCTTCAATTTTTTGCACGAAAATCACAGCCTGATCTGCGGTCAAATATTCCAGCTCGCGGGCAATAATGACCTGAGTATGCAATTCGGCCAATGAGCCTTTTGCAATCAAGACAAAGTGAGCGAAGTCCTTTTCGGTCGTTCTTTGACTGCCTTCTGCAATATTTGAAGGAATTGAAATCGATGCCCTGCGCATCTGACTAACGAGACCGTAGAGCTCATCCTTCGGGAAAGCACGAGTGCATTGATAGACATCCTTCACGAGCAAAATACCTTTCTCCCAAACCTGTAATTTCTTGAAAGACATGCCAATCATAGGCCACAGCTTATATCTTAAGTCTTCTGTCTTAAAGCTGTTATAATCGAATTATGAAGATCGCCATTGTGGGTACCGGCTACGTCGGCCTCGTTTCTGCGGCATGTTTCGCGGAACTCGGTCATGAAGTCATCGGCGTGGACATCGACGTGAAGAAGGTGAAGATGCTCGAAGAAGGAAGGAGCCCGATCTACGAACCGGGACTGGAGGAACTTCTGAAAAGCGGACTCAAGAACAAGCGCCTGAGTTTCACGACGAAACTTGAGGAAGCGTTGCCCCACGTGAAGATCGTGTTCTCGGCCGTAGCCACGCCTCCGGGTGAAGGATTCAAGGCGGACCTCCGTGCCGTGTTCACCGTCGCCGAAACCGTCGCCAAGCACATCGACCACGACGTCGTGTTCGTGAACAAGTCCACGGTGCCCGTCGGCACGGGTGCCGAATGTGAAGCGCGCATCAAGAAGATTTTGAACCAACGAAAAATGAACGTGCGCGTACCGGTCGTGAGTAACCCCGAGTTCCTCCGCGAAGGCATGGCGGTCCCCGACACCATGATGCCCGACCGCATCATCGTGGGCCTGAACGGCGACGCCGAGGCCAAGAGCTTCAGCGCCCTTGAGCTGATGGAAGACTTGTACCGCCCCATCACGCGTGTCGGAAAACCGCTCGTGTTCATGGATCGCGAGAGCGCCGAGATCGTGAAATATGCAAGCAATGCGTTTCTCGCGACGAAGATCAGCTTCATCAACATGCTCACGGAACTCACCGAGGCGACGGGCGGCAACATCCGTCACGTGGCCAAAGGCATGGGCCTCGATAACCGCATCGGACCCAAGTTCCTCCACGCGGGCATCGGATACGGCGGCAGCTGTTTCCCGAAAGATGTGAAAGCACTCCTCGCCACGGGAAAAGATCTCGGCATCTCCATGCCCATCATCGAAGCGACGGACAGCGTGAACCAACGTCAGCGCGCGAGGTTCATCAAGCACATTCTGAAGACGCTTCCCAAGAAAGCACACGTCGGCGTGTGGGGACTCTCCTTTAAGCCCAAAACCGATGACATGCGCGAAGCTCCGAGCATCGACATTCTCTGCGCACTCACCGATGCCGGGCACACGGTGACGGCGTTTGACCCCGTGGCCGAAGAGAAGGCCAAGCCGCTGCTGCCCAAATCCGTGAAGTACGTGAATTCCTCGATGAAAGCTGCCAAAGATGCCGATGCGCTTCTGGTACTCACCGAGTGGGACGAGTTCCGCGGCGCGGACCTGAAGGAACTGAAGGCGGTGATGAAAGGAAGCATTCTCTTCGACGGACGCAACGTCTACGAGCCCAAGGAAGTGGCTGCCGCTGGTTTGCAATATTTTGGAATTGGTGTATAATATAACTCTGATGCACCCTGCATCGTTATAGCCTTTTCACTCGCACCCCATGCAGAACGAACATCTTTCGAAGCCCGTGGAAATCAAGTCAACGGACAGAATCAACTACGAGCAAGGCGTCGCATTGCTCCGGACGGCCATGACGCAATCCGATGCGAGAAAGGCTCTCAGCGAGCTGTTTCTTAACTTGGGTGCGAACGAAGAGACCGGCACGGTGATGAGAAAAGACGTGTATGAGCTTCAAGAAGCTGCTGTGCGAGAGCCTGTGCGGCAGAAGACGGTTCGACCGGAGTATCAGACGACCGAACGCGGAGGACGGGTAAAGACGGACGCCGGTACGATCGGTACGAGACAGGTCATGTAATGACGGAAAGCATTGGCCGAAACGGAGAGCTCGCTTGTAAGATGGGTTCGTGAAAATCCTTCTGACCGGCTGCGCCGGATTCATCGGCTACCACACCACGCTCAAACTTTTGGAGCGGGGCGATGAAGTGGTGGGACTGGATAACATCAGTCCGTACTACGACCCCAAGCTCAAAGAGGACCGCCTCAAAACACTCAAAGGGAAGAGAGGATTCACGTTCACGAAGGGCGATATCTTGGATCGCAAGGCAGTCGCCAAATGTATGGAAGGCGTGGATCGCGTGGTGCACCTCGCCGCACTCGCCGGTGTGCGGTACTCGTTCGAGCACCCCGAGGAATACATCGACATCAACATCACGGGCTTCTTCAACATTCTGGATGAAGTCCGCAAACAGAAGATCGGCGGACTGGTGTATGCCTCTAGCAGCTCGGTCTACGGCGGCAACGGCAAGCTGCCTGCGGAGGAGAGCGACAGGACGGACAACCAGCTCTCGCTCTACGGACAGAACAAGAAGGACAACGAGCTCATGGCCCACACGTACCACCATTTGTACGGCATTCCCGTCACGGGACTGCGTTTCTTCACGGTCTACGGTCCGTGGGGCAGGCCGGACATGGCACTGTTCCTCTTTACCGATGCCATTCTCCGCGGACACGAGATGAACATCTACGGCCAAGGAAAAATGCAGCGCGACTTCACGTACGTCGACGACATCGTCTCGGGCATCATCGCATCCATCGATAAAAATTATCCCGAGGAAATTTTCAACCTCGGCTGCGGCCGCCAGGAAGAACTCATGGATTTCATTTCGATGATCGAGAAAGAGTGTGGCAAAGAAGGAAAGAAGAACTACATGGACATGCAGCCCGGCGACGTCAAAGCGAGCTTGGCGAGCATCGAAAAAGCCAAGAAGATGCTGGGGTATGCGCCGAAGACCATGATCAAAGACGGTATCCCCAAGTTCGTGGCATGGTACCGAAAGTATTACAATCTGTAATTTCGAATCCAGAAAACGATACGCCACCCTGAGTAAAGTCGAAGGGTGAAGTGGTACCGCGAGTACTACGGACTCTAGACACTAGCGACGCACCCAGACGGGAACGGCGGTATCCGAAATTCTGACCCACTGATCCAAATTCACGTCATCGTCGCAGTCGCCGCTCGCACACACGAACGCGTTGGCTTCGCGTTCCACCTTGGTGGAAAGCGCCTGGCTGAATTTGATGAGCGGCACATTGCTCTCGTACTGCCACTCGTGTCCGAAGGCGCCGTCCATGACGATGCTGCCCGTAAGATTTTGTGCACGGAGCACGTTCATGACGGAGCGTGCCGGGGTCGTATTCATGGGTGGTGCGCAGAACACGGCGATGATGATGCCGATGAAGGCTTCGGTGGCCAAAAAGAGTCCCGGGTGCACGCGACGCTTGCACAGGAGCAGGAAGAGCCCACCGATGAAAAGCGGCAGAAGAAGGATGGCGTAGTATTGCTGGCTGCTGAGCACGATGAATCCGAAGACGAGGCCGAACGCGGCGACCAAGTCGAAGCGATTGGATGTGAGAATGCCGGCCGTGCCGACGATGCTGAGAATGCCGCTGCCGGCCACGATCCAGACCCACGCGATCTGCGTGAAGCGCGCAAGCAGCGGAACCGGCGCATCTTGGCTCGACACGTGCACCATGCTGAGGAGTGCGTGCGGGTTCGTGAGTGAGTAGATTGCGAGAAGTAGAAGCGGGACACCGACGTAGAGTGCGATCTTCTTTTTGGAGATATGGGAGCGCAGCAGTGCCGCAACGACGAGCGGAAGATAGAGCACCGACTGATACGCGATGAAGAGGGACACGAGCCACAGACACGCCACGGCCGTCGAACGCTTGGGCGGCTCGGGGTGCATCGCGAACCATACGAAGGTAAGCCCACACACACCCACGGCCACGGCCATGACGACGGTGCCCGCTTGCAAGATCAGTGCGCTGGAAAGCAACCATGCCAGACACAAACACAAACGACGGTTACGCGTGAGGACGGCACCCAAGTCAGCGACGATCCAGACCGACTGCACGAGAACGGTGGCGAATACCAAACGCCAGAACAATTCCTGTCCGGGAAGCTCGGCCGTCCACGAAAGGATGGTGCGAAGCAGCGGCGGATGCGGATACGGAATGTTCAGAAGATACTTGGCCTCATCGGTACGAACGCCGCCGGGCATCTGCAGAAGCGCCAGCGTCACCGCGTATGCTTCGAGGAGCCAGAGAACGGTGACTACTTTGACGCGTCGCATGAGGGGATGGGAGATCCGTAGTTGAGCGTGCAACGTTGAGACGTGCGGTGACCGCGGCTGCGCTCATGATGCAGGACGCTCATGGAGGTGGGACCGACGCGGAGGAATTCGATATCGGAGAGAAGCCATCCTTCTTTTTCGGCGGCGGTGCGGACCTCTTTCTCGGCGGCGGTGCGGACGTTTTTATCGGTATATAAAAGGTGGAGAGCCCACGCGCGAGGAATGAACATCGCGGCCATGACGATGCACGCGATCCAGAATGCGAGTCCGCAGGCACCGCATGCTCCGGCGAACATGTCACGGAACGACAAGCGCAGGACTTGGGACAGGAATGCCAGGTGAACCTTCAGGGAGAGCTTGCTGTGGCCGTGCAAGCGCATACGGAACACCAGCGGAACTTCCGTGACTTTGGACGTGTGCGGAACGGCGGCGAGGATTTCCAGAAGAATTTTGAATCCCGCGGGTCGAAGCAGCGGACGCACCTGCTTGTAGAGCTGCGCGCGGAGCGCGAAGAATCCGCCGAGCGGATCGCTGACCTTCACATGCGAGAGTCGTTTGGCGAGCAGTGTGCCCGCCGAACTGATGATGCGCCTGTCCGTGACCCAATCGCCCACACTGCCGCCCTCGACGTAGCGCGAGCCGATGGCGATGTCGGCACCGCCCTTGATGGCCGAGAGCATGTTGAGAATGAGCGTCGCATCGTGCTGTCCGTCGGCGTCCATGACCGCGAGTACGTCGCCCGCCGCCATATCGAAACCTTCCATGACGGCCGAGCTCAAGCCCTTCCGTCCGACACGACGAAGAACGCGAAGCGCCGGATGCGTGCGACGCAAACCTTCGGCGACTTTCCACGTGCCGTCCGGAGAATCGTCATCCACGACGATGATTTCGTGCTCGGTGTGCTGGAGCACGCCGTCCACCACGTCGATGAGGGACGTGATGTTCGCGGCCTCGTTGTATGTCGGCAGGACCAAGGAAATCATCGCAGATAGCTTAGAGGCGAACTCTTACGGCTGGAAGCGCATCCTGCTACACTCGCCCGGCATGAAGATTCTGGTCACCGGTTCCTCCGGCACCATCGGCACGAGACTCTGCGAAACCCTGCTGGAACAGGGCCACACGGTCGTGGGGGCAGATTGGGAGCCATGTCAGTGGCAGAAGAAGGTGGAAGCGCTGCGCATCGACATCGATCTCCGCGACAAGAGCCAGTACGGCAAACTGCCCAGGGACGTGGACCTCATCGTGCATTTGGCGGCCAACGCCCGCGTGTACGAACTGGTGGAAAACCCGGACCGCGCGCTGGATAACTGCATCGATACGTTCAACATGCTGGAGTTCGCGCGGAAGAACGGCATCAAGAGAATGATGTTCGCATCGTCGCGCGAGACGTACGGCAACATCCACCTCCCCGACGGACAAAAGTACGACGAAGCCAAGGCGCACTTCATGACGTGCGAGAGTCCGTACACCGCGAGCAAGATCGCCGGCGAAGCGCTCTTCGAAGCGTACAAGCGTTGCTACAAGATCGAGACCGTCATCATCCGCTTCAGCAACGTGTACGGCATGTACGACAACTCGATTCGCGTCGTTCCCCTCTTCTACCGCGAGGCGAAGGCTGGCAACACGCTCAAGGTCTTCGGCAAGGACAAGTGCCTGGACTTCACGTACATCGATGACGCCGTGCAGGGAGTGACGAAGATCATCGCGAACTGGGATAAAGCAAAGAACGACACGTACAACTTGGCCTACGGCGAAGGCACGACGATCTTGCACTTGGCGGAAGAAATGAAGCGCCTCCTCGGGAGCAACTCCAAGATCGAACTGGGAAACGCACGTACGGGTGAAGTGACGCACTACATCGCCGATATCTCCAAAGCGAAGAAGACCTTCGGCTACGACCCCAAGACGCCCTTCAGCGAGGGCGTACGGAAGTCCGTGGAGTGGTATAAGGCCAATACTTGATATAATAACATAATATTGTATAATAATAGAAGCTCCTTGGAACCCTGAGAGCCCTCGTTCCCCTGTTTTCAAATGTGAAACCAGCGGGTCGCGGGGCTCATGACGAGCACCGGACAACAAGACCTCTTTCATCGAAGGATCGATCATGAAGGTTTTGATCTCGATGGCCTTGGCCATCACCCTGTGTGCGTTCTCGGGTTGTGCCGCGGTCGCCGTGCACGAAGCACGCGTGTGCCAAGCGGTGCAGCAGATGATGCTGGCGGACCTGGAGCAGAAGAAGATGCTCCCGACTCCGCCCTCGTACCCGGCGCCGGTTCGTGTCGTCCTCAAAAACGACTGACCGGCACCTCCGCCTCGCGATACCGTCGCCTGTCCTGCATTCGTGCGGGGCGGGCGACTTCTTCGATGTACGAATAAATTGACACCGGAATAACGCGGCGCATACTTTGGACATGATTCTTGCAGCAAAAGGAGTCGGCGAAGGAACGGAAGTCATCCCCGATCGCGACGGGCAAATAGCAACGGCCGAAGCGCTTCTTGAAGACTCGGAACTGGCATTGGCGGAGGCCAAAGCGCAGCATGCCGAAGCGAAGGCGCAGATTGATGGCGCCGCGGCATCCATCGAACGCATCGAACGTAATATCGATGAACTCAAAGGCGTCCTGGTGCAGCTCGGCACTCCGGCTCCGCAGCCCCAAAACGGTCACATGCCGCAAGGAAGCCGTTTGAACAACGACAACTCGATCGAAAGCATCGAACGAGAAACCGATCCGCCGAGATTCTCACCCAAACCGCGAGTGGAACGTCAGGCGCGCCCCGAGGGTGTGGAGACGCTCGGACTGGAGCCTGACACCGTGGCGTGGCTTCAGAAAATGTCGATCCGTACTGCGGATCACTTGAAGAGCCTCCGCGCCAAAACGCTGCAAGAGAAAGGCAAAATTCCTCCGGCCATGCTGCAAGACATCGAGGCAAAGGTGACGCTCCGTCAGGACTAAGAACGAAGACTACTTCGCCTCAGCCTTCTTCTCTTCGTGGTACACCATGTCCAGGTTCACGTCCCAGAGATTGTCTTTGTCGGTGCGGCCCGAGAGGATGTTGTCCACGGCGAGCATGGCGGTGAGCATGCTGTGGTCCTGGTTGTTGTAGCGGTGCATGCCGTTTCGTCCGATGAGGAACAAGTTTGCAATGCCTTCGACGAATTCGCGAACGACCGGAAGCTGCGTGTAACTGCCGATGTACGCGGGGTACGCCTTCGGCATGCGGAGCACGCAGCCGTCGAGGACATCGGACGCTTGGATCATGCCGATTTTCTCCATCTCCGAGATGCCGAGCGCGATGAGGTCCTTGTCCTCCATGACCCACAGGTCGCCGCCCTCGTTCACGAAGTACTCGAGTCCGATCCACATGGTGTTCTTGCGATCGGCCACCATGTACGGACTCCAGTTGTTGAAGATCTGCACGCGTCCGACGCGCACACCGCCTTCTTGGACGTAGATCCAGTTGTCGGGAACATCGGTCTGCGGCACTTTGCCCTTCTCCTGGACGTGGAGTTTCTTGAGGAGCAGTCCGACCGTGAGGAAGTCGCGGTAGTGCAAGCCCTCGGCGACTTCCACGACGCGTGCCGGGGGGTGGGGCGTCATCATGCCGGCGAGGTGCTTGATGGGCATGGTGGAGAAGAAATAGTCGCACGGCGTGCGCTCGGTCTTGCCGGTCTGCATGTCTTCGATGGTGACCGCAACGACCTTGCCGCCTTCCACGTGCACGCCCGAGACGCGATGACGCATGCGGATTTCTCCGCCGCAAGCCGCGACTTGTTTGGCAACGATCTCCCACATCTGGCCCGGGCCGTACTTGGGGTAGAAGAACCGCGTGATGAGACTGGTCTCACGCTCTTCCTGCTGCTTCTTGAAGTCGCTGCTGAGGAGATCTTTCACGGCGTGCACGAGCGCACGCTTGAGAGATAACCCTTTCACGCGCTGCGCGCCCCAGTCGCTCCTGATCTGGCTGCAGGGCACGCCCCACACTTTCTCGGTGTAGGCCTCGAAGAACGTTTTGTAGAGCCGGTCACCGAAACGGTTGCGATAAAAAGAATCCAAGAACGTTTCGTCTTTGATGGGGAACGTCTGTCTCCAGATGTAGCTCATGCCGATCATGAACGTGTTCCAAAAACCGAGGCGCTTGGCGACCATCAGCGTGATGCCGATGGGATACGGGAAGAAATTCTTGCGGTAAAAAATTCTGCTGACGCGCGGACGCTGGAGCATGACGTCGTCCTCTTTCTCCGGATCGGGTGCGACGCGCTTCACGGACTTCTCTCCCGTGGGCGAACAGTCGCCGCACAGATATTCGATGATGGATTCGGCGACGTATTCGATCTCGTGATTCTTCTCGACGGTGTCCGCCGAGGGCTTGCCTTGGCGCGGCATGATCTTAAACCACCAGTCCATGACGCGCTTTTCCTTGCTGAAAAAGCGGTGTCCGCCGATATCGATGCGGTTGCCTTTGTAGTTGTACGTCTGCGCGATGCCGCCGATGGCATCGGTCATCTCAAGGACGAGCGGCTTGATGTCCGTGCGCTTCAAGAGTTCATACGCGGCCGTTAAGCCCGCGGGTCCGGCGCCGGCGATGACGGCGATTCTGCTCATGCGACGACGACTTCATCTTCCGTGCCCTTCTTGAAGACGAAAGAATTCAGCGAGAAATAGTTGAAGAACATCACGCAGCCGATCGCGAGCGCTTTGGCGACGATGTAATGCACGCCGATGGCGATGAGTCCGAGTGAAATACCGTAGTTCAGTCCGGCGGCCGTGAGGTACACGACGAGGAATTTGACCACCTGCTCGCCTCCCTTCTTACTACTTGTGACTTTGAACGTGAAGAATCGGTTGGCGAAGAACACGAAGATCATCGCGAGTCCCGTGGACACGAGCAGCGCGTACTTTTCTTCCCAATGATAAAAGTGAACGAGCAAGTACAGCGTGCCGAAGTCGATGCATGCGCCGAAGCCTCCGCAAACCAGGAATCGAAGGAATTTGGAGCCGTGGGAGCGTACCAAAGGATGGTGAATCAGGCGTTTCATCGTCGGGATTGTAGCGATGGCAGAAGAGGGCGGATAGCCGGGTTTTGCGACTTTCGCACTTCCGAACTTCCGCACTTTTTTACTTCCCTTTGGCCTTCCATCCTTCGTACGTGCGGCGCAGGCCTTCGGCCAGCGGCGTCCACGGGAATCCTTTCAGGGATGCATGCAGCGGGAGCATGGCGAGACTGCGTTTGCCCTCGGGCTTGGACGTATCGAACTTCAGCGTGAGCGACGGATTCGCGAGATCGCGGATCATACCCGCGACTTCGGCAACGCTCACGGGCTTCGGGGGCGTGATGTACTGAATGCCGTCGGCTCCGGCATCGAGGAGCTGGAACAGCGCATTGATGAGATCGTGCACATAGAGGAAGACGCGTTCCTGATTTCCCGTTCCCCACACGTCGAGCGAGTCTTTGGATTCGGAGGCCTTTACCATGAGCGCCGGAATCATGTTGCTCTCGGCCGTGAACGTATCGCGCTCGCCGTAGACTCCCACGGGACGCACGATGAGCAGCGGGAACTTGTACTGCTTGGCGGCGGTGATCCAACAAGCCTCGCACATGGCTTTGCCAAGCACATAACCGTCGGTCGTGTCTTGCTGTGCCAAGCGGATGACGTCGATCTCCGGCGGCACATTGGCCGACGAAAAGAAGGTGACGCCTGCATGCTTGTTCTCTTTGATGGCGCGCATGAGCGCGACGGTCATCTCCACGTTCCCGATGAGAACGTCGGCGGCATGTTTGCGGTGGAAATCGACGTTGCGACGGTGCGACGCCAGGTGGAACACGTGGTTCACGCCGCTCACGAGCGATGCGCAGTACTCGGAGCTGCGCAGGTCACCGTCGACCCACTCGATCTGGGCGCGTAACTTGCTGAGGGCGCGGTAATTCTCGGCACGGATGGGAACGCGCACGCGTGCTCCCCTGCTGAGGAGCTCTTCCACGAGAACGCTCCCGATGAAGCCTGTGCCGCCCGTCACGAGAACGTATTTTCCTTTCCAGTCGATCATGTGTCTCAGAGTAGCAGGAATTTATTGCGTATCCCTTGAAAAAAGAAACCAAGGCAACCAAAGAAACCAAGGAATCCAAGGATATTTCGTTGGTTTCTTTGGTTTCGTAGGTTTCTTTGGTTTCTTGTGGAATCAAAACCACCCCTCGCTCTGGTACACTCCTTACCATGAAGGATCCCATCATCTGCATCGTCGGCCTGGGGTACGTGGGCCTTCCGCTCGCCGCCGCCTTCGGGCGCACCGGTTGGAAGACGTACGGTTACGACATCAATGCCGAGCGCATCAAAACGCTCAAAGCGGGACACGATTGGACGAACGAACTCACGGAGAAACAACTCAAGGAAACATCGATCGAGTATTCCACCGATCCATCATCGATTTCGAGCGCGAACACGATCATCGTGGCGGTACCGACTCCCGTGACGGACAAGAACGAACCCGATCTCTCCCCGCTCGTGTCCTCGAGCACAGCCATCGGCAAACACCTCTCCAAAGGTTCCGTCGTCGTGTACGAAGCCACGGTGTACCCGGGTGTGACGGAAGAGGTGTGCGTACCGATCCTGGAAAAAGAATCCGGACTCACGTGCGGCACGGATTTCACGGTCGGGTACTCGCCCGAGCGCATCAACCCGGGAGACAAGGAACACACCATCGATAAAATCGTGAAAGTGGTGGCGGGGCAGGACGCCGAGACGACCAAGTGGCTGGCGACGGTCTACGGCAAAATCGTGACCGCAGGCATCTACAAGGCCGCCAGCATCAAAGCGGCGGAACTCGCCAAGGCACTCGAGAACACGCAACGCGACATCAACATCGCCCTCATCAACGAGGTCGCTCTCTTCTGCGACAGGCTCGGCATCCGCACGAAAGACGTGCTCGCCGCCGCAGGAACCAAGTGGAACTTCCTCAAGTTCCAGCCGGGACTCGTGGGCGGCCACTGCATCGGCGTGGATCCATACTACTTGGTCGACAAAGCCAAGAAACTGGGCTTACCGACGGAAGTGATCTCGGCAGGTCGCAAGATCAACGACAGTATGGCGGACTTCGTTGCGACATCGGTGGTGAAGAAGCTGAAATCTCCGAAGGGCTCCAAGGTCCTCGTCCTCGGGCTCACCTTTAAGGAGAACATTCCGGATACCCGTAACGCCAAAGTGCACGATGTCATCCGAAAAATGGAATCCCTGGGATGCGTCGTAGTCGCCGATGATCCGGAGCTCACGAAAGAACGCGTAAAGGAACTGGGATTCGATCACGCGACGTTGAAGGACGGTCCGTTCGATGCGGTCGTCGTGGCCGTGCCGCACCGCGCGTACGCGAAGTTGACGCCGAAAGACTTTGCCGGAGCCCTGAAAAAGAACGGGCTTCTGTATGACCTGAAGGGGCTCTGGGAGCCGAAAGACTTCGAGTCGCTCGGTGTCGCATACATGTCGCTATGAAGACCTATGTGAAACAAGCGTGGCCCGTGCTCGCACTCTTTGCAGCACTCGTGATGGTCGTGCTCCTGAATATCCGTCCGTACGAATACAACGTGACTTCGATCTTCCACATGGACGCAAGGACGGCGGAAGGCAACGTGATGCCGAAGAATTTCGTGATCTTAAACGCACCGAGTTACGACGGAGCGCAGTACTACCAAGTGGCGCGCAACGTCCCGACGATCGCGAACCCGAAAACGTGGGACACACTGAAGAAAAATCCCGGATCGTACGCGTACCAGCGTTTCTTACTCCCGCTCACCGCGTATCTGCTGTCCTTCGGAAGCATCGCGCTGCTGCCGTGGGCGTTCCTCATCATCAATATCGTCGCACTGCTTGTCGCCGCTTTTTTGATTGTGGAGAGGAAGCCTCACTTGGGTCTCTACGCGCTGGCACTGACGCTCTCGCCCGCGGCGATGGTAGCCATGCACTTCACGCTGGCCGAACCGCTCACGATCGTGCTCATCACTGCCTTCTTGCTGCGCTACACGAAACATCCACGCATCGAGTGGGCGGACGTGCTGCTCCTTTCGGTGCTCGTCTTGGCCAGGGAAGTGAACATCCTGTTTCTTGCGTTCGTCATCGGTTTCTCGGCCCTGAAGTTCCGTTGGAAAGACGTACTGCTTCTGATCCTTCCCGTTCTCGTCTTCATCGGTTGGCATTCGGTGATCTATGGGATGTTCGGTGACGTGCCGTTTTTGATCAGCGCCGAAGCGAAGCAATTCCCCGGTTCCGCGGCGATGAAAGTGCTGCTCGGACTGCGCGGCTACGACCGATACACGCTCTCTGCAGCGGCACTGTTCCTCGGGTTTGCTGTGCCGGGAGTCGTCTACGTACTTTGCGATATCGTGAAGAGGAGGCGCATCGAAATTCTCTCGCTCGGCGCACTCGCGTTCTTCGGCGTCATGCTCCTGATGCCCGATTACATCTGGGGTTCCGTCACGAGCATCGGCAGAGTCATCACGCCGGTGTATCCGCTCTACCTACTGCTCCTCGCCGAAAGAAATACGACGACGGCAAAGATTCTTGCGACGATCGTTTTGCTTCTGGGAATGGCTACGGCACTTGGCCTGGCGTTTTCGGCACATCCGTACAGTCTGACAATCTAAGGGAATCGAGATAGAATGCGACCTGTCTTGAATACGTGCGGTACTTTTGCACTTCCGCACTTCCGGACTTTCCACTTTTTCGTGCCCACCCTGACCGTCCTCGTCCCGGCCTACAACGAAGAGCGCACGATCAAACGCGTGATGGAAGCTCTTTCAACCGCGCTGCCCCAGAGCCAGATCGTGTACATCGATGACGGATCCACCGACGGAACGCTCGCGCTGCTGCGTGCCGGCGCCAGACCCAGCGACACCGTGCTCACCAAAGAGAACGGGGGCAAAGGCTCGGCCATCCGCATGGGCCTTGAGCAAGCCACCGGCGACTACTGCGTGATTCAAGATGCCGACTTGGAGTACGACCCGGCGGAAATCAACATGCTCCTGAAAGAAGCCGAGAAAAATCCCGGCGAAGTGGTGTTCGGTTCTCGGTTCCTCAAACCCAATCCGAACATTTATCCGCTGTACCTGCTCGGCAACAAAACGCTCACGCTCATCCTGAACCTGCTCTTCTGCGGACGCCTGACGGACAGCTACACGTGCTACAAACTGCTTCCGACGCCGTTCTTTCGCGCATTGCCGCTGCGTGCCCGCGGATTCGAGCTGGAAGCGGAGCTTGCGGCGTGGCCTCTCAAGATGGGCAAGAAGATCGTGGAGTGCCCCGTGAGTTACCACCCCCGCACGTTTGCCGAAGGAAAGAAGATCAACTGGCGCGACGCCGTGAAAGGAATTCTCACGATGGTGAAGATTCGCTTCGGACGGACGCCTCAGAACGTGCAGTCGTAAATCACGTACGCATCGACCTCGCTGCTTTTTTTGCAGGAACGCACCAAGGACAGAGGCAACGTGCCCCGAGTGATGATGGTCGTGACACCGTATTTTTTGAGGAGCGCCGGAACGTCGACCGTCTTTCCATCGACGAACCTCCGAACGTCCTGATGAAAAATAAAATCCGACAGCTTTTTGTCGCAACCGTCTTGATGGAATCCGATGCCTTCCCAGAAAGAACATGCGGCCTTGGCACGGGCATACATGTTGCCGCCGTAGAGGCCGAAGACCAGCGGATGGCCTTCCAGAACCATATCCTGCGGCAACGGGAAGAGGGCTTGCTGGAGAAGGTATCGCTCGGCGAGCTCTTGGTCCGAGGCAATGTCGTACCTGGCGTACTGCGTGAAGAACGCGGCATGCTGCGTGAGGAGGGGCACCATGTTTTCGATGTCGATGGGAGCAAGTACGACCAGTGCGCGGGGATCGGCACGGTACGACTCCATGACCGGTACGATCTTCGACCGTGCGAATTCCATGGCCTCCGTCTCCGCTCTCGGCGCGATGATGAAAAGCGTGGCAATCAATGACAGTACGTAGAAACCTGCGTACGCACCGAGGATCCACGGTGCGATGCGACGGAGCCCCGTACCGAGGAGGATGCAGGCCAGGGCGACCGCACAAACAAGCATAAGCGGGACACGGTAGTAGAGCCCGAAGATCGCGTCATGACCGTGCAAGACCGCCTGACTCAACACAACGATGCCCGCAAGGATCATGCAGGTCACCGAGTGACGTGCCCCGACGTGCTTCGTGGAAATCGTTGCGAGGCGATGAACGGGGAGCAGGAGGAGGAGTGAGAGGAGAAGTTTCGGCGCTGCAGGAAGGTGGCTCAGGATAAGGCCGCGTCTCCGGTACGTATCGGCCAACGCGAGGGCATCCGTTCCGTTCGATGCCATCAGCGACACGAGTCCGTAGAAAGCGGCACCGAGTGCGATGGGGAGCCTGCGCCAAACCACGGATCGCAGTGTTGCGGAGCGCCATGCAAGAAGAGCATCGAACACTTCAACGACGACGATGTAGACGCCGAACAGCGGCTGACAGAGGAATGTCAGAAAAAGGAGAGCTCCGCGGAGCCAGACGTATCGGTATTGCCTGTCTTTTGCGAAGAGAAGGAGCGACAGAAGAAGCGGGAGCATCGTGATCTGCGGACTGACGCTGCGAAGGAGCCCCACGTCCCACCAACCCATGAACGCGGAAGCGGCAAGGAGCGCGAGCCCCGCTGTTTCCATGAAATGGAAGAAGATCAAAAAGATGAGCCCTGCGATGAGCGCCGGAAAAATGAAATCCCCGGCGATGACGACGGGCAGAAGCTCAAGACCGAAGACGCGCATCAACATACCTTGCACCCATGCGCCGTATCCCCCCACCGAGGAGTCATCACGATGCTCAATGAGCGATACGTTGCCACCATGCCCGAGCGACGCCTGGCGCATCGCCGCGAAATAATACGTTTCATCGGCCGAACCGACGTTCACTCCCACGGTACCGAGGTTCGCGGTGCCATGGACGAGTGAGCGAATGGTTCCTGCGTTCAAAACCAACGAAAACACGATGCCGAAGATCGTGGCGATGAGAACGGGATGCAGGCGCTTGAAGGACATATCACCCACAGTATGCAGGGAAGTGTCGTCCGCGAGTAGCGGCGGATAAAAGGATGCGTTAGGCTCTCCTGCGATGCCGATCTCCTACGTCCATCCCAAAACCCGTGAAGCGCTCACCCGCGTCGAGGGCGGCTACAAATCCGCATCGGGTGAATTCTTCCCCGACCAACACGGCATTCCGTCTTTCGTGCCCGCCGCACTGGCCGAACACATGGACGAGGAACGCAGCGGACTCGTGAACCGGGTGAAGACATTGCTCCGCAGATCGCCGAAGTTGTATTTGTTTTTGATTTTTTTGATCAGCCCGGTCTGCTTCAGCGGACTCTCGGCCAAGAAATTTTTAAAGCGCTACCCGAAAGGATCTCTGATTCTGAATATCGGCTCCGGTGTGCACCGTCCACGCGAGGATGTGGTGAACACGGACATCTTTTATTACGAAGGCGTGGACCTCGTGGCCAACGCCGAGGAATTGCCGCTCGCGACGGGCTCCGTGGACGCCATCGTGTGTGAGAGCTTGCTTGAACACGTGCCGCACCCCGAGAAAATCGTTGCCGATATGTTCCGTGTCCTGAAGCCCGGAGGCGAAATGTACATCGTGATTCCGTTCGTCTATCCGTTCCACGCTTCGCCGAACGATTTCCAGCGTTGGTCCACGACGGGACTCAGGCACCTGCTCCGCGAGGGACAATCGGTGGAGATCGGCACCCGCGCGGGCCCGACATCGGCACTCACCGGCCAGCTCGGCACGTGGCTCGCCATCGTGTTCTCGTTCGGCTACGAGCCTCTGTATAACCTGCTCTCACTGCTGACGCTGCTCGTGACGTTCCCGCTCAAATTCCTGGATTTGCTCTTAGGCTGGTATCCCACGGCGATTCACGGCGCGGGGCAGTTCTACGCGGTAGCCAAGAAATAGCGAGTCGATACACCTTCTTCCTGGTACACTGAACAGCCATGAGCACTCAAAGCTCCCCTTTCCGGCTCTCCATCGTCATTCCCGTCTACCAAGGCGAAAAGACGTTGCCTGCGCTGCTCAAAGAAATTGAACCGCTGACCCGCGAACAGAGGACGCACGGCGGCAACCGTTTTGCGATGACCGAAGTGATCCTGGCACACGACTGTGGACCGGACGGATCGGATACGACCATCGAAGCTCTCGCCAAACAATACCCGTTCGTGAAAGCCGTATGGCTGACGCGCAACTACGGACAGCACCCAGCAACTCTTGCAGGCATGGCCGGAAGCACGGGCGACTTCGTCGTCACGATGGACGAAGACGGCCAGCAGGATCCGAAAGACATCGGCCTCATGCTCGACACGGCGATGAAGGAACGTGCGCAACTGGTGTACGCCAAGCCCACGAATCTGCCGCCGCACGGAATGCTCCGAAACATGCTGAGCTCGGGTGCCAAGAAAATCGCGATGCTGGTGGTGGGCAACCGCACGATCACGCAGTTCAACAGCTTCCGTCTGATCGACGGTGAAATTGCACGAAGCCTCGCCGCCTACTGCGGCAGCGGCGTGTTCTTGGATATCGCGCTGCTGTGGATCACGTCGCATACGGCCCAATGCCCGCTCAAACTGCGTCGCGAGATGGACAGGCCTTCGGGCTATTCCCTGCTCAAGCTCCTCAAGCACTTCTGGCAGCTGATGCTCACCTCCGGCACCAGGCCGCTCCGGCTCATCACCGTCCTCGGATTCGGTTCGCTCGTCCTTGCCGTCGCCATCGCCGCATACGCGCTCTGGGTGAAATTTCACCTGGAAGTGCCGGTGCAAGGCTGGGCCTCCATCGTCATCGTCGTATCGTTCTTCTCGGGCTGCATCTTGATGGCGCTCGGTGTCATCGCGGAATACTTGGCCGTCACGATGACCATCGTCATGGGCCGCCCGCTCTATGTCGTCGGCACCAAGCCGATCCGCTCACGCACCAAGCGATGAAGACCTGGGTCGTCGGTTGCGGCGGCTTGCTCGGCTCCGCGCTCACGGAACGTTTTGTCGAAAGCGGCGTAAAACCGTTTCGCCCGACGAAAGCATTTTCGTGGAACGATACCGAAAAGCTCACGCGTGAATTTGCCGAAGCGGTACAAGAATTCGGCAAAGCAACCGATGACGCCTGGACCGTCTGCTACGCCGCGGGTCGCGGCATCATGACGAGTACGCCCGATGACTTGGCCAAGGAAACGCAAGCTCTGAGCATGCTCCTTCGGGCACTGTCCGATGAACCGCTGCTTCAAAACAAGCCCGCGACGTTCATGTTCGCCAGTTCCGCGGGCGCCATCTACGGGGAATCGACGGACGAGACGATCACCGAAGCTTCGGCACCGAAAACGCGCTCGGCGTATGGGAAAACAAAATTGGAACAGGAAGCACTCGTCATGGAGTGGGCCACGGCACGGCCGAACACATCGGTCCTCATCGCCAGGCTTTCCACGCTCTACGGCCCGGCACAGGCTCGTGGAAAGCGGCAGGGGCTCATCTCGCATATCGCACGCTCGGCACTCGCCAGGAAGCCCATCGAGATCTTCGTGCCGCTCGATACGATGCGTGACTACCTGCACGTCCGTGATGCGGCGGAAGATATCGTGCGAACGCTGGGCGAACTCACAGAGAACGTGACGATGAAGATCATTGCATCCGAAGAACCGACGACGGTTGCCGAGATCATCGGATTGTTCCGCAAGATCTTGAAAACACCGCCGAAAATCAGCACGGCCACGCGCACCGAGACCGCACGCTACCCGCATCGCATGAAATTCCGCTCGACGGTGATGCCGCATGCGAACAAAAAGCGCACGAGTCTGCTGCTCGGCGTCTCGGAAGTACTGGCAGCCGAAAAACTGGCCCTGGCTCGCGGCGGACGGAAAGCCTAAATGCAGCTGCCGCGCTGTCCCGCAGGGATGAGTGCACGGAGTTCGTAGCCCTGTTCGGCGAACGTGACGCGCGTGCACTTGAGGAACGTCTTCCACGTGGGACTCTGTACGTCCCTCGGAGTCGTGACGACGACGTGCAGCGGATACTTGGTGAGCTTCTCACGGAGCGTGAGCTTCATATAGTCGCGGTATGCCTCGGCGGCGGCTTCCACCTCGGCATCGGGAATGGCGCGGAAGTCCCCGGCACTCTCGCGGTAGTAAATGTCATGGAGTCTGCTGCTGAGCTCGAACCTGCGCGTCGTCGGGAACTCCTTGGCGGCCTGATCGGCACGAACGCCCCTGAGCCACAGATCGAAGAAGTACGTATCCCGTGCGCGTTCGGTGGAACCCAATGCGAGTCCCGCGTTGCCGGCAAAGTACATGTCCACGCCCGAGAGCGTGGGAAGAACGTTCAAAATATCGATGTCCTGCGAGTACGCCACCTGGCCGGGGCGCAACTCTTGGTGAGCGGCCTCGAGTACCGGCCCCGCCAGCTGCAATTGTCCCCACATGGGCTCAGCGCCCCTGAAGGCGCTCCACTGCTGCACCGTGGCGCAGAGCACGGCAACGGCGATGAGGAACGCGCCAAGCACGGTCTTCACGCTGTCGTTGCGGAAATACGATGAACCCAAGCTGAGCACGAGCGCGACGGCGAACGCCGAAGCGAGCGGCTGGATGAAGTACCAGTGGTAGTGCTGCGGCACGATGTACTGTCCGGTGATGACGTGCTGATTGAGTGCGACGAAACCCGCGAGACCCACGGCGAGCACGAGCGGCCACGACTTGGGCCACACATTCTTGCTCAGGAATCCGACGGCGATGAGTACCGCGAGCCACACGCCCACGATCACGGGTCCGTGACGGAGCACGAGTCCGAGGCGCTGTGCGCTTTCGGGGTAGAGCGGGTTCTGCGTCACGACCAACATGTGCAGCACGTACGGCACTGCGATGACGGCGACGATACCCATGCACATCGCGACCCCGGCAAGATGTTTCCAGTCACGCTTGCAGGCGTACCAAAGCCCGAGGAGGCCCAAGGCGGCGGCAAGGAACGTCCAGGCATAGACATAGGAGTACACCAGAATCCCCGTGCAGACGGCGGAAACCACGAGGTACGTTTTCTTTTGATGCTTGATCCACTCCGAGAGCGCATAGAGCGCGAGAAAGAACCACGTTCCGGACCACTGCGGATTCACGGCACGCGCGAAGCGGAGGAACTCGAAATCGTGCGAAGCCGGCATGAGAAAATGCATGAGGTCCCACGGAGCGCACAAGAGTGCGCCCGCCATCATGACGGCGGTGGTGGACAGCACCGAGACCCACGGACGACCCGTGACGGAGAACAAGAATGCGGCGAGTGCCAGGAATACCGCGACCGCGAGAACGAACTTGGAGAGGAAAAACGCGGTGATGGCACGCACGTGCAGAATGCGTCCGACGCTGGCGATGGTGTATTCGGGGAGCGGCGGCTGGAGATATGGCTGATCTTTGGGAGCGCTGTAGAACGTGTTGCCGAGCGAGCCGAAACCGTCGTAGACCTCCTGCACGCGGGCGGCGTAATACACCTCGGCATCGGGCCCGAGCATGGGGACGCCCTGGTACGGGTGAGCCTTGTCCAAGCGCTGGAGGAGCGACGGAAGCATCACCAAAACGGCGAATAAAACCGCCAAACCGACGGCAGCGCGCCGTGGGGCGCGAAGTTCTGCGGGAATCTGAGTGAGCTTTGAAAGCACCCCCGTACTATAGACGAACGATGGACTGAGACAACAGAGGATGCTGCGGTAGAATCCAATCATGGCCGAGACGCCCAAAAACGGCATCGTACTCGTCACCGGAGCCGGAGGCTTTCTCGGGACGGCGGTCGTTCGCCTGTTGAAATCAAAGGGTTACCGCGTCCGGGCGATGGTGCGAGACGCTTCGACGAAGGAACTTGAGCATGTACACGGTGACATGACCGATGCCGCAAGCGTGGATGCGTGCGTCAATGGCGTCGATGCGATCGTGCACTTGGCCGCGCGCAAATCGGATGAAGCCGACAGCGTCGCGGTGAACGTGGGGGGCGCCGAACGCTTGATCTCCGCCGCAAAGAAATACGGCGTACGACGCATCGTGAACATCGGGACGCAGTCATCCAGGCTCAAGGTGCGCGGAACGTACGGCGAAACGAAACTGCAAGCCGATGCACTCTTCATGGCTTCGGGACTGCCTGTCGTGACCCTTCGCCCCAGCGTCGTCTACGACAAAACGGGTGGCGGCATCATCGCGACGGTCATGCAGATGACGAACTTGCCCCTGGTTCCGATGATCGGGAGCGGCAACGTGCACTTCTCGCCGATTCACGCCGATGATCTGGCACTCATCATCGAAGCGGCGCTCCGAAACGATGTCGCCATCGGGAAAACATACGACGTCGGAGGCCCCGACTCGGTGACGCTCAAGGAACTGACGCGAAACATCATGGCAAAAAGAGGTATGAAGAAACATTTCGTCACGCTCCCCCTCTTTGCTGCGATGCTCATCGCCCGGTGCACGCGCTTTTTGCGAAAACCTCCGATCACCGTGAGCAATGTGCTCGGTGCGGGCGAAGACATGACGATGGATATCGGTCCGATGCTCCGCGACTTCGCCGTCGTGCCGCGTTCGCTGGAGTCGGGACTGAACGAGATGACGTTTCCCATGAAACAATCCGTCGACGAAGCGACTGCACTCCTCTCCTACGTACTGTCATCGTGGAAGGCATGGAAACCGACCGAGCGGATGACACGAAATTACCGCGAGGCGCTCGAAAAACACTCGGTGCCGAAGACCCACGTCATCGATGCGGGAATACTCGGAAAAAAATGGCTTCTGCAAGCCATCGATGGAGCGGCGGCTCTGAGCAAAAAACCGTCGATACTGCGTACGAAACTGCTCATCGCAGCGGCAATCGCCGAGTCGTCACCGGAGTCGGCTGAATTTTTGCTCCCCAAAGACCGCTCGGTGATCTCCGTGCTGATGCAATCCGTCATCGCGACGCTCCGTGCAATCGTTTCGATCGTCATCGGCCTTCTCATCCGCGTGTTCCGACCCTCATTCTTCTCGCGCAATGCCGGAATCTGACGTCATCGTCATCGGCTCGGGCATGAGCGGCGTTCACGCGGCGCAAACGCTGCTCGAACACGGACTTTCGGTGACGATGGTCGACGGCGGCAAACGTCCGCGCACGAATCCCGATGAAACGACGAGGGAAAATTTTGAAGACGTGCGCCGACGTGATGAAAAACAGGAGCGACTGTTCTTGGGCGACGATCTCTCCGGCATTCCGGTGGACGGACTCACCGGTGGACTCGGTGGTGGACAGGTGGGAGGCAATCGCGCGTACGTCGTGGAAGATGCCGACAAACTCTTGCCGATGAAACTGAAGAATGCGCTCGTCATTCAGTCGGTTGCCGAAGGAGGCCTTGGAGCCGCTTGGGGAGCCGCTTGCGCGCTTTTGACGCCATCGGAGCTCCAGGCGATGGGGCTTCCGAAAAATATGGACGCGCACTACGCAACGATCATCGGTCGCATCGGCGTTTCCGGTCCCGAGAAACGTCTCGGCATCGACTCTCCGCTTCCTTCCGACCTGCACGCCGAACGTGCGCTTCAGAAATATGCTCGACGTCGTGCCGCATTTGATCGAAAAAATACCTCGGTGGCACAACCGCTCTCGGCGATCCTCACGAAAGACAAGGGTGAGAGAAAAGCGAGTGATCTCGCGGACATGGACTACTGGGCCGATCCGAAAAAATCCGTGTATCGACCGCAGTACACGCTGGCCGAGCTCAAGAAACATCCGTCCTTCCGTTACGAAGCCGATTGGATCGCGGAAAACATCGAACAAGGCTCCGAAAAAACCGTGCATGCGGTGTCGATGGACGGGAAGCACCGAACGAGATGGTCCGCGAAGGCCGTCATGCTTGCCGCGGGAGCGGTGAACTCGGCTCGGATCGTACTGAAGAGCCTCGATTTGCTCGATACGCCCGTTCCGTTCGTCGGAAAACCACACGTGTTTTCGGCGTGTCTCGACATCGGCACCATCGGCAAAGCGGGCCCGAAACGCAGAATAAGCCTGTGCCAGCTGCTCGTGACGGACAACCGGGAACGAGATGGCATGGCCGCGGGCGTGGCGCAGCTCTACGCCTACCGCTCGCTCCTCCTGTTCCGATTGCTTGAGTCATTCCCGCTGCCCGTACCGCTTGCGATGAAACTTCTCTCGCTGTGGACACCGTCACTCGTCATCGCCGACATTCGTTTTCCGGGTACGGAAGATGGCGGAACACTCACGCTCAGGAACGACGGCGTACATATCGAGGCAAACGTGAGCAACGAAGCCAAAGTTGATCGAAATCGAAGCTGGAAAAAGATCCGCAGCGCACTGCGCATGCTCGGACTTCTCCCGCTCAAGAATATGGAGCTGCCCGAAGCGTCATCGTCGCACTACGCGGGCACGCTTCCGATGGCGCCGAAGAATGCGGCACCCGTCACGGCTGATGAAAGCGGCGAACTCCGTGAACTTCCGGGTGTGTACGTCGCCGATGCTGCGGCACTGCGGAGACTTCCCGCAAAACCGCACAGCCTCACGCTCATGGCGCACGCCGAACGAGTCGCCCGGCTTCTCGCGAAGAAACTCAAAACCTAACGAATGTTCTGGACCGACTTCGGGTGGGCCAGAAGACCCATGCCGAAGGTGATGACGGCTCCCACGAGCAGTACGCTCGCGAGGAGGATGAAGAACAAATCTTGGAGAATGACCGCCTCGACGATGCTCGCAACGGAAAGAAGCGAGAGGAATCCCGACATCAGGATGAACAGCTTGAGCGGATTGTACGTCGCGATGGTCTCGGTGATGTACTGGAGTGTGCGAAGCGTGTCGCGGACGATGTGGACCTTGGAAACGCCCGTGCGTGCGCCGTAATCGACGGGAACGTACGAGACGAATTTGCCCGTGAGCAGGTAAATGAGCGTGCTCGTCGTGGTGAAGCTGAAGCCGTTGCACAAATCTCCCTCGAATTTCTGCATTTCGGATTTGCGGAACGTGCGCAGACCCGAGTTGATGTCCGGAATGTGCCTGCCCGTGGTGAATTCCACGAGAAACTTGAAGACGATGCGCGCCGGCATCTTGAAGAACGAACCGCGGTAGTGCTTGCCATGCCTGGCCCCCACCACCATGTCGTGTCCGTCTTGGATCATGTTGACCATCGCCGGGAACGACTCCACGGGATACGTGCCATCGGCATCGGTGATGGCGATGATATCGGTGGATGCGGCACGGATACCGTCTTTGATGCTGCGACCGTAACCGCCCGGAATCGGGTGACGGAGAACGGTGGCGCCTTCGGCCTTTGCCAATTCGCCCGTACGATCGGTGGAACCGTCATCGATGACGATGATATCGGGCGCGGGGCTCAATTTTTTCACCCTGCGGATGACATCGACGATGCCCGCTTCTTCGTTGAGTGCCGGAATGAGGACGGTGTAGGAAGTGCTCATGAGCGTTTGGAGAGCTTCAGTAGTCCGGCATTGTAACCCACTCCGGCGAGGGCCGCATAGCAGAAAATCACGGGTAAGAGGTACCTGGGAGTGGCGTCCGTCAGCGTAAAGACCGCAGTATTGTAGAAGATGATGACGAAGAAAATGGCGAGTGATTTTCGGCGGATGAAGAAGACGCCGACGAAGAATCCCGCGTACATGACGGCGGCACTCAACGCGGCGTAGATGTTGTACGCCCCGCTCCATCCTCCGCCGAGGTACGGAATGTGGAGTTCCAGAATTTCGAAGACGGAGAACAAGAGATAGGACCGAAAATTCGCGAAGATCTTGGCTTTGCCCAGGCCCGCGACATCGCCGTAGTCGGCTTGGAGATCGAACCCGTCGGGCCACCGCGTGTGCATGAGTCCGTTGTAGCTGCATGCGGGTGACCTGCCCGTCCAATCGCGGCTGACGTACTCGGACCACAGGCACCACAAAGGCTCCAAGCCGTGCACCTGCTCGGCTTGCTCACCGCGGACGTACCACATGACGGCCGAGCGACGATTGTCGATGACGCGGAGTCTTCCGTCGTACGAATAATTACGCAGAGCCCAGGGCACAAGCGTGAGGTAGCTCACGAGAATGACGAGCAGGCATTCCTTCATCTTGCCGCGCTCGATGAGCCACAGCGGAGCGAGGAACAGCGGGAGGAAAATGAACGAGTAGTACGACCAGATGATGAGGCCGAGGAGCACTCCCATGAGCATCGACTTCCATACGGCAGGCAAACGTCGTGACGAGAAGTACATGGCGACGAAACACAGAAAGAAGGAGAGGACGAGGCACTCGCGGTACGCCGAGAACACCGTGTGGATCACGGAACCCGAGGTCAGGAGGAGCATGAATGCGATGCCTGCGGACCGTTCCCCGGCAACGCGCGTGAATTCACGACAGAACCACCATGCGCAGAGAAAAAGCATGACGGATTGCACGAGGTAGAGTCCAAGCGGTTGCTCGACGCCGAAGAGGAAGTAGACGGGAACCAAGAAAAAACTCATGACGGGTTCGCGGTCCATGAATGCGTGGACTCCGTCGAACGTGTAGAAGCCGGACTTCAGGAGATTGATCGCTCCGGTGCTGTACCCCACGGCGTCGCTGCCGAACGTGAACGCCGTCGGCACTCCGATGACGAACGGAAAGACGACGAGAAGCAGAAGAAGGTACAAACCCAGCCCCGTGTAAAACGACGAACGTGACATCGGCTTAAGTGTACTGGCGCATCCACTCATCGAGCCATAGCAAGGCCCACACATGGTCGCTCAGATCGATGCGACTTGCGTAGTAGTCGGCGAGGAATGCTTCGACGGCCTCGCGGCTGAACATCGTCCACAGCGGTGATGACGGTGCAAGGAGCCTGTCCAAGACAAATGGCTTCAGGTCTGTGCGGAACCAGTGGTCGAGCGGCAGCCGGAATCCGGTTTTTCTGCGATCCAAGATGTCATCGGGCACGAGACCGCGGAGCATTTGCTTGAAGATCCACTTGGTGGAAAATCCTTTGAGCTTGAGATCGGCGGGCATCGTTGCCGTGAGCTCGAGGAGTACATGATCGAGCAGCGGCGACCTCGTTTCGAGCGCGTGCGCCATGCTTCCCATATCCACTTTCGGCAGAAGATCATCGGCCAAGTACGTCGCGATGTCGGCCGAGAGATCGCGATGCAGCCAATGATCGCCGCGGCTGCGCGCTTCCTTGGTGAGCTTCTCGTACCACGCAAACGTATCGGGGAACGACGTCCCCGGTTTCATCAGTCGGCGCTTTTCATCCTCGGTGAAGAAACTCAAATACTGAAGTTGGCGACGTGCCTCGCTGTCGCCGATGGATTCCTGGAACCGGAGGCAGCGGTAACTGAACGTATCGTGCTTGATGGCGTGCAGAACGCCCATGAGCAGCGTGACGCCCTGCCTGAGCGGAGGCGGTATGAGCTTCCAGAGCCGCGAAAACTTGAGAATGGGGTACCTCGCATATCCGGCGAAGTTTTCATCGCCACCGTCGCCGTTGAGGGCAACGGTCACGACTTTGCGAGTCTCGCGAGCAACCAAGTACGTGGGGATCACCGACGGATCGGCGAACGGCTCTTCGTACGTCCGCACGAGTTCTGGAAGCAGGTGCACGATGTCGGGCTCCACCGTGATGGGATGGTGATTCGTGCCGAAACGTTCGGCGATGAGTGCGGCGAGCGGGAGTTCGTTGTGCGTCTCTTGCGTGGAGCCGATGGTGAACGTTTCCACCGGCTTCGTACTGAGCTGTGCCATCGTGGCGACGACCGCTGCGGAGTCGATGCCGCCGGAGAGAAATGCACCGACCGGCACGTCGGCGATCATGCGGAGCCGTACGCTCTCGGTGAAGACGTCGCGCACGTCGCTCTGCCAACCTTTCAGGCTCCGCGTCTTGTTCGTGGAGTAACGCAGCGCCCAGTACGGCCGCACATCACCCGTACCCGTTTTTAAATCGATGGAGAGCACATGTCCTGCAGGAAGCTTTTTGATGCCTTTGATGCCGGTTCCCGGCGCAGGCACGTACATCATGGTGAGAAAATGATGGATCGCTTCGCCATCGGCACCACCGGGACACCGCGGCAACGTACGAAGCGCCTTCAGTTCCGATGCGAACGCGAACGTGTTGCCCGCATGGAAATACTTGAGAGGCTTTTTTCCGACTCTGTCGCGCGCGAGCAGAACCGTGCGTTTCTTTTTGTCGTAGATCGCAAGCGCGAACATGCCGCGGAGCTTCTGCAAAAAATCTTCGCCGTATTCCTCGTACGCCTGAAGAAGCACTTCGGTATCCCCCGTCGAGGCGAACTTCCTGCCGCGGAACTTCAGTTCTTCGCGAAGTTCTTGGAAGTTATAGATCTCACCGTTGAACGTGACGACGGCATTGCCCGACACCGAACGCATCGGCTGGGCGGCGGCATTCGACAAATCAAGAATGCTGAGACGACGATGTCCGAATCCCACGCCTCCCTCGATGAATGTGCCGCGGCCGTCCGGCCCGCGGTGCGCGAGCGCATCGGTGAGTCGATCCAAGCTCTTCGGATCAACCGCCGTGCCGTCCAAGTTGATGATGCCTGCGATGCCGCACATGCGGCTACTATAGCGCTTATTTCGGCCCTTGAGACGTCAATTCATAGATAACGGGAGCTATCGGCCCTCCCCGATAACGAACGGTCCAATCGGATGCGCGACACTTCGAGGTGAACCACGCGGCTCGCTCGGCATTCTCGACGAGCAAATACTTCACGTGCAGGCGCTTCATCGTGGCGGCATCGCACGTCCGCTCGGCGCGGATGTTGTCATCGAGCCACTCCTGGGTGTAATCCCAGAAGATGATGGGCCCGATGGTGTAGCGGCCGGCGTAGGTCATGAAGAGAATGCGTTCTTTGAGCTGCGCCTCTTCTTCCGATACGAGCGCCTCAAACGGCACGGTGAGATTCCGTACGTAGAAGAAATCGGAAAGTGACGTGTGGTTCTTCGCCCACTCGTACATCTCGCGTTGTTCGGCGCTGATGGGGGGCAATCCTGCAAAGAGCGGTTCGGGCTGCCAGCGCATCTGCGGCATGAAACCGCGGAGTACCAAGTAGAGGGTCGACGAAACGAGCATTGCTGCAATCAATCCGATACCCGCGGTACGCTGTGAACGACGACGCGATGAAAGAAAGCGATCGCAGACGTACACGCCGGACATGAGCGCGAAAATGCTCGTGGCGGGATAAAAGGAACGACGCATTTCTCCCCGGATGAGCTGATATTCGATGGCGAAGGGCAGGAGGAAGTGGAGTACGCCGAGTCCGAGCAGCACGAGCCACAACGGCTGCGTGAGCCTGCGGCGCCAAGCGAAGACCGCGGCCAGCGGCAGAAAGAGCAGCGGCAAGCCGAAGTCACGCAGGAACTGCACACTGTAGAAAGCGACGGTGCTGCCGTACGAGTTGTAGATGAGGCGCGAGCTGATGTGCAGGACGAAGGAGCGCGTGCCTCCGGCAAGAAGTCCGGTGAGCACTCCCCCATGCACGAGCCCGATGAGGAGTGCCGGAACGAGTGCCGCAAGTCCAAACCACAGAATTTTTATGCCGAACGTACGAGACGATGGAAAGAGGAGGGCGATACCCGCCGTGAGCGCGAGCGTCACACAGATCGTCACGAACGCCAGCTCCATCGTGAGTGTGAGCGCGAGTGCGAAGATGAATCCTGCGAAAACGGCGAAGCGCGAGTTGTTCTCGGTCCATGCACGAAGTGTCCAAAACAATCCGAAGAGAAGAGGGAGTCCCATCGCGGTGGAACGATGACCCAGGAACATGAGCGGTGACACCGTGATGGGGCTCGCAACGAGCGTGCCGAGTCCGCTCAGTGCATGCGTATCGCGAAAACCCGAAAGAACCATCTGCACGAGAGCCCACAGTTCCGGCCCGTTGATCCACTGCAAACCCGCTCCCCCGATCGCAAGCAAAGAGGCGATGACGGCGGTGCGAACCGAGCCCGTCAGTTCACGGACAAGTGCGGCAACGAAGAACAAAATGCCCGCGGCACCCACGAGCGGCTGGAACGCGAACCCGACGGTGAGCGGCAACCCCGTGAGGAGTTGAAACCCGGCCGCAGTGAACGCCGGAGCGTAGTGGTAATGGAGGTGATGGAGCGGATCGATGGGCGTCATCACCGGGAAGTTCCCCGCGACGATGGTGGAAGCGAGCGGAAAGTGCTGCCACGACCACGGATCGCTGCCGATGAATCGGGCGTGGACGAAACCGATGACGAGCGTGAGCCCGAAAAGGAACCACGTCGCGGCTCGATCGCTCTTTTCCGGTCGAAAGAAACCGAACGATCGAAGCGAAACAAGATCGAAGATGGCGATGAGGAGCAGTGCCAAAGCGAATGCCGCACGGAGCGAGACCGCGTACGCCAAACCATTCGAGAGCAGAAGCCACACGGCGGGCCCGAACGTGAACGTCAGTCCGAGTACGGCATAGGGACTCTTGGTCCGAAGAACGGACGTCGCGAACACATATCCGCATGCCGCGATGACTGCGACAAGAACGATGGCGGAAAGAATGCCAAGCACAAGCCAAGCCTAGGGGTCCGCCCACCCTCCTGGCAACCGACGCGCGCGGCACCTATACTCGGGTCAATCCTCCTTTCTCTCCGTGCAACAGAAGCAAGATCAATGGGCCTGGCAGTGGGAACGCTTGTACGACGATAACAAGTGGCTCTTCACCGAATGGATCTGGCCGAACACGCTGGAGGACTTCCGCGGCAAGACGGTGCTGGACTGCGGCTGCGGCGGCGGTCAGCACATTCAGTTCGTGGCACCGTACGCCAAAGACGTACTCGGCATCGACCTGAACGCACTCGGCAGCGCAGCCAAGAACACCGCGGGTCTCACGAATGTCCGCCTCAAAGAAGCCGACATCGCTCAGATGGAACTCGGTGAGCAGTTCGACATCGTCTACTCCATCGGCGTTCTGCATCACACCGATCAGCCCATCGCATCGTTCCGAAACATCGCCCGTCACTGCAAGCCGGGCGGACGCACCATCGTGTGGGTCTACAGCGCCGAAGGAAACGGACTCAACAGCCACATGGTCGAGCCCATCAAGACGCTCATCATCCGTTTCTTGCCGCGCGGCGTCGTGCTGTTTCTCGCCCGCGTCCTCACGGCTCTCCTTTATGTACCCATCTACACGGTCTACCTGCTCCCGCTCCGATTCCTCCCCTTCTATCAGTATTTCCAGAACTGGCGCCGTCTGACGTTCGAGCGCAACGTGCTCAACGTGTTCGATAAATTGAACGCTCCGCAGACGTGGTTCATTTCTCGTGCGGAGATCGAACGCTGGTTCGACCCCAAAGATTTCACGGACGTCCACATCTCCCCGTATAAGGGAGTGAGCTGGAGAGGCTCCGGAACCAAGCGCTAGGAGTGGTACGCAGGGTACGGGTGGATCTATACTCCGTCCGATGAAGAAAACCCTGATCGCCATCCCCACGTTCAATGAAGCCGAGAACATCGGTAAGTTGTGCGAACGTCTGCTCACCGAGTATGCGGACGTGCATGTCGTGGTGGTGGATGACGGATCCCCCGACGGAACGGCCGAAATCGTGAAACATCTGGAGCCCCAGTTCAACGGACGCCTCCATCTCATTCGTCGCGGTGGCAAAGGCGGTCGCGGTTCGGCGGTACTCGAAGGTTTCCGTTTCGGACTCAAGAGCGACTACGAATTGTTCTTCGAGATGGACGCCGACTTTTCGCACAACCCCGAAGAGTTGCCGCGGTTTCTCAAAAAAATCGACGAAGGCTACGACATGGTCCTGGGCTCCAGATATTTGCCCGACAGCCGCATCTACGAATGGGGCTGGAAGCGCACGTTCTTCAGCAAGTGGGCCAACCGCTACGCACGGCTCATTCTCGGCATTCCCATGAGCGATTACACCAACGGCTACCGCTGCTACACGCGCCACGCCATCGAATCGCTCCAGATGAACCTCATCGATGCCAAAGGCTACGTCGTTCTGTCCGAGGTCGCGTACCAGTTGCACCTGCGACGATTCAAGATCGGCGAAGTGCCGACGATCTTCGTGAACCGCAGACGCGGCATCAGCAACTTGAGCTGGCACGAAATCAAAGAAGCGTTCATGTCCGTCATTCGCATCCGCGCCAAGAAAGAATACGGCCGCATTCGCCCTTCTGCAGGCCGCTGAAGGACGTGTAGAATGCCGTCACTATGCATGCATCATCCTTCTTTCGACGTGCCGGAGTTCGCTGGGTCATTCTGGTCGCGGCACTCGTGCTCTTGGCCAAGGCTGTTTTCCTGCTCATGGCTCCGATACGCGGCCTCGGCATGACCACATGGATCTTGGATGATGCGTTCAGCGAGATGAGCGTGGCCAAAAACTTCGCCATCGGTCACAAATTTTCGTACGACTGGGTCCACACGACGGGCGGACAGCCGCTGCTGTGGGTGCTCGGGATCTCGCTCTACTTCTGGCTCCTGCCGATGGCTCTGGCCATCAAGGCAACGTTCATTTCTTCGGCAGTTCTCGGTGCCTGCGCCACGGTTGCGGTCTACGTGCTCACCTTCAAACTCACCGACGACAAGCTCACGAGCTGGGTCGCGTTCATCTTGATCACGCTCCAGGCCAACGCGTTCTTCCAAGCGATGAACGGCATGGATACGGCGATCTTCACGCTGCTCACGATTCTGACCTTGGCGCTCTACGTGTGGCCGAACAAAGGAGAAAGTCGCACGTTCAAGCGCGGCGTGCTCGTCGGCATTCCGGCGGGTCTCGCCATCATGACCCGTGGCGACGGCATTTTCTTGGCCGGTGCCGTGGGACTCTGCGAGTGCTGCAAACTTCTCACGGAAAAGCATGCGACGGATCGCAAGAAGGCGCTCTCGTTCATTCTCGGATTCGGCATCACGGCCGCGGTCTGTCTCGGCATCTTCATGATGTGGCAATACGCGCTCTCCGGTTCGTTCGTTCCCGCCAACCAAGTCGGTCGCCGCGAACTTGCATTGAGTCTGCACAATTTCTCGTTCGATCACTTCTCGCTCTCGCGATACCTCACGATCGTCGGATGGAACGTGTTCCAGTTCGAGCACGTCATCGCCGTCGCCGCGGCATCGTCGCTGCTGCTGCTCGTGGCTCTCGTCCGCGGATTGGCCGATACGCGCCAAAGGCCGCTCATGACGGTGCTTACGGTCTATATGGCCTGCTACTTCGGCGTGCTTGTCGGGTACCAGTGGTATTTCGCCGATCTGCACGGACTTCGCTACGTGAACCCGGCGATGCATGTCCTCATGATCCCGCTCGCAAGCCTGCTCGTCGCGGCGGTTCCCGCATCGATGCGTTTCCGAAAGACATTCTTGAGCCTGATGATCATGGCGATCTTGGCGCTCTGCTTCTGGTACTTCCGCGACGATTTACACACCACGAAGTGGACCAAGGGTCTCACGTTCACCGGATTCCCGACGGTGGAAGAAGAGAAGGCGTGGTGGGGTCCCATCGATTGGATCCATGACAACATGGAGCCGGGCGCCATCATCGGCGTGCGCGACAACGGACGCTTCGCCATGTTCTCGGGTCACCCGATTCAGGATTTGGCCGGCAACATCGATCCGAACGTGCCGCGACTCGTGAAAGAAGACGGCAACGCGCTCCGCGATTATCTCAGGAGTCGCAACGTCTCGTACGTGTACATCCCGACGCTCGAGGTTCGCTCGGACCACGTCTACCGCCTGATCTACGACACGCTTCCCCTCAAAGAAATCAAAGAAGTGCCCGGAAAAGAGGTGAAGCTGTACCGCATCGAGTGGCAGAAAATCGCCAAATAGGCGGCTCAAAACCGCTATACTGAGCCCGTATGTGCGGCATTGCCGGATTCATCGGCGAAGATCGGTCGCGTATCGACCGCATGACCGAAGCCTTGGTGCACCGAGGCCCGGACGGCAACGCCGTGTTCGTGGGTCACGACGTTTCGCTCGGCCACGCACGTCTGGCGATCCTGGATCCCACGCCGCAGGGCGATCAGCCGATGTGGAACGAGAAGAAAACCGTCGTGATGGTTTATAACGGCGAGGTCTATAACTACCGTCGCCTGCGTGATGCGGAGAAGATGACGTGCAAAACCGGAACGGACACGGAAGTGCTGATCAAACTCTACGAAAAGTACGGCATCGACTTCGTGAGCAAGCTCTCGGGCATGTTCGCGTTCGCGCTCTACGACACCGTGACGAAAACGCTGCACCTCGTGCGCGATACGAGCGGCATCAAGCCGCTCTACCTCACGACGATCGACGGAAAACCGCACTTCGCGTCCGAGATGCGCTCGCTCATGCGCGCAATGCCGAAGAAACCGAACATCGATGAGGCCTCGCTCTCGGCGTTCATGCGCCTGCAGTACGTGCCGGGCCCAAAGACGCTTTGCGAAGGCATAGAGGCCCTGAAGCCCGGAACGATCGCATCGTGGCAGAGCGGAAAAGAGACGCGAAAAACGTTCAGTGCAACGACGGAATTCGTAGAAAAGAAATCTGCGGCGGAATTCAAACGCGGATTCCCCGAGGTAATGCAGAAAGCGGTGGAAGATCACATGATCGCCGACCGTCCCATCGGAATTTTCCTGAGCGGCGGGATGGATTCCTCCATCGCGCTCCATCACATGGCTGCGGCGAGCAAGACTCCCGTGAAAACATTCACCGTTCGGTTCGATGCGACGGAGGAGGAAGACGCCGCACGCTTCAATCGCGATGCCGACCTCGCACGCCTCACCGCGGCGCACTATAAAACCGACCACCAGGAACTGCTTCTCACCGCCGCAGACTACCGCACGATGTACCGCGACACGACGCGCGCGCTGGACTTGCCCAACGCCGACTCCGTTTCGGTGGCACAGTACGCGCTCGCTCGCATAGCCAAGAAAAAAGTGGACGTCGTGCTCTCGGGCGCCGGCGGCGACGAACTCTTCGGCGGATATCCGCGCTACCGCATCGCACGCATCATGGCGATGATCAGCTGGATTCCCGTTCCGATGCGAAAGCTCATCGCAAAGATCTTCAGCTACCCCAGTGACGTTCTTTCGATGTCGGCGGGGCCGGAGCTGGCGGAAAGACTGCTTGCCCGTCCCGAAGCGGAAGTACGCTCCATCGCCAAAGGAAGCTGGTTCACGCCCAGTGCAGCAACGGACGTCTTCCGCGCGCACTTTGCCGCGACTCCCAAGACCGATCCCGTCCGCACGTTCATGGAAGTGGACCGCCACATGTGGCTCGTCGACGAATCCTTGAAGCTCTGTGACGCCGTGACGATGGCAAGCGGGCTTGAGTGCCGCGTTCCGTTCCTCGACCCCCGCGTCATCGCGTGGTCGCACGCCACGAAGAGTTCGCTCCACGTGAAACCGACAAAGACGAAGGCGCTTCTCAAGGATACGTACCGCTCGATCTTGCCCGCACACCTCTTCACGCTTCCCAAGTCATCGTTCTATCCCCCGCTCGCCAAGTGGATCCGCCGCGAGTGCGCGCCGCTCGTGGAAGAGGCGCTCTCCGGCAAGCGCATCAACGAATATTTCGATACCGCGACGCTCCGATCGATCTTCGCCGATCACCAGTCGAAGAAAAAGTACGGGCTGCATCAGCTCAGCAACATCATGCAGCTGCATTACTGGTTCGAAACAGTCTACGACGCGTAATTGAAGGAATGACAAAGACCATCGTTGCGGCAAGCAACAGGTTTTTCTTTTATGGGGGAGGAGGGAACCTTGTTCGGTTCCCTACCTCCCCCAAACCCCCATTACCCTCCTAACGGTACCGACCAATACGTCACGAGTAAGCGCTCATATACAAAACTCAAGTAGTTCATATCCACATCCCAAGGGATGGAGCGCGCCGCAGCGGGGGGTGAGGGTGGGTATCGGCGCGCGGCGTTTTCTTGGTTACTTCTTTGTCGCGGACAAAGAAGTAACATGTCGTCACTACGGGAAAAGAGCTACCATCTCCCCTCGAAGATGAACATCTTCACCTCCCTCTTCGGCCTCAAGCGCATTCCGTTCGTACGCGACGTGCTCACGATCCAAGTGGGGTCATTCATTCTGATGGGAGCCGGCTTCCTGAGTTCGGTCGCCTTCGCGCGCTACCTCGGCCGCGACATGTACGGTACGTATGCCGTCATCATGGCGTTTGCGGGAACCGCGACGGCCTTCTTCAACATCGGCCAAGGCCAGTCGCTCTATGTTTTCTTTTCCGAGGCGTACGGCAACAAAGACAGACGCGCGATGTCGGCGGTACTCGCCAACTTCCTCATGGTCGCTGCGGTGAACGTGCTGCTGCTCGGACTCCTGGCACTCATCATGCCGAACTTGAGCGACTATCTGTACGGCTCACCGACCATCGGAAACTTCGCCCGCATCTACTGCTTGTTCCAAATCAGCGAGATCGGCAACAGCATGACGCTGATTTTGCTTCAATCCATCCGCAGAATTCGTCTCAAAGTAATTTTGGAACAGGCGGCAAACCTGTCCTACATCACGCTTGCGATCGTCACCCTCGCACTCGGCGGCAAGCTGTGGGCAGTGCTCACGGTGCAGCTCCTCGTAAGCCTGTGCTTCTTGCCGATCTCACTTCTGACGCTCAGCATCATCGCCCGCAAGCACGATTTGCCCGGCATTCGCGAAGTGCTGCGCATTCGTTGGAGCGAGAGCAACCAGTATTTGGTGCAGGGCCTTCTCATCACTGCCGAAAAAACGATCGGCAACTTCTTCCCGCAGGGACTGTTCTTCGCCGCGTCGCTCTTCTTGCCCGCATCGATGATCGGAACCATCCGCATCGCATCGCAAATGACGAACATCACGCGTTCGGTCGTGCTGCCGCAAGCCGGAGACCTCTCCACCGCCGCTTTTGGCCGCATGAAATCGGAAGGCAACATCGTCATGCGCAGAAACGCGGCGAAGCTCATCAAGCATGCTCTCGCGTTCCACGCACTCGTGACACTCGGTGCCGTCATTACGTTCCCGTTCATCGTGTACTACGCCTATGGTGCGAGCTACCTCGATGCAATTCCGCTGACACTGATTCTCCTGCCGCTGTCGCTTCCCGTTTCGCTGTGCATCGCCAATTCGCCGATGCTCCGCCTGTACCGCAAAGTGCCCTATTCCATCTTCCAGGCACTCCTCAGCTGGATTCTGATGCTCGGGACGGTGTGGATCTTCGGCACGCTCGGTCGCCCGCTCCTCGGCTTCATTCTGGCGTACGGCATCGGCATGGCAATGCCGCTCACCATGACGGCATACATCTTCCTGCGTCTCCTCAAGGTGGAGCACGCTACTTCACACACCGCATCGTCAGCTGCGTGAAGAACTCACGCTTCTTTCGGTTCGTGCCGTCGCGCATGAACGGATTTTTTCCGAACCAGAGCGTCATCATGTTGATGAAGACCCGTCCCAGATGGAATCCGCGGAGGATTTTGGGGCGATAGTTGAAAAACGCGTTCCAGAACATGTGGTGCGTCTCTTTCACGTCGACGGTCTTAAAGTACGGCGTGGCAAGACCCGCAAGTTCGGTGGGGTAAAACTCGTGCGTGTGGAACGGGGCCGGAATTTCGGAGATGCGGTACGGCGTGGTGATGACGGCGATGCCACCGCTCTTCAAAATGCGTGCTGCTTCGGCCACGTGCTCGGCTCGCTTATCGAGATGTTCGATGACATCACAGGAAATGACGGCATCAAACTCAGCGTCGGGCAGCGGAATCTTCTCCACGCTGCCGCAGACGAAGGTGCAGGTGAGCTTCTCGTGGTCGAATGCCTTCTTGGCGAGATCGATTCCTTTCTGCTCATTGTCCACGGCGGTGACGATGGCACCGCGACGGACCAGAAGTGACGTCAGGGCGCCGTCGCCGCAGCCCAGGTCACAGACGTTCTTGCCTTTGATGTCCCCGAGTGCGGCCAACGCGACGTCGTAGCGTGCTTGCTGATGCGCATTGAAGGTCATGAGCGACCGACTCGTCATTTCTCGCCAGTGGAGAGCGCCGCTGTCGCGGTACTTGGTGAATTCGTACGACACGGGCGGAGAATAGCAGAAATGCGGTACCATGGCGCCATGCGCATCCTGCACCTCGTCGACGGCATCCCGCCGGCCGCTCTCGGCGGCACGGGCCGTATCGTGAGTGAGATCGCCCGCGGACAAGCTGCGATGGGCCATGAGGTCGGCATTCTTTCCGCTGCAACCGCAGGAACGCTCCCAAAATCGCTGGATACAGTCACGCTGATGACGATCGAGCCGCGATCGGAACGTTGGGCGCACTGGCGCTGCGTTTTTTCGGACAGTCTGAAGCGCAGTGTTGTTCAAAAAATAAACGATTTCCGTCCCGACGTGATTCATGCGCACACGATTTCACGCCAAATCGGATACCGTTGGATGCCGACTGCAAAAAAACAAAACATCACACTGATCGTAACGTGCCACGACGTCTCGCATGTGGCGTACGGCAAAGTCACGGGGTCGGAGACGATGTTGTGGCTCAAAGAAGCCCTGCGCTATAGGTGGCTCTGGAACCCGCTGCGAACCGTTCTCATCAAAGACTATCTGAAATCCGCCGACAAGATCTTCGCCGTGAGCGACGCGCTGAAACAGTATCTGACGAAGCGCGGAATTCGGAACGTGGAGACGATGCATAACGGCATCGACCTCGATTTTTGGAAACCGACGACAACGAAATCCGACGCTCGAACGAAACTGCAGCTTCCGCAGGACACATTCCTCTTCCTCCTCGCCGGTCGCATGGGTGTGGATAAAGGATCGACACTCGTTGCCGCAACGTTCCCGAAGAATGCCGAGCTCATTCTGGCCGGCGACAGATTCAGTGACGAGTTCGCACCGGTGAAGGACCGCATGCACATCTTCAAGAACCAAAATGCCGAGGAGATGAAGCTGCAGTACACCGCCTGCGACGCGGTGCTCGTGCCTTCACGCTGTTTGGACTGTTTCCCAACGGTCTGTTTGGAGGCCATGGCGATGGAGCGCCCCGTTCTTGCCACGTCCTGGGGCGGAGCGAAGGAATCCGTGCAAGATGGTGTGACGGGCTGGATCTTGGACCCACTGAATGAACAGTTGTGGCGCGAAAAGATGGAATGGTGTGTCCAGCACAAAGCCAGTCTCGACCAAGTCGGACAAGCAGGCAGAAAACGAATGGCTGAGCTGAGCTTGGGATCGATGCTTGAAGAACTTGGTAAAATTTACGAGTAAAAAAAGATTGCAAGGACTGCAAGGATTGCAAAGAATACAAGGAACTACGCCGTGCTTTGAAGAACCTGAAGCGACGTTGTCGCATTTTTCCACGAGCGACTGCTTTTCTTTGCCACTTTCTTTTGCGTCAAAAGAAAGTGGAGGAGAATCACAAACAAGTAACAATAATCACGATTTGTAGAACTGCTCCAACATCTCCTTATTATCCCTGAGCCATCCGACCAAGTTCACGATGCCTTTCTTCACATTCATCTTCGGCTCCCAGCCGAGCATCTTCTTCGCCTTCGTATTGTCGCTCACGAAAATCGGCTGATCACCCGGGCGCCAATCGGAGAAGGAGTGCTTGAGCGGAATCTTCAGGTCTTTCTCGATGATCTCCAAGAACTCGAGGAGCGAGAGGCTGTTGTCCGCTCCACCGCCAAGGTTCAGCACCTGTCCGGAGACGATGTCGATCTTCTCGATGGCGCGCATGTAGAGATCTGTGAGGTCATCGATATACAGGAGGTCGCGGACTTGCTTGCCCGTGCCGTACACGGTGACCGGGCGCCCGAAGAGTGCGGCGATGAGGAACCATGCCACCCAACCCTGGTCTTCCACGCCCAGCTGATGCGGTCCATAGATGCACGACTGGCGCAGAACGAGCGTCTTGAGGTCGTACATGCGGGCGTAATCCCGAACGTACTGGTCGGCAGCTCCTTTGCTGCAACCGTACGGCGAGTGGAAGTCGAGCGGTGTGGTTTCATCCACTCCCCCGCGTCCGTCTTTGAACCGAACGCGCTTCTCTTCCTCGGCGACGTGCAGGTGCTCCAGTCCTCCGTACACTTTGTTCGTGGATGCGAAGATGACGGCGGGTTTTTTGGAGGAGAGACGAGCAGCCTCCAGAACGTTGAACGTTCCGAGCGCGTTGATGTCGAAGTCCGTGCGCGGATCCACCACCGACGTCGTCACGGCGACCTGTGCCGCGAGATGCAAAATGACGTCGTGGCTTGCGGCGAGTTCTTTGAGGGAACTGATGTCGCTGCGAACGTCACCGCGAACCAGTTTGTATTTGCCGTGATAATTCTTTTCCAAGAACGCCACGTTGATATCCGTGCCGCGGCGCGACAAGTTGTCGAAGATCGTGACGGAGTGCCCCTTTTCGATGCAGCGCACCACGGAGTTGACGCCGATGAAACCCGCACCGCCGGTGATGAGAATGCTTTTAGACATGAGAGACTTCGATGTAGAGCGCCTTGTAGCGCCGGACTATGGTAGCCCAGTCGTGGCCGCGCGCATATTCCTTCCCTGCGGCCCCCAAACGCTGCCGTAAGGGCTCATCGGTACAGAGCTTTAGGAGCGCTTTGGCGATCGCTTCCTTATCGTTATCGGGAAGAATAAGACCCGTCTCTCCGTGCACGACGGCATCGGCCACTCCGCCGGCGTCGGTGGCCACACTCGGCTTGCCGCACGCGCCCGCTTCCAGGTACACGATGCCGAAACCTTCGAAGTTGTAGTGCACCACCTTGGGCGTATGCACGTACACGTCGCACGCATGAAAGTACTGCACGAGTTCTTCGCCGTCTTTGGAGCCGAGGAAGAACACTTTGTCCGCCACTCCGCACTCCCGCGCCTTCGCTTCCCAGACCGACTTCATCTCGCCGTCTCCGACGAGCAGGTACACGAAGTCATCGAAGGATTTTCTGAGGATCGCCAGCGACTCGATCGTCAGGTCTTGGCCTTTCCTTTCTTTGAGTCCGCCCACGGTGAGGAAAATCTTCTTGGCAGGATACTGCGCACGGATGGCGGAAACGTCACGAGGAGCCTCAAAACGCGGGAAATTCACGCCGTTATGCAGAACGTAGATGTCGTACGGCTTCTTCGTGTGCTTGAGGATGATGTCTTTGGTGAACTCACTCGGCACGATGATTTTTTTGGCCTGCGCGTACGTCCATTCCAGTGCGAGCCTGTCGGGGAACCGTAACAGAGGAACGACACCGTACGTCCCTTGAGAACCCATCATGAACGGCTTCCCGTATTTCCTTGCCGAACGCGCGGCGAGGAAGCAGTACGGAAAATCGAGGAGCGAATGGACGACGTCGTAAGCCGAAACGTCGATGGACTTGAGGTACAGGAGAGACTTCGGGTTCTTCATCTCAAAGATGTACGGCGGCAAGCTGAACTCGGCCGGAATCTCGGGGATGTACTTGGCATGAAAGGCCTTTTCCGCGGCCGGGAGAAACAGAGTGAAGTCGATACCGAGCCCACGGAGGGCACGGCAGAACTCCACCGTAATGTTGCCGTAGCCGTTTTTGGCGTCAGCCGTCGAAGAAAACAGCGCGATGCGCATATACGGACTATACAAGGGTTCTACCCGCCAGTCGCCCCTTCCCCTACACTGTGGCGGCATGAAGAACGTCCTCATTACAGGATCGGCAGGACTCATCGGTTCCGAATCGGTGCGCTTTTACTGCGACAAGGGCGCCGAGGTCCACGGTATCGACAATGACATGCGCAGTTATTTCTTCGGCAAAGAGGCATCCACGAACTGGAACGCCGAGGAGCTCAAGAAGAAATATAAGAACTACCGTCATCACTCGCTCGATATCAGAAACATCGATGACCTCACGCCGATCTTCAAGAAACAAACGTTTGACCTCGTCATTCACACCGCGGCACAACCGTCGCATGACTGGGCCGCGAAGGAACCGCTGACGGATTTCGGCGTGAATGCGGTGGGCACGCTGAACTTGCTTGAACTCACGAGGCTCCACTGCCCCGAGGCCGTGTTCATCTTCACGTCGACGAACAAAGTCTACGGCGATCTCCCCAACTTCCTGCCACTGCAGGAGCTCGATACGCGCTGGGAGCTGCCGAAGGACCACAAATGGTACGACGGCATCGATGAGACGATGAGTGTGGACCAGTGCCTGCACTCGGTGTTCGGTGCCTCCAAAGTGGCGGCCGATGTGATGGTCCAGGAGTACGGACGCTACTTCGGGCTCAAGACCGGAGTATTCCGCGGCGGATGCCTCACGGGCCCGGCGCACTCGGGAGCCAAGCTGCACGGATTTTTGTCCTACCTCATCAAGTGCATCGCCAAGGGCGACACGTACTCACTCATCGGATACAAGGGAAAGCAGGTTCGCGACAACATCCACAGCAAAGACGTGCTCACCGCATTCGATGCATTCGCACAGAACCCGAAGGCGGGCGAGGTGTACAACTTGGGTGGAGGGAGGTTCGCGAACGTCTCGATTCTGGAGGCCATCAGTAAGACTGAAAAGATCCTCGGCAAGAAAGCGAAGACCGTCTACGAGGAAACTCCGCGCATCGGCGACCATCAGTGGTACGTGAGTTCCATGGCAAAGTTCCGCAAGGACTATCCGGGCTGGAAACAGGAGTACGATATCGAGAAAACCATCGAAGAAATCGTACAGGTGGCAAAGCATTGATCTTGGAAGGCTAAGGTTATCGAATCTGTGCCGAAATACGGGTTTTCGATATGCTGGCCCCGATGGACCAACTCACCGCAGAACTTCGGCGCCGGGAAGACGTCCGCGACCATTACTGGTCGAGGGACGGAATCATTGCACTCCGCCTTCATTGGCGCGCGTGCAGCTTCCGTCACTTGGTGCACTTGCTCCCCGGCGAAACGATTTTGGAAATCGGCGCGGGCAAAGGTGCGTACACGAAAGCGCTCGAAGCAATGACACGAGGAGAAAACCCCATCACGAGCATCGTGCTACAAAAGACCGAGAACATCGAAGAAGTGCTGAATGGAAAAACATTCGACTACGTCGTGGCGCATCAGCTTCTGGACGCCGAGCATTGCCCCGCGTTCATGAAGCTCGTTCACCGTGCGCTCAAGCCCGGTGGAAAATTCGTGCTGTTCGAATCGAACCCATGGAACCCCGTCCGCAAACTGCGCTGTGCACTCAGCAACGTTCTCTCGTGGATTCGTCGCGGTGATGAGAGCGCGCTCTTAAACCCGGTGGAGTTCTACCGATTACTCAGTGAACTCGGGTTCATACGCATCGGAACGACGTGTTACGACTTCCTCTATAAGCCCATTCCGCGCTTCCTGCTGCCACTTCTCCGTAACGCCAGCTTGATCCTGGAAAACACGCCGGGTATTCGCCGTCTCGCGGGCTCGCTGCTCGTGAGCGCACAGGTTCCACCGAAAGATATGCCCAGGCCCGCGGTGCCGCTCACCAATCACCCGGAGTTCAAGAGCGCCGTGAGTGTCGTCATCCCCTGCTACAACGAAGAGATGAACGTGCGTCCGCTCGTCGAAAGACTGAAGGCGCACTACGACGACTACATTTGTCAGTTCGTGCTGGTGAACGACAACAGCAAAGATTCGACGCGAGAGGTCATTCGCGAACTTGGGCAGACCGAACCGCGCATCACGCTCGTCGATCGCACGCCTCCGGGTGGTGTGGGCTACGCCATCCGTGACGGCATCGTCGCGGCGAAAGGAACGTATGTGCTGACGGCCGACTGCGACTTCACGCACATTCTTCCGGAGCTCCGCGACCTCTTTGATGCGGTCTCGGCGGGTGCCGATGTCGCGTACGGTTCGCGCTTCAGCCGCGAGAGCGTGCTCATCAACTACCCTCTCAGTAAAATTCTCTGCAATCGCTCATTTCACATTCTCCTGAGCTTACTTTTCCGTCGCCGCATCCGCGACGTGACGAACAATCTCAAGCTCATGCGCCGCTCGGTCGTGGACAGGCTGGTGCTCACGCAGCAACATTTCTCGGTGAACGCCGAAACGGGTCTGGAGCCCGTTCTGATGGGTTTCAAGTGCGTTCAGGTTCCCATCTCGTGGATCAACCGCACGCCAGAAATGGGCACGAGCAGCTTCAAACTCCTGAAAGTCGGCATGGGGTACGTGAAAGTTCTGGCCAGACTCGCATGGCAAAGCCGCCTTGGGACAAAAACGATCTAGGAACTACGCGAGAAGAACGTCCGCGATGCGGTCGCCCGCTTTGCCGTCCCAGAATTTCGGAATCTTCACCGAAATCTCCGTGGGATTCTTGGCGAAATCGATGACAACTTTTCGCTCGGCGGCAGTGTCGGGGTCGATGAGCACATTGGAACCGCTCTCGATGGTGCTTGGGCGCTCGGTATTCCTGCGGAGCGTAAAACAGCGCTTGCCGAGAAGCGTCGCCTCTTCCTGAATGCCGCCCGAATCGGTGAGGATGAACACGGCCTTCGATGCGAGGTGCAAAAACTCGATGTACCCCAGAGGTTCGATGACGATAATGTTCTTGGGTGCCGAGATTCCGAACGACTGCATCGCACGTTGTGTGCGGCGGTGGAGCGGAAAGACAAGCGGGCACGCGCCTGCGATCTCACTCAAGAACGCGAGGACTTTTTCGATCGATTCTTTGGAATCCACGTTGCTGGGACGATGGATCGTGGCCACTCCGAAGCGTCCTGAAAGGCCCTTGGGGAGACCTGCGGCATCGATCAGCGGTTTCATGCGGATGAGCGTATCGATCATGGTGTTCCCCACGAAGTACACGCGGCCTTTCACGACTTCTTTCTTCAGATGATCGATGGCGGATTGCTCCGTGACGAAGAGTTCGTCGGCGAGTCCGTCGATTTCGATGCGGTTCACTTCCTCCGGCATCTTCAAATCGAACGAGCGGAGTCCCGCCTCGACGTGACCGACTTTGATGCCGAGTTTTTTCGCCGCACGCGCCGCACCGAGTGCGCCGTTCACGTCGCCGTACACAAGCACGATGTCGGGCTTCACTTCCTTGAGCGGGAGTTCGAATGCTTTCATCGTCGCATCGAGAATGTCGTTCCTGTTGGCAGCCCCCTTCACACCCAAGTTGTACGCGGGGTCCGGAATCTTGAGTTGCGTAAAGAAAATATCCGAGAGCAGCGGATCGTAATGCTGTCCCGTATGCACGATGACGTGACGAACCTTGTCCGCGTGCTTGGCGAGTGCGTGATGCACCGCTGCAAGTTTGACGAAATTGGGACGGGCCGAGGCGCTGCTTAAGACGGTGATCATGCCGGAGTCAGTCTAGCAGCCTTGCAGATGCGCTCCATGCGCTTTTCCCACGTGAATTGTTCCACGTGCGAACGGGCCTGGCGGGCCTTCTGCAGGGCTTCTTCCTTGTGCTCAAGAACATGGAGAATGGCCGAAGCCAAGGCATCACCATCACCCGGCGGGCAGAACGTGGCCATGGTCGGGTCGAGTGCGTCATGGATCGGCGGGAGATCGGCGGAGACGATGGGGCGACCGGCCGCCATGTACTCGAAGAGTTTGAGCGGAGACGTATCGCGAACGTAGAACGGATGATCGGACTTCGGTGCCGGGTACACGAGTACGTCGGCGGCGGTGAGCAGTGTCGGGATTTTGAGATGCGGCAAGTGCCCCGTGAACGTGACGTGCGAACGGAGATCGTCGGGGAGTGCGTCCATGAAACGGTGCTTCTCGGCCTCGGGTCCACCGGCGATGACCGCACGGAAGTGGAGTCCGCGCCTCACGAGCACGTCGAGCGCCTTGAGGAGTTCGGGCACGCCCTTGGAAAGACCCATGGATTTGAGCTGCCCGGCGTACACGATGAGCGGCTCACCCTTGGCTACGCCGAGGGATGAACGCGTGTCATCGGCATTCGGCAGATCCTCGAAATCGTGCAAGTCAACGCCGTCCCCTTCCACGATGACCGGCACGTCGGAGACACCCATGTCGATGAGTGCCTGGCGCATCGGTGAGGTGAGCGCCACGATGAGACGACACTTGCGGAGTTGTTTCAGAAAACCGTTGATGCCCATGCGGGGGATGCGGTGCAATTCCACGATCACGGGGATGCCAAGACCCGTGACGTACGGCAAAAGTTCGGGCGTGCGTGTGTAGATCGCATCGAAATCTTTCTTGCGAGTGCCGAGAATTTTGCGAAGCGCGCGACCGAAGAGGAAGTTCACGAGCTTGAGTCCCAAGATTCCGGGCGCCCACCACGCGGCGATGCCGTCGATGGAACCGATGTGGTGCAAACGGATCGGCGAACTGATGCCGTAGTACGACTCGAAGCTTTGTTGGATGGTGTTTTTGCGAAACGGCGCGAAGATTTCGATCTCGTGTCCCATGTCGCGCAGGGTCTCGGTAACCTTGGCGATTTGGTGTCCGTGAGCCCTTTCGCTCGGTAAACGGACGTTGGTGCAGTAGGCGATTCTCACAGGGTTGAGTCTATGTCGGTTTACGTGAGAAAAGAAAGGGCGGTTACACCCAATTTTGTCGCCTTGAAATTTTTCCGTCTCGATTCCCCGCGAGCGCAGCGTCGCAAACGCGCTGTTTGAGGCCCGGTGCCGGGGGCGAGGGCCGAGTTCGCGTTTGCAGCGGAGTGAGCGGACGGAATCGAAGGATAAAATTTCAGAGCGACTGCTTTTCTTTGCCACTTTCTTTTGCGTCAAAAGAAAGTGGAATGAGATACTATGGCCACATGCCTGCGATCCGTATTCCCCTCATGCGCTCCACGTTCTTCGATGAAACGAACACGAAGAAAAAGTTAGCCGACTTCATCGTGGGTGCCGCGCGCCTCAGCATGGGAGACGAGTGCAAGAAGTTCGAAGCTGCGTTCGCCGCGTATCAGGAGAGGAAGCACGCTGTCCTCGTAAGTAACGGCAGCACGGCCAACCTGGGGCTCATTCAGGCACTCCTGAACCTCGGCAGACTGAAGAAAGGAGACCGCGTCGGAGTCTCCGCACTCACGTGGGCCACGAATGTCATGCCGCTGATGCAGCTCGGCCTGGTGCCCGTCGCCATCGACTGCGACCTCACTCACCTCAACATCACCGCTGCGGAACTCGCGAAGCAGATCAAGAATCTCAAGGCGATGTTCATCACGAACGTACTCGGCATGTGCGGCGACATCGATGCGATCAAAGCGCTCTGCGACAAGAACAAGGTGATCCTCATTGAGGACAACTGCGAGTCGCTCGGCACACGCTACAAAGGAACGTTGCTTGGAAACTACGGAGTCGCTTCCACATTCTCGTTCTTCGTGGGGCATCACCTCTCCACCATCGAGGGCGGCATGATCTGCACCGACGACGAGGAGCTCGCGAACATGCTCATCATGGTCCGCGCACACGGCTGGGACAGGAATTTGCCGCCTGCGGCGCAGCAGAAGCTCCGCAAAACGAGCGGCACCGACGACTTCTACGCCAAGTATTTGTTCCATTACCCGGCGTACAACATCCGCGCCACGGAAATCACGGGCTTCCTCGGGACGACACAGCTTCCGCTGCTCGATGAAACGATCGTGAAGCGCAAAAAAAACTTCGATGCGTTCCATACGGCCGTCAAAAAGAAATCTGATCTGTATCACTCGCTCTCGGTCGATCACATCGAACATCTCTCCAGCTTCGCGATGCCCGTCATTGCGAAGTCGCATGAGATTTTAACAGTAACATTAAAGCGCTTCGATGCCGCGGGCGTGGAGACGCGCCCGGTCATCGCCGGAGACATCACGGAGCATCCGTTCTGGAAGAATGCGCTCCCGAAAGCCGATTGTCCCGTTGCACGAACGGTGCACGGCCAAGGCTTCTACTTCCCGAATAACCCCGATCTGACGGATGAGGAAGTGAAGACGCTGTGCTCGCTGCTGTAGGTCTTACTGGCGGACGAACACGCGCATGCCACCGATCTTCGTCGGTGATTCGACGTACGACTTGAACGTTCGCGGGCGGGCATCACTGAGATAAAACCGAATGTCGTTCTCGAGGAGCTCCTTCTCAATGACTTGGTCGGTCCCCGCCTTCGGCTTTCCGTAAAATTGCGCATCGACGTAGTACGAAACCCGGAGTCCCTCCTTCCAGTTGTCATCGGCGATGCGCGAGTCCTTCATGTGGAGTGCCGCATCGAGCTGAAGGGCATTCTTGTACTGCGTCGTACCGTCGCGGTAGAAGAACGCGAGCTGCCACGCCGGATAGAGAAGGAACGAGAGCGCAAAAAGGCCGATGGCAAGCCGCCTCTGCATGGATTTCGCAGGCAGCGAATGGAGCGCTGCACTCAGAAGCGCGGCACCGAGGACGAGTGTCAGAAACACCTGCCACCAGAAATACCTCTCCTCAATGATGAATGGCAGATACAGCGCGAGCGCCAGAACGAACGCTGCGGCAATGAACCGGGAAAGATCCGTGAGTTGATTCTTGGTGCGACTGAACGAGAGCACGAGCGATGCGCAGAAAAGCGCCCACACCAAGAACATGGGTTTAAGAACCAGATCGAAAAAGAGACCGATGTTCAGGAAAATGATTTTGAGCTGCGTGATGGCGTGCGATGCGGAATCGAAGGCACTCCAATACGGAACGACGGTCTTCGTGGGGTCATCCCACATGCTCGTGGCCAGTGCGTGCGGCGGTGGAATCAGCCCGTACGTGTTCATCGGGGTATTGGCGCCAAAGAGCGGGTTGAGGGCTGCGTGAATGAACTTGGCATTCTCGCCGATGGTGAGAGAGCCGTGGAGTTTGGAGACGAAGACAACCCACGGAAGAACGAGCACGAATGTGGCGATACCCGCGATGACGCACCCGATCGCAACAGGCTTGCGGTGCGACGCATCCGAAAAAAATCGGACTGCCTGGAGCGTGATGAAGTGCAGAACGAGGAACGGGAGCGCGAATGTCTTGGTATAGTACGCAAGTGCGATGACGAGCGCGATGAGCACGGGCTGCGCCTTCATCTTCTGCATGCGCGGATCGAGCATGAGGAGCGTGTAACAGAGGAAAAGTGCCGCAAGCAGAAGATCGGGCGTGATGTAACTCACGGCGTAACTGATGGAGAGAAGTGCCGCGGTGACGATCGTCGCGTTCCAAAGATCGCCGGAGACCTGAATAAGTCTGCGGCAGGCACACAGAAGAAGGGTGACGAGAAGACCCGCCGCAAGTGTCACGACCTTTGCCGCAACGAGCGGAGCGACGCCGAGCCGAATGACGAAGGAGAGCAGGAACGGAAAGAGCGGGTTCCAGTACGTGTTCAGTGCCGCTCCACCGTGACCATCGGCCATGAGGCCGGCCATGGAAAGGTACGAGATACCGTCATTGTTCACGTGATGGAGGTACAAAGGAGCCACGAAAGCAGCGACCACCGCGTATGCGACTGCAAGGGCCAATACCCTGTTTTTGGTCTTCATGAAAAGGAGTGTATCGGGCCTGCGTGGCATGGGCAAAGCCTCGGCTTGGCATGAGGGAGCCCTTGCATCACAATGCCGCCATGCAGAGCGACGACGCCAAAAAACAGATGAAGGCGGATATTTTGAAGGCCACGCGCGAATACGCCGCGCTCAAATGGCCCGAGAAATCATTCGACCCGGAGAAGGACTTGGTCCCGATCAGCGGGCGCGTGTTCGATGCCGATGATGTGGCGACACTGGTGGACAGCTCGCTCGATTTTTGGCTGACCGCGGGACGCTTCGCCGCAACGTTCGAGCGAGACTTCGCAAAGAAGGTGGGAGCGAAAGACTGTTTGCTCACGAACTCGGGTTCGTCCTCGAACCTGCTCGCGATGTCGGCGCTCACGTCGCATCGGCTGGAGAAGCGTCAGCTGAAGCCCGGCGATGAAGTCATCACCGTCGCCGCAGGATTCCCCACGACCGTGGCTCCCATCTACCAGAACAAGCTCGTACCGGTGTTCCTCGACATCTCACTCCCGACGTACACCGTGAACGTGGAGCAGCTGGAAGAAGCACTCTCACCCAAGACGAAAGCGATCATGATGGCGCACACGCTGGGTAACCCATTCGACTTGGATACCGTCATGGCGTTTGCAAAGAAGCACAACCTCTTCGTCATCGAAGACAACTGCGACGCGCTCGGTACCGAGTATAACGGCAAGTGGACAGGCACCTTCGGCGAGATGTCGACGTTCAGTTTCTACCCCGCGCACCACATCACGATGGGTGAAGGCGGCGCCGTCTGCACGAGCGACGAGACGCTGCGGCTCGCCGTGGAGTCCTTGCGCGACTGGGGCCGCGACTGCTGGTGCAAACCCGGAGCAGCCAACTCCTGCGGCAAACGCTTCGACTGGAAACTCGGCGACTTGCCGTACGGCTACGACCACAAATACATATACTCGCACGTCGGCTATAACCTCAAGGCGACGGACATGCAGGCGGCCATCGGTTGCGCGCAGCTCAAGAAGCTCGACGGGTTCATCAAGAAACGCAGAGACAACTTCGCGATGCTCCATAAACTCTTAAAGCCCCTGGAAGAATATTTGATTTTGCCCGAAGCGACCCCCAAGAGCGTACCGAGCTGGTTCGGTTTCCCCATCACGCTCAGGGACAACGCACCGATCTCACGCCGTGATCTCGTGGATTTCCTGGAGAGGCAACGCATCGCAACTCGCCAGCTCTTTGCGGGCAACCTCGTCCGTCAGCCGGCATACATCAACTTGGAACACCGCATCATCGGAGACCTAAAAGTATCGGACACGGTGATGAACCGGACGTTCTGGCTCGGCATTTACCCGGCCATCACGACGCCGATGCTGGAGTATGTGGCGCACGTCATGACAAAGGCCTTCGCGCCGAAACCGCCGCGCATCGCTCTCGAAAAGTAGTTAACGCTGCTTCTTACAGAGCTCCACGTACCACGGAATCGTCTTCTTGAGGCCCTCTTGCAGCGTGTGCTTGGCCTCCCACTGCACCGTGCGCTTCATCTTTTCACCGGAGAGATACTGATCGTGGATCTCGTTCTTGGCCTCATTGAGGATTTTGCACTTCACGCCTTTGGCGTCCATGAGGGAGAGAATCATCGTGACGACATCCATGACGTTGATGGGTGCGTTGGGTCCCAGGTTGAACGTCTGTCCGCGCACGTCGTTCTTGTCCATCGCATCGGCGATGCGGAGGTAACCGTCGACGATGTCTTCCACGAACAGATAATCGCGTACGTACGTTCCGTCGCTGCGGATGATCGGTGACTCACCGCGGACGACGCTGCGGATGGTTGCCGGAATGAGGCGGCTCCAGTTGGTGTCACCGGGTCCGTAGATGTTGCCGCAGCGAAGCACGCAGATCGGCATCTTGTACGTGTGCGCGTACGCCTGCGAAATGAGGTCCATGCACGACTTACTGACGTCGTACGGGTGCTGGCCACGAAGCGGCATATCCTCGGTATACGGCAGTTTGGGGCTGGTTCCGTACGCTTTGTCGCTGGACGCACACACGATGCGCTTCACGAGCGCGCCGTGCAAACGACACGCTTCGAGCAGGTTGTACGTGCCGCGAATGTTCGTCTCGAACGTGCTGAGCGGAGAACGCACGCCTTCCGTCACGAGCGTCTGTGCACCGAGATGGAAAACCGTATCGATGCCGTAAATGCCGATGGCGCGCTCAAGCGTCGCGAAGTCTTCCAAGTTTCCTTGCATCATGATCACTTTTGTATCGAACTGCTCCTGCGCGAAGACGCTATCGGGGTGCATGTCCTGGATGAGCGCCACGACCTCATCGCCGCGATCCAGAAGTGCCTTCGTCAAATGCGACCCGAGGAGTCCGGTGGCTCCCGTGACGAGGACGCGCCGCTTATCAGCCTTCTTCATTTCCATACTTTCCACGGAGCGGAACCGGATTCCCAAAGGGATTCCAAAAGTTTTTTCTCACGGAGCGTGTCCATCGGCTGCCAGAAACCTTCGTGCTTGTACGCGGCGAGCTGCTTCTTCTTGGCGAGCATCTCCAAAGGCTCGCGCTCCCAGATGATGGAGTCCTCTTTGATGGTATCCAGCACCTCGGGCTCCAGAACGAAGAATCCGCCGTTGATCCACGCTTCGTTGGCTTGGTTCTTTTCACTGAAACGACTGACGAGATCGTCTTTGAGGACGAGTGCGCCGAAGCGCGCCGTGGGACGAACGGCCGTCACGGTGGCGAGCGCTTTGTTCTTCTTGTGGAATGCGAGGAGCGCCTTAAGATCGACGTTCGCGAGTCCGTCACCGTACGTCATCATGAACGTTTCATCGCCGATCCACTCCTTGAGACGCTTGAGGCGTCCGCCGGTTTGGGTGGCGATGCCCGTATCGACCAAATGCACGACCCAATCCTCTTTGTGGTCATTGCGGCTCTTGATGGTTCCTTTGCCGAGGTCGATGGTCATGCCGTTCTTCAGATAGTGGTAGTTCAAAAAGTAGTCCATCACCATCTCTCCCCTGTATCCACAGGCGATGATGAATTCTTTGAAACCGTACGCCGCGTAACACTTCATGATGTGAAGCATGATGGGGTACTCGCCGATTTCGACCATCGGCTTGGGTTTCACCGCCGATTCTTCTTGGATGCGGGTGCCGTAGCCGCCGCAGAGAATAACCACTTTCATAGCGGAGAAAGTGTACCATGCCCCGTTTTCGGTTCCAGTAGCGATTCTTCCTGGTTCCGGAGCCCGGAGCTGCTACAATCGCCGCATGAAGGTCACTGCGGTCATGCCGGCTTTTAACAGCGAGAAAACGCTGAAAAGGACGTTCGATACGATCCCCAAGGATTGTGTGACGGAGGTGATTTTGGTGAATAACGCCAGCACCGACAAAACTCGTCAGATCGCCGAAAGCATTCCCGGTCTCATCGTCATCAACCATGAGAGGAACCGCGGCTACGGCGCCAGTCAGCAGACGGGGTACCGCGCCGCACTCGATCGCGGAGCCGACGTGGTGGTGATGATTCACTCCGATTTCCAGTACGACCCGGCACTCGCACCCAAGATCGTGGCACCCATCATTGCGGGGAAGTCCGACATGGTCCTGGGATCACGCTTCCTGACGGATGACCCGCGCAAAGCGGGCATGCACTGGTGGCGCTACTGGGGCAACAGACTCCTGAGCGTGCTCCAGACCTGGAGATTCGGGCTCAAGCTCTCCGAGTTCCACACGGGCTACCGCGCGTACAACCGCGCACTCCTTGAGGGCGTGCCGTTCGAGACGTTCTCCAACGATTTCGCCTTCGACTCGCAGATCATCGCCGAAGCCGTGACGCGCGGATTCCGCATCACCGAAATCGCCATCCCGACGAGCTACCACGACGAACGCTCTTCCCTCTCCTTCATGAGGTCGGTGAAGTTCGGACTCCAGACGCTCGTCACGCTGCTGCCGGGATACAAGAAAAAATAATGAAGAACGTGCTCGTCACCGGCGGCACGGGAATTCTCGGGCGCCGACTGATCGAAGAACTGGTGACGCGCGACAAGAGCGTGAACGTTCGCGCATCCTATAGAAAGGAGGGCAGCGGCAGCGCGCCGAGGCTTGAACATGAGCGCGTGGAGTGGTTGATGGGAGACTTGGGCGACGGCGAATTTTGCGCAAAGGTCTGTAAAGGCATGGATACGGTGTTCCACGCCGCGGCATTCCGGAAGAACGTCGCGTATCACAAAGAGCACGCACCCGAAGTCCTGAGTGAGAACGTACGCATGAGCCTGGCTCTCGTGCACGGCGTGCGACAAACGCCGTCCATAAAAAAATTGATTGTGCTGAGCAGCGCGAATATTGCCTTGGAACAGAGAATCAAAGAAATCGCGACGACACCCGAGTACGACGGCTACGTTGTAGGAAAGCTCATCGCCGAAATGGCATGGACCGCACTGGCCGGCGAGCGCTCTCTGCCCCTTTTGATCGCAAGACCGGTTGGAATCTACGGCGAGCACGACAGGTTCGACAAAGACATGAACATCATCCCCTCCCTCCTCTCGCAGACGCGGGAACGGAAGGACTCGATCACGTTGTGGGGCGACGGTACGCAGGAACGACCGTTCCTGTTCGTGGATGACGCGGTGAAGTCGCTTCTCGTGCTCGCCGACAACGGCGTGACGGGCGTGCAGTACATCGGGCCTCCGGAAGCGGTACCCGTGAAGCGTATCGCCGAGATGATTCGCGACCTCGCGGCTCCGAAGGCGAAGATCATCTGCGATACGACGAAACCTTCGGGCAGGAAGAGTTTGGACCTCCCGCCGCTGCATCCGCTCCTCAAGAACTTCGCGTGGACTCCGCTCCAAACGGGCCTCAAGAAGACTTTCATGGCTTGGAGCGCACGACAGGCATGAGTACTGCTATCATCCCGTGAGCATGAAGAAAGCGCTCATCACCGGCATCACCGGGCAAGACGGTTCGTACCTTGCCGAGCTCCTGCTCCAGAAAGGATACGAAGTGCACGGTCTCGTGCGCCGCTCTTCCACGTTCAACCGCGGACGCATCGAACATTTGTTCATCGACCCGCACACGTCCAAGCACCCGCTCTTCCTGCACTACGGCGATCTCTCGGACAGCAACTCGCTGCTCCGCGTCCTCATGCACACCAAGCCCGATGAAATTTATAACCTCGGTGCGCAGAGTCACGTCGGAGTGAGCTTCGACATTCCGGAGAGCACGGGCGATATCACGGGGCTCGGTACGACGCGCTTACTCGAGGCACTCAGAACGACGGGAATGACGTCCAAGTTCTACCAAGCCAGCAGCAGCGAACTCTATGGAAAAGTGCTGCAGACGCCGCAAAACGAAGATACGCCGTTTTATCCGCGCAGCCCCTACGCGTGCGCCAAGGCGTACTCGTACCACCTCACGCGCAACTACCGCGAGAGCTACGGGATGTACGCGGTGAACGGAATTCTCTTTAACCACGAATCGCCGCGACGCGGTGAAAACTTCGTCACCAGAAAAATCACGCTCTCTCTCGCACGCATCTTGGCCAAGCAGCAAGACTGTTTGTACCTCGGAAACCTGGAAGCACGCCGTGACTGGGGGTACGCCAAAGAATTCGTGGAAGGAATGTGGCTGATGCTCCAGCAACCCAAGCCCGAAGACTTCGTGCTCGCCACGGGCAAGCAACATTCGGTCCGTGAATTCCTGGAACTCTGTCTCACGCATGCCGGCATGAAGTGGACGAAACAAGGAAAGGGCGACAAAGAGGTTTATAAAAACGCCAAAGGTGAGACCATCGTGGCCATCGACCCCAGGTACCAGCGCCCGGCCGAAGTGGATACGCTCCTGGGTGACGCCTCCAAAGCCAAAAAGATGCTCGGTTGGCAGCCCAAAACCACGCTGGAAGAGCTCGCCAACATCATGATGGAGGCCGATGCCGAAAAGCTCGGTATCAAGCTCTAGGACTGCTATCATCCACATATGACATCCCTGTCCGTCGGTATCGTCGGCCTTGGTTACTGGGGTCCCAACTGGCTCCGCAACTTCGCATCGCTCGAAGACTGCGAACTTGCGTGGGGTTGTGACTTGAGCGACGCACGCACGAGAAAATTTGCCCGCCTGTATCCCGCGACGCGCTTCACGAACAACTTCAAAGATCTTTTGAATGACAAAAGTTTGGACGCCGTCGTCATCGCCACGCCAACGAGCTCGCACTTCACGCTCGCCAAGCAAGCGCTCGAGGCCGGGAAACACGTGCTCGTGGAAAAACCGATGACCGGCAGCATCGCCGAAGCGGAGAAGCTCGTCGCACTCGCAAAGTCGAAGAAAAAACTCCTGCTCGTGGACCACACGTTCGCCTACACCGGTGCCGTGCGCCTCATCGCGGACGCCGTGAAGAACAAAAAACTCGGCGACCTCCTTTACTTCGACTCCACGCGCATCAACCTCGGCATCATTCAGAAGGACTGCAACGTTCTGTGGGATCTTGCCATCCATGACCTCACGATTTTGGCTTCCATCAGCGATTTGGACAATGTGACGGACGTGACGGCCGTGGGCAGCGCTCACTACGGAAAGCACATCGAAGACGGGCACCTGCACCTGAATTTCCGCTCCGGACTCGCCGCGCACATCCACGCCAGCTGGCTCTCGCCGGTGAAGATCCGTAAGACGCTCGTCGCCGGACGAAAAGCGATGATCGTGTACGACGACACCGAGCCGAGTGAGAAAATTCGTCTGTACGACAAAGGCGTGGAGCGCGACGATACGAAGCCCGATCCCTTTTTCCCAAAGTACCGCAGCGGCGACGTGCTCATCCCGGCACTGCCCGTCACCGAAGCGCTCGGAACAGAAGCTCAGCACTTCACCGACTGCATCCGCGGGAAAGCCAAGCCGATCGTCTCGGGTGAAGACGGCCTTAAGATCGTGCGGATCCTGGAATCCGCCGATCAATCACTGAGGACGGGGAAGACGGTAACTTTATAGGAGTGCAAGGAACTACGCCGTGCTTTGAAGAACCTGAAGCCACGTTGTCGCCTTGGAAAAATGCCGTAACGCTTTACGTGAAGCAGAGCGTGAAAAAGTCCACTGTCTGAGGCCCGCAGGCCGAGTTTGGACTTTTTAGCTCTGCGAACGTAGAAGCGTAGGCCATTTTTCCACGAGCGACTGTTTTTCTTGTTGTCCGTCCGTAGCTCCGAAGGAGCGAAGGAGGATGCCACTTTCTTTTGCGTCAAAAGAAAGTGGGAATCAGCACGCCAAAGAAGTAACACCCGTCCTAAGCCTCCAATCCAAGCTTGACCTGATTCCCCCGTATCCGTAGCCTCTCCCCGATGCGCAAAGAGTTTACCAATGACACCGACCTGAATAACCGCGTTCGTTCGTGGTGGCATGCAAACCCCTTCAACTACTTCGTGGGGGATGAGGAAGGTTCGTGGGCTTTTTACCGCAACATCGACAGAAAATTCCTGAAGTGGATCCCGTTCATGCAGAAGGGCGGCTATCCGTTTTTGACGCGCTACGTCGATATGAAAGGCCTCAAGGGCAAGAAGCTCCTCGATATCGCCTGCGGTACGGGAGTTCTCACCGAGCAATTCGTCCGCATGGGTGCCGACGTGACGGCAGTCGACCTTACGCCCAAGGCCGTGGAACTGACGAAGAAGCGCCTCGACCTCTACAAGATCTCGGCCAACGTCATCGAGGGCGACGCACAGAAGCTCCCCTTCCCGGACAACACGTTCGACTTCGTCTGCGCCTGGGGCTGCCTCATGCACATGCCGATGACGGAGAAAGCGATCTCCGAAATTCACCGCGTGCTCAAGCCCGGAGGAAAGACCATCGCCATGATGTACCACAGCAACTCCGTGCACCTCCGGTACTGCATCCAGCTCGGACGCGGCATTCTGCGCGGCAAGTACCTGAAGTACGACAACCAGTCGCTCATCAACCGCTACACGGACGGCGCGCACAAAGGAGGCAACATGCTCGCTCGCTTTTACTCACGCAAAGAGTTCCGCAACCTGTTCGCCGGATTCAAGGACGTCGGCGTGTTCATTCACGACAACCACGGCATGCCGGCTCAGCTGCCGCACCCGTGGCTCCCGCTCGGCAAATTGCTCCCGGCCTTCGCCAAAGAGTGGATCTGCCGCGCATTCGGCATGACGGCCATCATCACGGCGACGAAATAGAGACGTAGCGGTGACGACGTTTATTTCCCGAGCGTTTGTTCGAGCATGACACCCGTCACGGCGCGCCAGATTCTCCAGTGGTACCGAACGTAGCGCCAGTGATGCGCGATCGGCACCGAGTCTTTGTGAAAAGCGTTCGGAAGTGACATCAAAATCTTAAAGCTGATCGAGATCATGATCATCGGCTCGCGGACAAGGAACCAACGGACGTATTGATTCCATGAATATCCCTCGCGACGCATCTTTTCGACCTCGAGCGTGATGTAACGGTCGTCTTTGGAACGGAGGTCCGCAACGTCCGGAAGCGGTACGTAGAGCGGGTTTCGGAGCGCCACCTCCTTGAACGACGAATCGTAGACGTACTTCTCGTGCACGGTCTTGCCGCCCTGCAGCGTGGCTCCGCTTTTCTTGTGATGCACGCGCGGCATCACCTCTTTGAAGATATCTCCGCGTTCGCGCGGGATGCCGTCGATCACCGTGACGCGTCGCAATTTGAAAATCGTCTTGGGGTCGGCAGCGGGAATGAGGCGCGCGAACTCTTCCACGGCGGCATCGCTCAAGTATTCATCGGAATCGATGTAAAGCACCCAATCCTGCGTCGCCGCGGCACGCTGCTTGAGGCGCATTTCGGTGAAGTCTTTCACGCGCACGCTCTTTTCCTCGGTGTCGTACTGCTTGAAAACCTTCGCACCGTATTTTTTGGCGATCTCCACGGTGTTGTCCTCACTGTTCGCGTCATGCACCACAATCTCGGCGAACGCACCGAGATTCTTGAGGCATCGGTCGAGCGTCCCCGCGCTGTTGCGGGTGAGGACGAGCACGGAACATGGGATCTTGTCGGTCATGGGATCTGCGATATGAGACACCAGAAGGCCCTAAAACTCAAGCGTAAGGCCTAGAACTTCAGTTCCCAGCTCTCTCTGCGAACCGGCCTGCATCCGAAGCTCTCTTTGAAGAAGAAAAGGCCTTCGTTGATCTTCTTGCCACCATCCTCGGTGGATACGCCAAGGTGCAGCACGCGCTTGCCCTCTTTCATGGCGGTGCGCATCGCTTCGACGAGCAGGAGGTGCATCGGATGATCCTTCTGCGCCGAATATTCCTGCGCCATGTAGAGCGTGTAGAGCGCTTTGTCACCGATGGTGATGAGCACGATACCACCCACCATCGTCTTGCCTTGGTACGCAGCGAGCAAACGGAACCCGTCGGGCAAAAGCTCGTGCAGCTTCTGGATTTCCGCGAGCGTGTGCGTGGGCTTGGTACCGTGCCTCGCACCCAGAACACCCTCGAGGATCGGCCAGAACGTTGCGAAGTCGTTGGAAAGACGCACTTCGATCTTGGCACGCTCGGCTTGGCGCACCATGTTGCGGCATTTTCCGGTGAGAGAATCCAAAATCATGTCGAGTGACAGTGTCGACAAGTCGATGGCGCCATCCATCTCGCAGCGCGTGAGGGAAAAGCCCATGTGGTAGAACCAGTACAGCTGATCCTCGGAATACTGCTTCTGCAGACTCGCGGGCGGAAGGCGAAGCATTGAGACGCCTGCGAACCCCTTCTCTTTGGCGTGATCGACGATGGCTTTGAGCATCGCTCCCGTTTCCTCAACGGACGTTTCCGAAGCGACGACGAGACCGCCGTACGAAGCACCCGGGTGACTTACGAGCATCTTGTCCTTCAGTGCCGCAGGCAGAACTCCGACAATATTGGCTCCGTCCAAAAGAACAAGCGATGCATCAACGAAGCGTCCCTCGGGGTGATAGGACAAAAATTTCCGTGTGTGAAAAATCGTGCCGTTGCGTGCGAGACGCACGAAGGCATCCCACTTGTCTTGCATGTCGCCGGTGTAGGGAACGACGGTGAGACTCATCGATGGCGGATCGACATGGTAACGAAAGATTTTCCGTCCTGCACGTGTTCGCCCGTGCGCTTGAAACCGGACTTCTCGTACGCGCGGATGGCTCTGGCATTGGATGCGAGTACTTTCAGGTTGATGATCTTGAATTCCTCCACGTCGAAGCCTTCGCGAATGAGTAAATTGACGGCTTCGGTACCAAAACCTTTTCCTCGCGCTTCGGGATGGCCGATGGTGATGCGAAGCGTTGCGGTCCCAGCAGCTCTGTCGATGTCGACGAAGCCGCAGTTCCCGATGAGCTTGAATTCGGGGAGCTCCAGGAGCGAGAAAAATTTACGATCGGGTTCCTGCACGCGTTTGAACCAATTGTTCTGGTCCGTGAGCGTGGGAATACGCGGATCATCGATGAGATCCCGAAGCTCGGCGCTCTGCAGCCACTTCTGAAACGACGGCTGATCGGCCGCAGTCATGACCGCGAGAGCCACTTGCGTGCCGGAAACGACGATCATGCGCTTTTCCATGGATTCAGCTTAGCGCATGTCCCGCTTCCAATCTGCTATTCTCGGCGTATGCCCGTCCCATTCTTGGACCTCAAAGCCCAGTACGCCTCCATCAAAACCGAGGTGGACCCCGCCATGCAGGCGGTTCTGGACTCCTGCGCGTTCGCCCTCGGGCCCGCCGTGGAAGCATTCGAGAAGAACTTTGCCGCATACTGCGGTGCCAAGCAGTGCATCGGTGTGGCAAACGGTACGACGGCACTGGAACTCATTCTGATGGCCCGCGGCATCGGCCGGGGCGATGAAGTGATCACCGTGGCCAACTCGTTCTTCGCATCGGCCGAAGCGATTTCACTCGCCGGAGCAACGCCGGTGCTCGTCGATTGCAACGAATCCGACGCACTCATCGACACGAGCAAGATCGAGGCCGCGATCACGCCAAACACCAAAGCGATCATCCCCGTGCACCTCTACGGCCAGTGCGCCGACATGGACGTCGTCAAAAAAATCGCCGAGAAGCACAAACTGCTCGTGATCGAAGACGCATGCCAAGGGCATGGAAGCGGATATAAGGGAAAGCGCGCCGGATCGATGGGCCATGCCGCCGCATTCAGCTTCTACCCCGGGAAAAACCTGGGCGCTTATGGCGAAGGCGGAGCGGTGACGACGGATGACGACGCGCTGGCCAAGAAAATCCGCATGCTCCGCGACCACGGCATGGCCGAGAAGTACAAACACGCGGTCGTGGGACGCAACGAACGCCTCGACGGCATCCAAGGCGCCGTACTCGGCGTGAAACTGAAACACTTGGAGAAGTGGAACGAGGCACGCCGCTCGCATGCCGCACTCTATTTCTCGCTGCTGAAAGATAATCCGAAGATCGGACTCTTCGAAACGCATACTGACCGCGTCCACAACTATCACCTGTTCGTCGTTCGCGTGAAGAACCGCGACGCCGTGCAGCAGAAGCTCAAGGACAAAGGCATCGCCACGGGAATCCACTACCCCATCCCCATCCACATGCAGGAGGCCTACGCAGGAGAGTGGAAGAAGGGTGATTTCCCGGTTGCCGAAAAAATCGCACCCGAACTTCTGTCGCTCCCGATGTTCGCGGAGCTGACGGACGGGCAAATCCGCGAGGTATGCGACGGATTGAAGTCCGTGGCGTAAGGATTGCAAAGAGTGCAAAGAATACAAGGACTGCAAGGAACGACGCCATGCTTTGAAGAATCTGAAACCGCGTTGTCGCATTGGAAAAATGCCGTAACGCTTCACGTGAAGCGGAGCGTGAAAAAGTCCACTGTTTGAGGCCCGCAGGCCGAGTTTGGACTTTTTAGCTCTGCGAACGTAGAAGCGTAGGCCATTTTTCCACGAGCGACTGTTTTTCTTTGCCACTTTCTTTTGCGTCAAAAGAAAGTGGAAGAAGAATGCGCGACAAAGAAGTAACACTCGTTATCGACCTGCTTTTATGTACTCCCCCATCTTCTTCACAAGCCCCTCCAGGCTGTGATGCGTTTCGACTGCTCTGTACATCGCATCCCCGTCGATCGGTGCTTTATCGGCGTACGTCTTCACGAACCCGGCGATGGCCTCGGGGGTGTCCTCACTCGGCGCACATGCAATACCGATCTGTCGGCCGAAGTCGACGGCATCGCGAAGGCCGATGGCGGCGGCGTTGCCCATCGTCGTCACGGGGTAGCAGCCGCATGTCATGGCCTCGAGCATCGTCTTGTCGATGGTTTCGCTGGCCATATTGAGGAGCAAGCGATGTCTGGAATACAGATCCGGGAGCTTTTGCATCGGGATCGTGCCGTGGAACGTCACACGCGACTGCAGCTTCAGGTCGGCGACGAGTTTTTTCATCTCCGCGACGTAATCGGCCTCGGCTTCGATGCCGTAGATATCGATCGTGAACCTCGAATCGAGCAGCGTGAGTGCGCGGATGCTGAGCTCGAGACGCTTGGAGCGACTGAGACGATGCACGACGAGCAAACGATGCGATGAGTTACTGACATTTCTGCGCTTGGGCCAGAAACGGAGGTCGATGCCATGCCCCGTCACAACTTTTTTTGCGCTCGCTTGCCCTGAGCTTGTCGAAGGGTACTGCGGCAGACTCTGGGGCGTGGCACAGAAGAAACGCGTGCCAAACCACCCGAAGAGCTTCACCCCGAGCTGCATTTGGTAATGCGTGTACCAGAGGTACGTGGGGATGCGCTTGGCATTCCAAAGCCAAAAACCGAGCGTATACCAAACGGGCGCCATGTGGACGAACACGCGGTCGTACGAAAGCGTCGTGATGAGCTTTTCAAACCTGAGTGCCGACCCGATTTTGCCGACTCCCTTCTCTTTCCCGAGAGTGTGCACCGGAAATTCGAAGCCTTCGGGTGAACCTTCCAGACAAATGACCGTCACATCGAATCCTTGTCGAATGAGTTCACGGATCCACAGCACGCCGAAGCTGTCTTGGTCCTTCAGCTTTTGCGTGATGAACAGAAGTTTCATGAGAATCAGTGTACCTGGGACGAAAGAAAATCGGCGTACGCTTTGATGGCGGCCTTTTTCTCGAAGCGAGCCGCAATACCGCTCGCTGCGGCGCCCATGGCAGTAAGTTTTGCACCATCGGCGAGCATCAGCTTCAGGTTCTCGGCGATGTCCTTGGGCTTTCCGGTGGTGAACATTCCGTTTTCACCCTCTCTCACGACATCGGGCATGATGCCGACGCGTGTGGCGAGTACCGGGAGCCCGAGTGCCATGGCTTCGATGGCGACACGCGGGTTTCCTTCGCTCTTCGAGTTCATCAGAAACACTTTTCCGGACGCGATCTCGCGTGCGACGGACGCGGCATCGGGCAACCAGCCGGAAAACGTGACCCTGTCTTCGAGTCCCAGGTTTTTGACGAGCATTTCCGATGAAAAGCGGAGCGGCCCGTCGCCGATGATGCGTAATGTCGCGCCCTCGAGGCGCACGAAAGCCTCGATGACCTCGGGCAATCCTTTGTTATCTACAAGCCGAGAACAGAAGGTCGCATCATATTTTTTAGGGCTATGTTTGGAAGACATGAGGAGCGAATGATCCAAATAGACCGACGGTACGTTTTTTATCTTCTCCACAGACACTCCCCACTCGGAAAGCCTCGTCTTCACTGTTCCGTTCACGACGCGCACGGCAGAAAAGTGTCGGCTGTGACCTCCGATGAAGAATTTTGTCATCCATCGACCGATGAGTTCGGAGAATGAGGCGGCTTTGGGATATCCGATGATGTGATGCAACTCCAAAACTGCGGGGATACCGATTTTTTTCCGGAGCATTCGAGCGCCAATACCGTTATAGAACGGCGGATACTCGTGCACCGTCATGACGTCGTGTGCGAATTGCCGAAAGAGCTCTTTTCCCTTCCTCTTGATGAAAAACGGCTGCGACAGAAGTCCGCCCGTGGCCGGATGAATGTGCACGTTTCCAAAAACCTGCAGCACATTCTGTCCTTGGTGCGTCGGTTTTGGGCAGATGATGTCGATCCGCTCGAAATGCGTGTGAAATTCCTCCATCATTGCGGAAAACGCCGAAGCTTTTCCGGCAACGAGCGTCCTGTCGCCGCTGATCATGAGAAGTTTCATACGGAGATGGCGAGAAGATCGGATGCGACGACTTTGTACGTGCGCACGGCACTGTCGTACGGACGCGGTTCGTAGTTCGTGATGACGGCTCGGACGGCCGAAACGATTTGAGCGGGCGTGCGAAGGACAGAACGCACGATACCCGCACCGTACGTGAGTCCTGTCTCCCTTGTAAGCAGTACGGGGAGACAGCGGGAAACTGCTTCCAGAGCCACGTTCGGGCTGATCTCCGTCACGGACGGAATCACGAGCAAATCGTGCTCATCGAACAGCTTATTTTTCTCTTCGCCCGTCACGGGAGGCTTAAACGAGATGCGCTTACTCAGCCCAAGCGCGTCGACCTGTATCTTGAGTGCTTTCTCGATGGGGCCGTCACCGACGATGGTGAGCGTTGCCTCCTCCAGTCGGCGCATCGCGATGATGAGCGACGAAATGTTTTTGAATCGGACGAAGCGACCCATGAACAGCAATCGAAACGGTGCATGTTTGTGGTGCGACACCTGCACGCCGACGGGCTTGGCGTTGGGAATGACGGACGTATGCAAGAGTCCGTAGACCCTGCGGTGCACATCGTGCTGAAACTCCGTGGAGTACACGACATGATCGAATGAGCTCAGGATCGTTTTCATGAACAGCGTGTTCATCAGACGCCAAAAACTCAGCGAGAAGCCATACCACGCCACGAGGCTCTTCATGCCGCCCGCATCGGTGTAGCGCTCCCAGAAAAAGTCTCCGCCGAGGCGCAGAATTTTCTTCGGTCCCTTCAGTCGGGCCATCATGAGCGGCACTCCGGCACTCACCGATGTGAAGACGTAGATTCTGTCGGCATTCGCGGCCACATCCTTCAAAGCTTTTGCGTAACGCTTCCACCGGGAAAGAACGCCGCCTGACTTGGAAACGAAGATGACGCCATCACTTGCCCCTTCTCCATACGTCACGACCGTGACCTCATGTCCCATGTCGCGCATCTCGCGCGCAACCGCCGCAACGTACGTGGCGGGACCTCCGATCTCGGGCGGGTAAATGCCGGTGGCAAGGACGATACGCATGGAAAGGCTATGTTACCGCGCAAAGCGCCGTTTGTACCACTCCACGGTCTGCTCCAAACCTTCGTTAAATGCCACATTGGGCTTCCAGCCGAGGGCACGCGTGTTCGAGGAATCGAGCGCGTAGCGCCAGTCATGGCCCGGACGATCGGTGACAAAAGAGAGGAGGCTCTCTGGTTTGCCCAGAATCTTGAGGATCTGCTTGGCGACGTCGATGTTCTCTCGCTCTTCATCCGCCGAGACATGGAAGATGTGTCCGCTTCCCGGTTCGGCGCGCGGATTGGTGTGCGGAACTTTCTCGTCCCAGAATGCCCAGGACGTTGCCAGAATTTTTTCGATGGCATCGGTGTGATCGGTGACGAACAGCCAGTCGCGCTTGTTCTTGCCGTCGCCGTACACCGGGATTTTTTTGTCGGCGAGCGCGTGACGGATGACGGTGGGGATGAACTTCTCCTCGGCTTGGTGCGGACCGTAGTTGTTCGTGCAACGCGTGATGCATGCATGAATCCGGAACGTGCGCATGGCGGCCATCACGAGCATTTCGGCGGCTGCTTTGCTTGCTGCGTACGGCGAACTGGGGATCAGCGTGTCGCCGACCGTACGGGGTGCCATGTCATCGGAGATGTCGCCGAAGACTTCATCGGTGGAGACGTGCAGGAACTTGATCGACGGATTCGCCTTCACCACTTCGATGAGCGCCTGCGTTCCCGTGACGTTGGTGTGAAGAAACGGCGTCGCGTCGTTGATGGAATTGTCGACGTGCGACTCAGCGGCAAAATTCACGATGGTATCGATGCCGTGATCCTTCACGAGCTTCGTCACGAGGTTCTGATCGGCGATGTCTCCTTCGACGAACGCGATCTTGTCTTTGATGGGATCGAGCAGCGTTTGATCGGCGGCGTACGTGAGTTTATCGAGCACGACGACGGTGTCCTTCGGGAACGTCGCGACGTGCCGCAGGACGAAATGCGAGCCGATGAAGCCGGCAGCACCGGTAACCAGGAGACGCATGCCCTGATTGTAGCAGGAAACGAAGCCCTGCGACTTGGCCTGGAAGCCGAAAGCGGAGCCATATAAGCTCTCTTTCATGAAAGGCGTCATGATTTGCGGCGGCAGCGGTACCAGGCTTAAGCCCCTGACCGAAATCACGAACAAGAGCTTGCTCCCGGTGTACGACAAACCTTTGATTCTCTACCCGCTCCAGGTCCTTCTGAACGCGGGCATCAAAGAGATCGCCGTGATCTGCGGCAGCGAACACATGGACCAAATGGCCGCGTTCCTCGGAAGCGGCAGCCGCTTCGGTTGCGAGTTCAATTTCTGCGTGCAGGAAAAACCGGGCGGCATCGCTCAGGCACTCGGACTCGCCGAAGCATTCGCCGAGGACAGCGACGTGTGTGCCATTCTGGGTGACAACGTGTACTTCGATGACTTGTCCCCCGCCATCAAGAACTTCAAGGGTGGCGCGCACTTGTTCGTGAAAGAGGTACACGACCCCGAGCGCTTCGGCGTCGCGGTGATGGAGAACGGTATCATCACGTCGGTGGAAGAGAAGCCCAAGAAACCCAAGAGCAACTTGGCCGTGACCGGATGCTACGTCTACGACAAGCGATGTTTCGAGATCATCAGAAACCTAAAGCCGTCACCGCGCGGTGAATTCGAAATCACCGATGTCAGCGGATGGTACGTGAAGAACAAGGAAGCGAAGGCGACGATCTTAAAAGAAGAATGGGTGGATGCAGGAACTTTCGAGAGTTTATTCAGGGCAGCGGAGCTTGTTCGAGAAAAACGAAAAGATCTACCCGCTACCCGCTAACCGCTACACCCCAGAATCGTTGGATTCCTTGGTTTCTTTGGTTACCTTGGTTTCCTATAGTTAGTAACCCACCGACTTGCCCGTGCGCTGGTCCCAACCCGCTTTGACGGACGGACCTCCGCCTTCGGGCAGGTACTCCACTTCGATTTTGGCGGGACTGAGCGTGATCTGGTCCGTGACTCCGTCGCCGTGAACGTTGCCCACGGTCTGGAAGCTCGTGATTTGCGCATCGGTGAGAATCCACTTGAGGCTGTCGACGTCGCTGCCTGCACGGCGAACGGAAAGAACGGCACGGGTGATCTTGAGTCCGCCCGCGGTGTAGAGGAACAGACGCGGCGAGACTTTCGTAGCGGGCATGGTGATCTTGAGGCCCTCCATCGTGGGACGAGTGGCTCCGACTCCGCGGGTCTCGCCCCAGGCGAACGAATCGACCTCAATTTCATTCTTGTGCTTCTGATCCGACGAGTCCCCGGCGATGGTATCCAGCTTCAGGAACATTTCGTATCCCGAATCCGACGTTGCCGCGACGGCCGTGAGAATGCCGACCGATGCCTCGGTGTGGCGGCTTTGCTTTTCCGACATGGCGGCGACCATGTACGACAGGAGCGCCACTGCGGCGAGTGCCGCGGCGAGATACTGCTTCCTGGAAGACAAGATGGGGTGTGCGTGAGAGTGACTCATGAAGTGTAAGCGGAAAGATCGGAGATCATCGTACCGAAAGCGGGAGACGAATGCAGCGCGCGAGCGTGTAAAGGAGGCCGCCTGTCAACATGCGGTACCATGGTGCCGATGACACGAACCGTCACCCTCGTCGATGAAGCCGGAACGCCCCTGGGCGAAGCCGACATTCTGGCCGCGCACACGGGAGAAGGAAAATTGCACCGTGCGTTCTCGGTATTCGTCTTCACGCCGGACTTCAAGAAAACCTTGATCCAACAACGTAGTGCAAAAAAGATGCTCTGGGCCGGCGCGTGGGCCAACACCTGCTGCAGTCATCCGTTCGCCGGCGAAAGCGCGGTTGCGGCGGGGCAGCGGAGACTGAAAGAAGAACTCGGCTTCACGTGCGACCTCACCGAAGGAAAGCAATTCGTCTACCGCGCGATGGATCCGAACGGAAAAGGAGTGGAGCACGAACATGACACGATTCTCATCGGAACGATGCTAGAATCTTCACCCGTCGCTGCGAACCCCGACGAAGTGTCGGAGTGGAAATGGATCGCCGTCGACGCGCTGCAAAAAGATCTGAAGACGAATCCCGACACGTACACGCCCTGGCTTCACGCAGGGCTCCCTCTCGCTCTCCCCCATGCCTGAATCCAAGCCTCTCCACCTGGCCATCATCCCCGACGGCAACCGTCGTTGGGCCCGCGAGCATAAATTCGCACATGTTTGGAAAGGCCATGAACGCGCCGTGGAGAACTTCCGCACACTCACCGACTGGTGCCGCAAGGACCCGCGCGTGAACGTGCTCACGGTGTGGTGCTTTTCCACCGAGAACTGGAAACGCGATCCCAAAGAAATCGAGGAACTCATGAAGATGCTCGAGAGTTACCTGAGAAAGGAGGCCCACGGCCTCGTGGAGAACAACACCCGCTTCGTGCATTCGGGCCGACGCGACAGATTGCCGAAGTCACTCATCACGGTGATCGAAGAGACCGAAGCGATGACGAAAGACATGACGGGATTCACGCTGCACCTCGCGGTGGACTACGGCGGCAAAGATGAAGTGGCGCGTGCGGTACGAACGATGAAAGATCCCGGCGATGCGACGGAAGAGAGCATTCGTGCGGCGCTCGATCACCCCGAACTCGCCGACATCGACGTGATCTTGAGGTCATCGGGCGAACAGCGCACGAGCAACTTCTTCTTGTTCCAAGCCGCGTACAGCGAGTGGGTGTTCAGCCCCAAACATTTCCCGGATATCGGCACCGCCGACCTGGACGCCGCCATCGTGGAATACGAACGTCGCAAGCGCCGCTTCGGCGGTTAACGCATGAGTACCCAAACCGCCACCGCCTGCGGCAAAATCATTCTCTCGGGCGAGTACGCCGTGCTCTTCGGTCACCCCGGCATCGCGCTGCCGTCGAAAGAACGAGTGACCGTCACGTGGATCGACCATCCGAACGAAGCGAAGCCCGTCATCGTCTGGAAAAATATCGAAGCGCACCCCGCGTGGAATGCGTACGCCGAAGAAATCCTCAAACACATCGCTGCAGGGAGTGACGCATTGCACGGCGTTCTGGAAATCGAAACCGATATTCCGCTCGGCAAAGGCATGGGCTCCTCGACGGCGCTCATCGTGGCGACCTGTCGATGCTTCTTCGGTCCGACGTGCGCCAAAATGGCTCGTTCCATCGAAGATGCGATGAACCCGGGACACAGCGGCATCGATTTTGCCGTGATTATGGAAGAGGCACCCATCTATTATAAGAAGAACGAGATGCCGGCGATGATCACGCTGCCCGCCGATCTTTTGAAGGATTGCAGACTCATCGATACGGGTACGCCGAACGAACCGACGAAGGAACTGGTGGCGTGGGTGAAGTCGCGCGAAGCGGAACTCAAGGATGCGCTCGACGTCATCGGCGGATGTGCCGAAAGAATTTTGAAGGGTGAGGATTTAAAAATCGTGATGCGCGATCATCACCGCGCGCAAGTGACGCTCGGCGTCGTACCCAAGACGACGCAAGCGGTCATTCGTGAGATCGAAGCAAAGGGAGGCGCCGCCAAAGTGATCGGAGCCGGCGGAAGAACGGGCGGAGGGGGTATGGTGCTCGCACTCGCATAATCGGCTATACTGCCCATTCCATGATCAAAGCCGTTTCCACGCCAAACATCGCGCTCATCAAGTATTGGGGCAACCGTGACGAACGGCTGCGACTGCCCGCTGCCGATTCTTTGTCGATGACGCTGAACGCACCGTCGGTGGAAGTGGTGATGGAAGATGCCGGGCTGTTTTCGCTCTCGTCGTTCGAAGCCGACGGCTCGCAAAAAAGCTTGAGCACCGTGCAGATCGAACGGTGCGAGACTCATCTCAAGCTGATGGACATCGAACTGGAGAGGCTCGGTCACGGCACGCACAAACATGCCACGAAGATCGACATCCATTCGCACATCCCCGCAGGGATCGGACTTGCGTCCTCGGCGGCCGTCTTCAGCGCCGTCGCAAAGGCGTACGCCGGACTCCGTGCCCCGTCGCTCTCCGATGCGGACGTCAGCGGACTCGCGCGCCTGGGCTCCGGGTCGGCTGCACGCAGCATATTCGGCGGATTTACGGCACTTTGGACGAAGACAGGCAATGCCGAACAAATCGCCGACGCGGGACACTGGCGTCTGCACGACGTGGTAATCGTACCGAGTGCGACGCATAAGAAGGTGGGTTCTACCGAAGGTCACGCTTCGGCGCACACGAGCCCCTTATTTGAAGATCGTCTGAAGGAAATCCCACGCCGCATGGAAGAATGCATGAACGCAATCAGTCACAAAGACTTTGAGAAGCTCCAGCATGTGAGCGAAGAAGATGCGCTCGATATGCACGCCGTCATGCGCGCCCAAACGCCGTCACTCGATTACTTGAGCGATGAAACACATCGGATCCTGCAAGAAATCGAAAGCGTCAGACGAAACGAACACTTGGAAGTGTTGTATACGATGGACGCCGGTCCGACGGTGCATCTCATTTGTACGGATGCCGCACTGCCTCGGATCAAAGCGTACGCAGAGACGCAGAAGGGCTGCACGATCTTTACGACAAGTATTGGCAACGGCTCACGACTCATCTGAACGGCATTCGTGTATCCTCTTTCTTGTCGTTATGGACCTCAGAAATCTTCCCGAACAGCTCTCCTCCTTCCAGCGCATCAACCAGCGCCGCACGCTGATTGAAAAAACACTCGCCCTGGATTTGGCGCCCCTCCAGGTGAATGAGCAATTCATTGGTGATGCCGAGAAGAAAAACTGCGAACAAATGTTCGGCGCCGTTCCCATTCCGGTGGGCCATGCGGGCCCGCTCAAGATGGCGTTTTCAAACAGCGTGGTCAGCGACGTTCATCTGCCGCTCGCCACGACGGAAGGCGCACTCATCGCCAGTGTGAATCGCGGATGCAAAGCCGCATCGGTCGCGGGCATTACGATCTCCAAATCCGTCGACCACGGCATCACGCGGTCCATCGCCTTCCGCGCCGCTTCCTCCACACGCGTGCAGGAACTCGTGGACCTCATTCGCAAGCGCGAGACCGAGTGGAAGGCCGCGGGACACGCAACGAGCGGTCATCTCAAAATCATCGGATACGACATCGACATTCAAAAGCAGTACGTATTCCTTACGCTCGCCGCCGATACCGACGAAGCCATGGGTATGAACATGGTGACACTCGCCGCGCAGGCAATCGCCGATTGGATCGTAGCGCACAGCGAAGGCGTGAAGTGCATGACCGTCGCCGGAAACGTGGACAGTGATAAGAAGGCGAGCAGGCGCACGCACCAACGCGGACGCGGCTACGAAGTCATCGCATCCGTGACGCTCTCCAAGGAAACCATCGCCGATATTTTAAAGAGCACGCCCGCCGACATGGTCGCCGTGGCAAAAGCCAAGCTCGATGCCGGCTCGGACGTGGCCGGAGCCATCGGAAAAAACTTGCACGTGGCAAACATCGTCGCGGCACTCTACTTGGCCACGGGCCAAGACGCGGCACACGTGGTGGAAGGATCGCTTGCCGATACGACCGTGGAAGAAACCGCGACGGGACTCAAGGTCTCGGTGCGCTTGCCCGCGATTCTCGTGGGTGTCCGGGGCGGAGGAACGTCTTTGCCCGCGCAGACTGCGTGCCGCAACATCCTGCTCAAGAACAAATCGAACATGCCCGCCAAAAAGCAGCTCGCCGAATCGGTGGCCGCCGCCGTACTGGCCGGCGAAATCTCCCTTCTGGCTGCGCAGGCCGCTGGGCAGCTGGCGAAGGCACACGGCACGCTCGCACGTTAAAAAGGGAATATCGTTGCAATCCTTGCAATCTTTGCATTCCTGACCCTGGAAAGGCGATATCGTCCTCACGTATACTGCTGATTCCATGCCCTCCGTCATTCTTTCCTTCGGCCGCTACATTCCGACATCGCGCATCGAATCCAAAACGATCGCGGCACACTGGAAGCGTGGCACCGAACAAGCCGACGGACTCGGCATCGTGGAGAAGTCCGTGCCCGCCGCCGATGAAGACGCGTTCACGCTCGCGTGGGAGGCGGGGAAGCAGGCACTCGAAACCGGAAACATCGATTCGAACATGATCGAAGCGGTGTTCGTGGGATCCGAGAGTCACCCGTATGCCGTAAAGCCGACGAGCGGCATGCTCGTGAGCGCACTGCAGCTCAACCCGTTCTGCCGCGCCGCCGATTTGGAGTTCGCGTGCAAAGCCGGAACCGCCGCCATCCAAATTGTCTCGGCGATGGCCGAGAGCAAACAGATCAAGCTGGGCATCGCCGTGGGCTCGGATACGGCGCAGAGCAAGCCCGGTGACGCGCTGGAGTACTCCGCTGCCGCGGGTGCCGCCGCCTTCGTCATCGGACTGCCCACCAAAAAAGAGCCGGGCATCTGCTCCATCGACGCAACGCTTTCGTACACGACGGACACTCCCGACTTCTGGCGCGGTGCCGGTGACAAGTACCCGTCGCACGCCGGACGATTTACGGGCGAGCCCGCGTACTTCCATCACATTGAAACGACGGCCAAGAAAATGCTTGAGGTGACGAAGCTTGCTCCCGCGGATTTCGATCACGTCGTGCTCCACATGCCGAACGCCAAATTCCCCCTCCAGGCGGCGAAGAAACTTGGATTCACGGACACGCAACTCAAGGCCGGGTTCATCGTCCCGACGGTGGGGAATACGTACAGTGCTTGCTCCCCGCTCGGACTCACGTTCGTCCTGGAACAGGCAAAGAAGGGACAGAAAATTCTCGTCGTGTCCTACGGTTCCGGCTCGGGTTCGGATGCTTTCGTTCTCACGATGCTGAAGGATGGTGTGGCACTGCCCCCGCGAAGCGGTGACACACAGTGCAAGAAGCTCAGTTACGGCGAGTACTTGCAGTCGGCCAAGGTACTTGCGTAAGTAGTAATATTATTTTATTGATATAGAAAGGAGGGGTGTATTTCCGCTACACTTTCCCGGTTCATCTATGCGCGAATCCGTCTACGTCCTCGGTGGAGCTCAAACCAAATTTGGTGAGCTCTGGAATTCATCACTGGCGAGTCTGATCGGGAACGTCGTGGACGGCGCCATCGCCTCCACGGGCATTTTGCCGACCGACATCGACATGATCGTCATCGGCAACATGATCGGTGGTGAAACCGCCGAGCAAGCGCACCTCGGAACGCTGTGCAGCAGCATGCTCCCCCATCGTCCGCCGTCGCTCCGCGTGGAAGCTGCGTGCGCATCGGGCGGACTCGCCGTGCACACCGCATGCGCGTTCCTTGAGAGCGGCAAGGCCGAGACGATTCTCGTCATCGGTGCCGAGAAACTCACCGACGTCGCGGGTGACATCGTGACGAGTGCGCTCATGCGCGCCGCCGATGCCGAAAAAGATTCTCCCGCAGGTCTCACGTTCCCCTCCATCTTCGCACTCACCGCAACGGCGTACATGCACGAGTACGGATTGAGCCGCGACGACCTGAGCTTGGTTTCGGCGGCCACGCACCGCGCCGCCGTGAAGAATCCTTACGCCCAGTTCCGCAAAGAAATCCCCGCTCACGTCATCTCCAAGAGTCCGCTCATCGCCGATCCGCTGCGCCTCCTGGACTGTTCGCCGATTTCGGACGGCGCCGCGGCACTCATTCTGTCCACGAAGAAAGAATCCGGCGTGCGCATCGCCGCATCGCAGCTGAGCAGCGACAGTCTCAGCCTCGCCGATCGCCAAAGTCTCACCTCGTTTCCGTGCACGCAGACCGCTTTCAGCAATGCGCTCAAGGAAGCCGGCTGGAAGAAGAACGACATCGATTGCATGGAGCTCCACGACTGCTTCAGCATCGCAACACTCATCCACCTGGAAGACTTGGGCTTCGCCGAGGCCGGTGACGCCATCCGCATCTTCAAGCAAGGCGACGCCGATGTGGACGGCACGCTGCCCCTCAACACGAGCGGCGGACTCAAAGCCTGCGGACATCCCATCGGAGCCACGGGCGTGAAGCAAGTGTTGGACTGCTACAAACAACTGACGAATACCGCCGCCAACCAAGTGGAGAAAGCCACTCGTGCCATGGCCCACAATTTGGGCGGCGTCGGCGCCACGTGCACCATTCACCTTCTCGAATCCACACAATAATTTCCCTCTGCACTTTTCACTTTTAACTTTACACTTTTCACTTCTTTGGACCGCATCCCCGCACTTCACCGTCGCATCAAAACACTCGCCGCCGAAAAGCTGCAGAGTGGCACCATCGTCAGTTTTACGACCGTGCGGCACCCGCCCGCAGGTTTCGGCACCGAGCCGTACACGGTGGCCCTGATTCAACTGAATAACGGCAAGAAAACAATGGCCCAGCTGACGCGTGACGGCGTCGCGCCCACGATCGGTGCAACGGTCGTACCGCGCATGCGCAAAATCCGCACGATGGAGAACGGCCTCATCGTGAATGACCTCAAGTACGAGGTGGTGGCACGCAAAGAAGAGCCGATGTTCACGATGACCGCGTACGTTCTCGCCGTCTCGGGCCCGTCGGGTGTCGGAAAGACGACCATCGCCCGCGCGCTCATGTCGCTCTTCGCGTCGTACGCCGAGCAAGTGCCCATCGTCACCACGCGTAACCCGAAGAAGGGTGATACGGAGCCGTATGTGCATGTGACCAAAGAACAATTCGACGCCATGGTGGAGAGCGGCGAGATCATCAGCCACACGCACATGCCGTCCGCGACGGAGGTGCGATACTACGGCTACCGCAAGAAGGACATCGAAGCCATTTGGCAGAAAGGAAAGCTCCCCATCGTCATCACCGAGCTCAGTCTTCTGCAGGGACTCGTGAAGTCACTCGGTCGCCGCGCCGTCTTGAGCTGCGGACTCCTGCCTCCCGGCAAGAGCAAACGCGTGATGCTTTCGGCGCTCCTGCACCGCCTCAGAACGCGTGGACGCGACACCGAAGCACAGATCGAGGAGCGCATGAAGATCGCCGAAAAAGACCTCAAGGCGTTCGACGATCACGCGCACCTCTTCGACCACATGCTCGTAAACGATGAACTGCAGACGTGTGTGGAGACGATTCGGGAGTTGGTGGCGCAGAATTGAAGCGAGGATTACAAAGAATTCAACGAATGCAAGGAATACAACGAACTTCCTTGCACTCTTTGCAGTCCTTGGATTCTTTGCATTCCTTTACGAGGCCATTAAAACCTCTCCATACCTCTTCGCCACCCCCTCCCACCCATACCGTGCGGCGTTCTTTTCGGCTTCGATGGACAGTCGTGCGCGGAGCGAGACATCGGTGAGCAGTGTCCTGAGTGCCGCGGATGCCGCAGGCACGTCATCGGGCGGAACGAGGAGACCGTTCTTGCCGTCGGTCACGGTATCCGGGATACCGCCGACACTCGTGGCAAGGACGGCACAGCCCGCAGCCTGCGCTTCGATGAACACATTGCCGAGAGCCTCACTCCTGGAGAGTCCGCAGAAAATTTCGGCCTTGGCGTACTCGGGAAACAGCGCCGCGGTTTCCACGTGTCCCGTGAACGTCACGCGGTGATCGATCTCGAGCTCATGGGCGAGTGCGTGCAGACGTTTGCGCTCCGAACCGTCGCCGACGATGCGCAGGTGCACCGCCGGATCCAGTCCTTTGATCGCCGTTGCAAAGGCCCGGAGCAGCGTATCGACGCCTTTCATCGGCTCCAGACGGCCTACGAAGAGCACACGGCCCGAATCTTTGGCCACGGTCTTGCGAGCGGCAAGAATCTTCTCGATATCGATGCCGTTGGGGATGAGCACCACGTCTTTCCTGCCGAGCTCGGCCGCGATGCGCACGAGTTCAGAGCTGATGGCGGTGACGACGTCCGGAGAGCGGACGATCATGCCCTTGAGGAACGTTCGGTTCGTGGTTTGGAGGGTGAGAATTTTTTTGGCACGACATCGGCAGAAGCAGAGCGCGAGTCCGGCGAACGTCTCGAGCACCGCGTGGATGACATCGGGACGGAGTGCACCGATTTTCATCGGCGCCAAGAACGGATACAACCATTTGTCGAACGTACATCCAAGACCCACGCGAATCACCGTGACGTTGTTGCCGAGCGTGCCGCGCTTGGGGAGCGTGCGCGACATCCGTGCGGTGATGATGGTGACATCAAAAGACTCAGGCAGACGCACGGCGACTTCTTCCACCATCGCCTCCGCACCGCTGCGAAACGGCGAGAGGAATGCCGAGAGAATGACGAGTTTCGTCTTGGCCATAGGGCTTATTGTACTCAAGATTCGAAGAGCCGCTTGTACTCCGCACCCACCTTATCCCAGCTGAAAGACGTTTCTATTCGATTTCTGGCTTGTTCGCCCATCGTGCGACGCTTCGAGGGATCCTCAAGAAGTCTGCGAATGTGGGCGGCGAGCGCGGCCCTGTCCCCGGCCGGAAAGAGGAAGCCCGAGACGCCGTTTTGGATGAGCGATGCGTTGCCGCCGACGTCACTCGCGATGCACGCGCATCCCGATGACATCGCTTCCATGAGTGCGTTGCTGAGTCCCTCGGAGTAACTCGGCAGAACGAAAATATCGGTGGCACCGAGGACCTGCGGCACATCGTGACGGAGTCCCGTGAAGCGGATGTCGCGGTCGTGAGCGAGAACGAGCGGGTGACGATCTTTGTACCAACCCACGACCTGGAAATCGACGTTCGGAAAATCTTTTTTCACCGTGAGCGCGGCGGCAACGAAGTCATCGACACCTTTCACGGACTCCAAGCGACCCAGGTACGTGACGGTGACGGCATGATCGGCGGTCGATCGTCCGTATGTTTTGGGATCGATGCCCGTCGGGATGACCGTCGATTTTTTGGCTATGCCAAGACGTTTCAAGACACCTGTGGGCTGCGGGTGAAAGAAGACGACCTTGCTCGCAGCAAGCAGAATGAGCCAACCGATGGTGTTGGCGTAGATCGCGGCACAGACTTTTGCGATTGCTCCGCGCGGCCACCACGTGATGCCGACCAAAGCATCGGTGATGAGAAGAACTTTATGACCCGCGAAACGTAAGCGGAGCAGCGCCATCGAACTCCAGAACAATACTTTATTGACGATGATGACATCGGGCTTCAGTTCACGCGCGATTTTTGCGGCGACTCCGGCGAACCCGAAGGCGATGCCGTAGTTCCAGGGATCGGGAATGAAAAAGTCCGATACGCGATGGATCGTAAGTGTGGGAGAAATCTTTTCGATGCGTCCGTACGTCTTGGCGTCACCCATGCACACGACCGTGACGGCATAACCCAAGCGCTGCCACAGCTCGGCCATCTTCACGGAACTCACCATCCAACGATGGTCTTCCTTCCAGTACGGGCTGATGAGGAGAATACGTTTCATGACGGAGCAATGGTACAGGGGCCCTTTGGCCCGAGGACGCGGAATGAGTCCCTGTACAAGCCAAATTTCCCTACAAAAAATTTTACAATAAATTGAATTTTATGCAATATATTGCTGATGGAATCCGAACTGCCCACCGACGAACTTCTGCGAGGTATCGAAACGATCGCAGGCAAGCCTGCCATGTCACCTGACGATATCCGGACGCTTACGGCGCTGCAGGCAAGTTTGAACCGTCAAAAATTCGCCATGGCACTGGCGCCCGACAAGGAGGCCTGTCTCAGGGCCGTGAACCGGGCATTGGAACAACATGGAATCTTCACTGAAGACTAGGCGTTCTTCGGCGCCGCATCGGAATCAGCGTCCTTGAGAGCTTTGTCTCGTACCACGCGCACCACGCGCTGTTCCAGCTCCTCCAGGCGGATGATGATGTAAAACATCATGAAGAAGAGCACGCCGATGGCGGTGATGGTGGCGGCGTTTTCATTCTTCTTGATACCCGTGATGGAACTGAGGACTTGGAGACTGCTCGGCACGAGCGAAATGTACGACACGGCACCCCAGAAGACCGTCCACAGAGCGCCTTCCCAGATCGTCTTCTTCTGACGGATCACCAGGTTCCAGGCATACAGAACCATGAGGAGAGAGAACAGCGGAACGCCGATCTGATACGGTGTGAATTCGAATTCGATCATCGGAGGAAGGTGCGGATGAGGATCTTCGCGGCGGTACGGAGACCGTTTGCAAAGGATTGGCCTTTGGCCAAAGTGTACTCAGAATACACCACTTTGGACGGAATCGAGATGATCTTCCAGCGATGCCTGCCCGCTTCGCGGATGATTTCGGTGCAGAATTCGAACCCGGGCATCTTGAGATCCACCTCGGAAAGCGCCTTGGGGCCGAACACTTTGAATCCGCACTGCGTGTCGGGAAGCAGGATGCCGGTGGCGAGGAACGTGACGCCGTTGCCGATGGCATTGGCGACGCGACGGACCCACGGAATGTTGTTTTTTTGACCGAAGCGGTTGGCGATGACGAGGTCGGCTTGTCCGTCACGGAGTGCCGCAAGAAGCTTGGGGATGTCCCCCGCGGCGTGCTGCCCGTCGGCATCGAGCGTGATGGCAACGTCGAAACCGAGACGACGCGCGGCCTCGAGTCCGGTCATGGTGGCCGCACCCGCGCCGCAGTTCTCGGCATGCTCGAACACACGCGCGCCTTCCGCACGAGCGATGTCGGCGGTGCCGTCGGTGGCCCCGTCGACGATGACGATGACTTCGTCGACGAACGGTTTGGTACCGCGAATGACGGCGGCGATGCGCGTGGCTTCGTTGTAGGCCGGAATGACGGCGGCGACTTTCATGACACCCAGAGTAGCGCAAAAGGCGGAAACATCACATTTCCGCCTCAGCGCACGCTTGGAAAGGCTTAGGGGACGAGCGTCGAACCCGTCGCCGTATCGGCGGGAAGTTCGACGTAGACGATGCCGTTGCCCGGATCATCCACGACGATGTCGAGACCGAGCGACGAATCGGTGAGGAAGTTTTTGAACTTCGCCACTTTCTGGTGGAGCGAACCGTTCGGATCTTTCTCGATCGTCTGCGTATTCGTATCGAAGATGATGCTGTTGAAGCCGAGGGCGCGCAGACGCTTCAGCGTGAGCGCATGGCTTTGTTCCTGGTTCAAGCAGCTGAAGAACGTCAGCTGGTGATCGGCGAGCGGGAAGATCTCGCGGTTCTTCGGAATGAAGTACGAGATGAACGTGCCGATGCGGTACGTGTACGGGGTGTCGGTCATGATGGTGTGACGCGACACGACGCGCTCGCGGATATCGTCGTAGTCCGGAATCGTGACTTCACGCAACGCTTCTGCGGTGATCTTGCCCATGGGGTACTCGAAGAGGTTCTTCTGTGAATCGAATTGCCACAGACGGTTCGTGAGACAGATGACGATGCTCATGAAGAGCAAGAACCCAAACAGGTACCTGTTCTGCGCATCGGGCGCATAGACGATGAATGCCTCGAGCGCCAAGGAGAAGCCCAGGAACATGCCGATGCCGTACCACGGAATGCCGTTGGCAACGAGAGCCCACTGGACGAGGAAGATCGCCGAACCGGCGAAAATCAAACGCAGCTGTCGTCCTTCTTTCATCCAGAAGAACGGCAGGAGCAAGAGGAGCGGGAACAGGAGAAGCGCCGGCATCAACGTGACGTAATAACCGAAACCGTCCGCGTTCATGACCTGTCGCCACGGCAGCGTGAGGTAGTGCGAGAGTCCTTTGTCGAAACCCCAGTAGCGGTCCAGCTCTTCCGTGCGCGCCGATCCTTGGCATGCCGCATTCTTGGGATCGAGCTTCAGTTCGGGCGGCAGATAACGGATGGGAACCGTGGGCGCCAGGTTCATGAGCGCCACTTCCTCCTTTTGCTCGAAGAAGACTTGGGGGGCGGTGGTGTCGCGGGCGCTGAGCGCGGTGTTGATGCTGAGATAATCGGCGGTGGCGGCATTGCGGATCATCCACGGCGCGGCGGCGATGGCAAAACCGGCGAGGAAGAGCCCGAGAGCCTGGAGCAGCGGACGGATTTGGTACTGACGACGGTAGAGCGCCCACGCAATGCACGCGATTCCCGCGCCCAACGTCACGATGATGAACAGATCCTGCGACAAATCGAAGGAGAGAAGGGCGCGCTTGCCGACCTCGCTGACGTTGAGTGCGCCGAATTTCTGGAGGACGCCGAATCCTGCGATCGTGGTGCCGGCAAAGCCCCACGGTCCGAGGAGCGCACCGATGATGATGGAACCGATCATGATGGCCCCCAGCACCGCGGTGGGCTTCACGGCGAAGCTGAACCCGATGAGCAGGCCCGAGACGAGAATGAGTTTCCAGTCGGGCAGTGACGGCTCCTCTCCTTCTTTCTGTTCCGGGAAAAGGTACAGACAGGCCGCGAATACGGCGAGTGCCGTGGTGAAGAACGACGCGTTGTCGATCTTCATGTCGGCAAACGAGAAGTGGCCGACCATCGGCAAAAAGTAATACAGGATGGCGGCGAGTACTCCGCGACCGCGACCGAAGAGCGTGCGGCCGAAGACGTACACGCTGAGCACGGCCAGAAGTCCGGCAGACCAGTTGATTTCCATCGCAAACGCCGAACCCACCCAGCTGTCGTATCCGAAGATGAGGTAGCCCAGCGACGTGAGGTACTCCCACTGGAACTGCGACATGGAAGGAATGAACGCACCGTAGCTCGCCAGGAGACGCGGGCGGTTGATGTAGCTGCCCAGATCATCCCAACCGATGGGGAACGGACGCACGACGTTCAGGAAGTTGAGGGCAAGGTACGAGATGAGCGCCCACGACAAGACGGTGAGCCACGCGTTCCACGAGAATTCGACGTCGAATCTTTGGTCCCACGACTGCCGCAACCACCACTTGGTGTGCGGATACAGAACGACGGGGAGTCCGAAGAACGCGATGGTGACGCCGACCGAGTGCAACTGACCGACGAGGCCGACGGTCCACAGTGCGGCCACCCATCCGAGTGCGCCGAGGCCGAACGACAGACACATCATCACGAGCGGACGGACGCCGCGGATTTTCATCACCGTCACGAGCAAGAATCGTCCGAGCGCGAGGAGGTTGAGAAGGAGGAGCGCGACGAGCAGGAACTGCGTGCCCACTTTGGCGAAGATGCTCTGCTGACTGCACAGGAAGCTGAGGTTGTAGAGCCGAGCTCCGCTCTGGGTGGTGACGCCGGTTTCACTCAGGCATCCGCGATCGGAGAGATCGCGAAAGTTGGCCTGAAGTTCGGCAAGCGCCTGGGCGCTGGCTCCGCCGTATACGGCGGGCGTGGGTTCGTAGAAGCGGTTGAACGGCTGCAAGACCTTGGTGCCGTCCGGATTCGTGAGCATGGCGCCCGGAGGCGTGGCCCAGTTGTAGAGCGAACCGAGGGAGAGCGTGGTGCCGATGAGCCAGACGGAGACCGCGAACGCGGCGACCAAGTACATGGGACGCCAGCGCTTCACGCTGTGGAAGACTCCCGTCGTGAATCCGGCATGAATGATGACGCCCGCGGCGACCAGAAGCGAAATGATGATGTACGAGAAGAACGGACTCAGCATTTTGAACGTCGCGGTGAGGAACGGAACGAACACGGCCGCTCCTTTGCAGAAGTACACGCCTGCCGTCGTTGCGCTGCCGCACGCCAAGTCCCACATGGAAATGTCATCCTGCGTGGAATACACCAATTGATGAATCGGCATTCCGAGATAAATGATGAGGCTGTACCCGCCCCACACGAGTGCGGCGAGAAACAGAGAGATACTCAGCGTCACGATGGTTCGTTGTGTCATAGTGGGAGGAGGGTACAGGAAAACGCGGTTTGGAACGATGGAAATTTATGTCGATATGGCCGGAAAGTGCCTGCGGAGCGCCTTCTTCGGCTTCCGGCAAAGCGCTATACTGTGTTCTCGCATGTCTCTTCCCTCTTCTGTCCGCGGCGAATTCCCCATCCTGAACCTGAAGATCGGTTCGGAACCGCTCGCGTATGTGGACAATGCGGCAACGACCCAGAAACCGCGCTGCGTTTTGGATGCGATGACGGAGTTTTATGAAACCAAGAACGCCAACATCAATCGCGGCGTTCATCCCCTCGCCGAGGCTGCGACCGTGGCGTACGACGATGCACGGAACACGGTCGCCGGCTTCATCGGAGCAAAGCCTCACGAAATCATTTTCACGCGAAACTGCACGGAAGCCATCAACCTTGTGGCAAAAACGTGGGGCACATCCCTGAAGAAAGCCGATGGCGTGGCGCTGTCCGTCATGGAGCACCACGGCAACATCGTTCCGTGGATGCAAACGGGCGGCGCACTGACATGGATTTCGGTGAATGCGGATGGCCAACCGAATCTGGATGAACTCGAAGCCGCACTCAAAACCAAGAAGATCAAACTGGTTGCGATGACCGGACTGAGCAACGTGCTCGGCTCACTGCCACCGCTCAAAAAGATCATCGCGCTGGCGCACGAGCACGGTGCGCTCGCACTCGTGGACGCGGCACAGTTGATCGCACACCACGCAATCGACGTACAGGAATTGGATTGTGATTTTTTGGCTTTCTCAGGCCATAAAGTCTATGGTCCGACGGGCATCGGCGTGCTCTACGGCAAAGCGGACCTGCTCAAGAAACTCCCGCCGTTCCTCGGCGGCGGCGACATGATCGCATCCGTGACGACCGAAGGATTCGAGGCGGCGGAATTGCCTCGAAGATTCGAAGCGGGAACACCCGCCATCGCCGAAGCGGTGGGCCTGGCCGCAGCTCTCGACTGGGTGAAAAAGATCGGCATCGAGAATATCGCGACGCACGAACGTGCACTTCTCGCGTACGCGCAAAAAAAACTCGCGACGATCGATGGCCTGACGATGCTCGGTCCGAAAAACTCGGATGAGCGCGCCGGTTGCATCAGCTTCACCGTGAAAGGCATGCACCCGCACGATCTGACGGAGGTGTTGGGACGCAAAGGCATCTGTCTGCGCGCCGGCCACCACTGCACGGAGCCGCTGCACCGCGCACTCAAGCTCAATGCCACCGCTCGCCTCTCCGTCGCGGCATACAACACAAAGGAGGAAATCGACAGAACGGTCGCCGCCATCGCGGAGGCTCAAAAGTTTTTGACCAAATAATCCACCCGCTCCCCGCCTTTCATGGATATCTACGCCGAAAATATTTTGGACCACTACAAAAATCCGCGCGCTACGGGACAGCTTGCCGAATTCACCGTGCGTCATCGCGAGGAGAACCTGAGCTGCGGCGACGACCTCACGTTGGACCTGCTCATCGAGAACGGAAAAATCGCGGATCTCAAATGGCGCGGCGAAGGATGTGCCATCAGCCAAGCGGCAATGTCGATTCTCTCGGAAGAACTCATCGGCATGAGCGTGACCGACGCCGAGGAACTGAAGCCCGAGAACATCTACGCACTCCTCGGCGTGCCTGTGGGTCCCCGCAGATTCAAATGCGCGCTGCTCTGCCTGCATACGCTCAAGAACGCGCTGCGGCAGTCCATGGGCGAAGAGACGCAGTCCTGGCTGGAAACGGTGAGCATCGAGAATTGACAGAAACCGCATCTGCAACGAGAATCTGCAGGCTGCGAATATGCCGTTGTAGCTCAGTGCCTAGCCTCGCGGAGCGAGGCGTAAAAAATAAAAAGGGCATGCTCGCCCCTGTCGTTCCCTATCATCACCAGATTCAAGCCGTTGTAGCTCAGTGGTAGAGCACGTCCATGGTAAGGACGGGGTCACGAGTTCAATCCTCGTCAACGGCTCCAGTTCAATGCGCCGTTGTAGCTCAGTGGCCGCGTCGAGCTTGCGAGCGCGCATTGAAAAAGGGCCTGCCGCGCAGCGGCACGTCCATGGTAAGGACGGGGTCACGAGTGGGATCCTCGGGAACGTCCTCGATTTTTTTTTAAAACGCCAGACCATATGTTCTGCCAAGGCCCAGAACGACTTTTTTCTCTTGCAGAAGCCGCTCAGCGTCTTTATGAAATATATGACCATCAATAAGGGGCGACCCCCGAACCGCTCGGACCATAAGATGTAACCCTTTCATCATTCACAATGAAAGGAATCGTTTGAGCAGCGATCGATCATTCACATTGAGAGGAGAAATCAAATGCCATACGGCGAACCGAACAAGTGTCCGCATTGCGGTAGGGAAATCTACTGCTCGACATGTCGTGATTGGATCACACCGTGCACCGACTGTCGGCGGTCACACAATGAAGCGTATCATCCACGCCCTGTCGTTACGGGCTTTGTGTACCGCAAGCTCAATGACGGAACGTTCCTGGTTGGGTTCAGTGGTGACATTGATGAAAATCACTGGCACCTGGCTTCAGACGGCACGGTGCTGTCTGTGAAAGAAGGTGGAAATCACCTGTTCCGTCGGACCGACGTGACACGTGACATCCGCAACGTCTGTCCGGAGCTCAACATTTCATTTCTGTGGAACGGCTGAAATCAAAAAAGGCTGCTCAAACCGACCCCTGCTCGTAGTGGGGGTCATTTTTATGATGGCTGAATGACCAGAGGTGCACCGCTGCATCCCTCCATGCGAACCATGTCCAACGAACATTTCTTCAGTGCAAAATTTTTGAAAACGCAATCCTTAAAAACCGTTGCATCAAGTTTTACATCTTTAAAGACCGTATTCTCAAAAACACACTTGAGAAAATTACTCCCGGCAAAACTCCCATTGGAAATAACACAATCGCGAAATGTGCAGCTCTCAATAGAATCGTCCAAAACTCCTGCATTCATATCCAAAGAGCCGCTAAGAATCTTGCCCGCCAGGTATGCTTGCTCAAAAGAAGAAGGCATACGCGCAGTTTATCACGCGTCACAAGCAGGCTGCCATTTAGACTCACTCATCGTAGGAGAAATTTGACAATCAACACATAAAGTTGCAAAATGGCGGCCTTATGAAAAACGCCTCACCGAGACACTTCAACGAGACCGCCGACCTCACGCCGGATGAACTCCGGAACGTTCTGGGTCAGGCGATGGCGATCAAAGTTCGCGAACATGCAGGGCTGAGGGAGCCCAGCAATATCCTCGAGAAAAGAGCGGTTGCGTTTCTTTCCACGAAAGAATCGCTGCGCACACAGGCTTCCATCGTTCAGGCAGCAGCCATTCTGGGCGGTCAAACATCAATTCACACCGGCAATTCAATGGTTGATGAAAAAAACGAGCCGCGCGAATCATTCTTCGATATGGCTCGCTGCTTGGACGAAATGGGTTACCCGATCATCTTCGCTCGAACACACACGCAGCAACAAATCCAAGACCTGATGCGTGCATCGAAGCGCGCGAGCATCGTGAACGCACTCTGCAACAAGCATCATCCACTGCAGTCGCTCGCCGATATCGAAGGATTCCTGCTCTCGGCCAATGAGTGGAAGAGACCGAAGATCACCTTCATGGGTGACGGCAACAACGTGGCGACATCGCTCGGCCAGGCAACCGCGATGATGGGTTGGGATTTCGTGCACGGAGGACCGGAAGAACGCAAAATCCCCGACGATGAATGGGAGAAAATCAAACGATTGGCAACGGAAACGGGCGGCACCGCAACGCGGGAAACCGCTCCCGAAGCGGCTGCCGATGGTGCACATATGATCTACGCCGATGTCTTCGCATCCATGGGTGAGAAGAGGGACGAGGCAAAGCTTGCGGCACTGCTCGCGCCGTACAAAGTCACGCCCGAGATTATGGAGCGGGCACACCGCGATGCCGTCTTCGGCCACTGTCTGCCGAAAGGCAAATATGAGGTGAGCGATGAGGTGATGTCCGGACCGCAGTCCATCGCGTTCACCATCGCGGGCTGCCGTATGCACACGACCGCCGCCATCATCAAACATTTGCTGGAAAATCGCTAAACGAACGCCATCATCACGCTCAGGACCGCATTGATGATCCACGAAATCCAGGTGATAAGGATGGGGATGTTGAGCAGTCTTTCGGCGAGCAAGAGCGCGATGAGAATGTACGGACCGTTCTGCATGAACGCCTCGTACCGTTCTTCGTAGCGGAGCGGAATGAACGGATGCAGAATTTTCGATCCGTCCAAAGGCGCAATGGGGAGCAGATTGAACGCCATGAGCCCCAGGTTGAGAAAGAGCGAGCTGGCGAGCAGCTGCGTGAAGAACGCCTGAAGCCTTTCGCCAAATCCGTGCGTGAAGAGCAGATCTTCGGCCGCACCCACATGCATGATCTGCGGTGCGATGACGGCAAGCATCGTGAACGAGATGACGGCCAGAATGAGGTTGCTGAGCGGACCGGCGAGCGCGGTGAGCGCACTGTCGCGCTTGGGATGACGGAAGTAGCGCGGATCCACGGGCACGGGCTTGCCCCAACCGAAGTGCACGAGCACGAACATGATCGTGCCGAGCGGATCCATGTGGGCGATGGGATTGAGCGTCAACCGACCATCGTTCTTGGCCGTGGGGTCGCCAAGCCAGTTGGCCACGAGGGCGTGCGCCCACTCGTGAACGGTGAGCGCTCCCAAAATGGCGATGAGGAACGGCGGATTGAGGAGCTCGGACACGGAAAGAGAGTATGATGAGCGGTAATATTTTTCCACCACTTTCGCATGTGTCCACGAACGTTCGCTCCGCTTGTCTCCGTCCTGCTTTTCGCCGCATGTGCCGTGAACGCCCCCATGAAACCCGTCACTCCGCCCTCAGCTGCGTCGTCATCGCAGGCGAAAGTCGGCTGCTACCCGGGTGAGTGCGGCATACCGCCGATGACCGATGCCGAGGTGAAAGCCGCGGTGAGCGCGGAAGCGTACGCGATTCTGCGGGAAGGAGGGACGGAACGACCGTTCACGAGCCCGCTTTTGGATGAGCACAGAAAAGGAACCTTCGTCGCGGCCGACACCGGTGAGCCGCTCTTTCGGTCCGAAGCGAAGTACGATTCGGGTACGGGGTGGCCGAGTTTCTACGAACCGATCTCCGCCGATGCGGTGGTGGAACACAGCGACACGACGCTCGGCATGACACGTACCGAAGTGCTCACCCATAACGGCAGCCACTTGGGGCACGTTTTCACCGACGGACCCGAGCCCACGGGACTGCGGTATTGCATGAATGGGCTGGCCTTGAGGTTTGTGCCGGACGAGGAGTGAATCGGAGACAATACAAGGAATACAATGAGCAGAAAGAGTGCCAGGATCGTTGTATTCCTTGTATTCACTGCATTCCTTGCACTCTTTTGGCCATTGACGCCTCTGCGGCATTTCTGTACAGTCTCCCAGCTCTATGGCTCGTGTATGCCAAATGACCGGCAAAAAAGGCTCCTCCGGCAACCGCCGAAGCCACTCGCTGCGCGCCACGAAGCGCACGTTCAAGGCGAACATCGTCAAAAAGCGCGTATTTGACCCCAAAACGGGCACGTACGTCCGTATGAAGGTCTCCACGTCGTACCTTCGCACGCTCGCAAAGCAGCTCCAGGGCTAATTCGACCCGAGTGTACTAAACGGGACGATTGTTTTAGAGATACGTCTCGCAACTTTGCGCGGGAGTTAAAAGTGGTAGCATGACCTTTAACCTTCTACTTTTTCTCTCTCTTTTCATGAGTGCCTTGGTCAAACCTGTCACCGGCCTGCTCGGCCTCGTCCTTACCATCGTCGGCGTCGCCGGCTTCTTCGTCTCGGGCGGCATGCTGCTCGTGTTCCAAGTCGACACGATGCACAACATCGTCCACCTCGCGAGCGGCCTCGTCGCGCTCTGGGCATTCAACTCCAGCCAGTCCGCTTCCCGCTGGTACCTCATCATCTTCGGCCTCGTGTACGCCGTCGTCACCGTCATGGGCTTCGCCATGGGCGGAGAAGTGTTCGGCATGATGATGAACATGGCCGACAATTACCTTCACCTCGCCATCGCCGCCGTCTGTCTCATCGTCGGATTCGGCAGCAAGTAAATCGAGTGTTCAAAAAGAAAGCCCGGTTCATCCCGGGCTTTTTTGTCAGGCAAGGAAAAACTCCGCCGAAAGGAACGCGGTGCACGACGCCACGAAGCACGCCAGAATCCCCCACCACAACCACCGCATGTACCTGGGCAGAAGCCCGATGCCCGAAACGACGTAGAACGATGCAGGAATGATCAGAAGTGCCGAGAAACGGAAGTCCTGGTTGGGTGCGAACGGAAACAGATACGGGTACAGGAATGCCGCAACCGCCAGCATGAGAGCGGAGAGATGGAGCGGCAGCAATTCCCTGCCGCGGACGAAGACCGTCGTCACGATGCCGTAGAGCATCGCAGGGATGAGCAACATGGCCAGCACGAGGGTGATGCGCGCCAGAAGTTCGGTACGCTCGAATTGGTACTCGCCGAAGAGCGACGAGCGGAAGAAATACTCGAGAAAATTGTCGCGACGAGAATCCTTGCTCCATGAATCGTTGAACGGATGTTCGACGAGCGCGACGGGATTGAATGTGACGAGATGCTTGAGGTCGCGCTGCACGATGAGACCCGCGTCCATGCCGTCGTTCCCGAGCGTCACGGTTTTCTCGGAGCTCGGCTCGAAGAAAAAACGCTGCACGGGATACCATCCCGCGACCGCGATCGTGACCGCTGCAAAGAGGAGAATCGATGACGCGCACTGCCTCCACGAACGTCCGCCACGCACCAGGAAAATGATCCCTATCGCCGGCAGAAGAGCCAAAATGCTGATCTTGGTGATGAAGGCGAGCGCAAACGAACACGCCATGGCGACGAGCGAACGCGTATCCGGGACCCTCCACCACCGCAACATGAAGTACAGCGTCGTGGTGCCGAAAAAGAACGCAAGCGTCTCGTTCGTGATGCCCGCCGACGTGAACATGACGCCATTGAACGTGGCGACGATGAGACCGAACCACACCGTGAAGCGCGTCGGCCATGTGGCAAAGAAGAAGCGCGCCGAAAGAAGTGCCACGCCGAACGCGGCCACGGAGAGCGCCAACGACCAACCTTGAATCGATTGCATCGCCATGTTCTGCGCCATGCCGAGGAGCATCATGAGTTTTACCCACAGCGCCGAGAGGAAATAGTACAGCGGCGGCTGATGGAACTCCCAACCGTCCGCGGCATGCGGCATGACGCCGTGTGCCAGAACGTAATTGACGTAATCGATGTGTCCGTCCGTGTCGTGCGCACGCACCGCGTAGGGGGTGGCTGCCACGTACGCGAATCGGAGTGCGACGCCGAAGAGAAATACCCGCAGCGCAGGCGTGGGCCATTTTTTCTTGGTGAGAAGCTGCTGCAACTGGACGACGTACCACGCGGTGGAGAGCAGGAGGCCGAGGAAAATCGTAAGAAGGAGCGGATCCAGGTTCGACGGCGTGATGTTGAGCCCTTCCGTGACGCCGATGTCCGAAATTCGCATGGCGAACGTATTCGGGCCCGTGACGAGAAGCCCGCCGAGGTTGAGCCGTGTGAGCGTGTGCGGCGAACAGAGCTTCCCGCGCGTATCGGGAATGACGGCGTGTCCGTTCACGAGCAACGTCTCGATGCAGTCATCGACTTGCACGGCGAACACCGTCGGGTGGACGAGCGGCAGATCCACGGTGACGGAAGCCGTGATCACGGGAGCGACCGAATCGAAAAATGCGGGCAGCGTCTTCGTCATCGGCGGCTGCCCCGGCACGGAGAACGTGACGGGTCCGAACGTGGGGGCGGCAAAGAACCTGACCGTGGCGAGGAGCGCCACCGTCACGAGGAACACGACGGTATCGAGCGTGAACGTCGCGATCATGTCGCGACGCGCGGCCGGAGTGAGCGATGTTTTTTTGGGTCGGGTCGGCATGAACGCAAATCAGTATATCGTCATGTGAACTGACGAGACTGTGGCTGACATATCGATGCAAGACGTTGTCCGTACCGCACGTGGCTGATGCGGTGGCCCTTCGACGAGCTCAGGGTCATTCGGTGCAAGCACCGGAGGAGGGCCATGAGCGAAGTCGAATGGCGGAGAGGGGGAGATTCGAACTCCCGAGACCCTTTCAGGTCTACTTGCTTTCCAAGCAAGCGCACTAGGCCACTATGCGACCTCTCCGTAGTGTCAATGATGGTAAGAAGCTCTTGAGGCTTTTGCGTCGGCGCCGGGGCGCCTCCGCTACGACCTCTCCAAACGGGAAACTTTCGTCTCCGTGTGCGGCACAGTTAACAATGATTTGAGCCCTTTCACAAGGGCTGCATGCCAAAAAGGCGAGGATGCGGAGATCCCCGCCGTTTGGCCAGATCACGAAGGAACGATTAGCCGCAGATATCGGACTTGCCCATGCAGGAGACGAGCTTCTTTCCCCAGGTCGTCACCGCGATGGCGAAGGCCATGATGGCGAGCGAGCCGGAGGTGGAACCGAACTGCATCTTGAAGCTGGCGGGATCGGTGCCGATGATGACGTGCGTCTCGTACACGCCGATGAGAGCCGCGACGGCAACGAGGAAGAGGAGGATGCAGATGATCCACTTTGCAAGCATGCAACCGGTGGAACATTGGGCAGCCTTCTTGGACATGAGAGCCATACGAAGGAGGGAGAAAAAGTAATTAAGGACTACTCTACCAGAATTTGCGGGCCGTAAAGCCCGATTCGCCTTTTGCCTTTTACCCCCCTCCCCACGTACTCTGTGCGGTATGAAGATTTCACGCGACTGGCTCACCGATTTCATCGACTTCACGGAGAAAGATCCGGCCGTCATCGCCGACAGGCTGACGCGCGGCATGGGTGAAGTGGATGACGTGACGTACCAAGGAGCTCTGCTCGGAGACTGCGTCGTGGGCAAGGTGCTCACGACCGGCAAGCACCCGAATGCCGACAAGCTTTCGGTGTGTACCGTGGAGACGGATAAAGGAGTGAAGAAGGTGGTGTGCGGCGGAACGAACCTGAAGGAAGGAATGCTCGTGGCCTTTGCGCACGTCGGCGCCACGGTGAAAGCCGGCGGCAAAGAGATGGTGACGCTCCAAAAGGTGAAGATTCGCGGAGAGGAGAGCGAAGGAATGCTCTGCGCCTCGGAGGAAGTGGAGCTGGAATCGCTGTTTCCGGCGACTCCCGAACAGGGAGGCAGGCCCATCGCAGACCTGACGAGCGGCGGCTACAAGCCCGGCACACCGCTCCGTACGGCACTCGGCATGAACGACGTCGTGTTCCACATCGACAACCATGCCATCACCAACCGTCCCGACTTATTCTCACACATCGGTGTGGCGCGCGAACTCGTGGCCATGGGTCTCGCTACATGGAAGAAGCAAAAGAAAACGACTCCCGTGAAATTCGCAGCGAAGCCCGTGCCGTTCACGGTGAAGAACGACGCAGGAAACCTGATCCCGTACTACGAAGGATGCCTGCTCCGTGTGGAAGGCCCGGGCGAAACGCCCGAGTGGATGAAACGCCGTCTGGAAGCCACGGGTTGGCGCAGCATCAACCTCATCGTGGACGTGACGAACTACGTGCTCATGGAAGTGGGCATGCCGCTCCATGCGTTCGACTCCGACGATTTCAAGGGCGAGCTGCACATCAGACAAGCGACGAAAGGCGAAACGATCACGACGCTCGACAAGCAAATCCGCAAACTGCCCGACGGCGCACTCATCATCAGCGACGATGAAGGAATCTTCGACATCTTCGGCGTGATGGGAGGACTACGCACGTCGAACAAACCCGCGACGAAACACATCTTCGTGCAGGCCGGCATTCCCGATCCCGTGAGCGTCCGCCGCACCGTGATCGCGATGGCGCACCGGACGGACGCCGCGACGGTGTACGAAAAGGGGGTTCTGCCAATGACCGCCGAAGCGGGCTTAAAGCGTGCCGTGGAGCTTCTTTTGGAACTCGCTCCCGGCGCGAGCGTCATCAGCAAGCCGCTCACGTGGGGCAAGAAGCCGACCGCAAAAACCATCAAGGCCGACCCGGAGTACATCAAAAAATTCATCGGCGCTCCGATCTCCGCTTCAACGATCAAAAAGATTCTCACCGACGTCGGCTGCGACGTGAAAGCGGCCGGGAAAAACTTGTCGGTCACCGCTCCCGAATGGCGTAAAGACATCGCGCACATCCAGGACCTGGTGGAGGAAGTGGCCCGCATTCACGGCTACGCCGCCGTCGCTCCCGTGATGCCCGAAGCGACGATCACGCCCCCGCCCCGCGATCCGCGCATTCACTTCGTTCGTGATGCGCTCAAGGACCAGGGCTACCTGGAGATGCTGCACCTCGCGTTCGCGAGTCCCACGCTCCTCAAGAAATTCGGCATCGATCCGTCCTCGGCCCGGGAAATCGAGAATCCGCTGGGCGAAGAACTGTCGCGCCTGCGTCCCGCCATTTTGCCCGCGATGCTCGACACCGCGGAACGCGCCGTGATGCGCATGGACTCGGTGCTCAAGATGTACGAGTACGGACACGTCTTCCAAGGCGAGGCCGAGACGATGCAGTTTGCGCTTCTCGTAGCCGCACGCGGCAAGACGACGCTCAAAGAAAGCCCCGTGCTGCTCGCCAAAGCCGATCTCATCGAAGCGTTCGGGAAAGCGGGCTACGCCCTCACGGTGGAACAGACGACGAAGAATCTGCCGTCCTTCGCCCATGCCGCGCGGAGCGCCGTCGTTCGCTGCCAAGGCAAAAACGTGGGACTCGTCACGGAGATCCACCCGAACCTCGCCCGCTCCTTCGGTTTGCCCGGACGCGCGGCCGCGGCCGTCATCGATATGGAAACGCTCTTCACGCTCGCGCCCACGATCAAACTCGCGCAGCCGCTCCCGAAGTTCCCCGACGTGACGCTCGATGAAACGATCCCGCTCCCGAAGGTCGCATACGCCGCACTCGCCGCGAGACTCAAAGCCATCGATCCCTTGCTGCACACCGTCATGCTCGCAGACCTGTACGAGAGCGCCGCCGCTTCCACGATGACGCTGCGCTTCACGTACCGCGCCGAGGACAGAACGCTCACGCAGGAAGAGGTGGAGAAGGTGCATGCAAAAGTACTGAGTGAGCTGAAGAAAAACTAAAGAGGAAACCAACGAATCCAAAGAAACCAAGGTAACCAACGAACATCGTTGGATTCTTTGGTTTCATGGGTTTCTTTGGATTCTTTTATGGAATTCTTGGCTTAGGCCAACACGTGTTATATTCTTTGTCTTCCACTATGAAAATTTACACCCGTACCGGCGACAAAGGCTCCACGGGGCTCTTCGGCGGCACGAGGCTGCCCAAATCCGATGCGCGGCTGCACGCCTACGGAACCCTCGACGAACTGAATGCATGTCTGGGGGTGATCGTCGCCGACAAAACTTTGCCCGCTCCCCTGCCTGCGCAACTCACGGAGATTCAAGTGCTTCTTTTTTCACTGGGTTCGGACTTGGCGACGCCGCTCTCGAGCAAAGCCAAAGTGAAGCGCATGGATGAGTCTCCTGCGGCCGAGATGGAGCGGTGGATCGATGCGATGGAGTTGGAACTTCCGTCGATGACCAAGTTCATTCTGCCCGGAGGATCGCACGTCGGCGCCCTGCTTCATCAAGCACGAACGATCTGCCGCAGGGCCGAACGTTGGATGGTGGATCTGCATGCCAAAGATCCCATCACGCTCGCGACCATCGTCATCGTGAACCGCCTCAGCGACTATTTGTTCGTCGCGGCCCGATATGCCAATACGAAGCTCGGCATGGGCGAAACGGAGGTGGACATCCCACGCGGATAGACGAAAGCAGTGAAGACACTCATGCGATGTCCCGCACGACGATCAGATGGTGGGAAACGGCGCCATGAAGTTGATCCACGCGAACGTGATGATGGCGACGCCCACCGGCACGGCGATGAGCAGGAGCACCGGGAACGACCGTTTGTCTTTGACGATGCTGACGTAGAGGCTCATGCCGCCGAAGACCGAAGACAAGAAGATGAGCGGGAGGTCGAGCACGTTCAACAAGGTGACGGCACCGCTGCCGAGCGTACCGCGCTGCACAAGCACGATGAGAACGATGACGATGCTCCCGAGGAGGTAAAACAGAATCCCTGCGGCACGACGAACAGCATCCATATGTTCCATCATACATGAAAGATATTTACTTACCCTTCTTCTGCACCGTCAGGCGCTTACGGCCCTGAGCACGGCGGCGCTTGAGAACAAGACGACCCGTTTTGGATTTGGAGCGTGCAAGGAAACCGTGCACACGCAGACGCCGACGCCAACGAAGCTTACCAAGCATAAAGCTGGGGTAGGGTACACAATGGTCGGTAGGCACGTCAAGGCAACCAGGCGCGGGAAATGAGGGCTTATTCCGGCTGCAGGAGCGACCGGAGCAGCTTCCTGGAGGCCGTCTGTTTGCAAGCTTTGAGCCATGTGGGCTTGAGCGTGACGCCGCGGCCGAAACTGCACTCCACGGTATCTCCATCCCGAAGTTCCGCGTCCTGGGGCGCATGGCGTCCGTTCACCCGAACGGATTTGAGGAACTTCACCCGTTTCCCCGCCGTGTGACACGCGAAGTCCAAACACGTCACGGGTGAGGGCAAATGCCACAGATTGTTCTTGGGGTCGAAGAGCGCGATCTGTTTTTCGTTGAAGTACGTCCGCATGAGATTCTTGAATTGATCGGGCGACCGCGCCGCTTCACGAAGAACGAGCAAGTTGGAAAACAGATCCACGCGAGCAAAGCGGGAATGAAAACCGTAGAGGCAGTGCTTGTAATCGGCATGCCTGGCCGAACCGAACTCGCACGCTTGATGCATCTCGACGCTGCGGATTTGGATCTCCACCGGATATTCGCTGACACCGGCCATGGGATACACGACGGTGTGAATGGAACGATATCCGTTCTCTTTGGGCGCGCCGATGTAATCCTTCAGCTTTCCCGGAATGGGGTGCAGGCACGAGTGCACGATGCCGAGGGCTCGGTAACAATCGTCGACGGTGGGTACGACGACACGGAGCGCCAAGCGGTCGGTGAGATCTTCGAACTTGCGGCGTTTCACCGCCATTTTGCGGTACGTGGAGTAGAGCGTCTTCGTGCGAGAAAAAATTTGAGGGACGATGCCGTGCGATTGGAGGTGCTTTTGGACGAACGCACCGACATGTTCCAGGCACAGCGCGTCGTTCTTGGCGTGAGCGGCGAACTTTTTTTCGAGCGCCCCCGCGATGGCGGGCTGCAAGTACTTGAAGCACGTGTCCTCCATCTCGTGTCGCCACGCGTGCATGCTCAAGCGTCCGGCAATCGCGGCATACATGTGCAGCGTCTCGTGTGCGATCTGTTTGCGCAGCTTCGCCGAAAATCGTTTGAGGTGACGCACGTCATTCAGGCGGTGCGCCATGCGCAGCGGCAGGAGACGATGATCCGCGACGAAGGCTTGGAGCACCGTATCCAAGTCCTTGGTCTCGGCATCGATATGCAGGCGGCGCAGTTCGTGCATTTTTCCGACCAAGGTGCGCTGGATGGGTGTGAGCGGCGAAAGCCTCAGGAGCTCGGCACCGTTCTCATGGAGCGGCAAGTCGTGCAAGACCGCGACTCCCAAGAGCTCCGCATCGTCCATGACTTCCCGAAGCACCGCCGCAAGCTGATGCCCGTGCTCGGCGTACGACTCGCCGGTACGTCGATGGATCGAGGAAAGATGCTTTCTGGAAAATGCCGACACATCCGAAAGCAGCGCGCGGCCTTGGGAGGAAAGTCCGTCGGTCACACGAGAGAGGAGGCTCTGCATCGTACGCAATATTCTACGGACACTCGGAAAAAAATGACAATGCGAATTGACGTTCCCACCCGTTCCGCTTTGGCATAGACTCACTTGCGATGTTTTCCGTACAAAGACTCACATCCGGCTTGCCCGTGCTCACCGCTCCGACCGACGGAACGGCGGCCGTGACGGTTCTCGTGTTCGCCGGAGCGGGATCGCGCTACGAAGTGCAGAAGAACCGCGGCATCAGCCACTTCTTGGAGCACATGTTCTTCAAGGGCGGCAAAACATATAAGGATGCTGCTGCGGTGAGCATGGCCATCGACTCCGTCGGCGGCGATTTCAACGCATTCACGGGAAAGGAATACGCGGGCTACTACGTCAAAGTGGACGCCTCGCACGTGGAACTCGCCTGCAATGTGCTGAGTGACATGCTCCTCCATGCGACGTTCCCGACGCACGAGATCGAGAAGGAGCGCGGCGTCATCATCGAGGAGTACCGCATGTACCAAGACACGCCCATGTACCAGGCGGGCTGGGATTTCGAGACGCTCGTCTACGGCGATCAGCCGCTCGGTTGGGACACCATCGGAACCGAAGAGCTCATCCGCTCCGTGACGCAGGAAGATTTCATGCGCCACAAGAACGAGCTCTACACGCCCGATAACTTGGTCGTCACGTTCGCCGGGAAGATCGATGACGCAAAGGCGATGAGCTTGGCCAAAGAGCACTTCGGTGCGATCGGCGGAAAGAAAGCGATGAATTTCAAACCCGTCGCGCCGCACAAGGGAAAGCGCGTATCGCTCACCACCAAACAGACCGAGCAAGCGCACTTGGTGCTCGGCATGGAGTCCGTCTCGGCACTCAGCGAAGATCAGTTCGCACAGAAACTCCTCGCCGTGATCTTGGGCGGATCCATGAGCTCACGCATGTTCCTCCGCATTCGCGAAGCGCGCGGACTCTGTTACTACATCTCCACGTCCACGGACAACTACCTCGATACGGGCCTGCTCTCCACGCGCGCCGGCGTCGATCAGTCCAGACTGCACGAAGCCATCTCGGCCATCCGTCACGAGTATGAACTCTGTGCCAAGGACGGCATCACGAAAGAAGAGCTCCGCCGCGCCAAAGATTATCTCAAGGGAAAGATCACGCTCTCCATGGAAGATTCCGAGGAGCGTGCGCACTTCTTCGGGAAGCAGCAGCTTCTCTACCCCAAGACGCGCGATCTCGCCGAGTACTTCGAGAAGATCGAATCCGTGTCATCGGACCAGATCAACAAACTCTCCTCTCGCATCCTCACCAAAGAAAATCTGCGCCTTGTCGTCATCGGCAAGGAAAACGATGAAAAGAAGTTGGAAGGCCTCATCTCCTGATTCCCGACGCTTCAGTGGCAAGAGAGATAAAGGCGCGTTAAGGCCTCTGTATTGTCAAAAACTCCTTACTCATGTAAACAATATGAAACTTCTTTCGCCCAACTCCTCATGGAACGCACTCTGATTCTCCTCAAACCCGACGCCGTCGCCGGAAAATTCTGCGGCAAAGTCATCACTCGCTTCGAGGATGCGGGCTTCGTGATCCGCGGATGCAAGATGATGAACCTCACGCCTGCGATCCTGCGCGAACACTACGCACACGTCGCCGATAAGCCGTTCTACCCCGAGATCGAAAAATTCATGGCCTCCGTTCCGGTCATCGCGATGGTGGTGGAGGGTGAGGACAGCATCAACAAAATCCGCGACATGCTCGGCGTGACGGACAGTCGCAAGGCCGCACCCGGAACGATCCGCGCCACGCTCGGCAAAGACGTCATGATCAACGTGGCGCATGCCAGCGACAGCAAAGAGTCCGCCGAAAAAGAAGTGGCTCGCTTCTTCAAGAAAGACGAGCTCTTCGCGTACTAGTCGACGCTATTTGAGAATGACGCCGCTGGCCGTTTTGGCGTTGCTCGCCACGCGGTGCATGGTGAGCCACAGCGCCGCGACATCGAGCTGAGGATCTTTGCCGGCGCGGTACTCTTCGGCACTGCGATCGATGATGATGTCGGGCGAGATGCCTTTTTTGGCGAGGTCGTGTCCGCTCGGCGTGAGCCACTTGGCCGTCGTGACACGGAGGCTGCTGCCCCCGGGAAGATCGATGATCTCCTGCACCGTACCTTTGCCGAAGCTCTGCGTGCCGATGAGCGTGGCGCGGCCGTTGTCCTTGAGCGCACCCGCGGTGATCTCGGACGCACTCGCCGATCCGCCGTTGATGAGAACGACGAGCGGCACGTCGGGTAAGAGGACTTGCCCGTTCACGACGCTCTCTTGCGCGGGCGTGTCCCGGCGAACGACGGAGACGACTTTGCCCGAGCTCTGGAACATGGAAACGATGTCCACGGCTCCGTCCAGGTAACCGCCGCCGTTGAAGCGGAGATCGAGCACGACGCCCCTGAGCCCCTGCGGCAACCCCTGAATCGCCTTTTTCATTTCCACGACCGAATCGTCGCCGAATTGGTTGAGCGTGAGCACGCCGATGGAACCGGTCTGCGTTTTGACGACCTTGGATTCCACGCTCGGAATGTGGATGGCCTCACGGATGACGGGGATGACGATGGGTGCCGTTTTGCCGTCGCGAAGGATGCTGAGGCTGACGGTCGTGCCCTTGGGTCCGCGAATGAGCGACACGACTTGGTCGAGCGCCATGCCTTCCAAATCCTGATCGTTCACTTTCACGATGACGTCTTTCGTGAGGAGCCCGGCCTTGTCGGCGGGCGAACCCTTGATGGGTGCCACGACGACGACTTGTCCGTTGCTGAGATCGAGCTGCGCGCCGATGCCCTCGAGCGTTCCGCTGAGCGCATCTTGGAACGACTTGCTGTCGACGGGCGTCATGAACACGGTGTAGGGGTCACCGAGTGCCGAGACCATGCCGCCGACGGCACCGTAGACCATCTTGTCCACGGCCATGTCGTTCGGACTGATGTAGTGCTTGCCGAGCAGTCTCCACACTCCCCAGAAGATGGAGAGATCGACTTTCTGTTCGGGGTCACCCTGCAGGGTTTGGCCGCTGCCCGTGAGCGTGAAGAGTTCTTCCATGCGCGTACGCTCGGACTCCATGTGGCGTGCCTCATAGCTGGCTCCCAGCTGGAAGCCGAGCACGAGCGCAATGAGCGGGAGAAGGCCGAGAACGAGTGTGCGAAGAAACTTCATGATTCCTGTGACAGGCGAAAAGCATATACTGGTCCCATGCCCGTGACACGACAATCGAAGACCGCTGCCAAGTCGAAGGCACCCGCGGCGAAGAAGGCCCCGAAGAAAGCAGTTCCCGCAAAGAACGTGCCCGCCATCCATGCGTCCATGAACGTGATGGAAGTGATCAGCATGCACCCCGGAGCAGCGGCGGTTCTCTCGGCCTACGGACTGAACTGTCATCAGTGCGCGTTCAACGCGATGGACACGCTGGATGCAGGCGCACGTACGCACGGCCTGGGCGACGACGACATCGACAACATCGTAAGTGACCTCACGGACCTCCTCAAAAACGTCCCCGGTCGCCCCGAGACCATCGAACTCACCGAGAGTGCGGGGAAGGCCCTGTGGAACATCGCGGTGCAAGAAGGGAAGAAGGAGATGATCTTGCGCGTGGCGAGCGACGACCACGGCGGCTTCTGCATGGAATTTTCCGAGACCGTGGAGCCGAGCGATAAAAAATTCTCACATCCCGCGGTCAAAAACGTCATGCTCATCGCCACGTCCGACGCGCTCATGCGCATCGGCGGATCCACCGTGGATTTCCGCGACGGTCGTTTCAAGCTCGATCTTCCCGATGCTCCCGCGGCATGCGGATGTGCGGAGGGCAGTGATTGCGGATGTAAGAAATAGAAGTGCGTCAGTGCACAGAAGTGCGTAAGTCGAAAAGTGAAAGTATACTCATGATCAAGGTTCCCTTTGTAACTTCCGCACTTTCGAACTTCTTTTCACTTCCGCACTTCTCCGATGGTCCGTCTCCCCGCTTCTCTCGAACGCACGCTCCAGACTATTTTCCCGCGTGCCCGTGAGCGCGATCAGTTCGTGGCGGATGTGGTGCGCAAGGCACTCGACTCACACAGTACGGCCGACGAGCAGCAGCCGCTGGCCATCGGTGGAACGCTCCACCTGTACACCGACGGCGGATCGCGCGGAAACCCGGGCCAAGCCGCCATCGGCGTGGTGCTCTTCGACCCACTCAAAAACGAAGTCATTCGCGAGTACGGCGAAGCCATCGGCATCGTCACGAACAACATCGCCGAGTATCAAGCACTCGTCATGGGCCTGAAGATCGCGGCCGAGTACTGCCCCAACCATCTCATCTGTCACTTGGACTCGGAACTCGTGGTGAAGCAACTCAACGGCGAATATCGCGTGAAGATGGCGAGCTTCCAGCCCATCATCGAGGAGATCAACGAACTCAAGACAAAATTCCCGCAACTGACGTTCGTCCACATCCCGCGCGACCAGAACAAGCGCGCCGATCTGCTGGTGAACAGAGCACTCGATGAACTGAAGTCGTAGATGTGCGGTATACTGTCCTCGTGAAGACACGTCTTTTCCTTGCCTCGCTCACGCTGGGCCTCGGCACGTTCTTTGCGGCCCCTGCGGCATCCGCGGCGCCCGCAGCGATCACATACACCTACCGACATCACCTCATCACGGTCTCCGTGACGCAGCACCCCGAGTGGAAGCACGTCACCCGCACATGGTTGTACGGCGGCGTGGCCGCGGTTCCCCCGAGCAGGCTCAAGACGTGCGGCGCGGGTGAAATCAAAGAACCGGGTTGGACTTTTCAGGAAGCCGTCGCATGGAACGAGGCCGCCATCGAGCGGACGCTCGCCGATGAAGTGGCCTCGAAGATCGACCGCGAACCGGGAAACGTCGTCATCAGAAAAAGCGTGACGGGGTCCGTCGTCTTCGACGGCATCGGTCTCACCGGACAAAAGACGGACGTGACGCTGGCCGCGAATTTGACGATGAAAGCGCTCGCGCAAGACATCTCGACGATCGTGCTGCCCGTGACCGTGACACAACCCGCCATCGACGTGCAGGATGCCGAGCTCCGCGCACAAGGAATCAAAGAAGTGGTGACCGTCGGCGAATCGGTGTTCACGAAATCTCCGGTAAACCGCCGTCACAACATCGGTGTGGGCGTCCAGAAATTCAACGGACACTTGATCCCGCAAGATTCGATCTTCTCGTTCAACGACGTGCTGGGTCCCGTGAACGACAAAACGGGTTACCGCAAAGAACTCGTGATTCAGGGTGATGAAACGCTGCCCGACTACGGCGGCGGCCTGTGCCAAGTGAGCTCCACGGCCTACCGCGGCCCGTGGGAATACGGCATGCCGATCGTGCAACGCAAAAACCACAGCTACGCCGTGAGCTACTACAGCCCGCAAGGCACGGATGCCACGATTTATCCGCCCAACGTGAACATGCGGTTCCTGAACGACACGCCGGGGGCGCTCCTCATCCAATCACTCGTCGACGACCAGGACCGCGCGTTCTTCATTTACTACGGCACGCGTGACGAGCGCACGACGGAAGTGATGGGGCCGTACATCACCGACCGTGTTGCGGCACCCAAAGAAGAAAAGATTTCGTACACCACCGAAATCCCGCCGGGGCAAAAGCGCAAAGCCAGCGAGCGCCACGACGGCATGAAAGTCGTGTGGTACCGCACGGTGCAAAGGCCGGGCACCGGCTCGGTGCTCGAACGATTTTTCTCTGCGTACGAAACGCGCCCGCTCTACTGGCAGGTGGGCGTCACGCCCGAAGAGATGGAAAGGCTCACCGACGGCGCGGCGAGCGAAAGCCCGAGCTGGCTGCCGACGAGCGACCGTACGAGCAGCAGCAGTTCCTCCTCCAGTGCTGGGGTAAAGACCGGCGGGTGAGCGAACGACACGTCGTCGAGCGTGGGAAGGAACATCAGCATGAGTTTTGACGGACGCATGTCCGGTGCCGATGACGATTCGGGCAAGTAGCCGAGAATCTTCAGGAGCTTGAGCGTGAAGAGATGCAGGATGACGCGCGAATGAGACCCGGAACACGCGGCGAGAAAATCGACGGTCAGCGCGTACACGTCGTCGGTCGGCATGCCGTCTTCGGTGAGCTTGAGGAGAAGTTCTACGCCTTGCTCGGCGCACGAGAATGCGTGCGGATCGTTCCACGCGCCGTGGTGCGGGTCCAAGCACTGCGATGCGACGACGGAGTTCCCGAACGAGTGCTGCTCCCACGTGACGGACACTTTGTGGAGCGGCAGAAGTCCCCTGCCGCGATGGCTCAGGAGGCGCCTGGCGCCCGTGATGCGCACCGCCATGCGGCCGTGCTTGCGCGTGAGGAGAATGCAAAAACGATCGGTCTCTCCCACGTTGTGCGCGCGGAGAACGACGGCCTCATCGGAAAAAGATCGCGGCACGGGTCAGATGACGTCGGAAGAAGACAGAAGCGAGAGCGTGGACTTGGGGCGGAACGCAAGCAGCGTGCCGAGAGCGGACAGCACGACGGCCGCGAGCAATTCCGAAACGATGATCCACGGAGCCCATGCGAGGAGGATCGCCATCGACAAGCTCATCCACGGGCCGAAGATGCCGCCTGCGGCCAGTGCAGGAACGAGCGTGGGCAGAAGAGCGACGGTCCCCGCAACGAGCGCGAGCGAAAGGAACGTCGCGAGTCCGAGCAAGACCGTCATGCCGATGCCAAAAGGCAGCAACGTGGTCAATGTGGACGCGCCGACGAGTTGTTCCACGAACAGCTCCTCGCGCTTCATGAGTGCGCGGCGGCGTACCAGTTCGATGATGACGAAAAGCAGCGCGGCGGCGACGATGGCAGCCACGAAGAAGAGCGTGGTGCGCACCGCCGAAACGACATCTGCCATACGCTCCACTTGTTGTTGCTGATCGGTGGTCTCACTGAGGAACGCGGGGTCCACCACGGGTGAGAAGACGGGTTGCTTCAGGAACGTGGCGAAGTCGTTGTAATCGCCGAGGCGCTTGAGGCGAACGCCGAGCGTATCGGGAAACGGATTGTCGATGCCGAACTTCGTGAGGAAATCCACGAGTGCCGGATCGCGCTTCTTCTGGCGCTCCAGTGCCTGCTCACGGGTGATGTACACCACGTCATCGATGATGGGCAGCTGACGGATGTTCTGCACCAAATCCTGCACCTGGGCGTCCGTGGCACCGTCGCGGATTTGGAGACGGAGATCGGTTTGGCGACGGAGGAGCGTGAGTCCGCCCTCCACTCCCACGATGAGCAAGAGCACGATTTGCACGAGCACGACGACGCCGAGCAGGGAACCGAGAGCGGTCCCCCATCCTTCTTCGCGAAACAAGGTGAGCACACCTCGCTTCATCGCCCGTGGGAAAGAGACGGCCATCTGCGCTCGCTGCAGCATGGATGTCAGTGTAGCAAAACGACGAGGGGAGAACCATGAATCGACTGCAAAAACGACGGGGTTGTCGCCATGAATGTGCGGATGATCACAGTCCGCGCTCCTCGATGCGATTGGCCATCGTCAAACACTCCTGTGCACGCAGATTTTCGGGATCGATCTGGAGTGCCCGTTCCAGGAGCGCCTTGGCCTTGGGAAAATCCTTCATCTTGAGATACACCACGCCGAGGTCGCACAGAATGAGAGGATTGCTGTCCTCCAGATTGAGCGCGCGTTCCAACGTGACCATGCCGGCGAGCGGCTCCCCGCCGCTGAAGAGCGACCAACCGAGGCAGCGCAAAATTTCGGGATTGTTGGGCTCCAAGAAATTGGCGGCCTTCAGTTCGCGGATGGAATCGGCCCAACGCTCGCGATGCGATGCCACGAAACCGAGAACGTAGTGCGCGTTGAAGCTTTCGTGATCCAAGGCGAGCGCACGGAGCGCGGCGCGTTCGGCACGATCGTACTGCTCCATGCTGAGCTCGTTGTCGGCCACCTCTTCCAGCGCCACGACGTTGTCGGGATCGCGAATGAGGACCTGCTCCAAAATGATGAGAGCCTCTTCGTGATCCGCGGAAAGCTTCAGCTGTTCGGCTTGGCGGAGAAGATGCTCGATGATGTCGTCCTGGGGGGTCGGCATGGGAAGTCTCAGTATACCACCGCCGTCAACCGGCGATGAAGAAGACCGCCGTCGAAAGAATCAGCCACGAGGAAAGGACGATCGCAAGCCCGATGAGCGATGCTTTCATGATTTTCTTGCCTGCCGAGAGCGTGGCATCGTTGCCGCCGGAACCGACCATCAGAATGGCACCCAAAAGGAAGAGCGCCGTCGCCACGAAGCTGCTCCACGCCAGAAGAATGTTCACGATTCCCTGGATGATTTGCGGAATGGTGCTGCTCACGCCCGTACTGATCACCACGACCTGCGCCGACGCACGTTCGGCGAGAAGTGCGAGTGCGGTGCCGATGGCAATTTTCAGGTTCGGAGACATCACACCATTATACCACATCGCGCGCCGCGGCAGAATACCGTTTTCAGGGGGTGGATTGAGCGGATCGGCAAGGCCGTCTACACTAGGGAGCCCATGGTTGGAAACGACTTTCAGACACGTTCCATCGGCGGAGACCGTCCTTCGCGCGTGTTCATTCGCCCGCGCCGCAACGGCAACGGCGGCAGCTCGTTCGTAGGCCCCATCCTCGCAAAGATTCGTGCCGCATCGCGCGGTTTCGTGGCGTGGGTCGGGCAAAAGAGAACGGGGCGGGAGTGGCGCATGCTCATACTCAAAACATTCGGCATTCTTTTCGGGGCGGGCGTCATCTTCCTTGCGATCTTGTGGGTCACGCTCCCGAACATCGATGATCCGTCGGCGATGTTCCCGTCGCAGAGCACGGTGATTTTGGACCGGAACGGCGTGGAGCTGTATCGCCTGTTCTCCGAGCAAGACCGCACGTACGTCCACGGCGACCAGATCAGTCCGTTCGTGAAGAATGCGACCATCGCCATCGAGGACGAGCGCTTCCTCGGACGCAGCACGTGCTTCGATTTCATCGGCTACGTTCGCGCAGGCTTGAGCCAACTCGCACCGGGAATTTTCGTGCGCTCGGGAGGATCCACGCTCACGCAGCAGTTCGCGGGCAACGCCTTCGTCGGACGCCAGCGCTCTCCCATCCGCAAAGTGCGCGAACTTCTCTTGGCCTGCGAGTTGGAGCGCAAATATGACAAAGACCAGCTCCTGGAGCTGTATCTCAACTGGATTCCGTACGGCCAAAACGCCTACGGCATCGAGCAGGCGTCCAAAAACTACTTCGGTATCGGCGCTAAAGACCTGAGCTTGGCCCAGGCCGCGATCTTGGCCGCACTTCCGCAGCGCCCGTCGTACTTCAACCCGTACGGCACGCACGTCCGTACCGCCGTCACGGCGAAGGCCCTCAATGACATTCAGTCGGGGCGCATCACGCGGGCCGACGACATCCCGGATTCCGAGATTCGTATCGGACTGCTCGGCCAGACGTTCGGCAGCGGCGGCACTCCCCTGTACCTCGGAGGCCGCGCCGATCAGGTGATCCGCAACATGTTGGATCAAGGCAAGATCACCCCCGAGGATCAGGACAAAGCACTCAAAGAAATGCGCACGCTGAAGTTCGCGAGGGAACGGCAGAACATTCGCGCTCCGCACTTCGTGCTCGAGACGCAAAAAAAGGTGGAGGAGTTGCTCGGCATCGACGAAGCGATTTTGGAGCGCGGCGGCATCCGCATCACCACGACCTTGGACTGGAACATTCAGCAGGCCGCGGACAAGGCTGTGGCAAGCCACAAAGACGACATCGTCAAACGCTTCGGCGCGCACAACTTGGCGCTCGTGGCGCTCTCTCCCGTGACGCGCGAGATACTCGCCTACGTGGGCAACATGGATTTCAACGACGACGAATTCCAAGGAAAGATCGACATGGCGCAAAGCCCGCGTCAGCCGGGATCGAGCTTCAAAGCATTCACGTACCTGAGCGCATTCGAAGCGGGCTACGGACCGGGATCGGTGATCTACGACGTGCCGACGAAGTTCGGCGAAGATCAACCGCAGAACTTTGACGGCACGTTCTGGGGCTTCACCAGCATGCGACTCGCGCTCGGAGGATCCAGGAACATTCCCGCCATCAAAGCGTTCTTCTTGGGAGGAGGCGAAGAACCGCTGCTGCAGCTCGCCGCACGCATGGGTGTCGTCTCACCGCTCAACGCCAAAGCGGAGATGCGGAAAACGAATCCCGATTTCGACTACGGTTGGCCGCTCGCCATCGGAGCCGCCGAAGTACCGCTCGTGGAAATGGCCCAGGGTTACGCCACGATCGCCGACGGCGGCACGTTCCGCCCGATTCAATCGATCCTCAAAATCACGGACAAAGACGGGAACATTCTGTACTTGCCCAAGGCCGTTGCTCCCCAGCAGATCGTGGATGAACGGCTCACGGCTCAAGTGCGCTCGGTCCTGAGCGACGTGGGCGCCAGGCCGAATGATTTCTGGAAGTCGATTCTGTCCGTTCCGGGGTACGAGGCGGCGGCCAAGACGGGCACGAGCAACAAGTGTCTCGAGCGCGACACCAAGAACAACTGCACGCTGCGCCGCCCCGAGAGCACGTGGACCATCGGCTTCACGCCGAACCTCATCGCCGCGGTGTGGGTGGGCAACGCCACGAGCCAGTCGCTGTACGACAAAGCCGACGGCCTCACGACCGCCGCTCCGGTGTGGCACGACTTCATGGTGGGAGCGCACAAACAAATCCCGACTCCCAAAGCCGCCTTCACGGAACCCGCGGGCCTCTCGCATCCGCTCATCTCGCGGCTGTCCGGCAAACTGGCCTCGGCCTGCACACCCGTGGAACTGCGGAGCACCGACGTATTTCTGGACGAGCGCGTGCCGTCCGAGGAAGACCCCGCCTGTCAGACGCTCACGATCGATAAAGTGACGGGGCTCCTTTCCTCTCCCGCTTGTCCCGCCGATGCCACGGAGCAGGGATCGTTCTTCCTGCCGAGCAGCGAACTCCCGAACCGCTGGCCGCTCTGGGAACAGGGAGTGCAGGAGTGGGCCGCCAAGCAAATGGAGCGATGGAACGGGAGCCCCACGCACTCCGGCTCACAGCTGCCGCTGCCCGTGGCACCCACGAAGGAGTGCGACCCCGCGCTCACACCGGGACGTTTCGACAAACCCACGGTGAGCATCGTCTCTCCGCGAAACGGGGACAGCGTGGTCTATCCGTCGTTCACGCCCACGATCACCGTAAACGGCAAGGCCGCACTCAGCGAGATGAAGATCGAAGTGGATGGCAAGCCCGTACGCACGTTCACCGAAGAACCCTTCGAGGGTTCGGTGCGCGTGCCACGCACGATCGATGCCGCAGGCTCACACACGCTCACGGTGACGGTGACGGACAAGTACTTCAATACGGCCACGGACACGGTGAACTTCACGTTCACGGAGTAGTTTAGGCGCGGTTCTTCATCTCGCGTTCTCGCACCCACAGCGGATGCAGCATGCCTCCTTCGCCGAGCATTTCCTGCGGCGTGCCGGTGCTCACGACTTTGCCGTCCTTAAAGACGTAGACGAAGTCGAACATCGGAAGCAGGTACAACTTGTGGAGCGATGACACGATGCAACGATCGGCGAATTTCTTCATGAGGTTTTCGTAAATCGCGCGTTCGTTGGCGGGGTCCACGGAACTCGTGGGCTCGTCGAGCAGGATGATGCCGCTGTCCTTGGCGGCGAAGAATCCGCGGGCGAGCGCCAAGCGCTGCTTCTCTCCCCCGCTCAGGTTCACGCCTTTCTCGGCGGTATTGGTCTGCAGTCCTTTGGGGAGCTTCTCGAGCGTGGATTCGAATCGAGCCAAGCGCACGTCGTCCATGATCTCGTCCTCCGTGTGGGCGGTTCCGAGCGTGATGTTGTATTCGATGGTGTTCTCGAAAATTTCGGGCTCCTGCGGAATGAGCGTGACCGTTGAACCCACGTCCTTGAGGCCGTGCTTGAGCGGCTTGCCGTCGCAGAGCACCGTGGTTCCGTCGGCGGTCTGCAGGCCGCGGATGAGCACCATGAGCGTGGATTTACCGCTGCCGCTCTCACCCACGAAGGCGATTTTCTTGCCCTTCTCCAGCAGTACGTCGACGTCCTTGAGGTGATGCATGCGCTGCTCTTCGTCCTTGTACGTGAAGTCGAGGCCCGTGATGGCGATCTTTCTCCAACCGTTCGGGAGCGTGCACTCCTCGTGCTGCTCGGCGAGGTCGGCGCGGAGAATGGGGTCGACGGTCTTGAGGTTGGCGTACGCCTCCACCGTGGCGCCGTACTTCCAGGCAAAGGTGTAAAAAGCACCGCCGATTTTCTGGAGGTAGTCGTACAGCATGAAGAACGTACCGGCCAAAATGACGCCGCCGGAGCCGAGTGTGGTCCACACGTACCACCCGAGCACGATGGACGTCATGGCCGAGATGAGAATGGTGGCCGTGAACCACTTCCCTTCGTTGTATCGGGATTCGCGCAAGTAGATCGGAAAGTACGTCGTCATGCGCTTGAGGAGCTCGCTCTGCGTGAGCTTCTCCAGGCGCAGCGTGATGACGGTCGTGATGTTGGTGATGTAGTCATGGAGCGCCGAGGCCACGACGTGGTCCTTCTCGTTCACGCGGTCGTAGAGCGGGAAGAGCACCTTGTCGAAGAAAAAAATGACGACGGCCGAACCCGCCATGACGAGCACCGCGATGCCCGCGGCCATGGGCATGATGAGCGAAAGAGCCACGAGCGCACCGAGCGGTCGAATGAGCATTTCGATGATTTGGTATCCGTTCTGCGCGAAGTCGAAGAGCGAGTTCGTCGACTTGTAAATGCGGTTGATGGTCTGACCCGAGTGGTGATTCTTGTGCCACTGGAGGGGCAGACCCGTGATGATGACGTACAGGTGCTGTTTGAACGCGGTGCGGACGTGGAAGGCCGTGGAACGCTCCATCACGCGGGCGGGGCCGTGGAGCACCCAAAATCCGGCCGAGAGCATCACGAGCACCGTGAGATAGAAGATGACGTCGTTCATTTGCGACGGGCCGGCGTTCTGAATGCTGTCGAGAATGCGGCCGACGGCGTACGGCTCGAACAGCCACACGGCGTTGGCCACGACGAACATGCACGTGTAGAGCACGACGAGCGGACGCCGAGAACCGGCGTATCGCCACAGGGTCGAAATGAGAGCTGCGAAAGCGCGCATGAAACTAGTTTAGTACTGAACTATCTCGACGTCCACCGCAGTACGGAGCGACGTCAGGGATAATTGACACAAATAGATTACATAGTATCGTATCTATAATGTCGAACGCATTGCAAGCAAACCGTGAGGAATTCTTGAGCAAGTGTTCCGACCAGGAGCGCAAAGCGCTGGCGTATTTCGAGGAGCGCACGCGCAAGATCACGGTACCGTTTCGAGGAGCTACAACCTCCATGGCTGATGTGCTTCATGTTTCGAGCGAGGGCAGTCATGAGCCTTTGCATTGCTCGGTGCACGAGGAGTGGCCCTGGCATGCCATCGGACGTTTACAGTTGGAACATCGAATCGAGGCGATCGCCGCCGAAGAGCGTGACGATGTGTCCCCCGAACTGATGCGGGACATTCTGGATCTGTGGCGGGACACGTTTCACGACAAACTCCTGCTCACACTCTCGGAGCATCCCGATGTCATTCGCATCAAACACCCCGAACCGGATGGCAGGACCGACGAACCCGACGACATCGTCTCCTGCGAGGGAGTGGGCTACTTGGATGAGAAGATGTTCGCACGGTTTGCAGAGAAAAGCGGCGGCATTCCCCCGTCTCGACCGGTGGAGATCCATGGCGCCACGTACGCCTGTTGCCCCACGCAATTCGGCTTGCAGCTGGGAACTGCGAGAAATTTGGGAATTTTTTTGCCCGCCAGACCCCATGACGACGATCGCAAAGACGCGATGCATCTTGAGACGGTCAGAAACACTCTCTACAAATACGGCACGCAGCTCTGCAGCGACATCAGTTTCGGCGTACTGATGGACTGTATCGGGCTTATCAACAAGCCGGGACGCACGCATGAAGACAACATGATGCGCAAACACACCCATCGCATGATGAGTGCCGACACGCTGATCCTTCCCGACCAGCATCCCATGTTCCACCACACCTCAGGCCTGATCTGCTGATGCGTTGAGGTGCACCTCGGAGACATCGTCGTCTTCTTCCAGCAGTCCGACGAGATGCTCGTTTTTCTCAAGGGTCGCTTCATCGACGGGCGCCGTTTGTTTGGCGACGTACTGCAGTCCCGCGGAATCGATGGCGAGGCCTTTCGTTTTGAGGAAGTCGCGCACCGCGGTCCACTTCGTCATGTCGCTCACGGCGCGGATGTGATCTCCCGAGACACTGAAATCATCGGCTCCGGCATCGATGAGGCCGAGCTCCAACTCTTCGAGCTTCGCCGCATCGGCCGATAAACCCGCACTCGTCGCGACCACGACTCCCTTGCGCTCGAACATCCACATCACGGATCCGCTCTCGGCGAACCGTCCGCCGTTTTTACTGAGAATGAGCTTCACGTTCCCAAGCGTGCGATTTTTATTATCGGACAAACACTCGATGATGAATGCCACGCCTCCGAAGCCGTACGCCTCGTAGACGATCTCCTGCATCGCTTCGCCCTGAAGCGCTCCCGTGCCCTTCTTGATGGCGCGTTCGATGTTGGCATTCGGCACGCTCTCGCTCTTGGCGGCATCGATGAGTGCGCGCAGGCGAACATTGCTGCCCGGGTCTCCCCCGCCTTCACGCGACGCGATTTCGATGAGACGCGCGTACTTGGTGTACGCCTTGCCCTTGCGCGCGTCGGTCGCCATTTTCTTCACCCGAATGTTGTGCCATTTACTGTGACCTGACATGATTCAGAAAGAAAAAGTTGCTTGCCCTGAGCGAGCGAAGCGAGTCGAAGGGTGCCACTTGGAATGTCCCGACATGAGCGGAGTATAAAAGAAATCGCAAAAAACCGAAGAGGCGGACAACCGACGTCATCCGTCGTTTCGGTTGTAAAAAAACTATTTGCGGTAGGCCAAGAATCCGAGGAAGCGTGCGCGCTCCACGGCGTTCTTGATCATCTTCTGGTGCTTGAGACACAAGCCCGAGTAGTAGCGCTTGCGGACGTTACCGAAGTAATCGATGTACGGCTTGAGCGTCGGGTAGTCCTTGTAGTCCATGTACTTCACGCCCTCGCGGTCGAACGGACAGTTCTTCTTGGCGATGCGTTGCTTGCTCTTCTGCTGATTGTTGTTGTAGGCCATGGTCGGGTGGGAGGAGTGGGGAGATGCGGAATTAAATCTTCAGGTCGTCATCGGAGATGAGTTTGTCGAGAGCTCCGGTGAGCTGACCCGCGTCGAGCGGCTTGGCGGCTTCCTTGGGCTTGGTGTCCATGCGCTTCGTCGCGCGCTTGGCCTGAGCCGTGACCGTCTGCTTGAGGCGCTCCTCTTTCTTCTTCTGGCGCTGATCGGCGATGGTGACGCGGTTCTTGAGCCAGTTCTGGTACATGTCCTCGTAGCTCACGGCCTCGTATCCCACGGGCGGGATGACGATGAGGTGGCGGAGAATTCCTTTGAGAAGGCGGAGCTGCTTGTCGAGTTCGCGAATCATGGAAGGATCCATCTCGTGGTAGTACACGACGAACTTGGCTTCGCTGAAGCCGCCGATCTTGTAGGCGAGTCCACGCTTGCTCCAAGGATCCTTGAAGAGAAGCTTGGCCTTGGCCTCGGCGAACAGAGCTTCGACCTCTCCGAGGAGTGCGGTCTCGGCCTTCTGGTCCAAGTCGGGCTGGTACATGACCGCGATTTCGTACACGCGGACGTCTTCGTTGCTCGGTGAAAGTTTGGGCATTGGTTCTTGGGTTAAACCTGTCTCCGAAGGGAGAGAGGGAATCAAAGCCGGGGTACTTTAGACGCAGCGGGGTAACGGTGTCAATTTGACATGTCATGGCGCGAATACCCATAGTGCCCTCCTTTATGAGTCCCACTGTCCTCGAACAAGCATCGTTCATCGTCCACCCAGGCTTTACGGCACAGGGCGAAACGGATGAGGACGCCCTCCGATCAAGCAAAAAATTGCTCGATGCATACGGAGACTTCGTCAGCACCGTCGATGAGACAAGACATGCGGTGTTCGCGTTGGCCTATTGGAATGAGGTAGGTATGAACATGTGGGCGCAGAGTACGAATCCCGGTGACGCTCTCATCGGTGCGTCCGTGAAAGCATTGCAAGAACGCCACTCACATCTCCTCGCGATCTACTTCACCGTCGCGCTCGACCCCACCTCATGCGCGAGGTACTACCGACAGGCACAGGCCTTGCTCGGCCCGCGCGGACAAACGATGGACGAGACGACGCAGCTCCACGTCTTGGGAGAGACGTCGAGCGTGTGCGTCCCGGAAGTCGCAAGCGGCCTTGCGCTCGCGCAGAAAGGGCGACCACCCAAAGTGGATCTGGCACTCACGAATGCACGGCAATGGAAGGAGCGCTTCGATGGCTGCAGAGAAGGAGGGGACGTCATCCGAAAACTTCAAGAAAAATTTCCCGGCATCGAATTCATCGCCGTACCGCCGAATTGCGTGTCGTTCGAGGAGGAGGCACCGGCGTAGCACGGAGAACCGCTTTGCGAAGAGGAAAAGGTGATATTTCCCCCGCTTTGTAGCGCCGGTCCGAACTCAGCCGTTCTTGTCGTACCAAAAAGTTGTCTATCGCGCTTGACGCAGCTTTCCCCTCCTCCTAAGATGGCCCGGCTGTGAGTAAGCCAATGCATTCGTAATGGCTCGTTTGTCTCCCTTCTAAGGAGCTTCGCCTCACACGCGCCTAAAGCTCCTTCACAGCATCGTGTAGTAGAGAAATTTTAGGTCCAATTTTCCTTTGGAAATTAAACAGGAACGCCAACCTGTCTAAAAAATGGCGAGCCAGTGCTTCGGCATAAACACCCGAGCACCAAATTTCTTTTCGAAGAGTTTGATCCTGGCTCAGAGTGAACGCTAGCGGCGCGCCTAACACATGCAAGTCGCGTGGGTTTAGACCCACGGCAAACGGCTGCGTAACACGTTGGTATCTGCCCCGAACTCAGGAATATCCCTCCGAAAGGAGGAGTAATGCCGGATGGTCCCGCAAGGGTAAAGCTTCGGCGGTTCGGGAGGAGCCTGCGGCCTATCAGCTAGTTGGTGAGGTAACGGCTCACCAAGGCAATGACGGGTAGCTGGTCTGAGAGGACGACCAGCCAGAATGGAACTGAGACACGGTCCATACTCCTACGGGAGGCAGCAGTGAGGAATCTTCCGCAATGGACGAAAGTCTGACGGAGCGACGCCGCGTGGTGGATGAAGGCCTTAACTGGTCGTAAACACCTGTTCTGAGGGACGAAATTTTTGACGGTACCTCAGGAGAAAGTATCGGCAAACCCTGTGCCAGCAGCCGCGGTAATACAGGGGATACAAGCGTTACTCGGAATCACTGGGCGTAAAGCGTCTGTAGGTGCCTTGTTAAGTCTGAGGTAAAAGTCCGGAGCTCAACTCCGGGATCGTCTCGGAAACTGGCGAGGTTGAGCAGTGGAGAGGTATCTGGAATGTCGCATGTAGGAGTAAAATCCGTAGATATGCGATGGAACGCCAAAAGCGAAGGCAGGATACTAGCCACTTGCTGACACTGAGAGACGAAAGCGTGGGGAGCGAAGCGGATTAGATACCCGCGTAGTCCACGCCCTAAACGATGCGAGCTCGATGTGGGAGGTTCTCAATTGCCTTCCGTGTCCAAGCTAACGCGGTAAGCTCGCCGCCTGGGAAGTACGGTCGCAAGACTAAAACTCAAAGGAATAGACGGGGACCCACACAAGCGGTGGAGCATGGGGTTTAATTCGATAGTAAGCGAAGAACCTCACCTAGGCTTGACATCTAGCGAACCTCCCAGAAACGGGAGGGTGCCGCAAGGAACGCTAAGACAGGCGCTGCACGGTTGTCGTCAGCTCGTGCCTTGAGGTGTACTGTTAAGTCAGCGAACGAGCGCAACCCTCATCCTATGTTGTTTTTTCATGGGAGACTGCCGCCTCCAAGGCGGAGGAAGGTGGGGATGACGTCAAATCAGCGTGGCCCTTATGCCTAGGGCAACACCCGTGCTACAATGGCCGGTACAAACCGTTGCAAACCCGCGAGGGGGAGCCAATCGGAGAAAGCCGGTCTCAGTCCGGATTGAAGTCTGCAACTCGACTTCATGAAGTTGGAATCGCTAGTAACCGTGAATCAGCTACGTCACGGTGAATATGTTCCTGGGTCTTGTACTCACCGCCCGTCAAGTCATGAAAGGTAGAAGCACCTGAAGGACCTTTACTCGCAAGAGGGGGTACCACGGTGAAGCTACTGATTGGGACTAAGTCGTAACAAGGTATGTGTAGGAGAACCTGCGCATGGAACATCTCCTTACCAGGGAGTTTCTCTGGAAGCATGCTCTGACAGGTGTCTTTCCTTCGGGAGAGTCATCATGCATCCAATTTTTTGAGCGGGGGACACCCTTCCGCCTTCAGAATTCAGCACCCTTACGGGTTCTGGGTTCTGCGAGGCGAGAAGCCCCGACATATGATTGATCTATTTTCTCTACTACACGATGGGGTGAAGCTTTGGTGCGCCCGGATAACTTACCCTGAGTGAGTCCCGCACATGCGGGACGAATCGAAGGGTGACGAGCTTTTTAGACGTTGCTCGAAGATGGCACACGGAAACCCGTGTGATTTTTGCGTACGCAAAAGAGCGACCCCCGACCGAAGTCGGGGGCCTTTGTGCTCTTCTACTGTCTGCGTCTTTGGGCTTTACTCCTTGGTTTCAACGAGCTCGACGACGAAGTTTTCGTCGTCGGTGCTAAGGACGTTGGCACGATTCCCAACCGACGCCTTGAGATCGCACCCGAAGGTGCGCTCCTCGTCGTGCGTCAGGATCATGACGACGAGCGACCTCGGCATGCCGCTGCTCTCGGTGAAGCTGAACTTCACCCGCTCGGCAGAGCCGGGCGGGATGAGGCGCTCACCGATCGTGACGCCCTCAGCCGCGACATGCACGTAGGTCTCCACCGTGGGGACGTCGTGCACGACTTCGACCTCGTGGAGGAAGTCAGTCGGGTAGTCCTGTTCAAAACCGCCAGTCAGGTGCTTGCTGACGCAGTCATGGAGCTGGACCTTCATGGAACGATTCCTTGCTCGACGTTGTGGGGCCTAAAGCCCCGGGGTTCGGATCCACACGAGTCACGAACACGGTGAACCGAGTGGATCCGAAACCGACGCAGTGTGTAAAAGAGCCAATTAGTATTATATAATATTATTACATATATATCAATTATCGCGTCAGATAAGCCCTAACAGCACTTCAGGCACGAATAATTTGACGAGAGGCGGTAAAAAACTTAAGACATACGTCATCATGATCAATGCGAATTACCTCGGTTTTGAGTGCAGCGCGAGCGGAGAAACGTTTCCGCGTGTATCGATGGAAAGCTCCGTGATCCCGAATGTCTCATCGAAGGTTTTAACAGAAAGGCAGTGGGATGAGATTCAGCGAAAGCACCATTGGCATCAGTTGGATCTCTATCTCGAGACCGAAGTGGCAAAAATAGCAGCCGACAAACGGATGCTGGAGAAGGAGCAGGCGCAGATGCGGGCTGAGGCGGCCATCGAAAGAGAGCGCCTAAAGATGCAATTCTTGATTCAGAGAGGAGAAACGCCGCTTGAACTTCATGAACAACACTTTGCGCGAAAGGAACGCCGTGCCGCCAAACGCGAAATGGACCTAAGGGCGAAGGAATGGGATCGGGAGTAGGTATGACGACCATGGACAATAGTTTGACTTATTTCATGACAGGCTTACGTTATCGGCATGGAACAAATGGAATACTTCCCCGACGGCACAGTGCTCCCCACGAGGGAGTATGCGCAAACGTTCGTGAATGATTTGCGCGAAACGATCGTGGCGCAACTTTTTGGCAGAAAAGAACGCGTGGAGGGACGCGCGGATGAAGAAGGTGACACACTTTCCTGCACTCTTCCGCGTGGCCAACAATTGCTGGACTTCGTCACGCTGGAGGCAACCGGCAATGACAATGAATTCGAAGTGACGCTGCTCATTCCGTCCCGCGAAGACGAGGACAGGAGTCTTGTCGCGGGATTCATCTACTCGCCGCCGGCGTAAGCGACTTTGTGGCTTCCCGCTGTGCTGCGCGCAACGACAAGCGTGGCAGAATTGACGCACGAAGAACGAAGCCTACAGTGCATTCATGGAACATCGCCTCATCCGCCGTTTTCCCGGACACGAAAAATATCCCGAGCATCAGTCTGAACGGATCGGCAAGGCCGGCGCTTTTACGAACATCGAACAGTGGCCCGTTGCGGAAGACGCAAAAACGGAAGCGGAATTGCGAGAAGAGACGCGTCGACGAATGCTGAACAACCTCGACGAACCGTCGCAGAATTAACGAGGGAGCACGAGTGCCTGCACCACCTCGGCGCGAATGGTTTCGTCGGGGATGCGTTCGGTGAGTCCGGATAAAAAACCGTCCACGAACATCGTGCGCGCGGTGGGTTCATCGATGCCGCGGGATTGCAGGTAAAACAGCGACTCGGCCGTAATACGCGAAACGGTGGCGCTGTGGCTGGCCTTCACGTCATTCGTGCGTATCTCGAGCGCGGGCACCGCGTCGATTTTGGCCGTGGAATCGAGCATAAGCACATCCTCCGTGAGATATGTGTCCGTACCGCGTCCGCCTTCGGCGATCTCGATCATGCCCCTGCAGGCGGCGTACGCTTTGTCATCGGCGACGCCCTTCATGGTGATCTCCCCTCCTCCGTCCCGACCCTCGAAAACGTTGCGCACCGAAACATTCTGCTTGTCCGTGCCGCGCACGAGAAAGACCCAATCGATGTCGCTTGTCGCCTTATTGCCGCTGACGCGGGAGACGAGCGTGTGCGGATGCGTCGTGGACTCGAGCGTGAAGCAGTGCCAGAACATTTTGGCGCCGTCTTTGACGTTCGAGGTGAACGTTTTGGCCGATCGCTGGCTCAGGGATACGACGTGCAGCTCGCTCCCCTCCTCCAGCGTCACGGACAGGCGATGGTTCTCCGACGAGCTCGTATCGAAGACCGTCGCACGCACGTTTTCTTCCACGACGATGTCGGCACTCGACGACGAACCGGACATATCGATCTCGACGGGCTTTTTCGCCATCGCTGCCGTGATGCGAAGACGCATCGGTGACGTGTCGTTGTTCACGAAGAGAGTATGGAAGAAAAAGCGAAAAAATGGTATACTGGAGCGATATGTCCGGAACGGAAAACACCAAAGGCGGACCGGCAGGATCGCTCCGCAGACTCGGCGGCGATGGGCAAACCCACGATCTGGGAAGCCCCGACCAAAACCGTGCGGCTCAGGAAATCTTAAACGACCGACCGATGCGCGCCGCGCTTGCGGCACTCCACCAAGGCAACCCCGACGATCGCCCGGTCATTCGCCGCATGATTTCCGCGGAGATCTTCACGCGTGAGCAATACGCTCTCATCGGTTCGGCGGTGGAAACCGCCTCGCAAAGCGACCTGAATGGAGCCATAGACCGCGCAAAGGGAAATGACCTTCTCTGGGACATCATCAATCGTTCCGGCGGATACCGACAAAGGCTGCTCTCGCTCCTCGTGGACGTGAGCAAGGGGATGGATTACTACACCTGAATTCAGCGCTTTCCGTTGCGACGTTCTTCCCACAAGAGCAGGCCGGCCGCTTGCACTCTGTCACTGTCGGGGTCATTGAACATGATACCCCGCAATGAATCGGGCGTGATGCCCCGAAGTGTGTCGACGATGACGGCGAGATTCGTATTCGGCGGATCGGCCGTCAGTTGCTCGTACGCACGGGCTGCCAAAATGGCTTCGGGAGGACGTGCCGATGCGTGGCGAGGTGCGGCCTTCATTCAAAATCAAGAAGTGTACGAATCTCCGCACGGAACCGTTCGCGAAGTGCGCCGAGCGCATGTGCGATGAAACCGTTGCCCTCTTCAAACTTCATGCCGCATGCCTCGGCCCAATAATGTTCGGCCTCGATGCGAAATGCTGATTTTTTCGGCTCACCCTTTTTTCTCTTTTTCTGCGGAACATGAGGATCGGCCGATGCGACCTCAAGAGACGTGACGAGTTGCTCGATTTCCTCGGGCAGCACGTCGGCCGAGAAATCGAAGTCTGCCGCTGAGAATCTTTCCCCTGCCATAGATCTAGCATTTTACCCTTATTTATGTGTAATGCAACTTTGGGAGAAAGGCGCATTCTGATGCCGCTTGGCACAGGGAAATACGCGAAGTACGTATTTGAATGAATACCATAAATATGTTATAATATAAAAATGACAGAAATTCCAAAAGCACCCGAGACAAAGGCCGATTTCTTTCTGGCGCTTCAGGACACGTCCGACGTCGCGCAGCAGCAAGATCTTTGGCGCAAAGCTTTTTTGTCGCTGAAACCCGACGACATCGCCTGGCTGATGACGGATCTGAAAGGCGAGGAGATGCTGAACGTCTCCATCGATGGACCCTGCTGCGTGGGATACCGCAAAGCCGAAACTTTCCTGACGAACGACAGAAAAACGGACATCGTGACCGCGGTCACGAAACTCGGGACGACGTATGCGATCGTCGCGACGAATCTTGCGGACATCATGACGAACCGCCGCATGCGCGTGGACATCGAAGCGACCACCAAGGTGCACGAGAGCGAGACGCGGGAAGTCATCAGTGATCTGCTCGCGCTGCCTCTCGATGAAGACGATGACAGAAAAGAGGCGCTGCGAAAGGACGTGGTGTACATGCAGAAGTCACCTTCCACGCTTGCGCGCTATGTCGGCAACTTGAGTATCGAAAAATTACGCGAACTCGATAACGCACTCTCCCGCGAAGGATTCGGCATTAAAAATTTGGAGAGACTTGCCGATACCAGGGCAAACAAAGCCGTCGTCGCGTTGTTTGTGGAAGCCGAGGACGATGAAAAAGACGAGCATAAAAAAGAGCTCATGAATCTGCTCGCGGCGTAGGGCTAACCCACCGAACCCTCCATCTCCATCTCGATGAGACGGTTCATTTCCACGGCGTATTCCAGCGGCAAAAGCCGCACGATGGGTTCGATGAAGCCGTTCACGATCATGGCTCTGGCCTCCTCTTCGGCGATGCCGCGGCTCATGAGGTAGAACAGATCTTCCTCGGACAATTTGCCCACCGTCGCCTCGTGCGCGATCGTCACATCGTTGTTCCGCACCTGAATGTCGGGGATCGTGTCGGTGCGGCTGAGTTCGTCCAGGAGCAACGCATCGCACTCGATGTTCGCCGTGCAGTCGTGCGCGTGCGGCGCGATCTTGAGGAGCCCGCGGTACACCGCGCAGCCGCCGTCTTTGCTCACGGACTTGCTCACGACCTTGCTGCTCGTGTGCGGCGCGAGGTGCAGCACCTTGGCGCCGGTGTCCTGCCACTGACCTTTGTTCGCAAACGCCAAGGCCATGTGGTCGCAGCGCGCGCCCTGCCCCACCAAGACCGAGCACGGGTAGAGCATCGTTACTCCACTGCCCATGTTCCCGCCGATCCATTCCATGAGCGCATCTTTTTGGACGATGGCACGCTTCGTGTTCAAGTTGTACGTATCGCGGCTCCAGTTTTCCACGCTGGAGTACCGACACTTCGCACCTTCTTTCACGAAGATCTCCACGAGCCCGGCGTGAAGTCCCTGCGAGCCGTACTTCGGCGCAGAACAACCTTCGATGTAGTGCGCATCGGCCCCGGCTTCCACCACGATGAGCGTGTGCTCGAACTGTCCCATGTTCTTGGCATTCATGCGGAAATAGGCCTGCAGCGGCTCAGTGACCTTCACGCCCTTGGGTACGTACAAGAAGGTTCCGCCGCTCCACACGGCCCCGTGGAGAGCCGCAAACTTGTGGTCCGTGGGTGGTACGCACTTCATGAAGTACTCCTTCACGAGCTCCGGATGTTCCTGCACCGCTACGTCCATGTCCAAAAAGACGACGCCGAGCTTCTCCCACTGGTCCTTGAGCTTGTGGTACACCATTTCGCTCTCGTACTGGGCGCCGACACCCGCGAGCATCCTGCGCTCGGCCTCGGGGATGCCGAGGCGGTCGTAGACCTTGCGCACGTCCTCGGGAACTTCTTTCCAATCGTCGGTCGTGGAGCCGGCACCGGACTTGGCGTAGTAGATGATGTTGTCCAAATCGAGCTTGGATAAATCGGCACCCCACGTGGGCATCGGTTTGTCGCGGAAAATCTTCAGTGACTCAAGTCGCAGGTCGAGCATCCACTGCGGTTCGTTTTTATCGGCACTGATTTGGCGAACCAATTCTTCATCCACGCCCCTCTTGAGTCCATCGGCGTACGGCGACGGGTTAGCGTCGTCGAAAACGCTTCGGTTGAGGCCGGCGAAGATGGGCTTACTCATGAGATACCCATTCTAGGCCATGTGAAGCCGCATCCAAAGGGCGTCGCGCCCGTGTCGCATTGGAAAAATGCCGTGACGCTTCACGTGAAGCAGAGCGTGAAAAAGTCCACTGTCTGAGTCCGAGCCGCAGCGAGGACGAGTTTGGACTTTTTAGCTCTGCGAACGTAGAAGCGTAGGCCATTTTTCCACGAGCGACTGCTTTTCTTTGCCACTTTCTTTTGCGTCAAAAGAAAGTGGGAGAAGATACGCGCGGACAAAGAAGTAACAATCGTAAGACCGCTCCCAGATCTTCGTTCCAATGAGCAGTTTCATCGCATCAAAGATCCGCAATGGGAGGATTACGCCGCTTCTGAGCGGAGATTCTTTGCTGCACTTCCCGGGTGATTTTCCCGATAGCCGTGGTGACTTCGGGGCTGACACCGAACACTCTGTGCAAGCGCTGTAGCTGAAATAACTGCTGCGGCAAGCCTTCCAGACTGGAAAAATGCAATCGCCGCGGTCCTTGGCTCAATGTTTTCAAGTTCGCATCGAATTCCATGAAGTACCGGGCAGCTCCTGCGGAAAGATACTCAAGCTCCGTGCAATTGATGACGATGTTCGCTTGGCCGTAGGCGCCGACCACCGCCTTGAGCAGCGCGACGATACTCTGCAGAAGACCCTCTTCGAAAATTTTCCCCGCCAAGTGCACGACCAAAAAATCACCGCGACTTTCAAGAAAGACGTTCTCGCGACAAGGGCTCATCAACTTCTCAAAATGCTGTTCCCTCTTGCCGGTGGGCAGACTCTCTTCGAAAGAAAACGAATCTCCGTCTTTGGGAACGCGAATGGCCATAGGAGGCACATGCTAACAAGCGCATCCGCCGCGTCAAATATTACGCAGCGGGGACCGCCACTTCATCGGGCCGATGTAATTTCAGGGCTGCGACGGCCCGCCTCTTTTCCAGGGCAACGGCACCCACAATCGGCTCATCCGCATCTCTGTCCACATGCGACTGAAGCGCGTTCCATGGCTCCAACTGGCGCTGGAGGAGCTGATGCTGATCCCCGCTTTGAGACTCCGGCCATTCGTAGCGTTGCTGCACTTCCTCGGAAACAAAACATCCCGCTTCCCCGATGAGTGCCTTTACGCGCGCAAGCGACGACTCTCGCAGACGCACGACGAATCCATGCACCCACCCGCGCGTCTCCACGCAGCATCCTTCGCTCCGAAACAACCGTTCTTTGAGCGCATCGACGTGGGGGAGCGGATCACCGAGACTGCCGGGGCAAGAAACGGACAGAGCGAGAGGCAAGGCGAAGAGGTATTTCTCCACATGCTCCCCTTTCCTCAAAAAATTTCAACTATTTGGCACATGCGCCCCACCTGCCGAGTTTCTCCGACTTCGCCTTTGCCTGAAGTGCGTCATATTCTTCGCACTTCGGATGCGGAAACTTTTCGCACAGACTCTCGGCGTAGCCTTCGGCGAGCATTTGTGCGCCGATATCATTCCCGTCCAAAAAGACGTACCGAAGCAGGCGCCCGTAGTCGTCTTTGTCTTCGTCGGGCTTCTTTTCCAGGGTGACCGTTTTTCCGCTGAGGAGAGCCTTCATCCGTGCACTGGCTTCGGGCCCTTCGCACTGCACTGATTTGCGCGGGTCCACGGTCTCGGGCGTATCGATGCCGACCAAGCGCACGCGCACTTTTTTGTTGTCCGTGCCCGTCACATCGATGGTATCACCGTCGACGACGTGCGTGACGGTGAACGGTTGCGACGCGACGGATGACGAACTCTCCGCTTGAGGCACTCCGACATCCACCGTGTGCTGCCGAAATGAAATTTCGGGAATGAACGGAAGCATCGCGGCAACTCCGAGGGTGAAACCAAAAATGACTAATCCGAATTTGCGCATCGGCAATCATGATACGCGTCGAGCGAAACCAACGAAACCAAGGAGTCCAAAGAATCCAACGACATTCGTTGGTTGCCTTGGTTTCTTAGGTTTCTTTGGTTTCCTTTTTAGTGTCGGAACGCCCGAATGCCGGTGAACACCATCGCGAGTCCCAGTTCATCGGCACGCCTGATGACGTCGGCGTCTTTCACCGAGCCTCCCGGCTGAATGACGGCGCTGATGCCGTTCTTTGCGGCCTCTTCCAGCGAATCCGGGAACGGGAAGAACGCATCGCTGGCCATGACCGAGTTTTTGGCTTCAGCTTGGGCTCGCTTGAGTGCGATCCACGTGGAATCCACGCGGCTGGTTTGGCCGCAACCGATACCCACCGTCGCCGCATTCTTGGCGAGAACGATGGCGTTGCTCTTGGCGTGTTTCACCACTTTCCATGCGAAGAGAAGATCGTTGATTTGTTCCTTCGTCGGCTTTTTTTGCGTCACGCACGTGAGATCTTTTGCGACGACTTCGCGCACGTCGTCGTTTTGTGCGAGCATGCCGCCGAACGCCGAGCGATACACGACGTATTCCGAGAAACGCGTGTCGCCCATGGAGAGCAAACGGATGTTGGGCTTCTGTGTGAGGAGCTCGAGCGCATCGGCGTCGAACACCGGAGCGAGAATGACTTCCACGAACATCTTTTGTTCCAAAATTTTCTTGGCGACGCCCGCGGTGCACGGACGGTTGAGCGCGATGATGACGCCGAACGCCGAAAGTCTGTCCGAGTCGTACGCTTTCTGGAACGCCTCTTCGATGGTGGCGCTCGAGGCGATGCCGCTCGGGTTGGCGTGCTTCACCATGACCGTCGTAGGTGCGTCGAACTCGCACACCATGCGCCAGGCACCGTCACCGTCGAGGAGGTTCAAATAACTGAGTTCCTTGCCCTGGAGCTGTTTCCACTGCTGCGGAGGCGAGCTGTCGATTTCGTAAAACTTGCCCCACTGGTGAGGATTCTCGCCGTATCGGAGCTTGCGCCCGGAGATGAGCGTGATGCCGTCCACCGTTCCCCCGGACATCGTTTCGGCGATGAGCGAGTCGTACGCGGCGGTGTGCAAAAACGCTTTGCCCGCGAGGTCGCGACGGAGCTCGATGGACGTGTCGCCCGTCGCTTCGATTTCCTTGGCGACGCGGATGTAATCGGACGGATGACACACCACGGTGACGGCGTCGTGATTTTTTGCGGCGGAGCGAAGGAGCGTCGGTCCTCCGATGTCGATCTGTTCGATCGCCGCAGCGGGAAGCGGCTCACCGCTGTCTTGGTTGAAGCCGATTTTTTGGATCGTCGTCTTGAACGGATACAAATTCACCGCGACGACGTCGATGGCCCGGATGCCGAGACCATCGGCTTCGTGAACCTGGGTTTTGTCGTCGCGCTTGAAGAGAATGCCGCCCATGACGAGCGGGTGCATGGTCTTCACGCGGCCGCCGAGACACTCCGGAAACTGCGTCACCTTCTCGATGTGCGTCACGGGAATGCCCGCATCCTCCAACACCTTCTGCGTTCCGCCCGTGGAAATGATCTCAAAGCCGCAGGAATGCAGTTTTTTGGCGAATTCGACGATGCCGTCCTTGTCGGACACCGAGAGTAAAGCGCGACGCACCGAAGAGTGCTTGGAGGGCTTTTTCACGGGCTGAGTCTATCAGTGTTCCCGGACGTTGTGAACGCGGCGATTTTGTGCTACAATAGAGAGATTTATGGAGCCCACACAAACAACCCCGTCACCTGATGCTGAGGCCAAGAAGGCCGTGGCTCCGACGGGCAAAAAAATTCTCATCGTGGAGGATGAGCGTCCGCTGTCCCACGCTCTCGAAATGAAGCTCAAAAGTCAGGGTTACGAAACCAAGGTCGTGACGAACGGCCAAGAAGCCATCGCCGAATTGAAGGCGACCCCGTACGACTTGGCACTCCTCGATCTCATCATGCCCGTCATGGACGGCTTCGGCGTGCTCACGGAAATCAAGAACCTCGGCATGAAGACTCCCGTCATCGTGCTCAGCAACTTGGGCCAGGAAGAAGACCGTGCCAAAACCAAAGAACTTGGCGCCATCGACTACTTCGTGAAATCCAACACGCCCATTTCCGACATCGTCGCTCGCGTGAAATCCGCACTCTAAGCCATGCAACTCACCAACGAACAACTCGGCAAGATCCTCGTGGAACAGAACTATCTCAGCGAGGAGGAAATGGCGAGCATGCTCAAGGAAGCCGAGGAACGCCGCGTGGAGCTGAAGATGATTCTGTTCGAGAAGCGCCTGCTCACCGCGGATCTTTTGGAAAACGCTCTCAGCGAATACTACAAACTGCCGTTCTACGACGTGGTCGGCAAACCGCCGGCACGCGAGACGGTGGCCGCACTCCCCGAGGAATTCGCGCGTTCGTTCTCGTCCATCGCCGTGGAGTACGTGGAGAACACGAGCATCACGGTCGCGACCGCGGACCCGCTCCAGGAAGGACTTGAGGAAGCCATTCGTGCGAACGTCGGACAGAAGTTCTACGTCCCCACGGGCAAAGAAGCGCTGGAAGCCGAGAAGAAAAACAAAGGCTTCTGGAAAAAATATTCGAAGGAAGATCTCAAGAAGTTCACCGGCACCGTGACGCTTGCCTACGCCCCCAAGGGCTCCATCGGCAATGCGTTCGCGCTCTACCACAAGCCGCTCGCCACGCGATTCCAGTCCATCATCGAAAAACAAAAACAGGTCGCTCCCGAAATTCTCGAAGAAATTTTCGAGGACGCCATGGGACTCAAGGCCTCCGACATCCACTTCGAGCCCCAAGAGAAAGACGTCATCGTCCGCTTCCGCGTGGACGGCGTGATGCACGAGGCCGGGCGCCTGCCGAAGCAGTTCTACGAAGGCATCGTGAACCGCATCAAGATCGAATCCAACCTGCGCATCGACGAACACTACGCCGCCCAGGACGGCGCCATCCGCTACAAATCCAAAGCCGGAACGATGGATGTCCGCGTCTCGATCATTCCGATCGTCGACGGCGAGAAAGTCGTGATGCGTCTTCTGTCCGAATACGTCCGCAACCTCACGCTGGCCGACCTCGGCTTTTCGGAGCGCTACCGCGCGATCCTCGAAAAAGCGGCCAACAAGCCGTTCGGCATGATCCTGACCACGGGTCCCACCGGAGCGGGTAAATCCACGACGCTCTACGGACTCATCAAGATGCGCAACCGCCCCGACGTGAACATTTCGACCATCGAAGATCCGGTGGAATACAAAATCACGGGCATCAACCATATCCAGGTGAACCTGGGCACGGGACTCACGTTCGCCAAAGGACTCCGCTCGCTCGTCCGCCAAGACCCGGACATCATTCTCGTGGGAGAAATCCGCGACAACGAAACGGCGCAGATCGCCGTGAACGCGGCGCTCACCGGACACTTGCTGTTCTCCACGTTGCACGCCAACGATTCCGCGACCGCCGTCCCCCGTCTCATCGAAATGGGCGTGGAACCGTTCTTGCTCGCATCGACGCTGGAAGTGATCGTGGCGCAGCGGTTGGCTCGCAAAATTTGTCCGCACTGCCGCTTCAGTTTCACCATCACCGTGGAGGAAGCGAAGACACTCTTCAAGAATGCCGACAAATATTTCTCCGGCACCGAGCCCGTGACCCTCTACCGCGGAAAAGGCTGTGACGGCTGCGGAAACACGGGTTACCGCGGACGCATCGGCATCTACGAACTACTGGAAATCAACAAAGATTTGGAGGAACTCATCGTGCAGAAGAAAAACAGCACCGACATTTTGGTGAAGGCCCGCGAAACCGGATTCATGTTCCTGTTCGAGGACGGACTCGACAAGGCGAAGGCGGGGCTGACGACCGTGGAAGAATTGCTGCGCATCGCCGCGCCGCCGGACGACGTCTTCTTCGCTCACGATGACGGACCAAAACCCAAACCCGCCAAAGGCAAGTAGCCCCGAGCCAGGAACAATGCTCGGAATTTTGACGCCTCCTCCCGAGGCGCCGAAAAAAGAAGCGATGCCCGCCGCAAAAACAGCCGCTCCGATCGCGACGGAAAAACCCACGGAAAAAAAGGAGGAGTTGTCGATGAAAAAGTCGAAGGCGCCGAAGAAATCGGCGATGAAGAAGTTCACCGACAGCTTGAACAACTTCGGGCTCGGAAAGGAGAAGGCTCATTTCGTCGAAAACCTCGCCATTCTGCTGAATTCGGGCCTTTCGGTGGTGGATGCACTCAAGACGATTCAGACCGAAGTGAAGGTGAAGCCGATGAAAAAACTCGTCGGCCGCGTGCTCGAAGAAGTGGAGAGCGGCATTCCGCTCTGGCTCGCGATGGATAACCAGAACTTTTTCTCGCCCTACGCGCTCGCACTCATTCGCATCGGCGAAGAATCCGGCTCGCTCAGCAAGAACATGGAATACTTGTCCATTCAGCAGGAAAAAGATCGATCGCTGCAGTCCAAGGTGAAGATGGCCATGATTTATCCGTCCATCGTGCTCACGCTCACCATCGGCATCACGCTCGGCTTGGCCTGGTTCGTGCTGCCGCAGCTGGTCGGCGTGCTCCTGTCTCTCAACGCCGAACTTCCGTTCGTCACGCGCGTCATCATTTGGGTGGCCAACTTCTTCAAAGAGCACGGCACCGTCGCCGTTCCGTCGGCCGGCGCACTGGCACTGCTCCTCTATATCGTCTGCACCAAGACCGCGCTGCGGGGACCGACGCAGATGTTCATCTTCAAACTTCCGGGCATCGGCACCATGGCCAAATCGGCCACCATCGCGCGTTTCGGCGTGATTTTGGGAAGCCTGCTCAAAGCCGGCGTACCGCTCGTGGAGTCCATCAAGTCCATGGCCGACGTGACGGACACCGTGGCGTACCGCAAGTTCTACTTCCGTCTCGCCGAGTCGATCGAAGTGGGAGAATCGTTCGCCGTGTCGTTCAAGACGATCAAAGAGACTACGAAACTATTGCCTCCGTCCGTCCAGCAGCTGGTGGTAACCGGCGAACAATCGGGTAAAATCGCCGATATGCTTATGCGCATCGCGGATATTTACGAAAAGAAAGCGGAGGAGGCGGCGCAGCGTTTACCGGTCGTCCTTGAACCGATTCTCCTTCTGTTCATCGGAGGACTCGTCGGAACCATCGCATTTGCTATCATTGTTCCTATCTACTCGATCGTCGGATCGGTGGGCAGGTAAAAACCCACACTTTTTTCCCTCCCTTTCTATGCGTTCGCGCACACAGAAGAAGCAGACCCTGCCCAAGCGGCGTGGGTTTACGGCCATCGAAGTGCTTATCGCCATCGGCCTCATGGCCGCAACGGCCGGTATCACCATCCCGATGTACCGTCAGTACCAGGTCTACTCCGACCTGGATACGGCCACGGAACACTTGGTGCAAGCCGTGCGTGCGGCGCAGACGCTGTCTCAAGCCGGAAAATTCGATTCGGGCTGGGGCGTGTACTTCCCGGACGGAACGCTGTTCGCCGGTGAAGAGTACGCCATCCGAAACACCGAGAAGGACGTCAGCTTCCCGCTGCCGGCCAGCGTGGACACCGACGGTATCGAGGAAGTGTCGTTCACTCGCGTGAGCGGACTTCCGAGCGAAGTGGGCACGGTGTGCATCTACTCGCTCAACTCGGACGGGTACAGAAACCTCACCATCAACCAGAACGGCTCCGTCTCCGTCAGCAACGTGCTGAACGGCTCCTGCAGCGGTGAAGGCTCCACGAGCGGAACCACATCCGGAACGACGAGCGGTACGACCTCGGGCACCACGAGCGGAACGACCAGTGGTACGACAAGTGG
>CAZKJL010000001.1:0-213003 GCA_964553135.1 uncultured Candidatus Peribacteria bacterium | reverse complement strand
TCGGGCACCACGAGCGGAACGACCAGTGGTACGACAAGTGGAACCACGAGCGGTACCACGTCCGGAACGACCGGCGGTACCACGTCCGGAACGACCGGCGGAACCACCTCGGGCACGACCGGAGGCACGACCTCGGGAACGACGAGCGGTACCACAAGTGGAACGACCTCGGGTACGACGAGTGGCACCACAAGTGGCACCACATCGGGAACCACGAGCGGTACCACGTCCGGAACGACCGGCGGAACCACGTCGGGTACGACCGGAGGCACGAGCGGCGGTGGAGGAGATCTCCCCTGCGACGTGCGCTTCACGCTCGATACGAACGGCAACAAAGTGCAGACGGCCGGCACCAACGATGTGAAAATCAAGGTGCTCGGATCACAGATCACGTACGGATCCGGCGGACCGAAGGTCGACGTTCGCGTCTCCCTGAGTACCGACGGCACCGAATTCGCCGATCTCTACAACAGCAAGGCCGTCACGACGGGCGACACGCAGACCGTCGCCAACGTCCCGGGCGGCTCGCCGATCGTCCTCCGTTTCAACGGACGCTACTCGTGGCTGTTCAACAAGACGTACCAGTCCGACAGCAAGGACGGTCACGTCATCATTCTGAGGAACGGCGACACGCCGCCGCGTTACTCGGCCTTCGACAACCAGAACTCTCTCGAATCCTTCCTGAAAGAAGTGATGGATAACCAGGGACGCATCAAAATCGGACCCCGCGACGTCATCTACTTGGTCGAGCTCGGCACGCTGGATCAGCGTTCGTCCGACTTCCAAGACGCCGTGGCCCTCGTGACCTTCACGGAGAAACCGTCCACGTGCACGAGCAGCGACAAGCAGCGCGTGAAGATTCACTTCGATCGCGCGCAGAACTCCGGCGCCGGTGACCTGAAGGAAAAGGTGTACGTCGGCCAGAACGCCCTCGCCTTCTCCGAGGATCAGTGGATCCCGCTCGTCGACACGTCCGGCAACACCATCATCGACAGCGGCATCGTCAACGACGTGAAAGGTCTCGCTCTCCAGCGCGGCAACGGCTGGATCCGCATCATCGAGTACGGCAACCACCCGAACAGCTCGGGCAAGGAAATCGCCGATGCGAAAGTGGAATTCAACAAGGCGTACATCACGTCCGTCGTGAACGAAATCGACAACTATGCTTCCGAAAATCCGCGGGACGGCGTCGTGAACGACAACGCGGGCGGCGACGAATTCGTCGACGGCCCGAACGCCAAGTTCATGACCTTCAAAACGCGCGTCACGACGGAAAGCGACGGCGTCATCCTTTACTGGAGCGCCGGCGAACCGAGCAATGCTTCATCGAGCTCCAGCTCTTCGAGTTCCAGCTCCTCCGTCGCGACGGTCAATGACTCGTGCGCCGTTCCGTTCACCGTCTCTCCGAGCGGCCTTCTCACCCTCAAGGGCAAGGCCGACGTGACGGTTCGCATCGCCGGATCCGAGAGCACGTACGGTATCGGCGGACCCAAGGTCGCCGTCCGTGGCCAAATCTCATTCGACGCCGGATCCAGCTGGCGCGAATTGTTCGGCTACAAGACGCTCCGCGGCAACGAACTCTCCGTCTTCAGCAACACGGCATCGGGCAGCAAGATCGCCCTTTCGTTCAACGGCCGCTACTCGTGGGTGTTCAACCGCACCGCGATGTCCGGCCAGAGCGACAACCACATCCGCGTTCTCTCGAAGGGTCAGACCTTCACGGGACTCGCGTCCATCATGGCCTCCGGCCAGATGAAGAAGTACCTGCGCGACGTCATCGATGACAGTGCAAAAGCGAAGGTCGGCAATCGCGACGTGGTGTACTTGGTGGAACTGAATGACATCGATTCCCCGCGCTACAACGACGTGGTGGCCATCGTCTCCATCGACAAAGCCGGCGGCTGCGGCTCGTCCAGTTCCAGTTCCTCGAGCTCGGTGAGCTCGTCCTCTTCCAGCTCCTCGTCTTCCGCAGGCAATGAAGACACGGACGGCGACGGCATCAAGAACAAGGACGACCTCTGTCCCATCGGCACCACGATGCCGGAGAGCGTTCCCACCGAGTACATGTCGTTCGAGCGCTACGCTCTCACGGCGGCACGCGGCAACAAGAACTCCATCCCCGTCTTCCGCGTCGGCCCCCGCAAGAACGTCAGCAACTACACGCTGGCCGACTCGCGCGGATGCAGCTGCACGCAGTTGCTGGACGCCGTCGAAAACAAGGGCTTCCACCGCTTCGAGGACTACCCGGCGCTGTACCGCAGCATGAAGAGCCTGTTCTCCTTCTACGTGAAGACATCCAGACAGTTCGGTTGCGGAGAATCTCTCCTGCGCATGGTCGCCGAAAGCCGCGACTAGGACTATCATGGGATGAGGAATGACACGCGCATCCTCTCTCCCCGGCAATCAAGACATCACGAGGGCGGCCCGACGGTCGCCCTCTTTACGTTGCGCGCTTCGCATGAGGGAGGGAAGCTTGCTCCTGGAAGCCATCATCGCCATCGGCATCTTCTCGATGTTCTTGGCGGGAATCGGCTTCACGCTGCTCCTGGGTCAACGCTCCACCATCGCGGGCGGCGACCGCGCGCGCGGAACGTTCTTGGCGGAGCAACAGCTGGAAGCGGTGCGACAAATGTCGGCGTTGAACTTCGCGTCCGTCACCGCGGGCTACCACGGCATGGCACTCACGGGGGGAGCGTGGGCATTTTCGGGAACGACCGTCAAGATCGACGGCTACACCACGCGCATCAACGCCGTATCGAAAGGAACCGACTGGTGGGAAGTGACGGCCGTCGCGGGGTGGAACTTCGGCAAGACGAGATCGGGCACCGCGACTCTGGTCACCGAGCTCACGAACTGGCGCAAGGTGGCCACCGTGGGCAACTGGGCCAACATGTCGCGCATCGCGAACGTTTCCGTGAGCGGCACGCCGGACTTCCAATCGGTGGCCATGGGCGGCTCGTACGTCTACATCACGAGCACGAATGCGTCGGGCGGCAAGGGACTTTATATCTACGACGTGAGCAATCCCGCGAGCCCCGTTCGCGTGGCATCGTCGTTCGATCTCGGCGCCTCGGCCTACGGCATCGTCGTGGATGACGATCGTTTGTATCTCGTGAGTTCCGACGCCACGAAAGAAGTGCAGGTCTACGACATATCGTCGCCCTCCACGCTCAGCTCGGGAAACCTGATCAATACGTACGATATGCCCGGCAGCGGCCAAGCGCGATCCATCGCCGTGTACGGCGACAACGTGTACGTGGGGTCGCTCAATAATCCGCCCAACGATGAATTTTCGGCACTGCTCATGAGTGAAACCGGTCCGATGACGCTGCAGAGTTCGCTCGCCATGAGCGGCAGCATTCTCGGCATCGCTCTCCAAGACGGCTATGCCTACGTCGGGAATGCCAACAACGCCGGCGAGTTCGAAGTGGTGGATATTTTCGATGCCGAAAACCTGCAGTTCGCCCCCGGCGTCGGCATCGACCTCACGAACGTGCAGGACGGCAAAGCGGTGGCCACGTCGGGAACGTCGGCGCTCATCGGTCGCGCCGAAGGATCGGCCATCGATGAGCTGACGCTCTACGACATCGCCCTCGCTCCCGTGCCGAGCCCGCCTCCCGGACCCTGGACGCTGGAAGTGGGCGGCGACGTGAATGCGCTCGCCACCATCTTCGGCAGCAAGTATGCGTTCGTGGCGGGCAATGCGAGCAGCGCACAACTGCGCGTCATCGACTTGGTGAAGTTCGCACAAGGACAAGCGCCCATCGTGAAGACGTACAATGCGAGCGCGACGATGCGCGGACTGCAGTACAACTGGCAGAACGACAGGCTCTTCGGCATCACGTCGTCGGCACTCATGGTCTTCGCTCCCGGATGATGAATCTCCCTCTGCGCTCCAGATCCGGCTACATCCTCCTGATCACCATTCTGATCATCGGCGCCATCGCGTCCGCGATTCTGACCTCGCTCCTCATGCTCGGCACGTCCGCGAGCCAGGTGAGCCAGAGCGTGCACCAGGCGAACCAGGCGCTCGGCGCCGCGCAGGGGTGTGCCGACTACGCACTCCTGAAACTGCGCCAATCGCCCTCCTATGCCGGCGATGAAACGTTGACGCTCTCCACGGGCACCTGTGAAATTTTGAACGTCGGCGGCATCGGCAACAACAACCGCTTGGTCTGCGCCGAAGGAGTGGCCGGCGATTCCGTCCGACGGCTCGAAATCGTCGTAAACCAAGTCTTGCCGCAAACGAAAATTTTCTCGTGGCAGGAAGTGGCAGTGTTCTCCCTCTGCGAATGACGAACTTCAAACTCCGCGCCGGCACGACGCTGCTTGAGGTGATGCTGTTCCTCGGCATTCTCGGCATCATGAGCAGCACCATCGTGGGCGTGCTCATCACCACGCAACAAGCGCGCGTGCGTCAGAGCGCGGTGTCATCGGTCGACCAAGCGGGGGCGGAACTTCTGGGCGCGATGACGCGCACCATCCGTCGCGCCGAGAAAATCATCTCGCCCGCGTCCGGCGCCACGGGTTCCATTTTGACGCTGCAGATGGCGCTGAATGCCGAGTACCCCACGATCTTCGCCACGCAGGGATCGGGCATGACGATCGTGCAGAAGACGAGCACGTCGTCGCTGCTCGATTCCAAAGTATCGGTTTCCAATCTCACGTTCCGCAACGTGAGCGGCACGAACGTGTACTTCTCGTTCACCATCTCGACGATCATCCGCATCATTCCTCCCGCGACGTACTCGCGAAAGTTCAACGGCACGGTGACGCTGTTCCCCGACGATCAAAGTGAAGCGGGCGGTTGCGGCACGTGCTCGGCACCGACGTGCACGAGTCACCGGTACATCTGGAATGAGTGCGAGAACGGCTCATGCTCGCCCTCGGATGCCACGATTCCGTGCTAAAGACTCTTCCACAGAAGAAAAACATCGAAAAATCAAGCCGAAATGGCGTCCGGAGGCGCAACGAGCGGCCTGCCGAAGCGGAATTTTGGTAGAGTAGTTTCCTGAAAGACGGAGGTTTCTCCGTTTCCATTTTCTTCCTTCCAACCCATCCTTATGTCTCTCTCGCTCAAGCGAGGTTTTACCCTCATCGAGCTTCTGCTCGTGATCGGTATCATCGCCATCCTGGCCGCCATCGTCATCGTGGCCATCAACCCCACCAAGCAGCTTGGTGACGCACGCAACGCACAGCGCCGCGCGGACGTAAACACCATCCTGAACGCCGTCTACCAGTACTCCATCGACAACAACGGCAACCTCCCGAGCACCATCACCACGACCAACTCTCCGATCTGCAAGAGCGGCGTGAACGTGTCCTGCAACGGAGGCATCAACCTCAACGTCCTCACGGGTTCCTACGTCGTCGCCCTCCCGGCCGATCCGCAGTCCGCAACGGCCACGGGTACGAACTACTACATCGTGAAGGCAGGCAACCGCGTGACGGTTTCGTCACCCGGCGCCGAGCAGTCCGCCACGATCTCGGTCACTCGTTAATTTTTGATACGAAGAAAAAGGCCCTCGCGCACGCGGGGGTCTTTTTTTGTCCCGATGCATGACTGCTACAATCGTCCCGACGAATCTTCTCTCTCCATCGCATGTCGCCGCTCAGGATCAAACGGGGTTTCACGCTCATCGAACTGCTGCTCGTCATCGGCATCATCGCCGTTTTGGCATCGATCGTGATCGTGGCCGTCAACCCGACGAAACAGCTGGGGGAGGCCAGAAACGCCCAGCGTCATTCCGACGTGAACGTCATTCTGAACGCCGTGTATCAGTACTCCATCGACCATAACGGCAACCTGCCGACCGGCATCACGATGATCGACACGGCGATTTGCAAAAGCGGACCCGGCGTCGATTGCACCGGCCTCGTGGACCTCGACGTGCTCACGGGTTCGTACCTCCCTGCATTGCCGACGGACCCGAGGAGCGCCACCGAGAACAGCACGAACTACTGGATCTTCGCGCTGGGCGATCGCGTGACGGTCTCCGCACCCAACGCCGAACAAGGCGACTTCATTTCGGTGACTCGCTGACGTTTCGGTTTCGTACAACGTCACAATTCCGGCAAAAAACCAGGATTCTTGACGGCGATCCGACTGGTACACTGCTCTTCAATTCGCGCAGTTTCGCGCACTCCTCTCCCACTTCTCCCATGTCCCTTTCTTCCCTCAAGCGAGGTTTCACCCTCATCGAGCTCCTGCTCGTGATCGGTATCATCGCCATTTTGGCCGCCGTGGTCATCGTGGCCATCAACCCCACCAAGCAGCTTGGTGACGCACGCAACGCTCAACGTCGTTCCGACGTGAAGACGATTTTGGACGCCGTGTACCAGTACGCGCTCGACAACAACGGCAACATCCCCACCGCCATCACCACGACCTCGCGCGGCATCTGCAAGAGCGGCGTGAACGTCTCCTGCAACAACGGCGTGAACCTCAACATGCTCACGGGTTCTTACGTCGTGGCCATTCCGTCCGACCCGCAGTCGTCCACGGCCACCGGCACCAACTACTTCATCGTGAAGTTGGCCAACAGCCGCGTCACGGTTTCCGCTCCGGGAGCCGAGCAGAGCGCCACGATCTCGGTCACTCGCTAACAGCGCCTCAAAGACCCGAAAGACCCTCGTTCAGAGGGTCTTTTGATATGGAAAAAATGGCTATTTTCTGCTAAAATGGAGAGATTTCGTCATGTCACAAAAAAACATCAAAAACGGCCGCAGCATTCGTCGGAGTTCGCTCCGTACGACCCTGTTCGGGCAAGTGCTCACGCTCCTCACGCTCACCGTCGTCGCGGTGTCGGCGACGGCCTTCGCACTCTCGTGGAACGAACTCAAGCAACGCACCGTTTCGCAGCTGCAATCCATCGCGCAAGCCAAAGAAGTATTGATGGAAACGACGCTCTCGCGTCAGCGTGAACAACTCGCGATTCTCGGACGCGAAACCGAATTGCGCTCGCTCTCGTCTCTGACGGGTCTCGTGGGATTCCGCCAATTGGTGAAGTTCGATGCGACGGGAAATGCCGAAACGCTCGCCGGAACTCCCGGCTCCACGGGTCTGACGACATCTCAAATCGATGCGATGAAAAAATCGGAAGGCACGGTGATTACGACCGTCGTCACCGACGATGACTGGACGCTGTACGCCATCGCCACTCCCGTCACGCAATCGGGGGCACGCATCGGCACGCTCGTTGCCACGTTCGACCCCGCCGCGCTCGCCTCGCGCATTCTGCACGCCGATTACATCGGGTCGACGGCGGAAGTATTGCTCGTCGCCAAGCAGAACGACAGGGAACTCGTGCTCCGCGCCGACGAACGAAGCGGCGCCGTGCCGATTCGCGGAGAGAACGGCATGACATCCGTCATCGACCCGGCGCTCCACGGTGAAGAAGGCGTCGCCGAAACCATGGACTATGCCGGCATCCCCGTCCTCGCCGCCTACCGCTCCGTACCCTCGCTCGGTTGGGGCATCATGGTGAAGATCGACCGCTACGAAGTGCGTGCGCCCATCGAGCGCCTGGCCATGAACCTGCTGGGCGCCGGTCTCATGACGGTGATATTCCTCTCGCTCAGCATCTTCTTGCTCGCCCGTCGCATCATCGGACCGCTCGAGACACTCACGCACAAGCTCGACGACCTGGAAACGAAGCATTGGATCTTCGATCGATCGATCTTCAGCGGCAACGAACTGGAAGTGGTGGACGAGGCCGCCGCCGATTTGGCGCAGCGCCTCCGCAAAGCCCACGACCACCTGGAATCCGCGGTCCACGACCGGACGAAGGAACTCCGTGTTAAAAACGCCAAGGACGACGCCATTTTGGAAAGCATGGATGACGGACTCGTCGTCACGGATGCCGAAGGCCGCGTGACGTACGTCAACCGCATGGCCGAACTCCTCACGGGCCTCACGGACGTGGTGGGTAAGGTCGCGACGGACACCGTAAACTTGTTCGACAAAACCGGCGCAGCCGTGCCGAAGATCGACCACCCGGTGAGCATCGTACTCAAGAAGAAGTCGCGCTTCGACCCCGCATCGGACCCCGAATTCACGTTGAAGCACGTCGACGGGACCGAAACCGCGCTCCAGATCCGCGCCACGCCCATTCTGCGCGGGCAGCAACTGCTCGGTGTCGTGGTGATTTTGCGCGACATTTCCGAGGAACGAAAAATCGACCACATGAAGTCCGAATTCATCTCGCTCGTCAGTCACCAGCTCAGAACCCCACTCTCGTCGATCCGCTGGTACCTGGAAATGCTCCTCACGGACGAGAGCTCGGCACTCACGCCGGACCAGCGCAGCTACGCGCAGCAAGCCGCCGAATCCAACGCGCGCATGGTGCACCTCATCAACGCGCTCCTGAACGTCTCACGCATCGAGATGGGCAAATTCCGCATGGCGCCCGAAGGCATCGATCTGCAACAGGTGGTGCAGGCGATCAAAACGTCGTTCAGTCTGGAAATGCAGCAGCGCGACGTGGGCATCAACGTGAAAGTTCCCGCGGAAAACTGCAGCGTACGGTCGGACCGCGGGCTCGTGGAACTCATCTTGGAAAATTTGCTCAGCAACGCCATCAAGTACAGCAAGACGGGCACGAGCGTGAACGTGACGATGGAATCCGATGCGTCTCGCGGCGAGATCGTCTGCGTCATCAGCGACACGGGCATCGGCATTCCGGCACTCGAGCAGCAGCAGATCGGCAAGAAGCTCTTTCGCGCCACGAACGCCAAAACCTCGGACACCACGGGCAACGGACTCGGTCTCTACATTTCGATGATCGCCGCCGAGAGCATCGGCGCGGAAATCAGTTTCGAGAGCGAGCAAAACACGGGCACCTCGTTCACGGTGCGCATTCCGCGGGAACCGAAGACGAAGATTTAATGATGGTGATGATGTCCGTGCGTTCCATCGGAGAGCACGTGACCCGTCGTATTGCGCAGAAAGTACGCCGCGCACCATGTTGAAATCGGAACCGCCAACAGAAGCGCGAGGCTGCCCACCAGGGTCCGAACGATCTCTTCGGCGATGAATTCGCCGTTCACGATGAGCCACGTCGGCATGTCTTGGTTTTGATGAAACAGCAAAAACAGCGGCAATGACGCTCCTACGTATGCCAACGCCAGCGTATTGATGAGTGAAGCGATGTGTTCCCGCCCCACCGACATACCGGCACGCCATAATTGTACGCGGGTAAGCAAAGGATTGGCTTTGCTGATTTCATCCACGGCAGCCGATTGTGCGGTCGTGACGTCATCAAGGACGCCGAGTGCTCCGATGATGAACCCTCCGATGAGAAGCCCCTGCAGATTGATGCCGCCTTGGCCGGTTGCCAAATACATCGATTCTTCGGATCCAAAACCGAAGAGCTGGACGAAATGCACCGAAAAAATAGCGGCAAAGGCCGCCGCGGCAAGCGTGATACACGTGCTCAGCAACGCCACCGACGTGCGCTTGTTAAAACCGTGTGCCAGATACAAGGCCGTCACCGCGATGGCATATGAACCCGTGACGCTCACAAAAAGCGGATCTTTGCCCGAAGCGATGGCGGGCACGACGTATTTGAGAAGGATGAGTACGCTCACGCACAAACCGAACACTGCGGTGATGCCTCGCACTCCCCCGAACAAAAGGCTCAGGAGAATGAAAAATGCCGCCAACCACAACATGGCGGGAATGCGATACGGATCACGCACCAAATGACGCACTTGTCCGTCGGACTGAACGAGGCGCTCGACTACCAAGCGTTGTCCGAGATGAAAACGCGCACCTTCCTGGCCCTTCAAAATACCGTTATCCATGTCGAATTCTTCGCCTTTGTGCGCACCGTTGTCGAGACGCATGCGAACCTTTTGAGTGATGTGGTCGAATCCCGCAAAATCATCGCGGACTTCCGAATAAATTTTGATCACGACGGCCGTATGGTAGTCATCCGCAATGATATCGATCGGCTTTTCTGCAGGTACGTACTGTTCCGTGAGACCCTCTGCAAAAGCGAAGCCCGGGAACCAGGCCGCAATGACAAGTAATGCCGTACCCAGAGCTGCCCGTGAATATGAAACTCCGAAACGCGGCATACGATTACGCCTCCGGGAACAGGATGCCGTACATCACGAGCATGCCCGCGATGATCGCGCAGGGCTGGAGTACACCTTGGTGAAGACCGGTTTGTTTGCAGGGCTCGAGAATGAGACGATTCGGAAGACGCATGTGCAGGTCATGAGAGGACGACAAAAGGCTCCCCGCGCGCCGACCCCGGCCTTCTCGTCCGTGCCGCACATTGCGACAGGTGGCGAATGAAGGAGGATGATCGGCGCGACATGGGAGCCTGAAGAGCGAAACTACGCAGCCATGACGTTCACGGCCTTGAGGCCCTTGGGTCCTTCTTCGGTCTCGAAGGTGACGGCCTGACCCTCTTGGAGAGAATCAAACGCTCCCGGCTGGCAGGAGGAAAGGTGGAAGAATACATCCGGACCGCCTTCCTGAGCGATAAAACCGAAGCCTTTGTCGGTTTTCTTCTTGATAGTGCCGTTAGGCATAAATAAATGGGGAAAAAAATTTGCGGCGAAGGTGCAAACGCCTCTTGAAAAAAGAGGGACTCCGCCGCTTACCATGAAGAGTACTCTCCTTTGCCGCTATGTGCAACTAAGTTGCATAAAATCTATTGATCATGTCCCAGATTCATAATATGTTGATTGCATGTCGGAGGATCAGCAGATTTTATCGGCACTTCGGACTGCGGGCGAGCGCATCACGGTCTCGCGCAGAGCCATGATCCGCATGTTCGTGTCGGCGAACACTCCCCTCACGGCGACGGACGTCCTCAGTTCCCTCTCACGCTCCCGCGTCTCGGTGAACAAGACGACGGTGTATCGCGAACTGCAATTTTTGCGTGAGAAAGGTTTCATTCGCGCACTGCAGTTCGATGAGAGGAACAAGCGCTACGAACTCGTGCCGAGCGAACATCGGCATCACCTCATCTGCACCGCCTGCAAAAAAATCGATGACATCGTTCTCGACCACGACTTGGACCAGGTGGAACGGACGCTCGCGAAAAACAAACGCTTCAAGGTGCAACGTCACGCGCTGGAGTTCTACGGACTGTGCGGAGAATGTCAGTAAATGGAGCCGCTTGTCGGATTTGAACCGACGACCCACGCATTACAAGTGCGTTGCTCTACCACTGAGCTAAAGCGGCGTGTGGTAATCACCGAGTTTGCTGGACCCTTTCTATCACGCTCCCCTACGGGGAGCTGGGCACTGAGCTACAGCGGCGAACAAAAACCAAAGAACGGGCTGATCTTATCGTGAACTGGGTTTTCACACGACTGTATCTTGCCAAACCGCAGCAGAAAGCGCATAATGGGGCTTCCTGCTCTTTCGATGATCGCTCGGACGCAAGTCTGAGAGGAACGTCCGGACAGTACCGGAACGCCTAGCGGTTAACGACCGCCCACACGGTGTATATCCAAAGACCGCGTGCGGACCAGTGCCACAGTGACGATGCTCCGCAAGGAGAGTGAAACGTCCCCTATCGACGGGGTTGGCCCCGGGTAATCCGGGGCATCATGGCAAACTCTAGGTACTGCAAGGAGGAATTGGGCGGCTGGAATCTCCCATGGTTCCACGGGACCGGTTGCCCCTCCGCTAACTATCTTCCGGAAGTCCGAAAGGATGGATGGAGGACCGATCCGCCGAGCAATCGGCGGGCTAGAGAGATGATCATCACGGCCTCACGGTCGTACAGAATCCGGCGTATGAAGGAGCGGGAACAAAGCGGATCGAACAAAGCGTTCGGTCTTTTTTGTTACTTCGAAGAGGGATTGCATTCTCTTAAGACGCTCAAAAACCTCACAAAACCCCACTTCTTGGTATAAACTGCCTCCCATGAAGCGCTCCGAGATCCTCTTCGGCATCCTGCGTATTCCCTTGGATGCGTTCGCCGTGTTTGCGGCACTCGTTCTCTCGTACTGGCTCAGAAGCGCCAGCATCGACCTGCTCCCCAATGTGCAGCTGCTCGCAGCACCGGGAACGCTTCCCACCTTCGACTACTACATCACGAACTTCGCACTGCCCGCCGTCGGCGGATACGTCGTCATCGCCGCGGCACTGGGACTCTATTCGCTCAAGTCCACGCTCGGTCCGTGGCGCGAAGTGGGACGCACGGTGCTGGCCTCGGCACTCTGGGTGGCGCTCGTCATGGCATGGTTCTTCCTCGTCCAGCGTCAGCTCTTCTTCTCGCGCGTGCTCCTCGCACAATCCACGCTGCTCATCACGCTCTTCGCGCTCGCGCTGCGCACGTGCATGATTCTCGTGCAACGCATGTTCCTTCGCTGCGGCGTGGGCATCCGCACCGTGCTCTCCTGCGGCACGTCCCCGCTTCCGCAGAGCGTGTACCGCGAACTGGAGACCGACGTTCGGTACAAATATCTGGGACACGTGAACGCGAGCAACGATGTCGGTGTACGCCATGAAAAAGAACCGCTCGACCTCGTGCTCCACACCGATCCGAACCCCGTGGGCGACGATGCGCGCAGGCTCATCGAATACTGCCGCAGCAGGCAAATCGGCTACGCGTACGTGCCGCCGGTCTTCACCGACGTGCCGCATCAGCTCTCCATCGGGCACCTGGGGCTCGTGCCCATTCTCCGCTTTGAACCGACACCGCTCGACGGTTGGGGTAGAGTCTGGAAACGCATGGCCGACGCGTTCTTCGGGACGATGCTTCTGCTTCTCCTGAGCCCGATTCTCCTGCTCACCGCACTCGTGATTCTCGTGACGTGCGGGCTGCCCGTCTTCTACGTGAGCAAGCGTGTGGGGCAGTTCGGCAGAAAGAGCATTCCGCTCATCAAGTTCCGCACCATGTGCCGGGACGCCGATGCCAAAAAACACGAGGTCGCTCACATGAGCCACCGGACCGATGGTCCGCTCTTCAAAATCAAGAACGATCCGCGCGTGACGCCCATCGGAAAAATCCTGAGGCGCCTGAGCATCGATGAGTTGCCGCAACTCTTCAACGTCATCGCCGGACATCTCTCGCTCGTGGGTCCGCGTCCGCATTTGCCAGAGGAAGTCGCCAAGTACTCCGAAGCAGAACGGAGGGTATTCACGGTGCGCCCGGGCGCCACGGGACTCGCTCAAATCTCAGGCCGATCGGACTTGTCCTTCAACGAAGAGATGCGCCTGGATATGCGTTATGTCGAAGATTGGTCGTTCGGGCTCGACTTGTGGATCTTATGGAGAACCATCTTTGTGGTTTTATTCGGGAAAGGCGCCGACTAAGAATGAATGAGTACGAGGATCCTTGCACTCTTTGGAGTCCTTGCATTCTTTGTATTCCTCTTACAAAAGCGGCATCTGCGCGTCGCTCTTCTTGGATTTTTTCGGGGCAGCCTCTTTCTTCGGCGCTTCTTTTTTTACCGTAACGGGCTTCGCCGTTTCGCGGAACGTGGGCAGCAACGACTCCAAGTATTTCGCCACGTCTTTGCCGTACTGCTTGGTGCGGAGCCGCTCATCCAAAATATCGATATGTGCGCCCTTCTTGGCATGCTTCCGGAACGTGCGGATGAGACGGAAGATGCGGTGCTTCAGGCGCGGAATCGAATAATCGTTGAACGGATCCTTGCACCGCTGCGCGCGGCGGCTGACCACGGGGTGTGACGGATGATCGAATGGCATCACCTGGAGCACCAGCCGATCCACGGACTGGGACGGAAGATCCACGCCCTCGAACGTCCACGGCGTCATCACCATGACCGCAGGCTCCTTGGCCTGCGCGAACTCGGCCTGCATGCGGCTCTGTCCCCCGTTGAAGCCTTGGCACAGCAGCGTCACACCGATCTCTTCGGCACGCATGGCATGCTTCACGTACAAATCTTCGATGGTGCGTTTGCTCGAAACGAGCACGATCATCTTGCCCGTGCACTCCTGGAACACGGCTTCCAGATTCACACCGACGGGCATGGAGAGCGTGAGTGCTCCATCGGATGCGGCGGGCGCCTTGATGACCTCGCTCGACGTACCGGACGGAACGATGGCGGCAAGCTTGTCGCCGCTCCCCGGCGGAATGAGGAGCGTGGTGTGCGTTGCGGAATACAAGCGATCGTGGAGAAGGGCCGCGATGTCCTCGGGCACCGACTTGATCATCTTGCTGCCGTCCATCATGGATTCGATCCACGAAATGCGTCCTGCCAAATTGTCGCGGTTCAAGATCAGAAGCAAGTGGTTGAGCGGAAGTCTGGCCTGGTCGGGCAAGTCGCTCTCGAGCACGGTATCGATGACGCGCTTCAGTTCGATGCACTCGCGCGCTTCCAAATCCGACGGCGCCAAGTAGCGCAGATCCATTTCATTGCGCACGCGTTCGGCCCACAGTTCGATGAGATCCACGCACTTCGTGAGAACCGCGTTTCCCTGCGATGCGGCACGCAAACTGCTGATGGTGCAGAACCAGGCAAAAGCGCTCGTGGCGGTGTCTTCGAGCATCGACGCATCGTCGATGAGGAGCGACAAATCTTCGGGGAGCGGTACCGGAAACTCGGGCGCGCAGATGGAGAGCAGATGCTGATGACTGATGACGGCGGGGCCCTTGTCGGCCTTGGCACGGAGCGCCTTGTACTCGGGGCTCTCGGCTTGGCAACCGAGCTTGCCGGAGAACACGGCGTATTCCTCGCCGTGAATCGGCATGTCGGCGCGCACCGCGGGTTCGTAAAGGTACAACTTGATGACCGTCGTGAGTTCATCGGCGGTGAATGCCTTTTGTTCCAGCAATTTTTTCACCGAATCGATGCTCAGCACGAACTCCGGCGGGTAGATGACGGTGACGTCCTTGGGAAGCGCCGAACGTTCGGCGGCTGCTTCGATATTTTTCACGGCGAGCCACGTCGGGCCCTTGAGTCCGGCGATGACGGATGGCGTGAACGCGGGGTCGATGGGCTCTTCGGCCAAGTGCACCGTCCCGAGCGCGGGAGGCGGCAACACGACGGGTGCGATCTTGCCGATGCTCTTTGCAGCTGGTGCTTTGAGCCACGAGGGACGCTTGGAGCTTGCCGATGCGACCGCCGCGAAGAAGCGCTTGTAGCCCTCGGGGCCTCGCTCGGAGAGGCGAATGATTTCGGCAATGTCGTCCGCGGGAAGTTGCGTGAGGCGTTCGTAGCACTTGGAAAGCAGCTCGACCGTGGCGCGCACGTCGCCGAGCGCGCGGTGCGGCGGATCGTGCGTGAGCGAAAGCGCTTTGCTCACGTACCCGAGCGAGTAACTCGCGAGCTCCGGAAACACGATGGACGCGAGCATCGCCGTATCGATCCACGGACGCTCGGTGAGATCCCACCCTTCGCCGCGGAGCATACCGAGGTCGAACTTCACGTTCTGTCCCACGATGACGGTGTCATCGGTGAGGAGCTTTTCGAGCGTGGGTTGAATGTCCTCGAACGTCGGCTGTCCCTCGATGTCTTTCGGTGTGATGCGCGTGAGCATCTGCACCGCGGCCGGAATGTCACAGCCCTCGGGCAGACTGAGCAGCTGGTCGTACTCGCTTTGTACCTTCCCTTTATCGACGCTCGCGCAGGCGATTTCCATGACACGATGGACCTTGGGCACGAAGCCCGTGGTTTCGGTGTCCAGGACCAGCAGTCGGAGAGAAGGCAAACGCATGTGCCGATACCTTACCTGCAAACGGGAGCGGGGACACGAAAAAGGGACCCTTGCGGGCCCCTCTTGTGCGCTCGAACGGGAGCGATTACTCGGCTTTCTTCTCTTCTTCTTTTGCCTCGGGCTTGTCCTCGGCTTTCTCGGCCTTTTCTTTCTTGGCCTTCTTGGGCTTCTCTTCTTTCGCCTCTTCGGTCGGCTTGGCTTCCTCGGCTGCGGCCTCGCCCTCGGCGGTGGCGGCCTCATTCAACAGAACGACCTGTACATCCTCGCCCTTCAGTTCGGCGAGCTTGGCCTTGAAGGCCGGGAGCTCTTCGTAGTTGTACATGTCGAGCTCGAATCCGGAGAGCTGCGTTGCAAGGCGGATGTTCTGGCCCTTCTTGCCGATGGCCATGGGGCGCTGCGCCTCTTCCACGAACACGGCGGCGCGCTTCTTCACCAAGCGTCCCTCGGCGTCCTCGTGCGTCTCACCGTTGACGATGATGACGGCGGAGATGGATGCGGGCTGGAGGGCGGTGGAGATGAGTTTGATCGGATCATCGGACCACTCGATCATGTCCACGCGTTCGCCGTTGATCTCTTCCATGACGGCCTGGATGCGGACTCCTTTCTGTCCGACGCAAGCACCGATGGGGTCGATGCGCGGGTCGTTGCTCTTCACGGCGACTTTGCTGCGCATGCCGGCATCGCGGGCGATGGCCATGAGAAGCACGTCACCGTTGCGGATTTCCGGAATTTCGAGCTCCAAGAGCTTTTTGACGAGGTTGGGGTGCGTGCGGGAAATGCGGAGCTGCGGACCTTTGCCCGTGAGCTCGACCTTGTCGAGGTACACGCGGATGCGCTTGCCCGTGTAGTAGTGCTCGCCCGGGATCTGCTCCTTCCACGGAAGCGAGACGGTCATGCCTTCCACCTCGAGCGTCACCCAGTTGGGCTCCACTTTCGTGACCGTGGTGGTGAGGAGTTCGTTCTCACGATCCTTGAACATCTCGAAGAGAGATTGCTTCTCGGACTCCTGCAACTTCTGGATGATGACCTGCTTGGCGGACTGTGCGGCGATGCGACCGTAGCCCATCGGCGTCACGTCGATTTCGATTTCGTCACCGACCTCGGCATCGGGCTTCACGCGCTGCGCGTCCTTCAGGCTGATTTCGAAGTTCTCGTTGAGGACCTCATCGACGACTTCCTTGATGAGAAGTACGGACGGCATGTCCTGGTCCTCGCGAAGGACGACGCGGATCTCCTGCTCCTTATTGCCGAAGTCCTTGCGGTAAGCGGTGGCGATGGCTTGACGCACGGCCTCGAGAACATCCTCGGGTTTGACGTTGCGCTCGGCGCAGAGCTGGTTGATTGCGGCAATAAATGAGGCGCGCATGGCGTTTTGGGGAAGTGGGAAACCCACCGTCCTCGTACTGAGGACAGTGAAATCTGAAATTAGATTCTGTCTGCTAATCATATCACGAAATGCGCTTTCGTGGCAATTTACACAAATTATAAAATGTTATCCAATATACTTACGCGACTTCCTCTTGTTCGCCCTCTTCATCGGTCACGACTTTAAAATGGGGGATGTCAGTCACGCCATAACCATCTTCTCTCAACGCAGCGACACATGCGTTGCGCATCTCCCATGTAATGTCATTGAGCTGAACGGTGAACACTTCATCCGGGCCCAATTGAACGTTCAATTCACGCGCTTTGGCCACCCCGGTTTTATCGGCCAAGGTGCGAGCGATGAAAATACCCAAATTCTGAATAATTTTGACGTCGGGCTTGGGAGTGACATGAAGGACGGTGCTCACGAGACTCGAGGGCACGATGGGGCCGAGAGAATGCGACCCTGAATCCGAATGAGTGACGTTCATAGTTGAGCTACATTAACATATCATATTTTACTGTCAATTCCTGCAAGAAAGGCCTTTCTATGCTTTCCCGCCATCGTTGGCATGAATGCAAAAAGACGATAGGCGAAGAGCTTCCATCCGTGTGGCACGCGATCAAACTCCGGAACTTTTTCCGCGATGAGGACGGCCGAGCGGCCGAGCGTTTCCATGCGCTTGAGCGAATCCGCGAGATCGATGTGGTGGTGGTGAAGCGACTGCGCATGCGGTTCGTAACACAACCGTACACCGGCGTTTTTGAGCCGCATCCCCCACTCGATATCCTCCCAACCGTACAGGTGTACGTCCGTGCGAAACGGGTGTTTTTTGGCTACGGATAGCGGAAGGCTGATGTGACTCGTGTACGAGTATTTATGTTGGATGGAGACGGGGAGAAGTCCGTGCGCGTACGGAGAAATCATCGGGTATCCGAACTGCCACCCCGAGGTTTCGAGCCACGTCATGACCGGCGTGATGCCGCACGCGGGGTCCCACGTGGTGAACCCGAGGACGGCCACCGCACCTTCGCAACGCTCGTGCGCGGCAAGATGCGCTGCGCACGCATCGGGCGCGAGGAAGATGTCGTCGCCGATGAACATCACCGTTTCTGCGCTTGCCAGAGCCGTGCCCGCGTTGCGTGCGACGCCCTGCTGACACGGTTCCACTGGAACGTACGTCGTCTTCATGCGCCAAGCGGAGTTACCAAAAAGTGCCGCCGTCTTTTCATCTTTGATGTCGCTGACCACGATCACTTCGATGTCGGCCGCGACGGTTTGCCGCTCGAGACACCGCAAGCACTGGACCAGAAGATCGGCGCGCAGGTGTGTGGGGATGATGACGGAAAGACGCGGCACGAGGTGGAGATGGAAGACAGAAGACGTAAGTTCTTCTATCTTCCATCTTACATCTTATGTCTTGTCGCTTGTGCCCATACTTCCGATGACGCCTACGACCCTATTCCTCGACTTCGCATCGCACGAAAAATCCGTCGCTCTGGTGACGGGGAACAACGTCGTGGCTCTGCACAAGATCGACGATCACACCGACGAATCGAAACTCATGCCGCTCCTCGAAACGATGTGGGCGAACGCGAAACCCGACCGCATCGTGGCCGCGACGGGCCCCGGCGGTTTCATGAGCCTGCGCGTGGGCTTGAGTCTCGCAAACACGCTCTCCTGGAGCCTGAAGATCCCCATCGCGGGCGTACATCTCTCGGAGATCTGGCACCTGCGTGCACCGAAGGCCGCGCTCTGGCTGCATTCCACGAAAAAGGAGCTGCTCTTTATCCGTGGCTTCGGACCATCCGAAAAAACGTGGCCCGAGGCGACGTTGCTCGCACTCGCAGAGGCGAGTGAAAAATTAAAAATGAAAAGTGAAAAGCTATTTTTTATCGGTGAGCTGATCGAGCATCAGCAAAACGAACTGGGCGTGAAGCGTGCCGAAGCGACGCCGCTTGAGAACGTTCTGCCCGCACTGTGTGACGGCCTGACCTACGACGACAAGCAACTCCTGCCGTGGTACGGCCGGGGAGCCTAAACCGAGGTGCCGAGCGGGACGCAGAGGGGTAGAATGGGAACCATCTTCCCCACCCCACCTAATGTTCGGTCGCCCCAAGAAAAACGCCACGGCAAAGAACCCCGTCATGATCGACGTGGCGTTCGAGCAGAAGATCTCGCGCATGTTCATCTTCCGATGTTTGTGGGTCATTGCCATCGCGATCCCCTTCGCCGTGTACTCGATTTGGTTCGGACTGCTTACGATCGTGCACTTCTTCCACATGTTGCTCCTCGGCGAGCGCAGCCGCGCGATCTTCGACAGGCAGATGGACTACGTCCGCTACATGCTCACGTGGCACGCCTACCTTCGTTACTTCACCAACCACCGCCCCGACGTCCTGCCTTGGTAGGGGCTCGGTGAACGGTTTTCTGCTATACTGCACGCCCCATGTCGATCATCGATTCACTCAACAAGCTCCTCGGAGATCCGAGTAAAAAGGAGCTGAAGCGCATCTTGCCCTTGGTGGGCGAAGTACGCGCGATCCAAAAATCGGCTCCCGTCCAAGCCCTTACGCTTGCCGATTTACCGAAGAAAACGCAGGAATTCCGCGACCGTTACCAAGCGGGCGAGACGCTGGACACCATGCTGCCGGAAGTCTTCGCCGTCGGCATTCGCGCATGTGAACTGCTCGTGGGAACGCAGGTGAAACTCGGCGCGCAGACGCAAACGTGGGACATGGTCCCGTTCGACGTGCAGATCATCGGTGGAGTCGTGCTTCATCGCGGCGCCATCGCCGAGATGCGCACCGGTGAAGGAAAGACGCTCGTGTGTACGCTCCCCGTGTACCTCAATGCCATCACGGGCAAAGGCGTGCACGTCGTCACCGTGAACGACTATCTCGCCAAACGCGATGCGCAGTGGATGGGCACGCTCTACAACGCTCTGGGCTTAAGCGTCGGCGTCATCGTGCACGGACTCAATCATGACCAACGTAAGGCCGCGTATGCGGCTGACGTGACGTACGGCACGAACAACGAATACGGTTTCGATTACCTGCGCGACAACATGGCGGGCTCCGTGGAACGCCAGGTGCAGCGCGGTCTCCACTACGCCATCGTGGACGAAGTGGACTCCATCCTCATCGACGAAGCGCGCACGCCGCTCATCATCAGCCAGCCCGCCGAAGAGTCGACGCTGAAGTACGAGCTGTACGCCAAGTACGTCCGCAACTTGCAGGCCGAGACCGACTTCATCAAAGACGAGAAGCAACGCACCGCAACGCTCACGGAAGAAGGCATCAAGAAGATGGAGCAGCTCCTTGGTGTGGAGAACATCTACACCGAGAAAGGCTTCGAAGAAGTGCACCACATTGAGCAAGCGCTCCGCGCCCATGCCATTTACCAGCGCGACGTGGACTACGTGGTGAAGGACGGCGACGTGATCATCGTCGATGAATTCACGGGCCGCCTCATGCCGGGCCGCCGCTACAGCCACGGTCTGCACCAGGCCATCGAAGCCAAAGAAGGTGCGCCCGTGCAGCGCGAGAGCAAGACGCTCGCCACCATCACGTTCCAAAATTACTTCCGCCTGTTCCAGAAACTCGCAGGCATGACGGGTACCGCCAAGACCGAAGAGGAAGAATTCCGCTCGATCTACAAATTGCCGGTGCACATCATCCCGACGAACCGGAACATGATCCGTATCGACAAGTCCGATGCGGTGTATGCGACGGTTTCGGCAAAATTCCGCGCCGTCGCGAAAATCGCCAAGGAGAGATTTGAAAAAGGACAGCCGGTGCTCATCGGTACGACATCGATCGAAAAGTCCGAAGCCATGAGCGCGCTGCTCACCGAGATGAACATCGAACACACCGTCCTCAACGCCAAGCAGCACGAGAAGGAAGCGGAGATCGTGGCCAATGCCGGACGCAAGGGCGCAGTCACCATCGCCACGAACATGGCCGGTCGCGGAACCGACATCAAGCTCGGCGAGGGCGTGAAAGAACTCGGGGGCTTGGTGATCCTCGGCACCGAACGTCACGAAGCGCGCCGCATCGACAACCAGCTCCGCGGTCGTGCCGGACGCCAAGGCGATCCGGGCGAGAGCCAATTCTTCGTGTCGATGGAGGACGAGCTCATGCGCCTCTTCGGCGGCGACAGACTGAAGTCCATGATGCAGCGTCTCAAGGTTCCGGAGGACGTGCCGCTGGAAAACGGCATGGTGAGCCGCAGCATCGAAGGTGCGCAGAAGAAGGTGGAAGGCCGCAACTTCGACATTCGCCGCCACGTCGTGCAGTACGACGACGTCATGAGCAAGCATCGCGAAATCATGTACAAGCGCCGTCAGAAATTGCTGATGAAAATCGCCGGACAGAGCGTGGAGAGCGATTCGCTTCACGAGGAAGTGCTCGGGATGCTGAAGCGCGAAGTGAACGCGATGGTGAGCGGCACCGTGAGCGGCGACGATCCGGAGAACTGGGACATCGCGGAGCTCAAGAATCTGCTTTCCACGCTGCACCCCGAACTCGGCCACGCGGTGGGCGCCGATGACGTGAAATCCATGACCGAGCCGACCGAAGTCCACGACATGGTGGAGATGCTCGCCGTCTCGTTCTACGACAAGAAGGTGAAACACTTCGGCAAAGAACTCGCCGACAAAGCCGAGCAGATCGTGGTACTCCAATCCATCGACTCACACTGGATGGACCACATCGACGCGATGGCGCACCTGCGCGAACAGGTCGCCTTCTCCGGATACGCGCAACGCGATCCTCTCATCGAGTACCAAGACCAAGGATTCCGCATGTTCGAGAAACTCCTGAATACGATCGCTTCGACGACCGTGCGCACGCTGCTGCAGATCGACTTCCAGCAGTTCGCCGCACCGCCGGTGACGGAAGAGCCCGAGAACTTGGTGACGAACGCCGATGAAATCGAAGGTCAGTTGGCCGGCGGCTCCGACCCCGTGGACCTCGGTGCACTCGCCAAACCCGGCGCCAAGAAATCGGCGCCTGCACCCACGTCGTCGCAACCGAAAGTGGGGCGCAACGACCCGTGCCCGTGCGGATCCGGAAAGAAATACAAGAAATGCCATGGAAAAGACGAGTAGTTTCTGCGAAAGCACCCTGAGCACAGTCGAAGGGTGCGGCAGCGGCAAAAAGTACAAGAAGTGCCACGGCAAGGACGAAGCTTAAAAGCGTCCACGACTCTCGGAGTCCACGGTCACGTCTCCGGACGGCACGATTTGGCATGTTCGAACATACGGAGCGGCGTGCTCCGGGAGAACATACGGTTCACCCGTTTTGCGCAGAAGATTGGCAAGACCCTCCACGACCCGCCTGGAGCACTGGCAACAAATGTTCTGACCTTGGCATGAACCGTACATCGAGATTCCGTTTTGCTTGGCGATGTCAGCCAATGTTTGCCCCGGCTGCGCCTCGTACGCCGCGGGTTCCCCGCCGATGATGAAGGTGACCTTGGGCATGCAATGGATTCCGAACCGTTTCCCTGTACCCGATGCGGGAATGGAGTTTACTATCGTACCCCATGGCCCATATTCCGGAAACGATCATCGGCCACCAGAAGCAGCTCGGCCAGCTGCTCCAGGACGTGGCATCACGGAACATTTCCCATGCGTACCTGTTTGCAGGACAACCGAAGCTCGGCAAGTGCACCGTCGCTCGTTGGTTCGCGTGGATGATTCTGGCCGATCACGTGAAGCCGGAAGAGAGGCAAGGCGTGCGGGACCAAATGGAACGCATGATCCACGCCGATTTCTTGTGCATGGACGATTTGTGGATGGAAGACGTTCAAGACGACTGGAAAGTGATCGGGCTCACGTCCAACGTGCCCCAGCAACACCGCAGCAAGGCGCCCGCGGCCAAAACCGACGTCATCTCCATCGAAGACGTCAGAGCGCTCTCCGACCGACTCCACGACACGGGCGAGAGTCCGTACTTGTGCTGCATCATCCGCGGCGTGGAACGCATGCAGGCGGCCGCGGCCAACGCATTTTTAAAGATGCTCGAGGAACCGCCGAAGCGCGTCGTCTTCATTCTGACGACCGACTCGTTCCAGTCGCTTTTGCCCACGATCATTTCGCGCACGCGCGTGCTCAAGTTCTCGCCGCTCAAGGAAAGCGAACTGCGTCCGCTGGCCGAGGGTCGCGACGAAGACGAAGCGGCGTTCGCGCTCCACATCGCGCAGGGCGCACCGGGTGCCGTGGCCGAAATGCTCGCCGACCCCGAACTGCTCCGTGAGCGCAGGCAACTCCACGCGCAGTGCAAACATTTCTGGCAGACATCGTCACTCAAAGACCGATTGAGCTGGCTGCTCCCGGCCGCCGAGAAAAAGCACGAGACGGGCGACGTGCTCCTGCACCTGGGCGTGACGCTCCGCGAACTCCCCCCGAGTCCGCTCCGAGCGGCACAAACCCGCGCCTACTCCGAGCTGGTCCGGGCACTGAAGACAAATGCCCACAAAGCGCTTCTCCTTGAGAGATTCGCCCTGGCAGCCGGAGGGGAAGAGTGATACCATTCCAGGCCACATGATCTATTTGGTTGTTTTCCTCACAGCCCTGTTCGGTATTGTCGCGCTCTTCGCGGGACGAATACTGCTCAAGAACCGCTCGGTGCGCCGCTTGGTGCGCTCCATGAAGACCAGGTTCCAGTCCGCCGAAGACCGCGGTGCTGCTCTCGTGGAAGACCGCACGGTGGAACGTCCGCGCCGCAACCCGCGCACGTCGGCCATCGAACTCCAGAAGGTGCGTGCACTGATGCGCTCGGCCGAAAAGGAGATCGCGCTTCAGAATTACGCCGAAGCCGAGCACCTGCTCATTCAAGCACTCACCATCAACCCGGAAGCCACCGACACGCAGGCGGAACTCGCCAAGTTGTACCTCACGACGAACCGCGAAGCGAAGGCCGAAGCTCTCTACAAAGAACTCGTCGCCAAGCGCGATGACGTTTCTTTCTACGCCAATCTCGGACTCGCGTACTACATGCAGGCCAAGTACGTGGACGCCTGCTTCGCGTATCAAGAAGCACTGAACCGCGACCCGCAGACACCCGAGCGCTCCGCCGCTCTGGGCCGCGCCTGCATCGCCGCACGCAGATTCAAGGATGCCGCTCCGCTGCTCGAGAAAGCGCTCTCGCGCCTCGCTCGCGATACCGAACTCCTGCATCTGCTCGCCGAGTGTTACGTGCAGCTGGGAGACAGCGCAAAGGCCGAAGACGCCTACCGTCGCATCAACAAAATCGAACCGTACAACGAAGGCGTGAAACAAAAAATCTCCGATCTCTCGGCGAAGCAGTAAGCAAGAGAGTCCTTGCACTCTTTGCATTCCTTGCTTGCTTTGCAATCTTTTTTTACAAATCAATGAGCTTCACCGTCACATCTCCCTCCACCCGCGACTGGCAGCTCAGGCGATTCGGATCGTCGATGACGCCCATGTTTTCTTCGTTCTCGTTGCGAGGAGAAAGATTCTCCATCCCCTGCTCCACTTGGCACATGCACGTCGTGCAAAAACCGTTGCCGCCGCACGCGTGTTCCATGGGTATGTTGTGGTCGAGCGCGATCTTGAGGATCGTCTCGCCGTTCTGCGCCTCGACCTTGTGCACCTGGCCGTCGGTACCGATGAACGTCACTGTCGCCATGCGCGGAAAGGGTACTGATGCGCCGTCCGAAGAACAAGCGAAGGGCGCCGCAAAGGGCTATACTGCCTCCGCATGACCCCGAAGAAGACCTCACCGTTGCTCGAAATCAAAGGCCTCAAGGCATCCGTCGCGGGCACGCCGATCATCCGCGGGCTCTCGCTCACGGTGAAGAGCGGCGAAGTGCACGCCATCATGGGTCCGAACGGTTCGGGGAAATCGACGCTGGTTTCGACGCTCATGGGTCACCCCGCGTACGCCGTCGACGGCGGAAGCGTGGCGATGAATGGAGAAAGTATTCTCGAGATGACACCCGATGCACGCGCTCGTGCCGGAATGTTTTTGGCATTCCAATATCCCAAGGAAATCGCAGGCGTTCCTCTGCGGAGCTTCTTGCTCGCTGCGTACGAAGCGCAGCGCAAAGCCCGCGACCCGAACTACAAGAAAGTCTCGCCGATCAAATTCGCCGCACTGCTCAAGACGACGATGCAAGAACTGTCGATGGATCCGGCATTCGCCGAGCGTTCGGTGAACCAAGGCTTCAGCGGCGGAGAAAAAAAGAAAGCCGAAGTGTTGCAGATGAAAATTTTGGCGCCGCGTTTGGCGCTCATGGACGAAACCGATTCGGGGCTGGATGTCGACGCGCTCCGCATCGTGGCGCAGGGAGTGGAAAGCATGCGCGGCCCGGATTTTTCGGCGATTCTCGTGACGCACTACGCCCGCCTCCTGGAATACATCAAGCCCGATAAAGTTCATGTGATGATCAAGGGTGCCATCGTGGAAAGCGGCGGCCCGGAGCTGGCGCACAGGCTCGAGAAAGAGGGCTACGCCAAATACGGCGTGAAGGAACGAATCGCGCTGGATTGAAGTTTGGGGACGACTCCGACTGGACGAAGCGCGGGTCTTTTTTTGTTACCATCTGGCGTTTCATCCGTAAGACACTGTAGCTTTCTCTTATTCCCTTTCACCCAACTCTTATGTCTGACATCGAAACCATCAATATTCGTCCGCCCGTGTGGGCACTCATCGCCGCGGTCGCCGTCGGCGGCGCATTCTATCTCGCCGGCAAGAACATGGAGCTCCGCGCTCCCGTCACGCAGCCGATGCAAATCTCGGTGACCGGCGAAGGCAAAGTCGCCGCAGCTCCGGACATCGCCGTTCTCAACTTCGGCGTGAATACCGGACGCCAAGCGACGGCCAAGGCCGCCATCGAGAACATCCGCAGAAACATGGACAACGTTCTCGCCGCCGTCGACAAAGCGGGCGTGGAAAAGAAGGACATCACCACGCAAAGCTTCTGGCTCAACCCCGTCTACGACTACACGAACGGCACGCAGGTGCTCCGCGGCTACGAAGCCACGCAGTCTCTCAGCGTGAAGGTTCGCGATCTCGACAAGGTCGGCGAAGTTCTGGGAGTCGCCACGAACGCCGGAGCCAACCAGGCGAACGGCATCAACTTCTCCATCGATAACTCCGACAAGCTCAAGGCCGACGCGCGCGAAATCGCCATCGGTAAGGCGAAAGCCAAAGCTCAGGAGCTGGCCGACGGTCTCGGCATGAAGCTCATTCAGATCACGGGCTTCAGTGAGGACGGCGCGTACAGCACGCCTCCCATGCCCTACATGATGAAGACGGAAGCCTACGGCGGCGTCGCCAACCAGGCACGCGACATGGATCTCTCGATCCCCGCAGGCGAACAGGAGATCACGTCCAACGTCACGATCACGTACGAAATTCGCTGAAAGTCATCGACGTTCCCGAAAACGGTCGCCCAAAAGAGCGGCCGTTTTTTGGCTTACGGAAGACGAATATCGGTTTTTTCGATGTGAATTGTTGACACTCCGAAACCAGAGGGCAGACTGACCGCGCAATGACGACCCGCCTCTCGCCAATGATGCAAATGATGATGCGCCTTGCGCGAGGGTTGCTTGCTGCGTAACGAACGCGGAAGCACGCCACTCGCGGAGCGAAGCGAGACGATTTCTTCATGTTCCATTCACTCTCAATGTCATTCCATCGACCCAAAGCATCGGCTGACCCAAAGGTCCTCAGCGGTCCGTTCGGCTCACTGCTCAACGATTTGCACGGCATTTCCACAAAAGATGCATTCGGCAAAGAAAAATTCCAGTGGATACTCGGCGCTCTTCATGCGTATAAAGAGAGTGGAGTCACGCAACCCGTTACGCCGACATTCGGTGCCGGTCCGCGCGGCGTGGACGGAGGAACATTCAGCGAGGAACAATTCCACTGGAACGTTTCGGCAGTGGAGCTGACACGTAAAGTCTTCGGCGACAATGCCGAAATTTTCGGCAGCATCGCACCGATGTTGGATACGTCGGGGCACGATGACCAGCGCTGGCGTTCCCGCGGAGATCAAATGGGACGTTCGCTTCGCGGACACATCGACCAGATGGAAGCGCTGCACGACGCCGGTGTTTTCGGCATCTTGGCCGAAGCGGTGCACGACTACAACGAAGCGCTGGGCATCGTCATCGGAGCTCAGCGTGCCGGCATGAAACGCGTCATCGTCTCATTCGAGCCCACGCGCGAGGGGGTGCCGAACAACAACTACGGCATCGAGTCGTATGACGAAGTCGCGGACCGATTGCGTACCGCGAGCAAAGGAAGAGTGGACGTCGGAACGGCCCTCAACTGCGGCAACGCCGATCAAATCATGGCGATTCTCGGAGCGTCGAAACCCGGAACGTTCACCGCCATCTACCCCAACAAAGCCGCCATTCCCGCAGGTCACGAAGGCGACCGTTTCCGCGAACTCGCCGACAAGAACGAGGCGCGCACGACCCCGGAGAACGAGGAGTTCGCGAGACTGCGAACCGTCTTCGACGTCTCCGCCGCACAAGTGCACAAACTCATCACGCTCTGCGGCCTGAAGGACGTGCCGTACGTCGGCCTGTGTTGCGGATCCTCACCGATGGACGTCCGCGCCATCAATCGAGAGCTGGCAAACGGGTCTTACCGCGCGCATCTCTCGGATCGCCGGGAAAGTCCCGCGGAAATTTCGTCGCAGTTCGCTCCCATCATTTCCTGACATCACCATGAACACCGCTCCCTTTGCAAAACAGAACGGCGAGACGCAATTCATTCGAACGGCCGAACTGCGGACGCCGCATGGCCGAGAAGCCATCGCTGAGCAACTGGGTTTCCAGACCTTTGAACAAGTCAGCCGCTTTCAAGCCCTGATCCGCAAGGCGTACTCCAGGCCGATGGCCGGCGCGCCGGCACTGGAGCAGATTCTCGATGTGGAAGCCTAAGCGTTCCTCCGTCCCGCAATCGCCTCGCGGAGCGTCACTTGGTCTGCGAACTCGATGTCGGCGCCCATGGGAAGTCCGTGAGCAAGGCGCGTGACTTTGGTGACGGACTGCGCAAGGCGCTGCTTGATGTACGCGGCCGTGGCTTCTCCTTCCGTATCCAAGTTCGTGGCGATGATGGCCTCGGTGACGGTGCCCGCGCCGCAACGATCGATGAGTTCTTTGAGCTTGAGCTGCTCTGGGCCCATGCCGTCGATGGGCGAGAGCACGCCGTGGAGCACGTGATACAGACCCTTGTATCCGGCTTTCTCGAATGCAACGACTTCGAGGGGCTCTTCCACCACGAGTACGGTGGCACGATCTCGCGAGCGGTCGGCACAGATGTCGCACGTTTCTTGGAGCGTGATCATTTGGCATTCTTTGCAATACTTCAAATCGCGCTTGAGTGCCTGCAGTGCACTGCCGAGCCCCTCGGCAGAAGCACGGCTGCTCCGAAGCAAGTGAAACGTGAGGCGTTCGGCGGACTTCGGCCCGATGCCCGGAAGCTTGCTGAACTCTTCGATGGCCTTCTGGATCTGCGGAGGGAGAAGCGACAAAACTGCGGGGGTGAAGCGTGGATGTGATTCTCGACGATCGCACCGCAATTATCAATCATTCTTCCCGTCCTTGCCGGAGCCGCTTGCTCACCTCGCGATCTTTGATGCGCTGGCGCTTGTCGAGCCGCTTACGGCCCTTGGCGATGCCGAGGAGCACTTTGATGAACCGTCCGGCACGCACCTCCAGAGGAATGATGCTCACGCCCTTCACGGCCTGCGACGCCTCGATCTTCGCGAGTTCGTTTTTCTTGAGAAGAAGTTTGCGGTCATGGCCCGGCTCGTAGTCGGGCTGGATACCGGCGTATTTGTAGAGCGTAATTTTCATTTGTTTGAGCACGGCAGTTCCGCTGAAGAACGACACATAACTCCCTGTAAGGCTCACCTGCCCCAAGCGACACGATTTTGCCTCCTGTCCGCTCAGCATGATGCCTGCCTCCACGGTATCCGTGATCTCGTAGTCGAACCGAGCGCGCCTGTTCTGTGCAACGACTTTCATCGGGTGAGAGGATACACGAGTGATTCCAAAGACTTAGGAAAAACACATATTGGGCGTCTTTCGAGGTCGATTGCAGCATCGCTTCTGTCGAAGCGAGACGATGGATGGGTCGTCGGTCTAATTGCTTAATATCAAGTAATATTGTATAATATAAATATGGAGATTGAGCAAAAAGAAATACTGCTTGCAGATCCTCAGGAAAGTTTTGAGCGCGAGGGGTGTGGAAATTTCCTGCTCGACGACCTTCGTCGCATCCATCGGATGACGTCGAAAGGCCTGGCATTTCATCTGTGCGGTCTCTATCACGACACGCTCGTGCCATTGCAAACGCTCGAGGCGCAAGGCAAGAAACCGCGCGGAGGGACCTATAACCTTGCGGGGGATCTCGTGTTGCCGGCAATGTGCGTAGACCAAAATGACAAACTTGGCTGTGCGCACAACGGAAATGATGAGAATGAATTGAATCGCACGATCATAGGAGAATCGAGACAGCCGCTTCTCGATGCATTGGAGCATCTTGCCAGCTATGCACCGGAAATTCTGGGCCATGAACAAAGAGCACGTCTGTCGAAGCAGATCCAGGACCTGGGTTATGCGGTTGCTCGCTGCGATAAATTATTCGGTGTCCATCGGAACAATGATAATCTCATCTCGGAGCACTCGAAACATACCGAGGAATTGTTCTGTCTTGCACAGCGCATAGAAGGAATGCTTCTCCGTGCTGTGAGGGAAGGGAAAGGATACATTTCTCATCGTGAATATTCGGAGATATGCGACAAAAGGGATGCCAATATCTATTAGAATGCCTATTTGCACTATTTGACAAAATATGGCATTTAACGTAATATTGATCTGCCAACACCAGAACTTCTCCGAAAGGAGGGCGACCCTCACGTAGGGATCTGCAGCAGTTCCGTTGGTACAACACTGAGGCTTCGCTGCCGTGTAGGCACCGCCCATAGGGCAGCGAAGCCTCTCTCTTTATGTTCACGAGAGGGGTGACGCAGCATTGTCGCATTGGCGGAAAACCGTCACGCGTTCGACGAGCGAAGCGTAAAACAAAGCGCACTGTTTGAGTCCGCCGCAGCGGACGAGTTTGCGCTTTGTAGCGGAGCGAGTCGTTTCGCGTAGGTTTTCCGCCACGAGCGACTGCTTTTCTTTGCCACTTTCTTTTGCGTCAAAAGAAAGTGGAAGAGGATCACGGACAAAGAAGTAACACTCGAATTGCGTCAGTACATCCGTGATCACATCATCAATCCCACGTACCACTCCCCCGCACCGAGAATCGTAAGCACCGTGGCCACGCCGAGGAACGGCGCAAACGCGATGCGGACCTTGCTGAACGATGTCTTCCGGAGCGCAAGCAGCGTGAGAATCGTCATGGCTCCGACCATGTAACTGAGTGCGATGAGCGTGATGATGCGAGGAAAACCCACCCATAGTCCGAGTGCCGCGGCCAAAAAAATATCACCGCTGCCCACGGCCCTGCCTCGGGTGAAGAGCCACTGCCCGCCGAACCAGACGAGAGGAATCGCCGCGCCCACGAACGCCGAGGGAAGCATGTGGCGATTCACGGCAAACACGAGTGCCACGAGTGCCAGAAGCAGCGTGAAGACATCGGGAATTTGCTGGTACAAATAATCGTATGCGCAGGCAAGCAGCAAAAAGAAGAGTGCCGTTCCGGCCACGTACGCGGTGAGAACATCGGACGGGAAGAGCGCAAGCGAGAGCAGGAAGGCGGCACAGGAAAGAATCTCGATGGCGGGATACTGCATCGCGATATCGGTCTTGCAGCCGAAGCATTTGCCGCGGAGCGCCATGTAACTCAGCACCGGAACGAGCTCCAAAACACCGAGCTTCTTTTTACAGTGCGGACAATGCGAACGACCGGTGATGGTTTCGCCAGTGCGGATACGGTGAATGAGAACGTTGCCGAAGCTGCCCAGAACCAAACCGATACAGCCGAACAAGACCGCACTGAACGCCATGGGTCTTATACTAGTGAGCCGACTTCACGAGAGCAACGACGCGGTCGCGCAGGGGTGAGCGCGTGGAAAAGAATGCGCCGAGGAATGTGGCGAGAACGAGAAGGTTGAGACCGAGTCCGGAGCTGGGAAGCTGCGTGGAATGCGGCACATCGGCGATCTCTGCTCCTTCATGGAGTGGAGCGGCTGCATGCACGGCCACTTCGGAGGAAGTGATCGGAGCGAAGACAGCGGAGCGTGCGGGGCGCGAGTTTGCGGTCGCAACGTTCACGGCAGTGACGGAAGAAGCGGCCGATGCCCGGGCGATGCCCTGGACACGTGCCATGCGGATGGCGAGGCGCTGCTCTTCCGAAATCTTCACGTTGGGATTTGCGTCGTAGGTCGGAGCGTCGGCCAATTTCTGCGCGGCATCTTGAACGAACGCGCGGCGTGCTCCGCGCTCTTCGGCATTCTGCACGAGGGCGGGAACGGACGACGCGACGACGGGCACCGTGGAATCCGCCAGTTGCTGACCCACTTCCTTCGCATGACGGGCGATGCGCTCGAGTGCGGCATCGTTGATCGTCTTGTCGTTCACGCGGACTCGGTCTGCGTTCTCGGACACCGTGCCGGTCTGCACGAGCATGCCCGTGAGACTTGCGGTGGACATGTGCTGTACGCCCAAATACACGGCGGTGGCCGCAGCCATCCCGATGAGGGCGCCTGCCAGCTGCTTTGCGGTGGAGGAACGAAGAATCGAACCCATCGGATCATTATAGCACAAAACCGACGTTTTCCCTAGTCCTGCAACGACGGTTCCTGGAGGGGTTCAGGGGCTCCGCTGAGGGAGAAAATGCGATGGAAGCCCGCCACGAACCCAAGAAGCCCCGCGGCGGCGGCTCCCAGCAACAGGGTGATGAGAATGATGAGGGTTCCGCTTCCGAGCAACGGGGCGGTGAAAGCGAGCAGTAGTCCGAGGGCCAGAGTGAAGCCGACCCATCGAAGTCCGTAGTCGGATGAAAAACTGAGCGGCATCGTCCGACACGCCTGCGGAAAGAGAACGAGTGCCAAAAACAGATGAACGACGGTTGACGTGCGGATGGCACCGATGAAGCCGTCGATCGGAATCCAGTGCAGATTGAGGCCCACCGAAAGGATGACGGCCGCGACCATGCTGAGAACGAGCGGCTTCCACCGATGCTTCGTGAGCATCGTGTAGAAACTGAACAGCACGATGCCGTTGAGGAACATCGGTGCGGCAAGCAGCGAGAGAGCCGTATCTGCTCCCGGTCCGCCGGCGCCGCTCAAGTACGCGTCGGTCGTGAGAAGCTGCATGATGGGCCGCGCCCAGAAGAAGGAGAAGAGCGCCGATGCCGAACCGAACGCCAGGATGAGGAGCAACGTTTTGCCGAGGAGTGTATCCGTCGGCTGGCCCTTGGCCTGACGTGCGCTGAGGAGTGGCAGTGTGGAGTTCAGAAGGAACGTGGGTACCAAGTACGTCATCTCGGTGATGCGCGAGGCGAATCCGTAGACCGCGTTCTGCAAGCGGAAATCGGGCCGGAGGAGCGCGATCATCGTGAGGTCGAACTGGCGGTAGAGCGCGATGCACAAGAATGCCGCACCGTACGGTGCGGCGTGCACGAGCAAACTCTTGAGAAGCGCTGCATCGAACACCGGACGAATGCGCATGCAGCGTGACGCGAAGACCGTGGAAAGGATCAGAAGAAGAAGCGACCCCGCGCCGCCGACCCACAGGAAGTATTCGTACACGGCGACATCGGTGCTCTGTCGTACGCCCAGAACGATGACGGCGGCCATGAGCACGCACGTCAGAATGCGTTGCGATACTTCGGCGATGAAGACGAGGTGCATGGAGTACGTCACCTGGAACACCGTGCGAAGCACTCCCGCAAGCAACGTGAAGAACGGCACGAGCGCGGCGATCGTGATGCCGACGCGCAGCGGCGTCCCCTGCCATGCGGGAACGAACCACGCGATGAGAACCGCCGAACCCAGCGACACGCACGCGATGACGGAACGAAGGACCAGAAGCCCGCCGAGCACGCGCTCTTTGTCCGCGGTGCGGCTGACCTCGCGCACCGAGACGGCGTAGAGCCCGAAGTCGGCAAGGATGGCGAAGAGCTGGAGGTAGCCGTACGCGGAGTTGTAGGAGCCCGCGAGTTCTTTGCTGAGCCCGATGGCCACGAACTTCACGGAGACCGCCGAAAGAAGCGCCATCACGGCTTGGCTGCCGATTTGCCAGAGCGTGGACGTGGCGATGGCTCGGTTGGACATGACGAAAGAATAGACGGAAGCGAGAGTTCAGGGAACGCTCTTCTTCAGTGCGCGTCGGATGTTTCGGATGTGCCTTGAGCTTGCCGGCCGGACGCTTCGGCACCCGTACTCGCGTAGACGGCCGCACCGAGTGCGACGGCGACGGCCGCAGCGAGTGCCGCAATGCGCCTTTTCGTCATGATGTGCTTTTTCTCCCCCTCGGGATACTCGAAGGCAAAGGTGACTCCTGCATGCTCCAGTGACCCGAGCGACACGCCGATGACGGGCTCGTGGACAGCCGGATCTTCGGAATGATGGAACTTCTCGAGGCCGTCGCTCTGCCCCTCGGCGGCACCGCCGCCAAGAAGAGCCGCGTATCTCGATTTCGGACTCACCCAACCGAGAGACATCGTCGACATGCCCTTCTGCGAAATGCCCGACAATTTGGACAGAAGAATGGGCGGCTCCACTCGATAACCGTCACCTTCTTTTTGGTCCCTTCGGAGCACGACGTTGATGGGCTCGGGTGCCGAGTTTTCCGCGGTAGCCACGTCGTCGAATGTTTCGGTTTCCATGGGAAAATTTGACCCATGCTAGAACGATTCTTTTGGCTGTCAAATTCCTGACACGTCGTGAGAGAAAGGCTTTTCCTGAAACCGTATTATTACGGTAGACGGCGCCTCCGACGATAATTTTGACGATTTTCGATTTTGTGATGCTGCAAAAACGTGGAAAAGTGCAAACACAGACTTTTATACCCCATAATCTTCATTAAAGTTTGTCAATGAGCGGTTCTTCGTCTACACTGCGATCTTAGAATGCCGCTTCCGTTCAAACATCTCACGTCCACCAAGCAGCTCACCCGAGCTGACACGGAGGAGATTCTTCGTGTCGCGGCGGAGATGGAGAAGGCGCGCGCCAAGGGAAAAACGGACCTGCTGAAGGGCAAAGTATTGGCCTCGCTCTTCTACGAACCCAGCACGCGCACGCGTCTCAGTTTCGAGACCGCGATGCTCCGGCTGGGAGGCGACGTCCTCACCGCCGAAGGAATTCAATTCAGCTCGCTCTACAAAGGCGAGACCATCCAAGACACGATGGAAATGGTGAGCGCGTACGCCGACATCATCGCGATGCGTCACCCCGAGCAAGGCAGCGCCGATACGGCGGCTTCGGCTGCGAAGGTGCCGTTCATCAACGCGGGGGACGGACCGGGCCAACACCCCACGCAGGCGCTCCTGGACCTCTACACCATCAAAAAAGAATGCGGCAAAGTCGACGGCCTCACGGTCGCGATGGTCGGTGACCTGAGGTACGGACGCACCGTGCACTCGCTCAGCTACTTGCTGGGACTCTACGACAAGATCAACTTCGTTTTGGTGTCACCCAAGGAACTCACGATGCCCGAGAAAGTGACGAGCTTTCTGAAGGAAAAGAACATCCCGTACGTCGAAAAGGGCGACATCGAAGCCGCGCTCGACTGCGACGTGATGTACATGACGCGCGTGCAGCAGGAACGTTTCGCCGACAAGAGCGAATACGAACGCCTCAAGCTCAAGTACGTCCTCACCGCCAAGCAGCTGAAGGGAAAGAAGGTCATCGTGATGCACCCGCTCCCCCGCGTCGGTGAAATCGCCATGGACGTGGACGCACTGCCCAACGCCGCCTACTTCCGCCAGGCCAGCAACGGCGTTCCCATCCGCATGGCGCTCCTCGCCATGCTCCTCGGCAAGGCGTAACGATGAAAAAGACACTTCTTGCAAACGGCTCGACGGTAACGGAGCTCGGTCTTCGCAAAGCCGACGTGCTCATCGGTGTGACGGGAGAGATTGAGCAAGTGAAAGAAAAAATCGATCACAAGGGTGCCGACGTTATTGATTGCACGGGAAAGCTCCTCTTCCCTCTGCTCATCGACTGTCACGTGCACTTCCGTGAGCCGGGACTGGAGCACAAAGCCACCATGCAGACCGAAGCCGCCGCGGCGCTCGCCGGAGGCGTGGGCTGCGTGTGCGAAATGCCGAACACGATTCCGCCCACGGTGACCGTGGCCGCTCTCGCCGACAAAGTTCGTCGCGCCGCGGAGATCGACGGCTGCGTTCTGAAATTTTACTTCGGCGTCACCGAAGCCATTCATCTGCAGGCGCTCAAAGATTTGTGGACCGGCGAATCCATGGAGCTCAAGCGCCTCAAGCATCACTGCTCGGGCGTGAAACTCTTTCTGGACCACTCCACGGGCAATCAGAAGATCGATTCTTCCATCGTGGAAGACGTCTTCCAAGCGTGCGCCGACCTCAAGATCCCGCTCATCGCACACTGCGAAGACCCCGAGATGAACGCCGCAGCACTCAAGAACAACCCCGGTACGGACATCGCGCTGCACTCGGTGCATCGCCCGCCGGAATCCGAAGCGAAGGCGATTGCGTACGCCATCGGCGTCGCCAAGAAAACGGGCGCCGCTCTGCAGATCGCCCACCTCTCGACGAAGCAAGGCGTGGAACTCGTGCGACAAGCGAAGAAAGCGAAACTCCCCATCACGTGCGAAGTCACGCCGCACCACCTCATGTTCTCGACGGATGATTACAAGACGCTTGGCGCACGCGGAAAGATGAACCCGCCGCTTCGTCCGCCGGAACACCGCGAAGCGCTCTGGGCGGGCGTCAAAGACGGTACCGTGGATTGCGTGAGCACCGACCACGCGCCGCACACCGTCGACGAGAAGAGCAATGTGAACCCACTGTCCGCTCCGAGCGGCGTACCGGGAGTGGAGACGATGTTCCCGCTGCTCCTCGATGCGGCTGCGCAGAAAAAGATCGAGTACACCGACATCGTTCGGTTGTGCTTCACCAATCCGAATAAAATTTTCTCGCTCGGTCAGCCGACCATCGCTGCAAAATCTCAAGCTCGCATCGCGATCGTCGATCCGAACGCCGAGTGGACCATCGATGCCAAACATCTGCACGGCAAATGCGGATGGACGCCGTTCCAGGGCAAAAAAGTGAAGGGGCAAATCATCAAAACCATCGCTCACTGAAGCCATAAAGTCGATGTATTGTCAGGCAAACTGTACAAACATCGAAACGAGGTTTTTAATAGTGCAATGACGTACGGCCCTGAAGCATTTTTGGCGGAAGTCGGAATCGACAATGCGTCCTGTCAGATGAGCGCTGAAGCCGACTGGCCAACTCGGACCGCGTCTTCTGCAAAGCTGGCGGTATATCTCGTGGTACGTCAGTTAAGACGTGCTCCAACACTGAATGATTTGCCCGCGTTGCGCGCCGCCGTGGAGCGAGATTTTGTAGGTGATATGCAGATGGTGTTGGATTTTCCGGAAACGTACGAAAAATTCGCGACCGTCAAAGCCGATCTTTTGAATCGAATAGAGACCGCGCTCACCGCACATCAGTCCGAAGTAGCCGCGTAAGATCATCCAAGGAATCCAGAACATGGTCCGCATGATCGCGTGCGGTGTTCGGCGTATGTGAACCGTGCACGAGGTACGCCTGCATGCCCGCGGCTTTCGCGGCCTGGAGATCGAAGATTTGGTCCCCCACGTACACGCAGTCCCGGGGTTCGATGCCGAGTTTGTCGGCAGTCATGAGAAGTCCGTGCGGGTGCGGCTTGCTCAAGTCCCCCATCTCATCGGCGGTGACGATCTGCGAGACGTGGTCGTAGAGCCCGATGCATGTATGAATGGCGTCGAGGTACGACCGCCACGAATTCGTGATGACACCCGTGGGATGTTTCTCCAAAAATTTTAAAAGATCCAAAGCGCCCGGACAGAACTCCGTCTTTGTTGCGAGCAGGTCGTGATACACGACGTCGCGTGCGGCGCGGACTTCATCCAGGCGATCGGGGTCGCCACCCTTCTCGCTGATCCAACTGCGCATGCCCATGCTGAGTGGATAGAGTCGACGAAAATCTGCCGCCGAAAATTCCAGGCCGATGGCCCGCATGCCGACGATGCACGCCTCTTCGTAGAGATGCGTGGTGTGGATGAGCGTGCCGTCGAGATCAAAGAGAACCGCCTTGAATTTCATGCGCGGCATTCTAGCCGCAGACACCGAACCATTCACGGAAATGCCGGAAGAAATGTAGAATGTTGCCGATGAAACACATGGTCTCCGCAGGCGCACTCTTACTTGTCATGAGCTTGAGCGGCACGTCATCGCTCGTCAGTGATCCCGCCCGCACGCGTACGAGCACCGTGCACATGAGCCAACGAGCGCTGCGCGCCATCACCGAACGAAATGGTTGGGAAAAGGTGCCTTTTGCGGGTTACAAAGGCCGACTTCGTCGCTTGCAGATCGGGAAATAATCGCCGAAAAACCAAAGAGCCAACGTCGATCGTTAGACTCCTTGGCTTGCGTTGGTTTCCGGGAGCTTAAACCTCGATGACGATCGGCATGACCACCCTCCGTCGCTCCCTGCGGGGAGCTATGGAGGGCGAGAGATGTCGTGTCACACATTTCAAGGTTAGACTTCTATCACAATGGGCATGACCATCGGTTCGCGGTCGAGTCTGTTCCGGAAGAACCTAAACAGTGCTCCGATGACTTCGCGCTTCAGACCCTTCATGTCTTTTTCGCCACGTGCGAGCGCCTCTTCGTACGCCTTGCGGATGACCGCGGTGGCGTCTTTGTTGATGCTCGTCTGCTCCGTGCCGTAGATGAATCCGCGGGAGAGGAGCAGAGGATCGGAGACGAGTCGCATGGAATCGGCGTAGACCTTGAGGACGGCGATGAAGATACCGGCGTCGTTCATGATTTTTCGGTCGTCCATGATGCGTGCGCCTTCGGCGCCTTGGCTGTGACCGTCGATGATGATGTCGTTGGCGGGCAGCTTGTGCTTGGACCTGCGGGCGTTGCCTTCGTTGTCGAACTCCAGGATTTCGCCGTTCACGAGTAAGTGAATGCGGTTGTCCTCGTAGCCGATGTTGCGGGCAAGCTGCGCGTGTGCCGAGCGCATGTACGGCTCGCCGTGTTCCGGAATGACGTGCTTGGCACGCACCAAACGGTGCATGAGCATGATGTCGTTCTGGTAACCGTGACCCGTGGTGTGCAGCGCGAGCTCTTGGTTCGTGAGCACTTTGGCGCCGAGAAGGTTGAGGTTATTCACCACTTTCGCGACCGCGCGCTCGTTGCCGAGAATCGGGTTGCTGGAGAGGATGACGGTGTCACCCTTCTTCATGCGGACGTGCTGATGCACCCCGAGACCCATGCGAGCGAGGCTTGCGCGCTCTTCGCCCTGGGAACCGGTGGTGAGGATGACGACCTCGCGGTCGGGAATTTTCTCCATGCCGGGGCCGACCTTGCGGATCATGCCGCGCGGCACTTGGATGTACCCGAGCGACTGTGCGATCTCGATGTTGGTTTCCATGGAGCGACCGGAGACATACACCTTGCGGTTGAGCGTCTTGGCGTGCTCGATGACCTGAGCGAGACGGTTGAGGAGCGAACTGAAGGTCGAGATGATGAGACGACCCTTGGCATCGCGCATCAGCTGGAACAAGGTCTCCGAAATCGCTTTCTCGGAGAGCGAGTTGCCCGGCTTCGTGGCGTTCGTGGAGTCGGCGATGATCGCCAGCACTCCTTCGTCGCCGAGTTCGGCGAGACGTTGGAAGTCGGCGGGCGGTTCGTTCATCGGCGTTAAGTCGAACTTGAAGTCACCCGTGTGCAGAATGGTTCCGTACGGCGTGTGAACGGCGACGGCGGCCGAGTCCGGGATGGAGTGCGTCACGCGCAGGAATTCGATCTTCACCGGTCCGAGTTGGAGCGGCTTGCCGAATTCGCACGTGTTGAGACGCGCTTTGGACGTCAGCTTTTCTTCATCGAGGCGCTTCTTGACGAAGGCCATCGTGAGCTTGGTGCCGTAGCACGGCGGGAAGCGGAGCTGCGGCAGCACGTGCTGCACGGCGCCGATGTGGTCCAAGTGACCATGGGTGAAGATGACGGCTTTGATGCGGTCTTCTTTGCCACGCAGGCCCGAAAGGTCCGGGATGAGATAGTCGATGCCCGGCATGTCTTCCTCCGGAAATTGGAGACCCAGGTCGATGATGTACAGATCGCCGTCGACATCGACGACGAAACAGTTGCGGCCGACTTCCTCGAATCCTCCCAGGGGATAGAGACGAAGGCCTTTGCCGCTCGGACCGCGCGTGTCCTTGGAAACGTCCGTCTGCGGTGCGCGTGAGCGAGGCGGGTGCGTAGCCTTGTGTGCCGGAGAAGATTTGTGCCCGGCATCGGGCTTCGCGGGAATAGGCTGCCCTGTGGCAGCGGAGGGTTGCATCGGTACCGCCGTCGGCTGTTCGCCGCTCGACACCACCTTCTTCACCCATTCATGTACGGATTTCATTCTGTGTTGGAATAAATAAACGTGAGGTTGATCCTCGAGAGACATCGTACTCCGTAACGGATGACAAAGCAAGTACACGTTTGTTGTCACATCGTTATTTTGGCTTAGAATCAATGAATTATTAGTATAAAAACCATGTTTTAGGAATCCAAGGCAACCAAAGAAACCAAGGAATCCAAGGAACATCGTTGGTTTCTTTGGTTCCGTTGGTTTCTTTGGTTTCTCTTTTTTTAAAAAGCAAAAGAGGCAACTGCGCAAAGCTTGCGACAGCAGTGGGCCCCGTGTACTCTCTTCCCCTGTATGAAGCTCGAGGTGTGGACAGGTCAAACCAAGGCGCCATCCGGCACCGTGCTGGCTCCCGTAATCCTCGGCGAGGAGAAGGGCGAGCGCGTGTTCATGCTCATCCACAGCGAGGGAAAAGCGGCGGGCAGCGACAACTTGCGCGAAGAATGCGTGAACGTTTTGACGCACGCCGTCCTGGAAGGAGAGGGTGACGGCTACGCACGTCTCGAGAACGCGCTGAAGGAGCTGAATGGCTTGCTGAAGGGCTTCCTGCTGTCCGACGCCGTCCGCGACGTCCACGCCATCGTGGGACTTTTGGAGAAGGACGGATCGCTCCACATTTCGCACGTCGGTCGCGCCGAGGCGTACGTGGTCAGAGACGGAAGCGCCACGCAGATCACGGAATACTCGCGCGGCAAACCGCCGGCCGCCTTCATGCACATCGTGAGCGGCGCCGCCCAAGCGAAGGACCACTTCATCGTTTCCACGACACGCCTGCTTCGATCGATGACGCCGGCACAGCTCCTCAATGTCGTGCAACACAGCGGAGAAGGAACCGTGCAAAATATCATCGCGACACTGACGTCCGAGAAAGAAGTGGCCTGCGTTTTGCACATTGCGGTGGCGCCGGGACACGCGGGCGCCGATGACGGCGACGACGAACCGGCACCCATCCGCGCCGCATCCCGAAGCCGAAATCGCAACGCTTCTTCACGCGGAGCCGCCTTGCTCGGCACCGTCGGATCGGCATTCAAGAACATCGATTGGTCGTCACTGACGAGCAGGCTGCGGCCGGGTTCCAAGAAAAAGTCGGGCGGACTCGGCTCCATCGGTGAACGCGTCAGTCAGTTTCTCTCCGACCTGCGCGACCCCGAGCGCAAGCGCCGCGCGCACTTGCTCCTGCTCGCCGGTTCGGCCGCCGTATTCATCATCATCTGGATGTTCGTACAGCTCACGCTCAGCTCTCAAAAGAGCCAAACGCGGGGTGAGCTCGCCGACCTCGTGAAGCAGATCAATACCGACATCGCGACCGCCGAGAACCGTCAACTCGCCGGCGACAGCGACAGTGCGAATGCGATTCTCGGACGCGCCGAGGAGAGCGCTCGCAAAGTGATGACGAATGAAAGCGGGCTGTTCAGAAGCGAGGCGTTGGAACAACTCGGTCGCATCAACTCCAAGCGTGAGGAGATGAACCGCGTCATTCGCGTGACGCCGCCGAGAGTCATGGCCAACCTGAGCGCCAAGAAGGCCGACATTTTGGCTCAAGGCTTCATCGGCTACCAGAACGGTGAATTCCTCGTCTACGACCGCCAGGACCTGTACAGCGTGTCTCTGAACACCGTGGAGAATGCCGACAAACTGGGTTCCGAGGAACTCATCCTGGACGGCGTCTCGTTCCCCCGTTTCCAGAGCGACGCATTCATGACGACGGGAAACAGCGTCATCGAAATCATCAACGGACAACCCACGACCATGAAGACCGAAGACTCCGCCGGTTGGATCACGGGTGCCGACATCAAGACGTACCTCCGTTACTTGTACGTTCTTGCTCCTGAGCGAAAGCAGATCTTCAAATACGAAAGACTCGCCGGCAAATACGGACCGCCGGCCGAGTACAACGTGAACGGTGATCTGGCCGGTGCCATCGACATGACGATTCAGGGACCGGTGTACGTGCTCAAGGACATTTCGTCCGCGGGCAAAGCCGACGCCAGAGACGTGCTCAAGTTGCTCCGCGGCGAAAAGCAGACGTTCTCCATCCGCAACTTGCCTCCGGGTGCGCTCGACGGCGTCACGAAGATCTTCAAGTCCTCGCCCACGGGCAACTTCTACTTCTTGGATCCGGAGAACAAGCGCGTGGTCGTGACGACGAACGACGGCGATCTCGGCGACTCGCTCTACCTCAAGCAGTACGTGCTCGACTCGGAGCAGGTGGGCAAGCTGAAAGACTTGTTCGTGGATGCCGATGATTCGCGTCTCTACGTCCTGGACGAGAAGAAGCTGTACGCCATCGATTTACAGGCCCATTAAAAGGACTGCAAAGAATACAAGGAATACAAAGAGTGCAAGGAATATTATTTCGACGTAGGCTGGGCACATGCCAACAGTGATGATCTTCGGCACGTTCGATTTTTTGCACGAGGGGCACAAGTCACTCATCGCTCAAGCGAAAGCACTGGGCAATGTGACGATCGTCGTGGCGCGGAGTTCCAACGTGGAAAAGATCAAGGGCCGGAAGCCGGCCGAATCCGAAGAGGTGCGCATCGCGGCGCTCAAGAAGGAATGTTCGTCGTGCACCGTGATTCCGGGTGACGACTCCGACTTCCTCGCTCCCTTAAAGGAGCACAAGCCCGACCTCCTTCTCTTGGGCTACGACCAGAAGCTCCCACCGGGAGTATCGGAAGCGGATCTGCCATGCCCCGTGAAACGAGCCGAGGCGCTGCGCCCGGACATTTATAAGAGCAGCCTGATCGCCCAAAAGCGCCTGAAGGGCGGCTAGCAGGGGCTATTGATCAAAATCGTCAAAAATGATATAATGGTGTGATGACTTTCAAACAAAAGCTCACCGTCGGTCTCGCCGTGTTTGCCGTCTCTTCGGGGATCGTCATGGCCGCCGCACCGGGAAACGTTCAGAACGTGACCGCCACATTGGAAGGCGGGCAGTTGCAAGTATCGTGGTACCCCGTACCGGGCGCCGTTTCGTACAACATCTACTACAGTCACGAATCCATCTTGGAGAACGGCGGCGACTACGACGACTTCGAGCACACGACGGGGCCGCAGACCGCCTACGTCTTCAAATCCATGCCGCAGGCATCGGGCACGGTCTACATCGGCGTGCTTGCCGTGGACGCCGCGGGCGTGGAAAGCGACGGATTCGAAACGGAAGCCAGCGCCTACATCGGCGATGCACTTCCTCCCGAGCCGGGCGCCGCCTCTACCGTGAGCGGCACCGTCATGCCGGGCACCATGCCGAGCGGCGAAAATCCCACGAGCACCGCGGTCCCCATGACCGTCGTCTCCGTGCAGCCGGTTTCTTCGACGGGCGTCGTCGTGACGTTCACGAAGAACGTTCGTCCGCAGGCTTCGATCAACCCCGCATTTTTCCTGATCACGGATACGGGTGGCACCATCGTGCAAATCACCGACGTCACCTTCAGCGGACCCAACGTGCTTCTGGAAACCAAGCCGCAGGAACCGACGCGCGCCTACGTCGTGAGCGTCTTGCTTCCGATTCCGGCCGATGACGGTACGAACGCCACGGCTTCGACCACGCCCCGCATCCAGTTCGCCGGCTTCGGCACGATGATGGCCTCGAGCAGCAGCGTCGCCTCCTCGCAGCAGAGCTCAAGCTCCGCGCCGAGCAGCGACCCTCGCTTCGGAACGAACCCCGTTCCTCCGAGCGCACCTCCGGTCACGGGAATGCTTCTGCGTGACCCGGCAGCACTCGACCTCACGGCCACCGCACGCGCCGACGGAACGTACAACGTGCTCGCCGCATGGACGCAAGCCCCCGGCGCCCGCGGCTACAACTTGTACACCTCGACCGACGGCAGCCAATTCGCTCGCAATTTCGCTGTCGCCGACACGCAAACATCGGTGAAGTACGAACGCATTCCCGCAGGAACGTTCGGCCTTCGGGTGAACACCACCGATGCGGCCGGCAACGAGTCAGCACCGGGCGTGCAGCGCGTCATCAACTTGCCCGCCTCGGGCATCGGATTTCTGGGTCTGATGCTCACGGCCGGAGCCGCCGCCGGACACAAGATGCGCCGGAAGAAGAAAACGGTGTAACCTGACACGCATGACTCCCCTGCGATGGACGATCGTCATCGTGATCTTGGCATGCACGTTTCTTGGCGTGCGGGAATTCCGTTTGCAACCCGACGGCAAAACGCATGTCATCTTCTTCGATGTGGGGCAGGGCGACAGCGCGCTCATCACGACACCGAGCGGCAAACGCGTGCTCATCGACGGCGGACCCGACTGGTCCACGCTGGAGCGCCTGGGTTCGCACATGCCGTTCTTCGACAGGTCCATCGACATGGTGATGCTCAGTCACCCCAATGCCGACCACCTCATGAGCCTGCCCGAGGTGCTGCGTAGGTACGACGTGCAGGCTCTCGCAACGGCGGGAACGGAGTATGAAATGGGACGCTACGCGGCGACGCTCTCGGGGGCTGAGCTGAGTGGGGCGAAGTCCTTGGTGCTCCATGCCGGACAAACCATCGAACTGCAGTCGGGCGCGACGATCACGGTTCTCTGGCCGCCCTCCGTGATGCCGAACGGCATGAGCAAAGACGTGAACAACGAGTCGCTCGTCCTGAGGTTCGAGAGCAACGGGAAACGCGTGCTCTTCACGGGCGACATGGAAAGCATCGTCGAAAAGACATTGGTCCAAGCACGCGCCGACGTCCGCGCGGACATTCTGAAAGTGGCGCACCACGGCAGCACGTCATCGTCGATTCTCGCATTCTTGCGGCTCGTTGATCCCGACGTCGCCGTGATTTCCTCGGGAAAAGGAAACCCGTTCGGGCATCCGCGGCCGGAGATCTTGGAGCGATTCAACGATTTGGGCGTAGAGGTGCGACGAACCGACCTGGAGGGCGATATTGAGGTGGTATGGTAGAAGTGGTCAAATATACTATTATATTGTATAATATAATTTAGGTCTTTCACTACGAACGGCCGGACTACCTCCTACTGAGAAGGAGAAGCGATGCGTAAGTGGAACAATGAAACCGTGTGGTGGATCAACACGGCACTGTCGACGAATGCGGGCCTGATCATGTACGCACTGATCTCGATCGGTGCGCTGTTGCTTCACTTTGAAGCAACGGAGCCCGCCGCCGCGGGTTTCACGTGGATCACGGCTCTCACGTTTTTCGTCGGCACGGTGCCGACGATCGGACACACGTCATCGGTGCGGCGCTTCGCCGCATCGGTAAGCATCCAACTCCTTGGGGTGGGCCTGCAGGCCCACCTCATCTCCTGCCACTGGCAGGAGCTCCACGCGGTGGCCATGCTTACCAAGGCCTTCCGGGCCACGGTTGCAGACCAGTTGCTGGGAGGACACGTCTCGCCGGAGGTCCTCCACCTCGCCCCCGTGTGGGTGGTGTGGGCACTCCTCACGACGGGGCTCATCATGAGCACCTGTCGTACGGGCCAGCTCGTCGCTGTGCCCGGGCATCGGCCGTTCTCGGCGTAAGACCTCGCAGCCTCTGACCTCACGGTCAGGGGCTGCACAGCAAAAGCCAATGCTGCCGCTACCGCAAGCCATGGAAACGGTGTAGAATGAGCCCTACATGCGCGCCATCTTGATCTTCGCCGGCAGGTCGACGCGGTTCTGGCCGCTCTCGGAAAAAAGCTTGTTCCCCGTCGCGGGAACGACGCTGCTTCAGGAACAAGTGAAGCGTCTGAGAAAGGGTGGGCTCAAAGACATTCTCCTTGTCGCCGGTCCGCACAATAAGGCCGAGGCCGAGGAGCTGTTCCCGGATTTGGATGTGATCGAACAAGAGGACCTGGAACTCGGCATGCGCGGCGCACTCCTCTCAGCACTTCCCGAATGCGACGAAGGCCCCGTCATGATCGTGAGTAGCAACGACGTCATCGACCCTTCGGCCTACGCCGACCTTTTGAAAAAATCCAAACGGCTCAAGCGCGGCGGCCTCCTGCTCGCGCGCAAAGTCTCATCGTATTTCCCGGGCGGCTACCTCTCCATGAAAGGAAGTCGCATCACGGGCATCGTGGAAAAGCCCGAGCCCGGCACCGAGCCGAGCGACATGGTGAATATCGTCGCCCACGTGCACATGTCCGCCGTGGACTTGCTGGAAGCCCTCGTGACGGTGAAGACGACGAAAGACGACGGCTATGAAGCGGCGGTCCAGAAGCTCCTGGCGACACACCCGTACGAAGCCGTGCCGTACAAAGGAACCTGGCAGGCCGTGAAGTACCCGTGGCACCTGCTCGCGCTTTTGCCCGTCCTGCTGCCGAGGTCCAAAAAGCCCGCGATTCACAGAACGGCAACGATTCACAGAACGGCGGTCGTGGAAGGCGCCGTCATCATCGGACCGAATGTGAAGATTTTCCCGCACGCCAGTGTGATGGGGCCGTGTGTCATCGGCGAAGGAACGGTGATCGCCAACAACGCCCTGGTCCGTGCGAGCTCCATCGGAAAGAACTGTGTCATCGGCTACAACACCGAAGTGGCGCGCTCCGTCCTGGGCGACGACGTGTGGACGCACAGCAGCTACCTGGGTGACGCGGTAGTGGGTAACAACGTTTCCATGGGTGCGGGAACCACGACGGGGAACTTGCGGCTCGACGAAGCGGAAATCGCGTCCGTCGTCGGCGGTAAAACCATCGCCACGGGCCTCAGCAAGCTCGGCGCCATCATCGGCGAAGGTGTCAGAACCGGCATCCACACGTGTATCGCTCCGGGTGTGAAGATCGGTGCGGGCTCGTTCATCAACTCCATGACCCTTGTAACGGCCGACGTTTTGGATGGCAGCTTCGTCAAAATGGGGAAAGACGGCACCTTGTCGATCCGTCCGAATACGAAGAAGGCCACCGAACCCGAAAAGCGCGACACCTTCCGACGCGCTTTGAAGTAGGGACAACACCGTGGAAAACCCAAGGGGTGTGGAATACTCCCATGGAGGCTTCGGCGAACTTCATACTTCTTATGCACACCAATGCATGGCTTATGGCAGGGCTGAGCGACGACCGAGGGGCCTTGGTTCTTAGCCATGTGATAAAGGGTTATGCACAGGTTCTCCACAAGTTCTCCACAGTCAAAATGTGTACGAAAAATGGCGAAAATGGCTGTGGAATGCCACATGTCTCATGAGTACATTTCGGAGACGCTCCGCAGTTTCCACATGACGGCATCCTCTTTTCTTTTTCCTGACAAGATCTCTCTATGATGACGAAGTCATTACATTCACTCATTATTAACTAATCAATAGAGAGGTTGTATGTGGATAGTGAGGTGAAGAAGATTGAAGAAAGAATGTTCTTGCGTAACGGAGCGAGTTCATCTTCAATCCTCTCCTATGAAGTTTTCTTGCAAGACACAGGATTTGCTCGCAGGGCTCCAACTCGTCAGCCGTGCCATTGGTACGGAGCAAGTGTTGCCGATCCTGCAAAACATCTTGATTCACGTCGAAGGCAAGTGTTGCACGATGAGCGCGACGAATTTGGAGCTTTCCATCGTGACGAGTTTTGAAGTGGTGATTGAAAACGAGGGTTCCATCACAGTGCCGGCAAAGGCGATTCTCAACTTCATTCAATACAACCAAGATGATGAAGTTCTCCTGGAAACAAGTGAGGGTACGCAATTGAAATTACACTCCAAGCGAGCCAAAGCGGTGATTGCCGGTGAAGCTGCCAGCGGATTCCCCACCATTGCAGGCATTCAAAAAGAAACGACATTGTCGTTGCCCATCGGTCCGCTTTTGGGTGCGCTCAACTTGGTGACGTTCGCGTGTGCCAGAACAACGTCACGCCCCGTGATTTCCGGAGTGTTTGTTCAAGCAGAAAAAGGAAAAATCACGCTTGTCGGCACGGACAGCTACCGCTTGTCGGAGTACAAAATCGACGTGGAGGGCGATCCTGGTGATATTTCGTGCATCATTCCGGCGAAGTTTCTTGAGGAATTGAAGTCTGTCATCGCCTTGGAAAAGGGCAAAGTTGGGGATGATGAAAAGACGAAGAAAGAGGGTTTGAAAAACATCGAAGTTGCGCTGGGATCACAACAAATCGAAGTACATGTCGGTCACACGAAATTACTCAGTCGCCTCATTGATGGAAAATTCCCCGATTATCACCAAGTCCTTCCCAAAGAAAAGAAGACGTCGGCGGTACTTTCCGTCAAAGATCTCCTCAGTGCCGTGAAGCGCATGCACTACTTCGCCAAAGAGCAGAGCAACAACATCACATTCACACTCACCAAATCCAGTCTGCACATCGCCACCAAGCAGACGCAGCTCGGCAGAGACGAATCCACCATTTATGCCGACATCACCGGAGGAGAGAATAAAATCGCCATTTCCTCCACCTACCTCATTGATTTCCTGTCGCGCATCGGCGATGAGACGGTGGTGTTGGAGCTGTCCGACAAAATGCATCCCGCCGTCTTCCGCCTGCCGTCCGGCGACCCATATCTGCACCTCATCATGCCGTTGCGCATGACGGAGGAATAATGTATAGTTAACGCAGATCGAAACGACGTTTTCACCGCATCTCCCTCACCTTATTGCCTCCCGGAGGCTCTTCCTCTTCTGGTGAGGGGAGACATTTTCTTCAAGAGGAAAGACCGTTGCCCGTGATGTTACCCTTCGTTTGCATCGGAAAAGACACGCATCAGGAGCTCTCGGAGCTGCTGAGGAAAAAGCATGCCCTGACGATTTCGGGACTCGCCAACGAGACCGCAAAAGCGATGATCGTGAGCCACCTCTTGGAACTCAAACCCGGTCCCGCTGTCGTCGTGACGGAGAATGAGGAGCGTGTGGAGGGATTGTTGCATTGGCTCCAATTCTTCGGGCAAAGCCCGTACCGGTTGGAGTTTGGTGAAGAGCCGACCGCCGACGACGTGGCCTCCATCATCAAGTTGATGAAGGGCGAGGGTGTGGCCGTCATGGACCGTGCGACGTGGGATGCCGAACTTCCGTCATTCAAAGAGCTCTCCGAACAAGCGCTCACCGTTTCAGCGGGAAAGGAGGTGGATTTTACAAAGTTGTTCTCAGCGCTCATTGAGCTCGGTTATGAGCATGCCGATGACCGAGAGTTGTCCGTGGGTGAATATCGGCGCACGGGCGATACGCTCGATATTTTCCCGGCCGGAGAATCGGCGCCGTTCCGCATTACGTCCGAATACGGGAAGATCGAGGATATTCATGAGATCGTCGAGAGCGAGAAAAAAAGGAAGCACACATCGATCACCTTGTATCCGCTCACATGGGGCGACACCGAGACGCTCACCAAGCAATTTCCGAAGAAGTCCGTCCTCGTGACGGATGAGCAGGAGGAGCTGGAGCTCAAGACGGATGCCGACCGGGTGACCATCACCAGCTTCCCGGAGAGTGACAGTAACCACATTCATCTGCGCTACCTCTCCGTTCTCAAGTTCTACACGCTCCCCGACTTCGTGAACGATGTCCGCGACAAGCTGCAGCAGAACTGGACCATCACCATCGTGAGCAAGCGCGCCGATGAACTGAAGGGTGTTCTGAAAGAAGAATCCATCACATTCCTCCACGCCCCCGACAGGCGTCCCGGCGCCATCACGGTCGTGACCGCCGAACAAGACGAACTGCTCCCCCACTCACTCCAAAATCCCGATCTCAAGTGCGCGCTCATCACCGATCGCGAAATTTTTTCCCTCCGCAAAGAAGCGAAGCAGCGCTCCATTCAGCGCCTGGCGCTCGATTTCATCACGTCGCTGCAGCCCGGCGACTACGTGGTGCACATGGAACACGGCATCGGCCGGTTCGAGGGCATGACGACGAAAGTGGTGGACGACGTGGAGCGTGAGTACTTGGAAATCACCTACGCCGAGAACGACAAACTGTTCGTTCCGGTGGATCAAGCCGACAAGCTCAGCAAGTTCGTGCATGAAGAGGGTGAAGAGCCGGTGCTCACGCGCCTCGGATCCAACGAGTGGAAGAAAATCACCAAGAAGGTCAGCGAGGAAACTCAGAAGACCGCCAAAGAACTCCTGGAAATCTACGCCAAGCGCGCCAAAGCCAAGGGCCACGCCTATCCGACCGACAGCGAGGTGCAACGCAAATTCGACGACGCGTTCCCGTACACCGAGACGCCGGGCCAGATCAAAGCCATCGAGGACATCAAGCGCGATATGGAAAGCGGGCATCCCATGGACCGCCTGGTCTGTGGTGACGTGGGTTTCGGAAAGACGGAAGTCGCCATGCGCGCCGCGTTCAAGGCGGCCATCTCCGGCAAACAGGTCGCGTTCCTGGCACCCATCACCATTCTTGCCGACCAGCACTACAAGAGCCTCGTCAAACGCATGGAAGGCTTCGGTCTTCGCATCGATATGCTCTCGCGCTTCCGCAGCAATGCAGAGCAACAGGAAACGCTCCGCAAGATGGCGCACGGCGAGGTGGACATCGTCGTCGGAACGCATCGCCTGCTCCAAGACGACATCGTCTTCAGCAACCTGGGCCTCCTCATCATCGATGAAGAGCAGCGCTTTGGTGTGAAGCAGAAGGAAAAGATCAAAGAACTCCGTGCCTCCGTCGATATCCTTACGATGACGGCCACACCCATTCCGCGCACGCTGAATATGGGTCTGCACAAACTCCGCGACATCACGACGATCACAACGCCTCCTCCGGGCCGTCTCCCCATCATCACCGAGGTCCGCAAATATTCCGATGCTCTCGTGCGCGAGGCCATCATGAAAGAAGTGGAGCGCGGCGGGCAGGTATACGTTCTTCACAACCGCGTGGAAACCATCGATGCGTTCGCTCAGAAGCTCCGCGCCCTTGTGCCCGGCGCCACGTTCGTCGTGACGCACGGACAGCTGAAGCCCGAGGTGCTTGAGGAAAGAATCGTGGACTTCAAGAATGGTAAATTTCACGTGCTCGTCAGCTCCACCATCATCGAGAACGGCATCGACCTTCCGCGTGCCAACACGCTCATCGTGAATGAAGCCGAGAAGTTCGGTTTGTCGCAGCTGTATCAGCTCCGCGGTCGCGTCGGTCGCGGCACGGTACAAGCGTACTCCTACTTCCTGTACCACTCGCAGCGCCTGAAGGACGATGCCAAGAAGCGCCTCCGCGCCATCGTGGAAGCCAGCGAGCTCGGCTCCGGATTCCAAATCGCCATGCGCGACCTGGAGATCCGCGGTGCCGGTGAAATTCTCGGCGCATCGCAATCCGGAAACATGCAAACCGTCGGCGTCAGCCACTATTTGCGCATGCTCAAGAACGCCATGGAAGAACTCAAGGCCGGCGGCAAAGGGGTTGAGGATGACATGCCTTCGACCATCGAGATCATCCTGCCGTTCGAGGCGCTCATCCCGTCGTTCTACATTCCCGACGAGCAAGAGAAGATCAGCACGTACCAGAAGCTTGCCGGCGCCGAAGACGAAGCCATCTTGGCCGACTTCACGGGAGACTTGCGCGAGGAATACGGTCCGCTGCCCAAGCAATCCGAGAACCTCCTTGAGGTCATCAAACTCAAGATGGCGTGTCGCCGCGCGGGCGTCATGCGCGTGAAAATGGACAACGTCAGCCCCACACAGCGCGACGTGACGCTTACGCTCGCTCCGCGCGTCACGGCGAGCGAGATCATGCAGCTCCTGCAAGTCTGTCCGCAGTGGCGCATCAGCGGGACGACACTCAGGATCGGAGAGGATCAGCTCCGCGCTGCCGCCAAGACCGACGACTGGCTCCCCGAAATCACGAAGCACGTCACCGCACTCATCAAAAAGAAGAAAGACCGCAAGAAAGATGCGGAAATCTCGGCTTCGTAGTGCCCCCATCGCCACACCCTGAAAAGAAGGGCGAAGCGGCAATGCCGTCTCGCCCGAATGCCCGTGCAGTCTCACAGTCGCAGGAGGATCAGGATGATCGCCTGCAGGGCCTGAATCCCCATAAAGATCGCGCAGAGATAAAATCCCAGCGTCAGACCGACGGGGTACACACCCCACTTCTTTTTGCCCTGCCGAAGCAGGGCGGTTCCCACGATGCAATAGAACATCGCGAGAACCAGGAGTTGGAAATCGCTCACAAATCCCTCGTATGTCTAAGGAACGGAATGAACATGCAAAAGCATGCTCATCGTATCGGAGAAGCGGGAAGATGTGAATCTTTCTTTACATCAGCGACACGCTCCGTCGTACCAAATATCGCGACGTTCACATGCCGCATAGCACGCGTTGTCGTACGTGCGGCCGTCCCTGGTGCACACCGGGTCGTACTGCGACGGGCAGCCGCAGGCGGCGTAGCTCACCGATCCGCTGCACTGCAGGTGGCAGCGTTGGCAGCCGTTGCCGTCCGGCGCACAGGCGTAGTTGCAGCCCGCGGGCGGTTGCGTGAGCTGGGGCTGGGTGCACTGCGGCTGAATGTAACCGTTGTATCCGTACGGGTAGCCGTAGTTGTAATTGTAGTTGTACGAACCGTTGTAGTAGTTGTTGCCGTAGTTGTACGAGGGGTTCCCGCCGTAGCCGCACGAGGCGCGCTTGCTGAAGTACAGGTTCCACGCCTGGGAAATCTTGGACATCAAGTCCTGGCCGGCGCGTCCGGCATCGTTGCTGAAATTGTAGTACGTGCGATTCGTTTCGTTGGTCCTGTAACCCGCGTCCGTTTGAGAGAGGAGGTCGGTCTCGCTTTTACCCATCACCTCCGTCAGGCGGCCCATTTCCTGGCCGTATTCTTGGTACGCCTTGCGGATGTCCGTCGTGCGTTGCTGCACGCCCTGCCGAAGGCAGGAAACGTCATCGGCGGCGAACGTGTTTTGAGCCACGAGGAGCACGCCGATGCCCGCGGCAAGGAGCAGCGAATTTTTGAGAAGCCGAAGAGTCATGCGTCGGGTCGTCATGAGGAGGCCGATGCTACACCAAAAAAACTATTCAAAATATGAACTGGCAATAATTATTTTATTCTTGCAACTTATCCCAAAAGCTTCAATACCGTGTTCCAATTGCGTGTCGTCACGTTTTTTCCGAATTCCCGCTCGATGACGGCCATGCCGTCCGTCGTGCCGTAGTTCTCCGTCACCAAAAAAACGCTGATGACTTCGCCGTCCGTGACGCGCAAAATCCGCAGGTCTTTCTCCGGCGACTCGTACGGAATCTTGAGCGAGTGGTTCGGTTTGTCCGATAAGAACGTTACGTAGAGCCTTGTTTCGGGCGTCACCGCGATTCCTTTGAAAGGGTTTGTTTTCTCCAGTGCCTTGAGTTCGTCGACCGTGCGGAGGATGACCGGAATGGGGAACCCGAATTTCTTGCGCAGCAATTCCTCGAGTGCGGCGCGGAGTTTCGCCGCGACTTTTTCATCGGCGTCGAAGAGTACGTTGCCGCTCGCAAGCAGCGTCTTCACGTTCGTGTACCCGGCTTTTTCCAGGTGCTTTTTCAAATCGGCCATCGGAACCTTTTTGTTTCCGCCGACGTTGATGCCGCGGAGAAGGGCTGCGTAGCGCATATGGAATCCATTGTATGCCAAAAAGGCTTTCGTGATTGATCCTCATGCCATTTCAATATTTCAAAAACGTTTCCCCTAACGAGTCGAGCAGCATCTAAGAGTCAGATTTGTACATTTCCGAAACTTCTCTGCCCGAGTATGTTTTGCGGCCAATTCTATTCGTCACGAGCAAGCATACTTCCAAATCTTCCACGGTTACTACAGCAATGGCGAGGTCATCCTTTTTCGAATAATACATGCTTCCGCCGGTCGGCACCGCATCAACCGCAAAAGAATGTGCTGGAACAAGCTTGCCATTGGCAACGACCATATTTCTGGGCCTGAGGCTGCAGTACGATCCCTTTGCGTCCGTCGTGCGTTCGATGACGAAGCATTCGTCCAAATTTCGTATCGTTATCGGACCGCGAAAATCCTCCATCGGAATATCCGAGGCGCTAACCATCAATAGACCAAGGGGCGTGTCTTTCGTGACGGTCACACCGCCTATTTTTTGTTCGCGCTCAGGATATTCATGGGAGCCGTTTGCGGCGGGGGGAGCCACCACCTGCTTCTCGCGTGGAATGGGTGGGGGCGGAGGGCGCGGCCCGAATATTTGCACAATCTGAGGCCGAGTCCCGCCTACGGATTTCGGCAAGGATGGTGTGGGAGGTTGAGGAGGCCGGGGCACCGGTGTTGCCGGAGTCTGTGGCTGCTTTTCGGGCTTATTTTTTTGAGTCATTAAGTATGTTATAACATGTAATAGTCTATCAGTAAATCGCGCTGTTCAAAAGTCTGCGTGGCCCTTCGACTCCGCACAGGGTCATTCGCCTCGTGGCGGATAAAAAATGGCCCGAGCGAATCGAGAACCATCAACGAGCATGGCGAGTCGAATGGTGGAAAGGATAAAAAATCGGTCGAATCAGTTGCATGAGACCATCGCGCTTCGGCCTTCGCAGATGATCGAAAGGTAAAAAATACTGTTCTTTTTGACTTGCATGCATTTTGCAAATACTATAAATTTGCAAAAGTTTTGCATTTTATAACCCCCACCCGTCATGACTCTTATTTGTACCTGTGGAGAAAAAGTGGATCATTTTGACTTTTCATGCCATGGAAAGCCTACGCACCTCTGCCAACAGGGAGGCCATGTGGGCCATGGTTGCAATTCAAATCACACCTACAACATGGAAACCGGGCAGTTTGAATGCAGGAAAGGAGGAACCGTCGTCGAGACGACGCTTGGGAGCGTCGAAGCGGAAATCAGAAATCAGCTTCTGCCGTGCGTCGGTCATTGCATGCATGTGGAGGCAGGACATCGCCACGATGTGTAAGTGATAGCCATTGAGTTTTTATTCGGTGAACCAGATTTCTTTCGATGGCACGCTCACTCGAGTCCCCTGAAACCGATGAAGTGACGCGGGAATCACCGCGTCCTTCATTGGAAGTCAGTGGGGCAAGAGAGGGTGTACAAGGCGCGATGAAGGCATTGATGGGCGCCAGAATGCCCGAAGTTCCGGTGAAACCGTTGGTTGGGAAACCGCTCGGTACGATTGATCTCACATCGAAACCCCTGCACGGCAAACCCCTTGCCACGATCGACCTCAAGTCAAAACCCCTGCGCGGCAAGCCGATGCGCACAGAATCAATGGAGGAGGATATTGTCATCATCTCCAAGTCTCTGCAGGAATGGTCCGTTCAAGCACCGCAGAACTCCATGACTTTTGACACGCCCGATGCGGTGAAAGCCGCCTATCTCCGGGCTCATTCACACCATGCTCCTTTTTTCAAAGTCTTGGCCCCGCAACTCGGACACATATGTGCAGTCATCGCAAAGTCCATGGCCGAACGCGACCGGAAAGAAACAGACGCTCTGTTCACACGGGCCGCTCTCTGGCAAAAAAATCTCATCTTTGATCCCAGCCGCATCAAGAATGCCTCCGACTTGAAAGATGAGTACGTGAAGTACGCGCCAAACGACAAAAAACGATGTGACGTTTCGAGGCAAACAGTCGACCCTCATTTCGAAAAGGAATACCGCAATCTGCAGAAAGCATATGCGGAAACCCTCTCAAAACTCAAAAGCATGGCGGCTGACCGTTCCATGTCCTCGCTGAAACCCGCTGACATAGACGAGGAATCATTCAAGGACGTGCGGGTGTTTTCATCGGCGATGATGAAGCGTTTGGAGAAATTTTTTCAAGAACATGCGAAGCCTGAAAGCCTTCCCAAAACACTGCAAGCGTATGCATTGTCGCTCATGCCGACGCTGCATGTCGTCTGGCAGCAAAAGAATAAGATTCGGGAAAACGCACAAGCGAAAGCGGAGGTGGCGATCATCGAAAAAACGATTGCAGCATGGAAACCGGGTCCAAAAGAGCCGCCCAAACGATTGGAGGAGTTTATGCGGCAATTCTCCGAACAAAGTCCCCACAAGGAATTGCTACGTACGCATCGAACATATGCAGAAAGCCTATTGCGTCTCGCATGGCATCGTTTTTCTCATGAGCAGCGTACCGAAGAAAAAGCCGACACGCAGTCACCCAAGGAAGATATCGAGGCACAAGCCAGTATTTCGCGCATAAAAGTTGCACATCTTTCACCTTCTCTCAGCTCAGCCTTGAAACGAAAAGATCCGTCGGTTGACGGCCGCTTGCAGCAAAAGTTTGGAGCGGTCGACTGGGACGACGTCATGCCGTCGCTGGCCACGGCCATTGGTCAGCATCGGCTCAAGGCAGGCGGTGACCGCATACGCAGACTTGCTGAATCGCAGAAAATGGAGGCTCTTCTTTCGAATCGTCAGGACAAGCTGATGCCATTCATTTTTGCTCTCTGCAGTTTTCTGGAAGGCGACGTCGACATTCAGCGATCGATGAGAGAATTGGAATTGAGCCAAAATCCCCGAGATGCCATTCGTATTATTCTCGCCAGTGATGCAAGTCGGCGTGCCGCCATGAAAGTTCGGCAGATACCCCAGGTGTGGGATAAATTTGAGAGTGCCTTGTCGTCCATTGGCGTTACCCTGAAAGATCTTCATTTGCATATGGAAGACGAGGACAGAGAATCAGAGGAGATCGATATGGAAATGCTGCGAGAAGTGGAAGAAGAGAAAGGGGAAGTCATGGACGTGCCGGAACAAAATGACGATCCCGAACATACTGATTCCATTCCACGTACACGGGGCATCCTTCAGAAGCGGATAGCCATGCAGGAGACTCTCTATGGAGAAACATCGGGACAGAAACCCGTAGACGACATGGCAGACGAATTTGAAGTGCAAGTCGTTCCCTTGGGAAATGCTGCAGCCATTGCACAGCTGCGGGGTTCGTTGAGAAAACGGATGGTGCTCGAAACATTATCCGGAGAAGTATCGACGATGGAATGTGCGGATGAAGCCGATGATTCCCCGACTCTCCAGGCGCAGGCGGGTGTCGAAGCGTTCAAAGAAACGCCCGAATCCGTACATCTTGCCGCATGAATATGACAAAAATTGCACATTTATTGTGTCATCCCTATATTTGCTTCATGAATCGTGACTACCAGAAACTCATCAAGAGCCTGCACTTGCACGATACGCAGCCAAGAAGATTGATCCTTGATGCATTGATGATGTCAAAAAAACCCATTACACATCGTGAGATTTACGAGCGAATCAAAAAGAAAAAAGCGGCGGTGAACCTCATTACCGTGTACCGCACGCTCAAGACATTTGAAGGGCTGGGCATCATCCATAAGCACCCGAGTTCCGGAGGATTTACTCTGTGCTCCATGCCGAACACAGAAGGCCATCATGGATTTTTGAGTTGTAAAAGCTGCGGAAAAGTCGAAGAATTTTCAGATAAGAAGCTGTGCCACGAGGAAAATCGTATAGCAAAGGCGGCTGGCTTCAGAGCTTCTCATCATATCAGCGAAATTCTCGGACAATGTTCAGAGTGTTGCACTTAGTTATATTGTGATCTCCGGAATGGAGTAATATTTATGGTGGTCCCGGCGGGAGTTGAACCTGCATCTACCCCTTAGGAGAGGGTCGTTCTATCCATTGAACTACGGAACCTGAGCGTCACAAAAGAGCGGCGTTTTCATTATTCAGCATTCCGATGAATTTAGCCAAGAACCACGACCTGGCGCGAGTCCTGGGGGAGCGTGCTCGGCTTCAGCTTGAGTTCGGCCGTCGTCTGCACCGAGCTCATGCCGCAGGCCTTGGCCACGGCCGCCATGTCACCATCTTTTACTTTGAAGAGAACGACGATGCGAGGGTCCACGGCCTCCACGACCGCCGTGACTTTCTTGGCGTTGTCGGCACCGATGACGAGGATGTCCACGTCACCGAGCTTCTCGATTTCGGCATCGGTCCACTCGAGCACGGGCGTATCGATGACCGCGAGGCGGAGGCCTTCCGAGACGCACAGATACGATACTTGCTTACCGGCTTCTTGCCCCACGGCGCGGACGGTGACGCCCGAGAAATCGTACTCACCGGGCCAGCTCACCGCCTTCTTGTTGCTGAGGTCTTCCTCCGGGTGGCTGAGCAGCGCCCAGGTGTCCTTGGGGACTTTGGCCGGGAACACCTCGAACGATCCGGACGAGGTCTGGACGGTGCATGCGGCGCCTGTGGAAGCGGTGATGGTCATCATGACGGGCGAGAGTGTAGCAGGGGGTGCGGGTGGAGGCTACTTCTCCTCGCGGACGATGTCTGCGCCCAGCGCACGGAGCTTTTCCTCCAGGCGGTCGTAGCCGCGCTCGATGTAGCGGACGTCGGTGACGATGGTCTCTCCTTCGGCGATGAGACCCGCGAGCACCATCGCGGCGCCGGCGCGGATGTCGTTGCTTGCCACTTGTCTGCCGCGAAGCGTGGAAGGGCCGATGACGAGTGCTTGGTGCGAGTTCAGGATTTCGATGCTGGCGCCCATCTTCTCCAGTTCGTAGAGGTACGCCATGCGGCCCTCGAACAGCACCTCGAAGATGCGGCTCACGCCCTTGGCCTGCGTCATGAGCACGCCGAACGGTGCCTGCAAGTCCGTGGGGAAACCGGGGAAGATGTTCGTCTGAATGCGCGTGCCCGTGAGCGCGGACGTTTGTCCGTCCGCGTGAATGTCGCCGTTCGCATCCACCGTCACCGAGGCGCCCGCGCGGCGCAGCGCACCGAGGAACGACGTGAGGTGCGATGAGTGCGCTTTTTTCACCGTCACGTTTCCCTTCGTGAGAAGACCGCCCAGAATGAAGATGCCTGCTTCCAAGTAATCCGGGATCACCGTGTGGTCGGCGGCGGGCATGAGGTCGGCCTTGCCGTGAATGGTGAGCGTGTGCGAGCCGATGCCGTCCACCCGGACGCCGCGGCGCACGAGGAACTCGCAGCAGTCCTGCACGTGCGGTTCGGCCGCGGCGAGTTCGATGGTCGTGATGCCGGGCAAATGAGCGGCGGCCATGAGAATATTCTCCGTGGCGGTGACGGAAAATTCGGGGAGTACCACGTGCGTGGCCTTGATGGGCCCCTTCAGCAAGAGCTTGTCGTCATCGCTCAGGTCCTTCGCTCCCATCTGCACCAATGCGTCGATGTGTGCGCCCACGGGGCGCTTGCCGAGCACGCATCCGCCCGGGTAGGCCATTTCCACTTCGCCGAAACGAGCAAGGAGCGGGCCGAGGAGCACGATGCATCCGCGGAGCTTGCTGACGAGATCGTGCGGAATGGCTTTGCTTTGCATCGTGTCCGCGTTCACGGTGATGGTCGTTCCGTCGCGAGAAACTTTTGCGCCGAGGAATTCCAAAATGCGGCACATCGTCTCGATGTCGCTGAGACGCGGGACGTTCTTATAGACCGTGTCTCCTTTGCAGACCACGGAACCGGCGAGCAGCGGAAGCGCGGCGTTCTTGGATCCGCCGATTTCCACCGTGCCCGCGAGGGGGCGTCCGCCGTTGATGCGATACTGGATGTTCATAGAGTCGAAGGTGCGTGCATCGGTCACGGTTTTTACGAAGCGGGCGCTCGTGTCGGGGAGCGCTTTTTCCGTGCGCGATGCTGATGAAACACGGCGTGAAGACGCCATATGGGATGAGCATACTGAAACCCGCGTCGCCGCACAATTGTCAGGCTGTCAATTCCGTGTTTTATGACGCATCCAAGCCTCAAAAATGAGAATAACCGCACCTACGGTGATGCAGGAATCGGCGATATTGAATACGGGAAATGTTCCCACGGCGATGAAGTCGGTCACGGCCCCGTCACGCAACCTGTCGATGATGTTGGCCACCGCTCCGCCGATGATGAGTCCGAATCCCACGGAACTCATTTTGATTCGTCTGCTTTGGTACGCCATGACGCAAATGCCGATGAGCGCTCCGCCGATGACGATCTCCTCCAAAGGACTCGGGATGGCGATGCTGAAGGCGATGTGCGGATTGTGCGTGAGCGACAAGCGCACGAACGTTCCGATCAGCAAGATCGGCGCCGCGAGTCCTTCGGCCGCCCACGCCGAAAGAACCGATGCCACCAAGGCGCCGCCGGCGGAGAGAATCAAGAGAACCACGAAGGAGAGTGTAGCAAGACGATCTTCCGCGTGCTTCTTTAGGATCAATCCGCGCGGGGGTATGATGGGCGCCCATGTTTCGCAGAGCCGACTTTCTCCTTCTCGGTATCGCGCTCGGCCTGTCCCTCTTCGGGCTGGCGATGATCGCGAGCGTCTCGGTGTACCAGAGTTACCAGTTGACGCAGCGTTTCGTGGAGAGCGGTGCGTGGGTCGCTCCCAGCAACGCCTTTTACCTGTGGCGCAGCTTCGGACACATGCTCGTGGCTCTCTGCGCTCTCTGCGTCACGAGCATCATTCCGTATCACTTCTGGCAGAAGCATGCCCGCACGCTGTTCCTCATCAACCTGGCACTCCTCATCAGCTTGTTCATTCCGGGACTCGGGAACAACTACGGCACGGCGCAAAGCTGGTTGCACTTGGGCTTCTTCAACATTCAACCGTCGGAATTCCTGAAGATGACACTCGTCTTCTACATGGCCGTATGGCTGCAGAAAAAAGAATCGTCCATCGCGACGTTCAAGGAAGGCTTCGTGCCGTTCGTCGTGCTCCTCTGTCTTTCCACGTTTCTCGTCGCCATCCAGCCCGACCTCGGATCTTTCTTGGTCTTCTCCGTCATCGGCACGGTGATGTTCTTCGTCGCCGGAGGAAACATTTTCCACCTCATGCTCGGCGCGGCGTCGGCGGGACTCCTCGGGCTTCCCGTGATCCTCAACAAGGAATACATCCGTAACCGCTTCACGGTCTTCCTCCACATCCTCTTCCATCCCGAGGACACCACGTACCGCGAAGGCATCGGATTCCAGGTCTACCAAGCGCTCATCGCCATCGGTTCGGGCGGACTGTTCGGCGTCGGCTACGGCAAATCGATTCAGAAATTCGGGTACTTGCCCGAGGTGCAATCCGACACCATCTTCGCCGCCATGGCCGAGGAGCTTGGCTTTCTGCGCCTACTCATCGTGCTCGGTCTGTACGGCATTTTCGTGTACCGAGGACTCCGCATCGCGCGCAACGCTCCGGATCGGTTCGGCTTGCTCGTCGCCACGGGAATCACCACCTGCATCGCGTTCCAGACGCTCCTCAATATCTGCGTGAACCTGTCGCTGTTCCCCATCACCGGTCTCACGCTCCCCTTCATCAGCTACGGCGGCTCATCGTTGCTTTCCACGCTCGCGGCGGTCGGAATTCTCTTGAACATTTCCATGCACTCCACGCAGGAAGACGCCGTCATCCGCAGGCGCAACCGCCAGACGCACGTCGGCACGCTTCATCGCTTCATCCAGCCCTGATGCCCTCCACCATCCTCTTTTGCGGCGGCGGAAGCATGGGGCACATCACCCCGTCCCTGGCCGTGGCGCAAGCACTCCGCTCAGCCGACTCCTCCGTTCGCCCCGTGTTCGTGTGTTCGCATCGCACCGAGGAAATCGACGTGTTGCATCGCGCCGGCGTGGAGTATCGCACGGTGCACGCCGGGAAATTTCCGCGCGGACTTTCTCTTCGCATTTTTTCATTTCCGATTCTCTTCGTCGCATCATTCTTCCAGTCACTCGGCATCATCACTCGCGAGAAGCCGTCGCTCGTGTTCAGCAAAGGCGGCTACGTCAGCGTGCCGGTGTGCCTTGCCGCATTCATGAAGCGCGTGCCCCTCGTTCTCCACGTTTCGGACAGCGTGCCGAGCCTCAGTGACAGACTCATCGGACGGATCGCGAAGCGCATCTGCACCGGCTTTCCCGTCGATACGTTGCCGACATCGCTCCGGGCCAAGGCCGTCCAAACCGGGCACCCCGTTCGCCCGATGATTCTGGAAGGCTCGCGTGCCGCAGGTCAGCGCATCACGGGTTTCTCCGGTCGCCGCCCCGTACTTTTGGTCACGGGCGGCAGCCAGGGATCCGTCGCGCTCAACGAAGCGATCGAACAACATTTCAAGCATCTCATCGATCTCGCCGACATCATTCACATCACGGGCGAAGGAAAATCCACGTCCATCGTTCATGCCAGGTACGTCACGCGCACGTACGCACACGATGAAATGCCGCACTTCTACGCGCTCGCGGACATCGCCGTCACGCGCGCAGGAGCAGGGACCCTCGCCGAACTCGGCGCGCTCAAGAAACCCGCGATCGTCGTGCCGCTCGAAGGCGTCGCTCACGATCACCAGGTTCGCAATGCCGAGCGCCTTGCCACTGCGGGAGCCGTCGAACACTTGCCACAAGAAGCCTTGGCAGAACTTCCCGCACGCATCGCCGCTCTCCTGAAGGACGCGGCGCGATTGGTGCGGCTCGGCACCGCCCTGCATGCGGTTTTTCCCTCCGATGCGGCGAAGAAAACCGCCGCCGTGATCCTGGACGTCCTGGCGTCTTCGCCGATACAATCCTGATCCATTTCCCCCGTGACCATGCGCAAGAGTTTTGCACTCGCCACCGCTTCTCTGTCGCTCGCCGCACTCGCGGCCTGCAACTCCGCCACTCCTCCCGTTTCTCCTCCACCCAATCCCCCCACCGCTATGAGCAGTTCTTCCGTAAGCCCCACCTGGACGTGGGATGGCAAAACGTTGCTGACCGGCACGCACCAGGCCGTCATCAAGACGTCGATGGGTGACATCACCGTCGAGCTCGACGCCAAGTCCGCACCGAAGACCGTGACGAACTTCATGGCGCTCGCGTCGCAGGGTTACTACAACGGCGTCACGTTCCACCGCGTCATCCCCGGATTCATGATTCAGGGCGGGGATCCGAGCGGCAACGGCACGGGTGGCAAGAGCGTGTATGGCGAGACGTTCGAAGATGAGATCAATCCGAACTCCGTCCTCTACAAGTCCGGCTATAAGGCGGGCGTCATCGCCATGGCCAACCGCGGGCCGAACACGAACGGCAGCCAATTCTTCATCATGGACGCCGACTATCCTTTGCCCGCCAACTACACCATTTTCGGACACGTCACGGAGGGTCAGCAGGTCGTCAACGCCATCGCACGCGTTGCGCGCGGCCCGAACGACATGCCCACGCAGAAAGTCACCTTCAGCGTGAAGATCGTCAAATAAGGACATCGAGCGGGAAACGGGCGGAAAGGCTGTGAATGCCTTTCTGCCTTTTCCGCCTTCGACTATTCTCACTGCATGCGCACACGCTTCGCACCGTCCCCCACGGGCGCTCTCCACATCGGCGGACTCCGCACGGCGCTCTTCGCGTGGCTCGTCGCCAAAAAAACCAAGGACAATTTCACGCTGCGCATCGAAGACACCGACCGTGCCCGTGAAGTTCCGGGCGCCACCGAGGGTATCGTTCGCACGCTCGCGGGTGCCGGCATTCCGCCCGACGAAGGCGTGATGCTCGATGCATCGGGCGCGCTCATCGAAAAGGGTGAATACGGTCCGTACTTCCAGTCCAAGCGTCTCCCGCTCTACCAAGAGCACGTCAAAACATTGCTCGCGAGCGGAGCGGCGTACCACTGCTTCTGCACGGCGCAACGCCTCGAAGAAATGCGCAAGAAGCAGCAAGAGCGCAGGCAGGCTCCGATGTACGACCGCACGTGCTGCGATCTCCCGAAAGACGACGTCGAGAAGCGCATCGCCGCGGGCGAGAAATACGTCATCCGCATGAAGGTGCCGCACGAGGAAACCGTGACGTACGAGGACGGCATCTACGGAACCCTCACGTTCAAAGGTCACACCATCGACGATCAGGTGCTCATGAAGTCGGACGGATTCCCGACGTACCACCTGGCGCACGTCGTCGATGATCACTTCATGAAAACCGATCTCGTCATTCGTGGCGAGGAGTGGCTGAGCTCACTCCCCAAACACCTTCTCCTCTTCAAGGCACTGGGCTGGGCTGCGCCGAAGTACGCGCACGTGCCGCTGCTCCTCAATGCCGACAGAACCAAGCTGAGCAAGCGCCAGAACGACGTGGCCGCCGAAGATTATTTGAAGAAAGGATATTTGCCCGAGGCGCTCATCAATTTCCTCGCACTCCTCGGCTGGAATCCCGGTACCGAACAGGAAATTTTCTCACTCGCCGAACTCGTCGAAGCGTTCAGCATCGAGCGCGTGCAGAAGTCGGGTGCCGTCTTCGACCTGGAAAAGCTCGCCTGGGTTCAGGGCCAGTGGATGCGGAAAATCCCTGCATCCGATTTTGCCGCGCGCATCAGGCCGCTCGTCACCGAGAAGTATCCCGCCGCTGCAAAGGACGCCACATTCGTGGAACGCGCCGCGCTCATTCAGGAACGCATCACGTTCTTCACCGAAGCCCCCGACATGATGTCGTACCTGTACGAAACGCCGACCGCATCGTTCGATTTGCTCGCCAGTCCCAAGCAAAAAATCGAGAAAGCCGATATTCCGAAGATCATCGGGTTCCTCACGACGGAACTTTCCAAACTTTCGGAGAAGTCCTGGTCGCTCGACGGCATCAAGGCCGCACTCGACCCGGCCATCGCGACGTCCGGATTCAAGAAAGGACAAATCCTGTGGCCGCTCCGTGCCGCGCTCACCGGCCGCGAGTACTCCCCGGGCGCCTACGAAGTGGCCGCACTCCTCGGAAAAGATGAGACGCTCAAGAGACTTGCTGCAATCAAGGTCTAAACCCGCTACACTGTCAGCCATGGACGAAGACGAAGTCGAAGTGGACATCACCAACGCCGGCGGTAAGGCAATCATCGAGGGCAAAACGTCCGTGCCGTTCAAAACGTTCGTGAGTCTCATCTTGCAGCGCAAGGTGCAGGGTCTTTTCAAGCGAAGCCAAAAAGACATCGTCATCGTGGGCAGTGATCTGCTTACGGCCCTCGCCAGCGCTCCGGAAGACAAGCAGGAAGACCGCGGCAAGCTGGTGCTCGTCACGTTCTTCGTGGGCATTCTTGCGGGAGTGTTCCTGACCGTCGCCACGTTCCTCGTGCTCATGGGACTGCGCATCCAACCCGCCATGCAGGACCTCGGCATCGTGCTCGGCGTCATCGTCGGCATCGCCGTTCTGGCCGTTCTGCTGCAGAAGGGACAGAAGAAGAGCGGATTCAAAGACAAGCTCATGGAAACCATGGAGAAGGTCACGGACACGGTTTCACGCTAAAAAGCGCCGATTTGCTACAGTGATTCTATGTTGCAGTTGCAGCCCGATTTTCTGCTCCGGCCCAAGACCACGATGCGCATCGGCGGCACGGCGAAGCAGTACGCCATGCTCGAGTCGCGCGAGGACGCGGAAGAGGCGATGCGATATTCCATTGAGCAGAACCTGAAATTCCTGCCTCTTGGCAGCGGTTCGAACACGATTTTTTCAGGTGAAGGCATCAACGCGCTCGTCGTGCAGGTCAAGCATTCGGCCGTGCGCATCGACCACAACATCGTCACCGTGGGCTCAGGAAAAAATTTGCCGATGCTCATCAACGAACTTGCGGAACATGGTCTGGATCTTTCGGCGCTCACCGGAATTCCGGGCACCGTCGGCGGTGCGATCTTCGGCAACGCCGGCCAAGGACCAAAAGGCGTGTGGATCGACAGGTACGTGACCTCGGTGACGGCTCTCGTCGACGGAGAATGGCAAACGTTCGGCAAAGACGACTGCGATTTTTCGTACCGCGAAAGCATCTTCAAGCACATGGCGACCCGGGGTTCGTATCCGCTCATCTTTGAAGTCACGCTCGAGGTTCCAAGCGACGATGCGGCGCTCATCAAAGCCAATATTCAGGCGCTCCTCAAAAAGCGCATCGAGACGCAGCCGCACCTCAAAACCGCGGGATCCTGCTTCAAGGCCGTGGGCGGAACTCCCGCCTGGCAACTCATCGATGAGGTCGGCCTGCGCGGTCACCAAGTCGGCGGCGTACAGATCGCCGAGAAGCACGCGAACTTCCTGCTGAACGTCGGCGAAGCGACGTATCAAGATGCCGTCGCGGTCGTGAACGAAGTGAAGAAAAAAATTCCGGAGAATTTGGAAGTCGAGATGCGGTTCATCGAGCCGGATGGGTCGCTCAGATTTTAAGAATGACGAAAAACCCCTGCCGCCAATGGACAAGGGTTGATCGTTTTTAGTTCGTGATTAGAAAGGCAAATCCTCGGGCTTGATCTCGGACTCGTATTTGATGTCCGGGATGTTGGCGGTCACGGGAGCGGAATTTTCGCTCGGGGCTGCGGACTTGCGGCTCGGCATTGCCATTCCGTCCGTTTGGACGGAGGACGAAGCGTCGGCGTTCTTGCAGCCGAGGAGCGTGCACTGATCGGCGATGATCTCGGTGGTGGCGCGCTTCTGGCCTTCCTTCGTTTCCCAGGTGCGCGTTTGCACGCGGCCGGCGACGAAGACGCGCTGACCTTTCTTCACGCTCTGCTGCACGGCCTTGGCGAGGTCGCCCCAAATCACCACGTTGTGGAATTCGGTGCGCTCCTTGGTTTCGCCGGTGGCCTTTTCCTTCCAGCGTTCATTGGTGGCGACGCCGATGGTGAGCACGTTCTGGCCGCTCGTCGTCGTGCGCATTTCGGGCTCACGGGTGACGTTGCCGATGACCTGCGCGCGGTTGATGCAGCTGCCGATGGCGGCGTCCGCAGGAGCCTCGCGCTGACCGTCCTTGGGATCCAACAGAATGAGATCCATGGCGACGATCTTGGTCTTGCTGCGCTTCTCTTTGCTCGTCGTGTCTTCCCAGGCGTCGGTCTGCAGACGGCCGGAAACGAAGAGCTGGGAGCCGGGACGAACGTACTGGCCCGCAACGTCGGCCATGGCGCCCCAAATGGTGACGGTGTGGAAGCTCTTGCCCGAAAGGGTCTCGCCCTTGCTCGTTTGGAACGAGTACGGGACGACGATGTTGAGGTCGGTCACACTCGCGCCGCCGGGAGTTTGGCGGACGGTGACGGGTTGTGTTTGGTAGCCGATGATGTCGATCCTGTTCAGAGAGAACATGTCTGAAGGGGGAATGGGAGTAAAGGAGGTCTCGGTTTCCCGCGATCGTCGGGAATGAAGCCTTGATACGACCGTAAAAATCGTAACGTGGACGAACGTACACCTCTCATTTTTATCCATCAACAAGAAGGCATTGATCGGAAATTTTTTTGTTTCGTGATACCAAATTTTTGGACCTCGGCGACGGGCGTTTCAGCCGATTGTTCAGTACAATTCCGAGAGTTTCCGTCTCTACGGGAAAATCGTTCGGTCGGTATGAGTCGTTCACTCTCCTTCAGCATCGCGCTTGCTTCCGTTCTCCTGGTCACCGCGAGCGCGGGTGCCGAACCGTTCAGACCCCAGATCCGCGAGACCAAGACGTTCGCCGATTTCACGGCGGGACTTCAGGAAATGCGCGACAACATCGAGACCGTGCAGTGCGGCGGGTGGGTGGACAATTCGCAGGCGCAAGTGATGGGGAAATCCGTGAAGGGTGAAGTGCCCATCCCCGATATCAGCCCCGACATTCCGGGCCGCGATAACGTCGCGGCGACCGGCAAAGCGAACACCGGCCAGGGCGTGCGCGGCGACTTTGAATATCCCGATAGCGCCTGGGGCTACAGCTCGGCATGCGACATCGTGGAGTACAACGGCGTTCCCATGTACGATGAGGATTTGGCGCGTCTCGGCGTCGACCTGAAAATTAACGAGGACGGAAGCGTGCAGATGGATCCCGGTGGAGGGAACATCGACATCAATCCGTTTGCCTGGTGCATCCGCATGGACAAGGCCACTCCCAAGTACTGCAAGCGTCTTTTCGATGCGTACAAGCAGCTCTCGGCCATTGCGCCGCGCCCCGACGTCGAGAACTTCTGCCCGTGCGCCGGTTCCCTGAACGGTTGTCCCGAACGACCTCCCAAGCGCTACTGTTTCGATGCGTTCCAAGATCCCGACGAAGGGGGACCGTACTCGTTCGTGTGTCATGGGACGAGCGACAAGAAGACGAAGGTCGTCACCACATTCCCCGATGCGCCGCCCCAAGACACGACGTGTCGCACGACGTGGGAGCCCGAGTTCAAAAATAAAATGACGGAGTGCTCCGCAACACCCGTGTTCGATGATGCCGGGAACTTCCTGGGAAATAACGTGAGCGTGAGCGTTCCGGGTGAGCATCGCGCCGTGTCCAGTTCGTACTACCGCCACTACGCCCAGGATTACCACGTGCCCGCCATCACCGTGAAGGCGTTCAAGGACGACAACGGGAAGAAAAACATCAAAGAGTGGAAAGTCCGTGCCGAGTGCTACGAGTACTACAAAGAAGAAGATCCCAAAGACCTCATTACGAGCATGAAGGACGAGCAGTGCGAATTCGTCATCGCCACGCCCGATGAACAGAGCCCCGATAAGCCGGAGTGGCCGCCGGGAGAAGGCCACAAACAGAAAGAAGATTTCAAACCCGATCCGAATAAGGTGAGAGAAGATCCTCGCCCGGACCGCAAGGCCCCCGAGCCATGGAAGGCCGATGATGAGACGAATCTCAATATGATCGACATGAAGACACTCAAAGAAAAACAGAAAGATTTTGAAGATCCGGCGGACATCAGCCAGGTGATCGGCGCTCTTCTCCCCACGCGCCAGACGGCGAGCAAGACGGTGTCAAAGAACGCCCGCACCGACATGTTCGACGACACCGGTGAGCGTGTCGTCAGCAAATTCTGGGAGGAGCAGCAGCGCGAGCTCCTGAAGATGGTCGCCGATCCGCAGACTCGGCTCATTTTGCCCGCCCGCTTTCTCGTGGGGCTCGCGAGCAACGACCCCCTCTACGACATTGTCCGGGGCGTCGTCTCGCGTTCCGACGGTACGGTGGAGATTGCTCTCAAGGGTGGCTTGGAAGATCTTGGCAATGTCCTCACGTCCTTCCAGCGCACGTTTGTCGCGCCGCTCCGCGAAGTGCGCATTCCCATCCTTGTGCCGCTGATTTCGGTGGAGGAGCTCGATGCGCGCATCTTCGATTGGAAGCAGTGGCAGCTTGCCGAAAAGAAAGACGCCGCGAACCCCGCGTCGCCCCGCGCGTCGCTCGATTCCGAGGCCGAACCGCTCATTGCAAAGCTGGAGGACTACAAGGAAATCGTCGGCAAAGAGCGCGAGCTCCGGGGTGCCCTGGCCAAATTGCTCGTGAAACTCTTCGTGCCCCAGAAAGAAATCCGCGAGTACTTCGCGCAGTGGTACAAGATGAACACCGATCTTCTCGTTCAGGCCGCGCAGCGCTCCGTGCAGCGCCGTGAGCTGCAACGGATTTGGAAACTGACGCAGCAATCCATGCTGCAAGCCGATGAGTGCCAAATGCTTTGGTGCGCCAACAATCGCTATTCGGTCTCGGTCTATTCGCTCCTGGACAACTGGTGGCAGGAAGAGGGCTCGGAGGGGAGTGCGCGTGACCCCGAATACAAGCCAAAGTCGCTGAAGGAGGTGGGCTACGTCCAGCCCCCCGATCATCTGTTCGATTTCTCCGATGTCCGATTTCCCCGCGATCCTCTCCTCGTTCCGGTCCTCGATCCCATCGCCGTCAAAGTGAAATTGCCGGCGCCCCCACTCATCGGCCAGAAGCCCGAATCTGCCGACGAATTCCCCGATCTCCCCGATCTCCCGGGTGCCGACATTTTCGCTTCGTTCAGCGTGCCCACGACCGATCTCCCACCCCCCAAGCGCATCGATCTTCCGCCGACGGTCGACCTGGAAAAGGCCAAAGACATCCTTCGCGACATCCGTAAAAAAATCGACGGCAAATCCATCGATGAGCAAAAAATCGAAGAGGAAGACCTCAAGAACGACCCGAAGGCCGCGGAGGAAAATTTCGCGATGGACAGAAAGAGCATGCGCGGCGCGTACTGCCGTTTCCCGCCCAGCATCGTCATTCCACCCGATCAGCAAGAAGAGAGCGGCAATCCCGCCAAAATCATCCATGTCGAGAACGATCTCAAGGAGCGTTTGGCCCGACTGTTCTCCCGTTGGATGCCCGAGCGGAAGGAAGACATGGCGGGACGAGTCGCCAGGCGGCGCACGGACGGGGTCACTTCTCGGTGCGTTGAGGACGTGCTGTGCTACATCCTGCCGCCCGAGAAAAACGTGTTTGCGACGTGGCAATGGTTCATGCCCGAAGGCCCCGGTGCAGACTTCACCGGCATCGCTGACGACATAAAATCGCAAACACTTCCCGAAGAGGACGAAAATCCGTACCAAGCGACGATGGAGACGCTCGAGAAAATATTCCCGAACATCGATCTCCCGATCCCCGCGAACCCTCTGCCTCCCTTCTAGCGCATGCGACGTTTCGTCATCTCCGCATTGGCACTCATCCTTCTCGTCCCTCCGACGTATGCCGCCGACAAGAAACCCGATCAGGGTACGTGTTTCGAGCGGGTGACCGGCGATTTCAAGGCCGTGAACGCCGAGTACCGTTCGGTTCTGCTCGGCAGTCGCGCAGACAAAGACGGCAAGTTCGTCGTTCTGACCGGCGGTTTCACCGACAAGGTTCGCACCGGTATTTTTGAGACCAAGGGCCGCGAGACATCCGAACTCATTGCGCCCGCGCTCGAAAGTTTCCGCGTCTACCGCTGCAAGATGACCTCAGTCTGCGAGGCGATGAGCAGATCATTCGGCAGCGATGATGTTGCGCCGTTTCCGGTGCAACCGTTGGGCTGTGAGTTGACGGAGATGAAACGGTATCCCGAGTGTTACTTCGGCGGAACAGACCCGAATACCGGCACGGTGGCGGATCCATCGCCGCAGCTCTCGGCCGTGGAGATGGTCTCCGCATGCACCCAATTCGTGGATGACAGCATCCAGTCCGAAGCAGCGGTTCTCCGTCTCATCGTGGGCTACGACGCAGGCTACCGGTCACTTCTGCAGTTTGCCGGAATGATGGATTGGATGATGGAAGGTTTTCCCGAACAAACCATTCGCGCCATCGCCGACATGGTGAACTTGCTCGGAAAATTGCATCAAATCCCGTGTTACATCGGACAGTGCGACCTTCCCGATACCGATGCGCTCTAACGCAATGGAACTCTTCACGATCATCAGAAACGGCATGACACGGATGACGGACGTCGCTCGCCGTCATCAGCTCCTCGCGCTCACGATTGCCGCGCTGCTCGCCGCCGCGGGCTCGGCGCAGTTTCTCCGCGGCCAACTCGTGCCGAGCGGTACGAGCGGCGTTGCCGGTTCGTCGTCATCGCGACCCGAAGATCTGCGCGTGTGCGACAATTCGGTGACGATCTTCAAGGATGATCGCACCCTCGAAAAAGCGAAGAAGCGCGTAAAGGAACGCATGTCGGGCATCGTCGATGAGCGCGAAAAATTCTTTCGCACGCCGTCCGAATGGAAGTGCGGCCCGAATGAGAAACCGTCATTTCCCAAGCTCGATCAACTTGCCGACGATCTTCCGGGTTGGCACTACCAGTACACGCCGTCGGGCCGGCTCGACTCGCCCCTCGTGCTCAAGAAACCCGTCACGTTCGACGCGTTCTCGGCCATCGCGAACGAACTGCAGCGCGAATACGAGTGTACGCTGACGAAGTTCCAAGACAACACTCTCGGCGAAGTAAGCATGAACGAAGATGTCAGCGAACCGACCAAATTCTGTTGTCAGTCCCAGGGAGGAGAACAGAGTTGCGCGGAAAAGACTCCCGAGACGGTGTGCACGGGTGCCGAGACCGATGACTCGTACTGCGACAACCAGTGCCTCATTCACATCTACACGACCGATTTGACCAAGCGTCCCGAGGTGTATCACGCCGAACAGCTCGTAGAGCGCCAGCGCTCGCGACTGGCTCTCGAACGCACGCTTCAGACATTGCGTTCGTTCGAGATGAACTACGTCGTGGCGCGTCAGTTGATGTGTTACCAGCGCGCGTCCTTGGATCTCAAGAACGAACTGAACCTCCTCGCCGACACGACCAGCTGCATTCCAAAAATCTGGAACGCCGTCACATCCATCCACGATCGTAAAGAATGAAGCGCACTCTCTTCCTCATCGGCGCTCTTGCAATGGTGCTGCCCTCCGTGGCGTTCGCGCAACAAGACCCGGGGATTTACGACATGTTCTACGACGAAGCCGAAACGGCCAGGGCTGATGCGAAGCCCTCTGAGCCGCTCGGCAAGTACATCATCAAGGAAATGGAGCACTGGCAGACGCGCGGCATCGTCCTCACGGAAGAGGATCTGAAACACGCCATCAACAACGCCGATAAACTCTGCCAGGACAAAGTGGATATGGAGGGCAAGAAGATCGAGTTCGACAGGGCCGGCACCGACAACGCGGGATCATGTTGGCTCTTGCAACAGAACATCTTGGGCCTCATGCAGTACGAACAGTCTGTGGACCAATTGAGCAGCGATCTCGTGAGCATCGCCAACGGCGCGGAGCTCGCCGTGGCGGATGAGCCGCATCGCCCCATCGACATGGCTCGCGTGGCCATGACGTTGCGCCGGGTGTGGATGGGTACGGGAGCCGCCGTCATCCCGTGGAACGGCGATGCCGATTCCGAACTCGGCGAATTGGAGAATCATCTCAAGGATGCCGACGACAAAGAGAAGATCGTCATACGATTCCGTCATGGCTACTTCCGCGATCAGCGCGAGCAAGATCCGCGCTTCCAGGATATCGGCACCGAGGTGAAAGATGACCTCAAAAAAATCGCCGACAAATTGAAAATTTCGGGAGATCCCACCGTCGTCGGAACGTTTTCGGTGCCCAAGCTGAAAGTGCCGAATATCGGTCTGTGGATTCGCAAAGACGATATCGGTCTGATGTGGGTGTATCCGTCGAAGTCCGTGCGTTTCAAGTATGAACCCGCCAAGACCGAGTATCCGAAGCCCTTCGAGAACGGTCAGTATTTGGCGTATCCCTTCGCGTACGAAGGCTCCGCTCCGCCGAGCGGTGCCGGCATCACGTCACCCGTGTGCAGCCGCACCATGGGGCGCCAGGGTTACTTGTGCCGCGCGCTTCCGCCTCTGAGTGAAAATTGCGCGCGTACCGGGGACGAATCTGCCATATCGCTCACCAAATGTTCCGAGGGCACGTCGCAAACGGTCAGCGGCCCCCTGGTCTGCCCGGGTTTCGACAAACTGTTCAAGGACACGGGCATTCCGCTCGCCGACCCCAACAATCCGGGTCGCCTGAACCCGGCACTCCAGCCCGCCGATACCGCGGCTCTCTGTACGCCCGAGACGCGCACGCTGTATCAAGACGACATCACGTCGCATGCGTGTTACATCGGGCACTGCTTGACCCAGTCCATGACCGAGGGCAACACGCTCATTCCCAATCGCAACACCGTCGTTCTCAACGAGGCGACCTCGCCGTACTTGGCATGTCAGCGCATCGATCCGCAGGTCGGCATGTACACCGAAGTCGCCAAGGAGGGGCCGTATCCGCTTCCCGAATATTTGGGTCAGTTCCTCGTGCGCGATTTCGATAAGCAGTACTGCGCCAGCAACGGCAATGCTCCCGAATCTCTGCCGTCCCTGTGTCGTTTTCTCGACAACCAAACCGCCGCGCTCCCCGATTACATATTCTTGTTTCAGGCCATGGCCACGAGCGGCGAGCAGGGCCGTACGGATCTGCGCCGCATCGCGGTGAATGAGATCGCATCGGCCATCGGCCAACGCGTGGCGGTGGATCAATCCATCGAGGTGCAGCAGAAAATCTTCGCGCGCCTCGCGCACTTCGTGCAACAGGTCGCCGATCTCGTTCTGGAACTCGACCGCGCACCCGTCACGCAGACCGCTTGTCCCTGGACGGGCCCGTTTGAAACCGTCACGCCGTTCTGATCTCATGAAGAAATTTCTCCTCACTCTCGGCATTCTTCTGCTCCCGGCCACCGTCTCCGCGGAAGCGTTTTCGCCGTGGGTGCAGGGCGTGCTGGATCGCGCGCAGGAAGGCATCGGGATGGCCGGCGGTCTCGGTCCCGCCATCTGCGACAATGACACGCTCCAGTCCGAAATCAGCGACAACTTCTCACTCTCTCGTTCCATGCTCGATGCCACGACGCAGCTCGAACAGGAGTCGCAGTTGCTCGGGGAACGAACGTCGTGCTTCGAGTATGACCGCACGTTGCTACTGCAAAAGCTTCAGGAGATTCAACGCGAGATGGACGACGCCATTGAGGCGTGCGAAATCAACCGTAATCGCATGCTGCGCGTCAACTACGAATTCGTCGCCGAGGCGCTTCATTCTCTCCTTCGCGGCGGCATCGATCCCACCGTTCGCGATGATCGCCTGCAGTACACGTACGCATTTCACGACAAAGACCTCCTCGACCGGCAGATCGATCGGCAAGTCGTTCAAGATTCCCGGGAGCCGCTGTGTCCGTTCACGTCCGATTACGCGCCGCGTTCGATAGCCTACATCCCCACGGGCGTCGGGAGCGCGGCGTCCGCCGGCGACGCCGCTTTCGATGTGAAGAGTTTCGGTTGCGACGTCACTGCACTGCAGAGAATCGACATCGATCCGGTGGATGCCGAGGCTGCGGCGTTCCGAGATTTCCTCAGCCAAACGCAGGAATTCGCTTTGACCGTCTACAACGACGTCAGCCAGGCCGTGCGCAACATCGACGAAACCATCGGCATCATCACCGGTATCAAGAAGCCTCGTCCCGATGCCAAGCCCGGCAGCATTCCGCCGCATGAAACGGTGAGCGGATGCCTGAAGCCTCTCTCGCCCGACCTCAGTTCCATCGATGCGCAGGGCTTGGAGGATTTGCTCGCCGCGTACCCCAACTTCTTCGGCCCGGAAAACCTGCGTGCCGTCGACGGCGGCGGCACGACGTACGATCCCAAGCCCGGCGAGACGCTGCCCACGGGACTCCTCTTCCAGGCCGGCTTCGACCGCTTCGGCGTGACTCCCGCATCGTACGCGCTCGTTCGCTCGTTCGTGGATCGTCGCGAGGCCTTGGGGTACGACAGGCCGCTCCCGGGAGGCATGGAGTCGCCGAACGATGAGAACACCGTGGATACCACATACTTCACCGGCATCACCAACCCCGTGTTGCTTCAAAACGGACTTCGAAACGTTTCTTCCAACATCGAACGCGAGACGGGCATTTTGGATGCCATCAACCGCGACGCCGCACAGCGCCTCAAAGATGCATCGATGCCGCTGGAGCAAGCCGTGCAGAGCCTGGTATACGTCACCGACGATTTCCTGCCGAAGAAGTACGTGCCGCAACTCACGTTCTTCATGGCCCGCTCGTGCGTCGACGGCTTCTGCCAAGACACGCTCAAGAATGTCGCGCAGCGCATCATGAACCCGTACTGCCATCCCTATGTCTCCGGCAAATACATGGATGAAAAAGCGGCCGACAAATGCTTTTGCACGCCCGAATTTGAGAATGAGGATTACTGCAAAGGCCAAGTCGATACGAGCGATCAGCCCGAGGAGCAACTGCAGTGCGGCGAGAAGTTCCAGCAACAGTAAAAGAGACCCTGTTTCCGAGGTTCTTTCGGTGTTACCTTGGCATCGATGAAGCCCTCCGATTTCGTCCATCTGCACCCCGGCACCAGTCGCTCAACTCCGGTGCGGGGCATGCTGCCATCGTCACTATGAAATCTTCAGATTTCGTTCATCTTCACTGCCACTCAACCTTCTCATTGTTGGAGGGTTTGCCGAGCCCGGAAGAAATCGTGCTGCGCGCCAAAGAACTGGGTCAAACCTCGGTGGGGCTCGCCGACAAGGGCTACACGTACGGACTCATCGACTTCTACAAATCGGCCAAGAGCGCGGGTCTTTCGCCCATCCTGGGCCTGGAAACGTACGTTGCCGCACGCACGCGTCACGACAAAGAAAGTTCGTCCGATACGCGCCGGTATCCGCTCGTGCTTCTGGCATCGAATGAAGAGGGATATTTGAATTTGCTGGAACTCGCCACTCGCGCCGCACTCGAAGGCATGTACTACAAGCCGCGCGTCGATGCCGAACTGCTCAAGAAATTCGGGAAAGGACTCATCGCGCTTACGGGCCCCATCGGCGGAGCCATTCCGCAGGCAGCCATGGCCGAAGATTTTGAACGCGTGAAGCTCCTCACCGAGCAGTATCGGTCGTTCTTCGGCGCCGAAAACTTGTACTTCGAACTGAACGACTTGCCCAACGTGCCCGGCCAAGCCGAAGTGAACCAACAGCTCATTCGTTTCGGAAAAGAACTGAATGTGCCCGTCGTCGCCACCTGCAACAGCCACTACTGTCGCGCCGACGATGCGGAAGCACACGACGTGCTCCTGTGCATTCAGAAGAACGCGAACGTCGGCGACAGCAGCCGCTTCTCCATGCGCGACAGCGACTTCTCCATGCGGCCGTTCGACGACATGGAGAAAGCGTTTGCGCACGTTCCCGAGGCGCTCGAAAACACGCGCGTCATCGCCGACCGCTGCAACGTGAAAATTCCTTTCGGGGAGTACCGCATCCCGAAGTTCCCCGTCGCTCCGGGGCAAACCGAAGAATCGCTCCTCAAGGAGCAGTGCGAAGCCGGTTTGCAGAAGCGCTACGGCAAACAAATGCAGGGCGATCCGGCGCGCGAGAAGATCATCCGCGACCGTTTGGAGTACGAACTCGGCGTCATCAAGACCATGGGGTTCTCCGGTTACTTCCTCATCGTGGCCGACTTCGTCCAAGAGGCGAAACGTCGCGGCATCACCGTGGGTCCGGGCCGCGGATCGGCCGCCGGTTCCATCGTGAGTTACGTGCTGGACGTCACCACGCTCGATCCTCTCGAGTACGGCCTGCTCTTCGAGCGGTTCCTCAACCCCGAACGCATCTCCATGCCGGATATCGACATCGACTTCGCCGATACGCGCCGCGATGAAGTGTTGGAGTACGTGCGCCAGAAATACGGCGCCGACCGCGTCATCCAAATCTGCACCTTCGGAACGCTCGCCGCACGCGCCGCCGTGAAAGACGTCGGCCGCGCCTACGGCGTCTCGTTCGCGGAGATGAACGCCCTCGCCAAAGTGATTTCCGACCGTCCCGGCACCACGCTGGACGAAGCGCTTGCGACGGACGAGCTCAAGGCCGCCATCGAATCGAACGACACGTACCGAAAAATTTTGGAAGTCGCGCTCAAACTGGAAGGCAAGGCGCGACACGTCTCGGTGCACGCCTGCGGTGTCGTCATCACACCCGAGCCGGCCGTGAAATACACGGCGCTCCAGCGCGCTCCCAAGGACGAAGACACCATCATCACCCAATTCGACGCAAAGCCGCTGGAGGCTCTGGGATTGCTTAAAATGGACTTCCTGGGCCTCAAGAACCTCACCATCATCCAGACGGCGCTCCTCATCATCGAGCGCATGCACAACGTGAAGATCGACATGAGCACGATCCCGATGAACGACAAAAAAACGTTCGAGCTTCTGTCCCGCGGCGAGACGACGGGCGTCTTCCAGCTGGAGTCGCCCGGCATGCGCAGGTATTTGAAGCAACTCAAGCCCACGAAATTCGACGACATCACGGCCATGGTCTCCCTGTATCGCCCGGGTCCCATGGATAAAATTCCGGACTACATCAAATGCAAGCACGGACTCAAAGAAGTGACGTACCTGCACCCCGATCTCAAGCCCATTCTCGAGCCGACGTACGGCGTGGGCATCTACCAGGAGCAAATCTTGGAAATGGCTCGCGTCTTCGCAGGATTCTCGCTCGGAGAAGCCGACTTGCTGCGCCGTGCCATCGGCAAGAAGATCAAAAAAGAGCTCGATGATCAGCGCGAGAAGTTCATCAAGGGAACCGTGTCGCGCGGTTACCCCGAAAAATTGGCGAAGACGCTCTTCGATGACGTCATTACGCCGTTCGCCGGTTACGGTTTCAACAAATCGCACGGTGCGTGTTACGCCCGCATCGCCTACGAAACCGCGTACCTCAAGGCGCTCTACCCCACGGAGTTCATGGCGGCCCTCCTCAGCAGCGAGGAAGGCGATACCGACCGCATTTCCATCGAGATCGAAGAAGCGCGCGCCATGGGTCTGAAAGTGCTTCCTCCGGACATCAACGAGTCACTCGCCAACTTCACGTCGCTCACCGGCGGCAACATTCGTTTCGGTTTGCTCGGCGTCAAAGGCGTGGGAGAGAGTTCCATCCGTCAGATCATCGAGCTCCGTGAAAAAGAGGGAAAATTCACATCCGTGGAAGACTTCGCGTCGCGCGTGCCCGCCAAGCTCCTCAATAAAAAGTTGCTTGAGTCGCTCGCCAAGTCGGGTGCCCTGGATTGCTTCGGCGAACGCGGCACGCTCGTCGCACAGTTCGACAAGGTCGCCGAGTACAGCAAATCGGCCGGAGACGTGGGCGCCTCGCAGACCGACATGTTCGAGGCGCTCGGCAGAGACAGCGCCGGTGCAGCCATCGAGTTCGATCCGCAAGATCCCGCGTCGGGCTACAAAAAATTGCAGTGGGAAAAAGAGACCTTGGGACTCTACGTCTCCAGCCATCCGCTCGCCGGACTCCGCAAGTACATCAGCAAAAAGGCGCGTCTCATCGACAGTCTTACGGGTGACGATACGGGCCGAAAGATCACCGTGGCGGGCATCGTGGAACAATCCAAAGTTCTGCATACCAAGAAAGGCGAGAGCATGGCCATCGTCACCATCGAAGACCCCACCGGAAAAATGGAAGTGATGTTTTTCCCGCGCACGTACGCGCAGTTCAAAGAAACCATCGAAAAGCCGGATTCCATCCTGGTGATGGCGGGCACGCTCGATCAACGCATGGGACTTCCTCAACTCAAGGCGGAGGCGGTGAAGCGCGTGTCGCTCGAGACCATGGTGGACAGAGCCAAGGCCGACGGCATGTTCAACGAAGAGGAGGCCAAAAACTGGCGCGGCACCGCGCGCAAAGAAGCCGAAGAAGTGGTGGAAGTGCTGACGGAAGAAGGCGAAATCATCGCCGAGCGCATCAAGGCGGCGGACGACGCGTCTCTTGAGAAATCGGAACCCAAGGTTCTGGGGCCGCTCGCGGATTGGATCGGCAAAGGCATGCCCGTGGCCGAACCGCTCGCAAAGCTCAGTCTTAGCGATTATTCCGTCGATGCCGAGGGATCCAAGCGGGCCGCTCCGCCGACGATTTCCATTCACACCATCACGCTTCCCGCCCGTGCGCCGAAAGAACTGATGCTGGAAATCAAATCGATCTTCGAGACGTTCCCCGGTCGCGAGAAAGTGCAGCTTAAGATCGGCGACAAAGTCGTCCCCGTCGGCATGACCATCACGATGTCGCCGATTCTGGAAAAGCGTGTGGAAGAAGCCGTCAAAAAATACGCCGCAGCCGCCGCCTAAACGTCATGCGCACTCTCCCCGCTTCCGCAGGTTCAATTGTCGCCGCCGTAGCGGTTCTTCGCGCGGGCGGAGTCGTGGCTCACCCCACCGAGACGTGTTACGGGCTCGCGTGCGACCTTGGGAATCCCGCTGCGCTCAAGAAACTCTTCGACATCAAGGCGCGTCCGTACGACCAGCCCGTGAGCGCGCTTTTTTCATCGCTTCATGCCGCCGAGGCCTATCTCGAGCTTTCCCCGCGAGCACTGGAATTGGCCCAAAAATACCTCCCGGGTCCGCTCACGATCATCGTACCCATGAAGAAAAAAACTCCGACGCCGCTTCGCGTCACGGCTTCATCGGCTGACGATGCTTCCGTCGGCATTCGCATTTCTTCACACCCGTTCGCGCAGGCTCTGGCCGAAGCGTTCGCAGCCCCCATCGCCACGACTTCGGCAAATCTGCACGGCAAACCGAATCCGTATGCGTGCTCCGATATCGAAGACCAGCTCAGAGATCACTCGCCGCTCCCCGACCTCATTCTTGATGGCGGTACTTTGCCCGAAGCTCCCCCGTCGACGGTTGTCGCGATTTCTGGGCAGGATCTGCGGGTTCTTCGTCAGGGCGACCTAAAAATTCTTTGAAATCGACGGCCTCGGTCTTGCCGCCGAGGCGTCGGATTTCTTCCGAGAGCGCGGCGTTCTGCCGCCGCAAGAATTCGATGTAGAGGCGCTGTGCATCGAGCGCCTCTGTCTGTTCGTAGATCGTGTTGCGCAGATCCTGCGTGCTGTTTGGCGTTGCGCTCACGGATAAGTTTGTCGGTCCTTCTTTGTCCCTGGGGCCCACGCGGTAATTTTTCGGACTCAACTTTTCCATGATGGCTTCGTGCGTCACGCCCACGATGCCCAAAATGACGATGGCCGCCACGGCGATGATGCGCGTGTTGCTCTTCCTCTCACGCTCCTTGTTCGCTTGCTCTTCCATTGCCTCATGATCGAGAAAAAGAGGACGAGGAGCGAACTCCGCCTCGGGTTCGCTGCGGCCCTCTTTCTTGGCTTCGGCAAAGTACTGCGTCAGCCGGTTCGTGGGCTTCCATTGTTCGGGGCCGGGGCGTCCAAAAAGTCCCATAGCGCCGCAGAGTACCTGAACTGCGCTACAGATCAAGAAAACGCCACCATAGGGCCCTTGGAACCATTTCGCGAAGGCTCCCGAACGCTGTATCCTGATCCCCAATGTATTGCCCCAAGTGCCGCAAAGACGATACCGCGGTCATCGACTCTCGGCTCACGGAAGAAGGTCGCGCCATCCGGCGCCGCCGCGAATGCGCGAAGTGCGATCATCGATTCACGACGTTCGAGCGCCAGGAACTCGCGTCGCTCATCGTCGTAAAACGCGACGGCACGCGTGAGCCGTACAGCCGCACCAAACTCGAGCGCGGCATTTGGTTGGCGTGCACCAAGCGTCCCGTATCGCAAAAAGACATCGACTCCATGCTCTCGGACCTGGAGGAAAAATGGGGCAAGAACAAAGAAGAAGTGGAGAGCACGACCATCGGCAAAGATGTCATGCAGGCGCTCCACAAACTCGATAAAGTCGCCTACATCCGCTTCGCTTCCATTCACCGCGAATTCAAAGACGTCGAGGAGTTCAAGCAGGAGCTGGGGAGGTTGTTTAAGTAAAAGGTTTGGTAGGTCTGGAAAGTGCGGAAAGTATGGAAGGTAAACATTCCAAACCTACCAAACCTCCCTGTCAAAGCTTCCAAGAACCGATATACTCCGCGCATGCTTCGTACCCACACCTGCGGCCAATTGACTGCCAAAGACGCGAAAGCGGACATCACGCTCTGTGGTTGGGTGAACACGCGCCGCGACCACGGCGGGCTCATCTTCATCGATCTCCGCGATCGATATGGGCTCACGCAAGTCGTGTTCCACCCCGAGACGAACAAGGAAGCCTTCAAACTTGCCGAGTCACTCCGTCCCGAGTGGGTCATTCAGGTGAGTGGCACCGTGAACAAGCGTCTCGCCGGAACGGAGAACAAGAAAATGCCGACGGGCGAGATCGAAATCGGTGCCGTGAAACTGGAGATTCTGAACAAGGCCAAGACGCCGCCGTTCGAGATCGCGAGTGACGTGCAGGTCAACGAAGAATTGCGTTTGGAATATCGTTACCTAGACCTGCGCAGGGCTCAGATGCAACGAAATATCGCACTGCGCTCCAAGGTGTTCCAAATCATCCGCAAATATTTTACGGAACAAAACTGTTTGGAGATCGATACGCCGTGTCTCATCAAAGGAACGCCCGAAGGCGCCCGCGAATACATCGTTCCCTCCCGCGTGTATCCCGGAAACTTCTTCGTGCTTCCGCAGAGTCCGCAGCAGCTCAAGCAGCTCTGCATGGTCGGCGGCCTGGATCGTTACTTCCAAATCGCCCGCTGTTTCCGCGACGAAGATTTGCGCGGTGACCGTCAGCCGGAATTCCTGCAGCTCGACTTCGAGATGAGCTTCTGCACGCAGGCCGACGTCCAGAAAATCATTCAGGGTTCCATCGAATCCATCATCAAGGAGTGCAGTCCCAAGAAACTGAAGTGGGGCAAAGTGGAAACCTTCACGTGGCAGCACGTCATGGACACGTACGGCTCGGATAAGCCCGATTTGCGCTACGACCTGCCCATCGTCGATGTCTCCGAGATCAGCGCGGGATGCGGATTCAAAGTCTTCGAAGACGCTCTTTCCAAGAAGGGCGTCGTCCGCGCACTCCGTGTACCGGGTGGCGCCGAACTCAGCCGCAGCGAAATCGATACGTGGACGGAGCTTGCGAAAGAACTGAAGGCCAAGGGTCTCGCGTACATTCTGTACAAAGCCGAGGGTCCGCAGTCGCCGCTCCTCAAGTTCTTCAAAGACGGGTACCTGGACAAACTCACGAAGCTCACCGGAGCCAAGACCGGCGACGCAGTCTTCTTCGGTGCGGACACGTACAAAATCGTCTGCGCCGCACTCGGCCGCATCCGCGCAGAGGCCGCCAAGAAGTTCAATCTCATTGATACGACCACGCACGCGCTGTTCTGGGTGACGGAATTCCCGATGTTCGAGCAGAACGACGACGGATCGCTCACGTTCAGCCACCACCCGTTCACGAGCCCCAACGTCGAGGAGTGGAAGAAGCGCAAAGAAGAGCCGCTGAAGGTGCACTCGGTGTGTTACGACCTCGTGCTGGACGGCTACGAACTCGGTTCGGGTTCCATTCGTATCCACGATCCGCTGCTCCAGGCCGAAGTCTTCGAAATGCTCGGCATCAGCCCCGAGGATCAGCAGAAACGTTTCGGACACATGCTCTCGGCGTTCGCGTACGGCGCACCGCCGCACGGAGGATTCGCGTACGGCATCGACCGGGTCGTCATGATTTTGGCCGGCGAGCCCAATATCCGCGAAGTGACGCCCTTCCCTAAGGATCAGAAAGCCAAAGACCTCATGCTCGGCGCGCCGTCCCCCGTGCCGGGTGCTCAGCTCAAGGAACTCCAGATCACGCTCGACGAACAGGCCTGATTTCGAGCATGTCGCTGCTCGCCATTTATTTTTTGACGAAGAAAAGTTGACGGTGGATTTCGAGAGCGTATAGATATGACATGATGCGCGGGACACCGCTCACCGTTGGGATCTTGCGTCCCTCTGACACGGCAATGAGCGAGCGTTTGGCAGACGCCGTTTTTGAACGACGTTCACGCAGCGCGGCGGAATATCGGGATCATTGCGACGATCGTATCGCCGAGATGAGAGCGATGTTCATTGAGGCTGCCGAGAAAGTGGGCGTAAAGCTCAGCGTGAGGGAGTATCAGTTGCATCCGGATCAGATGCATTACCGCATCATGGGCAAGAAGCGCCAGCGGGACGTGAAGGATAACCATATTCTTGCCGGCCTCAATCCGACAGCGACGCAGTACCAATTTCTCACGAAGCCCGACGTGCGGAGGCCGCTTCGTCGCGCCGTCATCGGCTACACCGATCGCAGCGCTCTGTTCGATGCCGCCTCGCTTCATGGCGCGAATCAAACTCCCCTCGTCGGCAACATGGCCAGACAAGCGCTTCGGCGAGTCTTCGTTTTGCATACGCCTTTGAACGATGATTCGGCTGCCGACGGATATCTTCACAATCTTGCCGCAGTGGAAAGCGCCGTCCGTTATCCGTACATCGATCCCCTGAAAGTAACGAAGCCCGATGAATTACTCATTACCGATGAAGACCACCCATTGTCACAACCCGAAAACATCGATTTTTTGGGGCGCCCGGGCGTGGATATGCCACGCTATATCGATGACGGATTCGAGCCCTAGAACAAGCGCAAAAATCGGATTTGTGGTATAATGGTCAGATGGCCCCGAATGATCCGATCCCGGCCGATGAACCCCTGCCCGAAAAGCCGCAGGTATCGCCCCAGCGCGATGAGGAAATTCGCCGTGCCGCGGCACTGGGCCAAAAGCGCAGTGAGCGCGAAAAGCAGATCAAGCAGAACATCAAAGACAACAAAAAAGCCGAAGAGAAGCGCGCCAGGGAAGGCGTGAAAATCGTGGAAGAAAAGAAAGAAGCAGCCAAAGAACACGTCGGTGAGTATCGCGTCGCCAACAAGCAACGCGTCAAAGAAATCGCCGATGAGAAACTCCGTAAGGAGAAAGAAGCCGCGCGTCAGGCCGACATTGCCAAGAAGGCCAAGGCCGAACAGAAGAAAAAATTGCAGTACATGGGCGATCTGCGCGAAATGGGTCGCCTCAAGCAAGCCGCCGAACACCGTGAGGTGGTGCTCACGGCCGACGAGGAGCGCGACCGCAAGGCGGCGAACTTTGAATTCCGTACCAAGATCCTCGAGGCCGAGCGCGTGGAGGCACTGGCCAAAGAATCGGCCGATCGTGAGGTGCGGGCACAGAAGGTGATCCTGGAGAACGACATGCGCAACAAGCTCTACCAGGCCGAGACGTGGCATCGCATGAAGGTGGCCGAGTTGGACGCCGAGGTGCACCGCCAAGCGGCTCAGCTTTCGCACATCACCGACCCCGCGATCCAGCGTCAGGAAGCGATGCAAGCCCAGGGCCTCATTCGCGGCAAGCGCAAGAGGCTCGATGACGAATACCGCGAAAAGCAGGACGCCATCATGCAGGAGATGGAGCGCAGACGCGGTGAAATCGATACGCACTATTACGCCGCGCGCGCCAAGGCCGAGAGTGACAGGCGCACCGCCGCCACGAATGCCGACCGCGAACTCGCCAGGCGCAACGAAGACATCACGCTCACGTTCAAGCGTCGTCGCAAGGGGGAAGAGGAATAGGCGGAGCTATCGCACGAACGGGCCCATGTCGCGTTTGTGTCCTTCGGAGTGCACGAGGTAGTACCGCGGCGGTTCGTAGTGCATGGCGGCCGTGTGGGGGGCCAAGAATGCGTGGCCTGCCGCATGTTTACGGACGAAGAAGGCATTGTTTCCCGTGAGCTCGCAGCCGACGAGCACGTAGCCCTTGGCTTCGGCGAGTTTGACCAGCGATTCCAGCGCCGCGCCGTAGTACCGCGATCCGGTCCAACGGAAGTGCGGGTCGTACGCCACGATCCATTCCATACCGGGACGATAGACGGCGTTGTACTCGATGCACACGACGCGCGGCTTGTACTTGTCGAGCGCTTTCCAGAGCCAGTAGTCGTTGCCGTCGACATCGATCGATAAGAAATCAAATTCCTCGGGTACTGCGGCTTTTTGCAACGTCGATTGCACGTTCTCCGCCGTCAGAAATGTCGGAACCACGGTCAGGGATTTATTTGCCACGTGCGGCGCGAATTTCTCAGCGATGGTCTTGAGGAACGTCGCGTCTTGCTCCACCCAATATCCGGTCCATCCCTGCAGTAGCAACGCCGTCGTGTTGCACTCCAGTCCGTCCGAGACGCCGCACTCCACGAACTTTTTCGTCGTCGTGCCGATGCGCTTGAAAATTTCGGCGATGATGCCGTCCTCTCCGTTTTGCGAGAACGCCTGATACTCGTGCCTGCCGAGCCAGGCGGCGTTTTTCGCATGCGCATGATTTCTGATGAGCTCTTCGCGGTGTCGCACCACGGGGAGCTCAAAGGCACCGCGGCGCAGGTCCTCCGCCACGTTCTTGATGTCGCACAGCAAGTCGTCGATGCGGTCCAACCGGTTCATGCGCGTGCGCATGTCCTGCAGCGCATCGTCCATGGGGTTCAGCTTGTCGCGGATGGGCTTGAGGTGCCCCGCCGTCACGCGCATGTCCTGGAGCGCATCGCTCACCGGCCCGAGCCTGTCGAAGATCGACGTGTCGGCGCGGATCAGTTCCAGCTCGTTGAGCTGCTCGGTCATCTTGTCCAAAATCTTCACCTCCGACATCTGGATGTCCGCACGCCTGTCGTGCTGCAAGTCATCGGCTTGTATGCGGAGCGCTCGGAGTTCGCCCTGTAAAATGTTGATCTGCGACGAGAGCTCGTGGACGTGTTCGGCGTACTGCGAGGTGCGTTCCACGTTGCCGGGGAGCGCCAGGAGTCGCCGAAGGAAGCGCAGAGGAGAGAGCATTATTTTCGTGAGGCGGAAAAGCGTCCGGCCGAAGAGTCCGTGGATTCCAGTCGGACTTTGTGGGTGGCAGAGAGGATGCGCGGGAGCTCGGTCTTTGCAAGTTCGCCGTGCCACTCGCCGCGAATCATATCGATGTTCTTCAGGAACCCGAGCGCTTCGCATTCGCGCAGGATGTTCGTCTCGGCGCCCTCGCAATCGAGCTTCAGGAGGTCGATGCGTTCGATGGCGTACGTTTCCAGGAACGACCGTACGGAGAGTCCCACGTGGCCGCCTTTCATCGTCTTGGCCTTGTGCACGGGGTGACCGCGTACGCCGAGCTCCACCCAGTGCTTGAACGTCTCCTTGGCCAACTCTTCCATGCGCTCGGCATTGTCGTCCGTTCCGTAAAAGCCGATGAGCGCATTGTTTACGATGGTGATGTTCGCGAGCCCCCGCAGGTTGTGGTGCAGGTGATGCACGTTGTTGGGGTCGCTGGAGAAATCCGACCGCGGTTCCACGGCGACGAGCTTGGCATCGGGCCAGGCGCGGTTGGCCATCAGGGAAAATGTCCCCACGTGCGCACCGACGTCCACGATCACCTTCGGTGCGAAGCCGATGGCGCGGAGCGCATCGACGCCATAGCAATCGCGGTCGATGACCTCGGTGCAAATGTGTTTGGCATGGAGCGTTTCCATCCACAAGCGCGGGACTTCCCTCTCGACGCCGAATCGTTCCATGACGGCCGTGAACAATTCTTCCATGCGCAATCCTTTGACGTAGTACGCATCACGTGCGAAGTCGTCCATCGCCACGGGGTCGGCGTCGAAGAGTTCGGCCTGGTACGCCCAGCGTGCGCTGAGCGCGATGGGCCCGATACGAGTGTCCCAAGGTTCGATCTCGAGCACTCCCGAAGGATCGCTGTCCGAACGCACGCGGACGTACTTGGGTTTCGTGCGGCCACGAAGTTTCCTGAGGGCGCCGGAGAGGAATGCGGGGGATTTCATGTGAAGTCAGCCTATCATAGGCACAGGGGTCACCTGATACGGGAAGCGAAGAATAATCCGAGGTCGTCGCCCGTGGGCGCCGTCTCAACGACGTGGCTTGGGCCCAACGTTTCTTGCACGACGCTCCGGGCATGTTTTCCGTGCCACTCGCCGACGACGGTTCCGATGTCCGCGAGCATTCCGAGCCCCCGCAGCTCGCGGAGAATGTTGATTTCCGCGCCTTCACAGTCCAACTTGAGAAGATCGATGTGAGACAATTTTTTTTCCGCGACCAGCGCAGAAACGTCCATGGCGGGCATGCTGAGAGCGAATTCCGCGCCTGCCGCATCTCCGCGCAGAGCACGCTCCACCTCGTGCGAGAAGGAATCCCGTTGCAGCTCCGTGAGGAGTTCGGCGTTCCGAGCATCGTGTAGGAATCCGATGACCGCGCGCGGTACGATCTCAATATTCTTCGCCCTCTCCGCATTGGCGCCAAGCAATGCGTGGTACACGGGTTCCGCCGCCACGATGCGCGCCTCGGGCCAGAGTGCGTGCGCATGCAACGAAAACGTGCCGATGTGTCCGCCGATGTCCACGATCGTCGCGGGAATCTCCTTGAGACGTCGCAAGCGGTAGCAATCTTTATCGATGACCTGCATGCAAATGTGCCGTGCATGCACCATGTGCATCCACAGGGCTCCGATGGTCGTCGGCATGCCGAAGATGTTGCCAAGGCGTTCACCCAGCCGGGTCTCGCGCAGTCCTTCTTTGTAGTAGAGGCGGCGTGCGGTTGCATTCAACGTTTCGGGTTCGATGCCGTGCGAACGCGCGGCCTCCATCCAGTCGCCGGGTATGAACAGCGGGCCCATGCTTGTCTCGTAGCGGGTCATCGGCACGGGCGACGAGCGCTCGGATTCGGTGCGCGCGGGAGTGTCGAACCTCGGCAGATGCGGTGGCTCAAACGCGCGTGCCGTCTGTCGGGCGTTTTCTTTGAGTGATGCGCGGAACGTGCCGCGGGCATGAGCGGGGGCAATCGACACGGTTTCGACATCGTGTGTCGATGCGAGAAGCGCGGGAATGGATTTTCCCATGTCGCCGTGCCACTCGCCGCGGATTTCGCGGATATGCGTGAGTGCTCCCGTCATGGAGAGTTCGCGCAGAATGTTCGTCTCGGCTCCGTCGCAGCTGAGCTTCAGAAGATCGATGCGTTCGTTTCCTTTCAGAAATTCGGAGATGGAGAGGCCGCGGAGTCCGCAGGCTTCGCCATCACATTGCGTCAACGGATATCCGCGGAACCCGAGTTCCATGGAGTGCGGGACGGTGTCCCTGAGCAGCTCCGCGCGGCCGCTCCACCGCATCTCGCCGTCCGTCATGCCGAAGACCGCCACATTGCGAATGTCGGCGTCCGTGACGTTTCGTCGGAGAATGGAGATGTCGCCGGAATCGTTGTGATCGGGTGCGCACGGTTCCGCCGCGATGATCGTTGCATCGGGCCACAGATGGCGGGCAAAGAGCGAGAACGCTCCGATGTGCGCGCCGATGTCCACGATCGTCTTCGGCGCAAAGCCGCGTGCCTTGAGTGCCCGAAGTCCGTACGCGTCTTGTTCGATGACGTTGCCGCACACGTGCTCGGCGTGGAGTGTGAGGAGCCACAGGCGCATGAGGTCACGGTGTTCGTTTCCGAGGTGCTCGCATGCGGCATCCAAGAACGCATCGCGCCGCAGGTTCAGCGTGTAGTAGGCATGCCGCGCCGCATCGTCGATCGCAAGAGGGTGCACGCCTCGCTCACGTGCCAGCTTCGCCCAGGGCAAGCCGATCGTCACGGGTCCGATGGACGTCGGGAATTCCTCCGTGTCGCTCGATTCGTCGGGGGTTCCGCCGCCGCGGGAAGGCAAGCTCAGGGACCAATACGGTCGGCTGCCGCAGTGCTTTTTATACTGAGCTTCAAAGAGACGCTTGCCCTGCTCGTACAGCGTCATATCGGCCTTCAGATACTCCGCCACGGTCTCGTACTCGGCGTGGGTCAGTTGGGACTTCGCATGCATGCTGCCCGTCACATCGCCGATGACGCTTCCCTGTCGCGGCACGATGCCTTCGGACGTCAGGAGTTCGTCTTTCCAATCGTACATGCGGCACAGAAGTTCCATGGATTTGTCGAAGTGCTCCTGGAGCAGCACGGCATCGAACGTGCGGAGATTCCGTACCGCGCGGGCCAGCAGCCGATGCAGTCGCGAATGGAACACGTAGCCGCCCGGATGCGCGTACCCGGCGATCATCTGCACGTAGGACTGCTCCAGCGTCAGCTTCAGGCGGAAGAACGGGTGGTGCAAAAACTGCGTGATGTTGAGCGTCCGCGCCACGGCGGCTTCCTCCGCTTCGCGCGGCGAAGCGTCCGGGTTCTCGCGTCGTACGTAGCGGTAGTACGACAGAAAACGATCCACGGGGTGTCGGAGCATCGTGATGTACGCGTGCGGCGACCGCAGCAGCTCGTGGATGCCGTACATCGAGTGGTCCGCGAGCGCGTCGTACTTGTCCCATTTGTCGCGTTCCGCCTCTTGTTCCAAGCGAGGCAGTTCGCGGAACCTGCTCAGGACGAACATCGGGCTTTCATTCGGCATACCGACGAAATCGCGCCGAAATCCGATGCTCCGGAGATTGCGGCGCATCACATGCGTCAGCGTGGAACCGGCGGTGCGCTGCAAGTGAAGGAAGATGATTTTTTTGGCGGGTGTTGCGGCGTCGGGGTTGCCGTTGTCGTAGACGTGTTTGTACGCGCGGAGCATGTTCTCCGAAAACTCAGGGTGTTCGTGGAGAAGCGCCTCCGCGTCGCCCGTTTCGGGAATCGTGCCGTACATTTGGAGCAGCTGTCTGCCGTGGTCATGTGCGGTCGTCTTCGTCGGGCCGAACCACCCTTCGTAGTATGGAAAATCCCTCGGCACTCGCCAGCGCTTGAAGAGCGAAGTCAGCACGCCGATGTATCAAAAAGTGGCACAGGGAAGCACTGTACCAGTTTTTTTCACGGTTTGCTCCGACGTTTCCGGTCGCGGATCTTCCAGGATCCACAGCGTCCAGCGCTCGATGCGCGTGATGCTGATGAGACGCGAGCGTTCCCATTTGGCGATGACGTGCGGGTAGGCGGCGATGCTCAGATCGATGGTTTTGGCACGTGCAAGGAGTCCTTTGACATCGGTCGGCGCGGGATCACGCATGTGCAAGTGAGGGTGGACGATGATGGCGTACCGATGCGAACACAGAGCGGTCTTGCTGTACTCGGGGTATGCATCCTTGCTGTCGTAGGGTGCGAAGATGATGCGTTCATCGAGCAAGAAATCGAATGCGAACGAGTTCCAAAAATTGCCGTACACCGCTTCCACCCGTTCGTTCTTGAGATACCGCTCGAGGCCGGCGAGTTGGACGTCGTTGAAGTCCGCACCGCGGCCCCACACGAGGTACGCATTGTGAATGTTTTGGTACGAGACGAATCCGACGTAGAGACAGAGGAGACCGATGCCGATCCACTTCTTCTGTTTGATGAACGCGTGGAACGCATACGCAAGCATCACCATGGCCGGAAGCCACGAGATGATGAGTTGCCGCACTTGTCCGTAGGACTGTTCGCTGTTCAGCGTTCCAAGGAGTGCGATGGCGAACATCCAAAACGTCAGGATGCAGAAGGCGGGCACCCGGTCGTCGGTGTGCAGCGGACGAAACAACACAAGCCTCATGCACGTTCCTCGGTGCTTCCAGAGAAAGAATCCAAGACTCCAGACGACGCAGCCCATCATGAGCACCCAACAGATTTGGAGCGTCATCGGGAGCAGGGAAAACGCCTGCGTCAGCGGGACGGGAATGACGCCGAATTGCAGCGGGAACACGGTGGCAAGCAGCCCGCGCACCGAGGGCCACGTGGGCCAGAGGAACGTGAGGCGCTGGTTCACGGAGAGCCCGAAGAACATTTTCGCCACGAGCTGCGGCGCATTTCCGAGAACGGTTCCGAGGCCGAATACGGAGGTGTGGATGAGCAGAGCTTTCTTTCTCGGGCTCAGAAGGAAGAGCAGAACGCAGAGCGCGAGCGCCGCGATGCGAGACGTCGTCTTGGCTTGCAGATGCCATACCGGGAATTGACCGGGAAACAGGCTGATCGCGAATCCGAGGAGCGTCACCAAAAGAAGCGTCTTGAGAACGATCGGGAATCCTCGCGTTTGCATCGCGTGTTTCCAATCCGCGCTCCCGAGCAGCCACAAGCCGGCCATGACGGCCACGGAAAGCAGAAATGAGGGGTGAGTCCAGATGCCGATTCCGAGCACGAGCCCTCCGGCGAGCGCCTGCAGAAGTTTCCGGTCTTGCGATGTCGGCCGCAGCATCCACAGTGCAAAAACACCGTACGTGCATAGTGCGCGGATGGCGAAATTTGCGCTCGGTTGCACGGTGAAATTCATGAGCAGCCACCCCGGAGCGGCCGTCAGCAGGAGTGTGATGACCGCCATGCGGCGCCCCCAATGTTTTTCGACGATCCATGCGAACAGTCCGAAGATCGGTACGAAGAGCAGGAGCGATGTCGCACGCAGCGCCATGACGCTGCTCGTTCCGAACAGTCGCAGCAACGGAGCCGAGAGAATGGTGATGAGCGACCCGCTGTAGTGTTCGCCGTAGATGTATACGGGCCACACTTTTCCGACAGCGATGTGTTTGGTCATGAGTCCGAAAATGGCTTGGTCGCTCTCGAAGTTGAGCAGCGAATAGGCGCCGATCCACAGCTGCGGCAGCATCGCCACAAGAATCAGGAATGCATACAGAAGCACGGTGCGTTTCGTGGGCATCATCATGCGACTGCGGCGGAAGCCATCTCGTACGGTGCCCGGACGAGGTCCCAGGTCGTTCGTTCCAAGTACGGGCGTGCGTCCGTTCTCGGCGTGCCGCGCTCGGCGATGGCGGCCGACAGTGCGTCGATGTCGCCGAACGGAACCGTGCGGACCAGGTGACGGATATCGCTCACCATCGCGTGGTCCGCCGCAATGACGGGCCTTCCTGCGGCGAGCACCTGCCGCACCGAACCGCTCGTACTGATGGCACCGGGCGGTGCGCAGTACCACACGTTCACGTCGCACTTGGAGAGCTCGCGAATGACGGTTTCCAGAGGCAGGTGCGACGTGTCGAGCTCGATCCAATCGCATCGCTCCGCACGTTCGATGACTCGCCTCGCGTAGTCACGTTGTTTGTCGATGTGCGCCGTGCTCGCAAAGATGTGGAGCTTCACGTTCGGAATTTTTTCGCAGGCGTCGATGAGTTCCAGTACGCACTTGTGCGCCTTCAGGAATCCGAAGCATCCCACGTGCAACATTCCGTCGCGCTCCGAATGCAGCACGCGCGCCGTATCCGAGAGCCGGGCGCCGTGGGGTACGACGGCGACGTTCCTCGCTCCCATGGCCAAGAGAGCCTCTTTCGCGGCATGGGAGTGGACGATGAGCAGGTCCGCCCTGTTTGCCAAAAATTCCTGCGTCCCGCGAAAGCGGAAAAAAGAACCCAGGTCGTAGTCGGGCACGTCTTTGGTCCAGATCTGCGGACTGACTCGCGTGTTCTCGCGCACGGTTTTCTCCCATGATTTCGGCTGCATCTTCCGTGCCATGAATGCGCGTGCGTAACTGCGGAAGGTCGGAAGTTCCACGACCGAGTGCAACGTGACGCACATGCGGATGTCATGCTCGTCGCAGTAGGTGCGGATTGCGCGCAGCTCGGCCAAATTCATGATGCCAAATTCATGCTGTACGTGCAGGTGCGTGGGGCGCAGTCCGTGCTCCGAGAGTTCCCCTAGGGAACGAACCGCGTTCATTCCCTGCGCTCGAGCAAGCATCTCCGTGTACGTGGCGATGCCGCATGCACGGCCCAGGCTGCTGCAATACTGGACGGCCGTGAGGGAGCGAGAGTCGGAGGTCATCACTTGGCGGGAGCATATCTCAGTCTTTCACGATCCACACGTCCCATTGGCCCACTTGCTCCCGCGAGACGACGGTCTGTTTTCTCAGTCTTGGCAGGATGACCGACCACGAAAAGTGCAGCGCGATTTCATCGGCTAGCGCCGCTGTCGTCGTGATGTTTTTGGGGAGCGTCACGAATGCCGGCCCGAGTACGTACGCATGCGTCGTCGCGGCGTCGAGTGCGTCGTTGTAGGGCTTGTAGTAAGCGTTGCCGCTGTACGGCGTGAGGCGGATGCGCTCCTGCGTGATGAAGTCCAAGACGAAGGCGTACCAAAATTCGGCGTACCCTTCCGTGACGCCGTTCGCCTCCAAATAGTCGGCGAGCTTCTCATCTTCGTCCGCGGGAAAACGCTCGAACCCCCACGCGGTCTGGGTGAATGTCAGATTGAAATATCCGAAGTGAAGAACCCACACTGCCAAAATCGCGATGCCGAGCGTTCGCCATTTTGCATGGAGCGCCGCAAAGAGGGTGCCCGTCATGAGCGCGAATCCTTGCCATGCCGGCGCGAGATACCGCACCACTCCTTCGCCAAACGAGGGCAAAGCCAAGATCGCGAGCCATGACATCGCGAAGAGCATCAGGAAGAGAAGAGGGGCAACGTCCGTCTCTTCCAGTCGCTCCATCCGCAGCGCGCGTCCGATGGACGCACGGTGACGGATGCAAAAATAGACGACGCTCACGAGTCCGATGCACGCGACCGTGCCCATCAATATCCACCTGCCAATCGTTGCTTGCGCCATGAGCATCGACCATGGACGCATTCCCAAAAACGCTTCGGGAACGTGTCGCAGCATTTCTTGCACGATGTACCAGTTCGGCATCTGGGGATAGAACGCCTGGTTCGGAACCATGTCCCATATCCACCATCCCGCGAGCATGGGGGACGTGCCGAGCGCGACACCGAGGACGATGGCGAGCACGCCCAAGAGCAACGTGGTCTTGCGTCGGCTTGCCGCAAAGCAGAGCGCGGCATACAACGCGACGATCATGGCGACCGTGGAGATTTTGCCCGTCCAAACCAGCAGCGGAGACACGATGATGAACGTTCCGAAGAGGGCGGCGCACACGATGTCCGCACGGATCCGCAGCGAGAGAGCATGGCGCAACGTCGCCCATTCTTCCGAGCGGAGCAGCAGGAGCATGCCCAGTGCAGCGGGGTACATCAGTGAAAGAGGTTGCGTCCACAGGCCGAGGCCGATCAGAAATCCCATGAGCAGCACCGTCCACCACTGCGTACGCGGACTCTTTGGGAAACGTTGATAGAGCAGCAGCACGCCCATCCACAGCCCCAGATAGACGTGCCATCGGCAACTGAACCGCGAGATGAACGAGTAGAAGGAAAATCCCGGGAGCATGAGGTAGAGCAAACTGAACAGCGTCACGTTTCTGCCGAATGCACGTTCGGAGAAGGCGATGTGCATGAGGTAGAAGGCGAGCATGCCGAAGAGCACCGAAAGACGAATGGCGACGACGTTGACGCCGAAGATCGCCAAAAGCGGCACGGCAAGAATGGACGGCAAGCTGCCGCCGTAATGCACGCCGTAGAAGTAAATCGGAAAATTCGTACCCTCCAACATGTGCTTCGCCATGAGTGACGTGATGCCTTCATCGCCGTCGAAATTCGCGCGCCACACCGATATCGTCCACACATGAAGTCCGATCGCCACGAAGAGCAGCAAGACGTAAGGCAACCATCGGCGAACTGCGGTGCGTGACATCACGGCTGCGACTATACAGCAGCGGTCGCGGCTTGCGGCGTTTGGAGCGTCTCCATGTCGCGCACGTACCGGCTCACCACATCGTTCGTGTCGCCGTACGCGGCCACGCTCCCCTCCTGCAGGTACAGGCAGTGCGTGCTGAGCCTGCGGATGTGCCCCATGCTGTGGCTCACGAAGAGCGCGGTTTGGCCTTGGCTCACGAGCGCCGAAATTTTGGCGAGACACTTGGTGCAGAACGCGATGTCGCCCGCGGCCAACGCTTCGTCGATGACGAGAATGTCCTTGCAGTCCAAGTGTGCGGCGATGGAGAACGCGAGTCTGGCCCGCATCCCCGACGAATAAAATTTCACGGGCATATCGATGGCCTCGCGGATCTCGGAAAAGTCGATGATTTCGTCGGCATTCTCCGCGATTTCCTTGGCGCGCATACCGAGCAGCGAGCCGCTGAGCGTGATGTTCTCGCGACCCGTGAGTTCCTGGTGCATGCCCACACCCATGCCCAAATAGGAGCCGATGGAGCCCATGAGCCGCACCGATCCGTTCGTGGGCGCGGTGAGCCTGGAAATGATCTTGAGCAGCGTGCTCTTGCCGGCCCCGTTGCGTCCGATGATGCCGAGCACCTCGCCGCGCCGCAGCGTGAAACTGACGTCTTTGAGCGCCCAGAAATCGCTCCGCGGAGACCGGTCCTTGGGTTCGATGCCGAAGCGACGCAAAAAAACGTTCTCCATGATTCCCTTCAGCGTGGAGTGCGCGTCGCCCACGCTGCCGGTGCGACTGTATTTTTTGGAGAGGCCGTCGACGGACAGAACCAAGTCGTTCATCAGATGATATCCAGCACTCTACCTTCCATGCGCCTGAAGAACAGCAGTCCGCTCATGAAAATGAGCACCGACAGAAGCGAGCCGAGGAAAAGTCCGTTCCACGGCAGCGGCAGTGCGGGCAGGAGCGCCGTGCGGAACAGTTCCACGGCCGAGGTGAGCGGGTTGAGCCACAGGACGGTCTGGAGCCTGGGCGAGAGCGAGCTGAGTGGGTACATCACGGGTGTCAGGAACAAACTGAGGCGCAGGAAGTACGGCACGATGAGCCCCACGTCGCGGTACAGCGCATGCAGCGCCGAGAGCCACAGCGAGATGCCCGCCGATGCCACGATTAAAAGAATGCACACGAGGGGCAGCAGCAAAATCCGTTCGGTGATCGGCGTCCCGGTGAGCAGGAGGAGTGCCAAGAGCAAGACGAGCGAAATTCCCAAATCGATCATCTTCGCCAACGCGTTGGCGATGGGCAGCAAAAAGCGCGGGAAATAAATGCGCTTCACGATGTCGGCGTGCGCAACGAGCGTCTGCGTTCCGCTCTGCACCGTGACGCACATGTACGTCCACGGCAGGAGTCCCGCATAGGCGAACAGCGCGTACGGCGCCCCGGCGATGACCTTGTCGAAGAAGTGGCCGAACACCACCGTGAACACGAGCATTTCGAGCATCGGCTGAAGCATCACCCACAAAAATCCGATGAACGTTTGTTTGTAACGAACGCGCACGTCTTTCCACAGGAAGAACGAAAAAAGGCCTCGGGCTTTCCACGCTTCGGCGACGGGCGGGATCCACCACTTGTCCGTGGGTTCGATGATGAGTTCCTGGGTTCCCGGGGACATGCGGAAAGCCTACAGCCACGGGGCGCGAGTGCGAAATAGTTGTCAAAGTATCCCGCAGCGATACGATGGCGCCATGAAGACGGGTGTGTTCATCGGCAGGTTCCAGCCCTTCCACGACGGGCACAAAAAATGCGTCGAGCACATTCTGGAACACAACGATCGCTGCCTCATCTTGCTGCGCGATACCGACATCACCGATAAAAATCCCTTCGACGTCGAGAAACGCAAGGCGCTCATCCGCACGCAATTTCCGGATGCGTCGCGCATCGACATTCAGACCGTGAAAGACGAAGGCGCCGACCTCACCGTCTACATCGGCCGTGACGTCGGTTACCAATTGATCCAACTCGACGCCGCCACCGAGGCGATTTCAGCCACGGACATCCGCAAAAAATTGTACGCCGCAAAAAAAGCATGAGCACGCGCACGTTTCCCATCCTGTGGCTCACGGGCAATACGGGTGCCGGGAAAACGACGCTCGCCACGGGCTTGGAGTCGTACGTGAATGAAGAAGTATCGCTCACGGAAGCCCACGCCCGCCGCGTCATCGTGCTCGACGGGGACGACATGCGCGCCAGCATTTCCACCGACGCCACGCTTACTCCCGACGATCGCCGTAAACACAATCTCCGTGTCGCCAGGCTTGCCAAACATTTTCAGACACGCGGATTTTTGGTCGTCGTGGCGGTCATCGCACCATTCACCTCGGTCCGCACCGAAATCGACAAGATCTGCGCGCCCCTGTGGATCCACGTGAAGCGCTCGGGCTTGAGCGCACCGGATAAACCGTACGAAGTTCCGCTCTCCCCCGCTCACGTCATCGACCACGACGCACTCGGCATCGACGAAGCGCAGCAGTCTCTACGTGCGTTCTTGCGTGGAGCTCTTGCCGGAACGGCCAACAAACGTCGTACCTCGGCTCGCGCTCCGGTTCGCTAAAAGGTTACTATCACGATAAGCCGGGGTGGCGAAATTAGTACGGAAGGCAAACCTGCGGTTTTCCTTCCGTAGACCATCCTTTCCCTTCAGCGGAGCGCTTCAGCCCGGCAAAGCCGTGCTTCGCGATTCCCTGAATTTGCGATCATATGAGTATACTGCCGATGGTCATGCCGGGGTGGCGAAATGGCAGACGCATCAGCCTTAGGAGCTGACGGGAGCAATCCCATGGAGGTTCAAGTCCTCTCCCCGGCACCATTCGTCGGCCCGCACAGCGGTCCTCCTCATGGCAAGCCACGTTACTTCACGGCCTGCAATTCCTTCAGGATTCCGTTGAGCTTTGCGCCCAGTGCTTTGTCGTTGCCCGCCTGCTCGTCGGTGATGGGTTCGCGTGCGTCCTTGAGAGGACCGCCGTCCCATTTGTAACTTACGGTTGCGCCATCGGGGCTCGCATGCAAACGAATCTCAAAATTCTTGCCCCCCATCTTCATATCGAATTGGTACATGCCGGGAACTTTCTTCGCTCCGTATTTCAAGACAAGCGTATCCTTTTGCTTATCGAGATTCTTAGCACTGTTTCGAAGCGCTTCGTTTCCACCGTTCACTTCTCCCATTTGGGACAGGATTTTCTTGGCGCTTTCGAATTTGTCCTTATCACCTCCGAAATCCGCTTCGGTCACGGGGACGCTCGTGTCTTTCCACGTCGTGCCGTTGTCCACCGAGTACTGCAGTTTTCCTTGGCGGTATGAGGCTTGCAGATATTCCACGCCTGCTTTTTCGAACGAGTAGACGTTCGTTCCGGGCTTCAATTTTCCTTCCCTCGACCACAAGAAGTCTTCCGATTCCTTTCGCTTGATCGGCGCGTTCTTGCCGCGATCGATGGCATCGCCCACGTCGCCGTTCACGAGGGCCATGTCTTTTCTCGCCGCTTCGAATTTTTCCTGATGACCTGCGGCGAACGCCGGGTCCAGCGGCTTGCTTGCCGCATTCCAGGTCGCCGATCCGTCGGTGGAGTATTTCCACGTCCCCGATTCCACTTTCCAGCGCATCGTTTCCGCTCCGCCTCCAATAACGATGTCCTTGCCGTCGACTCTGCCGCCGTGATCTTCCAGAAGAAGGTTGCGGCCACTCTCTTTTCGTGAGGACAAGGCGTCGGCGTTTTTTTCAACGGTCGTGTCTCCCGATTGGAGTCCGCGGACGTCCGAAAGAGCATTGTTGAACGCCTTTTTCGCATCGGCATTGCCTCCGACGTCGGCATCGTTCACTTCCACGGCCAATGTGCGGTCCGTACCGCCGTCGATGTTGTACTGCCACGATTCTTCGCCTGCGTACCAAATGACGTTCATCGTTTTACCCCCGACCTTCATTTCGTAGTTCCATGCGCCTTTCTCCACGGCGCCATGTTTTTCTTTCAACACCGTGCGCTGCCTATCGACCGTTACGTTGATCTTTTCGGCGGCCGCGATCACGGTTGAGTCGCCTTCGTTGAATTTCTGCATTTCCTTGATCGTGTTCTCGAATCGTGCGCGCACTTGGTCGTTCGGCACGCTGTCCTTTTTGAGTTCCGTCGTCGTGGGTTCCCAGCTGCCACCGATGTTGTATTGCCATTTTCCTTGTTCGAACTTGAACTGCAGAGCGACGCTCGCATCGCGAGGATCACTCATCGTGAAGATTTTCGTCGTGGGGTCCTGCTGCGCACCGCGGATCTTGGTGAGGTGATCGCCACCGGCGTTCTGAGACTTTTCGACGGTCTCGGCCTCTTTCAACTTGTCCGCGTCGTCATGGTTGATGCCGTCCATTTTGGCGCGCAGACCTTCGAAGTATGTCTGTTGGTCCTTGCCGCCCACATCGCTCTCGGCGATGGGTTTGTCCGTTCCCTTCCACGTTGCGCCGTCCGTCGAGTATTCCCACGCACCTTCGCCGAAGCGGAATTGGACGATCTTTCCTTTATTGGACACGCTGAGCGTGCTTTTGTCCGGAGATTCAGAGGCGCCGAATCCCGACTTGAGCAAGCTTTCGCCTTTTGATTTGCGGTTCTTGATGCCGTCGATCTCGCTCGTGGCCGAATCTCTCGTTTCGGGGCCGGCTCCGCCGCCTTCCAATTCCCGGAGGCGTGCTTCCACGGCCTCGCGGACTTTCCTCAATGCTTCCAAATCCCTTTTCTTCTGAGCGATTTGTTCCTCGATTTTCGGCTTGGCTTCGGGCTTCGTGTCGGGGTTGGCCAAATCTTTCTCGAGTGCCGCGATTTCGTCGGCCAGTGTCTTTTCCTTCGCCTTCGCCTTTTCGAGCGTCGACGTCAGCGTATTTTTTTCATCGTTCTTTTCCTCCGGAGTCATGTCCCCCGGTTTTTTCGGCGGTCCTCCGTCTTTGCCTTCAGGCGCTTTGATCTCACCGTCCTTGTCGCCCTTGGCCCCCTTCTTGCCGAACGCTTTGTCGATGACGCCCTTGATGAAGCGAATGAATCCAAACAAGTAGAGGAACGGGCGCACGTCCTTGTCGGCCATGACGATCTTGCCGCCGTCGATATCGCTCTTGTCCAAGTCCACGCCCTGCATCATGAGAAGGCCTTCGGCCACATCGATGTCGGTTTCGGTCTTGGCTTCGCGGCGGAGCTTCACGAGCCGGGCAATCGTGGCCTTGTCGGCAACGTCACTCGCTTCTTTCGTGGTGACGGTGACGCTGTTTCTCACGCCCAGAATCGTGCCCATGATTTTTTCAAGCACCGCTTTCGCAGCCGGAGAAAGTCCACGGATGAACTCCATTGCTTTGGCTTCACCCGACACTGCGGTCATACCCTCTTCATCCGGTGACTTGTCGGGAATATTGATTTTGCCTTCCTTCGTGAAGAACGGTCCCATCAGGAACGAGCGCAGAGTGTCGGAGTCCATCGCTGCAATCCCTGCAAGCAGCGTCCGTGCTTCGTTGAGCTCGGCCTCACTCATTCCTTCCAGCGTCCTCGCCGCAGCTTCTTGCATCGCGGTCGGTAATTTCCTCACCGCTTCGGCCGTCGCGGGATCCATATTCTTGAGCGATTGCTCGAGGTCGAATTTCGTCGTCGGTCCTTCGGATGCCTGGAAATCGATCGATTGTCCGTCGGAGCTCGTGGTCGTCGTGGTGTCCGTGCTTTCATCGAGCGGCAGGCCCGCTTTCTTGAGGCCCAACAGGTGTGCCAGTTCTTCATTGAGTTTCACGCGTTCTTTCGCGAGTTCACCGAGTTTCGGTCCATACGCCTGGAGCTCCTGTGCCGAAAGCCCGGCCAACATGCCGGTGACTTCCGGGGTGCGATTGTAACGTGACATGGATGCACCTTTGTACGCTCTGTATTCCGCGCCGGTACGGCTGAATCCGCGTCCTCTGTTCTTGCCTCGGCCCAAGAGGTAGTGAATTTCCCACTCCACACGAGCGAGCCTGCGTTCCGTCTGGCTGATTTTTTTGTCGAGTTCGCTGGGAGCTTTCTTCTGCTCAGGCCTGTATTCGCCGAAGTCGAGCCGCCCGTTCGTGATGCTCGCGTGGAATCCGTGCTTGTGCGCCACGTTCCTATTGAATGACTGAAGTTCCTGCTTCACCAACTCATCGCTGTTCGGCATGCCGCGCAGGCGTGCGATTCTGTTTCCAAGATCGCGCTTCACCGCTTCCATCTGCTCCTCTTTCGTTCCTTCGGTCCGTGCATTGCGATCCTTGGCCTCCTTGCGCACATCGGCTTCCGCTCGTTCAGGAGTATCGGCGCTCGGCTCCGGTGCGTCCGGCACATCGGGGGCGTCCGGTGCCCTGCGCTTCCCGGCTTCACTGCGTACGTCGGAATCGGGTCGCTCGCCTTCATGAATCAGGCGTGCCTCGGCGAGGCCGAGGTGCGGGAATTGCCTGTGGATGGAGCGAAGGAATTCCATCGAGAATTACGATTGAGACATTTGTTTTTCAATCTTTTTCATCTCGTCGGCTTCCGCGGAGCTCACCAGTTCCTCGGCCATCTTCGCCGAGTCGCGCTTGTAGCCGGCGAACATTTCGTCCCACTCGCGCTTGTACTCGGTGAGACGCGCGTCGAACTCGGTGAAAGCTTCGGCGTAACGCTTCACGCGGACTTTGCGTTGCTCCACGGTTTCGTTCTTCGTGAGCGCGCCGATCTTCGGCAAATTCTTGTTCATCAATTCCGGCTCGATGCCTTCCATGAGGAAGTCGTACAGCTCATCGCCATCCAAGATGGGTGGCGGAGCGAGATAGTCCTCCGTTGATACCGTCGTGTCAGAAGGCATGTTGTGCGAGAAGAAATCTCACCATTGTACCAAAAAACGACAAAAAGAGCAATATATCCCCACTCCATCCGTCGTAGAGATGTTCTACGATAGACGCCTATGAAAAAACTGCCTCTCTCCGTCGCTCTTGCCCTCGCCGTGCCCGCGGTGGCCCTTGCCATCGACATCGCACCCGGCAATTTTTATCCCGATGTTCGGGAACCCTCCCCGGAAGCCGTGGGAATCAATCTCCTGAGCCGCGAAGGCATCGTGAAGGGGTACGCCAACGGAAGTTTCGGCCCCACGCGCCAGGTGAACCGCGCCGAGTTCCTCAAGATCGCGATGCTGAGTGCACCGCAGAGTCGCAGGCCGGAACTTGTCGCCGCCGACTGTTTCCCCGACGTCCATGCCGAGGACTGGTTCAGTCCGTACGTCTGCGCCGCCAAAGAAGCCGGCATCGTGAGCGGCAATGCCGATCCCAAGCTCCCCCGCGATCAGTGGAAGTTCGCGCCCGACACTCCCGTGCAGTACGACGCGGCGCTCAAGATGCTCACGCTGCTTTTCGGTTACGAAATCCATTCGTCAAATTCCGCCGACTGGGCCGCTCCGTACTACGATGCGGCAGCCGAACGCGGCACGGACTTGCCCACGCGCATTCGCTTCGACACGCTGCTTACCCGTGCTCAGGCCGCGCGCCTGGCCGGCGCTTTTTTGGCTGATTCCTACGGAAAACTCGCCGAGTACCGCATGGCGGAAAGCGGTGAGTACGTCTCGTCGTCATCCAGTTCGTCCAGTTCCGTGAGCTCGTCCGCATCATCATCCTCGTCGTCTTCGATTTCTTCATCATCCTCGTCATCATCATCCGCCGCCGCACTCTTCACCGTCCCGTCCGTCAGTCACTTCCTCGTCGTCGGCCAAACGTCCGACGCGCTCGCCGACGGCATTATCCGCAGCAACGGAGAAACGGCCAAGGTCCTCAGAGGTGAAGTGAAGGTATTTACGGAAGTTCGCTCCATCGATCGTCTCGAGATCGTCGACGGTGACGGCGTCGTCGTCATGAAACTCCTCCGCCGCGTGAACACCGACATCTCCGATTACAAGCTGACGTTCGAGGCGCAGGTCGATCCTTCCATCGCCTACACGTTGGCCCAGGACAAGGACGTTCGCTTCGTTCTCCGCGCCGTCGTCCGCGACGTGAACGGCGGAGGTTTCGCCGATGAACTGCTCCAGGTCCGAACGTTCAACGTCACGATGCGCGGGGACACCGTGCACGAGACCGTGAACAAGGCTTTCACGGGCCCGTTCCCCAAACATCAAACGTCGTTCGGTCGCATCAAGTCCGTCACGCGCGTCACGCCCGCATCCGCCACGCTTCAGCGTGGCAGCGGCGTCCTCGTGAGCACGTTCGCCTTCAGCGGATCCGTGGTCGCAGGTCGCTCGCTCTCGCTCACCGATCTCGTCTTTACGCTCAGCAAGACCGGCACGATCACCGCCAAAAACTGGTCGCTCGTTCGCGGCAATCTCACCGCGCCGTGCAGCATGAACGAAGCGCAGACGCTCGTGACGTGCTCGCCGCTCAAGCCGAGCGGTATCGGAGCGATTCCGGCCTCCGGTGCATTCGTTCTGGATCTTCGTGCCGATGTCGCCACGCCTCCGAGCACCGCCGCAAGTTTGCGCGCAGACCTGCTCACCGCGGGCTCGCCCGAATCACTCGGCAGCGTGCTGTGGACCGACGAGTCCGGCATGTTCAAGTGGGTGGAGGGCGCGTCGCCGGTCGTCACGGGAACGTACCTGCAATAATACGAAAAACACGCTCGTGAACACGGGCGTGTTTTTGAATTGCAGGGTGAGTCCTTAGAACTTGGCCGACACCACGATGAGAAATGCTCCTGCGGAGAGGGCCCAGATGGCCGAAAGCGCGAGGAACTTCTCCCACGTCTTGTGGTCCTGAAAATGTGTGCGCATATGTGTATTAGAAAAAGCTAATATTGATATTATATCACTTTTTCTACTTTTTAGCAATAACCTTCTTGAGGTCGGCTGCCATGGCTTTTGCCGCCTTTTGAGCGGCCTCCTTCCAGTCTTTTTTGGCCGAGGCGTACAGAATGCTGCGAGAAGCGTTCACCACGGCTCCGCTGCCGTCGGCGAGGAATCCCAGTGCGGCGTCCGCGGCGGTGCCGCCCTGTGCGCCGTAGCCCGGAATGAGGAACGGACAGTGCGGCATGAGCGTGCGCAGGTATTTGGTTTCCTCGGGGTACGTGGCACCGACCACGGCACCGACGCACGACAGATTGCTCTCGATGCCGAGTTTCTGCGCGGCCCAACCTTCCACGAGCTGTGCCAAATGTTCGTGCACCGATTCGTCGCCGATGGGAAGATCTTGGATCTCACCCGAACTGTCGTTGCTTGTCTTCACAAGGACGTAGACCCCGCGATTGTTCTTCATGCCGCATTCGATGAACGGCACGACGCCGTCCGAACCCAAGTACGGCGACACGGTGAGCGCATCGAACGGTTTTCCTTTGCCGAGATACGCTTCGGCATACGCTTCGCACGTGGAGCCGATGTCATTTCTTTTGCCGTCCAAAATCACGATGAGGTCGTGTTTCTTGGCCTCCTCGGATACTTCGTACAAAAGCTTCATGCCTTCCCAACCGAGCAGCTCAAAGTACGCCATCTGCGGCTTGATGCAGGACGCCGTATCCTTCACCGCATCGATGATGCCGAAGCAGAATTGCTTGGCGCCCGCGACGTCTTTGCTGATGCCATCGGGCAACTTCGAAAGGACCGGGTCCAATCCCACGCAGACCGGGGAGGTGCTGTCGATCCGTTGCTGAAGTCTGTCGGCGTAGTGCATCTGATGAAGTGTAAAGTGAAAGGTGAAATGTCAAAAGTGCGAAAGTGGAAAGTTCGTAAGTGCGAAAGTCATAGGCATTGGATTTTTGCGGTCCTGATGCTTCGTACGAGCATATTGATAATTTCTTCGGAATGTCTGACCAGAGGACTGCATTCAGATTCCGTTGCATAGCCCGCATCTCGCATTAAATGGAGCCAGTAGCGACTTTCGTACCCTTCTTTTAACGCGATCGACAATTTTGAAATGAAATCGGCACGACTCTGTGGTTGCTGTGCTTCTTCGATATTGGCGCCGACGCTGGTCGCGGATTTCATAAGTTGTTTGCTCAGAACAAACTCCTTCTTTTGCTCAATGACAGATCGACAAAAAAGAGTGACTCGAAGTGCATATCGATAAGATTTTTCGTGCAACGGTCCGGAGAATGTTCGTAATGTATTCATCATGACTGGGTGTATGAATTTCACTTTCGCACTTCGATTACTTACGTACTTCCGCACGTCTAAACACCGACTTGCTGCCTGTACTGCAGCGCTTCGGCCACGTGCTGCATGCCGATGTTGTCGGCTCCGGCGAGATCGGCGATGGTCCGCGCCACCTTGATGATGCGATGGTACGACCGTGCCGAAAAGTTCATGCGTTCGGCTGCCTGGCGCAACAATGTTTCGCTCTTGGTATCGAGCGGACAAAATATTTCCAAGTCCTTCACGCCCATCTCCTTGTTGGTGGAGATCGACCTCTTCTTGAACCGTTTGATTTGTCTCTCACGTGCCGCCATCACACGGCTGCGGATGGCCGCACTCGTCTCGGCCGCGACGGGAGCTTTCCCCTGCAAATCGACGATATCCACCGGCTGCACGTCGATGGTGAGGTCGATGCGATCGAGCAGCGGAGCCGAAATGCGCCGCTTCATGCGCTCCGCGGACGACGACGAATACTTGGGCGGATTCATGGCGCCCACCATGATGAAGTCGGCCGGGAACGTGACGCTGCCCTGCGCTCGGTTGATGGTGATGCGACGGTCCTCGAGCGGCTGACGCAGGACTTCCAGGACCTGCGGCGGGAACTCGGCGAGTTCATCGAGAAAGAGGACGCCGCGGTGCGCCAGAGAAATTTCGCCGGGCATGGGGTGCTGTCCCCCGCCGACGATGGCCACTCCGCTCGCCGTGTGGTGCACCGTGCGGATGGGCCTGTCCTGAATGAGCGGCGTGTCCGACGGCAGTAAATTCGCCACCGAATAAATGCCCGTGATCTCCAGCGATTCCTCGCGCGTCAGCGGCGGCAAAATGCCGCGCAGCGCACCCGCGAGCAACGTCTTGCCCGAACCCGGCGCACCGGAGAGGAGCACGTTGTGTCCGCCCGCGGCCGCGATCTCCAGCGCGCGTTTGGCCAGCGCCTGACCTCGTACGTCGGCGAAGTCCACGGTGGCGGCAAGGTGCCCCGTGCCCGCATCGGGCGGCACGATGACGGGCGCCTCCATTTGCCCCGTGAGGCACGCCACCACCTCGCGCAAATTCTGCACGGCGATGACGGTGAGCCCCGGCACGAGCGCCGCCTCGGGCCCGTTCATGGCGGGTACCACGAGTGTTTTGATGCCGTGTTTCATGCACGCAAGAGCACAGGCCAGCACGCCCGTTGCGTGACGCAGTTGTCCGTCGAATGCCAGCTCACCGATGAGTGCCGTGGCTTCCAAAATCTTCTTCGGAATCTCGATGACGTCGCTGCTTTGCAGAATCCCGAGCGCGATGGGGAGATCGAACCTGGACCCCGCTTTGCGGATGTGTGCGGGCGCCAAATTCACGTTGGTGATCCGGCCCATCGGGATTTTATAGCCCGATGCCTTGAGCGCCATGATCACTCGTTGCTTGCTCTCTTGAATCGCGGCGTCGCCGAGTCCGACGATTTGAAATTTCGGTTCGCCCGCGGTGGGAATGACGCCGATTTCCACATCGATGGGAAGTGCGCTGACACCGACGGTGGTGAAGGAGGTGAGCTGCGTGAGCATGGAAGTTTGGGAGGAGGAATATGTCTATGGTGTACTATCGTACACCCAAGCGCAAGCGCAAGTACAAGACACAAAACCGTGAATATGGTGGAATCGGTGCATGACGACGGCGCTCACGGGCAAGCTCGGCGAAGACACTGCCGTGACGTATCTCGCGCGTGCGGGATACGTCGTGAAAGCATGCAATGTGCGCTTCGGTCGGTACGAAATCGACATCGTCGCCGAAGACAAAAAAGAAAACATGCTCGTCTTCGTGGAGGTGAAAGCGCGAACGAAAAACAGCGACATGTATCCCACGCGCACGGCACTCGATGCCCGGAAGAGGCGCGCGCTTCGCGAGGCGGTCGCTCGGTACGTCACGCATCACGGTTACGACGGACCGGCACGCATCGATTTGCTCTGCGTGTCGCGAGGAACCGTCACGGAGCATCTCGTGGATATCGGTGCGGAATTCTTCTGAAAAACATTAAAATATATTAAGACAACAATTAGTATATCTTGTCATATTAAACGACAACTCCGAAGCGACAAAATGTGGTACAATAACGTGATTTTCCTCACACACATACCTACCTACAGCAAAAAAACCGGCTTTCCCGTGATCGTGGCCTTCTTGGCACTCGTGATGGTGGCGGGCGCCATGCAATCGCCGCGCGTCAGCAACGCCGCCGATTCGGTGTGTGGTGACAACGACGTGGACGTGGGCGAACAGTGCGACGACGGCAACCTGCAGAACGGCGACGGATGCAGCAGCAGTTGTACCATCGAGAAATGCGGCAACGGCACGACCGACGTCAACGAACAGTGCGACGACGGCAACGATGACTCCGGTGACGGATGCAACAAGTACTGCCAAATCGAATTCTGCGGCGATCGCATCGTGCAATCGAGTCGCGGTGAACAGTGCGACGACGGCAACGGCGTGTCCGGTGACGGATGTTCGGGCAGCTGCAAATCCGAGTCTCAGCTCCACGAAGCACCCACGCAGGAATCCAGTTCCAGCGCCGCCACCACGCAAGAAGAGGCGCCGAGCGAGCCCCCTCCGGAGATCGCTCCCGCCATCATGCAGCAGGCCATCGCCGCCGTGCAGTTCCTCAACCCGAAGAACCAAGACGCCGCCGTTTACACGGAGCAACTCGATCGTGAAGAGGCTCTGCAGCTCGAGGCCATCGTGAAGAAGCTCGCCAACGGACGCCGTCTCACCAAAGAAGAGCGTGTGTGGGCCGAGAAGCTCTTCGCCAAGCTCCAAGAAGCCAAGATCGCGGAACGCGGCCGTTACACGGATCTCCTCAAAGAATTCATCGCCACTCCCATCAGCTCGGAAGTCGTGGATGAAAAAGATCTGGAGAAGTCGCGTCTCGTCGACGTGGAAGTTCCCATCGCCATCGACGAACTGGAGCGCGCCGTCTCGGTGGTTCGCCGCGGCGAACTGAGCAACCAGGTGACGCTCGACGTCACGAAGCTCAAGCGCCAGGGCATCGCATTCGAGAAAGACATTCCCGTGAACTACTCCACGAATCTCACCGACAAGAACCGTCCCATCGAAGTCTTCGCCACGCTCAAGACGATGAAAGAGGCCGCTGAAAAATATGCCACGAACGACGTGCCCGCTTCGCTCGAGACCATTCGCGCCGAGGCGGCCGCTCTGAAGACGGCGCTTCCCATCTTGGAACAGGAGTACGGACTTTCTCCCGAGGACACCGAGCCTCTCCTCTCCGTCATCGAATCCCTCACCCAGGAAGTGAGCAAGCAGGACACCGCTCGCGTCGTGGCCGCCATCAACCGTTTCGTCGGCACGCTCGAGCGCCGCAAGATCATCTCCGACGCCGACCTTGCCACCATCGATCTGCAGGCCGCGCACACCGCGGCATCCGTGCAGACGCTCGCCGAACAGGTGGGCCGCGATACGGGCATCGAGACCACCACTGACATGGTCGGTTTCGTGGACGGACTCTCGCAGGTCGCTCCGGCCGATACGCGCATCGCCTTCGAGCGCGGAGGCCTCGACGATCAGCGTGACACGCTCCTCACGCTCATCACCACCGACGAGCGGGTGCAGTCCATGCTGGAAACGCTCCGCAAAGAAGGACGCACGGACATCGTCGATCAGTACGCGGAACTCAAGCGCGCCGTGCAGAACGTCGGTGACGGTGCTTCCACCGAGACCCCGTGCGACGACACCATGACCGACGCGCTGCGTTGCACCAACGACACGTTCACCGATCTCCAGAACGCCGTCAGAAACCGCAGCATGTTCAACCGCATCGTCAGCAAACTCCAAGACTTCTTCGGCATCGGATCATGAGCGAGTTCAACAATACATTCATCGGCACCGAAGCGGCCGTTCCCCCGGCTGCCATTCCGCAAGAGCGTAAAGCGCTCGATCTCGCCGTCGTAAAGAAAGGAGCAAAAGACTACCTTGAATTCTTGGACGCCACGAAAGAAGTGTTCTACGGCTACCTGTACCACCGTACGGGTTCGGCCGAATTGGCCAAGACCATCCAGAGCGAAATTTATTTGGATGTCCTCAGCCGCGCCATGTCGCTTTGGTGGTTCGGCACGCTGAGTCTCGGCATCCTTCTCGATGCCGCGGACAATGCGCTCAAGAACAAAGACATCGCCGCCGCCGACATCGACACCGTGTACCTGCCGAACCTGGCGTTCCTCACGGATGCCGATAAGAAGGCCATGGCCACCATGCACGACGCGCTGTGGTCCCTCCCGCGTGAGGCGCAGAGGCTCCTCATCCTGTCGATGCTCGTGGGTCTCTCCACGGAAAAAATCAGCGAGATCACGCGTTTGCACAAGGAGGAGGTGACGAACCAGATCGCAGTCGCCAAAGACTTGCTCCTCACGCGCTGGCAGCCCGCCGGCGAGGTTGCCGGAAAGCTCGACTCGCTCGTATTCGTGCCGGCACTCGACATCCGCAGTGAAATGAAACTGCGTTTCGGCGTCGTGGAAAAGTACAACGCGCTCCGCTTCCGTCGTTACCAGTGGGTGATCATCGGAGGTCTGTTCGCCGTCATGAGCAACGTCATCGTGGCCAGCGTTCTCGCCTTCGCCGTCATCGTGCAGCCCGCTTCCTCACTCAAGGGCGCCCGCACGCAGGTTGCGTCGCTCGATGCCGTGCTCCTCAAGCGCCAGCTCGCCGTGCAGCAAGCCAAGCAGTCCGTCGCCGTTTCCTTCAAGGAAGCGCAGCGCCTCACGGCCTACGACGTCTCGCGCGATCTCACGTCGCTCGGTCTTGCCGCGGCTCTCGAATCCTTGAGTCATGAGCAGGATCAGGAAAAGGAAGTCGACAAGCTCATCAAGCTCATGCAACGCGCGCAGACGGCACTCGCTCCCGCCACTCCGCTCTTCAGGCTCGCGCTCGGCAACGTCACGGCCGTGTCCGCCGCCTGGCTCTAGTATTTTCGCACTCTCATGAAACGCGTCTACAGAATCGACGAAGACTACGGCAGCGAATACACGCTCAGCAAAATCGAAGCCGATGGAAAATCGTCCGACCACACCCTCACGACGCCGTACGGAACGGTGTACGAAAGCCTGAAGCACACGACGCAAGGAAAAATAGAAGCCGTGGTTCGGGCCGGCATTTTGGAAGACGTCACGGTGGTCCGTATCGGCAACGGCTACCTCTCCGAAGCGTTCGCTGAGAAGCACCCGGCACTCGTGCAAGCGTGGCTGAACCAAGCGGCGTAGACTGGCAGGCATGAAGCCCGCGGTCAGCCGCAACATCGGGAAGCTCTACGTCATTCAGGCGCTTACGCAAGCCTTGTTCGTCATTCCCATCATCGTGCTCTTCTGGCGGTCGCACGGACTCAGCCTCACCGACATCATGCTTTTGCAATCGGGGTTTGCGCTCACCATTTTCATTCTGGAAATTCCCACGGGATATTTGGCCGATCGATGGGGCAGAAAAAATACCATCGTGCTCGGGTGTTGCTTCGGCGCACTCGCGTACCTCACGTACGCCACGGGGACGAACTTTTGGAACTTCATGCTCGCCGAAGTGCTCATCGGCGTCGGCGCCAGCTTGCTCTCCGGCACCATCGAGGCGCTTACCTACGATTCGCTGCTCAGCATCGGCGAAGAAGGTTCATACCGCCGTGTCGCCGGCAACCAGGCCTTCTTTGAATTCAACACCGAGGCCCTCAGTGGCATCCTCGGGGGACTGCTCGGAGCGGTGAGTTTGGCGCTGCCGCTGTGGCTCACCATCGTTCCCATGCTCACCGCGGTGTTCGTGGCGCTCACGCTCACCGAGCCTCCGCGTCACCGCATGCAGGAACCCAAGCACTGGCGCGCCATTTGGGACGTGAGCGTGCACACGCTGCTGCGTCACCGCGGACTGCGCGGCATCACGCTGCTGTACGGACTGGTGTCCACCATGTCGCTCATGTTCTTCTGGTTCTTCCAGCCGTACCAGGTGCTCGTCGGCGTTCCGGTGGCACTCTTCGGCATCACCCACGCAGTCACGCTCATCGCCGGTGCATGCGCCGCCAAGTCCGTGCCGTGGTTCGAGAAAAAAGTGGATGATCGCACGCTCGTCATGATCGTCGCCGCGATGGCCGTGGGATGTTACCTCGCGCTCAGCTTCCCTCCGGCGCTGCCGCTGCTCCTGTTCTTCGTCGTCGAACGACTCGCGTGGCACTTCATGGGTCCGCTGACGCTGGACATGATGAACCGCATGACCACCTCGGACGTGCGTGCCACGGTGCTTTCGGTGCGCTCATTCGGCGGGCGCCTCATCTTCGTGTGCGTGTCGCCGTTCGTGGGTGCCTTGGCCGATGCGCGCACCATTCCGTACGCGCTCTTCGTGACGGGAATCGTGGGTGCCGTCGTTCTCGTGCTCACGTTCTTTTCCATGCGCACGGTGTGGAAGGAGATTCCCTCCTGAACGCTCCATCAAGGATTCCTTGTAAGAGAATGTCCTTAAGAACGTCTTAATGTCATCTCTTCCCCATTATTCTTATGGTGTATACACGTTCCACGGTCGCTCTGACCCTCCCGGTCTGCGCGCTGCTCCTCTGGATGTCAGCCGAAGCGGCTTTTGCCTATTTCCCGGATAACCTTCCGAATGGCACCACGGCCACGTCGACGGTCTCCTCGTCCTCTTCCTCGGTAGCGCCGCAGCAGCAAGCCACGCCGTTCTCCGTTCGTCCGTTCACGGATGTCCCGGTCGGCAGCGCCCACTACGACGCCATCGAATATCTCCGCACGCACAACATCCTCAAGGGTGACTACACCAACGGTGAATTCAACCCCGATAACCGCATCCGCCGCGACGAACTCGTGCAGCTTATGACGAACGAATTCATGATGCCCGATCGCGACAACTCGTGTTTGAGCAGGAACGGCACGGGCTCGATGCTCTTCAAAGACGTCAACAACGATACGAAGTTCGCGCTCGACATTTGCAACGCCAAGGCCGCGGGCATCATCCACGGATACCCGGACGGATACTTCCGCCCCACCCGCGCCGTGAGCTTCGTCGAAGCTGCCAAGCTCGTCACGCGCATTTTCCAAACGAGCATGGATCGCCAGGACACCACCGACGCTCGTTGGTACTTCCTGTACGTCAACGCTCTCTCCGAGCGCAACGGCATCCCGACGAGCATTCGTTTCCTTGCGCAGCCGGTCACCCGCGGCGAGCTCGCCGAAATGGTCTACCGCGCCAAGACGGACAACCACAGCCTGACATCCAAGCACTGGGCCGACTTCTCGCGCTAAGATTTCATTCGTTCCGATACGCAATAAGGGAGCCACAAGGCTCCTTTTGCGTATATTGTCAAAATATAAGTTTAATGTCATAGTATGAAACTATGACATCGAGTCTCTCCGCAAAGCTGACGTCTCTCGCCGCGCGCGCACAAGTGTTGCAGCTTGAGACGGGAGCAACGTCCGTCACGCTCGATCATCTGGCCGCAGGTCGCCGCACCGTTCGCGAAACGTTGAGCCTCGTGCTTACCGCATCGCACAACGGTGAGCCGATGTTCATATTGCACCGTGAAAAAGCGCCGCAGAAAGATGCATCCGCTGCTCCGCAGTATCGTGCCGCGGTGTTCGGCGGAGGAGTGGAGTCGATTGAAGAAATGCAGTTCCGCCAGCGCGTGCAGATCGAGCCCGAGACCGTCGATCAGCGTTTATTGGAGGCGGGAAAAGTGCCGCCCGATTTGTGGTATCGCTTGCAAGGCAAGTCTCTGCTTGCGACCGGCGAACTCGTGCAACTCACCTATCCGCTCACGTCCGATTTCGTGGAGTCGTTCGTCCGAAACGAAATCGCCAAACGACTCCTCATGGAAGCGGGCGAGGCAGCGGCATTCATTCAGGACGCGCGCTTGCTCCAGGCAGAGCCCGTGGAAACGGCCGTAATCGGCGCCAAGTTCGGTTCCTTCACCGATGCGATCACGCAAGGGCACGGACTCACGCAAGATGCGTCGGGTCGCATCGCGGGCATCGGGATTTTGGTGCGGGAACGATTCGCCGCCGCGGGACTCGTGACGAGCCCGATGGATTTTGCAGCGCGTGCAAACGGCTCCGCTCTCGTGTGGTCGGCGGATCAACTCATTGCCAATGCCGAACGGGATACGAACGATGCAGGCACCTGGAAAGGCCGCATGGCGCATCAGGGTGTGGACAACGAACTTCCCATCCGCAATCACAGTTTGCTCATGGCGGCGGCTGCCGCGGTACATTGACATAATTTATATTTATAATTCTTAACATGCGTTAGTGTTTGCTGTTCCTTCCCTCTGTGGAGGGTACGGGTATGTTCATTCACCTCCAGAAGATTTTAAGAGCACCGGTGTCTGATGCCTGTACACTCCCTCATCATGAACATCGACCTCTACGCCTACCTGCTGCTCGGACTCTTTTTTCTTGTCTTGTGGCTCATCTGTTTTGCCACGCGTACAGATCTGCGGTCGATGATGCTGCGAGCCTCCGTCGCAGGTGCACTCAGTGGGCCGCTTTCCGAGTGGTGGTACTTCCGTGATTACTGGTCGCCGCCCACATTGCTCGGGCAAGGCGTGCTGTCTCTTGAGGACGTTCTCTTCGGATTTGCCGCATTCGGTGTCTCCGTCGCGGCACTGCCCGTCCTCACGGGAAAACGTTTTGCCTCAAAGGGCGCACCGCATCCCTGGGCGCTGCCGTTTTTTGTCGCATCGTTCTTCGTCGCGTTTCTCCTTTTCACCGATCTCCTCGGCATCAATTCCATTCTTGCGGCATCGATCGTCATGCTGGCGTGGGCCGTGGGCATCGTGACGGTGCGCCGTGAAATGCTTCTGTTTTCCATCGCCAGCGGCGCGCTCATGGCGATTTTTTCCATCATCATTTACGTTTCGATTCTCGGCATCGCGAACGATTACCTGCGACAGTACTGGTTTTTGTGGGGAACGCCGCTCGGCCTCACCGTCTTCGGCGGTGTTCCGATGACGGAGGTCGTGTGGTATTTCTGCTTGGGTTCCTCTCTTGTGGTAATGGTTCCGTACGCGGAGGGGAAAGAACTTATCTAAAAAAGCCGTCGCGAATAGAGAGAGTCCGCGAGAAAGACTTCACTCCCTTTCACGATATGAATGGCGGAGCCAACGGGACTCGCCTGCCCGCCGAAGCCCGAAGGGCGAAGGTGGGAACCCGCGACCTCTTCCGTGACAGGGAAGCGCGCCTACTTTCAATACCGCACTTCGTGCGCCGCAATCTACGCTACGGCAAAAAGCTGTCGCGTGACGTGGATCTCGTGCGCCCCACGTCAAAGCGACTCTCGCGAGAAATGCAAATGCACGGTAGGCTTGCGCCCAATGGCTCTCGCTTTCCTGCTTCTCGTCGTCGGTCTGGCTCTTCTTGTGAAGGGCGCGGACTGGCTTGTCGATGGCGCATCGTCACTTGCCAAGCGCATCGGCATCTCAGGCCTTTCCATCGGTCTCACCGTGGTCGCGTTCGGTACGTCCATGCCGGAGCTCGTCGTCAACGTCACGAGCAGCCTTTCGGGTGCCACGGACATCGCCATCGGCAACGTCGTCGGCAGCAACACCGCGAATATTCTCCTCATCTTGGGCATCGCGGCTCTCATCACCAAAATTTCAGTCCAGACGTCCACGGTCTGGAAAGAAATTCCTTTCGCGCTCCTCGCGTCCGTCGTTCTCTGCTTCATGGCGAACGACACGTTGTTTGACGGTGCGAGTGTCGCTGCGCTCACGCGTTCGGAAGGATTGGTTCTCATCTCGTTCTTTCTCATCTTCCTCTGGTACATCGCCGGCATGAGCCGCAACGATCCCTCCGATGCCGACGCGGGGATCAAGGTACGCGGCTTCTGGGCTTCCAGCGGGTTTGTGCTGGCCGGCCTCGCACTGCTCATCGGCGGCGGAAAGCTCACCGTTGATGGTGCCGTCACCATCGCGGAGGCACTCGGCGTTTCGCAGGCGTTGATCGGCTTCACGATCGTCGCCGTCGGCACATCGCTTCCGGAAATGGCGACGTCCATCGTCGCGGCGCGCAAAGGCAACGCGGATATCGCGGTCGGTAACATCGTCGGCAGCAACATTTTCAACATCTTCTGGATTCTCGGCGTGAGCGCCATCATTGCACCTCTTCCTTTCCCGCCCGCGATGAACGTGGATCTCCTCGTCACCATCGCTGCCACGGTCTTACTTTTCTTCGTGGTGCACAGGGGCTACGTCCACAAGCGTCTCCTGTTCTGGAGACAGCGAGACAATCACGTGATCGAACGCATCGACGGTGTGCTCATGCTTCTTGCATACGGTGCGTACATCGCGTTCCTGGCCTGGCGCGGATAAGCGAAAAAACCTCGACGATTCGATTGTGTGAATGATGGCGGAGCCAACGGGACTCGAACCCGCGACCTCTTCCGTGACAGGGAAGCGCTCTAACCAGCTGAGCTACGGCTCCATACCTTGTGGTAGGAATTCTTTGCAGTGGGCCACCCCGCGTCTGCGGGATACGGCTCCACATCTTGTTCGTCACTAAAACGGTGTCACAAAGGATCAAGGCGGCTGCAAATACTACCGCAGCCGCAGTAGCCTAGCAAACAAGCTCTTTCGTGACAATGCGGGGTGCGGTGGCTACCATGTGCCGCTTCCATGGCACTTTCCAACCCGCCAAAGGTCTCCGAATGCGTCAAAGTCCTCGCCGACAGGCGTCTGACGTCCGGCCCCGACGCCCACCGCGTCGATGAAACGATCATGCATTTGGTGCGCGCGTACACTCGCAACTTCCTCCGCGTCAGCGGATGTTTCAATCCGAAGGATCCCGATTGGTACGGTCTCAGTCGCGCCAAGAATGCCGCAGGTACGTCGGACAGACACAAATTCGCCGTACGTTGCTTGGGTGACACCATCGCCACCGCCGCGCTCGTCAAGGAGCTCGCGTTCTCCGATCCTCCGCTCAATGCAGACGACTCATTTCAATCCGCCGACCTCGGCAGCGGAACGGGAGTGCTCAGCGTCGGTGCCGCCATCGCGGGCCTTCGTGCGGGCGCCAAGGAGGTCATCCTTAACATCATCGACTGCGAAGATCTCACGCTGGAGATGGCGACCGATACGTTGCACTCGGTCGGCAATAACGTCCGATGCAGACCGATGTTCGGCGACATTACGGATCTGCGGACCTATGACGCTTTGCAGATCGAGCGCGTGCGCCTGTGGATGAGCGAGACGATCAGCGATGGCACGCCGCCGCTCAAGATCGTGAACGGCAAAGTCATTTTCACCGAGCACGGCACGCATCGTCACGACATCGATCCGTTCCCGCAGGTCATCGAATGTCTCACGCAGAAAGTGCCCGAACTCTCCGAGCTCGTCAGGGGCGGACGCGTTCGCATGTTCCCCGACATCTTTAACGGGCTCTATCAACCGGGCGACAAGAACGCCCTGCGTCTGCTGACCTCAAAAAGCCATTCCACGCATGGGCCGCTCGCATCCGTCGGCTACGATTTCCGACGGTACGCGCCCTTTCACAACGACTCGCGCTGGTGATCTACCAGGCCTTCTCGATGTACTCGCGCACGGCACGGTGCGTGTTGAAGAATCCCGCCAGTCCGATGCTCCGTTTCATGCGCCTCGTCCAACGGACGTGGTCCGGGAAGGCGAACTCGGGAATCACTTCGTACTGCAGTTGCGTGTAGAAGTCTTCGGCGTCGGCGACGCGCGTGTCATCGGCATCGAGTGCGCTACTGAGGGGTCCGATGCGCCAGCCCGACTCGGGGTCCATGGCGAATGCCTCGATCCACCAGCCGTCGAGCGTGGACAAGTTGATCGTGCCGTTGATGCAGGCCTTCATGCCCGACGTTCCGGACGCTTCGTGCAGACGCGTCGGCGTATTCAGCCACACGTCGGCGCCGCTCACCATCATTTTGGCGAGGTCGGGGTTGTAGTTCGGTAGGTACACGATTTTCACGCTGTCTTTGAGTGAGCGTGAACGCTCGATCATTCTCTGAATCACTTCCTGTCCGAATTTGTCCGCGGGGTGCGCGTTGCCCGCGTGGATGATCTGCACTTTTCCGCCGCACACTTCTTTGAGACGCTCGAGGTTCGTGTACAGAAGTTCGGGGCGTTTATACGAGACCACGCGGCGTGCTCCGGCGATCGTGAGCGTATCGGTATCGAACGGAACGGGTGCGTGTTTGTTCGCTTCGGCGATGAGGCGCTTTTTGGCTGCCAAATGGGCTGCGCGCAGTTCGTCATCGGGCAGTTCGCGGCAGTGTTTCGCGAGTTCCTCGGGCTTCTCTCGCCAGTTTGGGATGTGCTTGTCGTAGAGCGCCTGCATTTCTTTGGATGCCCAGCGTTCCAGGTGAACGCCGTTCGTGATGAAGTCGATCTCCTGTCCCGGGAACATCCTGCGGCTCACGAGGCCGTGCACTTTGGAGACGCCGAAACTTTTCTTGCTCATGCTGAGCGCGAGTTGCGTCATGCTGAGCCTGTCGTCGCCGGCGATCTTCTTGATGTGCCACGGCAAGTTGTCGCCGAGGATTTTCCAGGCAAGGTCGTAGTCGAATGCGTCGTGTCCCGCGGCAACGGGCGTGTGCGTGGTAAATGCACAGGAGGGCTTCACTGCATCATCCTTAAAGTCGCGTTCGCGGAGGAGCTCCAGCGTGAGGAACGCGGCGTGGCCTTCGTTCATGTGGTACGTGCCGATGTCGTGGTGCTTGAGCGAGCGCAGCATGCGTACGCCGCCGATGCCGAGCACGGCTTCTTGCTTGAGGCGCATGGATCCATCGCCGCCGTACAAATGCCCCGTGATCGTACGATCATCGAATGAGTTTTCGGGCAAGTCCGTATCCAAAAAGATCACCGGCACTTCGTGTTTCTTGTGCACGAGCGACAGCACCCACGCGCCGATCGTCACCGTGCGACCTTCCAGCTGAATCGTCACTTTGTTCGGGAGCAGACGCATGTGGTCCTTGGGCTTCCAGCTGACTTCGCTGTAGTTCTGCGAGCCGTCCTCACGGATGTCTTGGTGCATGTAGCCGTGTTGCCAGCGCATCGTCACGCATGCGGCGTTCACGTCCAAATCTGCGGCCGAGAGCATCAGGTCCGCGGCGAGCATGCCGAGTCCGCCCGCGTACGTCGGGATCTCGGCGCTGAGGCCGATTTCCATGGAGAAGTAGGCGACGCTGAGGGAATGCGACATAAGGTTTAGGATTTGAGTGTGCGCTTCTTGATGTCTTTATCGACGACTTTTTCCAGCTTCTCGATTCCCTCGCGGAGATTCGTGGCACGTTCGACGAATGTGTGTACGCCGCCCGATTCTTTGACGAACGCGGTCTCGGGAGTCATGCCTTTTTGGATTTGATCCGATGTCAGCTTTGCCGCATTTCCTTCGGTTTTAATGTCGACCATCGCGACCGTCTCTTTGGCGATTTCTTCAGCCGTATTCAAATCTTTCCCATCCGCGCTCTTGATCGTGACGACAATGCCGCGGCTCTTTGCTTCCGAGACTTCATTGAGCAGGTTTTGTGCGGCATAGGTGTCGACTTTCTCTTTGTACTCGTCGTCGGACTTGTCCACCACGTACTCACGCTGCTTTTCCTTGGGCTTGAACGTTTTGCTCGGATCTTTCGCTCGCTCGTCCAGGATGTGTTGCTCGATGGCGTCACCCAATTTGCCGAGCGCCTTGTCGCCGTCCGTCGATTCTCTTTTACCGAGCGCGGCGTTCACTTTTTCATTCACTTCTTTCGCCAATTTTCCAACGTTCGTCTTGGGATTGTCTTTGGCGATGCCCTGCGTTTCGCGGATGATTTCATCGATGGAGTTCTGAAGCGTGATGCCGTTGTTCGCATCACGCCTTTTTGCCGACTCCTTCATTTTTTCGGCTTGAGTCTTGCCTCCGCCGTCTTCCGTCGCTTTGGCCCACTCCCTGTCCCAACTCTCGTTGAAATCGTCGATGCCTTTGGCAATGTCGATCTTCTCCTGCTCGCTGAGCTTGCCTTCCACTGCTGAGAAAATTTCCCTGGCATCGCCCTCCAAGCGGCCGGTCATCGCTTCGTATTTTTCTTTGTAAATCGCATCGTCCAATTTTTTCTCGGCGTCGTCCTCATCGGTTGCATGTTCCTTGCCTTCTTCGGCATCGCGATTTTTCTTTTGCTCCTCTTTCTCGGCACGTTCTTTGTCGGCTTTCTCCTGCTCTTCGGGAGAAAGTTTCGGTTTCTCATCCCTTTTTTCCGGGTTCTTCGCATCCTCGGGCTTCTGTGCCTCGGGGTCATCTTTTTTTACCGTAACTTCCTCATCGCGCTGCGGAATTTCGGGCATACGGAGTCGGTATTGATATTGCACTTATTATATCATTTTTTCATCAAAATTACCATCATCGGATATGTGTCTTTAGGCGCTCAAAGCCTCTGTAATATGCTTATAGCGCGATACGCCTTCCACGTAACCCAACAGAAACAATTTTGTATCCTCTCTCAGCAAGCGAACGGCGGCCGTGACATTGGGTGTCGAAAGCAACGCATCAACCAAATTGCGTGCTTCTTCCACGTCCGCATCCGCCCTCTCCGATACGTCCTCATCGCTTACCTCGGCCACGAGGATCACATCTTCGGAGTCCCGTAGCAGCAGTGCCGCGGACGAATCGATCTGCCGAGCGATATCACGCGCTTGGAGCATTGGAATGCAGTGTAGGCCGATGCGATTTCAGGACAATCGTTTCCTAAGCCTTTGCGCAGCGAGCCCTTCGCAATGCGCCAAAGTCGATGCCGTGGGAACGGGCGGACAGCGGCGCAGATCGTCCTCTATACTTCTCTCGCATGATCGATCCACACATCTTCCGGGCGTACGACATCCGCGGCAAAGCGGGCAAGCAAATCACCGATGAAGCCTGTTACCTCATCGGCCGCGGCTTCGGAGAAATCCTCGTGGAGAAATACGGCAAGAAACCCAGAGTGGTCGTGGGTCGCGATGCACGCACGCACAGTCCGGGTTTTCAGAAAAAGATGATGGAAGGTCTCGCGGCATCCGGCTGCGACGTCAGTGACATCGGCCAGACGCCGAGCCCCGTGAACTACTTCACCATCTGCAACGCAAACTTCGATGCCGGCGTGCAAATCACGGCGAGCCATAACCCCAAGGAAGACAACGGCATCAAGCTGCAGATCCGCGATGCCGAAGCGTTCAGTGGTGAGGATCTCCAAGTGCTCAGGAAAAGAATCGAGGAGAAAAAATACCCCGTGACGTCGACGAATTCCTCGTTCCCCTCGTTCGACGCGCTCACCGCATACATCGAGACGCTCGCCACGACGTTTGCGGGAGTCGGCGAAGGAAAACACGTCGTCGTCGACGGTGGCAACGGTGTCGCGGGCCCCGCGTACTGTGAGGCGTTGCGTCGCGCGGGTTGCGCCGTCACCGAGATCTTCACGGAGCCGGACGGAGAATTCCCGAACCACCCGGCCGACCCCAGCAAGCACAGCACGCTCAAAGATTTGCAGGCCAAAGTTTTGGCTGCCAAAGCCGATCTCGGCCTTGCCTACGACGGCGACGGTGACCGCATGGGTGCCGTCGATGAACAGGGAAACATCGTCACGGCCGATCAAACTCTGCTCCTTCTCGCGCACGATCACCTCAAGCGTCACCCCGGTGCGCCGATCATCTTCACGGTGAGCAACTCGTCGCTCCTCGAAACCGAAGTGAAGAAGTGGGGTGGCGTTCCGGTGATGTGCAAAGTGGGACACTCGTTCGTGGAACACGCGATGCGCGAGCACGATTCCAAGCTCGGTGGAGAGCAGAGCGGACACTTTTTCTGCGGCGAGGAGTATTTCGGCTTCGATGACGCGCTCGTTGCGTCGCTGCGCCTGCTCGCCGTCCTGAAGCACGGCAAAAAACCGCTCTCGGTCCTCATCGACGCGTTCCCCAAAGTCTACCAAGCGCTCGAGCGTCGTCCGCATTGCGCCGATGACAAAAAAGCCGAGGTTGTCCGTCGCATCACGGAACATTTTCAAAAAACTCATCCCGTCGTGACCCTCGACGGAGCGCGCATCGACTTCGGTGACGGCGCATGGGCGGGCATCCGTTACTCCAACACGAGTCCATGTCTCAGCATCTGCATCGAGGCACGGTCCGAGGCGAAGCTGAAGGAGGTGGAGAGGGTTGTTCTGGGGACGGTTGGAACGTATCCGGAGGTGGAGTTGTAGCGGAAAAGACAGGAGTGCAAGGAATACAAAGAATACAAGGACTACAACGAACCTTCGGGGAGTTTTAGCGTAGGGACATGCAACAACGCCCCCACGAAAAACTTATCGTTTGGAAAGAATCGTACAATCTTTGTCTTTCGGTCTATCGACTGACATCAGATTTTCCGTCATACGAACGATACGGTCTTACCAATCAAATGCGCAAAGCAGCGTCGAGCATTCCGCTGAATCTTGCCGAAGGAAATGCGAAGCGCACCGGTCCCGAAAAAATACGCTTCTTTGATATTGCGCGCGGTTCTTTGGAGGAGTTGCATTGTGCGACGCGGCTCAGCCACGATCTTGGGTACTGCGAAGGTAAGAAATTCGAAGCCATTGATCGCAGAATCCACAAAGTGAGCTTTCTGCTGAGTCGGCTCAGAACGGCACTGGCACCAACATCGTTGTAATCCTTGAATTCCTTGTATTCTTTGTATTCCTTGCACATGCGGGTTGTGCCATGCTCCGACCAAACGATGTCCTCCCACCTCTCCCTGACCGGCAAACTCTGGAATCTCCGCCGGACGGAGCCCGTCACCAATATCGTCTCCACGCTTCGCAGCGAGCGTCGCATCGTCGACGATCCTTCCGCCAAACTTTCGAATCCGTTTTTGTTTCCGGAGATGAAGAAGGCGGTGACGCGCATCAGAAAAGCGATCGATGACAAAGAAGCCGTCGCGATCTTCGGCGACTACGATGCCGACGGCATCACAGGAACGGCACAGCTCGTGCGCTACTTCCGCAGACACGGTCTTGAACCGCTCGTGTATCTCCCTCACCGCACGAAAGAAGGCTACGGCATGAAGAAAGAGAGTATCGATGCGCTCAGGAAAAAAGGAACGTCGCTCATGATCACCGTGGATACCGGCATCGCCGCGCACGCCGAAATCGCGCACGCCACCGCACTCGGCATCGATACCGTCGTCACCGATCACCACCGCGTGCAGGGAGGCAGGCCCGCGGCGTTCGCCGTCATCCATCCGCTCATCCCCGCACCGTTCCCCAACGAACACCTCTCGGGTTCGGGGGTCGCCTTCATGCTCGTGCGCGCACTGGAGGACGGCAAACCGTGGGACGGCATCGATGTCGACATCGCGCTGGCCGCCATCGGTACCGTCGGCGACTTGGTCCCCCTCACGGGTGAGAACCGCGTGCTCGTCCTCCATGGCATCAAATTCATGCAGGCATTGCCCCCCGGGCCTCTCGCCGACTTCATCGAGAGTGTTCGCACGAGCGGAGCTCTCACCGCGTCCGACGTGGCGTTCCGCATCGTTCCGCGCATCAACGCCGCCGGCCGCATGGCGCACCCCGAGACGGCCCTCCAAGCCCTTCTCCGGGGGGGTATGGCGCTGGAGGAACTCCACAAACTCAACGGCGACAGGCAAACGTTCGTGGAAGAGCTCGATACGTTGCTTCGAAATGAAGACGTGTCCAAGCATTCGTTCATCGTCGTCGGCAGCGACAAGGTCACGCCGGGCACCGCCGGACTTCTCGCCAGTCGATTCACCGAACGCTACGGCAAACCCGGTCTCGTGTTCGCAATTCTCGGCGAGACCGCGGTGGGGTCGCTGCGCAGTCCCGAACAGATCGACGTCATGAAGTGCTTGGAGCACCCGCTCGTGAAACCCCTGCTCCTCACGTTCGGCGGCCACGCGCAGGCCGCCGGTTGCACCGTGCGCGCCGCCGATATTCCGAGACTCCGCGAAGCGCTCTCGCTTGCGTTACGCGAGCAACTCGGTCCCGACGAAGAGCTTCTGCCGACACTCTCCATCGATGCCGAACTTCCGTCGAAGTCCGTCACGATGCGGCTCGCCAAAGAATTACTGTCGCTCTCACCGTTCGGTACCGGCAACGAAGAACCCACCTTCTTGCTTCGTCGTCAGTGTCTCACGGATCTCCGCGTCGTCGGAGCCGAGGGCACGCATCTGCAGTGTCGCATCGGCGATATCAAGTGCATCGGGTTTCGCTTGGGTGCGTTCATCGATCACCTCGGCGGCGAACAGTACGTCGATGTCGCCTGTCGCATCGGCATCAACGAGTGGCAGGGGAGGGAGAGTGTGCAGGTGGTCATCGAAGACATACGACGAAGTGGCTCCACGAGCGACAAATAAGAGTACAAAGAATACAAGGAATACAAAGAAGGCAAAGAGTCGTTGTATTCCTTGTACTCATTGAATTCTTTCAATTCCTCGCCTTTCAGACCGGAACCAACCCCCCTTCCACCTGGAAGACTTCCGTCACCGGCGACTGCAGAGCCATGGCGATTTTGTAGGCCAAGAGAACGGACGGGTTTGTGGCACCGCGCTCGATGCTCATGACCGTCTGACGGCTGACTCCCACGCGAAGCGCGAGCTCCTCCTGTGTCATGCCGCGTTCAAAACGAAGACGGCGGATTTGATTGTGGAGGATGGCTGGCATGTGCGGGAGAAGCAGGAAATCCGTTTGGAAACCAAACGCGAGTGCGGAGGCGATTGTACCGTTCCATCCGAATCGATCAAGAGGTCTTCGTGCGCGAGTCATCCGAAATCTTCAAAGAGCGAATAGCTCATAAGGCTTCCTTTCCGCCACACCGAGTTTTTGCCGTACGTTGGCAAAAATTGATAGGATTGCGTGAAATGATTCCTTCTCCTTTCCACGGTATCTTTTCCTCGTCACTCGGCGCGGATAAAGAGAGCGCGGCTCTTTTGGCGAAATTGAAGGCCAAGGAAAAGGAGATGACGGCCGATGTTCCCGCTGCGAAAACGGCTCCCGTGCCCGGCCAGCAGGCCAAAGCGACGGGTGTGGGTCAGGTCGCTCTCGACGTCTTCGAGTATGAGGATTACTACATCATCAAGGCTCCCATCGCGGGCGTTCGGCTCTCGGATTTGGACATCGACGTCAGCGAGAACACCATCACCATCCGCGGCGCGCGCAGGCAGACCGACGTCATTCCCGCCAACCAGTACTACGTGCAGGAATGTTTCTGGGGAGACTTCGAGCGCAAGGTCACACTGCCGTCCTCCATCGATCCGCGCAAAGTGAAGGCGACGTTCAACAAAGAAAGCATTCTCAAAATTCTCGTCCCCAAGGAGGACAAGGTCAAAATCATCCGTATCAACGATTAAGAACCCTGAAGGGAAGCCATGGACGCGGAGTTCGTCGTTGCTTCATACTGCTCCCCTGCTTTTCCTCATCACTCCATGACCCGTCTTCTCGCCGCCCTCTTCGCCTGTCTCGTCATCGCTTCGTGCGGCAATGCCCAGCAAGCCGCGAGCGATTACAAAATCGCGCTCCAGTACATGAACGGCGAAGGTGTCGCCAAAGATGAGAAGAAGGGAATGGAGTTCCTCACCAAGGCCGCCGAGGGTGGCAATGCGGATGCACAGCTAATGCTCGGCTTCTACCTCATCAAAGGAGAAGGCGTGACGCAGGACGCCGCCAAAGGATTCGCGTACTTCGAAGCAGCCGCCAAGCAGGGCAACCGCGATGCGCAGTACAACACGGGTCTGGCGTACGTTCGCGCCCAGGGCGTGAAGGAGGATTACAAAAAGGCTCTCTCGTGGTTCGAGAAGGCCGCACTCCAAGACGACGTCGGCTCGCAGTACAACCTCGGCGTGATGTACGTAAACGGCGAAGGTACCGTTGCCGATCCCGTCACCGCCTACGCATGGTTCAAGATCGCGAACGAGAAAAAATACGAGGGCGCCGAAGAGGGCATGGGTGTTGCCAAGAACGCCATGACCAGCGACCAAATCGCGGACATCGACGCCACGGTCGCCGCCATTTCCAAGAAGATCAAAAAGCCCGCTCCGCAGGTTCAGGTGAATACGGCACCGGCGCCGAGCATGCCGCTGTAAGAAGCATAAAAAGTGATCTGCGTTCAACGTAGAGTGCCGAGCCCGCGTCGAATGACGCGAGCCCGGCGGGTTCACTCACTTCTGCGCGTGTCGAGACTTTGCGGAACGCTTGGGGCGCCGCTGCTGCCGACACCATTCGGTGTGGCGCAGCAGCTTGAACTCCTTGATCTTCGCATTTCCGCAGTGTGGACACTTACACAGATCTCGGGACTGCATGACTGCAACTCCTTAGAGAGGAAACCACTGCCGTTGCTGAGCCGAATGGCCAGCGGTGAAGGCAGGTCACTTCTTACGTTTTTTGTGATGCGAAAGAGCGTGGTGTTCAGTACGACGACATCCGATCTCGTTTTAACTCCTCCCAGGATCCCGCTTGCGCGAGATCCTGGGGAAAAGGTGCCAGCGGATTAGTGTGAGCTTGGTGTCGGTCACGCGTGAACGGGCTGACGCTTCCGGAGCCGCTTGATGTGAGACTGGAGAGTGCTCTTCCGCTCCTGTTGAGGTTTGGAGAGCTTGCCTCGGGTGCGCTTGAGTTCATCAAGCGCAGCTTCAGCCTGTTCCAGGTTCATGTCTTGCAGCTGACGTTGCCAACTCATAACAATGGTCCTTGTGCTGACGGTACCACTCCGATCTGCCGCCCCGTCCACGGGGCGACGACACAATCGAGAGCGGGTGTTGTGGTACTGCGGTGATGCGAAGGATCAACGGGCAAGAAGCCTCTTCGGAGTGAGAGGGTAGTGGACGATTCTCGGTTCTTTTCTCAGATCGTCGACGCCCTCCCCTGCATGCAGAGGTGCTTCGTAAAGCGAATGAGGGTGGAGAGCTGCTTCATGACTGACATGATTCTTGAGCGGGTATCCCACGGTGTCAAATTCCCCGTACTTTCCCCTTGAATTATGGCTTCCTTTTGCGGAAAGTAGGCCGGTGAAGGTTCTCCTCATCGACAACATCGATTCCTTTACCTGGAATCTGGCCCAATTGATCCGTTCTGCGGGCGCTGAGTGCCATGTGGTGCGCAATGACGAGGTGACGGTCGTGGATATTCGGCGGATGAGCCCCGATCGCATCGTGCTCTCGCCCGGTCCCGGCGGACCTGCGGATTCCAAGGCGTCGCTCGATGCCGTCAAAGAATTTTACGCATCGATCCCGATGCTCGGCGTGTGCCTGGGTCACCAATGTTTGGCGCACGTGTTCGGCGGTCCCGCGTTCGTCGGCAGAGCACAGACCGTGATGCACGGAAAAACGAGCAAAGTTTTTCATGATGGCAAAGATCTGTTCCAAAAGATCGCGTCCCCGTTCACGGCGGCGCGGTACCACTCGCTCATCGTGAAGCGCGTGCCGAACGATTTCGTCGTCACGGCGTGGACGGGCACGCAGAACAAGCCCGATGTCATCATGGCCATGCGTCACGAATCGCTTCCCGTCTTCGGCGTGCAGTTTCATCCCGAATCGTTTCTCACGGAGCACGGCGGAACACTCATGAAGAATTTTCTTTCCGTTCGATCATGAAGATCCGAGACATCACGCTCCTCGGCTTCGATCCCGTCTGTTTTTTTGCGAAACTCAAAAGCAGCGAAGCATCGGCTGCGTACGTCGTGAGCGGTCCGTGGACCGTCATCACGTGGAATCCCATGTCCACCGTTGTCGGCAGTATCGATGCAGTGCTGCAGAAAGCCAAAATATTGATGTCGAAGCGACGTCATGTCACGGACGCCGATGTGCCGTTTTCGGGCGGCGTCATCGGTATGCTCAGCTACGAGGCGGGACTCAAGTTGCAGGGCATCGAGACGAGACACGCTCCATCGGGCATCCCCGACGTCATGCTGCATGCGTACGACAACGCACTGCTCTTCGACGGCACAAGAACTCTCATCGTCGGCGACGGCGCGTTTGAAAAGTCGGTGCACGTCATTCACGAACGTCCGCTGCCGTCATCCGTCATCGATCCCATCGAGTGGTCGGCGTCCGTCACGCGGGAGAAATACGGCGCTGCGTTTTCCAAGGTCATGAACGACATCCGCGCGGGCGAGTACTACCAGATGAACCTCACGTATCAACTACGTGCGGAGTCCACGTGCAGTCCGCGCGAACTCTTCACGCATCTTCTCCGCGCAAATCCCGCACCGTCCGCAAGTTTTCTGGAACACCGTGACACGGCCGTCGTCTCGGTCTCACCCGAGCGTTTCGTTACCATCCACGGTCGAACGATCACGACACGGCCCATCAAAGGAACACGCCCCAGAGGCTCTGCACCGTCAAAGGACAAGGCAATGGCCAAAGAGCTCCTGAGGAGCGATAAAGAGGCCGCCGAGCTCAACATGATCACCGACTTGCTCAGAAACGACATCGGCAAAGTATCGGAGACCGGAAGCGTGAAGGTGCTCGAGCATCGGGCGCTCCAAAAAAATCCGTCGGTGTGGCACACGTACTCGGTGGTTCAAGGGAAACTTCTGCCCGAGCTGCATCCGTTCGATGCATTCCTCTCCATGTTCCCCGGCGGTTCCGTCACGGGGTGCCCCAAAGTCGCCGCAATGAAGCGCATCGACGCGCTCGAAGCGCAGAGCCGAGGCGTGTACTGCGGATCGATGTTCATGCTCAGCGACGGCGGAGCATTCGACAGTTCCATTCTCATCCGCACCGTCGTTGCGCATACAAACTCTCTCTCCCTGGGGGTGGGCGGAGGCATCGTCGCCGATTCGCGTGCGGCGCAGGAGTGGGACGAGACACTGAAGAAGACGAAGCCGTTTTTGGCACTCGCCGATACAAGGCGCTGCTTCATCAACGGCATCGCAGCTCATCCGACCGATGCCCGCCTGAAGCTTCTCGATCCCTCGAATCCCGTCGCTCATGGCGTCTTTGAGACGATGCGCGCGGTGGGCGGGAAAGTTCAGGATCTCTCGGCACATCTGCGTCGCTTGGAACACTCGGCCGAGGTCGTCGGCATCAAGCTTCCCGTGTCCGTCGCCGATATCAAAACGATGATCGCAAAAATCCTACCCGCTGATCACCGCTCGCTTCCCGCCCGCATCAAGCTCGTCGCGACCTCCGCGGACATCATCATCGAACGTCTGCCACTCATTTCCGATCCGCGCGACGCACACGGCATCGCCGTCACCTGTGTTCGCGCCGATCGGATGTATCCCGAAGCGAAGGCGCTTCCGTACGTCACGGAGTGGCGCGCTCACGCGCAGGCGGCCGAGCATGGATTCGGTGAAGCGATTCTCGTCGACGCCGAGGGATTCGTGACGGAAGGCGCGTATTCCAACGTGTTCTGGGCGAAGAGAGGCACGCTCTTCACGCGTCGCGAGAACGTGCTCTCGGGCCTTACTCGTCTTGCCGTGCTGCGCACGGCTCGCAAACTTCGGATACCGGTCGCTTTTGCGGCGGTCACCCCCAAGGAGCTTTCGGTTGCGGACGAAGTCTTCATCACCAAGTCCACGACCGGGATCACGCCCGTGACGTCCGTGGGCGGCTCCACGGTGGCCAATGGCGTCCCCGGAGCCCTTACAAGGCGGCTCCTCGGGAAGCTCGCGTAGTGCTACACTTTCCCGGCCATGAAGCTTACCCAAGCCATCCTCCCCGTCGCCGGATTCGGCACGCGGTTCCTGCCGTGGACGAAGGTCGTCCCGAAGGAACTTTTGCCCATCGGAAACAAGCCCATCATCGCGCTCCTCGTGGACGAATGCATGAGTGTCGGGATCAATGACATCTGCTTCGTCATCAGCCGCGGCAAGGAGGCCATCCCGCAGTTCTTCTACGCTCAGCCGGAGCTGGAACGCGAGCTTGCCAAGCGCGGCAAATCACACATGCTCGAGGAGCTCACGCGCTACGACAGCGTACGGTTCCACGTGGTGTACCAAGAGGAGATGAAAGGCGACGGTCACGCCATCTTGCAGGCCAAAGACTGGGTGGAGAGTGACAGGCTCGCCGTCCTCTTCGGCGATGACCTCATCCATGGCCCCAGAAACGGTCTTGAACAGCTCACAGGTGCCCTCAAGGAGGTGAAGGCCAAGAAGGAATCGGCAATGCTGTGCCTCCAGGATGTGGAAAGGAAACTCGTCAGCAAGTACGGAATCGTCGACATCGAACCGGACAAACATTTGAGCCGCACGAAGAAGATCCGCGGCCTCGTGGAAAAGCCCAAGCCGGAGGACGCGCCCTCCACGCTCGGCATCGTCGGCAAGTACATCATCCCCCGTTCCACCATCGACGCTTTGGACAAAGTGGAAAGCGGACATCATGACAAAGAAATCAGACTTATCGACGCTCTCACATCGCAGCTCAAAAAGATCGACATCTACGGCTACGAGTTCGAAGGCCGCAGGTTCGACACGGGTAACCCCGACGGATACCGCGAGGCGGTGCGGGAGTGGCTGTAATCGAGTAGAATGACAACCCTTTCTTCAAGCACTTCGTCATGTCTACCGATCTCCGAAACTTGTCCCCCATTGAACTGGATATGCAGGAGCGACACGGCGGCATCACGTCCGTGATGTTGATGCAGGAATTGAACGAAGCCCTAGCAGCCTCACGCATCGATGCGACGCGGGCATACACCGCGCGCTTGCTCATCGAATCCGCTGAGTTGCTTCGCGCAAAACAGTCTCCCGAACAACCGAATTTGGACGTTTACTCCGTACAGGCGATTCGCAGGTATATGGCACTCCGGGGTGCCTGAAAGCGAAGCATTGGATGGTTGAAAAAACTTGCTAAAATAATAAAAAATGTTAAAATAATACTTATCCGTGCCATGGTGGTACGGGTGATCCTTCACATCGTCCGTTACGGACAAGGGGCAGACAATGGCGATTTTGTTCGGTGGAATGTTCACGGTGCTCGGGCTGGCGATTTTTGAGATCGTCTCTTCGGCGGATAACGCCGTGGTGGCCGGCGAGACGCTGGCGAAGATGAGTGAGAAGGCGCGGAGGTGGTTCCTCTTCTGGGGAATCATCACCTCGGTCTTCATGGTGCGGGGGCTCGCACCCTGGTTCATCGTGTGGTGGGTGACGCCGGACATCGGCTTTTTTGAGGCCCTCATGGTCGCCTTCAACGGCGACCAGAAGGCGGCCGCTGCGGTTGAAAAGGCGGCACCGGTGCTGATGTGCGGCGGGGGGACGTTCCTTCTGTTTTTGTTTCTGCGTTGGCTCTTCGGAGAGCAGAAGGTCATCGGCCTCGCGGCCGAAAAGTTCTTCAACCGCCAGGCCGCGTGGTTTTACACCATCGGCTCGGCGACGCTCACGGTCATGACCTGGCTGGCGATGAAGAGGGATCCGATGCTGGCATTTGCGGCCACCGTCGGTTCCACCGCTTTCTTCCTCTCCCACGGGTTCCGTGAGCACGCCGAAAAGATGGAGCAGGAGCTGGGTTCGGGAGCACATTCCGATCTCAGTAAGATTCTCTTCCTCGAGATCATCGATTCGATCTTTTCGATCGATGGGGTGCTCGGGGCGTTCGCGTTCACGATGAACGTGCCGCTCATCCTGCTCGGCAACGGGCTCGGGGCACTCGTCGTCAGGAAACTGACGATCGGGAGCTACGAAAAGATCAAGGAGATGCCGATGCTCAAGAACGGAGCGATGTACTCCGTCGGAGCCTTGTCGCTTGTCATGCTCTTGGAAGCGTTCGGTATCCACGTCCCCGTGTGGGTCGCACCGCTGGCCACGATGGCCATCATCGGGCTCGCGGCCCGGACCTACTTGCAGGGGTGGGTCCTGGAAAAGTTCCGAAAGAACTAATCCCTCCCCCGTCAACGGACGAAGAAGGACAAGCCCGTATCTATCTCACGATGGATGCGGGTTTTCCTCGTATCTTTTTTTAAAGCTCGCGCTTCAGAAGCTCGATCTCGTCGCGCAGGTCGGCTGCCTTCTCGAACTCCTCGTTCTCGGCGGCAATTTCCATCTGCGCGTTGAGCTCTTCGATGAGGCGCTTCTTCTCGTCCTTCGGGATCTTGTGATGGTCGTACTTCTTGCGGCTGAGCTTTTGCTTGCTGTGCTCCTCGGCGATGTCCTTGATCGCCTTGATGATCGTCTGCGGCGTGATGCCATGCTTGACGTTGTACGCCTCCTGGATCGCACGGCGGCGGTTCGTCTCGCCGATGGCTCCTTCCATCGCCGGCGTCATCTTGTCGGCGTACAGAATGACGTGTCCGTTGATGTTGCGGGCGGCACGGCCGATCGTTTGGATGAGCGCATCGCGTGAGCGGAGGAAGCCCTGCTTGTCGGCATCCAAAATCGCGATGAAGCTGACCTCGGGGAGGTCCAGCCCTTCACGGAGCAGGTTGATGCCCACGAGGATGTCGATGTCGCCGTTACGGAGTTGCCGGAGGATTTCCACGCGTTCCATCGTCTCGATGTCGCTGTGCAGGTAGCGCACGCTGTACTCGGCGTTCTGGAAGTACTGCGCCAAGTCCTCGGCGCTCTTCTTGGTGAGAGCCGTGATGAGCACGCGCTCGCCGCGCTTCATGGCTTCGTTGATCTTCTTCGTGATGTGGTCGATCTGATGTTTCTTGGGTTCGACGGTCACGATGGGGTCAAGCAGGCCCGTGGGACGAATGATCTGTTCGGCGATGTATTCCTTGGGCGTGTGCTTGTACTCGTACGGACCGGGCGTCGCCGACACGTACACGGCTTGGTTGATGCGTTCCTCGAATTCCTGGAATTTGAGGGGGCGGTTGTCCGAAGCGCTCGGCAAACGGAAACCGTAGTCGATGAGCGTTTTTTTGCGCTGCAGGTTTCCTTCGTGCATCCCGCCGATCTGCGGGAGCGAGATGTGAGATTCGTCCACGAACACGAGCGAGTCGTCGGGGAAGTAATCGAGCAGCGTCTCGGGAGGCATGCCCGACTCGCGGTTGCTCAAGTACCGTACGTAGTTCTCGATGCCCGTGCAGTAGCCCGTCTCTTTCAGCATTTCGATGTCGTACTCCGTGCGCTGGCGGATGCGTTCGGCCTTGGCGAACTCTTTCATTTCCAGGAACTGTTTTTCGCGGATCTCAAGCTCGGCTTTGATGCCCTCGATGGCCCCGTCGATTTTTTCTTTCGTCGTCACGTTGTGCGCGGCGGGAAAGATCGTCACTTCGTTCATGTCGCCGATGAGTTCGCCGGTGAAGCTGTCCACTTCTTGGATCGTCTCGATTTCGTCGAACGGCATCTCGATGCGAATGACGGTGTCTCCGCTCGGTGGGAAAATTTCCACCGTATCGCCGAGGACGTGGAACATTCCTTGCTTGAATTGCATGGCGCTGCGCTTGTACTGAATGTCCGTGAGAATCCGCAGCAGTCTCTGGCGTTGGAACGGCATGCCGCGCTTCAGCGTGATGGCGAGCGCTTGGTAGTCCTGCACGTCGCCGAGACCGTAGATGCACGAGACCGAGGACACGATGAGCACGTCCTTCCGCGTCAGCAAATTGTGCGTGGCCGCGTGGCGGAACTTGGCGATCTCCTCGTTGATGCTGGCGTCTTTTTCGATATACGTGTCGGTGGTGGGCAAGTACGCCTCGGGTTGGTAGTAGTCGTAGTACGAGACGAAGTAACTTACGGCGTTGTCCGGGAAGAATGCTTGGAACTCGCTGCAGAGCTGCGCGGCGAGCGTCTTGTTGTGCGCGAGCACGAGCGTGGGGCGCTGCACCTGCTGAATGATGTTGGCCATCGTGAACGTCTTTCCCGTACCGGTGGCGCCGAGGAGCGTTTGGTGACGCTGCTTCTTCGCGAGTCCGTCCACGAGTTTTTTAATGGCGTCGGGCTGGTCGCCTTTGGGCTGATACGGTGCCGTCAGTCGGAATGGTCGGTTATCCACGGGTCACGGCATTGTACGCTTCCGCGCGTCGCAAGGAAAGGCTCGCTCGGTCTAATCGTCGTCGTCTTCATCTTCATCCCGTTCTTCTTCGCGCATGTCCAACTCCTGTTCGCGCCTCAGAGCGTCCAGTCTCTCCTGCGCCGCATGGTCCTGCTGCCCGATCGGTCGCTTTCGTGCGAGCTGACGAGCAAGAGCGCCAAGCTCGGCGCCGCGCTTTTTTCGCTGTTCCGCTCTTCGTACCTCGAACGGATCCGCGGGTTTCGGTTTTTCTTCGGGCGGACGCGGGCGGATGACGTTCTCGTAATCGATATCGAAGTCCGTGATGACATTCGGATCGTAGTCGACCGGTCGTTCGAGGCCGGGCAGATATGCAAGCTGAGAAAAGAAATCCGTCACCGCGGATTCGGGAGCCTCGTCGCGATAGGCAATGAGAGCTTGTCGGAATCTCGGCTCCGAGAGCAGCACCGTCAGGAGTTCGGGTGTGGGGAAACCGGACTCAAGGAACGTGCGTCCGATGGCGTCGTAGAGCAGGCCCGTTGCCGGGTGGTCGGGATGCCGGCCGTAGCTGTACACGAGAAGCTTGAGTGCGCTCGCCATGTCGTTGATACCGAGGGGCGCACGGGAGCCGATCTGGCCCGCGATGCTCGTAAACGCTTCATCGTCATTCGGTCCATATCCGGCGCTTCCTTCGCAGAAGAAATGTTCGGCGTACTCGCCGAGCAACCACACGCTGTTCACGGTCGAGAAATCGGGCAACTGCTCGGGGACATCGTCGTCATCCTCGTCCGGCTCGTCACTCGTCACTTCCGAAGATTCGTCGATATCCGCACGGTGCGCTCCGTCCTCATCATCGGGTTCTTCGATATCGGAATGATCGCGTTCTTCGATTTCCGCCTCATCGTCATCGACCTCGGCTTCTTCGACGGCAGGTTCGTCACGCGTCTCCGTCGGGTCCGCGGGCGTGAGCTCATCCTCCGCGGGAGGTTCGCTGGGGGCAACGTGAGGTGCGGGAGCAACCTCGAGTTCGACGCTTGCCACGGTCGGTGCGGCGGGAGCGACTTCGCCGAACCTCTTCTTTCGCTTCTTCCTCATGACGGCGATTTGCCCGGGAGTTCCAAGCGCACTGTCGACGCGTTGCTTCAGAAGATGTTCATCGGTTGCGGCATCCGATGCGTCATGCCCCGTCATTTCGGCGAGGATGGATGCGATGATCTGAAGATCGGCCTTTCCCTTGAGGTGGTCCGGGTATTCGATTTGGCTTTGCAGAACGGGTTTCTCCGTTTCGGCAGTCGATGCTTCCGTTTTCGGTCCTCGTGTCGTCGCCTGAGCGCCGGCTTTCCCCTTACTCACTTTTTCGCGCGGCGCTTCGTTGCGCGCGGCGATCCATGCGCTCGCCACCTCCATGCGCTCCTCCAAGTCGCAATTGAGCCCCACGAGGATGCGGTCCACTTCTTCCCACGGGACGGGCTTTCCGTGACGCACCTCGGACATGAGGATTCTGCGCTTGTTTTGACTCATGTCTTGGAGCGATGCGGGAGGGTTATTCAAGTCCACCCACTGTGTGCGTGAAGCCGTGGGGCGCATCTCAAAAAGCGTCTCCATGCGTGCGGCCATTTCGTTGAGCCCACGATCTTCATCGGCCATGAGGTATGCGGTGGAGAGGCCGCGCCAGCGCTTCAGGAGTTCTTTCTTGCTCCACGGGAACGGTTCATTCGCTTTCCGCAATTTCTTCAGTGATGCGAACGAGATCATGTGCGTATCCAAAATGTTTCCGAGCGTTGCGTGCGAGAGTCCGATGCGCTCGCCGTAGTCGCGGATATTTCCTTCTTGAATGATGCGTCTTCGGACGAACTCGGCGATGTCCGGCGGGGGTCCGCCGAAGTATTCGAGCCAGAATTTTTTGCGCGTCTCCTTATCCACATTTCTGAACTCAAAAATCTTCATGATCAAGTCACGCGTCACACGGCGCACCTCTTTGGCCTCCGGGTTCAAAACGCGCCCCAAGTTCATGTCGCTTTTCTGTTTTTCAGTCAGGCCTTCACACAGCTTTCGGAAAGCATTCTTACCCTGCTCCGATCGTCCTTCCACTTTGTCGTGAGCGGTGAGAGCGCCGGGAGTCTTTTTTTCGATACCCATAGAGTTGTTATATTTGACAGTATTTACGCTAAAAAAGCAAGCGTCTCACAACACATCTTTTCATTGTATGGAGGCCGAATCGGGCTTTTGCCTACTCGGCGTCAATGAACTCGTGCGTCACTCCCTTCAGAGCGGCCGTGAGTTCCGTTTTCTGTGCGGCGGTCATGGTCGTGATGTCGAACGCACACTTTCCCTGTCCGATATCGTCACGCTCGACTCTGTGGCCGAGAGCTGCGCCGATTTTTGCCGTGAGCTCAGGACGATTGCCTTTCGGGGTTTCGATGACGAGTTTCATTGTGAGGATGGGTGAAATGGAGGGCGCATCCTAAAATATCCCGCAACAAAGTCAAGGAAATCATACCTTCACTCAAATAGCTTAAGGACGCCGCTTCCCCGTGCTACCATCCGTCCATGATCGATTTGGACCACCTGAGGCAGAATCCCGAGGCGTACGAAAAAGCCTGCAAGAACAAGAACATCAAACTGAACGTTCGCGAATTTCTGACACTCGATGAAAAGAGGCGAGGGGCGATGGCCGAGGTTCAAAAAATGCAGGCCGAGAGAAACGCCGTCAGCAAGAAAGTTCCGACGATCAAAGACAAAGCCGAGAAAGAAAAAATCATCGGCGACATGAAGAAACTCTCCGAGGAACTCAAGAAACAGGAAGCAGATCTTTCCGTTCTCGAAGAGCAGTGGATGGCTCTGCAGCTGCAGCTTCCCTCCATTCCTTTGGACTCCGTTCCCGTCGGCAAAGACGATACGGAGAACAAGGAACTCCGCACCTGGGGCAAAATTCCGTCGTTCGACTTCGAGGCGAGAGATCACGTGGCTCTCGGTACGTCGCTCGACATCATCGATATTCCGCGTGGCGTCAAAATCGCCGGATCACGCAGCTACTTTCTGAAGGGTGACGGTGCCCGTCTCGAGCTTGCCGTCCTCCAGTTCACCGTCGACAGTCTTGTGAAAAAGGGCTTTACGCTCTTCACGCCGCCGCTCATGGCCGACTACGCCGCCATGATGGGTACGAGCTACTTCCCGGGTGGCGAAGAGCAGGCCTACGCCGTGGGTGTGGACCGCGAGCCGCAGAAAGGACTCGGCGAAAAAGACGCCAAGCAGATCGAGTCCGACAAAATGTTCCTCATCGGCACATCCGAGGTCGCGGTGGCGAGCTACCACAGCGGCGAGACGTTCAAGGCATCCGAGCTCCCCAAGAAGTATGCGGGCCTCAGCAACTGCTTCCGTCGCGAAGCCGGCACGTACGGCAAAGATGCGCACGGCCTCTACCGCATCCACCAGTTTCAGAAAGTGGAGCAGGTCATCCTCTGCGAAGCCGATCCCGACGTGAGCGCCAAGATCCATGCCGAGATTTTGCAGAACGCCGAAGACGTCCTCCAGGCACTCAAGCTTCCGTACCGCGTCGTCGCGGTGTGCACCGGCGACATGGGCCGCGGACAGGTCTACAAGAACGATATCGAAACCTGGATGCCCAGCCGCAAAGGCTACGGCGAAACGCACAGCTGTTCCACGTTCTACGATTTCCAGGCTCGTCGCCTCGGTATTCGTTACGAAGCCAAGGACGGCAAAAAGAAGTTCGTCCACACGCTCAATAACACCTGCATCGCCTCGCCGCGCATCCTCATCCCCATCCTGGAGATGTATCAGAACAAGGATGGATCCGTTACTGTGCCAGATGTACTGCGTCCATATCTGGGTGGGCAGGATCGGATTGCTGCGAAGAAGGCGTAGGCCCTGCGGTATCCATGATGGCATCGGTGAGTTTTGCAAACATGGCGTCCCAATAAGCCGCCTCACGCTGATCAACATTCGGATCGATGTCCATCCTTCGTTCACACGCTTCGTTTTTGGCGTACCTATCTCGTATGTAAGCGATGATCTGCGAGTGCATTTGTGAAACGCGCGATTCGGAGAGTCCAAGGTGACGATGACCGATCTCCTTCATCGTCAATTTTTCACGGTAATACAGAATGAGAAGGAGTCGCTCAGCTTGGTTCAGACCTTTGTACATCTCATGATAAAAATCGCGCCGCTCCTCTCCTCCAGAAGGATCTGCAACGCGTTCGTCGGGGATGGCGTGGGTGGGCGTGACTTCTTTCTGGCTGTCCGTTTCGAAGACGGTGCGCTGCAGGCTCGTCATGCCCTTCACGGATGAGCCGTCTTGCATGATGACGGGCTTTTTGCCGTCGGACCGAAGCGCATCCGCCGTTTCTTCATCCGTGGGATTGCGTTGCAATGCTTGCGTCAGACTGAGCCGCGTGATCTGGACTTGCTTGTTTCTGGCGCGGACCAACCGCGGCGCGTGATCCATCCTCCTCAGCTCGTCAATCATCGCCCCATGGATTCTGCGCACGCAGTACGTCTCGAATTTCACACCTCTTTCAAGACTGAATGCCTCGATGGCATCCATGAGCCCGAATACTCCCGCCGATTGCAGGTCGTCGAGTTCCACCGCCTCGGGCATCGTCGAGTGCAATCGTTCGGCTTGGTACCGCACGATCGGCAAGTATTCTTCGATCAGTCGGTTGCGCGCATGAATGTTATTCGTCGCCTTGAATTCATCCCACGTATCGGTGGTTCCGTTTTGTGAGTGGCGATCTGGAGAATCGACAGACATGGTGAAAAAGGAGGAGTTTTGCCAAGAGTATCCATTTCATGACATCATGCAACAAATCCGCAGAAGAAAGCCATTTACCCCCTTCCAAAAGCCAAAAGATGGCAGTTTTTCTCATCGCCGACGATTCGCACGGGAAAATCGATTTCTTACGATCGATGCTTTCGCGTGTCGGATGGAATGGAGACATCGTTGTTGCCGAAACGACGGAAGAGGCGATCAAGCTCATCGATGCTCATCCCGATATTTCCGCGGCGTTCATCGACTACTACATTCCGTCGGAGAACGGCCCGAGCGTCATCGCCTATCTCAAGAAGAGAAATCCCGCGGCCAAGATCGCCCTCGTGAGTTCGGCCGACAGCGCAAAAAATTCAAAGCAAGCTCGCGATGCGGGAGCCGAGGCCGTCGTGTGTACCTCGTTCCGGTCCGATGTCGTGGAACAAGCGATCGTGGACCTGCTGCACTCGTGGATGACCTAGGCGTGTACACTGCTTTTCGATGAATATCCTCTTCACACGTTTTCCGCTCGAAAGCGCCCATGGAGGCGCCGAGAACCAAACCATGTGGCTTGCCGCAGGTTTGAAGGATCGCGGGCACACCGTGAAATTTCTCGGCAGTTGCCCCGTGCTGCTCACCACGTTCGCCGCCGCGGGGTTCGATGCCACGAAGCTCCAGATCGGTTCCCCGCCCGTCACGACATGGGGGGCGGCGAGTTTTCTGTGGCGCAGGAAGGAGATGCTCAAAAAACTGGTCGATGCGACGCATGCGATCAAGACCGATGCGGCGTTCATGCTCAGTCTCTCCGAAAAAATTCTCCTCACGGATCATCTGCATGCAAAGGGCGTGAACGTATTTTGGATCGAACACGATCGCGTCGGTCGTTGGCTCGGCAGTAACCCGTGGCTCGGTGCGCTCAAGAATGCCGCGAAGCACGCGACCATCATCTGCGTCTCGGAGCTCAGTCGCAAAAAATACGTCGATCTCGGATTCGATCCGTCGCGCATCATCGTCATTCCGAACGGCATTCCTCTCTCCGATTCGCATCGATCGTCACCCGCGGGCACATCCGAACTCCACCTGGGGACAGTCGCCCGTCTCTCGCCCGAAAAGGGCCTGGACACCCTTCTGCAAGCCATCAGCGCGCTCCCCGAATTCTCCCTCACCATCGTCGGAAAAGGCCCGCAGGAAGGATATATTCGTTCGCTCATCGCCGCAGACACGGAACGCCTCGGCATCGGCGTTCCACGCATCAAGCTCATCGCATCGGTTGCCGAGCTCGGTGATTTTTACGCGAATCTCGATGCGTTCGTTCTTCCGTCGTCGGATCACGATCCATTCGGGCTCGTGGCCGCCGAGGCGATGTCGTACGGAGTTCCCACCGTTGTCACCGATGCGTGCGGCATCGCTGGTTCGCTGAAAAGCGGCGAAGAAATCCTCGTCGCGGAGGCGGGTTCATCCGAAAGTTTGGAGCGAGCACTGCGCGAGCTTCTCGATGCGAAACGGCGCGAATCGTTGGGCGTTGCGGGAAAGAGGGCGGTCATTTCTCGGCTTGGCACCGCGCAGATGGTCGATGCCTACGACAAAGTGTTGCGGGCGTAGGACTTCGTTCCTATCATCTCGCTCCTCTCACTTTTCTCCCCATCACGCTCATGTCAGGTCTTCATACGCACTCGTTCTGTGAAATCGATCAGAAGCCTCTCGGTCATTATCGTGTCACGGTCATCAATCACATTCTCGGAGAGTTCGGTTTGCCCGAGTCCGCACTGCAGAGCAATGACAGACATGCATGCGTCAATTTGCGTGAAGTGTCGGGCGATGTTCGCGACGAATTGATCATGGCAATGCGAGGCATCGATCTGTGCGTTGCTCTCAACGCCACGGTGTCAGCCTCGAGTGACGCGTAGTTCCACCAACCAGCCGGTTCGAGCATCGGTCAATTGTAATTTGTCGTGGGATGACGTGAGATGCTTACGTATGAAGTCGTCACCGTTGCTTGCGCGCATCATGGCCGTTTCGGCTGCTTTTACACTCCTTTCAGGGGTGCTCCCCGCCCTACCCGCGGTGGCCCGTGCTCCGCAGTACGTGGAACGTTCGTTTACGTCGCCCGTCGATGCATTCAGCGTGAAGACCGGTGAGACGGCATCATTCTCGTACAGTTTTCTGAAAACGCGATGGTCGGACTGGCAATCCTACGAGAGTGACGGCGATGTTCTGCCGGGGGAGGAGAGCGAACTCGTGATGCTTCCGCAGGGCGTGACCGCCGTTCGCGTGAGCGGCGTCGCATCCATCGAGGACATTCACGTCATCACCGTGTCCAAAGATCCGGTGAAGGTTCGCGTGACGGCAACGACCGCCGTCGGCAAGCCCAGCGTCCTTTCCCGCAGCGATTGGGGCGCAGACGAGTCCTATCTCTACGATACGTCGACGGAAACTTCGGAAACCGCGGATGAGGCCAAGAGCGACAACGGTGCGCCCGTCGCGGGACAGCCCGACCAGCGCGTGAAAGATTGCACCGAGGCGCAGGCCAAGTATCCGACGGAATTCAAAACGGCATCCACCGTCACGAAAGACTCCGATGGCAAATCGTATCTCTGGCCGCTGCAGTACAGCTCCAAGGTCAAATTGCTCGTCGTGCATCACTCGGCTCTCGTCGTGGGCGGAGATCCGCGCCCGGCCGTGGAGCGCGTGCGTGCGCTCTACAAATACCACGCTCTCAGCAAGGGTTGGGGCGACATCGGGTACCACTACGTCGTGGATGAAGACGGCCAAATTTACGAGGGTCGCCGGGGCGGCAAGTATGTCGTCGGCGGTCACGTCTACTGCAACAACATCGGTACCGTCGGCGTCGTCCTCATGGGCAATTTCGAGATCGAGCAGCCGTCCCAAGAACAAATCAAGAGTTTGCAGTTGCTGCTCTCGGACTTGGCACGCGAATACCAGATCGATCTGAAGTCGTCCGTGAAATTCCACGGCAAGACGTTCGACTCGCCCATCGTGGGACACCGCGATCTTCTCTCCACGCTGTGTCCCGGATACTACGTCAGCGAAGTGTTCGGCCAAATCGTGAAGCACGTCCGTGACGGTCGTTTATCCGATCCTGTCATCTTCCCCGTGACGTCCGTGAAGCCGCCCGAGTCCGCACCCGTCACGGAGAGCGGCAACGCAGCCCCGCAAGCGGCCCAAGGCGTGTCGTTCATCGGCCGGACGGCCATCGCCATCAATCCGGGCGGCAAACAGCGCCTGAGCTTCTCCTACACCGCGGGCAAGGAAGGTGCCTACGAAGGCAAGCGGGTGGCGGAAGTGCGTATCTCAGACCCCCGCATCCAGCTCTTGGTGGATGATGGCAACGTCCAGGTGCCCGTGACCAAGGGCATTTTGCTCACCACGGATCTTCCGGCGTACGAAACGGCGTCCCTCCAGCTCATCGTGCAGGCGCCCATGGATCCCGGAACGTACTCCATGGATATCGCGGGCATCCACTTCACCATCGCGGTGGCGGGCAGGCGCGCACGCACGGGTGACTTCATCAATCCCTTCGCGGGCAACCCCCTGCTTACGGTCCGTACGAGCAGCAGTTCGTCGTCCAGGCCCGTGACTGCACGCGTGCGAACCGATTCGCGTCCGTCACTCAGCAGCGCATCGTCGTACGCTTCGTCGGCATCACGGAGTTCGTCATCGTTCGCATCGTCCCAAACATCCGCGGCGCAGAAAACCATTCGCATCAAACTGAGCGCGTCGCAGAATCCCGTCATACAATTTGCCGATGCGGGCACGGTCGACGGACTCTCGGTGAAGGGCGGAGCATCGCTCTCGCTCGTGTCCAAAGGCGGCGTGTGCGTCGCGCAGCAGAACGGCGTTGAGTTCACGCGAAGTTCGGCTCTCCGATTCAAATCCACGGCGTCCAACACGCTCTCGGTGAACGGTGTCGGCGGCGGAACGCGCTCGTACAAGGGCGTGCTCGAATGCCGCATCGACGCCGGCTCACTCGTCCTCATCAACGAACTGTCCATCGATGAGTACATGGCGGGGCTCGCCGAAGAGCCCGACAGTGAGCCGTATCAAAAGCAGCGTGCGTTCGCCATCGCGGCACGCACGTACGCCGCGTTCTATATGGACCCGAGCAACAGAAAATTCCCGGGCAAGCCGTACGACGGTTCCGATGATCCGGCGTCGTTTCAGTCGTACAAAGGCGTCGGATTCACCGCGAGCAACCCAAACTGGCTCCGCGCCGTCGAGAGCACCAAGAACGAAGTCCTCACCATTGGAGGGAAAATCATCAAGCCGCCGTACTTCAGCAGCGACGACGGCCGCACCCGTACGCCGCTCGAAGCAGGTTGGAAAAACTTTCCCTTCGCGGACGTCTTTTCTTCCAAGCCCGACCCGTGGTGCGTGGGCATGGGCATGAGCGGACACGGCGTGGGCATGAGCGGTTGCGGCGCGGAGGGACAAGCCAACGAAGGCAGGAGCGCCGAGCAAATCCTGCAGTACTACTATCCGGGTACGCGTATCACGGAGCTTTAGGCCATACTTGCTGACATCAAATCCAGCAATCTTTTGCGTGCTGTAAAAAGCTGCCGCTTTACAGTACCGAGCGGCACCTCATTCGGCCCACCCTCTTCTTCCACAATTTCATTCAATGACATGCTGCGCAGATAAAATTGCCGCAGTCGCTTGCGGTCGAGCGGCGGCAATTCGGCAAGCGCGGTGAAGAGAAGCTGCTCACGTTCTCCCGTAAGAATATTCTCCAACGGCTGCGGAGTTGCATGGTCTTCCACGGCGGTCGGCTCCTCGTCCTCCGTCTCCATCTGACTGAAGGCGATGCCGCCTTTCTTCCCTCGGCGGACATGGAAATTCAGCGCAGCGTTACGAGCGATTTGTCGCAACCAACCGTGAAACGCCTTCGGATCTCTCAGTCCGTCGATTTTTTGCACCATCAGAATGAACACTTCCTGTTCCAAATCTTCCAAGTCGGACCAGCCGATGCCGGTGCGTCGCAGCATGGCGTCCACTGCGGGCGTGCAGCGGCGGATGAGTTCTCCCGTTACGTCGTTTTCCGTTTCCGTATGGTCCCCCCTATGTGCGATGAGCTCACGCACCAGGTCATCGTCAGCCATATCCGCTGCCGAAGATTCGTGGCTCGTGTTCATATTCGCACCGTAGCATCGCCTTTTTTTGATGCAAGAAAAATAGCAGCCATCCGCTTTCATCAGGCTGCTCAGAAGAAAAACTACACTACCTTTTCCGTGACCGTTGCCGCAGCACTCATGAGACGATCTTCCATGTGCTTCGGCAACGACACAGCGCGCGGTGGCTTGCCGTATAGTGTTTCATATTTTAAACGGCATACCGCGCAAATACCATTCGTTGACCGCTCAACGGTGGGGTCGCATGTTGGACTATCGGTTGCAAGTCGACACGCGTGTTGCACTCTGCCGAGCTCGCGGAGATCGTCGGGCGCAAGCGGGTCATCCACTCTGCCTGCGATTCTTTCTTCGAGTGAGTACGGTTGCATAGATTGTCTCACAACCTATCCCTGTCATTTCTGTCCGTCAAATCAAAAGAGCTCCGCTTCTGCGGAGCCCTTCCGGTAGCCAAATATTCGCTATGATGTCTCTTACTTCGCAGCCTTGACGAGAGCGTCGATTCTGTCGCACTTCTCCCATTTCACGTTCAGATCTTCGCGTCCCATGTGTCCGTAGGCGGCCACTTGGCGGTACTGCGGCTTGAGGAGGTCCAGATCTTTGATGATGGCGGCCGGGCGCAGATCGAAGATGGCGGAAACCGCTTTCTCCAGGGCTCGGTCGCTTACCTTGCCGGTGCCGAATGTATCCACGCGCAGCGAGACCGGAGCGGCAACGCCGATGGCGTAGGCCACCTGCACCTCGCACTTCTTGGCGAGGCCCGCTTTCACGACGTGCTTCGCCACCCAACGTGCGGCGTACGCAGCCGAGCGGTCCACCTTGCTCGGGTCCTTGCCCGAGAAGGCGCCTCCGCCGTGACGGCTGTAACCGCCGTACGTGTCCACGATGATCTTACGACCCGTCAGACCGCAGTCGCCCGGAGGGCCGCCGATGACGAAGCGTCCCGTGGGGTTGATGTGGAAGATGGTGTCTTTGTCCAAGTAGCTTCCGCAGACGGGTTCAATGATGTGCTTCTTGATCTCTTTGCAGATCTGATCGTGACTCACGTGGTCCGAGTGCTGTGTGGAAATGACGACCGTCTGCACGCGCTTCGGCGTACCGTCATCGGCGTACTCGATGGTGACCTGACTCTTTCCGTCCGGGCGCAGGTAGTCGAGCCCTTTGCTTTTGCGAACCTCGGAAAGTTTGCGCGTGAGTTTGTGGGCCATGCTGATCGGCATCGGCATGAGCTCCGGAGTCTCGTCGCAGGCGAAGCCGAACATGAGGCCCTGATCTCCGGCTCCCTGTTCCTTCGTGACGGTCTTCTCGGCGGTGACGCCCATGTCGATGTCGGCGCTCTGCTCACCGACGCACACCATGACGGCGCACGCCTTGTGATCGAATCCGAAGATGCCGTCGTTGTACCCGATTTCCTCGATCACCTTTCTGGCGACCTGCGCCATGGGGATGTAGGTGCTCGTGCTGATTTCACCGGCGACGACGACGAGACCGGTGGTGGCGAGACACTCGCACGCCACGTGCGACTTGGGGTCTTTGGAGAGTGCGTAGTCCAGGACGGCGTCCGAGATTTGGTCGCACAGTTTATCGGGGTGACCCTCGGTCACCGACTCCGACGTGAAGAGGGAAGACATACGAATGAAAGGAAGAAATAGAAAAACCACCGTCCTTCCGGTGTCGTATGAGTGGATACTCTATCGTTCCCCGGAGAGGGGCTGGAGTTCCCACCCTTCGATTCGCTGCGCTCGCTCGGGGCAAGCCGTGAATCTGGGTTGGGGGATGTGTATCGGGCCAGGTCCCACACATCGCTCTTGATAGGCGGTGATGTTGAATCGAGTGTAGAGAGAGGGCTTGCCTGAGGAAATTGATCGAATTTGTATATTATGGTATAATATGTAAATGAATCCTTCGAAAGTTCCCGGCGGATCTTCGGAGAACGTGGGGCCGCACATGCGGGTTCCCGCCGACTTCAACGAACTCGTCGCGGCTGTCGAGTTTTGGCCGACCGCGGACGCTCAGGAATTTTTGCTCATTCTGCAGGACGTCATCGGCAACGGTTCCGATATCCATAACAATACGAAGAGCGGTGCGTATGAAATCGCGCGCGTGCAATCCGACAAAGCCGCACTCGGCTTGGTTCGCGCGTTTGTCATTCTCAAAAAGAATCATCCCCAGGGCAACCAGGACCAGCAACTTTTTCAGTTGCTGCAGAGCGTCACGCACATGCGAGTGCGGGCAACCCCCGCCGTTTCCGAAACATGGGAACTCATCGAAGGACGTGGGTCACCCGTCACGACGTTGATACGCGGCATTCGCCAGGCACTCGAGACGCTCAGTCAACGCGCACGGGAATAGCGCGAACCGTGAATGCGTGGCCGGTGTGTTTCATGAATGTCTCGAAGCCCGTTTTGTCGATGACGAGCGTCGCCGTATTCACGAGCGGATGGAACCGAAATTGCCCCGCGTTCCACGCGTCTTCGTCGAACACCACGTTGATCTTCTGTTCCTTGTCGAACATCAGGCCGAACGGCGTCACGGCACCCGGAATCACGCCGAGCATCTCGAGCAATCTCTCGGGTGACACGAAGCTGAAACTCTGTGCGCCGAAATCTTTGGCGAGCGCCTTGGTGTCCACGCGCTTGTCGTGCATGACGATGGCGAGCACGTAAATCTCTTTGTTCTTGGCCTTCATGAGGAGCTGCTTCGTGTGTGCCCCGGGCATCTGGATCCCGAGCCCATCGGACTCTTCGCACGTGAACACGGCTTTGTGGTCGTAGCGGGTGAACGAGATGCCGAGATCGGCGAGAAGTTTGAGGAGTGGGTCCATCGGATTGCACGTATGAAAGTGTGGCGAGTTTCGGAAGGTGAGGCAGGTTTGGAATGTTTGGAAAACCGCTCTTCAATCTTACGCTTGTTTCCCCCTACCACACCTACCATACTTACCACACCTCCCTGACCACATCCCATGCTCGCAGCCGACCGTCCTTTCTCACTCGTCCTCTTCGGTGCTTCCGGCCACCTGGCTCGCATCAAGATTTTTCCGGCGCTGTATTTCTTGGCGCTCAAGAAACGTTTGCCCAAGGAGTACTCCATCGTCGGATACTCGCGCACACCGATGACGGACGCCGAGTTCCGTGACCACGTCGCATCGGCCGTCAAAGAGCATGTTTTGGAGGTGAATGACAAAGTGCTTGCCGGGCTTTTGGAGCACGTTTACTACCACGGCGGCCAGTACGATGCGGTGAAGGATTTTAAGGCGCTTGCGGCGAAACTCACGAAGCTCGAAGGCGCGGCCAACAACGTCGTTCGTCTTGCGTACCTTTCCATTCCGCCCGCCGCGTTCGAGTCCACGCTTAGAAATTTGTGCGACGGCGGCGTGCACTCTTCGACAGGCTCAGAGTCCGGTGACGACGGCAAGAAGGAATTCCGTTGCATCGTGGAGAAACCGGTCGGCCACGATCTCGCCTCTTTCGAAGAAGTGAATGCGATTTTGAGCAGCTGCTTCAAGCCGCAGGAGGTCTATATCCTGGATCACTACCTCGGCAAAGAAGCCGTGCGCAACGCGTACTACTTGCGTCACGCCAACCCGGTCATCGAACGTCTGCTCAAGAACACGCTCATCTCGCACGTGCAAATCACGGCCGCCGAATCGGCGGGGCTCGAAGGGCGCGCCGGATATTTCGATGCGGTCGGAACACTCCGTGACATGTTCCAGAGTCACCTCATTCAAATCGCCGCACTCCTCACGATGCGTCTCGTGAACGACCCCAAGGACATCAAATCGTCGCGTCTGGACGCCATCAAGAAGTTTTATCTTCCGCCTGCAGGGGACCTGGGCGAACTCGTCATCCAAGGTCAATACGGAGAAGGAACGGTGAACGGGAAAAAACTTCCGGCGTACAAAGACGAAGAAGGCGTTGCCAAAAATTCCCGCACGCCGACGTACGCCGCCATGCGCCTCATGACTCGTTCATCGCGCTGGGACGGTGTTCCCATTTTCTTGCGCTCCGGAAAACGTCTCAAGGAAAAAGAGACACGCATCTCCATCGAATTCCAGGAGTCCCCGACGCTCGTGGGCAAAGGCGAGAACAGAAATCGTCTCGACATCATCTTGCAGGGCGAAGCCGGCATGAAGCTGTACCTCCAGACCAAGCTCGGCGGCAGCGAGCCCAAGTTCCGTCCGCTCGTCATGGAAGACCCGCTCGTGTGCATGGGCGACTGTCTCGTGGAGCACAGCTTGCTGCTGCTCGAGGCCATCAACGGCAACCAGCAGTGGTTCCTGGACCCCGAGGAAGTCCGCACGTGCTGGCGCATCATCGATCCCCTGCAGGCATATTTGGATAATCCCAAGACCCCGCTCTCAACGTACGAATCGGGCTCCAAGGGCCCCACGGAAGCGGATGCTTTCATCGCCAAGTTCAGCCATTCCTGGTTTTAGGCTGAATTGACAATATATGCATATATAGTATAGTATCAGTAGTTCTTTGGACCCGCAGTGGTCTACTCACACTACTTGTTCGGAGGGGCAGGGATGAACGGTCTGATGATTACGGGGTACATCTTGGCAGTCGGGTTGATTCTGTTGGGAGTGATCCGCCTGTGGATGTACCTGTTCGGTCGCAACGTGTACAAGAAATGCTACCGATGCAGAGGTCGTGGCTTCGCCGGATTCGATCCGGTGGGCAGCGGCCATCGCGAAATTGTCTGCGGGGCGTGCAATGGACGGAAGATCCAGTCCGTGCACATTCCGGGAAAGCTTCGTTGATCGTCCGCGTCCGCCTTCCGCGCACGGTGAGAACCGCTGTGAACTGAAGGACTCTTCTGCGGCACACACCTCGTGTGCCGCAGATTCAACGTGCGTGTATCATCGTTGCATGGACATCGTCAGGTACGACACATCCGAGCAATTCGTTCGCGCCGCCGCGCAGTGGCTCGGTGCGGCCATCGTGCAGTGCCAGAGGTCGCAGGGTTCGTGCACCGTCGGTCTGTGCGGAGGTTCCACGCCGGGGCCGGTGTATGCGCTTCTCTCGGCAGACTTATCCATCGACTGGAGCAGCGTCACGTTCTTCGCGCTCGATGAGAGGTACGTTCCCGCCGATCACGAGGACAGCAACCAGCGCATGATGCGCGAGACCATCATCAAACGAACCAATGCCGTGCTCCTGGCACCGCACACCGCGCTCCCGCTCCCCGAATGCATCGCCGATTACGACAAAAAAGTCGCGCAGCTCAGCCCCGACATTCTCGTCATCGGCATGGGTGACGACGGACACATCACGTCGCTCTTTCCGCCGCTCGACCCCGCTGCCTTCGGTCCCAAGAACGTCATTCATACCACCACGGACAGATTCGCGGTGCGCGACAGAATCAGCACGACGCTTCCGGTACTCCTCTCCGCCAAGCGCCGACTGTTCCTCATCACGGGTGAGAAAAAGGCCAAGGTCCTTGCCGACATGCAGTCCAAGAACGAAGACGTCAGTCTCTATCCGGCGCAGTATTTGTTCGATGCGCGAACGACGTGGATGATCGGGAAATAGGGAAGCGAGGATCCTTGCACTCTTTGTATTCTTTGCAGTCCTTGCATTCCTATTGTTGCAAATACACCATCGGGTTCTTCTTCACGCCGTTCACGTGTACTTCGAAGTGGAGATGAATGCCCGTGGGTCCGTGGACGCGCCCCGTGTTTCCCATGAACGATATCGGTTGGCCTCGCGTCACCGTGTCGCCCTTCTTCACGTACAGCGTCTTGTTGTGCGCGTAGAGCGTCACGATGCCGTTGCCGTGGTCGATCTCGATGACGTTGCCGTAGCCTCCGTTCCAACCGTAGTCGGCGCGAATGACGGTGCCCGCTTCACCGGCGAAGATGGGGCTGCCGCCGCGATGCTGCATGTCCACGCCGAAGTGAACGCTGCTGAAGTACTGGGTGTAGAAACAGTCGCACGGCATCTGGAAAATGCCGAATGACGGTTGGATGGAATAGTCCTTCGTCTCCGGGAAATTGTTCGATGTGGACGGCGTCGTGGGCGTCTTGGAAGGTGTCGTGGCGATGACCTTGGGCGGCTTGGGTGCGGCTTCCACGATGGGTTTGCCGTCCGGGACGATCAGCTCTTGTCCGGCGATGAGGTAGCCGCCTTTGATCTTGTTTTGCTGCGTGATTTTTTCAGTCGGCACGCCATACAGATCGGCGATGGTCTGCAAATTCTGGCCCCGCTTCACGGTGTGAATGACGCCGTCGACCGGCAGGATGAGCAGTTTTTGACCCGGTTTCACCTGGGCACTCGGCGACAAGTTGTTGGCCCAACGAACGGTGTCGGCGCTGAGGAACGACGTCTTGGCGATGCTCGCGATGCTCTCGCCGGCTTCCACCGTGTGAATGATGCCTTGGCTGTACGCGCTTCTCGTCCCCTGCTCGGTGAGCGATGAGGTTTTCATGAGGAAGCCTTCTTCGGCAAGCAGATAACCGTGCGCATCCACGTCCACGTCCGGCGGCGGGGCCGAGGAGGTATCCGGAACGTAGGGTGGCAGGAACAGCGACAAAGCGAGTGTGCCGATGCACAGCAACCGAATACGAACGCTCAGCCAGGAATGGATGGGGGTGGAGGTCGGGCGCATGGCTCAGAAATTACTGCATGGCTTCGTGGACGGCCTGCAGAACATGAAGACCGTCAGTATAGCGGTCTTTCGATCCCAACAAGATTAAGAGATACGGATGATCGTGCTCGGTGAACAGCACGATGAGACATTCGCCGGCATTGTCCGTGGTGCCCGTTTTGACCCCGTAGACATCTTCGTTGAAGTGAAGCATCTCGTTGGTGTTGCGGAGGTCGAAGGTCACGCCTTCCATGGAGGAAATGCGCGCCGTACGCGTGCCGACGACGGAGCGGAATGTCGGATGCTTGAGTGCGGCGATCGTCAGCCAGCCCAGGTCGCGCGGCGACGAATACTGCTCGGCGTTGTCGAGCCCGGCGGGGTTGGCGAAGTGCGTATTTTTGAGGCCCATCTGCCGGGCGCGTTGGTTCATGAGCTGCACGAACGAACCCACGCTGCGGCTGTGAAACGTGGCGAGCGTGTACGCGGCGTCATTCGCCGAAGGAAGGAGCAGGGCTTTCATCAAATTGCCCACGCTCATGCGTTGTCCCGCCTTGAGCCCGACCGTGCTGCCCTTGATTTCATCGGCCACCGGCGGCACCGTGGCCACTTCGAACATGTCGTGGTTTTCCAGGATGAGAAGCGCCGTCATGATCTTGGTAAGGCTCGCCATGGGGCGACGTTCATCCGCGTTGATGGCGAACATTTCCTCGCCGCTTTCGGCGTCGAGCAAAAGCGCTCCCGATGCCGAGAGGTCGGGTGCTTTGATGCGGTTCACGAGTTTGCTCGGTGCCGAAATGGACATCACTTCGATGCCCGGGAGCATGCGTGCGGCGGGGACGGGCGGCTGCGCCGGAACGATGCCGAGGAAGAGGACGGAAGCGAGGGCTGAAAGCATGGAGCGGAACGTCTCGGTAAGAAAAGCGAGTAGCGATTACTTATAGATGATCTTGTCGGCGATGCGAAGATCCACGTATCCCTTCGCTTGATCGAGGGGAACCGCTTTGAGGAACTCGCGGAAGCGTTGCAATTGTACGGGTAGCGGGCTTCGTAGATCAAACCACAGCGTGCTTTTGTTCGTGCGAATATGGAACTCCTGGGCACGGAGGAAAACGGTGATATTCGTCGTCTCCAAGCCGAAATCTCGGCGTAACGTGTCGCGCGCCTGGAAAATGGTGCGGAGTGTTTCCGGTTCCAGAAGCAGCGTTCTGTTCTGCGGGCGGATGCCCCAGTCCGTGATGGTGAGTACGGGCAACTTTTCGGAGACCAGTCGAATGGGTGACGTCTCGAAATATCCGCTGCGGCTGATGTACGAGTACAGCGACGCTCCGGTGTCCGTCGCGAGCGCCGAGCCCGATCCGGTCTGCTCGATTTTGTCGTCGTTCTCCGCCACCTTGATCGCCGCGATGACGGGTTCCAAGTACAGCGCCACGCTGAGCGTCGACGGATACTGCTTGTCGATCTCCACGCGTTCGATGTCCGGGTACTCGGCTTGGAGCATGGATTCCACTTGGCTTCGCGTCACGAGTACCAGACGTTGCTTGAAAAGGGGCGAGAGCACTTGCTGCACTTCCTCCGGGTCGATGCGGGGGTCTTGTCTCTTGATGCGCATTTCCCGAACGTCGAAGAACGGCGCGAAGAGCAAGATCGATGCCACGGCCACGATGACCACACCCGCTCCGATGGCCATCCACAGACGGAACTCCACCACGACCGCCGCCATGACCTTGGCCATGCGTCGCTGCCAGCGGATGAAACGTTCTTTGCGCAGCCGCGAACGCCTCGTCGGATTGGCGTACTGTTTCCGGGCCATGCCCCGTGCGAAAGGACTGGCCTGCCGATTGAATCGTCGCGGAAGTTTCGATGGTGCCCGTAGCGGCATGGAGGCCAGCTTAGAGGCAACGGAGCCCTACGGGAACTGTTCCGACGGGCCTCTCTATGTCATAGTGCTGCGGCTATGAAAACGACGATCGTTGCCGATTGGCTGCCCACGTACGGAGGCGCGGAACACGTCATCTCGGCGCTCAGTTCGCTGTGGCCCGAGGCCGTCATTCATACGACCGTCGCACGCAAAGAAAAACTCGATGCACGTCTGCAGGCGGCCGATATTCGGGTGTCGTCCGTGCTCCAAAAAGCATTCATGTTGCTCGGGCGTCACCAAGTGCTCATCGCATCCATGCCGCGGTACATCGAACACATCGATCTTGCGGGAAGCGACGTCGTCATCAGCTCGTCGCACGCCGTCGGCAAGGGCGTCATTCCGCCCGCCACCGCCGTGCACGTGTGTTACTGCCACACGCCCATGCGCTACGCGTGGGAGATGGAAACGGAGTACCTCAATGACTTCAAGATCCGTTGGCCGCTGCGGAAGCCCGTTCAACGTTTGCTCAAGTATTTGCGGCGTTGGGATCTTGCCACCGCCAAGCGCGTCGATCATTTCATCGCCAACTCCACGGAGACGCAGGCGCGCATTCGTCGCATCTACGCACGGGAGAGCGTCGTCATCCCGCCGCCCGTCGACGCGCATTTTTTCGATCATCCCCTTTCCGCGAATCGCGGTTCCTACTTTTTGGCGCTCGGTCGCATGGTGCCGTACAAGAAATTCGATCTGCTCATCACGCTCGCCAATCATCTGAAGCTGCCGCTCAAGATCGGCGGTACGGGTGATGAATTCGCGCGACTCAAGGCCATGGCGGGGCCCACGGTGCAGTTTCTGGGTTACGTACCCGACAACGATCTTCCCGCGCTCTACGGCGCAGCCACGGCACTCTTCTCTCCGCAGATGGAAGATGCCGGCATCGTGCCGATGGAAGCGCAGGCGATGGGTGTTCCCGTCATTGCGTACGGCAAAGGCGGCGTGCTCGACGTGGTGCGTGACGGTGTCACGGGCGTTCTGGTATCCCAGCAGACGGTCGATGCGTTCGCCGAGGCACTCAAGCGTTTCGATGCCCTTGCGTTCGATCGTGCGGCGATTCGGCAGCATGCGCGCGCGTTTCACATCGATACGTTCAAAAAACGCATTGCCGAAGAGGTGGCGTCGGCCCTGAAGCATTGACGCCGTCGAAAATGGGATACAATGACGCCATGCGCGCGCCCGGCTCTCACAAAGGCGAGAACGGTACGGTGGCGATCATCGGGGGCTCATTGCACCAACACGGAGCGCCGTTGTTTTCGGCGCTCGCCGCGGAAGCGTCCGGTGTCGACTTGCTCTATGTGTGGGTGCCGCACATGCATGCCGGCGTCGCCAAAAACGCTTCCCTGAATTTCCAGATCCACCCGTTCGGTTCAGCCGCTTCGGACGAACTCTCGCCGCAGGACCGTCGGAGACTCGTCGCCTTTCTGGCCACCATCGACGTGGCAGTCATCGGCCCCGGCCTTTCGCGTACGTCTGCGGGCATCGACGCCATCATGGCGTTGCTCGACGAAGCGGCGTGTCCGTTCGTCTGCGACGCATCGGCATTGCAGGCCGCCACGCTCAAGCATCTCAAGGGAAAGCACGCGGTGCTTACGCCGCATCTCGGCGAACTCGAACGCATGCGCGTGGAACGAAGGGATCTCGGAAGCATCGCCGCCGAACACGCCTGTACGTTTCTCCTCAAGGGCGTCACCGACATCGTCGTGGACTCCGGCGGCACCGAACGAGAGGTGATCGGCGGGAACGCCGGGCTCACCGTCGGCGGAACGGGAGATGCGCTTGCAGGGCTTACGGCAGGGCTCATTGCGCAGGGGATGTCCCACGCCGATGCGTGCGTCCTTGCGAGTTCCACGGTCAAAAAGGCCGCCGACGAACTCTTCACCGAGGTCGGTTACGCGTACACCGCACACGACGTCATCAAAAGAATCCCGGCGCTCCTCAAGGGACATTTCTGACATGATCCGCCATCCGTTTTCTTCGCTCCGGCACTTTCAAGATCGCATCGATCTCCGTTTGCTCACGCGCGAGGACGACGCATGGAACGATGACGTCATTGCGCGGACCGTCGGTTCCGTCGCGGTCGTCGGACTCAAGCAAATGCACGGCAATCGCGCCGTTCGCGTCAGTACGCCATCATCCAGAGTCATCGAAGCCGATGCGCTCGCAACCGACGTGCCGGGTCTCACGCTCGGCATCCGCTTCGCCGATTGCCAGAACGCCGTCATCATCGCACCCGAAAGGAACGTCGTGTGCTTGGTGCACGCGGGTTGGCGCGGCGTGCAGTCCCGCGTCATGACATCCGCGTATGCGCTTCTCAAAGAAGAATGGAGCATCGATCCTGCGGACACGTTCGTGGGTCTCGGTCCCGCGCTGTGCTTGCAGTGTTCGGATTTCACCGATCCCGTGACGGAAGTTCCCGAACTCAAGCAATTCATCCGTGGAAACTCCGTCGATTTACGCGCCGCGCTCGATGCCGAGCTTGCCTCGATCGGCGTTCCGTTGCCCCGGATCGAGAGACTTTCCGGCTGTACCCGTTGCAGCCCGAAAACATATTTCACCTACCGCGGTGGAGACCGTGAAAAAGTCAAAGAGGGGTTTGTGAATTGCCTGACGGTCTCGCTGCGTTTGGCCTGAATTTCCGTGTCGATTTTCGGAAACAATTCGCGTTCATCGCACTATGACTTTTCTTCGCCGTGAGTACAATCATGCGTGCCTCGACGATTCGTTAGTCCGCTAAACGCTTTTTCTCTGACAGCTCATTATGGGAGGCCAAATCACCCGGCTCCGTGGAGCAGGGATGCGGTCACCCACCTGGTAACCCCAGGGACGAGCCAAAGCGCACGACGGTCGTTGGGCGTGCGCGTTTTTCGGCGCAGCTCAAACCTCACCATGCGTCCATGGTGAGGAAGAGTTGCCTTGTCGGAATGTTTGTCGGGAGTCAGACGGTGTCAGAGAGAGAAAATCGGTTCGTCGCGAGCGTCGTGCCAGAGCGTTCCATCGGCCTTGATCTCCACCCAACGTGTGGGCAAGCCCAAGGTTGTTGCGTACTTCTGGCGAAGCTCGCAACGGTACGGACGACCGAACTTCTCGGAGTTCTTGGAGACGCGCTTCAGCCAATGCTTCAGCAGGACTTCGATGGGTGGGACGGGCCACACCCGGTTGCGCTTCAATCCGAATGCGAAATCGGAACGGGATTCGTAGAACATGGTTCAGATCCTTTCGAGATGGTGTGAGTGACTCCAACAGGGCGGGCTGACGTCTGCCATTCGGCAGGCCTCCCTGTTGCAAGCGGTGGTGTGAAAGATCGGGTAACGACAAATATCTCCGTCTGGGTGGGCGGAGTTGCTGCGGGTTTTTCGATTGTTTCTACGCGCACAGCATGTCCGCCGTCACCTTCGTGACGCACATACGGACCGTGCAAATGGCGCAGAAATTTCTCATGGAATCTCAAGTATATGAGATGTCGTTTTGCCGTCAACAAAAATCTCCGAGAATTTTTCGGAGTACACTCGGTGCATGCCGGACAACCAAGAAGAAATCTTCGACGTCGTCGACAAGAATGACAGAGTCATACGCACGGCGACGCGCGGTGAGGTCCACAAAAATCCCGCGCTCGTGCACCGCTCCATCGGCATCCTCGTCTTCCGCGGCGATCAGCTGTATCTCCACAAGCGCAGTGACACGAAAGACGTGCTTCCCGGTGCGTGGACGTGCTCCGTCACGGGCCATGTGGACAGCGGCGAAACGTACGATGAGGCCGCGGAGCGTGAACTCAGGGAAGAGCTGGGGCTGGCCAAAAAAGGCGATCTCCAAGAAATTGCCGAAACGATCATCCGCTATCCGTGGGAAACCGAGCGTATGCGTTTTTATCGGTATGACACCGCGGATGAGGTCACGCCGGACAAGAGCGAAATCGCCGAGGGAAAATATTTCGACGTCACCCCCGAACTTCTCGAAAGTATGTTGATCCACATGGAAACGACCCCGTGCCTTCGCTACATCTGCGAAGAATATCTGCGCGGTAAAGCGATGGCTCGCTGATTATTTCTTCGGATGATCGTGCAGGTAGCGCAGTACCGCGTAGGCGCTCACCGTGTGAACTTTCGGTGAGTTGATAATTTTTTGCACGGCTTCTTCAAGTGGCAAGACGTGCACTTCGATCAACTCGTCGTCATCTTGCGGCAGCGGATCTTTCACGAGGTCATGCGCGATGAAAATGTGATTCGTCGAGACGAACGTTTCCGAGTGATTCGTGCTGCACCAGTACTCAAGCTTCTTGGCCCTGAAGCCGGTTTCTTCTTGGAGCTCACGCATCGCTGCCGTGGCGAGATCGGTTTCTTTATCCACTTTGCCCGAGGGGAGCATCCAGATGTACTGCTCATAGAACGGTCTGTATTCACGAAGCATCAACAGGTGTCCCTCCTCGGTGAACGCAAGAATATGCGCCGCATCCGCACGCTGCACGCGGGCGGCTTTCTTCTTCCGCCCATCGGGGAGCGTGGCTTCCTCCATCGTCACGCGCCAGCCGTGTCCTTTGAACAGTTCTTCCATCGGCTTGATTGTAGCAAGGTCGGCTCGCATATACTCTTCTTCCGTATGAGACCGCTCCTCGAACGCATGACGCAGGCCAACACGCTCTTGGCCCCGTATGCCGTGCCCCACGGCGGCAGACTGGGGCGCGTGTATACGGAGCCCGAGGATGCCACGCGGTTTCCGTTTCAGCGCGACCGCGACCGCATCATCCACACGCAGGCGTTCCGGAGACTCAAGCACAAGACGCAGGTGTTCGTCTCGGGGCACGGCGATCACTACCGCACGCGCATCACGCACACGCTGGAGGTGGCGCAGGTGAGCCGTAACGTCGCACGAACGCTGGGCCTCAACGAAGACTTGGCCGAAGCCATCGCGCTCGCCCACGACCTGGGGCACACGCCGTTCGGGCACGCCGGCGAAGATGCCGTGGCGGCCTGCATGAAGCCGTTTGGGAAAACGTTCGAGCACAACGAGCAGTCGCTACGCATCGTGCGTTTGCTCGAGCGCCGCAGTTCGCTGTACCCGGGGCTCAATCTTTCGTGCGAAGTGCTCGAAGGCCTCATCAAACACCGCGATCTTGCGGATATGCCGGCGGGTCACGTACTCCCCCGCTCGCTCTCGCTCGAGGCGCAGATCGTGAATCTCGCCGATGAAATTTCCTATACTGCGCACGACACGGACGACGGACTCCGCGCCGAACTCTTCACGTCCGCCATCGTGCAGGGGACCGCGCTCGGGAAAGCGGCGGCCGTTCTCGCCACATCCAAAGCGAGCGAACTTCGGAGCGCCATCGTCGACTTGCTCGTCACCGACCTCTACGCCGAAACCGAAACGCGCCTCCGCGAGCACAAGATCCGCACGCTCGCCGACGTGTATGTCGCGAAGCAGCCGCTCGTCGGTTTTTCGTCCGAAATGGAAGACATGCTGCGCGAACATCGCGAGTTCCTGTGGAGGCATCTCTACAAGAGCGCCTCGGTCCTGAAGCAAGCGGCCCACGGCAAGAACGTCATCACGAAGCTATTTTCCGCCTATCTGACATCGCCTCCGGACAAAGTAAAAGCGCTCAAGAAAGAAACGGATTCGTCTCCGGAGGAAGCCGTGAAAGACTACATCGCGGGGATGACGGATACGTTTGCGTTGGAGCTGTTTCAGAAATTATAAAAGAAGAGTTTTTTCAAAGAGGAAGCCAAAGAATCCAAAGAAACCAAGGTAACCAACGAACATCGTTGGACTCTTTGGATTCCTGGGTTTCTTTGGTTTCTCTGCGACGAAGTTATTACTTCTCCAGGGTTGCAGAAATCCTGGGCAGATACTGCAACGGATCCACCAGCGCTCCATCAAGCTTCACGGCGAAGTGCAAGTGCGGACCGGTCGTGAGGAGCCCCGCTCCGGCCGAGCCGGGTTGGCCACCCGATTTGGCGAACGATTGCCCCGCCCGCAGCGTGTCACCTTCGCTCACGAGCGTTGCACTGATGTGGCCGTAGATCGTCTGCAGTCCATGTCCGTGGTCCAAGACGATGTAGCTGTACCCGAGTCCGTTCATGGAAACCTTCAGCACCGTCGCGTCGGCGGGAGCACGGATGAGCGTTCCCTGCTCCGTCGGAATGTCCACCGCGTGGTGATCCATGCCGAAGCGCTTTTTGTAGCTTGCATCTTCGAAGAATGCCGAGATGCCGAGTGTCGGAGCCACGGGCCAATCGAACGAGAGTCCGCCGGTACGTTTCTCAAGCGAGTACGCAGTTCCTTCCGCTTCCCACAATTGTTCCAGGGAAAGCCGCAGGAGTTTTTCGGAATTGTCGCGTTGCTTGATGATGCCGATCAGAACCGCGCGCGTATCGGCGAGCGTTTTGATTTTCTCGGGCGAATTTTCCTTGAGGGCTTCGTCTTCCAGGATCTGCAATTGGTATCGCAAAATTTCTTCCTGATTGTCGAGCACCGCCTGCTTCACGCGTTCTCTGTCGATGTCTTGGACGGCCTGCTTGATGAGGGTCGCGGCGGGCGCACCGCCTTCGGCATCCGCCGCAGGTTGGCCTTGGCCCGGCATGTGGATGCTGATGACGCCCTGCCACCACAAGATGCCCACCGCCACGATCGTGAGCGTCAGCATCGGCCGCGGCACATGCACTCGGATCTCCATGAGTGGTGCAGAGCATACACCGTCATCGTGATGTCGCACGTTTTTTGGCTGCGTAGAGCCCATTTTTTATTGCACAACGTTATAGTTGTTTTATATCAATAATATCGTGTGGTTGCAGTTTCGGTCTTCAAATATATATTTAGAAACTATTTTTGATATCAATCAAACAAAACACTCCGCAAAGAACACTGTTTTCTGGTATAATCTCTTGATTTGAACACACACAAAAAACAGCTTCCGGCAGGGATCGCGATGCGTTTGCGGACTTCCGTCGCGCTCGTCATTCTCATGACTTTCGTCTTGCAGTTCACGCCCGACCGCGCGTATGCGGTGAGCAGCTGGAACCCGACCTTGCTCGTGAACACCGAATCGTTCGAGCAAATCGATGCCGGTGACGCCACCACGGACATCGTTCTGCGCTTCGGCGGAACCGCGAGCACGCTCACGCTTCTCACGACGAATACGTTCCGCTTCAACAAGTCGCTCAGCGTACTCGGCACCCTCTCCGGCTCCGCACTTCGCATCGACGGCAACGCCGATGTTCACGGCATTCTCAGTGCATCCGGTGCCGCCCACTTCGATGCGAACGTTTCGCTCAACGACGATCGCAGCGCCGGGGACACCACGCTCACGTTCGGCAACGCCACGCTGAACCAGGACTTCAAATATCTTGATACCGAACAGCGATTTCAGCTCAGCAACAAGCTGCAGGTCATGGGTTCCGTCTCGGGTACCGCACTTCGCATCAGTGGGCCCGCTGACGTCGCCGGCGTCTTCAGTGCATCCGGTGCCGCCCACTTCGATGCGAACGTTTCGCTCAACGACGATCGCAGCGCCGGGGACACCACGCTCACGTTCGGCAATACGACGCTGAACCAGGATCTCAAATATCTTGATACGGCCCAGGCGTTCCAGTTCAGCACGAACCTGCGCGTCATGGGAAGCATCTCGGGTTCCAGCTTGTACGGTGCCGGACTCGGCGATTGCAACAACGGCACCACGAGCAAATTGATCTACGATGCCGCGACGGGAAAATTTTCATGCGCCACCGATCAAACCGGCGGCGGATCGTCCGGCGGCGGCATGGGGTACAGTGATGCTGCCGGCATGTTTGTGGACCAGGGTGGCGATACCATGACCGGCGCACTCACCATCAAGGTTACGAGTGACGATGTCGTGAAAACGACGACCGGCACGGATAACCCCACCGATTTCTCCAAAGCCGGTTCCACGCTCTTCAACGTCACGTCATCCAACGATGTCATCACCATGGATGCCGGCACCATTCCCGCATCCGGACAAGGGACCATGAATGCCTCTTCGGTCGTCACCACCGCGAACCTGGGCGCAGGTTCGCATACGATTCTCCGTGACGACGGTCAGTACGTCATCTTCCTCGGCAATGCCTCGACCACCGTCAACAAGTGGGACGGCATTTCCACCACGATGAGCACCATGACCGTGGCGACCACCGCCATCGGCGCAGGCGCCCTTTCGCTCCGTCGCCCCGACGGTCGTTATCTCGTGGTTCCCGGCGGCGGATCATCCACCGCATTCGTCTATGACCCGTACAACATCACGGCAAACTCCTCCGTCACCATGACAAGCTGTGCCGGCAGCACGGGTACCAACGCGGCACTCGTGAGTACCGGTTCCTACCTCATTCTCTGCGGAGGATCGGCGAACTGGGGCTTGTACAACGCCACCGGAAACACCTACATCGCGGGCACGGCGCTCGGAGCCAGCTTCGGTGCGGGCGCACATGCCATTCAGCGCGACGACGGAACGTTCCTCGTGTTTGCCGGAGGCAACACGTCCACGCACTGGATCTTCCATCCCGGCGCAAAATTGTCGAATGCCTGGAGCGCCATCAACCCCATTCCGACCAATGCCCCCACCATCACCACCGGCGCGTTCAGCATCCGCAGGGCCGACGGAAAATATCTCATCGTCGGCGGTGCCCAAGACACATCCACCATCTACGATCCCACGGCTTCCGCGACGGACCGCTTCGGTACGTTCACGGGACAATCGGGAGCCGGATACGGCCCCACCACGGCTCTTGCCGACGGTGCGCAAGCGCTGTGGCGACAAGACAGAAAATACTTGATGTTCGTCGGCGGTTCGGCGACCACGAATATCATCGATGTATCTCGCAACGATCAATACCAATTCGTCTCCGGCCCCGGCATCGGCGCGTCGGCGGGCGCCGGGTTCCATGCGTTCTACAATGCGCGCGGCACCGTACAGCTCCTGCTTGGCGGGGCTTCCACCACCACCCGTTATTACGACGTCGGGTACATCAAAGGGGGCCCGTCCACATCCACCGGTGCGTACTTCGAAACCGAATGCATCACGACGGTCATGCACTCGGGTTCGTATCTCACGTGGAAAACGAACGGCGATGATCAAAAGACAAGGGTCTACATCAAGAGCGGCAACGGGTCATGCAGCGGCAACTACAAAATCATTCCGAAAAACGGCGATCTTGTACGCGTCACGTCCGGTGACAACCGCATTCAAATGAAGGTCGTCTTCGAGCGTCAGCCTGCAAAATTTGCCGATCAAGAATGGGGCCTGCGTCGCGGAATCTCGCAGACGCAGTACCGTCGCCTCATGGATATTCCGGGTCTGTACGAGATCGCCCTTCGCAATACGGCCAACTTGCACCGCACCCAATTCGAGTTCGGTCGGGGCGGCAATGCGGGCGAGCCTTTGGCCGTCAACTTGCTGAATAACGGCGATAAGAACCTTTCACTCCAGCTGGCGAATACCGCCGCGTATCCCACCACCATCAACGCGTCGAACACGAACTTCTACAACGGTGCGTTCAGCACGGCGCCCGCCATGCCCCGCACCGTGAGCATCGGTACCGTCGTGCTCAAGCGTCCGGACGGCAAGTTCGTCATCATTCCGGGCAGCAGCACCGGCAGCACCGCCCAGCAGCGTTCCATGATTTACGATCAGGATGCGAACGCGTTTTACAACAATTCCGCGTCACCCACGCTGGCGCTCTCCACGGGAGCCTTGGCGTTCAAGCGGCATGACGGCACGTTTCTTATCGCAGTCGGCGGCAACAGGCCGTCCACGAATATTTATGATCCCGTCGCAAATACCTTCGTCGACGGTCCTCCGCTCCAAGGTCTCGTGAGAGAAGGATCGCAAGTCATGGCCATGCCGAACGGGCGCGTCACCATCATTCACGGCGGGTTCCAATACAGCACCACCATCTACGATTCGGTGAGCAATAGCACCATCACCGGCGCCACCTTGGTGACGACCGTGGGCAGAGGAAGCTTCGTCATCCCCAAGCCTGACGGCAAGTATCTCGTGGGCCCCGGTGTATCCACGCAGGCCTGCGGACTGCGTACCACCACGATGCTCTTCGATCCGTACGCCAACTTTTTCAACAACGGCATCGTCGTCACCACCACGGGCACCGGTCCCGGTGCGTACGCGGTGGAACGTACCGACGGCATGTGGATGGTGATCAAAGGCGGTGGTACCGCCGGTACGTGTGCCGGTGTCACTGCCACGCAGCTCTACAACCCGTTCGTGAACAAGATGCTCGTGGGCCCCGTTCTCAGCGCCGCCACGCGCTACGGCTCCACCGCCATGCAGCGCCCCGACGGCACATGGCTCATCACCGCGGGTGGAGGTCTCACCACCACGAGCATCGTCAATGAAAAATCCGGTGCATTCACGGCGGACGGCACCACGCCGGTCGGCGCATCGAATACCGGACCCGCTCTCGTCACCGCTGCGGGCACGGGCTCGCTCGCCTTCCAGCGCGACGACGGCAAGTATGTTCTGCTGACCGGCGCGAACGCCGTGACGTCCCCGGGTACGGCCGTCGCGCAGATCTACGATCCCGCGTGGGTGACCGACGGATACTACCGTTCCGAGCCCATCAACATTCCGAACCTGGACAGCACGTCCACGCTCTCGTGGCAGTCGCCCGACTATCGCGGCATCGCCGCCAGAGTTCGTACGGGCACCTCCGCACTCGCGTTGCAAACCGCTCCCGAACGTGAGCTGGAATCTTCCGGCGATGCCATCAGTCCCGGTACGGGCCACACGTGGCTCCAGGTGAACTTCTCGTTCCGTCGCACCATGCCCCCCAACAAAGGAATTTACGAAGACGTTTGGTACAACGGCGGAGCGATGCCCCAGGTCAATTATCGCTCCGTCGCCGCTCCCACCATTCAGCAATTCTCCGTCGGCAAAGACAAAGACATCGTCAACTTCAAAGTCGATGAAACGTCGCTGTTCCGCGTCAACGGCAACGGAGACATCTACACCGGCAACAAGGGCTCGCTCTTCTCCGGCGGCGCCGACTTGGCCGAGCGATACCATTCGTCCGATCAGCTGCTGCCCGGCGAACTCGTGACGTTCGATTACGAAGACGATCATGCCGTTCGTCGCACGACCGGCGCGTATCAACCGGAGCTTCTCGGCGTCATTTCCACAAACCCCGGGTTCGTGGCCGGTGCCTACACGAAAGAATCCTACCCCGTCGCACTCGTGGGACGCGTCCCGGTAAACGTCAGCCTGGAAAACGGCCCCGTAAAAACGGGCGATCGCCTCACGTCCGCCAGCGTGCCCGGATACGCCATGAAAGCCACGCGCGGAGGACGCGTCGTGGGAGTCGCACTGGAGTCGAGCAACCCTGAAAAATTCGCGCCTTGCAAAGCGGACCCCAAAAAGATGTGCGGGCAGATCATGTTGTTCGTGAACCTCTCCGATTGGCCGGGTCCCGCGCAGAAGTAGTCCGCGCACTTGCGGCGTCGCGAGTGACGTGAGAGCATCATGCACGGATGTTTCCGTTTCTCCGTGCACGAAAAGTCGGCTCCGTCGGTACCTTTCTGGCGGGGGCTTGTGCCGCGCTTGTCCTGCTGGGGGGCGGCTTTCTCGTGGCTCGGATTGCCGATTGGCACTGCGATACCGCATACGCTCATATCAACCCTTCGTCGCGGTGCGTCGGTGATTCCGCTCCCCGATTCATGCGGGGATACGAAGAGTTTCAGGGTGAGCTCGCCGCATGGATCGATGAGCAGGAGCAGGCCGGCGTCGTCACCGAGGCTGCGGTGTACTTTCGCGATTTGCAGAACGGCCCGTGGTTCGGCATTCGCGAAAGCGAACAGTTTTTGCCCGCCAGCCTCTTCAAGCTCCCCGTCATGATCGCGGTGCTCAAGACCGAAGAGCGCAATCCGGCGTTCCGCACGGAGCAATTGGCCACCCGGAGCTTGCCCGACATGCAGAACAATACGGACGATCCCGCCCGCACGCTTCGACCCGGGGTGTACTACACCATCGATGAATTGCTCTTCCGCATGATCGCTTATTCCGACAACTTCTCACAGGATTTACTCGTCAAACGTCTCGATGCGATGCCCGATGCCGATACCGTGCGCAGCATTTATCGCGATCTCGGCGTGCTGCCCGCGGAGACGGCGCAGACGATTTCCGTCAAAGGGTATGCGTCGCTCTTCCGCACGCTCTACAACGCCAGGTATCTCACGTCGGATTCTTCCGAACATGCCCTCAACCTTCTCACCAAATCCGATTTCAACGACGGTCTTGTGGCCGGAATCCCCTCAGGCATCGAAGTCGCTCACAAATTCGGTGTCCATAACGTGGAGGGCGATCGCCTCATGCATGACTGCGGCATCGTGTATCACCCCGTCCGTCCGTACTTGCTCTGCGTCATGACGCGAGGGGATTCCGTGGACGTGAGCGTGAAGTTCATCGCCGAGTTGTCACGCAAGGTGTTTGCGGAAGTGCAGAAGAACATCCTTTCATCACTCTAGACGAATCGGTTGTACGGTGGCATGAAACATGGGTAAAAGCGGTTTTTTGTGGTATAATGGAGAGAAGATTTTCCACAGATTTTCCGATGAGACTTCAGACAAAGCTTCTCCTCCTTCTGCTGGCCGTCGGCATCGTGCCGATGTACGTCTTCACGCATTTTTTGTTCACCAGTGCCACTCGCAATTTGGACGAGCGCGTGGTGGAGCAGCTGGAATCGGTGGCGTCCATTCAGCAGCAACGCATCGTTGATTTTATCCAGACCGCGAACGATGAGCTTCAATTGATCGAATCCAAGCGATTGCTTGCGAATGCCGCGGTTCTGTTTCAATCGGGTTCCGTCGCCGCCGGACAGGCTCAGATGACGAAGACGCTTCAGGAAATCATTGCCATTCTTCCTCATGTGCGAGGAGTGGCCGTTTTCACGCCCGACAACGCGACGCTCATCGGCTCCGCGGGAGCCCTCAAGCATGCCAAGGCGCATGAACGGAGTCACGCGCAGGCCGCGGGATCCGCCTCGTTCACGAAGGGCATTGTCGATCTTACGAACGAGTCGGGTTCCATCGTCGCTCACATGGTCGGCTCCCTGACCTTGGACGGCAAGAACGTCGGTGCGCTCTTCGTCGATATCGAGACCGAAAAACTCACGTCACTCGCCACGAACTACACGGGACTCGGCAGCACCGGAGAAATGGAGCTTGCCTATCGCGATGCCGAAGGGCGTGCCGTCATGCTCATGCCGCTTCGGTTCGATTCGGGTGCCGCGCTCACACGAACGATCCCCGTCACCTCGCCCTCTCCCATGATCCCTGCGGTCAACGGCATCGAAAAGACTTTTTTCAATGCCGTCGATTACCGCGGCGAGAACGTCTATGCGGTGACCAAGTTCATTCCGGGCGTGGAATGGGGTTTCGTGGTGAAGCGCGACAAAGCGGAAATTCTGTCGCTGCTCGCGCCGTTTTACAGGCTCAGCATCATTTTTCTCGGCATCGCGGTCCTCCTTGCGGCGCTCGTCGCCGTCATCTTTTCCGGATATCTGTCCGCGCCGCTTCGTTCACTCACGTCGGTTGCCAAACGGATCGCCGACGGTCGATTCGATAAGCCGATTCCGCTCGTGAAGACCGGCGATGAGGTACAGGAGCTTGCGGACGCCTTCCGCATCATGACCGAGAAAGTTCGCTTTTCTCAGGGGCAATTGCTGCAAACCCTGGAAGGAAAATCGGCCGACCTGGAACGGACGTCGCTGTTCCTCGATTCCATCATCGACAACATTCCGGATATGATTTTCGTGAAAGATGCCAAAGACCTGCGATTCGTGAAATTCAACAAGGCGGGTCTGGAACTCATCGGTACCTCTCTCGAGAACATCATCGGGAAGAACGATTATGACTTCTTCCCCAAAGATCAGGCCGATTTCTTCACGCAGAAAGATCGTACGGTGCTTGCCGGGAAAGAAGTTGTCGATATTCCGGAGGAGCCGTTCGACAGCAACAGGAAGAAGGGCCTCCGCATTTTGCACACGAAGAAAGTTCCCATTCTCGACGAGCATGGCGAGCCCAAGTATTTGCTCGGCATCTCGGAGGACATCACCGATCGCAAGCGCGCTCAGGACGAATTGGTCGCGAGTCGAAAGCAGCTGGAGTCGGAGGTGCAGAATACGCAGAAGTTCAAGCAAGCGGTGGAATCGTCCACCGACGGCGTGCTCATCACCGATGCCGACACCGTCATCGTGTACGCGAATCCCGCGTGGCAAAAAATGTCCGGATATTCGCTCTCCGACGTCATCGGCAAAAAATCGAGCATCGTGAAATCCGATAAAACGCCGCCGCCGGTTTTGGCGTCGCTTCGTCATGCCATCGCACACGGCACGTCGTTCTATTCCGACGACATCATCAACGTTCGGCCCGACGGTTCGGAGTACTGCGCCGAGCTCACGTTGTTCCCCATTCGCAGCACGCCCGAGTCCGACGTGCAGTTCTACGTCGGCTTGCAGACGGACATCACCGTTCGCAAACAGCAAGATCGTGCCAAGACGGAATTCGTATCGCTCGCCTCGCACCAGCTTCGCACGCCGCTCACGGAAATTCGTTGGGCGCTCTCCGATTTGCGCAAGGGCGACATCTCCGAGTCGCAACGCTTCCTTGCCGACGTGGCCTTCAAGGCGTCCGTGCATATGGCCGAAACCATCAAGTCCATGCTCACCATTTCGCACATCGATACGAACGAGATCAAGCCCGAGCCCAGAGACGTTTCCGTCGACAGCCTCATTCATGAAATCGCGGATTTGATGGAGCTCAAGCGTGCCGAGAAAAAAATCGATCTTCAGTTCAGCTGCCCGAAGAATTTACGCATGCAGACCGACGCACAGCTGTTCAAGGAAATCATGGTCAACTTGCTCAGCAATGCGTTCAAATATTCCCCCGAAGGCTCCACGGTGCGCGTGACGGCGGAGACCGGCGACGCCCGCGTCAAGATCGTCGTTTCCGATGAAGGAATCGGCGTCCCGGCATCGGAACAATCACGGATCTCCGAAAAATTCTTCCGTGCATCGAATGCGGTGCGCGGGACGGAGTCCGGTACGGGCATCGGTCTCTACATGGTATACTCTCTCGTGAAGCTTCTCGGAGGATCGGTGACGTTCACGTCCGATCAAACCTCCGGGACCAGTTTCGTTCTGACATTTCCGCACACCGTATGAAAAAAGCACATGCCGACGTTCTCATCGCCGAAGACAACGCGTTCCTTGCCGGAATGATGGCCAAGATCATCAAGGCGAACGACGTCGGTGCCGACGTCGTCCATGACGGAAAAAATGCCGTTGAATTCCTCAAGAAGCAGTCGCCGAACTTGGTGCTTCTGGATTTGCTGCTGCCCGGGTCCGACGGTTTTGAGGTGCTCGCGTATCTCAAGGAAAACAAGTCGCGCGTACCGGTCGTCATTCTCTCCAATCTCAGCGACAGCGCCACTCGCAAGAGATGCGAAGCATTCGGTGTCAAAGAGTACTACGTCAAAAGCGATATCGACGAAGACCAAATTTGGTCCGTCGTGAAAAAGTGGCTCCGCTGATCGTGCGGTTTCCGCATCGGTGTGAATGGAGTAAGATGACTCCGTGCTCCTGATATTCAATATCGTCGTTCTCGTTGCGGTCGTGGGTTTGTTGATCTTGGAGGAGAGCAGATACGGGCGCTTTGCCAAGCGCGTCGAAAAAACGCAGGAAGAACTGTCGGTCATTGCGAACCAGGCCCGCTCCTCGCTCTCCACCATCAAAAAATACGGCGACTTTTTGCATGCCAAACAATTCGGCACACTGACGTTCGCACAGCAGGAAGCCGTCGATAACCTGCAGAGCGCTCTCGCCGAGTCGCTCGTGCACATCGATCGACTCTTGGCTCATTCCAGGTTGGATCAGGCGCGGTATCCGCTCACACCGTCATCCATTCGCGTCGGCAAGGCCGTCCGCGGCGTCATCGAAACGATCCGCCCGTTGGCCGATGCAAGACGGATCGCCGTGCGCATGAAGGGAAATGCGCAGCTTCTCGTCTACGTCGATCCGCTCCTGTTGCATGGCGCTCTCGATGAACTTCTGGTGAACGCCGTGAAATACACTCCCGAGCGCGGACGCATCTCGGTGGACATTGCCGATAAGGGCAGGGCCGTGAGCATTGCGGTCAAGGATTCCGGCATCGGCATTCCGGCAAAAGAGAAGTCGCGCATTTTCGAGAAGTTTTTCCGCGGCGGACGTGCGCAGGCCATGGCCACCGGCAACGGACTCGGTTTGGCGTTCGCACAATCATTCGTGGAAAGCATGAACGGCACGCTCACCTTTGTGTCTACGGAAGGCAAGGGCTCCACGTTTACCATCACGGTACCCAAGAAGAAGTCGCGTTAGTCCTGCGCCTCTTCATTCGTTCGGCGCTTCTTGCGTCTGAATTTGCCGAGCCATGCGAACGGCCACAGCAGCGAATCGACGGCGATGGAACCCGGACGCACCGCGAGGCTCATCGTGCGGATGGCGGCGGGGCTGATGCGGTAGGCGGGCAGCGCTTCGAACAAGCTCTCGAAGCGATAGATGTATCCCAAGCGCACGACGGTCGCGGCTTGGGCCGTCGTAATGGCGGCTTTCGTGACGTTCGATGAACGTACCGCTTCCACGATGCCACCCTCACTCGCGTCGTCGTTCATTCCGGCCGTCATAACTCCGGGTCGGTTGCTCGTGTCCCCTCGTACGGCGTTCACGTCTGTGACCGCGGACGTCGGTGACGTTTCATCCACGGTGTCCATCGTCGCGACATGACCGCTTTCAGGCCCGGAAATACTCGTCGCATCCGCAGGTGCGGCGGGTCGCCCGATCGGTGTGCGCGTGCGGCCTATGGGTAACGAGCCAGGTTCGTCGGTCGTACTTGGCGACGTCGTCCGTCTTCCCCCTCCGCCCGTTGCGCGTCCTGCATCCGTGCCGCCGGAGGAACCGGAACCGCCCGTGCTTCCTCCGCCGGATCCGCCGCCCGTCGTTTCACCGTTTGCTACGGCATCGCTTTCACTGGTCAGCTGGAATGTCTCGCTCTCCATATTCTCCGCATGCCAGAGCGTGTTGCCTTGCATTTCATAGGTCTCGCTTGCGCCATCGGCTTGCATGAATTCCATTCCCCCTCCATCGAGTGTGTACGTCGCGCTTCCCGCCGCATCGGCATCGGTCGTGAGAGTCCCGAGCACGCTCAGAACTCCAAACAACAACGCCGTGACGATCGTTTGTTTTTTGTGTGACATTTTCTCATCATTATATCACTTTTTTGGCTTGTAGAAAAGGTTTAAGCCACTTCATACTTGTGCATTTCCACAAAAAATCCCTCCACGTCGGAGGGACTTTCTGTCGTTTGAAGACGTGTGTATGTGTGTGTCTTACGGCGTGGTCGTCTCGTAGTTCAGGTTCAGGTAGCCGGCCGCGGCGTAGGCGCTCGCCGTGTTTTTTGCAGCAAGCTTCAGGTAGATGGTGATGTATCCCTTCGGTGTCCAGGTGCCCCCGGCTTCGGGCCCCGTGATGTTGGCCGTGGCGAAGGACGTGCTGGCGAGTCCGCTGGCGCCCGTGAGCGCGCGGTACGTGCCGGTCGTGTCCTTGATGAGCATCTTCACCGCGTTATCGGCCGTGTCAGCCGTACCCGTCTTGTAGCGAAGTTCAATGGGTTTGACCGGGTCCCACGTGCTGAAGTTATCGGGAATGCGGACGCGAACCGAGATCCAGTAGTCCTGGAGCGTGGAGCGCGACGACGTCCAAATGTAACTGTTGTCCAAAGCACTGGTGCCGCCGGACATCGTGAGCTGGCCCACGGATGTGGCACCGGAGCTGAAGTACACGGAGTTCGGATATTCCGGATGGAGCGACAGAATACCGCCCGAGCCGTTCCCCACGGAGGTCGTTCCCCATGTCAGGTTTCCCGCACCGTCGTTTTTGAGGAAGGTGTTGGAGCCTCCTTGTGAGGAAGGCGTGCTGTACGTCACTCCGTGCAGCGTGATGTTGCCGTCCACGGTGAGTGTGGCGCCGGACAAGTTGCCCTTGGTGCGGATGGCACCCGTGGCGGTGAGTGAGCCTCCTACGACCGCATTGCGATCGACGCGGAGTGCGGAACCGGAGATGGTGCCGAGCACGCGGATGCCCTTGCTGAATTCGAAGAGCTGGAGCGTGTTCAAGAATTTCATGGTCTGGTTGCCCGAGGTGTTGCCGAAGGTCAATGTTGCGTCGGTCGAGTCGGCATCGTCATTGATGGTGAGGTTGCCGTCCGTGCGTACCGCGCCGGAAGCGGCGAGTGCTCCTTGAATGTCCGCGGCACCGTCCACGCGCAGCGTTGAGCCGGAGAGGTTGGCGCGTACTTTCAGCGCACCGGTCATGGTGTCACCGGATTGATTCACGAAGCGAGCGTCGAATGCGTTCTGCAGCGAGCCCGTGTTGGACCACGGTGCGGTGCCGGTGTTTTGGTCCGTGGCACATTCGAATTTGTTCGTCGCATTGTTGAAGACGAGCTTCTGAGTCGTGCCGTTGCAGGAGCCCAGTCCGAAGCCGTTGATCGTGGAGCCGGAAACCGTTCCCTTGGCCGCGATGTTGTTCCGTACGAGGAGCGAGCCGGAGATCGTGGCGTTGCCGTCGATGGCAAGCTTGGAGCCGGAGATCGTACCGAGAACGCTGATGCCGCGGCTGAACTGGAAGAGCTGGAGCGTGTTCAGGAATTTGAACGTCTGGTTTCCGGATGCGTTGCCGAACGTCAGAACGGCGTCGGTGGCACCGGCGTCGTTGTTGAGCGTCAGATCTGCGTCCGTCGTCACGTTGCCGGTCACACCGAGCGTGGAGCGAAGCTGCGTCGAACCCTTCACCACCAGCGAGCCGGAGATGTTGGCCTGCTGATCGATGGTCAAGTACGAACCGGAGATGCCGCCCTGCACGTTCACGGACTTCGTGAACAAAAATTTCTGCACGGCGTTCAAGAATTTGAGTACGGTCGTTGAGCTTCCGAAGCGGAGTTCGATATCGGTGGTCCCGTCACCGGCATCGATTTGCTGGAATGATTCCGTATTCACGAGAAGCGTCGGGTTCCACGAGGAGACGGCATAGACAGTCTCCGGCATGGAGCCGAGGAACAAGATGTTCACAAGCACGAGAGTGCCTGCGACGCTTGCGAGTCTACGCACGAACCGCGGGACTGCGGTGGTGTGCATATATGTATTGGTATGAAATAAATCATACTACTATACCAGAAATCGAATCTCCCCGCATGCAGAGAACATGGACTTTTTAAGACAATGTGTTGAAAGAAAACTGACATTGAAAATGTCAGCATGGGATTTCCCCCACTCTTCTTATGTTTCTTAATCCAAAGTCACATATTCCAGCTTCAAGCCGCCGATGTGCATCTGGTAACCGTCTTTGGCGTAGACCTTGATGCGGATGAGCATGTCCGCTCCGGGCGTCCATGTCGGACTGCCGCTCAATTCCATGCCCGTCGTCGCCCAGGACGTATTCACGAGGTTCGCGGTCGAACCGGACAAGGTGACCGGAACGCCTGCCGTGTCGTAGATCTGAATGTCAGCCTTGTTGTTCACGGCATTGCCGGAAGTGCTGCGATACGTGAGTGAGACGGGGTTCGTCGTTGCGCTTGCCTTCCAGCGCACGAAGTTATCCGGAACGGGCAGACGCAGGATGATGTCATAGTCTTGGATCGAAGTACGGGTGGAGGTCCACACGTAGAAGTTCTTCAGCGTGATGTTGTCGTGCGATACGGAGAGCTGGCCGATGTTGTCACCGCCGTCACCTTGGTAGCTCGCCTTCTCGAACGACGGATTCATCATGAGCGTGACATCACGTTCGCGGTCGTCGCTTTGCAGTGCACGGCGATCCTCCAGAGACGTGATGCTGCCCGCGGACGTGGTGACCAGCGCGACCGGCACGAAGCTCTCGTCACTCGGGAATCCGCCGAGCGACTTCGTGAGTCCGCCGGATCCGAAGAAGACGTACTGCGTGGAGCTTGCCGTGAGACTGATGGTGCCGCCGCCGTAATTCGTAACGATGCCTCGCAGTCGGTACGAACCGCCGGAGACATTCAAGTTCAGTGCGCCGCCGGAGAATGCCTTGAGTGCACCCGTGGAGCTTTGGAGCGACGTGATGTTCACCCCGTTGATGAGACCCGTGACGGTAAGGTTACCCTGCACTTCCAGGTCGTCATTGAAGCGGAAGAGTCCGTTCAGTTTGTCGTACGTCAATTTCTTGGCAAGCGTGCTTCCGAATTCCAGTGCGATGGTGTCCGTCTCGGTATCGTTGTCATCGATGGCGAACGAACCGGCGTTCGTGCCGTTTGGCACCGTGCTCACGGGCAAGACGCCGCCGCTGCCCAGAATCACGATGGATCCGCTGGATGTGCCGATTTCGCGCTGATCCACGCTGTCGGCGTTCGCGGCGAACGGTACGGAGAGAATGCCCGAGCGGTCCACGGCAGGGTCGGTGCTGTCGGTATCGAGCAGTTCATACGACGTGTTCGCTTCGGCGGAGGCCTTCACTTCCACCTGCAGGTTGAGCCCGAGCATCGTGGCGATGGACATGCCCTGGTACGACGGCAGAGGAGTGATGCTGCCGAGCACGACGGTGAAGTAACCGCCGGAGTTCGGCGTGACGGTGTGCACTTCTTGCCAGCCTACGTAGGTGGAGGCTCCGGTATTGATGGAGCCCGTTGCAGTCGTGTCCGTACTTATGTGGTCGGCACTTCTCCAGTAGCTGAAGCGAATGGAGTGCGCGGTGGTGACGGCCGTGCCGCCGCTCATAAGGCGTCCGTTGTAGACGTGCGTCGTGGGTGCGGTTTGTACGGCGTAGACCGTGGGCACGCCCATGTGCACGGCGGCTGCCAGGAGTGCCGGGAGCACCGTCAGTGCCACTGCGGCCTTGAGGCGCTTCGTCATGCCGATGCTGGTGAGCAAGGTACGCATGATTACGACGTGACGCCGGGAGACGGGAAAAGGAGGGGATCGTTCCACTCGTCGGTTTCGCCGATGGGTTTCGCTACAGTGACGTTGGTCTCGATTTCGATCTCCGCATCGATGTCCGCGTTGCGTTTATTCTTGTGTGCCGCGGTGTCGGCGAAGAACAATTTGTGCCTGGCGATGACGCGTCCGACGGTCGCCGTGGAAACCGTGACGCCGTATTTTTCTTTGAGCATCGCGGCCACCGGCCCTTTGCCGAGACGCGGATGAGCTTCGCGAATCGTGCGGATGAGAGCCACGGTTGCGGCGTCGGTTTCCGGAGCACGCACCGTGTGCGGCTTTCTCGATTCCTCTTCGAGCGAGCGGATGTCCGTCGCATCGAAACGATTCGCCCAACGCAGGAACGTCGAACGCGAGATGCCGAAGTGTCGGCACGTGAGACTGACGTTGCCCTCGTGCTCAAGCGCGTACAGAAACCATTTCAATTTCTGAATGTCGGCTCCGCACAGCTCCAGGTCCGCCGCGGTTCGCAGCAGACGCCTGACATCCTGTAGTCGGATCGTTCCGAGGGGCATGAATTTTATTTTGTATATTTGTATTAACTATGCAGTATTATAGCATGCTTAAAATATTTTCGCAATATATCGCAAGACATGACACTGATCTTTTCTCTTGTGCTTGAGCTTCGTGCCACACCCGGTGTCTGTTCTCACATGCCGTTGTTGTACCTGATCTTCTGCCATTCCTAGGCCTTTCTTCGCAGAATTACGCCCCTACAGCGCTTCGGTATCGTCGATATGAATCTGATATTATGGCTTCGTAGAAACAAAAATCAGTTTCATTGACATGACTTTTCCGCATGTTCGTTAGTATATGATCTTTCAATAAATTATAAACAAAGTCAAATAGGTGCTCTTTTCCCGCCGTGCCGCTCGGATGTCGCCGGAATTTTCTTTCCGAGGCATGATCGCGAGAGTCCTTCGGACGCATCAGGGCAGTGTTTCATGTTTTTCCACCGCTGCTTCATGACTCGCATGTGACGGATCTTTTTTCATGTCTCAGGACTGCTTCTTCCCCGGCTCCATCAATGGCGTCTCTGCATGTATCGAGTGTCCCTGATTTTCACGTATTCCATAGGATCGTAGTATTTCAGTAAAAACGTCCGTATCTGGTTGCACGACACCATACGTCGTTGATCCGCTACCGGAGCCATCTTTGGGTCATCAACCGTCGACCATCTTTCCGTATCGTATGTATCCGATCTTTCGCCGTTTGACAGGGCTGAGGCCGTGAGTGGTCACAAAAGAATGTTCTGCCCAAAATTCAATGAGCCCTTGCTCAAGCCCAAAAAGTGTCGTTTGTGCCCTCGGCTCACCGTCGCATCGCATCAGCATGATCTTCTTGCTGCCATGAAGACACTGCTGATACGATCTTTTCGCTTTTCCCAGCCCAATGATGCGAATCTCACTCCATCTGCGCCTTGCCGCGCTCGGTACCGTGGCGCTCTGCGCCATGCCGCTCGTCGCGGCGGCTCAAACATTCACCGATATTCCTGCCGACAGTCCCATCGCACCGGCTGCGGAATATCTCCGGGCCAAGGGCATCATCCAATCGTCCGCCACCTTCAACCCGAACGGCAAGCTGACGCGCGCACAGGTCGCCAAAATTCTCGTCGCGACGCTGATGAGCGCCGATGAACTCGCGAAGATCACGTCGTCCACATTTTCCGACGTGCCGGCGGGCGAGTGGTACGTGTCGTACGTTGAAGCCGCGCGAAAACTGGGCATCGTCGACACCGCTCCGACATTCAATCCGAACGGTGCCGTGACGAAAGCGGGTTTCCTGAAGATGCTCTTCAAGAGCAAGAAGATCGATTACGTCTCCGCATTCTCCGATTTCACCAAGCCCCTGTCTTCCGATGTGAAGGCTTCGACCGATTGGTACTACCCCGTCATTCGCTACGCACTCTCGTCATCGGTCACTGCGGTGACGAAGGAAGGGTTGCTCAGTCCCGCACGCGAACTCACGCGCGGCGACATGGCCGTGCTCTACTACCGCCTGGACATGTACAAGGCGAACCGTCGCACGCAGGCGCTGTTGTCGCAGGTGGAAACGGACATCGGCAACGTCTTGCAGATGCTCGATGCCAAGAGCGTGGAGCAGGCCGAGTGGGCGTCGAATCGCGCCATCATCACCGCGCGCGGCGCACTCGCCGCCAAGCCCGATGAGCCCATCGTGAAGGGTGCCGTGAAAGTATCCGAAGGCTTCCAGTTCCTCATGCTCGGGTACAAAGCCGGCATCGCGGGCAAGCTGGACGATGTCATCGCCAACTCCAAAGAGGCGTACGCATCCGCCGAGAAGGCCAAGACGTTCTCTCCCGGACTCTCCACCATCGCCGCGCAAATGCAGACCATCGCCAAGAACATGGCCGATGAAGCTCGTGCGCTCAAGGCCCAGCCCGCTCCGGCCCAATAGTCAGCGAGCGTTGGTTGCCAAAAAATCGTCGAAGTGCCGCATCAATTCCTTGAGCGGTTCGGAGACGATGAGTTCCGTATCATCGATCTTCGAAAGCGGCATGATCTTCGATGACGTGCTCGTGAAAAATGCGCCGTCGTAGTTCTTGAGGTCGCGGAGCGTGATGTCGCCCTCGCGGACCTCGAACCCGTTCGCCTTCGCGACGCTGAGCACGTGCTTCATCGTCACTCCTTCCAGGATTTCTTTTTTTGGTGCGCCCGTGATCGTCTTGTCCTTGATGACGAAGAAATTCGTGCGCGTTCCCTCGGTGATAAAGCCGGCTTTATTGATGAGAACGGCATCGTAGCCGCCGGCGGCTTTAGCCCTTCTGTAGGCCAAATAACTCCCGAGCATATTGAGCGTTTTGGCATCAGGAAATTGGCGCTCGTACTCGGCGGAAATCGCCGTGGCACCTTTCACGTAGAGCTTCTTGTCCGGGAACAGCGGCATGAGCGGAAGGATCGACAGCGTCGCGTTCTTGGGTTCGCGTGCACCGATGAGCAGCATCTTGAGGTTCATCGCATCGCTCGGACATTCTTTGATGAGCTTTGCCGTCCACTCCGCAATCATTGCCGGTGAAAACTCGTGGTCGAGCCCGATGACCTTTGCCGAGCGCATGAGGCGCTCGATGTGTTCGCTCAGAAAGAGGGCGTTGCCGCGCACGACGCGGATGGATTCGTACACGCCGAAGCCGTACGCGTATTCGATGTTCGAGAGCGACACCGTCGCATGCTCCAGGGGCAGGATTTCGCCGTTGCGGATGAACGTCGTGAAGGCCACGGGAGAACCATACACAATCAATGGCATGAACCCCAGAGCAAGAGTGCGAACCTCTTTTTCGGCCTCTCTACCGCGCGAATCGGACCATATCTTCGTTCGCAGATATACTTTCTCCCGGTCACTCGTCCGCCGTAGTCCCGCGCAGCGGGCGAAGGTGGATTGACAGTGGCTCAGGGAAGCGCCAAAGCGTCTTGTTCTCCGGCCCGATGATTCGTAGCATCGGGTCATCTTCCCTCTCCACTCCATGAACTATCGCGCCTACGCCGCCGAACTCCTCGGCACGTTTCTCCTGGCACTCCTCGTGCACCTCGCCATTCAGGGCAACTTCCCCACGCCCGTTCCGTTCATCGCCGGCCTCACGCTCGGCCTCGTCGTGTACATGCTCGGCGGTATCAGCGGAGCCCACGTGAACCCGGCCGTCACCATCGGCTTGGCCAGCATCGGCAAGGTGTCGGTGAAAGACGCCTGCGGTTACGTCGTCGCACAGTTCATCGGAGCATTCCTCGCCCTCAAGCTCGGCAACGCGATGCTCGGTGCGCCGCTCATGCTCCCCACGATGGACACGCTGTGGGTCGGCATCGCCGAAGCCTTGGGTGCCGCCATCTTGGTCCTCGGAGTCTCCTCCGTCGTTCACGGCAAAGCTCCCGCTCAGGCATCGGGTCTCACCATCGGTACGGCTCTGGCACTCGGTGCATTCGCAGCCTCCACGCTCAGTAACGGCGTTCTCAACCCGGCCGTCGCTCTCGGCATCGGCTCGCTCTCGCTCGCGTACGTCCTTGGTCCCATCGTCGGCGGAGTCATCGCCGCGTGGGGATACAAGTGGCTGGCTCACGCCCGCTAAATCGGGATATTGCCGAGCAGCTGCAGAACAAGGTTTCTGCGTCCCTCTTCCATATTTTCGATGGCGTGTTGTACGTCCGCTTCGGAGTACACGCTCACGAGCCTGTTCACGATTCCCTGGTCCATCGTTGCCGATTCCGGCGTTCCTTTCAGGACACTGAGACGCCGAAGAATATCGGCTTTCTGCTGGTTGTCGACGCTCGGGAGATGATTTTCTTTCGGGAGTTCGGACATGCGAACAGTATTTGCTTCTTTTGGGGGAAGTCAAAAAAATGACGATGATGTGACATGGCAGGCGCGGTAGGGATCGAACCTACGACCCCAGGTTTTGGAGACCTGTGCTCTACCAACTGAGCTACGCGCCTACGGGATCAAATATTGATGGAAGGAACAAACGACAATCGAGCTCTTTTATTTCTGTACGGCCCGCTTCGCGGACCTAGGCAACTGAGCTACGCGCCTACGGGATCAAATATTGATGGAAGGAACAAACGACAATCGAGCTCTTTTATTTCTGTACGGCCCGCTTCGCGGACCTGGGCAACTGAGCTACGCGCCTACATAAACCAAAGAACTGGGCCATAGTACAGGCAAACCGTGCGTATCCCAACCTGCAGCCTCGCGCTGCTATTAATTGACTTTTATTAAAAATAGTTTATAATAATTATTATGAAATCCCCTACGACGCCGGAGTGGTCGGTACCCGTGAATCCTCGGGAAATTGTGGATGAAAGAGGCGATCCAACATTTCGCATCGTTGCCGTACCGGAGAGAGGCATAGTGCCGGCGAAGCAGATCGTGATTACAAATTCGCGGAACTCGTTGATGCTACCTCCGGAAATTTCACAAAAGAAGGCAGAGCTCATTCAAAAGAGAAAGGATGTTCTTGCAAAGAGACATGCAGATGCAATGGAAAAGTGGCGGCAGAGTGGGTCGCAGGGCGAGCCACCGGCATCACCCTTATTCCACGATGCACATTTGCTGCGAGTTTTGCCGGAAGATGTTTCCATCGATCGTGATGTCGCCGGAAATGAGACGCTGACACTGGCCGCAAGCCCGACAACATACTTCGATTATGTGGCCACACGAGACGGAGAACTGCCACAAGAACACAGGGCGATGCCCCTGGCCTGCTGTGGTGCGATGCAGATCGAAGATGGAGCGGGCAAGAAGTATGCCCTCGTCACCATGCGAACGGACAAAGTGGAGGTCTATCCGCATTACCTGCACGTTGTTGGCGGCATGATTTCCAGGGATGACCCATCGAAACCCGTGACCGATTGGTGGCTGGAAGAAGTGCGAGAGGAGACGGGTGTACAGCACGATGAACTTGACATGCAAGGATGCGTCGGCGTTGCTCTCGATACGCATCATCTGCATACGGAGCTGATGTTTCTGGCGAAAATTCGTCCACAACTTGAGGAATTGTTCGAGCAACATGAGGGATCGAACATCATCATTCCACGGAGAAAAACCGATAAAGAAGTACAGTTCATGGCTGTACCACTCGATCCAGGCGCAATACAAGCGCTCCTGACGGGAGAATCGGCGGACGGTCGTCCGTGGGTTCCTACGGGCCTCGCGAATATGCTCCTGGCAGGCAAGTTGTGGTTTGGCCAAGCAGAAGATTGGTATACGGAAACAATGTTTTCCTACAGGAAAAAGATTGCCACCCTGCTTCACTCGTAGAGCGCGTTACTTTTTCTTTTGCCACTTGCCCTTCCACTTGCTGGGGCCGGCTTCGCGCTTGCGTTTGAGCAGTGCGGCGGCGTCTTCCAGGGTCAGTGTTGCGGGGTCGAACTTCTTGCCGACCGAGGCGTTCGTGGTGCCGTCCGTGACGTACGGTCCGAAGCGCCCGTCCTTCATTTTGATCTCGGCCTTGGTCTCGGGGTCGATGCCGAGGACTTTGGCCGGCGTGTTGGCTTTCTGGATCTTTTCGGTGAGGAACTTCTTGGCGAGAACGTTATCGACGGTGAACGGATGTTGGTCCTTCGGGATCGATGCCGACGTTTCACCGGCCTTCAGGTAAGGCCCGAAGCGGCCCAGGTGAAGTTCGATGACGTTGCCCGCGTCATCCTTCCCGAGCTGACGGGGGAACGACAGGAGGGCCTTTGCCTCATCGAGCGTCACGGTATCCGGAGACATGCCCTTGAAGAGCGATGCGGCCTTGGGCTTTTCCTTCTTTCCCTTCTCTTTGTCCCAGAGCCCCAGCTGCACGTAGGCGCCGAAGCGGCCCGTGCGCACGACGATGGGCAGACCCGTCTCGTCGTCTTTTCCAAGTTCACGGTCCTTGAGCACGTCTTCCTTCTTGATTTCCTTGGTCTTGGATTCGACGAGTTTCTTGAACGGTCCGTAAAAACTCTTCATGAACGGCACCCACTCTTCTTTCCCTTCGGCGATTTCGTCGAGCTGCTCTTCCATGCGTGCCGTGAACTTCAGATCCACGATGTCGGTGAAGTGTTCGGCGAGGAGGTCCGTCACGGTGAACGCGATGTCCTCGGGTTGCAGCTGCTTTCCCTCTTTGCGGATGTAGCCGCGCTGCTGCACGGTGTGAATCGTGGGGGCGTAGGTGCTCGGTCGTCCGATCCCCTCCTCTTCCAATTTCTTCACCAAGCTTGCTTCCGTATAGCGGGCGGGCGGCTTCGTGAAGTGCTGCTCGGGTACGAGCTCATCGAGTCCCAGCTTCTCGTCTTTGGCGAGCTCGGGCAGGAACTTTTCGCCATCGGCTTCGCCGGCGGCTTTTTCTTTTTCGATCTGGTCTTCGTCCTTGTCCTCGAAGTACACGCGGAGAAATCCATCGAAGAGCACGGTCTGTCCCGTGGCGCGGAAAATGTAGTCCGTGCCTCCGCCGGAAACCGCGATGTTGGCACCGACGCGCTTGAGTTCTGCCGGAGCCATTTGCGTGGCCATCGTGCGGTTCCAGATGAGCGTGTAGAGCTTGAGCTGCTGCTCATCGAGCGCACCCGCGACGGACGTCGGCGTGCGGCTCACTTCGGTGGGGCGGATGGCTTCGTGCGCTTCTTGAGCACCTTTGGCTTTCGTTTTGTACGTTCGAGGTTCGCTGAGCACGTACTCGCGGCCGTACAGATTTTGGATCGATGCCTTGGTGTCCGCGAGCGCTTTCTCGCTCAAGTTCACGGAGTCGGTACGCATGTACGTGATGAGACCGTGCGTCCCCTCCCCTTTTCCGAGGTTCACACCTTCGTACAACTGCTGCGCCACCACCATCGTCTGACGAACGGAGAATCCCAGTTTGCGTGCGGCTTCCTGCTGCAGTGTGGACGTCGTGAACGGCGGGGGAGGCGTTTTCTTGAGCTCCTTCACGTCCACGGACTGCACGGCGAACGGTTTGCCGTCGACGTCCTTCACCACTTTGTCGGATTCCTCCTGCGACACGGGAACGAATGCTTTTCCATCTTTCTCCTTCAAGTCGGCGCTGAACGTTTCGCCGCTCCCCTTCTTGAGGTTGGCTTGAATCGTCCAGTACTCCTCGGCCTTGAACGCGCGGATCTCGCGCTCGCGGTCGACGATGAGACGAACGGCGACGGATTGCACGCGTCCTGCGGAGAGTCCGCGGTACACCTTCTTCCACAAGAACGGAGAGAGCGTGTAACCCACGAGACGGTCCAAGACGCGGCGGGCCTGCTGCGCGTGCACCAGTTTCATGTCGAGCGTGCGCGGGTGAGCGATGGCCTCCTTGATGGCGCCCTCCGTGATTTCGTGGAACACGATGCGGTTGATGTTCTCGGGGTTCTTCACTTTCAAGGCAGCCAAAAGGTGCCATCCGATCGCCTCTCCTTCCCGGTCTTCATCGGTGGCGATCCAGAGATCGTCCGCTTTCTTGAGTGCCGCTTTCAGATTTTTCACCGTGGTCGCCTTCTCTTTCGGCACCACGTACTCCGGTTCGAATTCATGGTCGGTGTCGATGCCGAGCGTGCTCGTGGGGAGGTCTCGGATATGACCCATGCTGGACTCCACGATGTAGTCCTTCCCCAAAAACCGTTTGATGGTTTTGGCCTTGGTTGGGCTTTCGACGATGACTAAATGGGTCGGCATGCGTGCGGAGAGCATCGGGGATGGGACAGGGTTTGTCAAAGTAAGTAGTAAGGGATCAGTAGTACGTAGTAAGGGATACGAAACCCGGCACCCCCACTACGTACTACTTACTACCCGCTACTTACTACGCGACACGCTTTCATTGACTCGTCTAATTTTTAGTTTCTCACAATGCATCGACTTTTCCGCATGTAGCCACGATGTGTTCGTGAATTTTGGCTTCCACAAGCCACAATCATTTTCGAATCACGATTGCAAGAGCATTGCAACTGATTTTTGGCTTGCAGCTGCGCTCTCCGGCAGTACAATTCTTTGCGTATTATTTCTTACCCCCTCAGTTCCATGTCCAAGCAGGATCTTATCGCCGCAATTGCGGACGCTGCCGGCATCACGAAGCGTGCTGCCTCCGACGCCCTCGAGGCTCTCATTGGTACCATCACCAAGGAGCTCAAGAAGGGTCACAATGTTACGGTAACGGGCTTCGGCACGTTCCGCGTTTCCAAGCGCCAGGCTCGCATGGGTGTGAACCCCCGCAACCCGACGCAGAAGATCTCCATCCCCGCGATGAAGGTCCCGTCCTTCAAGGCAGGCAAGACGCTCAAGGACGCCGTTCGTTAAATCGATTCTTCGGTTCCGAAATCAAAGAGGGGTTGCCGCACGGCTCCCCTCTTTTTGTTTGCTCGCTCGGAGGTCGACTCTCTAAGATCGGCACATGACATCCGCACAAAAATCTTCCGGCGACCTCGTCATTTACCAAGCAAAAGACGGCGCCGTGAAGCTCGATATCAAACTGGAAGGGGACACCGTGTGGCTTCCGCAATCAGACATCGCAGCACTGTTTTCCGTGAACGTTCCGGCCGTTTCCAAGCACATCAAGAATATCTATAAAGACGGCGAACTGGAGCCAAAATCAACTCTTTCCAAAATGGAAACAGTTCGCAAAGAAGGGAAGAGAGAGGTGAAGCGCAGCGTCGACATCTTCAACCTCGATATGGTGCTCAGCATCGGGTACCGCGTGAACTCCAAACGCGCCACACAGTTCCGTATTTGGGCGACGCAACTTCTCAAGCAACACCTCACGAAAGGGTACACGCTCAACGCGCACCGACTCGAGGGCGCCAAGATCGCCGAACTCAAGTCGGCAGTCTCGCTCATCCGCCGCGCGATGGAAAAGAAGCAGCTCACCGGCGACGAATCCGCGGGGCTCCTCAAGATCATCACCGAGTACGCCGGAACCTGGGCGATGCTCGATCAATTCGAGAACGCCACGCTGGAACTTCCCGCCAACCGGCGTTCCTCGAAGTACGTGCTCTCGCACGACGAAGCACAGACCGTCGTTCGCGCACTCAAGAAGCACGTCATGCGCCAGCGTCCCGACGACGAGATGTTCGGCGTGGAGAGGGGAGAGGAGTTCAAGCTCACGCTGGAAGCGGCTCTGGCAAGCGGAAAAACCGTGGAGGAGCGCGCCGCACACTTGCTCTACGACATCACGAAACATCACCCCTTCGAGGACGGCAACAAGCGCATCGCGGTGTTCCTCTTCATCGTCTATCTCACGCGCACGAACTCGGTGAGCGCATGGGACGGCGAGCGGAAGTTCAACGACAGTTCCCTGGTCGCGCTCGTGCTCCTCATCGCCGAGAGCGAACCCAAGGACAAAGAGCTCATCATGAAGCTCGTCATGAATTTCGTGCACGGAAAGTAAAGAGTGCGGAAGTACGGAAGTTCATAAGTGCGGAAGTAAAAATGGTGCTTGAATCCAATGGAAGCTCACTTTCGCACGTCCGGCACTTTTGCCACTTCCGCACTTTCCACTTCCTCGCTATTCTTCCCCGGCATGAAAGAGCTCATCATCGAGACCACCGGCAGCATCCTGAATCTCCTCGGCATTCCTTTCACCGAAATCAAGGTGAAGGAAGACGGCGATATGACGCGTGTTGAAGTCGTCTGCAACGAGGCCAGCCGCCTCATCGGTTGGCACGGCGAGACGCTCAATGCCGTGCAGCACCTGGTCAAATCGATGATCCGCACCGCCAAGAAGCTGGAACGCGCTCCGTTCATCGTCCTGGACGTCGACGGCTACCGTTTGATGCAGGAGGACAAAGTGCGTCGCATCGCCGAAGCCAAGGCCGATTTCGTGCGTCGTACGGGCTCCCGCGTCACCTTGCCTCCCATGAGTCCGTACTTCCGCCGCGTCGTGCACGTGCACATCTCGGGAACGCCCGCGTTCGCCGACCTCGCCACGGAAAGCATCGGAGAAGGGGACTACCGTCAGGTGGTCATTCGCCTGAAGAGCGGAGAGAAGGCCGAAGCCGTCAGCGAAGAGCTCTCGCCCGTCATGGCAGGTGACGACGGACTGGAGAATTTGGATGTCTGATTCATTCCATCACGATGAGCATGCGCTCGGCGTGATCGGCGATGTCTTGCGGCGTGAATTCGCGTTCGGTGAGATGCAGGAAGGACGGTGATGAGCGGAGGGATTCCAAGCCGCACAGTTCCCGTGCTTCTTTGGCAAGCACCGATGCATCCGCAAGCTCATCGCACAGCGCCAAATCGATCCGTCGGGACGGAGAAGGAATCGCATCTTGGGAGAGCAAATCCAGATACAGCGCGGCATACTCCTGCCGCGTTTCCCGCATGTCGTCCTCACGATCGGTGATGGTGAAGTACCGGAACAAGTCGCCTTCATGACCGTTCAACAGTTCCATGACGCGCGCGTCGTTGCGGGAGATGAATCTGGTTTTGATTTGCATGCGCGGCACGTGCGTCTCGGCTTCGGCACCGTCGATGTCTTTCATCAATTCGTCGATGCCGTCGTGCACCGCTTCGGCGACGAACGATGCCATGGCATACGCATTCATCGCGAGCGTTCGGCGATCATCCGGCTCGCACCGCAAAATCTCGGACGAGCGCTCTCGAGAGGAGAGTTTTTCGGCCAGATCGATCCAGGTACCAAGCGGAAGTTTGCCTTCCATGGCAAAAGGCTACGCTTCCGGCTTCGGCGATCAAGTCGATTCCCCGGCGCATGTCATTTTTTGGCTTAATCTTGGGATTTTTTCAGCTCTTCGTACAGCTTCTTTTCCTCACGACTGAGCTTGGTGGGCACCGCGATGTCGATCGTCGCGTAGTGGTCGCCGCGCTTGGACGTGTTCACCACGGGCATGCCTTCGCCCTTGAGTCGCAGCACTTGCCCCGGCTGGGTGCCGGCGGGAATGGAAATCTTTTTCTTGCCGTGCACGGTCTCGATGTCTTTCTCCGTGCCGAGCACCGCGTCGATGACGGTGATGCTCACCGACGAACGGATGTCGTCGCCTTCGCGTACGAATCTCGCATCGGGCTTCACCTGAACGCGCACCAAGAGGTCTCCCGCCGCGGCACCTTGTCTGCCGGCTTCACCTTCGCCTTTCAGGCGCAGCGACTGCCCGTCGTCGATGCCGGCCGGGATGCGGATGTCCAAACTTTTTTGTTCCGACACGCGTCCTTCGCCCTTGCATTTCTTGCACGGCTTTTCCGGAATTTTCCCCGAGCCGTGACACGTGGGACAGACGACGCTCTGCTGGATCGCGCCGAAAATCGAGCGCGTGTTTCGCGTCACCGTGCCCGTTCCTCCGCATTCCGTGCAGGTGACGATTTTGGCTCCGGGACTGCCTCCGTTACCGCTGCACTCCGAGCACGTCACGTGCGTCTTGAACGTGACGCGATGCACGTCGCCCGTCACGGTCGCCGCGAACGGAACCTCGATGTCCACCTGCACCGTGCGCCCGCGTCCGTCGTTGCCGCGTCTGCTTTGTCCGCCGAAAAAACTCTCGAACATGTCGCCGAATCCCATGTCCGAAAACTGCGACGGATCGAATCCTTGGAAGCCTCCTTGGAATCCCCCGAAGCCCTGTCCGCCTCCACCCATCCCGTTGAAATCTGCCGAGCCGAAGCGGTCGTAGCTTTCTTTTTTCTTGGGGTCGCTCAGCACTTCGTATGCCTCGTTCACTTCTTTGAACTTGGCTTCTTTGCCTTTGTCACCCTTGTGCTTGTCGGGGTGCAGCTCTTTGCTGAGCTTGCGGTACGCCTGCTTGATCTCCGTTTCGGAGGCGCTTTTGGAAACACCGAGGATCGCGTAAAAATCTTTGGCCATCGGGAGAAGCTTACAGGGTGAACGGGTGGAAGCTCAAAGTCGCATCGAAAAGAAACCAAGGAATCCAACGAATCCAAAGAAACCGACGAAGTTCGTTGGTTACCTTGGTTTCGTGGGTTTCTTTGGTTTCCTGCAGCCCCAGAAGCCTTTTGAGAGCTTCCAAAAATCTTCATTTTTTGGTATAATGTTCCGATGCGTCAAAATCCCTACATCGTGCAGGCACTGAAATTCGCCACGCTGACCATTCTCGGTTTGGTGGTCGTGATCTTCGGAGCCGCGTTCCTGCGCCAGACGGATTCCAGCACGCTCACGGGGCGCTTGGTCCCGCAGCAACAGCAGGGCGTCACGCCGACGATGCGTTTCGAGGCGGACAGAATGATCGACGGATTTTCGGCTCCCGCCGATACGAACGTCATCTTCACCGTCCCGAGCAACGTGCCGCGCATCGCCACCAGTCTCATGGTGGGCGGTGCCGATCACTGGCAGAACGATCGCTACTGGGGGTACTGCTACAGCGGCAACGAAGGCAAAAACAAAGCCAAGGGACTGAAGGGCAAAGACATGTACGACGGTCGTTATTTCTATTCCATGGGCGAACGCAAAGCTCAGACCGTCACCACGCGTCCCGCCGACAACGATCTGGAGGGCATCCTCAAATCCACGACGCAGCTCAAGCCCGCCGCACCCGCTTCCATCGCGGAAATTCTGTACGCCGGTCAGACGTGTTACGTCATGACGTCGACGAATTTGCCGATGGGTATCGATGAAGACGGCGACGATCTCAACAGCGAGCTCGAGCGCAATTACGGCACCGATTCGCACAACCCCGACAGCGACGGCGACGGCATCCCCGACGGAACCGAAGTCTTCAAGGCTCGCACCGATCCGCATCAGGCGGACACGGATCACGACGGTCTCTGGGATCGTTGCGAAGATAAGAACGCCGACGGCCAAGTGCAGAAGGGCGACACGAGCCCCCTGCTCAACGACACGGACCGCGACGGTCTGTGCGACGGTGACGGCATGGAGAGCGGTTGTCCCGAGCCCAAGCAGAACGTCTGCGAAAACGTTCCGGGCGGCGGCCTCAACTGCAACATGCGTCCGAGTTCGCCCGTCTACGGCGAAGACATGAACCAGAGTTGTTCCGTGGATGACGGCGAGACCGATCCTGCGAATCCGCAGACATTCGATCTTCCCGATTGGGACTACAAATTCAATAAATTGCAGGGTCACGTGGACAATGCGCAGGGCCAAGATGCGCCCGAATTCCCCATTCCGGGCTTGCCCGTGGGACAGTAGGCTCATTGCAAAAAATCGTAAATTCAAGTATAATACTTGCGAAAATACATACCCAATCCTTCTATGAAAAAGCTCTCCCGTGCAGCTCTTGCCGTCGCATCCTGTGCGATCGCACTCGCACCCGTCAGCGCATTCGCCTACCTCTCTCCGGAGCAGGTCTTCGGTGACACGAACACCGCGACGTACGCTCCGCCGACGCAGCGCGAAGGTGAGGACGTCATCGAGCAGCAACAGCGCGAGGCCGCCGAGCGCCGCGCCGCCGAGCAGCAGGCTCTTCAGCCGGACTACGCCGAGCCCCAGGATGACTACGTCCCCGACAATTCTCCCGAGCCCAAGGGTCTTTTCGATCAGGAGGCTCAGTACGAGAGACGTCAGGATCGCATCGAGGAAACTCACGGCGCCGCCCCCACCATCATCATCGGCGGTGACGGTACGGTCGTCGATTCCAACGGAAACGTTCTTCACAGCGGCGCTCCCCGCGTGGCCTCCACCGGCCCCGAGAGCGTGCTTGCCATCGCAGCCATGATTTTGGCCGGCGTGTGCACGTACGGCTACATGTCGTACCGCGGTCGCGCATTGGTTCTCCCCGCGTAACTCAAAGGAGAAGGATTCCCTTCTCCTTATTCATTTCTCTCTTCCACCATGGCCATGTCGCCTTCTCGCAAGAAACTTGTGACGCGCATTTCATTTGCGATCGTCCTCCTTGCGGGGGCTTTGTTCTATGTGTTGAGTCCCAAGGTCATCTTGCCGAGGCTCAGCGAAGACGGTATTCCTCTGCCCTTCGGGGAGGAAGCTTCCAATGTGCAAGGCTCTGTCACCGGAGTCGGTAACCGCAACGGCATCCCGCTCAAGCAGGTGTCGTTCGACAACAACGAAGTCACGGAAGAGCTCCAAAACGCCACGCAATCCGACGCGATTTTCTTCGTGCTCATTCCGGACAGCGTGTCCATCACGCAGGGTGCTCCGCTCCGCTCCGTTTTGTCACAGGGCAAGCGCATCTTCGGATACAAGTACACGTCCCGCGCCGCCACCGTGGAGAAGGCAGCTCGCGACGCGGCTGCGGCAGGCACTCCCAAGACCTTCGCTCAGCTCTTCCCGGGTGAGTTCTTCGTCACCGCCGAACAGCGCGCGTTCGATTCGTACATCGGTACGTTCGAAGCGCAGAAAGGCGTCGTCTTCAAGACGATGGACCAGGTGAAGCTCGACAAGAACTCGCGCTACGTCGTGGTCGCCAACGACGCGTCCACGTCCTTCAGCGCCCGCAACGTCGCGTACTGTGGAGACGCCGTCACGCAGTCCGACAACGGCGAGCAGTGTGACGACGGCAACCTGAGCGATGACGACAACTGCAGCAACACGTGTCAGCAGCCGCTCCCGCGCGGAAACCTCTTCGTCACGAAATCCGCCACGCCGGTTCGCTCCAGGCAGCTCCTCGGAGGCGTCTTGAATGAGTCCGTCCTGCGTCTCGATCTTCGCGCCGAAACGGAAGACGTCGATGTGACGGACCTTGTTCTTACGGCATCCGGCGCCAATGCCGCGAATGCTTCCACGAACGTCGACCGCCTTGAGATCTTCAAGGTCGGTGAGACGTCGCCGTTCGCCGTCGCCACCATCGCCGGTTGCGGCACGACTCCCGTGAAGCCCAATTCGTTCTGCGCCGTCATGACGAACCAAGAACTCGTCGTTCCGAACGGACAGACCGCCGCAATCGTGGTTCGCCCCAGAATGCGCAATGATGATAATGGAGCGGTTTCCGGTCACGGTTTTGCACTGACGGTCGACCCCACCCCGAGCACCCTCACCGGTGCCGTTCGTGCCCGCGGCGTCACGTCGCAGAGAGTCCTCGCCAAGAACAACGGCAACTCCACCTTTGAAGGTGAAGTCTTCATGGGAGTCACGACCGCTGCACTCAACAAGCGCATGAACAGCCTCCAGCACCGCGTCGTTCTTGCTCAAATCACGAGCATCGCGAACGCCAACCCCGATCCCGACGGCACGGCCATCCCCACGGGATGGACTCGTCCTATCGGTCAGTTCAAATTCACCTCCGCCTATTCCAACAACACGAAGAACGGCATCAACAAATTCGTTCTCTCCGGCGTCATCTTCAACGTCAACGCCACGAACGTCCTCCTCGGTTCCGGCGATCAGCGCCTCGAGGCAACGTCGGATTTCAAGCTCTACAACAAGGCCGACTCGTCCATCAAGGCCACGTGCCGCGCCGATCGCGCCAGTGCATCCGGTGCCAACCTCTTTGTCACGTGCAGCTCCATTCCCACTCGTTTCTCCGGCGTGAACACGACCATCGATTCGGGTTCCGACATCACCTTCGTCCTCGAAGCGGAAGTCGTGAATCCCAAGATCAGTCCGTTCAGCACCGCTCGTCTCCAGGTCGCTTTCGTTTCGTTCGCGGCAGACCAATCGAAATTCGGAGCCGCTTTCTCGCACATCGAGTGGCTCGATAAGGATGCCCTCGCCACGACCATCTTCCGCTGGATCGAATCTCCGGACACGCAGATCGGTTCCACGACGTACGTCGACGACGCCGTCTGCGGCAACGGTTCCCAGGAAGGGGCCGAACAGTGCGACGACGGCAACCAGATCAACGACGACGCATGCGACAACGTGTGTCGCCTCGGCCCCACTCCGTTTTAACCAGAACACATGCCCTTTCTTCAGCCCACATCATGGATGACGCGTCGGCACCTCGTGCCGACCGTCGCCGTGCTCGCCGTCGTGTTTACGGCCGCGATCTCGCTGTCTCCCACCATGATGACGCCGCTGATGAAAGACGGCATCCCGTTGCCGTTCGGTTCCGCATCCACGTCGCTCCAAGGAGCCATCACGAACGTCGGCAGCCGCAACGGCATCGACGTTTTGGACGTCACGTTCAACAACGGCGAAACCTCGGAACTTCTGCAGCCGGATAAAATCTATTTGGTCCACGTTCCGAACCGCATCACCATCGGTGACGTGCCGCTGGATCTCGCCATGACGATTCCGGGAACCGTGAACCACAACGTGGATTATTACGGTTACCGTTACTCCGACGCAGCCGCCACGTCCGAGCGCAACAACATCAGCGCCACTCTTTTCAAAGATCGTTTTCCCTCCAAGTTCTTCGCGTCGTCCGGCGCGCTTGCGTCCGACGTCACGCACGGCGGAGGCCTCGCCGCATTCGCCCAGGAGAACGACGTCTTCTTCCGCCGCACCGACAACGCGACGGGCGGCGTGCGCATCGATCCTCTCGGGGCTCTGTACCTCATCATCGTCAACCAGCCCGAAGGCGCCACCATCACGCTCACCGGTCTCACCGGTTGCGGCAACGGCACGGTGGAGGGCGCGGAAGCTTGCGATGACGGCAACAGCCTTGAAGGCGATTCCTGCAGCAACCTCTGTGCCGTGACGATTCCCATTCCGATCCCGATCGGTCCCGGCTCATCGTCATCCGTCTCGAGCTCGACCGCGTCATCGTCTTCCTCGTCGGGCAGCGGCTCTTCTTCCAGCTCATCGGATTCGAGCGCGAGTTCCTCGGATTCTTCTTTCAGCTTTTCCAGTTCCGTCAGTTCCAGCTTCCAGGCTCCGCCCCCCGTCACCGGAACATGCGGCGATGCCACGTGTGAAGAGGGGGAACAGTTCGCCGAATACCTTTGTGGCGTGAACACCATGTGCCAAAACCCGCAGTACTGCGCCATCGATTGTCCTCTCACATCGTCTTCTTCCAGCGTCAGCTCCTCGTCCACTTCGTCGTCCGCTCCCGCAACGTTCTGCGGCAACGGCGTTCTCAACAGCGGAGAAGAATGCGATGACGGCAACACGGTGGATACCGACGACTGCAGCAACGCATGTCTCCTGAATATTCCGATCCCCGCACTCCCATGACGATCTCCCCGACGCTTCGCCGGCTCGGCATCGTTCTCACTCTCGTCGTTCTGGCGGGAGGAGCGTTCCATATCGCCGGCAATTCGGGCATGTGGAGAGGCGATCTTACGGCCGGCAACTCGGAAAAAATCGGACGCAAAAACGATTCGGACGTCTACGTCATCGAGGTCACCCCGCAAAGCCCGTCGGCGATTCTTCTGAAAGATGAAACGTATGTCATCGTGATTCCGAACGATGATGCCATCGCGTCGCAGACGTTGAATGACGTCATCTCGATTGCCGGCGGCGGACCCGTGTCCTACTTCGGATACCAATATTCGACGGGCGATATGTCGCTGGAAAAGGATCCCACTCGTCGCAGTGCACCCGCGTTCGACACGCAATTTCCGGGCACGTTCTTCCGTTCCGAGAAAGCGGCTTTGGATCCGGTCATCATGGCATTCGAAGATTCGAAGGAATTGTCTCCCGTCGACGCGAGCGCCGTGAACGTCGATAAAGACACCCGATTCATTCTCAAGGTTTTCGAAGACGTCCCCGTCACCTTCGACATCGCATCGGATATCGCCGCGTGTGATTGCGCACTTGGACCGGAGTGTCCTTGCGCAACTTCCTCGAGCACATCCACGAGTTCATCCGATACGTTCAGCAGTTCCATTGCTGCACCGACCTGCGGTGACGGCGTTTGTAACGGAGGCGAGTCGAACGTCGGGTGCGATCCCGTTCCGGAGAATCCCACCATTTGCGAGGGTCATGTGTACTGCCCGCAGGATTGCGGCGATCAGTTGCAAACGTCGGGCTCACCGTCCGATCCGTCTTCTTCCGGTTCCTCCGCAGCACCTTCCGCCGTCTGCGGAGACAACGTTTGTAACGGCAGCGAGACGTCCGCCGATACGGCGGGAGCGAACTACTGTCCGGTCGACTGTCCCGCTCTCGCATCCGCTCTTCCGACCGTCGGATGGAGTGGGGAATCCTCCGTTCCGTACGACACCGCCGTTCCGGGTGGCTTCAATGAATTCGGAGCAGGCGTCGCCTTGGGCAAAATGTGGGTCGTCGGCGGCATCGTCGGTTCGAGTCAAATTTCGAACAAAGTCTTCGCGTTTGCCAACGGCGAATGGTCGCAGACCGGCACGCTCCCCGAAGCGTTGTACGGCGCATCCGTCACCGAGTTCCAGAACGAAGTGTGGGTCATCGGTGGCACGCATTGCGGCTCCCAGGACGTTTGTTTCTTCCAGACGACGTACCACTCGCCGGACGGCGTGACGTGGACCGCAGGGCCTTCCTTGCCCGCCAATACCAAGACGTACAACAGTGCGACGTTCGTCCTCAACGACAAGCTCTTCGTCACCGCTTCCGAGACCAAAAAAGTCTACTCGCTCGCCGATGCGACTTCCGCATGGCAACTCGTCGGCACGGTTTCGTACCCCGGCGTCACGTTCTCGACTCCGAACTCCGCCGTCGTGCTTGCGGGGAAAGTCTGGATCGAACAAAGTCGTGCGATCTATGCGTCGACCGACGGTGCGACGTGGCAGCGAGAAAGCGTGCTTCCGTACGATACGAAGTCGAACGATGGAGGTGCCAACGATCCGTATCCCGCCTCGTTCGTTCTTCATGCGAACAAGCTTGTGCTCGTCGGCAATGCGCCGGATCCGAATGCCACGGTGCTGGAGCCGAACTGCTTCAAAACCGTGCAGACTTCGGCCGACGGCGTTCATTGGGCGGCGACGGCATCGAATCAATGCTGGGTCCCGAACCGCTATCACATCGTGCTTTCATACCAGGATAAACTCTGGTTGTTCGCCAAAGACTTCGCTCAAGGCAACGTGTTCAGCACCACGCTCTCGGAGTAAGCGTGTCGTTACAGCGTCGGCTTTTTAAGGTGCCACGTGGTCGCGTTCTGATAGGCGTAGGCTGCGCCGAGGATCTTCGCCTCGCCCCATTGAGGTCCCATGAGCTGGAGCCCCAGGGGAAGCCCTTTCTTCGTGAATCCTGCCTGCACCGAAAGAGCGGGGATGCCTCCCATCACGGCGCCGTCCATGAACACGTCTTCCAGGTACATGGCCACCGGATCATCGGTGTGCGCTCCGATGGTGAAAGCGGGGGAGGGTGTGACGGGACACGCGATGACGTCCACGGTCTTCCATGCCTCATCGAAGTCGCGGCCGACGAGCGTACGGACCTGCTGGGCCTTCTTGTAGTACGCGTCGAAGTATCCCGCCGAGAGCGCGTAGGTTCCGATCATAATGCGGCGTTTCACCTCGGATCCGAATCCTTCGCTGCGAGCACGCTTGTAGTAGTCCACCAAGTCCGCGGGCTTTTGCACCGTGTGTCCGAAGCGAATGCCGTCGTAGCGCGCCATGTTGGAACTCACTTCGCTCGGGCAGAGAACGTAGTACGTGGCGAGCGCGTACTTGGTGTGGGGCAGACTGATGTCCACGAGCGTCGCACCCAGATCCTTGAGGACCCTGATGGCATCGCGTGCGGACGCTTCCACCTCCGCATCGAGACCGTCGATGAAATACTCTTTCGGGACGCCGACCCGTACCCCTTTCAGGTCTTTCGTCAGGGCTGCGGCGTAGTTCGGCACTTCGCGGTCCGAAGTCGTGGCGTCCATGATGTCTTTTCCGGCGATGGCTTGGAGGACGATGGCCACGTCTTCCACGGTCTTGCACATCGGTCCGATGGTATCGAGCGAGCTTGCCATGCTCATGACTCCGTAGCGGCTCGTGCGTCCGTACGTCGGACGGATACCCGTGATGTTGCAGAACGCGGCCGGTTGTCGGATCGATCCTCCCGTGTCCGTTCCGAGTGCGAAGATGCACTCGTCGGCGGCCACCGCGGCAGCCGATCCGCCGGACGAACCTCCTGCAACGCGCGAGGTATCCCACGGATTTTTCGTGACGCCGTAACACGATGTTTCGGTGGAGCCGCCCATCGTGAACTCGTCGGTGTTCGTCTTTCCGATGCTGATGGCGCCCTTCGATTTCAACCGTTTTGTCGTCGTGGAATCGTACGGCGGAACGTAGTCTTTGTTTCGGAGCATGTTGGAGCATCCCGTCGTTGGAACACCCTCTTCGCAGTACACGTCTTTGGCCAAATAGGGGATGCCGGCGAGGGGCGAATCGAACGTTTTCGCGGCGTCGATTTTTTTGGCTTCTTCCAGGGCTCGGTCAAAATTGCGGTGCACGACGGCATTCAGTTTTTTGTCCACCGACTCGATGCGTTCGATGCACGCACGCGTGAGTTCTTCGGAAGAAATTTCTTTCTTCTTCAGTTTGTCATGAGCCTGCGAAACGGTGAGTGAACAGAGGCTCATCCGTGTGCGTGGGGAACTTGGATCTGGTGATCGCTGATCGGAAGAGGGGACGTGCCGAGCATCATGTCTCCGGTCGCCTCACTGGGGCGCACCGCGTCTTCGCGGAGCGCGTTTGTGATGCCCGTCACCTGTGCGGTGGGCTTCACATCGGAGGTATCCACCTCATTCAAAACCTCGATATAGTCCAAAATTGAGCTAAGTTGGCTTGTCATTTTGTCAATTTCATCTGACTTCAGCTCCAGCCTGGCCAGCTTGGCGATATGAAGGACTTGGTCGCGTGTCAGGGCGGGCATACGTCGGCAAGTATCGGGGAGGGAGCGGGCGTGCGCAAGGACTTGCGTGTACAGTGCGGAAGTACGTAAGTGTCACGAAGTGCGAAAGTCATTGTACTTTTACACTTCCGCACTTCTTCACTTTCGTACTTCCGCACTCATGCCTCTCTTCCGTCTCTCCGGCCGCAAAGTCTGCGAACGCGTGAAGTCCAAGGGTTTCTCGTGGAAGGGCAAACACATGCAGGCACGCGTCCTGCCCGGCGCTCCGCGCAATCTTCCTGCGGGTGCCCCGACGGGGCTGTTCGTCGGCGTGCTCACGTCGGCCAAGCTCGATAAGTCGGCCGTGAAGCGCAATCGCATGCGCAGGCGTTGCCGCGAGGCTCTCAGAGTCAGCCTTGCGCCGTCTTCAAACGAGGTTGGTTTGCCTCCGACACAGTTGCTGCTCATGCCCCGCTCCTCTAGCCTGTCTGCGCCCTTCGATGAGATTCTCGTCGATGCAGAGCGACTCATTTCTTCCCTCCGTCCCCGTGGCCGATCAGAAGTCCAAACGTAGTTCACTCGAATTTTTGCTGACGTTCGTCGCGCTGTTCTTCATCACGAACATGGCGCTGAAATATTTCTTCCCCGCCAAGGACACGTCGTCTCCCACGGTGAAGCTCACGATGCAGGCCGCGTCGGTGAGCGAGGGCAACGATCCCGTCGTCATCATTCACAACGAGACCGAGAAAGATCTCCCCCTTCCCGTACGTTGTCCCCAGCCGCCCGTCGACGTGGCGCACCTCGTGCAGAAGGACGGAAAAGAAGTGCGCACCGACATCATCCCGAACTCATCCGTGCTTCCGTGCACGGAGGTCACCGTGGTGAAGGCGCACGGAACGCAGGAGGTGAATCTCGCGTCGTGGAAGTATGCGCTGTTCCAAGAGAACGGAACGTACGAGGCCGCGCTCGATCTCCCGGAAGCGTTTGCCGCGGGCAATCCGGACAACCGTGCGGCGGTGCAATTCAAGATCACCGAAGTCGGTTTCTTCACGAAAGTTTTCCGTACGTTCATCAGCAAGCCTTTGTTCAACGGACTCATCTTCATCGCGTCGTGGGTGCCCGGTCACAATCTGGGGGTCGCCATCATCGTGCTCACCATTCTCATCAAGCTCATTCTCCTCGTCCCCAACCAGCATGCGCTCGAGGGCCAGCGCAAATTGCAGCTCCTGCAGCCGCGCATGGAGGAGGTGAAGAAGAAGTATCCCAACGACCCCACGCGCGTGCAGGAAGAAACCATGAAGCTGTGGAAAGAAATGAAAATCAATCCGCTCCAATCATGTTTGCCGACGCTCCTGCAGTTGCCGATTCTCATCGGGCTGTTTTACGTCATCCGCAACGGCATCTCCATTGAGACCAGCCGCCACATGCTCTACTCGGCGTACCTCAGCCTCCCCCCGAACTATCTCACGCACACGTTCCTCGGTTTCGATCTCATCAAGCCGAGCGTGTTCATCATGCCGCCCCTGCTCGTCATCCTGCAGTTCATCCAGGTCAAGATGATGATGGCGAAGCGCAAGAAGAAAGACGAAATCGTCGTGAAGCCCACGGGCAAAAAGTCCTGGATCCCCGAATTCGATCAGCAGACCATCATGATGTACGCGTTGCCGTTCATGATCGGTTTCTTCGCACTCAAATTTCCCGCCGCAGTGTCGCTCTACTGGGGAGTCTCCACGCTGTTTGCCATCGCGCAACAAGCGTATGTGATGCGCGAGAAGCTGTAGGGATTCGCATGAATTCGGTGTTAGAATCGACTGCATGAAACCGTCCGCGCGGACCGCATCGATTCTCCTGGCGCTGCTCATCGTCGCGGGAGTCGTTGCCGTGAAAGTGATGCGGTCGCGGGCGGAGTTTTGGTCGTTGGAGCATCCCGGTTACATCCAATGTGACGTGTGCTCCGCGGATCAGGAATTGTACTGCCGCAACAACTTGTGGCCGGGACGCAATTTCGCAGCAAGTCCTCTGTCGAATCAGGAGTACATGAGGCAACAAGAATGTACTTGGTCGCGCGTCCAGGCCCAATGCTCGGAGACATGTTGTCAGGCCTACATCGACGGCTTCGGCCCGGAATCGGAGTACAACACCTGCGCCTACTGCGCACCCGGACAAGTCAATCCGCAGTGTCCTCCCGATCCGTGCGCCACCGCGGGTCAATCGTGCGGACCGGGTGTGAATGATTGCTGTTTGAACCAAGGCATTCAGTGCGATATTGCGAGCGGTCAATCGCAGGGCACCTGCACGTCGTGCAATGGACAGGCATGTCAGGGTGCGGGCACTACCGCGGGTTGCTGCAGCGGGGCCAAGTGTGCGGTGCCGGGACAAGGAAACAACGTGAACGGCACGTGCAGCGACCAGTGCTTCGCGCAGGACATCCGCTGCAATGCGAACGCCGATTGTTGCTCCAATTCATGCATCAACAATGTCTGTACCGCCGATGCCTGTCTTTCGCAAAAAGCCATTCCGCTGCCCGCATGCGATGCTCCGCTGGGCGCTCCCGTGGCCCCTCCCGCGCCGACCCCTTCACCCGAGTTTTGGGGTTGCGGCATCGCCAAGAACAGTTGTTACGCATACGACTCAAGCATGACCTCGTGTCAGGTTCTCGACAGCCCCGTTCAAGAATGTGAGGCGGGTTTGAACTGCGTGAACAACACATGCATCGATCCGTGCATCAATCAAAAGCAAACCATGCAGCAGTGCAATACGTTCAACGGCGTTCCCTTTGCTCCCGTGCCGGCACCTGCGCTCATCGGTGAATCGTGCACCTCAAAGAACGAATGCTATTGGCCCGTGACGCAGAACGGAACCACGACCTGCACCGTCATCACCGAGACTCAGGACTGCGAAGGCGGAGCTTCTTGTGGAATTGTCTCCGGAATTTGTGAAGGATCATCTTCCAGCTCATCGTCCCAGCCCATGTGCTGCAATCTCCAGACGCGGGCATGCGAGCCGATGTAATCGAGTAAGAATCAACTGATGTGACGAGGGAAGAGTGGTATCCTTTTACGTATGGAATTGAAGACGCTGCGGGCATGGGTGCAAGTCGTCGTAGGGTCGGCGCTCGGAATGTTCTTTGGTGTTCTTCTGCAGCAATCGTTCACGGTTGGTGACATCGCTCCGCGAGTACCTGCCGCAGCGGCATCCGCTCCCACGGGCCTTGTGTACGGTGCCACGTACGACGGCGAATCAGGTGGCGTGCACAACTTCAACGGCAGCTCCGTGGGTCTCACGGGTGCCGCCGGCGGCTCTCAACAATTTACGTATGTTTTCAAAGCAAATGCCAGTAGTCCCATTGTGTTCATCAGCAACTATTTCTCGAGCACCATCGGCACCAATCCGTTTCAGTTGTCCGACCCGAATGCAGGGAGCGACGGATGTCACATCAGCCAAGGATTGATCGCGGCGATCGGCCCCGGCGATTCGGCCGGATTGCAGGTTGCCGTCGGCAATAACGGTATTGTCGCGTATGCGCACGCCGGCAACTTCGCGCCGATCATTTTGAGTTCCCAATCAGCCGTGCAAAACAAGGCGGTGGCCATCGTTGGCGACGGGACAAGCGCGCCCGTTTTGTATGTGAATGGAACGGCGCAAGGCGCTTCGACTCAGATGCCAACCAGGCCGCTTGGACTCTATGCGACGTACGTGGGGGCCGGACACAGTTGCATCGTTCAATCCCAGCAAAACTTCGCCGGCACGCTCGATTACATCTGCATTTACAACAGGGCGTTGAGCGCCGCAGAGATTCAGGCCGTCCCCGAAACGAATGATTGCCTTCCGTCCACCGACATCAAGGTAACGCTGTCCAACCCTTCCCCCTCGGAACCCTGGGTGAAAGATCAGCTCGGGACTGTCGACCTGCAAGTGACGAATCAATCCGCCACTGATGCTGAAAATGTCGTGCTCAGCCTCAGCAACCCGGGAGGGCTCACGGTCATGAGCGTTGATGGGAATGGCGCAGCTCCCGTGTTGGCCGGGTATACGTACAATCTGGGCACGTTGGTTGCGGGGGTGACATATAACTACACCGTTCATCTCAAACGGTTTGTCTCGACGACGTGCGATGCAAGCACGTTGCAGTTTGTTCCGCTGCAAGCGAATGTCGGTTCATCCACGGCGGAGCCTGCATCGCTCTTGGCCGATAACACGGCAAGCTTGAATATCGATGTGACGTGCACGTACTGCGGTGACGGTACGCGCCAGGCTTCCGGGAATGACAACGGTCAAGCGGAACAATGCGACAACGGTCCCACGAATGGTCCGGTCCCCTTTGCGTGTTCCGCGACGTGTCAGGATCAGATCACGAACGTTGCAGTCACTCCTTTGGTCTTCACTCCGGAAGGAGGTGCCGCAGGCGATCCATGGCCCTATGACGGGTATGGCACGGTCTCATTCAGCGTTCAAAATACGGGCACGATTCCTGCGGAAAACGTCACGGTCGATTTGCTGACGCTCGACCCTCCGTTTTCCATTGAGTCCATTGCGAGTGGCCCGATCACCTTCCCCGCAGACAGCAATCATGGTGACCTGGGAACACTGGCCCCCGGCCAGACGGTCAGCATCACGCTCAACGTGTTGCACCATTCGCCGGGGTCATGCCTGAATTCCCCCGTGCTTTTTTCAATCAAAGACAAAGTCACGACGTCGACCCCGGAAACAACGACCCAGGACAATGAAAAAGTGACGCTGGTAGATCTCACATGCACGTACTGCGGCGACGACATCGTGCAGGATCCCAACGACGATCAAGAGAGCGAGGAATGCGACAGCACGAGCGATCCGTCGTGCGATATGACGACGAACAAGTGCATGTGCGAAGCCGGTACGTCGTACGATCCGGTGAGCCGAAGTTGCCGGGCATCGTCCCAGCCCATGTGCTGCAACCTCCAAACGCAGCAGTGTCAGCCGATCTAGAGGGGTCGAATTTTTCGTGAAAATCTTGCGTAACACGGTCTGACGCCGTGTGCATTCTGATATACTCCGCGTACCCCATCTCCCCACACCTATGCTCACCTACAACGACATCGTTTCCGCTCTCGGCGACCAGGCTCCGAAGCTCCTGGATTTCTCCGCACCCAAGATCAACAAAGAACGTCTGCATATTCCTCGTCCGTCATTCGTCAAAGATGTGTTCGGCATTTCCGATCGCAGCAAAGACGTTCTGAAGAGCATGGACCAGATGATGAACACCGGGAATCTCGCGGGCACGGGTTACGTTTCCATTCTCCCCGTGGACCAGGGCATCGAGCACTCCGGCGGAGCGAGCTTCGCCAAGAACCCCGACTACTTCGATCCCGAGAACATCGTGAAGCTCGCCATCGAGGGCGGATGCAACGCGGTCGCCTCCACGTTCGGCGTTCTCGGCATGGTCGCCAAGAAGTACGCCGACAAAATTCCGTTCATCGTGAAGATCAACCACAACGAACTTCTCACGTACCCCAACAAAGCCGACCAGATCATGTTCGGAAGCGTAGCCGAAGCCAAAAACATGGGTGCCCTCGGCGTCGGCGCCACCATCTACTTCGGTTCCAATGAAAGCGGTCGTCAGATCGTCGAGGTCGCCAAAGCATTCGAGGAAGCACACAAGCTCGGCATGTTCACGGTGCTCTGGTGCTACCTCCGCAACTCCGCGTTCAAGAAGGACGGTATCGATTACCACAACGCCGCCGATCTCACGGGTCAGGCCAACCATCTCGGCGTTACCATTCAGGCCGACATCGTGAAGCAGAAACTTCCCACGTGTAACGGTGGATTCAAGATGCTGAACACGGGGAACAGTTCGTACGGCAAACTCGACGAGCGCATGTACACGGAGCTGTGTTCCGATCACCCCATCGACCTCTGCCGCTACCAAGTCGCCAACGGCTACATGGGCCGCATCGGTCTCATCAACTCCGGCGGAGAGTCCGGCAAGAACGATCTCGCTGCCGCAGTGGCCACGGCCGTCATCAACAAGCGCGCCGGCGGCATGGGCCTCATCTCGGGCCGCAAAGCCTTCCAGAAGCCCAAAAAAGAAGGCATCGAGATCCTCAATGCGATTCAGGCCGTGTATTTGTGTGATCAAGTCACAGTCGCTTGAAGTGCGTAAGTAGGTAAGTTCGAAAGTGCGTAAGTACCCGTACTTTCACAGAAAACTTTCTCGCTCCTGCCACTTTCGCACTTGTGGCACTTCTTCACTTCTTCACTCTCCCTCGTGCCGCTCCGCCTCTACAACACCTTCAGCAAACGCGAAGAAGAATTCGTTCCTCTGAAGAAGGGGAAGGTGACGATGTATACGTGCGGCCCCACCGTCTACGGTCGTCCGCACATCGGCAACTATTCGTCGTTCCTCATGGCCGATTTGCTGCGCCGTTGGCTCGAAGTATCGAAGTACAAAGTGACGCACGCCAAGAACATCACCGACGTGGGTCACTTGGTGGCGGATCAAGACGACGGTGAAGACAAAGTGCAGAAGCAGGCTGAGAAGGAAAAGGTCGATCCACTCGCCATCGCGCGGCGCTACACCGAGCAGTATCTGGAGGATGAAACGGCGCTCAACATGCTGGAGCCGCAGTACCGTCCGCGTGCCACGGAGTACGTGAAGCAGATGATCGAAATGACGCAAGAGTTAGCCAAAAAAGGCAATGCCTACGAAACCGAAGACGGCGTCTATTTCTCCGTCGAAACGTTTCCGGAGTACGGAAAATTGTCCGGCAATACGCTCGAGAAATTGCACGTCGGCTCGCGCATCGCCGTCGACGAATCCAAGAAACATCCTGCGGATTTCGCTCTCTGGAAAAAGTGTGTCGGCAAGAACGCGCACCACGTGCTCAAGTGGCCGTCTCCGTGGGGCGACGGATTCCCCGGATGGCATATCGAATGCAGTGCGATGGCGAAGGCGCTCCTCGGCGAACAAATCGACATTCATACGGGCGGAGAGGACAACATTTTCCCGCATCACGAATGCGAAATCGCCCAGAGCGAATGCTCGTCGCACAAGAAACCGTTCGTCAGAATGTGGCTGCACAAGCGTCGCATCGATTTGGCGGGCGAAAAGATGTCAAAGAGCATTGGCAACGTGTTAACTATTCCTGACATCGTGGCCAAGGGCTTCTCCGCACTCGACATTCGGTACTGCTTTCTTTCGGTGCACTACCGCACCAATCTCAAGTTCTCGTTTGAGGCCTTGGAAAGTGCCAGAAAAGTGCGCCTCAAAGTCGTCGAATGGATCTCTCTCGTCGATGCCGACGCGGCGCACGCCGTACCGCATCCGAAAGGGGAGACGGACGCACAAATTTCCGAGGCGCTCGAGAGGTTCACCGAAGCGATGAACGGAGACCTCAATACGCCGGGCGCACTCGCGTCCGTCTTCACGCTCATGAACCACTACTACGCCGCGCGAACCAAGAAACAGCAGATCACCAAGGAGGACACGCGTGCGCTGCAGGCATTCCTGGACACGGTACGTCGTACATTCGGCTGCTTTGAGCCCGAAACCCTCTCCGTGCCCGCCGAGGTTCAGGCGCTCGTGGATGAACGCGTCTCCGCACGCGCGAAGAAAGATTTCAAAGAGTCCGATCGCCTGCGTGACGAGATAAAAAAATTCGGGTTCGATGTGCGCGACGCAGCGGAGGGGCAGACGTTGAAAAAGCTGTAAGCGATGTGGGATGTGGCGCGAATTTTTACGAAGAGGAATTCAAGGAATGCAAAGATTGCAAAGAGTGCAAGGATTCCAAATATTTTTGCGATGCAGTGTTCCTACTCGTGGTTCGTTGCATTCCTTGAATTCTTTGCAATCTTTGTATTCTTTATTTTTTCCTTTCCGACTCATCCCCCGTACCTTTCTACGATCGTCGATCCTGGCGCATTTATGGAAGAACCATATCTGAATCTTTTATTAAATGGCTCGTAGCACGCTTCAAAATTGCCGAGTCTCCCGAACGGCATGACAAGTTCACCACCCTCGATTGTCACCCCCACCCCCCGCCAAGTGAACCTGCCCATACGTTCGGCTGCGGAAAAACGGAGTTTTTCGGGAGAATATCGTGAGGATCAAATCTTTTTGGCTCTACGAAGCCAAAAAATAGATGTTAAGAAAAGAAAAATTGTCAAGATGACAAGAATAATCGACTTTCCAGATGAGGTTGTTCACCCAATCAAGAATTATCGCACCACTATTAAGTACTTTAAGCAACATAATCCATGTTTTCCCGACATCATTTTTTCCTCGCTCTGAGAGCCGTTTTTCCGCAGTGGCTAGCGAGTCTTTGGCATCTGTAAGCCGAATTTTGATGGTCCCATCCGTGTAACAATTTCACTGTTACGACGTTTCTTGAGATGCACGCGGAAAGCCTACGGCTCTTGCCTCTAGAGAGCCCGCGCCGCTAGGATCTCCCTGATCAGGCCATCATTCCCGTTTTCATGACGAGTGATGGCACGTCGCAAGACACTGGTCCGTGCACGCTCATTTACGTACCGGCCACCCCCTTCCCTCGGGAAGTTACGGGGTCTCACATACTCTTCCCCGCCCATAAAGCGGAGGACGTATCGTGCTACAGATGCAGATCAGGAAGTTCATGTTGTCGTGCAGTATGCACTCTTTATTTGTAAGGAGACGTCTTCCACACGGAGGACACCCAATACGACGATGACTCACGGAGTTCGTTAAGAACTCTGTGCCTTCTGACAATTCCCTTTGTCATTTATTTCTTTTTCATTCCCTACACCTTTATATATGGACATTTCTCGTTTGAAGAAAATGTTCGCAGGTGTCTCGGCTGCAGCCATCATGCTCTCGCAAGTTGCGACGGCAGTTGCTGCATACTCTGACGTCCCTGCGGGTGTGTGGTACGAGGACGCCGTGTCGGCTTTCGTCGACGCAGGTTACCTCGACTCCACGCAGACGAAATTCCGCGGACAGGACAACGCGAACCGCGCTGAATTCGTCAAGCTCGTCGTTGAGCTCAACGGCGGCGTTATCAACAGCGCTCCGGCAGTGCCGAGCTTTGATGACGTAGCCACCGGCGCCTGGTACTACAAGTACTTTGAGGAGGCCGGCAAAGAGGGCTGGGTCCGCGGTGACGGTTCTTGCTACGGCAAGCACCCTTGCTACGCACGCCCGTCCGCCAACATCAACCGTGCTGAAGCTGCCGCGATCATCGTGCGCGCTTTCGGTCTCGAGTCTGCTGGCGCTGCTCCTCAGTTCGTCGACAACCCGGCTGGCAAGTGGTACACGGCTGACATTCAGACCGCTGCAGACCACTGTGTTCTCCAGGGTGACGATTCCACGGGCCGCGTCCGCCCGAGCGACAACATGAACCGCGCCGAAATGGTCGTCATGTTGCACCGCGTTGACCAGGGCCTCACCTACGGTGATGACTGCGGAAGCGTTTCCGTGTCCACTCCGAAAGTGAAGTCCGCCGTTGCTACGTCCGCAACTGTTGTTGAAGTCCAGTACAACGTTTCCGTTGACGAGACTGCAGCAAAGGACAAGAGCCACTACACCGTGACGGGTTCTCCGGAACTCCCGATCGACTCCGTGACTCTCACGAGCAACGACACCGTCGAAATCACGCTCGGCACCGCTATGGATGCCAGCCACACCTACACCCTCACGGTCGTCGACATGATGACCACTGATGGTAAGAAATTCTCCGACTCCACGACGTTTGCCGGTTACACCACGATCATCCAGGGTAACGGCACGCTCGAGGCTACGTTGTCCGCCAAGAACCCGGTCGGCGACACCGTTCCCAAGGGAGCTCAGGGTATCGTCTTCACGTCGATCGACCTCACGGCTACGTCCGATGATGTCGTTATCGAGAACCTCACCGTCCTCCACGAGGGCTTCGGTGACAGTGCAGACTTCTCCGGTGTTTACGCTGTCGTAGACGGTGCTCGCGCAACGCGCAAGCGCACGATCGACACGCAGAGCTACACCGCTACGATCCGCTTCACCAAGCCGCTCACGATCCCGGCCGGTAAGACGGTTACCCTGCAGATCGCAGGCGACCTCAACACCGATGCCGTGACGTCCGGCGAGCACTCGCTCACGGTTGAACTGCCGACTGACATCGTCAGCAACGCCAAGTCCGTGAAGGGCAACTTCCCTCTCAAGGGTAAGGCCTTCCGCGTGGCTGCAGTTTCCTCCGGTTCAGTCTCCATCGCTTACCGTTCCGTCACTCCGTCCAACATCAAAGTTGGCGACAAGGCTGCGAACATCGGTAAGTGGGAAGTCGACATCGACTCCACGGAGGACCAGACCATCTACTCGATGACCATCGAGAACGACGGTACGGCTTCCGACGGTGATTTCATCAACGTTGCTCTCCGCCGCTCCGATGGAACGATCCTGACGAAGACGGTTGCCGCTACGGTTGGTGACTTCGCTACGCTCGTCTTCGATCCGCCGTTCACGGTGCTCGAGGGTGACAAGATCACGATGAACGTCATCGCCGACATCAAGGGCGGTGCCGCTAAGAACATCAAGATCCACTTCGACGAGACCGGCGACATCTTCGCTGTCGGTTCTCTCTACGGTTACGGTGTGAACGGACAGCTCTACGGCTCGTCCATCCAGCTCCCGACCGAGACTTCGACCCTCCCGTCGACCGTTACGATCGACGCAGGTCAGTTCACGATCTCCATCGACGGTCCCACGACCCAGCAGTACACGCGCAAGGATAAGAACGCCATCCTCGCGAACATCTGGTTCGAGACCGGTGGTGAGGACGTAGACGTCGAGAACCTCTTCATCCTCGTTCAGGGTACGACTTCGACGGGTGCTTCCTTCTTGGGAGGCCGCGGCGGAATCTCGTCCACTGCCGATGACATCACGGAGGCTCTCGAGAAAGTCGAACTCCGCAACACGACGACCGGACGCACCGTCAGCGGTGTTGTTCAGGACTCTCACTCGACCTCTGCAGCTGCTCTCACGGGCAACTCCTCTGGTTACTCCACTCGTTCCACGAACGGAACGGCTACCGGTGCTTACCAGGTTTACCGCTTCGATGACTTCGTCATCCACGGTAAGGAGAAGTACGAGTTCCGCGTCAACTTCATCGACAACTCGGGCATCAACTCGCTTGCTGCTCCTGCCAACGGTGATCGTTTCCGCATCCACATCTGTGGAGAGGCAACGCACAAACTCAACTCTTCGAACGACCTCGTCGCTAACACGACCGGTTGTACGATGGGTGGATTCTTCGCTTCGACGAGCACCACCTACCAGATGAAGATCACGGGTGTTTCCACCAATGATCGCATCGGTGACTATCGTCCGGGAGGCACCGTTTCCGGTAACTTCCAGGAAGTGAAGGCTGCTGGTCTCACCATCACCGGTAAGGCTACGGCTACGTCCGACACGGCTGTTGAGAACGCCAAGAACGTTAACCTCATGCGCTTCGAAGCTCGCGCTTCCGAGGCTGCTGACGTCCTCCTCACCGACTTCATCTTCGCTGCAGCTTCCAGCTCCAGCCTCGTCAACGCTCAGAACTACGCTCTCTGGGTCGACACGAACGATGACGGTGTCGTTGACACCATCCTTGAGAAGGGCCGCGCCGCACAGAGCGGTCAGGTTACCTTCGACAAGCTGACCGGCGGTGGTTACGTGATTCCGAAGCAGAAGTCGATCGTCTTCGAAGTTCACGGTGACATCTCCGCTTCGCTCATCGGTACGAACCCCGTGTTGTCGCTCCGCTTCGACACTGGTGCAACCTTCGTACAGGCCGAGCAGGTCAACGATGGTTCCTCTCTCTCCGGTATTCAGACCAAGAACCCGGCCGGCTCCGTAGTCGCTTCGAACAGCGCCTACACGAACGGTGGTTCCACGGCTGAAATCCAGGTTCTCACGCAGTACGCTACGCAGTACACGCTCAGGAACCAGGGTGACCTCTACATCACGAAGGCTTCCACGCCGGTGCGCACGCGCCAGCTCCTCGGCGGCACTCTGTCGGATGAAATCCTCCGCCTGCAGTTCCACGCTGAGTACGAAGATATCGACGTGACGGATCTCGTCTTCACCGCTTCCGGTGCCAACGCTTCGACGCACGCGTCCAACGTTGATCGCCTTGAGCTGTACCTCGTGGGTGCCACGACGCCGTTTGCTACCGCCACCGTTGCCGGTTGTGGAAGCGACTCCGTCATCGCAAACTCGATGTGTGCAAAGATGAAGAACCAAGAGTTCATCGTCCCGAAGGGCTCCAACACCAACGTGTTGGTACGTCCTCGCATGCGCACTGACACCGATGGTGCAACGTCCGGACAGGTTGTGGCTTACCGCCTCGACATCACTCCGAGCACGATCACCGGTTCCGTCCGCGCACGTGGTCTCCTCTCCAGCAACAACCTGGACAAGAGCGACGGCGACAGCACGCCGGAAGGTGAAGTTATCCTCGGCAACACGACCGCCGCTGCTAACGCTCACATCCGCACGAACTACAACCAGGTTGTCCTCTCGAAGGTTACGTCCATCACGAACGCCGATCCGAACGCTAACGGCACTGCAATCCCGACGGGAACGCAGCGCGCTATCGCTCAGTTCAAGTTCGCTACGGCCGCTACCAACAACCTGAAGAACGGACCGAACAAGTGGACGCTCTCCGGTGTTATCTTCAACGTTAACGCCACGAACGTTCTCCTCGGTTCCGGTGACCAGACCGCTACTGCTACGTCGGACTTCATGCTTTACAACAAGGCTGACCCGACCGTGAAGAGCTCCTGCACCGCGAACAGAGTCACCGCTTCGGGCTCCTCGCTCGTTGTGACTTGTATCAACATCCAGTCCCTCTCGTCTGTGAACACGCAGATCGATCCGGGCACGGATGCCACGTTCGTTCTCGAGGCTGAAGTTGCCAACGCTAAGATCAGCAACTCCTCCACCTCGACGCTCCAGGTTTCCTTCCAGGGCTTCGATACGTCTTCTGCAACGTTGGTCGGATCGGCTACCAGCCACTTGGCTTGGGTCGACAAAGACAACAGCGGAACCACGACGTTCCTTTGGATCGAGTATCCGGAGACCAGCATCAACGGAACCAGCTACAACGGCTAGTTTCGAATGCTTAGCTCAGCGCCTCGTAAGCCTGACCTAGCCAAAACCCCCACCAGCAATGGTGGGGGTTTTTGGTTATAGGGCAAAAAAAGACTGCAAAGAAAGCCAGGATTGCAAAGACTGCAAGGAAGTTCTTTGCATTCCCGGCAATCCTTGCATTCTTTGCAGTCCTAACCCAGGAGTTTCCTTTTCAGCCGCAATGCCGCCTTCAAGATCGGCCGCAGCACCAACGTCTGTTCCTGCGGATAGGTCACGACTGCCCCCCCGAACTTGCGCTTGAAGTCGCTGATGCCGAGCCAGGGGTCACTCGCGGTCGCAGGCTCCGGGCTGATGCCGAGCAGGTCGTAGTGCGTGCAACCCTCCGCCTTGCAGCGGCGGATGGCTTCCCACTGGATGAGATACGGCGCCATGAGGTGCCGATGCTCGTAGGACGAGGCTCCGTAGTAGTAGATGCCCGTCTTTCCCCAGCGTACGCCGATAAGCCCCGCAATGGCCGTTCCTTCGTGCTTTGCAAGCAGAAGGAAGCTGTGGGGGATGGCGGACAGAAAACGCGCGTAATGCGATTTTTGAGAGATCTTGAACCCATCCCTGCCGCCCGTGGACCGAAGCAGTGCATAGAACGTGTCGATATCGTCTTTGGAGCCTTCGACCACCTCGATTCCATGTTTACGCGCAACGCCGATGTTGTACCTCCCCTTCTGATGCATCTGGGCCAAGATTTGTTCTTCGGTGTGATGCAGATCCAGGATGCGCGTCGCTTGTGCGTGCACGTGCCGTGGTGATGTTCGGAGCGGATAGTGCGTCGAGAGCAGGGGAGTGGCGGGGGAGAACAGGATTTCGATGCAACGTTCGTGCTTCGCATCCGCCACGATCCGCCGGAGAAGTTCGTCGAGTGCCGCCGAGTTTGCCCACAGCGGTCCTCGAGGAGTTTCCCAGACGGCGTATCCGCCGGTCGTGGTATCGATGGTCACAAGCGCCGAAGCGACGATCGCTGCATTCACTTCCGTGACGTAGAGCCGTGTTTTCTTGCCGCACGCTTCGATGTATTTTTTTCGTTCGAGCGATTGCCACAGTGATCCGAACGGATGTGCGCGGACCCACGCGTCGTACGAGGCGAAATCTTTTTCGTCGGTGATGATGCGGGTGAGTGACAGGCTACTGAAGGGGGAGTGCTGGCAAGTCAGTCTACTGGAAGAGGGGCGTCATTAGTCATTGTTCAATCCGTGTACTTCATTCATGATTATTCCATGCCTCACACGTTGCCCACATTACCCTACGCCTACGACGCCCTGGAGCCGCATTTCGATGCGCGCACCATGGAGATTCATCACACGAAGCATCACCAGGCCTACGTCACGAATTTGAACGCCGCTCTCGACAAGCACCCCGCCCTCCACGAGAAAACGGTGGAGGAACTCGTGGCAGACCTGGACATGGTCCCGGAGGACATCCGCACCGCTGTTCGCAATCACGGAGGCGGTCACCTGAACCACTCCATGTTCTGGGAACTCATCGCGCCGGGTGCCGGCGGAAAGCCGAGCGGAGCGCTGATGCAAGCCATCGAAAAGACATTCGGCAGTTTCGAGAAATTCCAAGAGCAGTTCGCCGCAGCCGCGGCCTCTCGCTTCGGTTCCGGCTGGGCGTGGCTCATCGTCGATGGAAAATCCTTGGCCATCGTGAGCACCGCGAACCAAGACAACCCGGTCACCGACGGCAAGACGCCCATCCTCGGGCTCGATGTCTGGGAGCACGCGTACTACCTTCTGTACCAAAACCGCCGCCCCGATTTCGTGAAGGCATTTTGGAACGTGGTGAACTGGAAGGAGGTCGAAAAAAGGTACCAGGAATCGGTGGCGTAAAATCCCCGTCACTTTCCTCAAAAATCCTCTTTGACAAGCCATCTTCAGCCGCTACACTGTGCCTCGTCACAGCGGCTTCCGATTGTGTTCTGAGAGCTGTGCCCAGGTTTGATTGTCGTTTTTTCGCGACAATGAAGCCTCGGCGCGGCGTTTTGTTGTGAGACCATTCATTTTCCTCTCCCCCGTTATGGCCTCGAAGCCCAAGAAGAAAGCAGTCGTGAAGAAAGTCGCCAAGGCACAAGCCAAGGCGAAGTCTTCCTCGAAGTCCGCCCCCAAAAAGGCGGTCGTCAAACCGAAGTCACAGATCGCCAAGAAAATGCTCGTCGCCGATGCTCGCAAGGCTCCGGCCAAGAAGGTCGCTCCCAAGCGTCAGCAGTACACGTACGACGTACCCGAGGCCATTTTGCCGCACATCACCGAGTTCAAGCTCTCGGTCTCCGAGCGCGTTCCGCCCTCCCTCAAGGACGTTGGTGAGAGCATGAAGCCCAAGATGACCGTCGCCGGACGCGTGTTCCTCACGAAGGACGACTCCTTCGAGATGATGCGCTCGCTCATCGACGTGCAGCTCCAGAGCTACAAGTGGTTCCTCACCGAAGGTCTCTCCGAGCTCCTCAAAGAAGTCAGCCCCATCACGGACTTTTCGAACAAGAAGATGGAACTGAACTTCCTCGGTCACACGTTCGACGCCCCCAAGTACGACCCCGCCACCTGCAAGCGCCGCAACCTCAGCTACGAGGCTGCCATGAAGGCTCAGGTGCAGCTCATCAACAAGGAAACCGGTGAAATCAAAGAGCAGGACGTCTTCCTCGGAAGCATCCCGCTCATGACCGACAGCGGCACGTTCGTCGTCGGCGGCATCGAGCGCGTCGTCGTCTCGCAGCTCGTCCGTTCTCCGGGTGTGTTCTTTTCGTCCATGCCGGACTTCCCCAAGCACCACGCCGCCAAGATCATCCCGAAGCGCGGTGTGTGGATGGAAATCGAGACCGATCGTCGCGGCATCATCTCCTGCAAAATCGATCGCAAGCGCAAAATCCCCATCACGCAGCTCCTCCGCATCTTCGGTTACGCAACGGACGCATCCATCCTGGATCTGTTCAAGGATGTCACGAAGGCCGACAAGGACTACATCCTTGCGACGCTCGACAAAGACACCGTCCACTCCGTCGACGAGGCCTACCAGAGCATCTACCGCAAGATTCGCCCCGGCGACTTGGCCACGGCCGAGAACGCCAAGCAGCTCATCGATGCCCTCTTCTTCGACTTCAAGAAGTACGACATGGGCAACATCGCGCGCTACAAACTGAACCGTCGCTTCGACCTCGACATTCCGAACGACGAGGCTCACCGCACGTTCCAGGTGTCCGACTTCGTCGGCATCCTCAAAGAGCTCATCCGTCTCAACAACGGCGAAGGCTCCGCCGATGACATCGACCACCTGAGCAACCGCCGCGTTCGCTCCGTCGGAGAACTCGTGCAGAACAAGTACCGCGTCGGTCTCATGCGCACCGAGCGCATCATGAAAGATCGCATGACGGTCATGGATCTCGAGACCGTCACGCCCACTCAGCTCATCAACTGTCGTCCCATCACGGCCGCGCTCCGCGAATTCTTCGCCTCGTCGCAGCTCTCGCAATTCATGGACCAGACCAACCCGCTCTCCGAGCTCGCGCACAAGCGTCGTCTCTCGGCCATGGGCCCCGGAGGCTTGTCCCGTGAACGCGCATCGTTCGACGTACGCGACGTGCACCCCTCGCACTACGGTCGCATCTGTCCCATCGCCACTCCCGAAGGACCGAACATCGGTCTCGTCGTTCACTTGGCTTCGTACGCCAAGGTCAACGAGTACGGCTTCCTGGAGACCCCGTACTACGAAGTGAAGCACAGCGTCAAAATGGACGCCGATGCCCTCGTGGGTCGCATCCTCGACGTCACGCTCCGCGACGGCCACAAGGTCATCGCCAAGGAAGGTGATGTCGTCGAAACCAAGCAACTCGCATCCAAAATCATCAGCGCACTCAAGCATGACGGCCAGACCAACGTGCCGGTTCGCGCCTACATCATCCGCAAGGAGATCTACGCCGATGCCGATCGCGAGCGTCATCTCACCGTCGCCGAAGCGAACAGCGAGCTCAATGCACGCGACGAGTTCTTGCTGACGCGCGTTCATGCACGCAAGCACGGCGAACCCGTGTTGGCGCACGTCCGTGACGTCACGCACGTCGACATTTCACCGAAGCAGATTCTCTCTGTGTCCACGTCGCTCATCCCGTTCCTGGAACACGACGACAACACCCGCGCATCCATGGGAACGAACATGCAACGCCAGGCCGTTCCGCTCATCCGCCCCCACTCTCCGCTCGTCGGAACGGGTGTGGAAAGCATCGCCGCCCGCGCATCGGGACACGTCGTTCTCGCTCATGAAGACGGAGAAGTTCTCTCCGTCGACGCCCGCGAGATCGTCGTGATGTACCACTCCGGAAAGAAGATGACGCACCAGCTCGACAACTTCGTCCGCAGCAACCAGGGAACGTGTTTCAACATGCGTCCGCTCGTACAGACCGGACAGAAGGTGAAGAACGGCGACGTGCTCGCCGACGGCTCCTCCGTCCAAGGCGGAGAGCTCGCTCTCGGCCAGAACCTCCTCGTGGCATACATGCCCTGGGGCGGCTACAACTTCGAAGATGCCATCATCATTTCGGACCGCGTCGTGGAGCAGGGTCACTTCGACTCCATCCACATCGAGTCCTACATCACGGATGTCCGCGACACGAAGCTCGGTTCCGAGACGGTGACCCGCGACATCCCGAACGTCGGTGAAGCCAAGCTCAAAGATCTCGATGTCGACGGCATCGTTCGTCTCGGTGCCACGGTGCACGAAGGCGACATCCTCGTCGGTAAAATCACGCCCAAGGGCGAGACCGAACTCACGCCGGAAGAACGCATTCTCCAGGCCATCTTCGGCGACAAAGCCAAAGATGTGAAAGACAGCTCGCTCCGCCTCCCGGGCGGCGCCGGCGGCAAGGTCGTCGACGTTCACGTCTTCGATCGCGCCGAGGGCGACGAGCTCCCGACCGGTGTCATCAAGCAGATCAAAGTGTTCGTCGCTCAGACTCGCAAAGTGCAGGTGGGTGACAAGATGGCCGGTCGCCACGGTAACAAAGGTGTCATCGCGCGCATCGTCGCCAAGGAAGACATGCCGTTCCTCGCGGACGGTCGTTACGTCGACATTATCTTGAACCCGCTCGGTGTGTCCTCTCGTATGAACATCGGACAGGTGCTCGAGACGCACTTGGGCTGGGCCTGTGAAGTGCTCGGATTCAAGATCGCAACGCCCGCTCTCAACGGTATTCCCACCGATACGATCGTCGACTTCTTGAAGCTCGCCAAGCTCCCGGACACGGGCAAGCTGCAGCTCATCGACGGACGCACGGGTGAGCCGTTCGCCAACGAAACCACGGTCGGACTCGTGTACATGCTCAAGCTGCTCCACCTCGTGGAAGACAAGATCCACGCTCGTTCGGTCGGTCCCTACTCTCTCGTCACGCAGCAGCCTCTCGGAGGCAAAGCTCAACACGGTGGTCAGCGTTTCGGAGAAATGGAAGTGTGGGCGCTCGAAGCATACGGTGCCGCTCACGTGCTCCAGGAAATGCTCACCATCAAGTCCGATGACGTGGTCGGCCGCTCCAAGGCGTACGAGTCCATCGTCAAAGGTGAGCCCATCAAGAAGCCGTCCACTCCCGAATCATTCAACGTTCTCGTCAAAGAATTGCAGGCTCTCGGTCTCAAGGTCGATCTCCTCAAGTTCTCCGACGAAGTTCCGGCTCAGGCTCCCGTCGTGAAATTGGAAGAAGGCGAAGCCGAAGTCGTGAAGCTCAAGACTCGTTTCGATGAAGAGCAGGAGAGCGAGGATCTCATCCCCGCCACGGACAAAATCTCCGACCTCGACATCGAGGAAGAGGATCCCGAAGCCATCAAAAAGGGCATCGAGGAAGGCGAGCTCGATCCCGAAGAGGGCGGCGCCACGGCCAAAACCGAAATGAAGGAAGCCGTCGACAAGGACGAAGACAAGGAATAAATCGATCCAAAAACGTTGAAACCGGGTGCCACTGCGGCATCCGGTTTTTTCGTATCCTCTGGCCGTTTTCCCGTACTACTAATTTCGTCTCTTTTCTTCTTGACCGTGTCCGTTCAACCGCTAAAATCCTTCGGCACTATGCATGTTTCCCGCACGTATCCGTAGCATCAATGCCCCTCAACGGGCCGTGGTTCTACGGGTGCGCGCGAGCCGCCCGTTTTTTTTGCCCCAAAGCGGGGCAAACAGGGTGTCACGTTGCACGCCGTGCTCATTTGCACCATCGGCTGATGAAGAATTTCAATCATGATTCAATTGTTTAACGGCCGTGACGGACGGTACGTGTCTACGTACTGCCCGCATCATGGTACGTGAACAGCACAATTTCACTTCCTTGTTACGCCGCAAGGCGTAGTAAGAAGTCTCGAATATTAAATGTTACTCAACGCATCACATGGATGCCTCGACTCTCTATTCCGATGAAGGACGTGGCCAGCTGCGATATGCTTCGGTCAGCCGCTAGGCAGGCGCTACCAGCCGAAGATTTCCGAATGGGGAAACCCCATGGGTGGAATGACCCATGATCACCACGCAAGTGGTTGAAGGTATACTCCGCGAACTGAAACATCTAAGTAGCGGGGGAAAAGAAATCAATTACGAGATTGCCTTAGTAGTGGCGAGCGAACAGGCAATAGCCCAAACCCATAAGCTTGCTTATGGGGGTTGTAGGACCTCTATAAACCGATTGCACAACCGTAGACGAACGACCTGGAACGGTCGGCCAAAGACGGTGATAGCCCAGTAGTCGAAACGCGAGTGCACGGCAGAGGATTCCTGAGTAAGGTCGGACACGTGAAATCCGGCCCGAATCCGGGTGGACCACCATCCAAGGCTAAACAGATAGGGAGATCAATAGCGGATAGTACCGTGAGGGAAAGGTGAAAAGCACCCCGAAAGGGGGATGAAATAGTTTCTGAAATGTGATGCGAACAACGAGTTGGAGCCCCTACCACCATGCTCTCAACGTATGGGGGAAGCTCAATGAAGAATCGGTACGGTTTTCATACTGTTAGGCGTATGGAGATTGACTCCGGTTCTTGAATTTCCACCCTGAGAGTAGGGTGGTAGGGGTGACAGCATTCCTTTTGCCTAATGAGCCAACGACTTAGTTCTCAGCGGTGTGGCTAAGGCAGTTTCCTAGCCGAAGCCGGAGCGAAAGCGAGTCCGAACAGGGCGTTTTATCGCTGGGACTAGACCCGAAACCGGGTGAGCTACCCATGGGCAGGATGAAGGCTACCGAAAGGTAGCTGGAGGTCCGCACCATAATGTATCGCAAGACATTGGGATGACCTGTGGGTTGGAGTGAAAAGCTTACCGAACCCGGAGATAGCTGGTTCTCCTCGAAATGTTTTTTGGAACAGCCTCGTGATATACGATAGGGGGTAGAGCTACTGTTTCGACAAGGGGGTCTTCTAGGCCTACCGAGTCCTGACAAACTCCGAATACCTATCTTTTACAGTCACGGGAGTGAGACAGTGACAGCGAAGTGCCATTGTCGAGAGGGCAACAGCCCAGATCGTTTGCTAAGGTCCCCAAGAACAGTTAAGTATATCAAAGGAAGTGGTATCGCATAAACAACCAGGAGGTTTGCTTAGAAGCAGCCATCCTTTAAAGAAAGCGTAACAG